>CAJTPD010000004.1:20932-230853 GCA_910578105.1 uncultured Odoribacter sp. | reverse complement strand
AGAGGTTGTTTTTAACACGTACCATAATCGTAGATTTTGAATGGTTACACAGTCTTTTATCTCCGTCAGAACCCCGCCTGCCGCCTCACTTCCTCAAAGGGGAAAGCGGGTCCGGGGTCCGACTTGCGGCGGGTGATGTCGGAATGGCGCACCAACCAGTGCATGAGGTAGCGCGCCTTGAGCAGGCGGCAGATTTCCGCCACCCGGTCCGTCTGTTCGCGCGTAAAACGGTGGTAGTAGGCGGCACGTCCGTTTTCGACGGTGGTAAACACCTCATCGGGCATATACTCGCGGTTGAACCACGAGAAAAAGCGGTCGCCCCGGCGGTGGAGCCGTCCGGCATTATCAATTTCGATGCCTACGGAACAGGCATTCAGCCCCTTCCGCCCGGCATGTTCGCTCTCCCCGGCATGCCATGCCTCGACGTTGAAGGGGAGCAACTGTATCACGTGTCCCCGGCGTCCCACCACCAGATGGGCCGACACGGAGGTGTCGCGGCGCGCCAGATAACAGGCCGACGACATAGCATTCGCCCCCTCCGTCGCATGAAGCACAATCGTATCGGCGACCTCCATCCGGCGGCTGTTTTTCGTACACCGGAGGCGTTCCGTATCCGGACCCTCCAGCCAATGTTCCACGATTTTCATTTGCGGCCTCCTTTCAGGCGGTCGGCCACCTTCTCGGCACTCCGGCCAATGACATACCCGCCGATACCGATTTCCAGCAGGTCCCAGAAACGGGAGGTGTCGTCGAGGATGGGCAGGTTGAAAAAAGTACCCACGAGTACGATGGCGGCAAAGACCAGCATGATGAGGGGACGCCACGAACGCTGCAACCAGTTGCCCTGTGCCTCGGCCCCGATGATGGCGGCCTGGCTGCGGCGGAGTTCTTCTTCCTGGCGGGCTATGGCCGCTATCAAATCGGCCTCAATCTGTTTTTTTTCTTTGGACGAAACCGAGAGGGTGTTCACCACCGCCCCGATTTCACCGATTAAGTTTGAGAGTAATTTCATAACATTTTGTTTTTAATGAGTCACTGAATCTCCCGGGATGATTTTCATGGAGGCTAAGGTAGGGCAACGCGGCAGGCTCCGCCCCATACTCCTGTCCGGATGACGGGGAAAAAACAAAATTTTTCACAAGACACTGGTCCACAGTCGGATGCACATCCACATCCGGCAAGAAGTTAACATAACGCAGGAAAGAAACAGGGGGAAAAAGGCAAAACCGGACAGTTTCAGCGTTCGCGTTTGTGCCAGTAATCCCGGTATTTTTGGTGCAGCCAGGTCACAAAGGTGTCGGGCCGCACCCTTCCGGTCAGTTCCCCCAGCCGGCGGCAAGGCTGGTCGGGCACCGGAAAACGGAACAGCGCAAGCAACCGCCGCAGGTATTGCCGTTTGCTTTTTTCGCCGTCTTGCGGGGACACCCGCCCCGTCACCCACAGTGCATCGCCCAGCTCAAGCAGTTCCAGCACATTCCCCTGCCACACATAATTTCCCTGGTAGAAGGAGAGCACGGAGTTGCAAAGCTCGCACAATTCCAGCCACGCCGTGTATTGTATGCGGAGAAAAGAGCGGAGGAGCATTTGCTCGTGCACGTCGAGGGTGGCGACATGCACGGGCATGCCTCCGCGATGCACCAGCAGGTGGCTGTGCGACACGACCTCCTGCCCCTCGCAGATAAAGAGTTTGCCCACCTGCTGGAGCCGGAAAAAAACGCTCTGCCGTTCCTGCGCACCGAGGCTGATTTTGCCCAATTCCACCGCCATCAGCCGCGAAAGCTGCAACCACGCGCCGATGTATTGTTTCCTACTCCTGAATGTGTTAAACACGCAGGCTGTACTTCCCCGCCCGGACGGGAAAAATATATCGGCATACATGAGGCCGGTCACATAGTTGTCAAATGCTTTCAGAATCATACTCCCTCCCTGGCTTTGGTTATATCTTGAATGTCGTTCGTCCTTTTTCAGGTTCCGGCCTCTCCCCCCGGAACAGGCCCGCCGGAGGCAGGGTTCCGCCGGGGATTGGCCCCTACAGGTGCGGTGTTCCTCCGGTACTCCTGCGGTATTGCTGCGGTATACGTGCGGTACTCCTCCGGTCACCGCCGCAGGAATACCGCACCACATCCGCACCATATCCGCCCCGGTGCAAGCCCAACCTTAGCCTTCCCCACGAAAAAAGGTGCCGGTTCCGGCACCTTTATGTTATGCAGCCCGACTCTTCCGCTATCTTTGATTTATTGCCTGCCGGACAAGGCCCCTGATGTATTCCGGATATTCCGTGCCAGTGACCTCAAGCCCGCAACCACCTCCGCCAAAACGCCCGACGACGGAAATGCCGCCGGCCATCCGCCGGCTGCCGTGCGGATGTCCGCAGTTTAAACCAGATTAATGAAATGATACAAAATTAATATTTTTAAATGCTATTCCGCTTTTTCCCCCACAGAAATCAAGGAGAGCTATCGTTTTGCGAGGTCCGGGAGCATGGAGAGTTTTATTTTTCTTAACTAAAGTGTTATAGTAAATGTTGATTTTTTATTTTTGTAAGGTGAGTTCAATTATTTAGCATGTAGCCACTTTTATCCCTATATCCGTCGAACAAAATGCACAAAACGTACAGAGTAAACAGTCCGGCTGAGGCTTTGGATTTGGCCCGGGAGTTACAGAAAAACCGGATTTATGAGCTTTTCAGGGGACAAAATGAGGACTGGCCTTTGGTGGCATCCATATACAGATTATCCGCGAAAAAAAGGAGAGAAGCGGCGGAACGTTTGTGTCTTTTCCAGGCATTTCTGTCCAGGCATAATTCTACCCAAAGATATGCGAAAGACTTGGATTATGTCGTTGCAATTGCCCAACATTATGGCATTCCGACAGATTTTATAGATTTCAGCCGTTCTCCCGAAATTGCCCTTTTCTTTGCCACTCATTCAACAAAGGAGCTGCAAGGCAAAGAGGGGGTTATTTTATGCCTGAATAAAAAAGAATTTACGGATTATGTTGACTTTTTTAAAAGTATTTTTATCAACCGCAAACTGACTCCTCCCTATATCTATGATGTGAAAATAGAAAGTCTATGGAGATTACAAGCCCAACAGGGATGTTTTCTTCAAGTGATGTTCAGGAATATAGAAACATTTTACCCATTTGACAAAATCATATTTCCCCACGACGGTTTACCTGTAAATGTCCAGGCAACTGATGTGTATCCTACTGATAAAAGTGAACTGGAAATTTTACTGGACAACTATTTTGCAGCCGAAAGAATTGACGAGGGTGCCAAAAGATTGGAAAAATTTGTTAAAACAAACGGTATCCCCATCACACATATCCCCACACAATCCCATTATCAATATGTGAAATCCCGGAAAAAGCACGCTTCCTGGCAACCGGCTAATACCAAAGCATGGGAATATAAAATGAACGTAACGTTGCGTACAAGAAAAAGTGTCGAGTTTGAGTTTCATGTTAAAAGCACCGACCATTTTCGCAAGGACGCGATACAAATGGCTAAGCAGTTATCCCTCCTTTTCAAAGAATATAACATAACGAAAAGAAAATGCATTGAACCCCGCATTTTCTTTACCCCTCAATTACACAACCGGGAAATAGCCGGGCGAATCAATCGAAACGTAAAAAACATTTGGGACGGGATGCGGTATCTTCCTTACACCCGTATGCAAATCATCCGCGCAATTTCAACCTACTTACTCCTGGCGTTTTACCAATTCGTCAAGAAACGAGACCTCCAAAAATGGTTCCCGGACTCTATTCTAATCGAAATGGCAGATGTATTCGATACTCCCAGCAGATGTCTGGTTTCCAGGACAGGCCTATTGAAAGCCATCCGGGAGGATATGGCGGATGTTTCGGTTGATTCCCTGCCCAAAACAAAAACAACGGAAATATTATTGTATGTACAAAAAGTCAAAGTGGTTTTCGATTTCTCACAGCTCACTGCCCTTTTTGCCAGGGAAATCATTCCCTTCCAAGTAATCCGGTGTCATTCAGACCGTCCCACCCTCTATTTCTCGCCGGTTTATATCGACAGATTGGGATATGCCTGAAAAACTCCCCCTCCTGTCCCCGCAAAACCCCGCACACCGGGGTCACCCTTGGGCCTTCATCAAATCGTATAATGTCACCACAAAAGGCAGGGCCGAATTTCTTCCCCCCTGATGGGAAGAGAGACGCGAAATATCCCATACCCTGTCCTTCAGCTCCGGTTCGTTTACCTCCTCAACAGAGTACACCAGATAAGAAGCCTCGCGGGCCTTGTCTTTTTCCGACGCCGGATAGTGCCTTTTAACCAAGTCGCTACGGCTATAAATCTGAGGACCTCCCGGAACAATTTTATACAACCGGGATGTCCGTAATTCGCCCGTTGTATGCAACAAAACGTATTTTGCCTGAATCAGTCCGGTATCCAGTTTGACAGCCCCCCGCCGGGTAGCCAGACGGACATTGTATAATTTATGCCTGACAATCCATTCCCAGTGTGCCGCATCTTTATAAAACCCGACTAAAACAGGTGTCTCGTCCGGAAACAGGCCCCTGTTTTTCCCGAAACATTCCGGTAAATATTCTTTGACTACCATAGGTTCATTATTTTTAAATATCCCGTAAATACGATAAGCTATCTTTTCCCGCTGAGAAGTGCGATTAAGAAAATGTTCGGCCACCTCTTTCAAAAACTGCCTTAAGTCTTCAATTCCCCGGCTATATTTAGCAGGATTTATTGCAAATGCCCCTATTCCGGGCAGTATCTCATGAAAGCCTCTTTTCTCAAACGAACCGGTTCCGGGATATAAAACATAAGCCCCGGCACTGCGCCGGATAGCATCACGGTAGGCGTGCATCTTCCAGATATCCTCTTTCCGGCATCCCGCCGGGGAATCACAAGCTCCGGCCTCTGTATCAAATAACCGGTTAGCTTTATCCAATCGGTATTTGGCATCGAAATGCAGGTGTACAATCAGTTCCTCCCGTTCGGCCTGCTCCTGCGTAATGCCTACCGGCCAAATTGTCAACGTATAATCGGGCCGCATTTCCAACGTCCAGCTTCCGCCTTGCGGATAGGATTTATCGCCGGTAAAACGCCGGTTGTAGCTAAACTCTATATTCAACTGCCGGGATTCGCAGGCATATATGCCCGTTAAAGCAATATGCCGCCCTTGTTTCAACTGCAAAGCCAAACCATTGTCCGAAGGAACAATCAAGTGCTCCAGGTTCTGCACCTTTAACCGGAATACCTCTTCCACCAAACGCAGCAACCGGAAAAACAACCAATATTCGTACAAGCAGGCCACATCCCGTTTCCCGGCCTGATAGACGTCTTCTCCCCCCTGCCATACTAATTTTGCCGCCAAGTCGAACATCAGCCACACCCGCAGCACTTCCCGATAGCCTTCCCGGCGTTGCAGCACAGGGCTGTTCAATGGCAGCAAATCGGGCGTCCCCACCTGCTTCAGCATCGCATGATTCAAATACCGTCCCAGACAGTCAAGCACCCTCGCGCCCTCTCTCTTCAAACGCTCTCCGGCTGCTTTAGTCGTCATCAAAGCACTGCAAAAAGTATAAAACGCAGAAAGAGCATATTTCACGAAACGGTTTTCGGGAGTGTCCGCAGTCTCCTGTAAACTCCGGGTTTCTATTTTTTCGGGAATTGTCTTTAACCGGTCGTACAGAGGATGTTGCGCGGGAGTATGAATACGACGCGCGGAGCAGGCCATTTGCCTCATCGCCCGCCGATCCGCTTTTTTCACCCCACAAACACTTTTCAGTTGTTTATTTTCCTCCCAACAGGTGACCGGAGCAGATAATATCTGATGGACCGCATTCGCAAACTCTTCGGAATCTATCAACGATTTTATAAAAGCAAAACGCTGGTACAAAATCCGCGCATCTTCCGGAGGCTGAGGTTTGAAATACTGGCTGACCGGTGAATTATGATGCATCAGCAACTCTGCGGAATGCTCCGTAATCTCTTCCAGCATCCGGCGATAGTCCTCGCGGTAAGATTCTTTCACCGACCGGATTTCCAGCTGAATTTCAGCACATCGCTGTTCTCCCTTCCGGATTTCAAGGGACAAAGTACCTACAAAATTACCTGTTTGCAAAATACCGGCAGAAGGATTTACACGCGAAGGGGTGAGCATTCCTCCCGCCACTTTATATCCCTCCGTTATTCCGTACTCATAACTTTTTCCCTCTGCCAACTGACAGCACGCCTCGCCATAAGCACGGGCTTCTTCCTGCGGTATTTTAAACAAAGTCCCTTCCTGCCCAAACAGCACGAAAAATACCGTCTGACCATCCTGCAACGTTACGGGTATATCCAGCCTGTTCATGCCCTAAGCCTCTGCATAACTGACAAATCCGTTGTTCACCACCCCTTTATACATCCTGACCAGTTTATCCAAGGATAAAGGATATTTTACCCCTTTTACGGGGTTGTCTTTTACGAAATAATCATCGATATTCTGCCCTTCCCGCAAGCATAACTCCCCTAAAGTTCTCAACGTGCCTTCCAGTTTCCGCTGCGAACCGTGTAGTTTGGGCAATAATTTCTGCATAATCACGGCATCAATCACTTCGTTTTCCGGCCAATCGGGAATGAGCCGGTGAGCAAGGGCCACAAAAGTATATATCTCACTGGCAGTCCGGTAACCAAATTCCGCCCCTGCCTCCTTCAATTTGCCGAAAAAACCGAGCAAAGTGTCAGTCAGATTTTCAGATTCCCCCGGTTGCCATACCTTGTCTTTTGCCATTTCCACAAACGCCTTTCCCATGTCGGCTCCTTTTCCCCGGACGGGATTTAAATCCACAGGAGTTTTATGTTTCAGGAACTGTTCCATCTCCTCTGTCGTAACCCGGAACTCTATCACATTAGCCCGGTCCAGTACCTTAGGACTAAACATATACGTTGTTTCGTCGATATTGACCGTTCCGACAATGAACAGATTGGGAGGCAAGCCGACTTTGGCAGGTACGTTACAATCCTTCCAGGGCTCTGTTTCCGGATGCAGAGGAATCGCCTCCCGTGATTCCATCACACTCAGGAAATCAGCAAAATAACGTTCTACGTGACTCAGATTCATTTCGTCCAGAATCAGGAAATAAGGTTTGTCCTGATTTTCGGGTTTATTCGCTTCTGTCAATAAACGGATTACTCCGTTTTCCGGCCATACATATTCCCCCTCATTCAAAGCATTCGGATAGCCCAGCAAGGCTTCCCGGTTCGTCCAGTCCGCCCCCACCGGCACAATACACACCTGCTCTTGCCGTTCACAAATCCACTGCGAAAACGCCTGAGCCAGTTTTGTTTTTCCCGAACCCGCCAATCCCGTCAATATCACAAACGGTTTGGCCAGCAAAGCCGTCACATACCGATACACCAACCGCTTTTCAAAAAGCAGACCGGTTGATTGCAAATCAGTGCTCAATCTATCTATGCGAAAGTCTGTATTTCCCATTGATGTCGCTCCCATTAATTGTTTATATTCCCTGACAATCTGATTTAAATCCTCTTCCATACCTACATAATCCAGAGCTTTGGAAGTATCGTAAACTTTAAAAACATAAGATTGTCCATAACGAGGAGGAACAATACCTGATTTTGAAAAATAGGTCTTAACTGTTTCCAGTTCTCCGTTCAAATTCCAGCTCAATTCAGGCTTGTTCGTTTCGCTTATACAATACGCCAATATCAGCTTATCATACTCTTTAAACAAAAGATATACCGGATAGATTCCATGACTCGTTTTTTGGCCTTTGTATAAAAAAGACATCCAAGGAATCCGGGTGTCAGAGACTTGTCCGAAATCAATTTCAACAGCTAATCCCTGATATTTCCGGGCATAAAACCGGGCTCTTAAATCTTCTGTCCGGGACTGTTTTATAAAAGTCGCCACATCAATAGCCACATTCATCTCTTTACCCACAATCTCAAATCCCATCTCCCTCAAAAAATGGAAAGTATCCGTTTCCTCCCCTCCATGAAATTCTTTATGGCTCAATTTTACATGATGAGCCGCATAATACGCATACGAATATACAAGTTTCGGCGGGAAGCGTTTCCCTTCATAAATCAAATCATAATAAGAAGACTGATAGCGGACAGGAATACCCTCCTCCTCAATCCGGTGTATTGCAGCTAAAACATGCCCGCGTGTAAGAGAGGTAAATTCGTTCATCATAGAGAGTATATTCACATTTTGTGTTCAAATATACAGAATATAATTTTACAAAAATGTAACCTCGTTTAATATTTCACGGATTAAACTCCCAAAGCCTGCATAATTTTCCGGCACCGCGATACCCCCCAACGGATTCATAAAAATAAATGATATTTCCATATCCCCCGGAAAGAGCCTTAAAATTTATATCACCGAATTCTTTTCCCGCATCAAAACATTTTCTTATTTTTGGTTAAAATTATCTGCGATAAATATGGACAAATATCAGGAAGCCATGGAAGCATTGCTCCGGTTCCGGGACGAGCGGGACTGGGCGCAGTTTCACGATTCGAAGAATCTGGCACTGGCACTGCTGCTGGAAGCCTCAGAACTGAATGAGCTGTTTTTGTGGAAAAAAGAAAGCGAGGCCGAAAGAGTAAACCCCGAACGGCTGGAGGAGGAACTGGCGGACGTGCTGGCTTATGCTTTGCTGCTGGCTGAAAAGCATCACCTCGACATATTCGATATCGTGCTCCGGAAAATCCGGAAAAACGAAGAAAAATATCCGGTGGAAAAAGCCAGGGGAACCGCCAAAAAATACAACGAATTATGATTGTCTACCAATCCACGAAACAAGGGTTCCGGGAGGATGTATTCAGTAACCGGATAGACGAAAAAATCCTGCATGCCTACATCAGCCATTTGGGACGGAGCACTTCCGGCAATGAAATCCTGTCGTGGAAAAATTCCATGTCCTATATGGACCGGATTCTGGAAGACCCGGAGATTCCGGCAGATTCCGGTATCTCTATCGAGTTCCAGATTCCCCTCACCTCCAAACGGATAGATTTCATAATCACCGGACTGAATGAAGGATTGCAGGAACAGGTCATCATCATCGAACTGAAACAATGGTCATCGGCAGAACTGACCGACAAGGACGCCCTGGTTAAAACACGTTTTCAGCACGGGAACTCCGAAACCGCCCATCCCTCTTACCAGGCGTGGTCGTATGCCGCAACGCTCAGGGATTACAACCAAACCATAAGGGACGAGCACATCAACCTGGTGCCCTGCGCCTACCTCCATAATTATCCGAAAGACCGGATTATCAGCAATCCCTGTTACGAACCGTATATCACCGAAGCCCCTCCCTTCTTCCAGGCGGATGCGGGCAAACTCCGGGATTTTATCAAAAAATTTGTAAAACACGGGGACACCCAAGACATCCTGTATAAAATAGAAAACGGACGCCTGCGCCCTTCCAAGCAACTGGCGGACAGCCTGGCCTCAATGCTCAAAGGCAACCGGGAATTTATCATGCTGGACGACCAAAAGGTGGTATACGAAACAGCCCTGTCGATGAGCCGGGAAGCAAGCGTTGACAAAAAACAAGTGCTGATTGTCAAAGGCGGGCCAGGCACCGGAAAAAGTGTCGTGGCCATCAACCTGCTGGCAGAGACAACCCAAAACGGACTGGTATCCCGTTATGTCTCCAAAAATGCCGCACCCCGCGCGGTTTATGCCGCCAAACTTACGGGGACATTAAGGAAGAACCAAATTTACAACATGTTCGGCGGCTCCGGGACTTTTTATGACATTCCGGCCAACACGTTTGATGTGCTTATTGTCGACGAGGCTCACCGCCTGAACCACAAAAGCGGACTGTTTCAAAACAAAGGGGAAAACCAGGTCCGTGAAATCATTGATGCCGCCAAATTCACCGTTTTCTTTGTAGATGACCATCAGAAAATCCATATCAAAGACATCGGGGAATCACAATACATCGAAAAAATCGCCCTTAGCCGGCATGCTTGTGTAAAAAAACTTGAATTGTCCTCGCAATTCCGCTGTAACGGCTCGGACGGCTATCTGGCCTGGCTGGACAATACCCTGCAAATCACCGGTACGGCCAACGTGCATTTGTCGCAGGAAGACTTCGATTTCAGGATTTTTTCCGACCCCAACGAACTCCGGCAGGTTATTGAAGAAAAAAACAAAGTAAACAACAAATCCCGGATGGTGGCAGGCTATTGCTGGGACTGGAAAAGCAAGAAAGAGCCGGCAGCAACAGACGTGAACATCCCGGAATTCGGGTTCGCCATGAAATGGAACCTCGAAAAAGACGGAAGCACCTGGATTATCGGCGAGAACTCAATAAACGAAATCGGCTGTATCCACACCTGTCAGGGGCTGGAAGTCGATTACATCGGCGTCATTATCGGGAAAGACCTGAGGTACGAAAACGGCAAAGTCGTTACGGACGTCACCCAACGCTCACGGGCAGACAATTCTGTCAGAGGCATCCACGCCGGTAATGACCCGGTAAAGGCCGGGCAACTCGCCGAAGAAATCATAAAAAACACCTACCGCACCCTGCTCACCCGGGGCATGAAGGGATGCTATGTCTATTGCTGCGACAAACCCCTGGAAAACTATCTCAGACAACAGCTTCAGGTCCCCGCACCTGCACACCAAACGCCCTGTCAACCGACAGCCCCGGTGCCCCGTATTGAAGCCGAAGTCAATGATGATGTCAAATACATCGACTACCTCCCCCTCTACACCTTGAAAGCAGCCTGCGGAAAATTCAGCGAATGGCAGGAAGCGGAGGAAGAAGGGTGGGTTAAAACAGAAGGCCTGGGCAAGCTCAATCCCGGTATGTTCATCGTCAGGGCAAACGGCCATTCGATGGAACCCCGGATCAAGGAGGGGGACCTGTGTGTATTCCGCAACGGCATCGTCGGTTCCCGCAACGGCAAAATCGTCCTCATCCAACACCGGGAGCATTACGATTTCGAATACGGCGGCTGCTACTCCATCAAAAAATACACCAGCGAGAAAAAGTACGACCCCGAAACGGGAGAATGGACCCATGAAAGCATTATCCTACATCCCCTCAACAAAGATTATCCCCCCATCCAAATACAAAACGAGGAAGGTTTCATCGTCATAGGAGAGTTTATCGGAACCATACAGTAAAAATCACAGCCGCTTTTCCTGACAACAGATATTTCACCCCCACCGGATGAAATACGTCCGGACTACAACTTGCAAAACAGTCTCCGCCACTGCTTTACCCTACGGTTTCAATGCCCATCCCTCCCGCATACGCCTGAAACAGGGAATCACGGGTATCCACTCCTGCTTCAACGCTCCGTTCGCACAGCAAATCAATACAACGCCACCCGCTCCAAATCGTCGGGGACGTAGATGTTGCCGGGAAATTCAGAGGCGGCTTCGGCGGTATAGGTGGTTTTGCGGGTTGCCAGGTTCCTATCTTCCGTATGATACAACACCAGGTTCTTCACCCCCAGGCTCCCGGCAAGACGCCCGGCGTCGCGGGCGGTGCTGTGATGCTTTTCGTAGGGAGAAAAGATTTCGCGGTCGCGATACAAACAAAAAGCCTCACACAACAACCAGTCTGCCCCTTGGACATATTCCCGGCACACTTCATTGTAAGGCTCATCTCCCAGACACGCCAATGACTTCCCATCCGGCAAATCAGCCCGGAAACCGAATTGTTTCATCTTGGTGGAAGCTATATCAAAAAACTGCAATCCCATCCCCATCACCTCCACCCGGCTGCCCTCCTTCACCTCCTGAAACACAATGCGCTCCCCGATGTACTTCACAATCTTTCCGGGCAGCGTCAAACGGCAAAAAACCGTCAAAGCCTCAATCACTCCCTCATGCCCATACACCACAAAATCACCCGTATACTTCCCCTTTGACATCAGCGTAGCAATCTTCCGCACCACCCAAATTGCCCCCAGGATATGATCCGTATGGGCATGGGTGACAAACATACGGCGAACCGAAGTAAAGGCAATGCCCGCTTTCTCCAACTGGTTGAATATCCCGTTACCGCCGCCGGCATCCACCAAGAAACACGCCTCTCCCTGCCGAAAAGCAAAACAAGTATTATAACAACGGGTAACCATCGCACTGCCCGTCCCTAAAAAAACAAGCTCCATATTCATTCCAACTTCTTTTCTTTACGTTCACTTATAATCTGCGGCATATATTCCAAAGCCCAGTCCACCAGTTTCTCCAAACAAGGAATCAAACTACCGCCCCGCACTGTCAGCCCGTATTCCACCCGGGGCGGCACTTCCGGATAAAGCCAATTCCAATAAAAAAACGGACAATCTCCGTATTTCACCCTTTCAATGCCTCCAGCAATTCCTCATCACTAAAAGGGACCTGCACCGGCGTTGTCAGAACAATTTCTGCCAACTGTTGTTTCCTGCGTTGGATAGCAAGTATTTTTTCTTCCAGCGTACCTGCAGTAACAAAACGGTAAACAAACACAGCCTGTTTTTGCCCCATACGGTAGGCCCTTCCTATGGCCTGGTTTTCGGCTGCCAGATTCCACCATGGATCCAGAATAAAGACATACCCCGCTTCAGTCAGATTCAACCCCACCCCTCCGGCCTTGAGAGAAATTAAAAAAATACGACACTCCGAATCACCAGTAAAACGCCTAACCTCCTGTTCACGGTCCACTGTTGCTCCCGTAAGCATAGCATATTTCCAATCCCTTCGTACAATCTCATCTGCCACCATATTCAAATACTTTACAAAAGAAGAAAATACCAACACTTTGTGCCCGGAATTAACAACACCTTCCAACATTCTGAATATTTCCCGGAACTTCCCGGAATCTCCGGTATAATCTGCTTCCACCAAACGGGGATGATTGGCTATTTGCCGCAAACGGACAAGAGCTTTCAACACCATAAAATCATACCGCAAACTTTTCTGAGTATCCCGGTTTCCCAAAATATAATTCCGGACTTTTGCCTGTTCTTCTTCATAAAATCTGCGTTGCTCTTCATCCGGCTCACACACAACCAATTCAGAAGTAAGTTCCGGCAATTCTGACAATACCTCTTCCCTGGTCCGTCTCAACAGATAAGGTGCTATTAATCTTTGCAGGACTATGCCCATTTTACCCTTGTTATCTGCTACTACGGGACGGATAAAATGAACCTGGAAAAAACGACTGGTCCCCAGCATATTCCGGTTTACCAAATTCATAATTGCCCATAAATCGGTCAAAGAATTTTCCACCGGAGTTCCTGTCAGAGCAAAAAAATGTTTTCCACGGATGCACAACATCGCCTGATACAACTGAGACCCGGGATTTTTTATGCTTTGTGCTTCGTCGGCAACAATAATTCCGAAAGAAAGACGTGATAAATACCGGATATCATTTCTCAAAGTATGATAAGTAACAATCACCACATCCGACCGCTGTAGATAAGGGCGCAAATCTTCCCGGTTACAACCGGCATAAATAGTTACAGTGAGCTGGGGAGCAAACTTCCGGAGTTCATTTTTCCAATTATGTATCAAGGATGCCGGAACCACTATCAGGCATGTATCAAATTCCGGACGGCCCTCTGTATTTTCTTCCCGTCCTTCAATCTCTATGTCATCAAAAAGCGTGAGCTGCCCGTCCCTAACCGGTCTTTTTCTTCCAACAACAGATTTCACCGTTTCCTGCCGGTATTTCAAAAGCAAAGCTATTACCTGCAAAGTTTTTCCCAATCCCATATCATCCGCCAAACATCCTCCCAGCCCTCTGTTATATAAGGTATACAACCACCGGTAACCAACCTGTTGATAGTAACGCATCTCAGCTCTCAGGCCACAAGGCAAATCCACAGCCAAAGCCTCCTGTTTGCCACCTTCTCCCGCCAGACAATAGTCTTTATCCAATAACATATACTGACTCCTGTGCAGGAAAAGAGAATCCCCTCTGCTTCCTGCAAACAATAATATCTCCGTATACGAAGCAAACCATTCTTCAGGAATAAGGAATATCGTGCCATCTTCCAAAATAAACTCCTTTTGTCCTGACAAAATATGTTCCCGGAAACGAATCAAAGGAATCCGACGCCCATCCTCTAAAACAACCACAGCATTCAATTCAAACCAGTCTGTTTTCTCACTGACCGCCATCTCCATGTCCCAACCTGAAATATAATAAGCTTTGCATAAAGATTTTTGCATTATCTCAAGCCCCAGATGCTGCAAATCCGTTCGATGCTGCTGTAACCAGCCAATGGTTTTTACCCAAGCTTCACACCTCATTTTTTCTTCCGGTTCCCCCTGTCCTTTTTCACCATTTACAAAAATTTCCGGTATGCCATTCACCTGAAAACCACCATCCGGTAAATTCCTTAATCCAAGTCCGGACAACTGTTTTTGCAAAATATTCTCCCAACCAAAATCCCGGTTTACTTTATGAAATGCATAATTCTCGCCATCGGTATGTAATTCCACTAAAGCTTTCCGATCAGACCATACAGGAATCCACTGACTGCCATAATAAAAAACCGGCACAAGCACCGGCCCTCCGAATACATCTCTTTCCAATGACAGAAATGCTTTTTTATCAACCTCTTTCACAATTACTTCAAACCCCTGGACCTCAATCTCTTCATGCCTCACATTTTTCAAAATAAACTTACGGAAATAAAGCTGTTCGTTCGCTTTCGGAATCAAAATTTCTCTTTTCTGCAAGAAAGGCAACAGACGTTGACCGTCGAAATCCCCGGGAAAACGGAATAACCGGCGTCCGGACAACACGCGGCAAGGTTTTCGGGTCAACACCTTTAAATCATAATCTGCAGGATAAAAAACACATTTGTCATCAGTCAGCCGAAGGATATAACGGGTAAATTCCTCCGTCCGCTCAAACCGCAGTAAGGCTCTCAAAGGCACAGGCTGTAAAAAAATCCGCTGTTCTTTATAAAAATTATCCAGCCGGCTTCCTTTCAAAAACAACGGGCAACCGGAATCTGCCAGCATATCAATCACATGGGCAACCTGAAGTTCAATATAAGGACGGATTTCCTCCCGGATATAACTGTCTTCCGCTTTCTGCAAAAATTCCCGTTCATCTTTGTATTTCTTTTTTCCAAACCGACGATAAAGGGCAGGTGTATCATATTTCTGAAGCAAAGGAAAAATTTCTTTTACCACCGCAGGATTTCTGATTTCCTCCCCCGTATATCTCCCCATGCTCTGAAAAAAATCCCCGGCATCCGTTGCCCGGTTGGCATATATCATCCAGCACTCCCACCTTTTCTCATATGATAAAACAAAAATAATCCGCTCCATGACATCTCCGGAAAATAATATGCAAAGGTAACATTTTTCCACAAGGATAAAAGTTGCCTGTCCGGATTGCAGTCTGCTCAATCTGATACAAAACATTCCGGAAATAATTCAGAAAATATGCTTCCGTAATTATCGGCGTTTGAAAATCAGGGCTTCATAGGGCCGAAGCCGGTTCGTCTTACCAAGTACCCGATAATCCGTATAATTTCCCAATACAGTTTCAAGTTCTTCTCCGTCAATTCCAGGAGAAAACTCTGTTGCATACTGTGAAAAATTCAAGGCTATCAAAAATTTTTGTCGGTCGTCTTCCCTCCAATACGCATATACCTGTGGATTATTCGCCTCTATTAAGGTATAATTCCCCCGGACCAATGCCCGGTTTGCTTTCCGGAAAGCAACCATTTTACGGAAGTAATTCAATACAGAATCCGGATTTTTTTCTTCTTCAGCGACATTCCACTCTCTATAATCAGGATTAACCCTTATCCAAGGCTGCACCGAAGAAAAACCGGCATACAGGGAACTATCCCATTGCATCGGAGTACGGGCATTATCGCGGGAAATCTGTTTTTGTGTTTCCAAAAACCGTTCAGGACTGCCTTTTTTCCGCTTTATTTCCTTGTATTGGTTCAAAGTAGCCAAATCCCGATACTCTTCAATGTGCCCGAACCCGGGATTAACCATTCCAAGCTCATCACCTGCAAACCAGTACGGAGTGCCGCGCAACGTTAACAAAAAAGTTGCCAGCATTTTAGCTGAAATTTCCCGGAAAGCAGGTACATCATTCCCAAATCGGGAAAGCATCCTCGGCTGGTCATGATTTCCCAGATATACAGCCGGCCAGCCATTCCCCACAGCCCTATCCCAAGCGGAAAACATTCTCTTTAAAGCCAGTAAACTGTAAGGAACCCCGGAATCCGGCGAATCGGGAGTTGTATAGTTACGTACTTCCGCTGGTCCGAAACCATAAAGCATATTCAGTTCCTCCCGTTCCGGTTCTACAAATTTTGCCACATCTTTATAAGTTATAGCCGAACCTTCGCCCACCGTCATAACATCGTACTTTCTTAATACTTCACGATTCATTTCATGCAGATAATCATGCAAATGCGGTCCATGAGCATACGAAGAAAAAAAATCCGGATATTTACGACGCTCTATAGGAGGAAATTCCGGTTCCTTGGCTATCAGAGGAATTGAATCCATCCGGAAACCATCAATTCCTTTATCAAACCAATACTCCATCATTTTATAGATTTCCCGTCTTACCTCCGGATTTTCCCAGTTTAAATCGGGTTGTTTCCGGGAAAAATAGTGCAGATACCAAGAACGGGTACGGGGATTATATTGCCAGGCACTTTTTTCAAAATAACTGGGACGATACGCCGGATGTTCTTTTTCAACAGGCCACCAGTGATAATAATTGTAATAAGGATTATTTCGGGATTTCCGTGCTTCTTTAAACCAAGGATGCTCGTCACTGGTATGATTTACCACCAGGTCCAACACCAGTTTCAACCCCCGGACGTGAACCTCTTTCAACAATTCATCAAAGTCTTCCATGGTCCCGAATTCTTTCATGATAGCCCGGTAATCACTGATATCATATCCATTATCATCATTAGGAGAGGCATAAATGGGATTGAGCCAAATGATATCTATTCCCAAACTGCGGATATAATCCAGCCGGGAAATAATCCCTTGCAAATCTCCGGTCCCGTCTCCGTTGCTATCCTGAAAACTACGGGGATATACCTGATATACAATCGCTTCTTTCCACCAATCATTCTGTTTTTCCATTCCTTCGTTCACATTACAGATTCTCTTCACACTTTACCCATACAGCCAGTTTACCCCCGGATACCGGAAATGTCCCGTTTCCTTCAGCATCTATCGTTATCTTTTCAGACCGGTTACCAGTTACCTCATACCAAATTTCGCCCTGCCGTTTTTTTCCGACATTCATCGTCTTTTCTCCGTCTTTCCCATTGGATAACAACAGAGCCAAACCTGCTTCGGGATGTTTTTCGTCTCCCATTCTCACGAATCCGACTGTAGACGGATGGTTAAAATAATCTTGCTGTTCCCCGTATGCGTATTTACAACGAACCTCCAACAGAATATCGATAATCTTATGATGAGGCGAAGCTACTCCTTTTACCCCATAGTAATCACCATAAAAAACACATGGGTATCCTTCCTTTTGTAATAAAATCAATCCATATGCCAAAGGCTTAAACCAATCTTTTACCTGAGACTCCAACGAACTATTTTTCTGAGAATCATGATTATCCACGAAAGTAACAGCCAAAGCCGGGTGGGCTTTCACCAAGGTATCTTTCAATAATTCCCGCATATCAAACTTCTCCCCTTCCTGAGAAGCCTGATAGAAATTGTAATGCAAAGGAACATCAAACAAATCTATTTTATACTCCACATGACTCAGATATTCATCCAATGTTTCTTTGTCATTTTTCCAATATTCACCCACCGCATAAAACTGGTCTCCCTGGTCAGCTCTCACTGCCTCCAGAAAATTTTTGACAAACAAATCATTAATATGCTTAATGGCATCCAGACGCATACCATCCAGATTCAATTCCCGGGCAACCCATATTCCCCAGTTTTTCATTTCCTGAATTACGTCCGGATGGTCAAAATCTATATCGGCACACATCAGAAAATCGTAATTGCCATTTTCACCGTCCACACCTTCACTCCAGGCTTTTCCTTCCCCTACAATCTGAAATATACCCTCTTTTTTACGGGACACATCATAATCCACCCCGGAAAAATGATACCAATGCCATTTAAAAGCAGAATAACGCTCTCCTCTCCCCGGGAAATCAAATCCTGTCCATCCTTCAATCTCATAAGGCTCGGTTTTTGCCTCTTCACGCTGTTCCGGACAGACTTCCCGCGCCATAAATTTTTCAGTATAATCAGCCCCGGCTTTATGATTCATGACAGCATCCAAATACACGCATATCTGATATTTGTGTAATTCTTCTATCATCTCGTGCAATTCTTGCTTTGTGCCATATTTCGTCCGCACAGTTCCTTTTTGGTCAAATTCCCCCAAATCATACAGGTCATAAGTACCATATCCTTCATCTTGCTGCTCATGTGCTTTGTAAGCAGGAGGTATCCATACCGATGTCACTCCGATATCATGTAGATGGGCCGCATCTCTTTTCAATTCTTTCCACAATTCCCCGGTATTGGGCATATTCCATTCAAAATATTGCAACATTACTCCGTTTTTCATTCCTCTGTCGTTTTTAGAATTGATTCCTATTCATCATTTTCCGGTCCATACAACCGGTTGTACATCCGTCAAGCTTAAAAATAAAACGGAAAAATTCACCGGAGAGTTTCAATATGTATATTTTAATATAATCAAACAGCTTAAAGTGATTAATTTTGTATCTGCCCCACTTTCAGGTAGTAACCATTGACTTGCCATCTTTACTTTTTATGGTTCATGTCTTGTGTAACCGTATTATGGGCGAATATAATGTAACCAAACGTTCGGTCACTATTTCCATTTACCTATTGGTTTACTATCTGGGGTCCAGTGTACTGGGTCCAGGAACAGGAGTAATCCCGGATCTCTGGGAATGGCCTTGCTTTCTGGGCGGTTTAATTATAATTTTTCTGTTTAATTATTGGATTATATGGCAGGGAGTAAAAGCAATGAAAGAAAAAACAACGGCTATTATTTAGTTACCGGCAATTTTTTTCAAATAAGTTTCTGAAAATATCTGTCTTCCCCACACCGTCATCATCAGACTTCTCAAAAACAGATATACCAGAAATGCCAGCCATAAAATATGATTATCAGTAGCCCCTGAACCTGCAAAATAAATACCGAAAAATACCCCGGCAGCAACGATAATTGCCAAGAGCATCTGACGTGTAGCCGTTGCCCCTATCAATATTCCGTCCCACAAGAATGCCCCGAAACCTGCCAGAGGGACAGCCAGTACCCAATAAAAATAATCCCCTGCTGTTTCAACTACTCCGGTATCATTCGTCAGTAATCCCAGAAAATTCTTTCCCCCGGCTGCATACATCACTGTAAATAATAAAGACAACACTATTCCCCAGCCAAAAAGATTACGGACAGCATGTTTTAACTGACGGAGATTACAAGCACCTATATATCGTCCGGTCAATGCCTCTGCCGCATATGCAAATCCGTCCATGATGTAAGAAAAAAGAGTAAACAACTGCATCAATAAAGTATTCACAGCCAAAATCACATCGCCCTGCCTGGCACCGGAAGAAGTGAAAAAGGCAGTCACTGCAATCAGACATAATGTCCTCAAAAAAATATCACGGTTTACAGCAAAAAAATGCCGTATAGCTGCCAATTGCAAGCTATCCCGAAATGCAATACGGGCGCGGAGATAACCATACCGTCTCAACCACAACACTACCGCCAGTATAAGTCCCGACCACTCCGCCACCACCGTTCCCAACGCTACTCCTTCCACTTTCATTCCAAAACCAAACACAAAACAAAGACTGCACAAGATATTAACTACATTCACAGAAATAGCTATGTACATGGGAAAACGGGAATTCTGCATTCCAATAAACCATCCCTTAAAACCATACATGACCAAAACCGCCGGAGCACCCCATACACATACCCGGAAATAAGCCACCGCATACCGTTCCACTTCAGCACTGGTTTCCAATAGATAAAAAGCCATACGCCTCACAGGATATTGCAATAATAATATCACCAATGCAAAAAACAATCCCGTACAGACAGCCTGTACCAATGTCTTCATTTCCGCTGCCTGATCCTTTCTGCCATAAGCCTGCGAAGTCAGACCGCTGGTCCCCATACGCAGAAATCCAAAATTCCAGTACAGTATATTAAACAACAATCCCCCGACAGCAATCGCTCCAATATATGCGGTCTCCCCCAGATGTCCGACAATAGAAACATCTACTAATCCCAGCAAGGGAACAGTAATGTTAGAAACAATGGAAGGCACAGCCAACCGCAGTATCCGCCGGTTCATCTGACTATTTATCATATACGTAACGGCTCCATTCCAGACGGTAATACTCATTATTGGCAGAAATCCATCCGCTCATTGGAATATATACAGACAAACCACTATACTCGTCAGACGGAATAGGTATGCCATTAAACCGGGTTGTAGCAAGCCGGTACACCGCCTGTTCGAGCCATACTTTAAATTGATGATATTGATTTTCAGATGCCAGTTTCCGGACATATGCCCCTAAATCAAAAAATACATTCTGATTAAAGTCTATTAAAGGATACCGCCACACATCTGCCGGCGTCATCCCCGCAATCAGCTCCGTTTTCCCTGCCAAAATATCCCTGACTTGCCCTGCCAATGCGTCCAGGAATTCAGTCCGTATCAATGCAATAGTTCCCGAACACCATCCTCCCCCGTTCGGATGATTTTCATAATAATTCCAAAATTCCTTGCATACCTCCCTCAATGCCGGTTCATCCCCCCACAATAAAGGCATTATCTTTTGGTAAGGAAAACCATCTACCAATACCTCGGCAGGAGAAGCCAGAATATATTCCGTTTTATACCGCAAAGCATACGCAACCTCAATGCCGGACATCAGGCAGGCATCAAACAGAATAAAATGATAACCTTCAGGCAGGGCATCCGCCAAATCAGAAAGAGCAAGTCCGCCGTAACCATATAATTCATCTCCCCGGTTCACATCTTCTCCAAAAGTTCGGGTCAAAGGGGTATTCTCTGCTTTCCGCTTTTTCATCTTTTGAGCAGAAAACCGGACATTATACGGTAGCCATCCGGTGGCATGCGAACCCAGTATCAAACCATATGAAGAGGCAGGATAGAGTTCCCGGGTCCTGTAAGCCACCCGCCTCAACACTTCCGGCGAGGCAGAATTTTCTTCCCCGTATCTTTCCAAGGTATCCAGTTTCCATTCATTTCCATGTCTCTGAATGGTCATTAAAACAGGAACTTCATAACGGGAATCCATATAAATAACAACCCTTCCGCTAAACTCATCCATTCCTTTAAGAATGTCATTAATATTTTTCCTGGCATAAGAATCAAGTGAGTTATCAGTTGCCAGATAAACCAAAATAGTTCGGTCAACCCGGGGAGGTACAGGTACATCGGGAGACATAGGTTCAGATTTATGGCAGGAATACAGCAACAAAGCAAAAAATATTCCTGCTAAACCAAGTCTATATGGGGTAGTCAAAATATTTCTCATAAATAAATTAATTAATTGGGTGAAATTACAAAAAAGAATCCATATAGTTTCAATCTGTAAGTAAAGCAGCCGCATTTTTCCGCTATCGCTATATATTTTTCTAATAAAACACTATATTTGCCCCTGCAAATTAAAGGGAATAAAGCTTACAAAAACTGTTTCCTGAACTGTTATATATCAAAATCCGGCAAGTATGCGACCTGTTATTTATCCTGTTGATAAAGAAAAACTTATATCAGAACTAACCGAAGAACGCTTTATACGTAAAACCAATAAAGCAGGGAATGAAATTTACATTTTTGATGCACACACAGCTCCGTATCTGATGAAAGAGGTGGGACGTATCCGGGAACTGACTTTTCGCAGTGCCGGAGGCGGTACGGGTAAAGATATTGACATTGACGAATTTGATATAGCCGAAGATACCCCCTACCAGCAATTAATTGTCTGGGACCCTAAAGAAAAAGAAATTCTGGGAGGTTACCGTTTCATTTTATGTAACCGCCTGAGTAAAAATCCGGCAGGAGAACCTAATTTGGCCACCACGGAACTTTTTCATTTCTCAGAACCATTCAAAGAAAAATATCTGCCTAAAATGATAGAATTAGGCCGTTCGTTTGTACATCCTTTGTACCAATCTACCCGAATGGGAAGAAAATCGGTATTTGCTCTGGACAATCTCTGGGACGGGCTGGGAGCTTTGACCGTAGACCACCCGGAAATTGAATATTTTTTTGGTAAAGTCACAATGTATACCAATTTCAACATTCAGGCCCGGAATATGATTTTACATTTCATGCAAAAATATTTCCACGACAACGAACATCTGGTATACCCGATAGAACCATTAAACATCAGCATCGACCAGAAAAAAATGCAACAGATATTCTCAGGAAACAATTATGATGAAGATTACAAAATCTTATCCCATTATGTCCGGGAATTAGGAGAAAATATCCCTCCGCTTATTAATGCATATATGAGCCTTTCTCCTTCCATGAAAACTTTCGGAACTGCTATCAATCCCGGGTTCGGAGGTGTGGAAGAAACAGCCATACTCATCAAGATTGCGGATGTTTATGAAGCCAAGAAAAAAAGGCATATTGCAACATATATCCCAAAAATATGGGGAAAGTTAAATAAATTAAGATAATTTATTCTTCCTCTTTCATTCCCGCAATCTGTTCAACATTGAGGTCACTTTCATTACTATTGGAAGCGATATCATAATGCCTCAAAGTGTTTGCCGAAAGTTCAGCATTCATCTTCCGGTTATTATAAACATCTATGGCCAGATACAAGGCTCTGCGCATTCCGGACTCATCAGCCACACCTTGCCCTGTAATATCATAAGCCATGCCATGCACCGTAGAGGTATACACAACAGGCAAACCCGCTATTAAAACAGCTCCTCCATTTCCTTCTATCACCCGGAATGGAATCATCCCCTGGTCATAATACATAGCAAGAATCACATCAAATTTTTCAAACCCGGTACCAGTAAACAACACCTCAGGTGAATAAGGTCCCAAAGCCATGATACCATTATTCCGCGCCTTCTCAATTGCAGGTATAATAATATTTTTTTCTTCCTCCCCAAACATACAATTTTCTCCGCTACGCGGATTCAATCCCAAAACAGCTATCCGTGGTTTTCGGAGCATAAAATCCTTTTTCAGGCACTGGTCTAATAGCTTCAGTTTATATAATACATTGTTAAAGGTAATATTTGCACCTACTTCTTTGAAAGACAAACAATCAGTAACAAACCCCATTTTCATTTTTTCTCCTACCAGCAAAGGCATAGTATTCCGCACTTCATAACGTCTGGCAAAGAATGCAGAACACCCAGCATCCGGTTTGAAAGAACTGTATCCGTGCGGTGCTCCCACTAATACATCTATTTCCCCACGCTCCAGACAATCCAAACCTGTTTTCAAAGCAATCATCGCTGCCTCGTCAGATTCAGGGGTTTCCTGTCCAAAATCAACCTTTATTGCATCATCAACACAATTAATAATATTGCAACGTTTAGGATTTACTTCCTGAACTTTTTGTATACTATTCAGGTTAAAATTTTCTATATTCAAAGCTTTCCGGTGATATGCGGCAACTTTAGACGAACCAAACAACAAAGGGGTACACACTTCACAGATTTTATTCTCTGCCATCAACTTTATAATCAGCTCATAGCCTATACCATTTACATCTCCGTGAGTAATTCCTGCAATTAATCTGTCCTCCATATATTATATTTTAATGTAGTTTACAAACAGCCGGCTAACACAAAGGCATTATACTGAAAACCCCGGACTCAGCAATTTCATAAACTTAAGCTTTTATTATTTTATCCAAAGCAAAGATAATATTAAAATACAGATTAGAGAAATGTAAAATTAAAAAACAACATTGAACCCGTCTGACAAACACTTATCAAAAACCGTTGGAGATAAACATATCTCACGCCGTTATCCACCCAATTTGGCTGTCAGCACCGGAATCAGCACTTGCGGCAGAATCTCTTTCAATACTACACTCCGAGCTGCATCCAATAGATAAAACGTTGGCAATCCGGAAAGTACATACAATTCTTTCTCCTGTAAATTACCCGCATCAAAACCGGCAATCCACTCTGCCGGCAAATCTGTCTTTGTCAGTTCCCATATTTCACGGTCGGTATCAACACAAACGGCAAGCACTGTCAGACGTTTATCCCGTACCTGCCGGCAGAGAAAAACATCACCACGCAATAGCGTCATAACCTCCTGACAATAGTCACAAGCAGGATCATAAAAAATTAATAACAGATTTCCGCCCAAAGTACCATAAAGGGTCTGTTGCTTTCCTTCACGTGTTACATAAGTAAAATCGGCGGCCGGTGTTCCGGGACGATTTTTCCGGGCAGCTTCAAGCAAATACCGGAACCGTACTTTTCCGACCTCGTCCCAGACAGATGCAGTTACAAACTCTTCCAGAAACAAGATATAATATTCCTCACACAACATCGGGGAATCCGTATCGTAAAGATATTTTCCAGCCACCTCTGCCAAAAGCCTATAAGCCGGAACATCCGCTTCTGCAGCTTTCAGCAGCAACCTCACCGCTATAGCCCGGTCCTCTCCGGAAGCATGTGGAAAAAGAGAAACAAAATTGACAAAATTCTGCTCAATGAAAGCTTTATTGTGGCTGCGGAGGGTATCCCGGAAATCCATCCCATCCCAAAAATGAGCCAATACATAAGCCGCCCGTTCCGGCACACTTTGCAATTCCGGAGGAACAGACGGCAATGGCAATTCCGGCATCCCGGACAAAGTATCCATCCGTACCCCCTTCTCCGGCACAAAAACATTCGCCCCGTCTGTACTGATAAAAAGTAACACAGACAGGGCAAATAATATACAACAAATTCTCATTTTTACATCCGGCTATTTTTCCACACAACGCACAAAACAAGCATCGCTATTATTACTATTATTCGGAGAAAATACATTCGCCGAACTGATATAATTGAAATCAAAAGTGAAGTAATTTATATCCCAACCGATTGCCTCTGTTACTTTTTCTCCGTTCTTTCTGGTGGTATTCACTCTTTTTTCCAACCAATAAATAGCTCCGGGACGCATATAAATATCATACATCAATGGGCGGAAATTCAAATAATCCCCTGTTGACGGATTACTTTTATCCAGAGGTTTGTACCGGCCGCCATACCTCAATACCGCCGTTCCTTTACCGTCCTTATGCTTTCTGTGACCATAACCGGAAGCTCCTATCGGAAAAAACAAATTGTCTCCGCTCTCTCTATTATAGACAAAAATTCCCCGCATCCCATACCCCGCACCACCCCGATGTTTATCGTAACGATGTCCGTATACCTCTTCCAAAGTAGTAAGTGTTTCAGTCGCATCATTTCCGTACATCACACCGTAAGCATTCTCAATATCATCATGTTCCCAAAGAGCATTATAGTCATCAAATGAAGCAACAGACACCTTTCTGCCAGACACAAACGGAGGAAGTCCCGGAGCAGAAAAACTTCCTGTCGTTCCCTGTGCGGTGATTTGTGACCATAATGCAGATTTGGCGGTACCTGCTATTAAAAAAGAAGTATTGGCATGATTTTTGAAATCATCAGGTCCCACTTCCGTCCACGGTATTACGTCATTCGCGTTACTGGTAGCATCTATCGGCTGGTCCCAGTTACCAAATTTAAACAACGAACCTTCTTCTAACGGACAACCGGCTTCTGTACTGTAAGTACGCATATTGCTCGTATGCCACCAGGTCCCGTTACCAGCCAAATCAATAGGCGCATTTCCTTGACGGACAAAAATCAGATGAAAACAACTGTAATCATGATACTCTACCCGAATAATAGCACACCGGCTCTGACTGGCATCACATGTTCCATTAAAATGAATCGTAAAATCAATCGGAGTACCTGTGTTTCCCGTCACCGTATCGTTTTGTCCGTCAAGTCTGACTAAATCCGTTGGGTCAACAATCGGATAAGCCCGCCATTTGCCTTCGGAAGTAAACTCTTCAAATGACTCACTTATTTCCCTTGGCAATCGCTTCAAAACGACATGAAAATCCTTATCATTATCATGGTTCCGCCAAATACCTTTCGGATTTACTACCCGGCGTACCTGCATGATTCTGGCAAACTTTTGCATCGTAGTACCATTATCTAATTTCCCTTCCAGAAAAACAATTGCTTTACGCTGATAAGCCACATATGGATTATTGCCCGTATAACCCGATTTTATAAGCAACTGTTTAGCCCGGGTGTACATGGGTAGGAAAAAATTCATCTCTCCGTTTTCTCCCGTATATACATAATATTTCCCATCCCCATCGTCCGAATCATATTCGCCGGGACCCACATTATAATCCCTTTCTCCACGCTTAAAATGCTCCCAATATTCTTTATTAAGGCGATTAAGAGCAGGAAACTGATCATCTCCCGGCATTGTAACAACTGTTTCCCGTGTTCTTCGCAAAGACAAAAAACCATTCCAAGGATTCAATTGTGCTCCTTTCGTTACATTAGGATCCATTGCCCTGTAGTAATCCAGATAAGGCGCATTATAAGGTGCCCACGAATTGGTATCAATACGCGCTGTCAGACTCACCAATTTATGCCCCCCTGTATTGACTTTTACAGGAAACATCATCTTGTGGTTATACAAATAAGATATAAAATAAGGTTCAGGAACCTGAATACTCGGGTCTTCTTCCTCATACTCAATGTGCCAATCTACATCGTTGGCAAAGTTCTTGAATCTCAGGGTCAGTTTATAATGATGGTTACGCTCTGCATTATAATCCTTCAGAACATCCTTGCCAAGCATAAAACGATAAACAATATCCCCGTTCCCCACCCTACCTTCGTGAATGGAACGGTAATAAGCTTTCACTTCAATATAACTACCATATGATTTAGCATCCTTGTCAATATAAGGCAGTTTCCCATCTCCGTCAGGTATTTGCCGTTTGTCCTTACCCTCTCCCTGCATATTTTCATAAAAGAAAAGGGCCCGTTCGGTTTCTGTATGAAAAACTTTTCCATATTCCGAATCGTGTGGATAATAGGGACGTCCCTTGGTGACACGCGCCAAATAATGCTCATCAAAAGGAGCCTGTATCATTTTGTTTGCTTCTTCATCATACTGCAGGTCATACCGGATGGTATCCCCCTCTTTTATCAATTCATCTGCCTGCGACGGTGTATTGGAATTCCCTAAAAAGCAAGTTCGGGGAATATCTTTGATTTGAGCTGATTTGATGTATACAAATACCCCCTCTTTCAACTGTGAACCGTCAAATGCTAACGTCACTTTCGACGCCACCCGCCGGATGCCCGCACGCACTTCCATATGCTTACGGTTAATCTTTAACACGTAATCTTTGTCGTCGTTGCAAAATACACCTTTCTCAGTAAAATGCCCGAGCATCTGGTTATTTTTTTTCGTGTCATCTTCTTGCCACTGAAGAACAATACTTTTCAATTTATCCACTGTTTGAACGTCGTACCCATTCAAGTCCCCCATATTGGCAACGGCATAAATACGGTAAAGTCCATAAGGAATAGTCAGGTTGAATTTGGCACAAGGCGTTTCCGATTCAGCAATCTGTCCATTATCTTGCCGCTCTGTATCTTTTTCCACATACCCTGGTATTTGACTCCCGTCACTTCCTTTTATCAGGTGACGACTTGTCAAATTCCCGTCCAATCCGTACACCAGAACACAAAGGCTTTCTATATTTTTAATCGCATCACCGGCTGAAGCACGGGTCGCCAGTGCCGGTGTCAACGGATTAAATTCCACAATAACACCTACTGTAGTTTCACCTTCCGGTATATCATCAAAAGGGCGTATTTCATCATCCACACAGGCTGTAACACTCAGCAAAAACATACAAATTAAAATGTATAAAAAACTGCGTTTCATAATCTTCCATACTTTTATTACAATCCGAAATCTGGTTCAAGAGGCACACTGATATAAGGATGCACATGTACCTCCCATTTTATCTCCAAATCATGCTGGAGTGTAGCATGAACAACAACATGTGTATTGCGCGGCAAATCCGGCAAATTCGGGAAATATTCAAAAGTCGTGTTCCACGGTTTCTCTCCGAACTCATCGCTTTGCAACATCAATGCTATCTTATAATTCAATTTTGTATCCTTTTCCTTGTCATTATCCACATATTTCCCTTCCATCAGATAAAGCGGCTGCTCCCCTGCCTCCTTCAATAAATTAACCTCAGTTTTCGATTTTGCCGGTAATACTACTACTTTGGGAAATGTGTGCTTAAACGTATAATATTCATTATTATTTACAGAAGGAACAGTATACTCTCCGTTGAATTCCCTCGGCAGAAAATATGAACGGCGAGCCATTTTTTCCATTTCCAAGCCAACTACTTTAAAATTCTTATCACTTTCATTAGTCAGATAAAAAGTAAATTTTACAGCAGCACGCCTGACAGTAAGACGGCACTCGATTTCATGTTCTTTACCATCGGGAGCAACAGGCGGAATTTCTACCCGGTGCATATCGCTCATCGGCAATGGTCCTTTCAATTGCTCCGTATTACTATTTACGCTAAAGGTCAGGTTATAAATCTCATCCAACGGAAAAAATTCTTTTTCATGAATTTTTGTAAAACTATAAGGCGTCACCTTATTGACTATATTCTCCTCTATTTTAGTTGTATTCTCATTGACAATAAGATAAATTTGTTTGGTTTCCCCACTGACAATCGTATCAAAATCCCAGGATTGTAAAGTAGCAGGCTTTGCCAATTCTATGTACTTAACCCGTTCTACACGGCCATTCGGCCGTACAATGATAATACGCAAGGTATGCATTTTCTCTGCATCGTTCTCTGCCTGAGTTTCGTCAGCCCGTGTCTGAGGCAATATATCAGATATATCCACGCCGATTTTTAAGGTCACGCTGCCAGGCCTTTCCTCTATTTCCGGATATTCTCCCTGCTCACATCCTGTTATTCCCCAAAACGCCGCAAACAAGAATATCATATATATCGACTTATTCATTTTCAAAGACTTGTTTCGTTAATTACAACCTTCCAATCATTGATTTTGATATAGGTCTGCACCCAGCGTTTCTGACTATCCAAAAGAAAAAGCAATGTCCAGGTACTCTGACGGTCAAGGAATTCCTGTTCCCCCATCTTGCTATAAAGCTCACTTTTATACAGTCTTAGATAATTCAATAAGGGAATATCAATCACATCCTCTCCCGTATCCACACTTTTTATCAGCAATACAGGTGCGTTTTTTGTCATCAACCGCGATACAGACAATTCCGCATAAGCACCGATAACCTCCATTCCGGCTGTATTTAAACCGATAAAAGCATCCCCCTGGGCCCAGGGTGTATAGGTCACCTCTCCGTTTTCCGGCAAGTCATTGTCCGCACCGAAAAGTGTATTATCATCCCTGATTGAAAACGTAAAATCTTTACCATACACTGGTTGTTCGGAATTCACATCCTGCAAGACAATACGAATATTGTTCGTATTCTTCATCATTTCCACCGTACCTTCCTGATAAAGGTCAGCTGTTTCCAATTCCAAGTCGCCCCAATACAAGCCGTGCAGATTCTCATGCACCGTATCCGAATACTGATACGCATCCATCAATACGTGAAGACTTTCCAAACGGGACGTATCAACAGGAGCTTTCGTCACCGAAAAAGAACTCTTTTCACAAGCAAGACCACCGTAAGCCACAAAATGATAATGTCCTTTTGGCAATTCCAAACGCATACGATAGTTTTCATCCCGCAACACTGAATCTGTCACAACATACGTCGCCACGTAATTGTCTTCATCGTCATACACATAGAGTGTCAAACAATCTACATTCCACGGAAAAGCATTGCCTCTCTCCATGTGGTAATCGTACACAAAACGCAGGGATACCCCATGCGGACACGCCTCCAAATCATCGTAAATCTTCTCACACGAAGACAGGGCGACGAGCATCACGAAAACAACAAGTGTTCTCATCCGGCAGAAAATTATATCTCGTTTCATCCCTTTCTGATACTTAGAATATAATATTGTTTACTCGTACTGTCCAAGGCAATACCTCTACATTGACTGTGAAATACAGTTTACCATCCTCATCAGGCTTATCCGGAGTTGGTTTATCCGGATCATTGCTGGAAATACGCGGATGTCCCAATTGACTGATGCGGGTAACCGACAATTTATAAACATTATTACGAACCACTGCAAATTCCATCGGCCCCATCACCCCATTCCTACCATTATCATTATGACGGTTCCAGTAGAAATAATAAAAATAAAATCCCGGACCTTCTCCCTCTTTTTGCATATCAGGATTATAATCTTCGGAATCATCACTGGCCTGGTATATGGTAAAACCGTGAGCTGTAGCAGCGGCACGGAAAATATTCAATGCTTCTTTTACAAAGAAATTCTCCGTATCTTTCCCATTAGCCTTGTAAACCTGAACCAGATTCTGGTACCATTCATCAACAGTTTTAGTGGTACTCTCGCCTTTATCATTTGTATACGTATATTCAGCATGAGCATCATTGTACATAGCCTGTCCGTTGTAATCCTCCGAAATAAAATGCTTAATCTGGTCATTCCAGCCGACATATATATTACTCATATACACAAACAAAAGCGGATAAGTTTTTCCGTCAACCTGATAAACATACCCATTATCGTCCGGCAGACTGTATTCTCCATGGACCGCTTTCCGAAGTGTTTCATTCACACCTTCGTCATTTCTGTCTACCAGCAATTTGCCTTTAAAAACAATACCAGTAGAAACTGCATGCGTCTGAAAATCATCGTGTGATACCGTATTTTCAGTAACATAACGCCAAATATGATAACCCGATTTATCAACAGGATTCACCGTCCCGGTCCATTTGTCTCCTCCGCCAAGCACATCGTTGTCACCACTTATTACATCATCAATCCGATAGTTGTTCCACCCTTTGCGGGTATTTTCATCAATTGAACCATCCTGATTAAATAAATAAAAATTGAAATAGTCTGTCAATTTCAATTCCTCAGGAGTCTGTCCCTTAATAGATTCGTGTTTATGAGGTGCCTCCGCATCAGTATCCACTACATGATTTGTTGTTGTTTCCTTTCCGCAAATAATAGCATCAGCATGCCCGTTATCAGCATTGGAAACATGTTTCAAATAATAGAAATGTTTGCTCATGTTTACCAGTGCCATACGTATCAATTTCACCTGAAGTTTACCACCATTTTGTCCGGCAACATCCACGTCATAGGTATTTGTGCCAGGATAATCGGAGCCATCCTTAAAATCGAAACGTGCCACGGAACGCTCCACAGGTATGGGTTTATCTTTAGTTAACAGGAGAGGATTAGCTATGGTAGAATAATTCAGCAACCATTCATCAAAAGTCCTCGGAATAGTTACTACAGCCACCTCCGAATTCGACATAAGAAAAGTATTCTTGGCCCAAATAGAACGGTTGGAACCATCGGTCATTCCGGTATTGTCCGGATTATTGCTTCCTATCACCTTGCACGCTGAATGAAACCAACTCGACCGAAGTTTTTCGTCTTTCGGCAAATTCTTATTAAAAACATCCAACAAATCCTGTGGCGGATTACAGAAAGCATAAACCAGAATATTCTCTCTGCCACTTGGCAGTTCTGTCACTCTGTTGAGTGCATATTTGCTGTAATAATGCGAAAGTGAAGTCTGGGTAATTGCAGCCGTCGTGGTTACGATGCCATTTTGCTGTTTCAAAGCCCCGGCCAATCCATGTGCAATATAAATATTGCTGTCCGGCTCCGCGAGTACCAGCAAGATGTTGTTTACATTGTTCTCATAATCCTGCCCCTCCTCATTTCCACCGTCCGAACTACCATTATCTTGACTCTGACTACGGGCACCAGGAACCACAGGAAGCTGTACTTTGACACTCATGTAAACAGTACTGTTATCGTCTACCCCCTCCAGCATAGAATCATTCTTCCCCGGTCCTACCTCATGCTTGTGGCATCCTGCCAGCAAACCAAAAATTAAAGCATACATTAAGAATTTAATCAAAGCTTTCATATCGTTCTATATTTATTACTTTTTCATTTCTTGCAATTGTTTCAGCGCATCGGCTGCTTGGGCAATGCCCCTCTGTCGCGCATCGGCAAACAATCTGGCAGCCGTATCATAGTCGTTATTCAACGCAGCATAAATAGCACGGGCATACACTGCTTCCGCACTATCACCTGCTTTTTCCAGATAACGGGCAGCATTCTTCAGGTCGCCTAATCCCATCGCCGTATTGGCAGCATTCAGATTGGCAACCGAATCATCCGGGAACATGCGCACAGCAATTTCAAATGTCTCATTGTACTCATCACTACCCGGCACCATTTCCTGCGCCGCTACATACATTTCCTGCAAACTCAGTTTCTGCGGCTGTGTTCTGAGCAACCGTTTCACTTCCTCCACGTCAGTATAGGCACGTACTTCATACTCCACAACATAATCCGAATGACGCAAACCGGGATAAACATGACGATAGAGATAAGCATAATCTGCCGGATACATCTGTTTGATTTTCCGTTCTTTGACGTCCGGTTCCAAATCACTGCCAATTAAAGCGAGGATACCCTCTTTCTCCGACAGACCGGAAGCCGCAACATAACGCTCCAATCCGCTCCAGTCTTCCGCCTCAAAATCTGTCGTCAGCAACGTGTCAGGGAAAGCATATTGCTTGCGCACATACTCTTTCAGCGTTTGCGTCCGTCCTTTCGCCAGGCGTACATTGTTGGCAAAAGCCCCCTCCGGCGATGCATATCCTTTGATGAACACGGAAGTGATACGTGTGTCTGCATCATTACGCACAACATCTATCGTATTGCGAATCTTCTGCAATTCCGTATAATTACTACGGTAATTCTCATGAATCTCTGTCCGGTTTACCGGGAAATCGATATACGCACTTCCTTTCATCTCACGCATTTTCACCATTTCCGCTTTGGGTGGAATGTAAACAAACTGCGGCCGGAAAACCTTCGGCGCAAAATTGAGAGTCACCAAAGTATCTCTGTTTTGTGCCAACGTATCACTGCAACAACCACATTCCCTCTCGTCCATCACAAGCTTCGACTCATTCATCCACGACTCATAAGGCACTACCGCCCGGTAATCCATCGCCGTCACTTCACTCCGGCGATAAAGCATTACAGTACTGTCTGCACTTTTACTACGCAAATGATGATAATAACGGTTACGGCCGGCAACCAATATGGATGGTAACGTCAATGTCTTTTCCCCAAAACAAAGTACAGGAGTGAAAAACATCTCCCGGTTGCCCTTTATTTCCAACCCGGACCAATCAACATTCATCGATACAAACAAGTTGCCCTCCGTACGGGCTATATCCAGATTACTGACCTGAGCCTGTCCGCCCGGCAATAACCTGATTTGTGCCTCTGTCATCAATCCCGACAACAACAGACAAATTATATATATATTCCTTATCATAAACCCCACCATTAAAAGGTATACACTAAATTAACAGCCGCTTTCGTCGGACCTACATAATTATGCGCCCGGCCTTTGGCCAACTTTTTCCCACAATTGGCACAGGGAAAAACATCATAACGGGTATAAATCCATCCCAAACCAATTTCGCCCTCTACATTCCAATGTTTTCCCAAAACATACGCATACCCGTAAGCTATTCCGGCTCCGAACATCCACCCCTGATAACGCTGTTGTCCGAGATTCGAAAAATCACTCCCTAAAAAATGGATATGATTCTTTATCCCTCCTATATTATACTGTCCTCCAAGAAGATGACCTGCAACAAAATGACCTGCAAAACGGTCGCAAAACCAATAACGGGCCTCCGGTTGCAAAAGCCAGTGTTTCCACCTGCGCTCATGCGAAAGTGTCCAGCCATTGTAATTGACCGAAACATCTAATGTCCAACGGGGGGCCAGCCCTGCCTCAACACCTGCATTTAGAGTATATGCAGCAACATCATACAGCAGATTCGATTTGACTGCCACATTCTGGCTATGGGCACACATTCCCCATAATACCATAAATAAAAGCAGAATTGTTTTTATTCCATTATTCATATTTATATAAAATTATTCAACAGATTATAAAACAAAATCTGAAACCACTTAAAAATATTACACTTTACATATATCACACTGATTAACAATAATATATTCAAATATCAAAAACAAACTTCTACTACAAATAACGTTCATTTTAGCAGGCATGACTTCCAATAATGATTACAAAAATATGCATTATTTTAAAACACTTTGTATTAAGTATTAAAAAAAATTATATATCCAAGAAAAATTATATATAATATACCAAATAAAACGAACATTTTTATTGGTATATACCTTATAAACAGCAAAAATGAACCGCTTTTCAAAACGGAGCAGCAAGTCATTTCAAATTGGTATTTCATAATAAAGTTCTGAAAAACAAACCAGAAACTTCAGGTCTATTTATCTGCAATATAATTATTTGCCTCTGAAAAAATGTTCATCCGGAAAAATTTCACACCTATATCGTTTTTTTGAAAAAATCTTTTGAATTACAATTATTAATTCATACGTTTGTACACAATTCAGCATAGTTCAGCATAGTGGTGTTAACGTGAAAAAATTTTCAAATTCTAAATCCAAAGTCAATTTGCTAATTGACTCCATCCATGAGAAAATCATAGATGGCGTATGGGGAATTGGGGACAATTTACCATCCATCAATGAAATGAGTAAAACATGGGGAGTTTCACGCGACACAGTTTTCAAAGCCTATACAGAACTAAAACAACGGAATCTGATTGATTCCACCTCCACCAAAGGCTATTTTATCAAAGAAAAACTATGTAATGTATTGTTGTTACTCGACACCTATACACCGTTTAAAGAGACTCTTTTCCGTAGCTTCACTGAAAACCTGTCAACCAACGATTATAAAGCAGACATACTGTTTCACCAGTACAATGAGCATCTTTTCAGGAGTATCATACAGGACAGCATAGGTCGCTACAACTATTACCTGATTATGAATTTCAGCAACGAGCGTTTTTCAGAAGAACTGTATACCCTCCCTGCGGATAAATTATTGCTGTTGGATTTCGGGAACTTCAACAAAGGCAATTTTTCATACATCTGTCAGGATTTTAATCAGGCCTTTTACAACTGCCTTGCAGAAGCGGATGCCAGATTCAGCTATTACCGGAAACTCATTTTATTTTTTCCGAAAGAACTCATGCATCCGGCTAGTGCAATTGATTATTTTGTGCGGTATTGCACAGACCGCAAATTCAGCTATGAAGTTATCAACCGCACCCCTGCGGACAAAGATATACAGACAGGATGTGCTTACATCTGCCTGAAACAACAGGATTTGGTAAGTGTTGTCCGTACCTGCAATCGTTATAACTACCAAGTAGGCAAAGATGTAGGTATTTTGGTATACAACGATACGCCCGTACTTGAAATCATCAAAAAAGGAATTTCTTCCATTTCTGTTGATTTCGTAGAAATGGGCAGAAAAGCAGCAGAATTTATTAAATCACGGCAAAAAATCCAGGAATTTCTCCCTACCCGGTTGATATTACGGAATTCCTTATAAAAACAGCAGAATCCAATTAAAAATAAAACAATAAAAAGTACTTTTTTTTAAATAAACGATTATGAAACAAGCAAGATTTATCGGAGATTATCCTAAAGTAGGTATCCGTCCCATTATTGATGCCCGTCAGGGAGGTGTTCGCGAATCATTGGAAGAACAAACCATGGATATGGCTAAAAACGTAGCCGGATTAATCAGCAGTACACTCAAATACAGCGACGGAACTCCTGTACAATGTGTCATCGCCGACTCAACCATCGGACGCGTTCCGGAAGCTGCTGCATGTGCGGAAAAATTCCGCAAAGAAGGTGTCGGTGTTGTCATTTCCGTCACTCCTTGCTGGTGCTATGGCAGTGAAACCATTGATTACGACAGCCGACTGCCACAAGCCATCTGGGGCTTTAATGGTACAGAACGTCCGGGAGCCGTATACCTGGCAGCAGCACTGGCAGGTCACAGCCAAAAAGGCATGCCGGCTTTCGGTATCTACGGACACGACGTACAGGATGCAACCGATAAAAATATTCCGGAAGATGTCAAAGAAAAATTATTACGTTTCACCAGAGCCGGTATTGCTGTTGCCACGATGAAAGGCAAAAGCTATCTGTCCATCGGTAATGTGGCTATGGGCATCGCCGGCAGTATTGTAGATGCTGACTTTTTCCAGACTTACCTGGGCATGCGCAACGAACAAGTCGATATGACAGAGGTAATCCGGCGTATAGACGAAGGCATTTATGACAAGACAGAATATACCAAAGCAATAGCATGGACAGAAAAATATTGTAAAGTCAATGAAGGTACTGATTTCAACACTCCCAAAAAGAAAAAGAACCGGATTGAACTGGATGCCGACTGGGAATATGTTGTCAAAATGTTTATTGTATTCCGTGATTTAATGTGTGGTAATCCAAAATTAAAAGAAATGGGGTTCAAAGAAGAATCCTTGGGACACAATGCCATTGCCGGCGGATTCCAGGGACAACGCCAGTGGACAGACCACATGCCCAACGGAGACTTTGCAGAAGCTTTTATGAATACCTCATTCGACTGGAACGGCATCCGCGAAGCATTTGTTTTTGCCACAGAAAATGATTCTCTGAACGGAGTTGCCATGCTATTCGGTAAATTACTGACAAACAGCGCACAGATTTTCGCTGATGTCCGTACCTATTGGAGTCCGGCTGCCGTTGAGCGGGTCACCGGCAAAAAACTGACCGGAGCTGCGGCCAACGGTATTATTCACCTGATTAATTCGGGAGCAGCTACATTGGATGGCTGCGGCGAACAGACAAAAGACGGCCAGCCGGCAATGAAACCTTTCTGGGAAATAACAGAGAAAGAAGTGGAAAAATGTCTGAAAGCTACTACCTGGTATCCGGCTAACCGCGATTATTTCCGGGGAGGCGGTTTTTCTTCCAATTTCCTGTCAAAAGGCGGAATGCCTGTAACCATGATGCGCATTAATATCGTCAAAGGATTAGGCCCAGTCCTGCAGTTGGCTGAAGGTTATACAGTAGAAATCGATCCGGAAGTCCACAAAACACTGAATGAACGTACCGACAAAACCTGGCCGACCACCTGGTTTGCCCCCCGCCTGACAGGAGAAGGAGCCTTCAAAGACGTATATTCAGTGATGAACAACTGGGGAGCTAATCACGGAGCAATCAGTTACGGGCACATTGGTGCGGACTTGATTACATTAGCTTCTATGTTAAGAATCCCGGTTTGTATGCACAACGTAGCACCGGAAAAAATTTTCCGTCCAAGTGCCTGGAACGCTTTCGGTATGGACCCGGAAGGTGCCGATTACAGAGCTTGCAAAAACTACGGAGCACTTTATAAATAAGCAAATTATATTGATGAGCGGACTAAAGTTCTGATAAACAAACAAAAAATCAGTGACTTTAGTCCTGCTAAGATATAAAGTATCCATCCGGTTCTAAAAATAATTAACTAAACTAATTCCAAGTTTTATTACACATTTATCTATGGAAATAACAGAGCAACATATTGAACAATTTCTTGCGGCAGCACACAAAGTAGGCGACCGCAAACTGACCCGTTGCAGTAGCGGAAATCTATCCTGGCGTCTTGGCGAACTGGCACTTGTATCCGGAACAGGCTCCTGGGTCCCCGAATTAAGAAAAGAACAGGTATCCATTTGCAAAATTGCCACCGGCGAATGGATTAATGGAGTGAAACCTTCCATGGAAAGCACATTCCATCTGACAATTATGCGTAACCGACCAGATGTAAATGTTGTGCTTCATTGCCAGAGCATTTTCGCCACAACAATTGCCTGTATGAAAAACAAACCGGTCAATTTTAATGTTACAGCCGAACTTCCCTGCCACTGCGGCAGTGAAATCGCCATTGTCCCCTATTATCGTCCCGGTTCGCCCGAACTGGCTAAAGCTGTATGCGAAGCCATGCAAAACCATGATTCTGTCCTCTTGGAAAAACACGGACAAGTATTTGCCGGAAAAGATTTTAACGACGCTATTGAGAAAGCCGAATTTTTGGAAATGGCATGTGAGATAATCCTCCGCACAGGAATGAATTACAATACCCTTACCCAGCACGAAATAGACGATCTGGACAAATACATTTTAGGAAAAATCACCAAATAATGAAATGTTCGGCTTTAGTAAGCTTTGTAAATTTTATAAATCACACATGAGATATATTGCAGCAGATTTCGGTGCCGGAAGCGGACGCGTCATTGTCGGAACAATACTTCCCGGAGACAACATCCGCCTTGATGAGGTACACCGGTTTCCCAACCGCCAGATTCGTTTAGGCAACACCGTATATTGGGATTTTCTGGCTTTATTTGAAGAACTGAAAACCGGACTTAAAAAAGCTTTTGCACAGTATGACGAAATCGTCAGCATCGGCGTAGATACCTGGGGTGTGGATTTCGGATTGATAGACCGGAACGGCCATTTGATATCCAATCCTGTCTGCTACCGGGATTCCCGGACAGCAGGTATCCTGGAAAAAGTGTTTCAAACAATTCCCCGGGAAGAACTTTATACTCTCACGGGTAACCAGTTTATGGAAATCAATACGGCTTTCCAATTATACAGTATGGTACTTCGGAACGACCCCGCTTTAAAAATTGCCGACAAATTGCTGTTTACTCCCGATCTATTCAATTATTTTCTGACAGGCATTGCAGTGAACGAGTATACAATATCTTCTACTTCCCAACTGTTCTGCCACGCCACCCGGGGATGGGCCGATGAAATATTTAAACGGCTGAATATCCCCGAACACCTGATGCAACCCATTGTACCTTCCGGAACAGTCATCGGCCAATTATCCCCCGAACTCGTTTCAGAAGTCGGAGGAAGCGGAGTAAAAGTTGTCGCAGTAGGCTCACACGACACTGCCAGTGCCCTGGCTTCCATTGAAGCAGAAGGCGATAACTGGGCTTTTATCAGTTCAGGCACCTGGTCGTTGATGGGAATCGAAACCGACTCACCCATCCTTACGCCGGAAGCCATGAATTGTGATTTCACTAACGAAGGCTCTGTAAACGGCAAAATCCGTTTTCTGAGAAATATCACCGGACTCTGGTTACTGCAAAATCTGATGAAGGAATGGGAAACAGCCGGCGAAAAATGTTCCTATAGCGACCTGATTGCCGAAGCAGAACATTGTCACCTGAATTCTGTCGTTGACGTAGACGCGCCTTGCTTCAACAAACCGGACAGTATGAACAAAGCAATTAGCCGTTATTGTACGGAAAAAGGCTTGGAAGCCCCCCGCACAAAAGGAGAATTCATGCGCTGTGTCGTCCTTTCTTTGGCTACAAAATACGCAGAAGTGAAACATATGCTGGAAAAATGTTCTGGCCGTAAAATTGAGACAATATATATTGTCGGCGGTGGTTCCCAAAACTACCTGCTGAACCGCCTGACAGAAGAACTGACCGGCGCAAAAGTAATATGCAAAGCCGTTGAAGCCACAGCAATAGGCAATATCAAAGTGCAACAAATGGCCCACAAATTATAAAATATAATTTTGATTAACCGATACAGAATACAATTTAAAATTTTCTGAAATGAAACCCAAATCACAACTCATCCCCCGTCGGCTCCTGGTACCTTTTATCCTGGTTACCACCTTATTTTTTGCCTGGGGTTTTGCAAACGATATCACAAATCCAATGGTAAAAGCTTTTTCCAAGATTTTCCGGATGAGCGTCACCGACGGAGCCTTGGTACAGTTAGCTTTTTATGGAGGATATTTTGCCATGGCTTTTCCGGCAGCTTTATTTATCCGTAAATTTTCCTATAAAACAGGCATACTCCTGGGATTAGCCTTATATGCTGCAGGAGCTCTTCTTTTTATCCCGGCAAGTATGACCGGGCTTTATTACCCGTTTTTGATTGCTTATTTCATTTTAACCTGCGGACTCTCTTTTCTCGAAACAAGTTCTAATCCATACATTCTGACCATGGGAGATGAAAGCACGGCTACCCGCCGTCTGAATCTGGCACAAGCATTTAATCCAATCGGTTCCTTGCTAGGTATGTTTACAGCAATGACTTTTATCCAAGCGAAATTAAATCCGTTGAGTACGGCCGAACGCGCCCAATTGTCCGCCGAGGAATTTGAAGCAGTAAAAGCTGCAGACCTGCAGGTATTAATTGCCCCATACGTCACTGTCGGACTCATTATACTGGTATTGTTCCTGATTATACGGTTTACCCCTATGCCCAAAAATGCAGATCAGGACCATTCTTTACACCTGGGCCATGCATTAAAAAGAATTTTTTCCATAGCCCGCTACCGGGAAGGAGTCATCGCTCAGTTTTTCTATGTAGGCGTACAAATTATGTGTTGGACATTCATCATTCAGTACGGCACCCGTATTTTTGTCAATCAGGGTATGCCAGAGCAGGATGCCGAAGTACTATCCCAGCAATACAACATTGCAGCAATGGCTATTTTCTGTGTCAGCCGGTTTGTCTGTACTTTCCTGCTAAAATATTTTTCTCCGGGAAAATTATTAATGACATTAGCTATTGGCGGTGGTATTTTAACTCTTGGCGTTATTGGTTTCCAGAACATTTGGGGATTATATTGTCTGGTCGGCGTTTCGGCCTGCATGTCACTGATGTTCCCCACAATTTACGGAATTGCATTGCAAGGATTAGGAGATGATGCTAAATTCGGTGCAGCCGGACTTATTATGGCTATTCTGGGCGGTTCGGTGATGCCTCCCCTTCAGGCTGCTATCATAGACTGTCAGACAGTCTGGGGACTTCCGGCCGTTAACATCTCCTTTCTTCTGCCTTTGCTGTGCTTTTCGGTAATCATTATTTACGGATACCGGAGCTATTCCGTACATCAATAAATTGTGAAGTCTAAAAATAGCCCCTCAATATTTCATCCATGACAACAAAAACTTACAAATACGACAAAGAATTTCTCCGGAATCACCTGAATGTTATCGAACTTCAGCACGGGCAACAGAAAGTGTTACTGACACCGGATTTACAAGGGAGGGTACTCACCAGTACAGCCAACGGAGAACAGGGATACAGTTTTGGATGGCTGAACTATGATTTGATTGCTTCCGGACAACACCTCCCCCATTGCAATAATTGGGGAGGTGAAGACCGTTTCTGGTTAGGGCCGGAAGGCGGTCAATTTTCGCTATTCTTTAAAAAAGGGACCACTTTTACTTTCAAAGAATGGCAAACTCCGGCAATCATTGATACTGAATCCTGGCAACTGACCGGACAAACCCGGACAACAGCCTCTTTCCGGAAAGAAACCACATTGGAAAACTGTTCCGGCACACTCCTCTCCTGCCTCCTGGAACGTGAAGTAATCCTGGAAGAAAATCCGGCCAACCTGCCCGAAGATGTACATTGTATCAGTTTCCGTACAGAAAACCGGCTGACCAACACCGGAAATTTCGCATGGACCCAAGAAACCGGTCTACCCTCTATCTGGATTTTAGGCCAGTTTACTCCTTCCGAAAATAATACCATCATCATCCCCTATCTATCCTCACACCAATCAAAGGTCAACGATTCTTATTTCGGAAAAATCGGAAATGAACGGCTACAAGACACCGGGGAAATTTTACTGTTCAAAGCGGACGGAAAAAAACGGGGCAAAATCGGTATTCCTCCTGAAATGGTCGTGCCCATAGCTGGTGCTTATGATGCTATAAATCATATTCTTACAATTGTAAAATTCAGTATTCCGAAACATCCCGGCATCTATGTAAATGCCATGTGGGAATATCAGCAGGAACCTTTCAGGGGAGATGTTATGAACGCTTACAATGACGGTCCGCTGGAAGACGGAAGTATCATGGGACCATTTTACGAACTGGAGTCTTCTTCTCCCGCTGCTGCTCTGGCAGCCAAAGAAACCTTGTTGCACGTCCACACAACCCAACACTATACCGGTCCGCAGAAAGCCCTTGATAAAATTGCAAGACAATTATTAAATCATAGTATACTGTAATCTTAAAAAAACTTTTACCAGAAATTTCTGTTCTGCTAAACTGGGAATCTCCGGATTCATTCTAAAAGAAATGCTCATCTGTCAAAATCATTGATTTCACCAGATGAGCATTTTCTATAAATCTGCTGTCAATACAGAAAAGGAACTTCCATTATTCCTCGTTACCCTGATTTTCTTCAGTTCTTTCAGGACGTTCACGTCTTTCACCACGCTCGCGTCTTTCACCGCCACGGTCGCCGCGTTCACGTCTTTCACCGCGTTCCGGACGTTCTCCACGCGGACGCTCTGGACGTTCTGTCCAGCCTTCCGGCTTTGGCAATAATGCTTTGTGAGACAAACGCAATTTTCCGGTTTTCGGATCAATTTCCAGCAATTTCACTTGAATATGCTCCCCTTCTTTCAATACATCTTCTACTTTTTCAATACGTTTATAGTCGATTTCCGAAACATGCAGCAATCCGTCCTTGCCCGGCATAATCTCAACAAAAGCACCAAATGGCATGATAGATTTCACAACACCATCATATACTGCTCCTTCCTCCGGTTTGGCAACAATAGCCCGAATACGTGCAAGTGCTTTATCGATAGACTCTTTATTCGTTGCAGAAACATCTACAATACCTTTATTGTCCACTTCCTCAATATTGATAGTAGCTCCTGATTTTTCCTGCATATCCTGAATAATTTTACCACCGGGACCAATCAAAGCACCAATCTGGTCTTTATCAACAATAACAGTTACAATCCTCGGAGCATGCGGTTTCAGGTCTTCACGCGGAGCCGGCATGGTTTCAGTAATAATATCCATGATATGCATACGTCCCCGTTTGGCCTGTTCCAGTGCCTGTTCCATAATTTCGTATGACAAACCGTCCACTTTAATATCCATCTGAGTAGCAGTGATACCATCACGGGTTCCGGTCACTTTAAAATCCATATCTCCTAAATGGTCTTCATCTCCCAGAATATCCGAGAGAACAGCATACTTAGCACATCCCTTATCCGTAATCAAACCCATTGCGATACCGGTAACCGGTTTTTTCATGGGTACACCGGCATCCATCAACGCCAGGGTTCCGGCACATACAGTAGCCATCGAAGAAGAACCATTGGACTCCAGAATATCAGAAACGACACGCACCGTATACGGAAAATCAGCCGGAATCATCGGTTTCAATGCCCGGAAAGCCAGGTTTCCGTGACCGATTTCACGGCGTCCTACACCACGGGAAGCTTTTGCCTCACCCGTTGAGAACGGCGGAAAGTTATAGTGTAACAAAAATCTTTCTTTACCCTGAACAGTAGCCTCATCTATGATTTTCTCATCCAGTTTGGTCCCCAAAGTCACCGTTGACAAAGACTGAGTTTCTCCACGGGTAAAAATAGAGGAACCGTGAGGTCCGGGCAGATAACCCACTTCACACCAAATCGGACGGATTTGTTCCGTAGTACGCCCATCCAACCGTACACCTTCATCCAGAATCATCCGGCGCATTGCCTCTTTTTCTACATCATGGTAATAACGGCCCACCAGCACTTTCTTGGTCACCTGATCTTCTTCACTCAAAGTTGCCAAATATTCAGCACGCACATTGTCCAGCAATTCACCACGCAAATGTTTATTGGCATTACACTGACGAGCTACATCATAAGCTTTCTGGTAACATTTATCCCAAATGTCTTTACGCAATTCTTCATCATTTACTTCGTGACAATAAGTACGCTTTGCCTTCCCGACAGCAGCAGCCAGCTCATTCTGAACCAAACACTGTTCTTTAATGGCTGCATGTGCAAATTTAATGGCATCCAGCATCTCTTTTTCAGATACTTCATTCATTTCGCCTTCCACCATCATAATATTTTCGTAGGTAGCTCCTACCATAATATCCAAATCAGCCTGCTTTAATGCAGAAGCCGTAGGATTTATAACAAATTCACCATTTATACGGGCCACACGCACTTCTGAAATCGGCCCGTGGAAGGGAACATCACTGACAGCAATAGCAGCAGAAGCAGCCAATCCTGCCAATGCATCCGGCATAGACTCCTCATCTGCCGAATACAACGTAACCTGTACAAAAGTCTCCGCATGATAATCATCAGGAAACAAAGGACGCAAAGCACGGTCAACCAAACGGGCAACCAGAATTTCATAATCGGATGCTTTTCCTTCTCTCCGTGTAAATCCTCCGGGAAAACGGCCGACAGAAGCAAATTTTTCTTTGTAATCTACAGACAATGGCATAAAATCCACATCAGGGCCGGCTTCCTGTGCCGAAACCACTGTCGCAAGCAACATTGTATTGCCCATTTTCACCATCACGGCTCCATCAGCCTGCTTTGCCAATTTACCGGTTTCCAATGTAATTACTCTTCCGTCAGCCAGAGTAATGTTCTTTTCAATAACGTTCATAACAACTTAACGGTTAAAATAAATTTTTAACGGAATTCTTTTTTTGGAGGGAGGAGGGAGGATAAAAACAAGCCCGGTTGAAGCCGGGCTTATGGAAAACGTATTATTTACGTATATTCAATGCTTTGATAATCGCACGATATCTTTCAATGTCGCGGTCTTTCAGATAGTCCAGCAATGAGCGGCGTTTTCCAACTAATTTAATCAGAGCTTTCTGTGTACCAAAATCTTTGTGATTCTTTTTCAGGTGCTCTGTTAAATGACTAATACGGTAGGAAAATAAAGCAATCTGAGATTCCGCAGAACCAGTGTCTTTATTAGACTTTCCGTACTGAGAAAAAAGTTCTTGTTTTTTTTCTGCTGATAAATACATGATTTCTAATTCTTTAAATTGAATAATATCGTTTAAACGCCGCAAAGATACTGATTTCTCCCGAATTTGCAAAAGAAGGCCCAATTAATTATTTCAGAAACCACATATTTATAAAACTCAAAGGACACACCAATTCCGCCCCCGAAGGGGCCACCAAAAATCTCCCGTAGAACTTCAAGGCTTATTTTCATTCATTCATCATTTCCCGCAATATGGTTTCCGCCTCCGCCACTTTCTCTCCCTCCATTCCCTTTTCCTTCAGTTCTTCTACCATCTTCCAAGCCCTCTCCATACATTCTTCCTCCTCTACATAATAATAACAATACGCCAGCAACTTCACCGCCTCCGGTGAGGATGTCAGGTCATTCCAATGTCCACTCACAACATCCAACACCTCCTGCAACATCCCCTCATCCCGTGTCACCTCATAGGCATCCAGCAAAGCCAACAGCACATCCATCTCCTCTATCTTTACTTCTTCCTGCTCTATCCTACACAAAGCTTCCAGTTTTTTTCCTCAACTCTATAAAACAAATAGGAATAAGATATGCAGATTTCCTAAAAGACTAAACAACAATAGTTTATAAAAAGAAAGAATGACTGATTTCCAAAAGAATAAGTAAACAAAAAAACGTCCGTTTTTAATAAATGAAAATCCCCTCATGTTTAATCACAAAGATATATACTTTTTAATAGTTACCAAAAATATAACAGTACAAATTCCGGCAAACAAAAATGAAAAGAAAATATCTAAATAAAACAAACTACTTTTCAGGGGCACAATCATATTTTTAATTTTAACAAATCAATAAAACATAAATCAAAAAATTCTTTTTTACATTTGTAAGTTTTAATAATAGACACCTTTTTCGGCAGTCTGTTTGTGTGTATAACAATAATGATATAATAATAAAAAAATGAAAAGATTAATTCTTCTGTTCGCGGTCTTTATACCCTGTCTGGTATTCGGCCAAAAAGCTAAAATTGAATTTCAGGAAACTTCCTTTAACTTCGGCACCATCAGTGAAGCCGGCGGTAAGGCTATTCATGTTTTTAATTTCAAGAACACAGGAAATACACCTTTAATCCTGACCAATGTCAGGGCAGGCTGCGGCTGTACCACTCCGGAATGGAACCGCCAGCCCATAGCACCGGGCGAATCCGGTAATATTAAAGTATCTTTCGACCCCCGCAACCGGCCAGGTTCATTTACCAAAAGCATCACTGTCAATTCAAATGCCTCCAACTCAGTGGTGTCCCTGACCATCCGGGGAAATGTCAGTCGTAAACCGGTTGGTCCATACGACAAGTACAAATATCAGGTCGGAACAATTAAAATTTTCAATAACAACCTAAACTTGGGAAATATTAAAGACTCCCAGCAACCAGAACGTAAACTGGCCATCGTTAATACAGGGGAACAACCTGCTACAATCACTGCTACCTCTTCCTCCCCGGCAATAAATGTCACTGTACCTCCTTCTCCTCTGAAAAAAGGAGAAATCAAAAGTATAGTGATTAAATATGACGCCGCTAAAAAAAATGACTGGGGATTTATTACCGACCACATCGACATACTGGTTAATAACCAGGAAAAGGGAACCCTGAACGTAACCGCCAATATCAGTGAGGATTTCTCTTCTTATCAGGGAAATTTCGAAAAAGCCCCGGTAATTGCGCTATCAGAAACAGAAGCTAACCTGGAAAACATTGCAAAAAACAGCACGCATACACATGAATTTTACATCCAAAATTCCGGTAAATCAGAATTAATTATCCGGAAAATAAAAGCATCTGATCCGGAAACCTCAATCACTTTACCTAAAACCACCATAAAACCAGGAAAGAAGGTAAAAGCCACAGTGACATATAAAACCCAAAATGTTCCCAAAACCACTAAAATCATTCAATTGACAACCAACGACCCGCAACATTCCGTCATCAACTACAAATTAGTGGTCAATACCAGCAAATAAAAACAACATACTATGAAATCTGTTTTCATCCTATCCGTTATTCTATTCCATTGTTCCCTCCTCTTTGCTCAAGGAAATCTGGAAATAAAAAATCCGGTATTAGATTTAAAACAAATAAAAGCCGATACACAAGCCAGAACGGAAAGTTACAAGATAAAAAACACAGGCAATCAACCCGTCATCATCACCCGCGTAACTCCTATGGCCTCTCAATTCAAAGCAGATTGGGACCGGGCCCCCATCCCTCCCGGAAAAAGTGCTGAAATCCGGATTACTTTTACCTCTGCCAATCTGGTTCAGGAAAAATTCAATTATAAAATTATAGTATTCTCCAATGCTAAAAACAAACGGTTAGAATTGAGTATCACCGGTCATGTCATTGACAATCCGGAGCAACCTGAGCTGCTTTATAAACAAAAAATAGACGGCCTGAAATTCAAAAGCAGCCACATCGGATTAAATAATATTTACACCTGGCAGACTGTATGCGACACCGTTTATTTCATCAACAGCCGCCCGGAACCAGTCAAACTGGGTATCCAATACAAACCTTCACACATCGAAGCCACTTTTATTCCTTCTAAAGTAGAGCCCGGTCAGAAAGGTGCCCTTGTTATCCAATACAACGCCGCAATGAAAAATGACTACGGTTATAGCTACGAATCTTTGGTTTTTTCCATCAACAACGCCAGAAATTATGCAGACCGACTCACAATAACTGCCACCTTACTGGAAGATTTCAGTAAACTAAGCAAGAAAGAACTGGCCAATGCTCCCGTTGCTTCTTTTGAAAAAAAGGAATTCAATTTCGGAGAAATAAAAAAAGGAGAAAAAGCCAACTGTGATTTTACACTGACCAATACTGGCAAAAATCCGCTTTATATCCGTAAGACAAAAGCCAGTTGCGGCTGTACTGCAGTAACCTTGGGGAATAAAACCCTGGAACCGGGTGAAAAAACGGTAATCCGGGCAACTTTTGATTCTGCCGGAAAATCAGGCCGCCAGTACAAAACAGTCACCATCATCACCAACGACCCTAAAAATCCGGAAACAATTCTCACTATCAACGGAACAGTGAAAGAATAAAATGAATTTGTAATTTCCCTAAACTCATAAAGAAACTGATAACTTAGACCCCCCGGCAATATGATTTATCCGGAGAATTTTGAAAGCAAGATTAAATTCGACAAAGTCAGACAACTCATCAAAGACTATTGTCTGAGCGATATGGGACGCGAGTTAGTCGAAGCCATGACTTTTTCCTCAGATTACCAAACTATTCACGAACAGTTATCTGAGACAAAAGAATTTATGGACATCTTACAGGCAGAAGAACATTTCCCCGGAGAACATTTCAGAGACGCCCGTCCTATCCTACTCAAAATCAAGGTTGAAGGACTTTTCCCTGAAATTGCAGAGTTGGTGACCCTAAAATATTCCCTTGAATCCATAAATGCCATCGTTCGTTTTTTCAAAAATAAAGAAACACGTTATCCCATTTTAACAGGTAAAGCCGGAAACATCCAGCTTTTTCCTTACATCCAGCAACGCCTGGAAACCATAGTAACCAAACACGGAACCATCAAAGACAGTGCCTCACCCGGACTGCACGATATCCGCCACCATTTACAGCGCAAACAGGCAAGTATCTCCAAACGGATGCAAAGTCTTCTGCAGCAAGCACAAGCAGAAGGATGGGCTGACAAAGAAAGCTCCGTTGCCATACGCGACGGACGTATGGTTATCCCCGTTCCTGCTGCCTATAAACGCAAAATAAACGGAATTATACACGACGAATCTGCCACTGGCAAAACTTCTTATATCGAACCGACAGAAATCGTTGAAATCAATAACGAAATCCGGGAACTGGAATTGGAAGAAAAACGGGAAATCATCCGCATCCTCCGCAAATTTGCCGACGAAGTTCGTCCCAATATCGATGACCTGCTCCCTGCCTATGACTTTCTGGCCTACATTGACTTTGTTCGGGGCAAAGCTGCTTTTTCCAATTATATCGAAGCAATCGTCCCCGTGTTCGGAAAACAACCGGAAATGTTATGGTATCAAGCCAGGCATCCACTACTATGGCTCAGTCTGAAAAACACAGAAAAAAAACTGGTGCCCCTGAATATTGAAATCAACCAGGACCAACGAATCATCCTGATTTCAGGTCCGAATGCCGGAGGCAAATCAGTATGCCTGCAAACTGCCGGCCTTCTGCAATACATGTTTCAGTGCGGACTACCGGTCCCCGTCAACGAAGCCAGCAAATTCGGCATATTCAACAAAATTCTCATTGATATAGGAGACGAACAATCCATTGAAAATGACCTGAGTACATACAGTTCTCACCTGATTAACATGAAAAATTTCCTGCGTCACGGAAATACGGATACTCTTGTACTCATTGACGAATTTGGTACAGGCACCGAACCGATGCTGGGAGGGGCCATTGCCGAATCTATCCTTTCTGCACTCAACAAATCAGGCGTGAAAGGCGTGATTACCACCCATTACACCAATCTGAAACATTTTGCAGCGGAAACTTCCGGCATAGAAAACGGCGCAATGTTGTATGACAGCCACCGGATGCTGCCACTTTTCGAACTCCGGATTGGTCAACCTGGTTCTTCTTTTGCCTTTGAGATTGCCCAAAAAATCGGCTTACCCAAAGAGATTCTGGACGATGCTGCTTCAAAAATCGGAGCAGACCACATTAACTACGACAAACATCTGAAAGACATCGCCCGGGATAAACGTTATTGGGAAGAGAAACGGAAAAAAATCCATGAAAACGAAAAACGTCTGGATGAAGTGGTTGAAAAATACCACAACGAACTAAACGAAACTTCACGTATCCGAAAAGAAATTCTTCAGGAAGCACAGGTAAAAGCCCGGGAAATTATTGACTCTGCCAATAAAATGATAGAAAAAACAATCCGCGAAATCCGGGAAAACCAGGCAGAAAAAGAAAAAACCAAACAAATCCGGCAGCAAATGGCTGCTGAAAAAGAGCGGTTACTGACAAAAACAGCCAGCGAAGAAGAAGAACGTATCCGCAAAAAAATAGAAAAACTACAAAACAGAGAAAAAAAGAAAAAAGAAAGACAAAAGCAACCCGACACCCCTACTGTCGAAAACCAGACAACGCCAAGTGCCCCCCTTTTCAGAAAAGGCGACATGGTCAGCCTACCCAATAAAGTTGTTGGTGAAATACTGGAACTGGACAATAAAAATGCCGTTATCGCCTTGGGCAACCTCAGAACAAACGTCCGTCTGACACAATTAAAAAAAGTATCAGCCTCACAAGCGAAAAAAATAAACCGACCTCAGCAACAGGCATCCTATGCCAACATTCGGGAAAACATCAGCCAAAAACGGATGAATTTCAAACCCGACATCGATTTACGAGGGACACGCGGAGAGGAAGCCTTGCAACGGGTAATCACTTTCCTGGATGAAGCTGTCATGTTAAACTATAAAGAAGTCCGCATCCTGCACGGAACAGGAACCGGAGCTTTACGCCAAATTATCAGGCAATATCTAAGCACCAACCCATTAGTCAGTTCCTATGCCGACGAAAAAGTACAACTGGGCGGTGCCGGTATCACTGTTGTCCGGTTGGATATCTGAAACCTTCCACCGCCCGGCAACTTTTACCCGTCTGTCATTGAATGGCTTTCCGTATCCGTACCAACTTTTCCAGCAAAGCTTCCAGTAAATCCAGCCGCAGCATATTTGCCCCATCCGATTTTGCCACTTTCGGCTCAGGATGGGTTTCTATAAATAAACCGTCCGCTCCTACAGCTATTCCGGCCTTGGCAATAGTTTCAATAAGCTCAGGCTGCCCTCCGGTGACCCCGCTAGCCTGATTCGGCTGTTGCAAAGAATGGGTGGCATCCACAACAACAGGACAATGACAACTCTCCTGCATCATACGAATTCCCCGGTAATCCACTATCAAATCCTGATAACCGAAAGTAGTTCCCCGTTCTGTAACCATGACATTCTCATTTCCGGACTCCCGGACCTTATCGACAGCAAACCGCATGGCATCCGGAGAAAGGAATTGTCCTTTCTTCACATTTACAACTTTACCGGTACGCGCCGCTGCCACCAGTAAATCCGTCTGGCGGCACAGGAACGCCGGAATCTGCAAAACATCCACATATTCTGCAGCCATAACAGCATCTTCTGCACTATGAATGTCAGTAACCACCGGAATTTGAAAATCTTTCCGGACTTTGGCCAGAATTTTCAAAGCCTTTTCATCTCCTATTCCCGTAAAAGAATCCAGACGTGAACGATTGGCTTTCTTGAAAGAACCTTTGAATATATATGGAATTCCCAACTTATCAGTCACTTCTGATATATGCCGAGCAATTTCCAAAGCCATTTCCTCCCCTTCTATGACACAAGGCCCTGCCAGCAAAAAAAACATACCTTTCCCGGTAATTTCATCCAATATTTTCATTTTATCCACCATTTTATTCTATAAACAATTCTATACACCAAACAATAAATCAATATTTTTTCTTCCACCAGTTTTTCAAACGTTCCAGAATTTTCAACTCCGCCGCATTCCCTTGAGGCTTATAAAAAATCTCCTTCTTCAATTCTTCAGGCATAAACTCCATCTCCACAAAATTACCGGGATAATCATGTGCATACTTATAATCTTTTCCGTAATTCAATTCCTTCATCAGCTTAGTCGGAGCATTTCTCAGGTATAAGGGCACCGCCACATTCCCCGTTTGTCTGACCAATGCCATGGCCTGATTAATGGCCAGATAAGCCGAATTACTTTTGGGAGAAGTAGCCAGATAAATAACACATTCCGACAAAGGAATCCGCGCTTCCGGCATTCCGATTTTATGAACGACATCAAAACAAGTATTGGCCAGCAACATGGCATTCGGATTGGCCAGACCAATATCCTCGGAAGCCGATATCAGCAAACGGCGGGCAATAAATTTAGGGTCTTCCCCTCCTTCAAGCATCCTCGCCATATAATACAGGGCTGCATTCGGGTCACTTCCCCGGATTGATTTAATCATGGCCGAAATAATATCATAATGCTGCTCCCCGTCCTTGTCATACATCAGAGGATTCTCTTGTAATTCCCTCCGGACAATGTCATTGTCAATAACGATTTCCGGGCCGGCCTGGGCATTCACAACCAATTCCAGAATATTCAGTAATTTCCGGGCATCTCCCCCGCTAAATGAAATCAAAGCTTCCTTTTCTTTGACTACAATATTTTTTTCCTTCAGATAAAAATCTTTAATGACAGCCCGGTCTATCAGATTTTCCAGGTCACTCCGTTCCTGAGCCTTTAAAACATACACCTGACAACGGGAAAGCAACGGAGAAATCACTTCAAAAGAAGGATTTTCCGTCGTAGCACCAATTAAAGTCACTGTACCTTTTTCTACGGCTGCAAGCAAAGAATCCTGCTGGGCTTTAGAAAAACGATGGATTTCATCAATAAACAGAATCGGATTGGGAGTATTGAAAAAACGCTGACTCTCAGCTTTCTGTATCACTTCACGCACATCCTTTACACCGGAACTTACTGCACTCAAAACATAAAAAGGACGGTTTAGTTGTTCGGCAATAATCATAGCAAGCGTAGTCTTGCCAACTCCGGGAGGTCCCCATAAAATAAAAGAAGACACAACACCCGATTCTATCATCTTGCGCAATACTTTTCCCTTGCCCACCAAATGCTGCTGACCAATATAATCATCCAGTGTCTTGGGCCGCAATCTCTCTGCTAACGGCTGATTCCCCATAAATAAATCCGTATCTTTTCACAAAGATACGGATTTAATTTTTCTTTTTTCATTGTTTCAGTCTCATTTCTTCGAAGTACCGCTTTCCAGTATACTGACAATCGAAAACAAACAAAAACAAATGGCACCCAATCCAGCCAACACACGTGCCGGAACAAAAAAAGCATTGTCATACAACCCTTCTTCGAATAAGAAAACCCCCAGAAACAAACACAACAATGCAGTAATAACCGGTATCATCGGTATCCGGTTAGCCAAAACAAAAGTCTGTTTCCATACTTTCGACAGCAGAATCACTTTACTGGATATACTAAAACATACCAATCCTAAACCTATCATAATAAATCCGGTAGTATTAGCCGCATCCCCGGCCATGGATAATATCACAACTATTCCCCAGACCAATGCAATAGTCCCCATCAACAACACCAATTTAGGCCACATCTGCCGGTCACGGTCTGTATAAGTATTCCGGACCTGTTTAACAATACTGGCAACTAAAGCGATCAGACTGGTACAGATACACGCCAGTCCCCCCATTACAGTCCCTGCAACAAAATAATAAGCTCCCTCATCAATCTTCGACAATAAAACAAGGGCCCATACCCAGGCCACAAATGAAATCAATACAGCTAAGCCGATTAAAATATACTGTGCCGCCCCCGAGAAACCTTTCTCGTTGACAATATTCCCACTCACACCTGAGTTTACAGGAATGAGATAAAATTTCACAGAAGAAACTGCCACTGTGGAAACACAGGCTGCAATCAGCCCGATACCCGCCACAACATGTCCCGAAACAATAAAATTGGAATTCGGCGCAGTATCAAAAACTACAATACCCATAATGAGGACTATGGCAGCCACCAGATATCCGAAGACCGGAATAACGTATTTCAGCACCGGATGAAATTTATGAATCAACTGCCGGATTATTGTCGCCGCAGTTGTATACAACGCCAGACAAACCGCTCCCAGAAAAAATACAACAGGTCCCGCCACCTGACGCGCACCATCATCCCCATACAAATAGATAAAACCTCCCAGGAAAAAACAAATAAATGCCATCGCTACCGGAATAGCCCGGAATAAAACACTTATACCGTGATTCATAATCTAAAAATTGAAAGTAAAAAAAAGAAACTGAACATTCAATTTCCGGTTATCAACACGGTATACGATATAACACTATAAAAGTTAGAACCAAAGCTATCTACTCACACAAAGCTGCAGCCCCGGTGATGATAGCCGAAGTCGTATCTGCCAGTGTTACCACTGCCGCATCCACTCCGTTGTTTCTAAAATATTGTTCAATCAAAGGCAAAAAATACTGTCGCGACAACACCATACCTCCGCCGATTACCAATTTATCAGCTTTAAAACGCAACATAAAAGGCAGCATAATCTCTCCGAACGAATCTGAAAATTCCCGGAAAATCTGTTCTGTTTCCATTTTATACTTTCCAGCCTCATAAAAATCAATCATTCCCCTCAGACCCTTGATTGTTTCACCCGTCAATTCGGCAAAACGCGCCTCAAACCAGCGTGTTGACACATAATCTTCGGCAATAACACCCCGGAAAGGATAATTCCACAACTCTCCGCCAATAGGCACACCAGGACCATAGGTAGTATAACACCCGTCCACAATAAAACAAGCCCCGAATCCGGTCCCCAACGTAACCCCAATCATATGCCGGTCTGTAGCTCCGTTTAACCTCCAGACTCCCATTCCAAAAGCCGCAGCATCATTAGTAAACAAAATGGAATCCGCAGCAATACCCGTCACCCGGTGAAGCTCTTCGCGGATATTCAACCCTTTCAAAGATGCAAACTTATGGTCGGCCATAGCAATTCCCTGAATAAAATCAAAGGGTGAAGGAATGGCAACACCTATACCACAGATTGGCTTTCCCCCGGCTTTTTCCAAACATGCTTTTAATCCTTTTTCCCAAGCAGTCAGAATAACTCCCGCCGGTTCTTTTTCAGAAACCTTTACTTCAACATAGGTGTCAGACAAAGGGCGGCAGCCGTGTAAATTAACCACCTGACAAGCCATATGCGACCCGCCAATATCTACCCCCAATACATAAATATCTTTCATTTCCATATTATTAGTTGTTTATTATCTTTTTAACGACCCATTATCCCTGCTTAAAATCAAAACGATACCGGTCCACAATTTCCAATAACACACTCCCATACCTTTCCAACACCTTCTTCCCGACACCGGGAACAGCCAGCATCTCTTTGCCATTCGTCGGCAACGTATTGGAAATTCCCAAAACAGCCTTCTGATGCAAAACCGTATAAGCAGGAAGCCCCTGCTTTTTAGCCTCTTCACTCCGCCAACTCCTTAATGCATTGTACAACTTCGGATGCAATATATCATTGCTGACTTCCACTTTAGGAGTTTCTGGTTTCTTCAAAAACACTTCCGGCTTTTCAAGCAAAGCTTTTGCCCTGGCAGCCAAATAAGATTTCACTTCAAAACCCCCGGCAGCAGCTTCCAGTACAGCCATTTTTAATTCAACCTCCTGTCGTAAACGCAACAAAGCTTCCCCTACTGCCTTCCGGAGTTCTTTGTTATCAATCTCCGGGTTTGCCTCATCCAGCAACGACGCAAAATACCCCCGGGTTTTCTCCTTAAAATAATGAATTCCCTTACCAATCCGGTCGGCAATATGCGGAGCCTCTTTATAATCGTCACATTCGTTTATCATCCGTTCCAATTGTCCCTGGAAACGTTTCCCCACTTCCGCCAACTCATCGCGGCAACAACCCCGCACGCTTTCAAAACGCTCTGTCAAATCCGGATACAACTTCCACAAATGTTCCTGAAACAAACGGGTCACAAAATACAATCTACGAAAAACAGATTGATAATCAAATAATTCTTTCAACAGTTGCAAATAATATCTGCGACAAGCATCCGCCAGACAAACCTGGTCTGGCGGATGTTGTGACACCTGTTCTGAAAATTGTTTAACAGCCGGATCATTAATCAATGCTCCGGAACGCAAAGGCGAACTTAACACCAGTCCTTCAAGACTCTTGCAACGGCTGAGCGCAACATATACCTGTCCGTGAGTAAAAGCTCCCGCTGCATCTATGATGGCCTTCTCAAAAGTCAATCCCTGACTCTTATGTATGGTAATTGCCCAGGCTGCCTTTAACGGATACTGCTTAAAAACTCCTGCTATCGTCTCCGAAATTTCTTTGGTTTCCGGGTCAATCATGTATTTCGTATTCGTCCATTCCTCCCGTACCACAGCTATTGCTTTTGCCTCATCTCCGCATCTCACCATAATATTATCGGCACTGATAGCAGTAATATGACCTATTTTACCATTGTAATAACGCTTTTCAGGCGAAGAATCATTTTTCACAAACATCACCTGCGCCCCTTTTTTTAAAACCAATTGTTCATCTGTAGGGAAAGCATACTCCGGAAAATCATCCTTGATTTCAGCCTTATAAGTATAAGCCCGGGCCTCCAGTTGCTCCAATTTACGCCTGTTAATCCGCTGTGCCTGATAATTATGGGTGGTCAAAGTAATATAACCTTCCGTATCGTCCGGATTAAAATCAGAAATACAACGTCTGTTCAAGGCCTGAAGCACCGCATTATCCGCCCGGTTATCCCGGATTTTATTCAATAGCTCAATGAAAACCATATCGGACTGCCTGTAAACGTATTCCAATTCTATACTCACATAAGAAACCTCCCTCAAAGCCCGGCTACAAAAGAAAAACGGAGATTCATAAACCTCCCTCAACAATCCCCATTCCTCCTCCTTCACTACCGGTGCCAATTGCTGCAAATCGCCGATTAACAACAATTGTATTCCGCCAAACGGTTTCTCCTTGTCCCGGTAACGTTTCAGCACATCACTCACCGCATCCAATAAATCAGCCCTCACCATACTGACCTCATCAATGACCAGCAAATCCATACTCCGGATTATATTTATCTTCTCTTTACCAAACCGATGCATCGCATGCTTTGTTTCTCTCCGGCCATCTTCCAGCGCACCGGGCACATAAGGACCGAATGGTAATTGAAAAAAAGAATGGATGGTCACTCCACCGGCATTCATGGCAGCAACACCGGTCGGAGCCACTATAATCATGCGTTTTGGAGAACGCTGTTTCAATTCCCGCAAAAATGTAGTCTTTCCGGTACCGGCTTTACCTGTCAAAAAAACACTGGTCCCGGTATATTCTAAAAAATTGAAAGCTAAATCTAACTGCGGATTGGATTCCATCGCTTAACACCAATGATTACCTTACAAAGATAGGAAATTTCAAAGCAAGCCCACCCACTTCCGGGGAAATTTTCAAAGACAAAATAAAAGCCGGACAACTTCCGGCTTGAAAGAGCGAAAAACGGGACTCGAACCCGCGACCCCGACCTTGGCAAGGTCGTGCTCTACCAACTGAGCTATTTTCGCAAAATAATAACTTCTCTGTCTTTTGACGCCGCAAAGATAAAAGCTTTTACTTCATTTCTCCAAATATTTTTCAATAAAAAATCAATTATTTTTTTTAATACTGATTTATAACAATAAATCAGCCGGTCCTTTCGGGACCGGCCGACCACTAAAATCAAACTACCTACTTTACCTCTATTTTTCTACTCACTTTATCTTGCTGCTCTTTTTTCGGCAAAGTTACCTCAAGAATCCCATCCTTATAGGCCGCCTGGGCTTTTCCCACATCGTACCTGTCCTCAGGTAGTTCGAAACTCCGCTGGAAAGAATAAGAACAAAATTCCCTTCTCAGATATTTATCTTTGTCTTTCTCCTCTTTTTCCTCATTTCTTTCCCCGGATATTGTCAATATTCCATTATTATAATCCAAATGGATATCCTCTTTCTTCAAACCCGGTACTTTCAATTCCAGAACCAATTCCTTATCATCTTCCTTTACATTCAGTGCAGGAACTCCCCTTCTGTCCTCAAAAACCGAAAGTCCCGTATTGAATAATTCGTCCAAAAGACCCGGATAAAATGTCCTTGTTTCATTGTTTTTCCTCACCAGATTCATACTACTTCTTTCTTTTATATTACCATAAACTTCCAATCATTTCACCCTCTTTTACGCCCATTTAATTATCGCTGTTTCGGAAGTTTCATTAAATAATTAAAATTGAAAATGAAAAATTGAAAATTTCTTCATTCCATTGCCGTTTAACGCTTATTTTGTAACTTCGAAGCGCAAATAAAAACTTGAAGATTTATTCATCAGCATATGGCTATCATCAAATCATTAAACGGACATACCCCTAAAATTGGGAAAAATTGTTTCCTGGCCGATAATGCTGCCATCATCGGCGATGTGGAAATGGGAGATGACTGCAGCATCTGGTTCGGAGCTGTCTTGCGGGGAGATGTACACGAAATACGCATCGGAAACAAAGTAAACATTCAGGACAATGCCACCATACATGCCACTTATCAGAAATCCCCGACCCACATCGGCAACAATGTATCCATTGCCCACAATGCAGTGGTACATGGTTGTACAATCAAAGACAATGTATTGATCGGAATGGGAGCCATTGTTCTGGACAATGCCGTCGTGGAAAGCAATACAATCGTAGCAGCAGGAAGCGTCGTAACCAAAGGCACCGTAGTGGAATCCGGATGGGTATATGGTGGTATTCCGGCCAAAAAAATAAAACAAATGGGAGAAGACCTGTTAAAAGGAGAAGTGGAAAGAATTGTGAATGCCTATTCCATGTACGCCGGTTGGTACGACCAAACGGAATCTTTCAAATAAAACAAATACGGAATTAACCTATGAGCACAATCGTATCCCCCTCCATGTTGTCGGCCGATTTTCTGAATTTGGGCAAAGATGTCAACATGGTAAATGAAAGTCAGGCCGACTGGATTCATCTGGACATCATGGACGGTGTTTTCGTCCCCAACATTTCCTATGGTTTACCCGTCGTCAGTCAAATCAAAAAAGTGGCAACCAAACCCCTCGATGTTCACCTGATGATTGTCCGGCCGGAAAGATATATCGAAGCTTTCCGGGAAGCCGGAGCAGACATTCTGACAGTACACCTGGAAGCTTCCACCCACCTGCACCGTACCATACAACAAATCAAATCCTGCGGCATGAAAGCCGGAGTTGCCTTAAATCCGCATACTCCTGTCAATCAACTGGAAGATATCATTCAGGACATCGATGTAGTGCTAATCATGAGCGTTAACCCGGGATTCGGCGGACAATCTTTCATCCCGCAGGCCCTGGATAAAGTTAAAAAACTAAAACAACTTATCTGCACAACCGGCAGTAATAGCCTGATAGAAGTAGACGGCGGTGTTAATTTGGAAACCGGAAAACAGTTAGTCTCTGCCGGAGCAAATGCTCTTGTTGCAGGAAGTTTTGTCTTTAAATCTGACAATCCGGCCGCAACCATTCAGGAATTGAAAAAATTAAACGCATAATTTGTTACAGGATATAATTTATCATTATGTCAGACACCATCATAAAGATGACGGGAGGTGTAATCCGTCAGCAAAAAAACACCATTCTCAAAAATGTAAACATAGAAATAAAAAGTGGTGAATTTATATACCTGATCGGGAAAGTAGGAAGCGGGAAAAGCTCTTTCCTCAAAACATTATACGCAGAATTGCCTCTGGAATACGGAAATGCAGAAATAGTCGGATTTAAATTAAAAAAAATCAGAAAATCCCAGATTCCGTTACTAAGACGCAAATGCGGTATTGTATTCCAGGATTTTAAACTTTTGATTGACCGCAATGTATATGATAACCTGGAATTTGTATTACGGGCAACAGGCTGGAGAAATAAAAAAGATATCCGGGAACGGATTGAAAACGTCCTTACCAAAGTCGGTATGCAGGACAAACAAAACCAAATGCCTCATCAATTATCAGGAGGAGAACAACAACGCATCGTATTGGCCCGTGCTTTATTGAATGCTCCTCCGTTAATCCTTGCAGACGAACCTACAGGTAATATAGACCCGGAAACTTCTTACCAACTCGTTGAACTTCTGAAAGAAATATGCGACACGGGAAAAACAATCATCATCGCAACCCATCAATATGACCTGATAAAAAAATATCCGGGACGTATCTTGTGTTGTGAAAACGGGGAACTGATTGAAAAAACTCCGGCAAATTCCTGTGATTGTTCAAATACCCCCGGCGCACAAGCAACAGAAGAGCTGGTGACCGAATCGCAACCACCTCTATCAATGGCCACTGCAACAGAAGAAACGGTTGTCCCCCCGGTAACAGAAATCATTCCGGACACCCCGGAAAAGGAAACTTCCCCGGAGATTCCGGCAGAAACTCCCGTTGCCTCACCAGAACCTTTATGTATGGAACAACAGGAGGACATCTTGTCGTTAATCGGTAAACTGGATTATCCGGAAATTTCTGCTTTTGATTATGAACTGGAACATCTGCCCGAAATTGAACCCGAAGAAAAGGAAAAAACGGAGCAGAAAACAGAAGAAGCAAATATCCCGGCGGAAATGGAAGAAACACAGGAAGAAGGACAGATAGACATATTTCCTGTTGCAGATGAAAAAGAAAATGAAAACGATGAAGAAAAACAGAAAAAAAATATTCCTCCGGTAATGGATCTGGAACTCATTGACTGAGTTCCGGATTCATCACCGAATTTATTCTTCTGCTTTCAAACGGACTTCCAAGTCATCGATTTCTATAAAGCCCTGTCTGTAAAGAGTTCCTAAAGCTTTTTTATAAGTTTTCTTACTGCATCCGAATACCCGGTAAATCTCTTCCGGCTCGCTCTTGTCCGAAATATCCAGCACTCCGTTATAGTCCTTTAATTTCTCCAGAATAAGCCGGCCAAGGCCTTCAACCTTACCAAATCCGGCAGGCTGCAATGCGACGTCTATTTTCTCATCTTCACGTACCGTCCTGATATATCCTTTTAGCTTCTGTCCCACTTTAAGCGGTTGGAAAATCTGATTATCATAAATCAATCCCCAATGGGCATTATTAATAATAACAGCAAACCCCAAATCAGTTTTACGAACCACCAAAACATCTACCTCCTGATTAAATTCATAGTCAGGGAAAGTCTGGTCCAGATACTTGTCAACCTTAACCGAAGCGACAATACGGTCCGACGCTTTATCCAGATAAGCATATACCAAATAAACTTTTCCTTCTGACATAGGTTCCCGCTGTTCCCGGAAAGGTACAAGCAAATCTTTCTTCAATCCCCAATCCAGAAAAGCACCTACCCGGTTAACAGCCACAACTTTCAAAAAAGCAAATTCCCCGACCATCACAGCAGGCTCCTCCATTGTCGCCACTACACGGTCCTCCGAGTCAAAATAAACAAATACTTTTACTTCATCCCCCGGCGAACAATGCTCCGGCACATATTCTTTCGGCATTAAAATTTCACCTCTCTCGCCTCCGTCCAGATAAACACCGAAATCAACCGCTTTTATAACAGTCAGTGTATTGTATTTTCCTATTTCAACCATGTAATTGTATTTTCAGACAAATGTAAAATTTAAAGCCATAAGCTAAAAATGAAATTCAAACTTATTTCTATTTCCAACTTTAACCTATGACCAGTCATCCAAAGAATCCACCGGAATCAGTTTATACTTATTTAAAAGTTTTTTCCACCCAACCGTTTACCTTTGCACTGTCCCGTTACTTCTGTAATCTCACGGATACAGTCTCCTCAACCTTTACAAATTCAAAATTACCGGACACTCCCTGTTCATCAAGACTAACCCCTTTTATAACAGTATCCTCTACAAGAATCCCGAACCAACTGTCCAATTCATAAGCAACAGGGAAATCAGCATGAATAATATCAAATTCCGTAGCTTTCAAACTAACCTTCCGCTCCTCTATACTTCCTGTGAGAAATTCCTGTATCATATACGGCACTTCCCCTTTCAACCGGTCCGTAAATACAATACGCCCGGACAAATTATACCCCTCCTGTATTATATACAACTCACCTTCAGCTATTCCCTGAAGGTAATTCTCAAAATATTTCCATTTTCCAGTCAGATTCATTACCCGCCCCTTGAATTCTTTCAATAACCTCCACAACTATCCCTTTATTCCGATTATGATTGCCTCTTTGCCTCTTCCCATAACTGCTCCATTTCTTCAAGCGTCATACCCTGCATCTTTTTTCCTTTTGCTTTGGCCTGTTCTTCTACATATCCAAAACGTTGTATAAACTTACGGTTAGTTTTCTCCAAAGCATTTTCAGGATTTATACCGTACAACCGGGCCGCATTAATCATTGAAAATAACAAATCCCCGAACTCTGCCTCCATCTTTTCCGGGTCTGCCTGGCATACCTCTGTTTCAAATTCATCCAATTCTTCCTTCACTTTATTCCATACCTCCTCTTTCTCCTTCCAATCAAATCCCACTCCCCGGGCCTTATCCTGAATCCGGTAAGCCTTCACCAAAGCCGGAAGAGATACCGGCACTCCTTCCAAAACCTTATGTTTACGCCCCTTTTCCTTCAGTTTCAATTGTTCCCAATTCTGTAAAACCTCTTCAGCATTTTTCACCTCCGCTTCACCGTATATATGAGGATGCCTGTATTTTAATTTTTCACAAATACCATGCAATACATCTGCTATATCAAAAGATTGCTGTTCCTGGCCAATCTGCGCATAAAACACAATATGCATCAATAAATCGCCCAACTCCTTTTTCACTTCTGCCATATCGCCGGCAAGGATTGCATCGCCCAACTCATAAACCTCTTCTATTGATAATCCCCGCAATGACTCCATAGTCTGTTTCCGGTCCCACGGACATTTTGTCCTCAACGTTTCAATAATCTCCAATAACTCAGCAAATGCTTCTTTCTTCTTTTCCAGATTTTCCATATACTGTTCCTCCCCCGAACACAAACGATAATACATCACACATAAAAACTTCAGGCATTAATCATTCGCCATTCAGTGTTTTTTCGTAATTTGCACCTGCAAAAATAAGGGATTTATTTGAAGTTTCATGATTGAGAAAAGAATAAGTATAGGAAACATTGAACCCGTTGATTTCTACGGAATTAACAATTCAAAATTCAATTTACTAAAAGAATACTTTCCAAAATTGAAGATTACTGCCCGAGGAGACGAACTCATTCTTCAGGGAGAAATCAACGACATCGAAATTCTGAGTAATAAAATCAATGCCTTATTAGAACATTATCACCGGTATAATATGCTTACAGTAGCCAACCTGAAACGAATTATACTGGAAGACAATATAATAACAGACCCGGAAGATGCCGAATCCGTTATTTTATTCGGAAATGCCGGAAAAGCCATCCGTGCCCGTACCCCCAACCAACGCAAATTGGTTGAATTATCCAAAAACAATGACCTGCTATTTGCAACCGGTCCGGCCGGCTCCGGAAAAACATATACTGCCATTGCTCTGGCAGTAAAAGCATTACGAAACCGCGAAATCAAACGAATCGTATTGAGCCGCCCTGCCGTTGAAGCAGGAGAAAGCCTTGGCTTCCTGCCCGGAGACATGAAAGAAAAAGTCGACCCTTATCTGCAACCTCTTTACGACGCACTCTCCGATATGATTCCTCCTAAAAAACTGGAAGAATATCTGGAATCCGAAGTCATCCAGATTGCTCCTCTTGCATATATGCGCGGAAGAACCCTGAACGATTCATTTGTTATTCTGGATGAAGCACAAAATACTACCCGCAATCAACTGAAAATGTTTCTGACCCGAATGGGAGTCAGCGCAAAATTTGTCATAACCGGCGATATGAGCCAAATAGACCTCCCCAAACGCTCGGAATCCGGTCTGATACACGCCTTTCAGATATTAAAGGACATCAAAGGAATTGCTTTCGTCGAATTCAATTCAGACGACATCATACGGCACAGACTAGTGAAAGAAATTGTCAAGGCATATAATAACGAGGAAACAGAAAACCAAAAAACAAAGAAATAAAAACATTGAACATTAAAAATAACAGTATGAATGCTATTGTAAAAACAGACTTCCATTTCCCGGGACAAAAAAGTGTATACAAAGGAAAAGTACGCGATGTATACGATATCAATGACGAATACCTGGTCATGGTTGTCTCCGACCGGATTTCAGCTTTCGACGTTGTATTACCCGAAGGGATTCCATACAAAGGACAGGTTCTCAACCAAATTGCTTCAAAATTCCTCGATGCCACAGCAGATATTGTTCCAAACTGGAAAATTGCAACACCAGATCCAATGGTCACCGTCGGACATAAATGCGAACCTTTCAAAGTGGAAATGGTCATTCGGGGATATCTCACGGGTAGTTCATGGCGGGCCTACAAATCCGGAGAACGGACTCTTTGCGGCTTGCCCTTGCCGGAAGGTATGAAAGAAAACCAAAAATTTGAATCTCCGTTAATCACCCCTACAACTAAAGCTGACGAAGGACACGATGAAAACATTTCCAAAGAAGAAATTATTGCCCAAGGACTTGTCAGCCGTGAAGATTACGAATTAATGGAAAAATATACCTACGCTCTTTTCCGGCGCGGAACAGAAATAGCAGCAGAAAAAGGATTAATTTTGGTAGATACCAAATACGAATTTGGAAAAAAGAATGGCAAAATTTATCTGATAGACGAAATCCACACCCCTGATTCTTCCCGCTATTTCTATGCAGACGGCTATGAAGAACGATTTGCCAAAGGGGAAAAACAAAAACAATTATCCAAAGAATTTGTCCGCGAATGGCTAATGGAGCACGGCTTTCAGGGACAAGCCGGACAACAGGTGCCGGAAATGACTCCAAAAGTCGTAACCGGAATTACAGACCGTTATATTGAACTTTATGAAAACATCACCGGCCAAAAATTTGAAAAAGCGGAACACAACAACGTGCAAAAACGGATTGAAGATAATGTAAATACTTTTTTGAAAACTTTATAATCATCCGAACGAAAAGCAGAATTACAGGAATCACTATCCGGTGATTCCTGTTTTATTTTACCACAAACCCGGAAAAATCATTCGACAATAATTTTCTTAATTCTTCCGGACTTACCCTCACTTTATACTTACTATCCTTGAAAAAAGTAATATTTCCGGTTTCCTCGCTGACAACAACCACATAAGCATCACTGACTGCACTCAATCCCAAAGCAGCCCTGTGCCGCAATCCCATACTCCCCGGAATGTCCCGGCGGTCGGAAACCGGTAAGATACAACGGGCAGCCAGAATTTTATTGTCCGTAATAATCACTGCTCCGTCATGTAAAGGACTATTTTTAAAGAAAATATTTTCAATCAGCTCATCTGTAACCTGAGCCTTCATCATTACTCCTGTCTGAGCATAATTATACAATTCAGTATTTTGTTGAAAAACAATCAAAGCACCCGTTTGGGTTGCCGAAAAATTGGCACAAGCCTCTACTATCGCATCAGAAACATGTTCCTGAATTCCCGGCTTAGCAAACACTTTCTCCAGATTAAAAATATTCTGCAAATTATACCGGCTTCCAATCAACAATAAAAAACGCCGTACTTCCGGCTGGAACACAATCAAAAGTGCAATTACCCCCATCCCGATAAACTTACCCAAAAACGCAGAAATCAATTCCATATTGAAAGCCCCTACCAACAACCAAACCAGATAGAAAGTAAATATTCCGGCAAAAATATTAATAGCCACCGTTCCTTTTACCAGACGATAAAGCTGATAAAAAATAAAAGCAACAATCAGGATATCCAGAATATCGAAAAAGCCCAATTTGATAAATAACAACATATTATCCGTAAATTACGATTATGATTTCCGGTCAGGGAACAAGCCGTCACCCGTCATTCGGCATTTCCCATTTCAAATGACAAATCTAAATAAAATTTCAGAATATACGGTACATTCCTTATCTTTGTCTTAATTTCAAGGAATATAAAATTTATACATTATGCGATACTTTACAACACTACTATTGACTATGCTGACTTTCAGCATTCTGGCACAGAGCGATCCGAAAGCCAAAGAAATTCTTGACAAAGCTGCTGCCAAATTCAAAACCTACCCGGCAGCAGAAGTAAGTTTTACGCTTGCTATGGAAAACAAAACAGAAAACATCAACGAAATTCACGAAGGGAAAGCCTGGATGAAAGGAAACAGGTACAAATTAAATCTAATGGATGTTGAAAATTATTATGACGGAAAAATAATATACACCTACATGCCCGAAGTACAGGAAGTAAACATCAAAAATCCCAATGACGATGAAGAAGAATTCCTGAATCCGGCCACTTTGTTTGATATTCACAACCAAGGATTTACCCAAAAGTTAATCAACACAACCAATAGTATTGCTTACATAGAACTCTACCCGAAAGAAAAGAAAAATTTCGAAAAAATCGGAATCTGGGTAAATCCGGCCACTTCCTCCATTCAAAAAGTAACCTCCTTTGGTAAAGACGGCAACAACATAACCATTGTCATCCAAAATATAAAACAACTTACTCCGGCACCCTCCGACTCCTTTTTCAGCTTTGACAAAGCAAAACATCCGGATGTAGAAGTTATTGACATGAGATAACAAGGAAATGTGTCAAAAGTAAACTTTTATAACTGTTTTACTTTTGACACACATTCTTCTATACATTAAAACGGAAATTCATCATATCTCCATCCTGCACAATATAATCTTTTCCTTCTACTGACATTTTTCCGGCCTCTTTACATTTTACTTCCGAACCATAAAAAATAAAATCTTCGTATTTAATAACTTCAGCGCGAATAAAGCCTTTTTCAAAATCAGAGTGAATTATACCTGCAGTTTGAGGAGCTTTCATCCCTTTCCGGAAAGTCCAGGCACGCACCTCTTTCACTCCGGCAGTAAAATACGTCTGCAAATTCAATAAATGATACGCCGTACGAATCAATTTATTCACTCCGGCTTCTTTGAGTCCCAAATCTTCAAGAAACATCTGTTTCTCTTCATAAGTTTCCAATTCTGCAATATCCGCTTCAATCCCTGCACCAATAATCAATACCTCCGCATTTTCATTCTTTACGGCCTCTTTTACAGCTTCGACATATTTATTGCCATTAACGACAGAAGCCTCATCCACATTGCAAACATACAACACCGGCTTACTGGTCAGCAATTGCAAATCCTTAGCAGCCTCCTGCTGCAAATCGTCCAAAATAACAGTACGGGCAGAAAGTCCTTTTTCCAAAGCAGCCTTATAAAGATGCAGGACCTCAACCTGACGTTTAGCCACCGGGTCTCCCCCTGTCATTGCCCTTTTCTCCTCTTTCTGCAAACGGTTTTCAACTGTTTCAAGGTCTTTCAGTTGCAATTCCGTATCAATAATCTCTTTATCACGTACCGGGTCAACGCTACCATCCACATGGACAATATTATCGTCGTCAAAACAACGCAACACATGAATAATAGCATCTGTTTCACGGATATTAGACAAAAATTTATTTCCCAATCCCTCACCTTTACTAGCTCCCTTCACCAATCCGGCAATATCTACAATTTCAACTACGGCCGGTACAACATTCTGAGGCTGTACTAATTCCACCAACTTATTTAAACGCTCATCCGGAACAGTAATAACTCCCACATTCGGTTCTATCGTACAAAAAGGAAAATTAGCAGACTGAGCTTTTGCATTACTCAAGCAATTAAATAACGTAGACTTTCCTACATTCGGCAGTCCAACGATACCACATTGTAAACCCATACAAATTCAAGTAAAAAGTATAAAGTAAAAAGTAAAGTGATTTTCACACTCTTCAAATCAGAACACAAAGGTAGTACATTTTTTCATATTACCGCGCAGTAACATGAAAGCACCCCTGTTTAAACTCATAACGGACATAACATTTTTTCTGCTTGCGCAAATCCTGGAGCACCTCGGCAAGGACAGATTTCAATTTATCAGTTTCCTCTTTTTTTGCCCCTTTATACCGCGCATAAGCAACGTCAAAAGTCGTCCCGTAAACATGAGCTGAATGAACACTGGCATTTATGTTTTTCTTCTGCAATTGCTTTATTGTCCCTGCTGTACGCAAAACACTGGTCACAATAATCTTCCGGTCAGGTAATCCCTTTTTATCCAAAGAATCCCTGAAATTACGCCCGATGGTTGCCAATAATTCCGCTGCCCGTGGCACCAGATAGGGTACAGAATGGGTAAGTTTATCTAAAACATACAAACGGCACGAACTAATTTCAGTTAATTTCTCCTCTTGTAAGTGAAAATCATGCTCCGAATGAACAGGCTTTATTCCCCATTGTTTAGCAGCCTTCAAATGCCTGTCGTTCATATCATTGAAGGTCCGCTGATAATTTCTGAAATACTTAAAATTTCCTTGTTTCTTTTTCCCCTCACATCCCAACACAAAAACAACCAGTAATCCCAACAACAAATATTTCATTCGTCTCACATCCGCTTTCAACATGACTTGATTCTAAAATTTTATATCACAAAATTATTAAATTTATACAAAGCCCCGTCTCTATGTATCGCGTCAATTACAAAAAGTTTTTATTATTCCTTTTTCCGGATGTTGGTAATCAATTTTTACCTGAAAACAATTTCCTTCGGGATCTTTGCTTCGGTAAACACAGCTATCAGCAGTAAGTTGGGTATCTGTTAAATTCAAAAAAGGAGTTTCTCTGTATACGGTTTCGCATTGCCATTCTATTTTTTGTTTTTCTATGGCATACCAATACAAGTAGCAATCTGCTCCGCCACAACTGCTTCCTCTGCAGTCGTATACTCCGCAAGAGGGAATGGTCACCAGTAAGATTAAAAATAACTGGTGTGGATTTTCTATTTGATGGATAAGCTCATATTCCCCCTGATAAGCTATATTATTAAGAGTAGGTAACAGATATTCCTGATAATTCCATTGTACTTTAAGATTGCCTAAATTTGACGCCTGCCAATCAATATGGAAAGGCAGGCATTCGGAAGAAATTTCGTCTATCCAGTCGCCTTGAAAACTTTCAGAAGAAACCTTACCCTTCCATAGAGCTCTTTTTTTATAGTTGGAAGATAATTCATATAAAGTAATTTCAAATATCTCATTTGCTGAGAAATAATTATTTTCAGGAGCTTCCAGTTTGCCTATAAGTTGGATAGGTATTCCAAACCGTTCATAATAACAGTTACCACTAATTTGATAATAACGTTGGGTCATACATCCTTTTTTATAAGCATAACGGCAAATAAAATCCAATTCAAGAGAAATATTGGAGTTATCGATTTTTCCTTGTCCATAAAAATGGTGTGTAGAAGAAAAACTTTGTAAGTTTTGAGCAGGTAAAATAAAAGCAGGTATTTTTAATAACAAAATAAGGATAATATAGCGCATGATAAAAAGTGTTGTATTTCTCTTCCTCCCTGTAAAAAGAAGTTTCAAATATATGAAATCCGACTTGATGAATCAAGCGGTATTTTAAGACAAAAAAGACTGCCCATTTTGGCAGTCTTTTTTTACATCCTTATCTTTCCGGAAAGGACACTTGAATCGGTCTCGGTTATTCGTATTCAAAACCAATGGTAGATACATCCTCTTCATTTGTACAGGTAATCGACTTTATTCCCCCCCATTCTTCATATGTATAGGTAAACGGTAAATTACCATACATTGCATCCGAAGATGTGGGAAGATTGACAGATGAATTTCCGCAAAGTCCTAAAAGATGCGGGAAGAAGTCACTATTTTCTGTAATAGACGTCAGGATAAATTTGTAAATACAAATCACCGGGTCTACACCGTTCGGGATATTTTTTTGTTCTCCGAATTTAAGTCCGCCTCCGTCAATGGCCACCAAATTATTATCGGTATATTCGTATTCGATGACATATTCTTCCTCTTCTCCCTCATACCTCACGGCCAAAGCAGTAAGATAGTTGTTTGTATATTGACAGCTGAAAGATGTATTGTAAGCATCCACACAACCGGCTATTTTCCCGTCTTTCAGGGTATAAGTATACACTTCAGCTTCGTCGTCGTCAGCGATAAGAATCCGTTCTCCTTCCCGTTTCACACTGTAAATTGTTTCTTGGAGTTCGTCTTCTCCTTTTACAGTATATGCGATTTTCTCAATTTCTCCGTCTTCCCCATAAGTCAGGGCATATTCCAAAGTCTCGCCATAAGCAGAAAAGATGACTTTGGTGAGCATTTTCTCCACTTTATCCAAAACTACTTCCACCGTACCTAATTCATACTCTTCATTGTTTTGACGTACTATGACCTTGTAGTTACCAGCCTCTACGTCGGCGGGCACGGTAAAAGTTACACTTGTGGCCGTGAACTCTGCACCTTCAATGTCTAAAGTTCTAGCGGCATCCGCAATGTTTTTGAGAATGAGTTTCGCAGTAGCGACAAAATCTTTGCCATTAATGATGGCTTCCTGACCGACGGTCAAAGTTTCCGGAAGAGTTGCAGTCGGGGCAACGGGAGGCATCTGTTCGTCGTCATCATCCGAGCAGGCGGTGAAAACAGATACGCTGCATATTATGAGCAGCATCATCCAAATGTTCTTCATAATTTTAAATTTTAAAAGGTTAGTAAATTACCACATCAATACATTGTGCCGTGTCAAAAAATCTGCGGGCAAATGCAACAATGTCTTTCGCACGGATTTTGTCGATGATGCCATCGAAATAACGGGGGGCATCAAGCGAGGTATGAGTGCGGTTGTAAAATTGCAGGTTTTCCGTCCAATAGGCCACGTTTTTTCCGGCAAAGGCCTTTTGGTGTTCTTTCTTAAGCACCAACAGATAGTACTCGGCGTCGTCTTCGGAGATACCTTCATTGAGGAACCGTCGGATTTGGTCGTGAACGATTTGCCGCATCCGGGGTCCTTTGGCCTGCGAACTCTCAAACTGTATGGCGAAAGTCTGGTCGTAGAACGGATAATCCTCCGCTTCCGTATGGAGGTGCACTCCATAGGAACCGCCCTCGTCCTCACGGATAATCTGCCGGAAGAGGTTGTCGAAATGCTTCCGCAGGACATGAAAACAGATTTTATCCGATTCCTTGGTTTTCAGGTGGTTTTTATATTCTATGTTCACCATGTATTTCTCTTCGGGCAAACCTAAACGGATGTCACGCGTAGCGGATGCCGTGCTGGTATACCGGTGGTATACCGGCGTTTCGCGGACATTACGTGTCGGCAGAGAAGCAATGTAAAGTTCCACTAATCTGCGGGCCTCTTCACGAGACAGATCGCCGACAAGATAGAAGGAGAAGTCGGCCGCATTGCGGAAACGCTCGTTAAAAATTTCTACCATCCGGTCGTAATCCATCGCCGCATAATAAGCCGTATCTGTTTTGTAGATTCGGGGCGACGGAAGGGTATGCAACTCCTGCATGACGGCAGCAATCGAATCATCGGTTGTCGGTTTGGCATAGGTACGCTGGATTTTGTTGGCACGCACGTATTTGTCGAAGTCCGGACGGCTAAACCGGGGATGTACGACAGTGAGGTGAAAAAACTGAAAAGCAATTTCCGCATCGTCGCGTGTGCTGCTGCAATTGATGCTTTCCGACCGTTCGCCGAGGTTGATATTGATGTCGATGTTGTGCCCGCGCATAATGGTATTAAGCACCCGGGCGGGGTATTTGTACAATCCGTATTGCAGGAACAAGGTATTCAGCGCATCGGCCGAGGGCAGGTCTTCTGCAGGCAACAGGGAACGGCCTCCGGGGCTTCCGGCCAGAAGGTTAAATACACCGCTTTCATAATCGTTGTGTTTGTAGTAGACTTTGGCTCCGTTGCTCAGGGTCCATTCCTCGGCATCGAGGGCTTTTAACACCTTGGTTTTGACAATGCGGCCGGCAGCGGGCGTGAAATCCATCAGAGCCGGCAGCGTATCGGCAACAGTCTGCACGTAAGGTGCCGGCAAGGCTTGACGGGCTTCGAGGAGCAGACGTGTCAAAGTTTCGCTGTCCGGGAAAGGGTAATCCGGGTTGTTGCCTTGTACGGCATATATCCGGTTAAGATCGCCGGCATTCCACCGGTCGAGCCAGGCATGCACGGTACGGCTGTCGATGGAATCGAGCAAATGCCAGGTGGCGTCTAATTTTTCGGTTACTTCGGCCAATGGGTAACCGAGCAGAAAATGGTCCTGATAGATTTTCAGGTAGACGCTGTTGGGCATGCGGCCAAGCATGGCGGCCGACTGTTTCAGCCCGAGGCGGTAGTTGTCTGTCAGTTCCTTTAGCTTTTGGTCTGTGATTGCATAGCGGTGGATGCGTTCAAGCTGTTCCAGCACTTGTTGCACCGCTTCTTTCTCCATCCCGGGCAGAGGGGTAATGGCGATGTTTTGTCCCTCGTAATGGCGCACCATGTCGTGTACACCGGCCTGCGCACTCAGGAATAAGGCGTCTTCTTCCGAGATAAAATCATGGAGCCGTTCGCCGACAATCTGGTTATAGAACTCCCGGCACAGCTGGTCTTTGACCTGGTCGCCGAGGGTACGAATCTCCGGTTTCCGGAAACGTTTCATCAGCACAACGGCATTCTGGGGAATATCTTCGTCAATAAGTCGGCAATACAGGGGCTGTTCGTTGTCCGGAATAGTATATACCACCCGCGGTTTGGCATTCACGCGCTTGGGAATGCCGGCAAAAAGGCGTTTCACCCCGGCCTCCACAGCTTCAGGGTTAATGTCGCCGAGGACAATGACTGCCTGCTGGTCGGGACGGTAGAAGTCGTGATAGTAGGCACGCACTTCATCGGCAGTGAAGTGGTTCAGGACTTCCGGAGTGCCGATAACGTCGTGGATGGCGTATTTGCTGTGATTGTAGAGGTAAGCGTTGAGCCGGCTTTGCATCCGTTGTGAAAGGTCCATTCCCTGGCGGCGTTCTTCAAGAATGACTTTGCGCTCGATTTCCATTTCGTCGGCGCGGAGTTGCAGGAAGCCCGACCAGTCGTGGAGAATAAGCAGGCAGGAATCGACCAGCCCGTTGTCGGCCGTGGGAACGCCGTTGATGTGGTAGACCGTTTCATCGGCCCCTGTATAAGCATTTAAATCCGAGATACCCCGGCGTTTCAGGAAAGCGGGTACGCCTTCCGGGAAATTTTCCGTGGCATGGAAAGCCATGTGCTCGAGCACATGGGCAAGCCCGTTTTGATGGTCTTCTTCCATCAGGGCCCCCACGTTCTGCACTAAATAAAAGTCGGCTTTCCCTACGGATGCCCCCGTAGCACGGATATAATAGGTCAGTCCGTTTTCCAACCGTCCGTAGCGGAAGGGTGTTTCCGGCGTCGCCGACAGGCGAAGGGCACAGACGGTCAGCAATGTCAGGAAAAAGATTCTCATAGGTTGTTCAGTTTTTCACGAATCATATTCTGTAACTGCACCTTTACAGCTTCTTCCGGAATGCCGGCACAAACGATAAAGGCCTGGTTGAGGCTTTGTTTAGCCTTGACCGAATCGCCGGTTTTCTGCTGGTTTTCCGCCAGCAACATCAACAGACGGGCACGCAGTTGGGCGGTCATGTCGAATGTCAGGGCACGGTCTAACCATTGAATCAGCATGGGGCGGGCATTATCCGGCGGATTACCTTGATAAAGACCGTAGAGGTCTTCGATGGGCTGAGTGTAGTCGTTAATACTCAACGCTTTTCCGGCTCCTGCGAAATACTTGTCCATATTTTCAAAAAAGAGGGGCAGGTTGCGACGGAACAGGTTAAAATAACTGTCGGCCAGCAGGGTTACCGCTTCAACCGCCGTCAGGTCGCCGAAGGGCATGTCGGCATAGATGGCTTGTAAGTCATCACCGATGCGCCCGAGGGCTTGCTTGTAGTCGGTTTTGCCGGTGCTGCAAAGGCGCAGGATATGCGTGTTGTAAAGCCCGATGAGGTAGTTTTGCACCGTCTCTTTATCTACCGCCTGGCAATAACGGTCGTAGTTTTTGACTACGAAATCGAATATTTCGTCTTGTTTTTCCATCTCGGGATGATAAAGGGAGAGGATGGCAAAATCTGTGGGGTTAACCATGTTTTCCAGTTTCCTGATTTTGAGGTATTCCGGGAACAGGGCATCGATGCGCACCTTCCATTTTTCCTGGTTGTAATCGTTTTGCGTACCGATAAAATAGGGTGCACGGATTAGCAATTTTTGTTGCAATTCGGTGTTTTTCTTCTCTTTGCGCGATTTTTCATACAGTTTCTCAAACGTGAGTTCTTCGCCTGCGGCAATCTGTGCTTCAAGCATCAGCACGTCGGGAGTAACGGCTCCAATCAGGGTCCTTAACACCTCGCCCTTGCTGTCGATGAACATCAGCGTGGGCAGGGATTCCACTTTGTAGCATTTGACAATCTCTTTATTGGCTGCCGCTTCGCAGTCTAATTTGCAATTGATGAAATGTTCGTTGAAGTAGTCGCCTACCGGTGGAATGGTAAACACCTGAGTGGCCATCACTTTGCAGGGACCGCACCAGCTGGCGTAGAAGTCGATAAAAAGATTTTTCTTTTCCGCCTTGGCTTTGGCCAAAGCCTCTTCAAAAGTGCCCTCTGTAAATGTGATTTGGGCAAATAAACCGTTGGCCGCCATAAGGAACAGACCAACAAACAAAAGTTTCAATTGTTTCATATCTTCAGAAATGATTTATTGCAGGATAAAGGTGAATATATCGGGCAGCACTACGCTATAACCTTCGTTGCTGACCCGTAGCGAAACAATGTATTTTCCCGCCGGAGAGTTGACTCGGGCCTCCACATACATCCGTCCGCCCCCGATAACGGTGAGGTAACGGCCGAAATCAGCGGCAGCGGCTTCCCCCCGGTCGCTCCGGATGTTTACTAAAGTATAGGTAATCGGTTCTGTTCCCAACAACTGCTCAATGCACGAGGTGGTCCAAGGAATATCTAAGGATTGCTGTTTCTGCAATTTTTCCAATTCCCGGGCAATGGTAAAGGGAGTTTCCATACCAGCTTCCTGACAAAGAGCTTTGATTTTCCTCTCTATCTGCTCCCTAATCCGGAATACAGGGTAGTACACCTCAGCCTCGTATGTCGCATAGGCTTCGTACGCTTTTTCGCAATTGTCCGTCAATTCCTGCACGCGGGCAGGGTCGGCATCGGATTCGTCCGCAAACTGGTCTAAGTAGGCATTCAGCGTTTCTCCGTGTTTATTCATAATGCCTTCCAAACGTTCGAGTTCTTCGGTGATTTTGGCTTCCTCCGCTTCAATCGCGCGATAAGCGTTCAGTGAGTCGAGAATCTCTCCGGAATAGCTGTTCAATTGCTCTTCCAGCCGAATCACCTCTTTATTATAGTCTTCATAACGGATAATTTTCAGACTGTCTATCGGGTATCGGGCATCTTCTGTAAACAGGTAGCCCGTGTGTTCTTTCTCGCAACCCGCCAAAGCGAACAGGCCCCAAAAGAGACTGAGATATATGGTATATTTATTCATATCCGGATAAAATTAAAGGGTTATTCAAATAAAAAATCATGTCCTAAAGCCTGCACCACCCCGTTTTCGGTTTGAATGTTGCTGGAGTAGATTCTCCGGGAGGTGGCGAATTTTTCAATGTAGAACCACAAGTGCACGGCACCTGCATTTTCAACCCCTAAGTAGGACTCCTGGAAAGTCCAGAGGAAAGCTTCACTTCCGTCCATCAGGGTATAGGTTTTGCCGCCGGTCTTTTCGCCTGTCGCATCGGAACGGGAACCACGGGGTACGTCGTTTGTCAGGATACGTTGCGGAATAATGAGTTTTTCCAGCAGACGCCGACATTCGGCAGCAGGAATTTCGTTTACCCGTCTGTAGTTGTTATCGAACAGATAGGTCATGATAGCCAGATTACTGGGAGCCAGAAACGTAATCTGACCGTATTCGCCTTTGCCTTCGAACAAATCCTGTAACCCGGCATGTTGAATCATTACCCGTGTGGAATCCCAGTCACGGGGCTGTTTTTTGAAATAGTCCCACATGGAACAGTCGTGTACTCCGTAGGCTATGCCCCCGTCATGATAATTCCATTTTGTGCAGGAAACCAAAGAAAAGCCGGCACATAAGAAGAGAGCCACATGTATACAAGATTTTATTTTTGCCATAACCAATATGTATTTTGAGTCATTAATGTATTTTTTTCAAAAGCATCGGAACTAATCCAGGTATAAAGTGCCCCATTGCGAACCTCCTCGTCAGTGAGGGTTTTGAATTTGCCGTAAAGCATATCCCGGTAGTAACCGTTGCGCACGATGTCAAAATAATACTGCCCTTCGCCGAAGAGTTCACGTCGGCGTTCGTAGAAGATCTCCCGGCGCAATGCTTCCGGGTCGGTACTCCCGGTATACGTACCCAGTCCGGCCCTTTCGCGTATCCGGTCGAGGTCGGCTTTCGCTGTTGCCTTTTGAAGCCGTGCCCGACACTCAGCACGCAGCAACACTACGTCAGCCAACCGCCAAAAAACGTAATCGCAATCAGTAGCTACAGGCACTTTCCCCTGCCCGCCGAGTATTTCCGCATTGGTCTGATAATGATAATCACGCCATTTGTTGATAAAAGCGTATGGGGATACTATTTCTTCTTCATCTACGGAATATTTTACTTTTCCCAGATTGTACCAAAATTCCTGTCGCCTCAAATCGTTTTCTTCCGGATAGATGGTTTCAACCGTCTCTACCAAAATCCGGTTATATTCCCGGCTCTTATTGGTAGACAAGCTCTGCGGACTGACGTTGATGTAGGGATAATCTATTAATTCCTGTCCTGGCAGTTCACCTGTGAAACGGTTGTCATAAGTATGGGCATCATCCAGGATGTCGTTATCAATACAGAAAATGGTTTCTTTGCTGTGACGGTTTTTACCGAATACATTGGCAATCAGTCCCGCCATATCTTCCAGTTCGTAGTCTCCGGCAAACTCATCAATAACTTGTGAAGCGTAGTTTTCTGCCTGCTCCCAATATTTTTCGTTTAGAGTCAGCCCCCCCATCCAGGCATAAATATTAGCAAGTAAGGTATTTACCGACCCCCGGCTGGCATATTGTTTAGACACGATGGTATGACCGTTGGCGTCCGTCATCTGGTCGTGAGCCGGTAAATCCAGGGCTTGTTCAGCCTCTGTAACAGCATATTTCAATACTTCCAGAGCCGGTTTTTTAGCCAAAGCAATGAGGGACTCTGAACCCGGTGAGATAGGCGCATCCCCCCAAATCTGAGCTATCCGGAAATAAGTTATTGCTTTGACAAAATGCGCTTGCTTAAGCCAAAAGGCAGCCCGTTCTGCCGGAATATTCTGAAAGCGGTATTCGTTATCAATCATCAGGTCGGCCAGGCTAATCAGGGCATAATGGTCGTGCCATGAGCTTTTCAGCGTTCCGCCGGCGAGTGTCTGGGTGGTGTGTGTGGCCACATCCAGCTCGCGGAAACCGGAAATGTTTGGTTTCAACTCATCGGCATCAACGGAGATGTAATAATAGGGTTGTTTGCCTTTACAGGCTACTTTCATGCGGGCCAGCATGGAAATGTGCAAAGATTCCAAATCGGCTTCGTTCTGGAAAAAATTTGTCAGCGTCACGGAATTTTCGGGAGAAATATCCAGCCAGTCATTACAGGAAAAAAGCGGCAGGAACAATAAGAATAAATATATCTTTTTCATCATGTCGGCATATTAAAAGTTAACGGTCAATCCTACGGTAAACTTGCGGGGCAACGGATAAGAAGTAAGATTATCCATTCCGTTGGTCGGGTCTATCAATTCCGGGTCAATGCCGGAATAATTAGTAAGCAGGAAAAGGTTCTCGGCTGTCACGAAGAAACGAGCACTGCTGATACCGATTTTCCTGACAATCTTTTCTTCTAAGTTATATCCCAACGTCAATTGTTTCAGACGCAGGAAATGTACCTTTTCGATATCGCAATCAAACAAACCGGAATATTGATAATACAACCCGTAATCCTGGGGTTTCGGGTAGGCAACCTGCTGGCTTTCCGCACTGCTCCAGGCATTCAGTTTGGTTACGTCGGCAAAAAGGGGACCGGAAGAGGCATCCGGTTTAAGACTGAAATCATCATAAATTTTCAACGCATGACGACCAATAGAGTAATTAAAAAAGATATTCAGGTCCAGATTCTTCCAGCGGATTTCATTGATAAACCCTCCGTGGGCTTTCGGTAGCGGACTGGCTGCTGCATATTTGTCGGCAGCACTAATGCGTCCGTCACCGTTAAGGTCTGCAAGTTTACGCGCTCCCGGCAAATAAACCGCTTTCATGTCATTGTCGTATATCAGTTGGATTTCTTTATTCGCCGTGTAATATTTGGGTACTTCATCCAGGCTGTTGTAGAAACCGTCCGTTTTAAACACCATCAACTGATGGAGCGGACGACCGATAATCTGGCTGTTGAAGTCAAAACCATCCGCACTCTTTTCAAAACGGTTCCAGTTACGTGAAAGATTGAATTTCATTCGCCACTGTACTGCCGTTTCGCGAAAAATATCGGCTGTCAGTTCTAACTCGATTCCCTGATTGGAAATGGCCATTCCGTTTTGCCACTGGAAATTAAGATATTGTGTGTTTCCCGGCAATGTAATGCGGTTTAATTGCCCCTGAGTATAACGGTAATAATAGTCCACATTGACTTTAAAGCGGTAATCCAGCAGACTGACATCCAACCCTACGTCATACTGGTTGGTTTCTTCCCAACTCAGATTTTTGTTGATAACACCGGCATTCGTATTCGGCAGCATGCCTGCATTGCCGTGAAACGTATAGTGATCGGGCGACAGCAATCCGTGAGCCAAATAGGGTTGGTGGAATTTCTGGCCCGAAATACCCCAGCTACCGCGGATTTTAGCAAAACTCAGCCAATAGAACCGTTTCATAAACGGCTCTTCCGAAAATGCCCACCCCAAAGCAACAGAGGGAAAAGTAGCCCAACGTACATTTTCACCGAACACGGACGAACCATCACGCCGCAATGTAGCTTCCAGCATATATTTTTCCTGGAAATTGTAAGTCACACGGCCAAAATAACTGTTGAGGCGTTCTTCATCAAAATTAGACAAATAGGTAAAGGCAGACATAAACAGGTCCGTAGTGCCGTCACCCACATTATTCAAACCGTTATCGCCACCCCAGCCCTGTTCACCGACATAATGAACGTGGTCGTTCGGCCCATTGATACCTGAACCTTTGTTGGTGAAACTCTGGTCTTTCTGAAAAGCAAGTCCCAATAGGACGTCGAAATTATGCCGGTTTTTAATGGAAAAATTATAACTCAACAAGTTTTCATTTATCAACGAAATATCCCGTGCGATAGTTCCTTCCGAAGTTGAAAAATGATAAGTTGGATCCAATGCCTTGGGTTTGAAGACGTTCTGATTTTGTTGGTTGAAGTCCACGCCTGCTGATAATTTCAAATGCAGGTTACGTATGATTTCGTAATCCAGCACTAAATTGAACCGACCCGAATAGCTTTGGTTTTTTTCTGAGGTCTCATTCAATTGCTGAAGCATCATCCGCCCCACTTCGCCGTCTCCGGGTAACAGGGTCGGCGTGTCTGTCGGGTCAGAAGTGATGCCTTCCATTTTACTGGCATTACTGCCTGCATTGCTACCGCGGCTCCGGTCGCTGTAGGTCAGGGACAACTGGCTGTCCATCCGCAATTTTTTAGCAGGCATCGCTGTCAGGTTCGTCAATACATTGAAACGGGTGAAACCTGTATTGATGGCTATCCCCTCCTCGTCATAATATCCGGCACCAATCATATAGCGTACATTCTCATTTCCGCCAGAAGCCTGAAGGTTGGCATTCAACACTTTGGCAACCTGATAATTTTGCCGCCACCAATGGGTGGAATTGTTATAAAATCGGTTCAGACTATCCTGCAAAGCGATAGCATTCTGCGGACGGGTAGTACCCCAAAACCAGTTGTACATGGGGCCTTTGTCCTGCCGGTTCTCATATACCTCTTCATAAGATTCCGGCAATTTCCATGTACCGTCTGCTGTCTTATAAGGTGCAAGCGTATTGTATAGCGCATCCAGATGATACCTGCGTTCGTAATTACCGCCCCATTGATCGGGAGCTTCAGGCAACCAGGAAGCTGAATAGGAAAAATTGGCGGAAAAACGAGCCTTTCCAGCCTGTCCTTTCTTCGTTGTAATAAGGATAACACCGTTTCCCGCCCGCGAACCGTAAATGGCAGCCGAAGCAGCATCTTTCAGTACTTCAATGGATTCTATCATCGAAGGGTCTAAATCTGACAAAGTATTCGAACCCGTTACCGGCGAGGTAAACGACTGCATAGGTACACCGTCAATGACATAAAGCGGGGTCCCATAGTTGCGGTCAGCACCTTCTCCTTCCACAAACAAAGAGTTATAGCCCCGGATAGCCACCAGCGAACCTCCTCCTCCCGGAGAACCGGAAATGTTACTGATTTCTACTCCCGCCATGTGTCCCTGTAAAAGATTTTCAAGACTGTGAGTAGGCAATTCCTTGAGGTCTTCGGCTTTTACGGAAGAGATAGCACTGACAACAGTACGTTTTTTTTGCGCACCATAGGCTACTACCTGTACTTCTTCCAGACTGGCAGATTCCGGTTCCATCTTTATATGGACGGGATTTTCACCGGCATAACCAACCGTCATTGTTCTGTAACCCACAAACGAAAAGACTAATTTTCCCTTTTCTTGCGGTACAGAGAAGATGAAATTTCCATCTACATTTGTAGAAACCCCCATCTGCGTACCTTCTAACAAAACGGTAACGCCCGGCAACGGCATATTTTTTTCATCCACCACCTTGCCCTGTACCTTATAAAACTTATTTTGCTCTACGGTTTGCGGTTGTTCCCGGAACAGAATGATGGTCTTGTCCAGAATACGGAAAGAAAATCCCGTCCCTTTCAGACAACTGGTGAGTACTTCTTCGATGCATACATTCCGGACATCCAACGTGATGTTGGAAATATTTTTCACGGCAGCATCATCGAAAAAGAAACTAAATTCCGATTGCCGGCGGATGTTATTCATCACCTGCTCCAACGAAGCATTGTTCACTTTCAGATCTAATCTGGCCTCTTGTGAGTATGTCCTGGCCGATACTTGCAAGAATGTAGCACACAGGAGCAACATGCAAAGTTTCATGATTTTTTGTGTTTTGCGCCATCGTCCACCATAACGATGACTGTTTTCAGCTCTGGTTTTCATTAAATTTGATTTAGACTTTTATGTTAGGTAATGATTTTATCGCAATGACACGGAGACTGCACGACCTTTGACATGGAAATGCACACGCCGGTTTTGCTCAATGATGCGGAGGATGTTCTCAAAACACTCGGTTTTATCCATATCTCCCGTAAACCGGATGTCTTTTGCTTCCGGATTGAGATAGAACACTTCCAGGTCGTACCAGCGGACAAGAATAGTAAACAGCTCTTCCAGCCGCATATCACGGAAAACAAGCCTTCCGTCCTTCCAGGCCGTACACAGATAAGTGTCAACCTTCTGTTTGGTCATGTACCCGTTGGTCTTTTCCAAACATCCCTGTTCGCCGGGAGCCAGACGCACGCATTGCCCGCCGACTTTCTCAGCCATCTGCACAGCTCCGGAGACCAGCGTCGTGAGGATATCTTCTTCTGGATAAGCCCGCAGATTAAAACTTGTCCCCAATACCGTGATTTCTGCAGGACCCGAAATGACAGTGAAAGGACATGAAGTATCTGCTTGTACGTTAAAGTAAGCTTCACCCACAAGGTAGACTGTACGTTGTTTACCGGTAAATTTCACCGGATAGCGTAGTTGCGATTCAGCATTGAGCCATACCCGCGTACCGTCAGAAAGAGTCAGCAGATACTCCCCACCACGCGGTATAGTAAGGGTATTGCAGGGTATATCGTCGTTAACAGCTACTGTCGTAGAATAGGTAATTTGATTCTCCCGGATTTCAATATGCGCTCCCCTTTGGGAAAGCACAGGAGCGATTACTGTATCGTTTGCCGATAAAATAATCTGTTCCCCTCCTGCCAGGGTAAGACAAGCTTTATTATGGTAGTCGGCCAATTCTCCGGCAGGTAATGGTGAATCTATCCGGTGTGACTTCACCAACCACACAGCCAATCCGGAAAGTAACAAGATAAATAAGGCCGCATAACGCAGACAATAATAAAACACCCTGTGACGATGCTGTAAAGGCTTCTGTTTTAACATAAACCTCCGACAGTCACCCTGCCAGTCTATGCTCCGATGCAACCGCACCTGTTCCGCCAATACCTCATCTTGTCCGAAAGAGTCATACAAAGTTTGGTGACGCTCGTCCTGAGCCAGCCACTCCTCTAACATCGCACGTTCAGGTGCAGGTAGTTCCTCACGCAAGGAACGTGTAATAATTTCCGCCAGACGGAATATCCTGCTTTCTTTTGTTTCCATAATATATCAAATCATTATAATGACCCTTAAGGAAACAAAAAGAGGGTATACAAATACGAAAAATAATCAAAATTACAACCAGGAAGTCAGTAAAACTAAAGGGACAATACCTTTCAATCGCTTGTACAATAAAGCTTTTCCCCGTTTTTTGTAAGATTTGACAGTTTCAATATTAATAGAAAGAATTTCGGCTATTTCCTGATTGCTTTTATTTTCAAGCACCAACCGGAAAACCTTCCGGCATTGTAACGGCAAAGAATCAATAGCCCGCATAAGCAGCACATATACCTCTTCCTCCAGTATATGGTCTAAATAAAAAGCTTCCTCTTCAACGGCCTGTGATTCGAAAATATACCGCTGTTTCACCCCCTCATGACGCAATTGTTTCAGACAACGGTTTTGGGTAGTCTGATAAAGATAAGCTTTCAGATTGTCTATGGAAGTAAATTTCTCCCGGTTTTCAACCATATGAAGAAATATTCCCTGCACTACGTCTTTGCAATCTTCAATATCCGGCAAATAATTTTTGGCAAAGAGAACCAACGACACATAGTAATGCTCAAACAGAAACTTCACCGCCATATCATCATAACGCAAAATATCGTGCAAAGGCGAGGACAACGGAGCAGGCATACTTTCTGTCTTTTATTGTTTACAAGGCAAATATAATATTTTGCTCAAAACAACACAAGGGGACGGGGCCTTTGTATCATTAGTGATACAAAAGCCCCGTCCCCTTGTGTAATTTCAAATTAATTTCCCCTTTTCTTATACTCTTCCAATCCCTGCTTCAGGAAATTTACAAATGCATCCTTATCGAGATTATGTCCCCGGGCAGGAGCCAACACATGTTGTTTCAGATCCGTATCATTTCCGCCGCGGCTATCCAACAGAATATAATTCGGCTGCGCATTGGAATCAAATTTTTTAATCTGGAAATCAGCATTTTTCTTTCCCAAAGTTTTTTTCTTCTTACCGTCATACTCAGACACATACCACTCATTTTCAGGCAAGGTCGTTTTGTCATCAACATACAAAGCAACAACTACATAGTCATTCCTCAACATATCCAATACACGGGGATCTGCCCACACTGTCTGTTCCATTTCACGGCAGTTTACACATCCGTGTCCAGTGAAATCAATGAACAAAGGTTTATTCTGAGCCTGAGCACATTTCAATGCCTGCTCGTAATCAAAATATCCGTCCAACCCATGTGCCAAATGCAAGAAATCAGCATATTTCGGAGATTCGCACGCTTCAGACCGGACTCTACCGGAAGCAACAGCTCCCCCGCTTACAGAAATTTGTTTTACATTATCCCGCACAATACGATTTATATCAAAATCAATAGTTTCCTGTGGTGGAAAATACCCTGCCAATGCTTTCAACGGAGCACCAAACATACCCGGAATTAAATACACAACAAAGGTGAAAGTTGCTATGATGAAAGCCAATCGAGGCACCCCAATGTAAGGCAAATCACTATCATGTGCAAATTTGAGCTTACCCATCAGATAAAGACCTTGCAGAGTAAAAATAGTCACCCAAATAGCTATATATATTTCACGGTCAAGCAATCCCCAATGATAAGTCTGATCGGCTACCATCAAAAATTTGAAACCAAGTGCCACTTCTATAAATCCCAATACAACTTTAACGGAATTCAACCAACCACCTGATTTAGGCAAATTACTCAGCTTAGAAGGGAAAAACGCAAAGAAACCAAACGGCAGGGCAACTGCAATAGAGAAACCCAACATACCGATAATCGGACGTAAAACAGAACCGCGTGCCGCTTCCACCAATACAGTTCCTACAATCGGAGCGGTACAAGAAAAAGAAACCAAAACCAATGTAAAGGCCATAAAGAAAGCCCCTACATAGCCTCCTTTGTCCGCCTGTGCATCCGATTTATTTACAATCCAGGAAGGCAACACGATTTCGAAAGCACCAAAGAAAGACGCCGCAAAAATCATAAAAATAACAAAGAAGAACAGATTAGGCACCCAATTAGTACTCAACCAGTTAATAAAGTCCGGTCCCAACAGCATAGAAATAATCAATCCCAATGCCGTATAAATAGCAATGATAGACAAAGAAAAGAATATTGCTTTGGCCTTAGCCTTGGCTTTACTTGCGTCCCCATGCATAAAAAACGACACGGTCATAGGAATCATCGGGAATACACAAGGCATAATAACAGCAGCTAAACCGGCAATAAAAGCCATCCAGAAGAACGCCCACAACGATTCATCTTTCTGAGCATCCTTTTCTTCCGCTACAGGCTGCATATTTTCTTTTGCAACAGCCGGTTCGCCAATTTTGATATTAAACTCCTCGTCAAACATCACGCATTGCCCCTCCCGGCAAACCTGATATTCCAAAGTTCCCTGAACTGAAGCAACTGACGAATTGATTACTTTTATCTTCTGAGTGATTGTATATTCATTTTCAAACGACCAAACTTCCACACCAAATATAGCATCCTGTTCTTTCTTTGGTTCATTCTCAACAGCTTTGCCAACCAATTCAATCCCTTTTCCCGTTTCCTGCAAATTCAGGACAGTAGCCATCGGACCACCAGCCGGTGTATACATAGAATAAACATGCCAGCCGGGTTCTATTGCAGCTTTAAAAATCAGCTCATATTCATTATTCCCCAGACTCTTTTGGGAGTAAGACCATCTCGTCGGATTCTCTACCTGAGCAAATACTGAAAAGCTCCCGGCAATGAACATCAACAAAAAAGCAAATAACCTTTTTTTCATAAAGTTTTCAAGTAAATTATTATTAAAACGATTTTCCTCAGCTTCTACACGTATCGGATGTAAAATTTCTATACAAAAATATTATTAATTTACTTCTACAATAACCTCGCTTCCAAGTTTAACATATAATTAATGGCTATGCAAACGTTTTTCAATTTTCTTTAAGAAGATTCTGCCCAAAGCCACAAAAGTACCCATACTTCTCAAAAAAATACTCGTTCTGCAAAACCTGTATGCCGGTTTTGCAGAACGAGTATTTCCCGCTCCGGTACTTTATTTTTCTAATTCCCTGTTATATTTATTATAAAAATGATATTCATAAATATAATACGACGGGACATCTATTATTTTCAGGGACATCCGATAACGAAATGCCCACTTTCTTCTGTACGACCAGAGACCTTTCTTCAGATAAGCCCCTACAAAAGGATGCACTTTCAGAATAATATTTTTATTTTTCTTTTCGCAAACCTGATATTCTAAAGTATCCTCAATCTTGTCAATAACCAGGATTGCCGCTTCCGCTTTTCCAGTGCCATGACAAACAGGACATAATTCAGTAGTATCTACCGTCATCTCAGGACGAACCCGTTGACGGGTAATTTGCATCAGTCCGAATTTGCTCAACGGCAAAATAGTATGTTTCGCACGGTCAATTTCCATGCATTCTTTCATTTTATCAAATAGCTTCTGGCGATTCTCCGCCTTTTGCATATCAATAAAATCTATGACAATGATTCCCCCCATATCACGCAATTGTAATTGCCTGGCCACCTCCTCTGCTGCAGCCAGATTTACCTCCAAAGCATTCGTTTCCTGATCATCGCCCAATTTTGTACGGTTTCCGCTATTGACATCAATAACATGAAAAGCCTCCGTATGTTCGATAATCAGATAAGCTCCATTTTTAAAAGAAACCGTTTTGCCCAAAGAAGATTTAATCTGCTTATCCACACCAAAATGGTCCAAAATAGGTATCTCCGGGGATACATATTTGACAATATCCTGTTTTTCAGGTGCTATTGTACTCAGAAAATGCCTGATTTCTTTACTTAAAGTAATATCATTTACATAAACATTCTCAAAAGAAGGATTCAGAATATCCCTTAAAATTGCACTCGTTCTGTCAATCTCTCCCAAAATCAACTTCGGAGGCTCTATATCGCGGATATGCTTGAAAGCAGTCTCAAAACGCTCTACCAATTCTTTCAGTTCGCTGTCAAATGTCGCCACCTTCTTTCCCTCTGCCACAGTCCGGATTATAACTCCGTAATTTTTAGGCTTAATACTTTCTATCAAACGTTTCAAACGCTTTCTCTCTTCCGGAGATTTGATTTTCTGAGAAACAGACACTTTATCCGAAAAAGGCATCAGCACCAGATTCCGGCCGGCAATACTCAACTCAGAGGTCAACCGGGGACCTTTGGTAGAAATAGGCTCCTTAGCTACCTGCACTGCCACCCATTGTCCGACAGTCAGAATATCACCAATTTTTCCGTTCTTCACTATTTCCGGTTCCAGCTTCAACTTTGAAACCGGCATTCCTTTACGGGCTATACACTGTTTAATATAACTGTCCAAGGAATGAAACTGCGGACTCAAATCCAGATAATGCAAAAATGCATCTTTCTCATACCCTACATTCACAAAAGCAGCATTCAATCCGGGCATAATTTTTTTTACTTTACCAAGATAAATATCTCCCACCGCAAATTGCATACTGGTTTTTTCCTTAGTCAGTTCCACCAACTTCTTCTCCCTCAGTAAGGCAATTACGATTTCGTCCGCTTTTACGTCTATTACTAACTCACTACTCACCGCCATAATAAAAATCCTTGTTATTTAATTAAATAAACCTAAAGACAAAAGCCTTTAGGTTTATATTCCCACTCACAAACGTGAAGAATTATTTCTTCTTATGACGATTCTTTCTCAGTCTTTTTTTCCGTTTGTGGGTTGCCATCTTATGTCTTTTTCTTTTTTTTCCGCTTGGCATAAATTCCTCCTTTCTTATTTTTTAACATTACCCTTAACCTCGTTAACAAAACTCTTGGATGGTTTGAATGAAGGAATAAAATGTTCGGGGATTTTAATAGTTACGTTCTTAGAAATATTCCGTGCCGTTTTCTCTGCTCTTTTTTTCACCACGAAACTACCGAAACCTCTTAAATACACGTTTTTACCCTCAACAACGGAATTTTTAATCGACTCCATAAAAGCCTCCACCGTTGCCTGCACAGCAACTTTTTCAATCCCGGTTGTTCTCGAAATTTCGTTAACAATATCCGCTTTTGTCATTTTCTTTAAATATTTAATATTCAATAATTTATTTCTTCTTGATTCATTTTCAGTTTGCAAATATAAGGCTTTTCCATGAAGAATAAAAAAAACAAGATGATTTTTGTTATTTTTTTCTGATTCAATTTTTTTTCCTTAATTTCGCTCTTTGGAAAATTTCCTGTTTTTAACATACAGGATTATCATTTTTTTTGTAACTTGTGTAAAATTTAAATCTACAAGCTTTCATATTCAAGTTGCAACGTATCCAAAAAAGAATGTAGATGTATTCTATGTTTAATTTTATGAAAAGAAACAATTATGGTCAATAAAGTAATATTAATCGGAAATGTAGGGGCCGACCCCGATGTAAGATACCTTGAAGGAGGAACTGCTGTCGCAAACCTCCGTCTGGCAACCACAGAAAGGTATAAAAACAAAAACGGCGAAAATATCGACCAAACCGAATGGCACAATATTGTACTATGGAGAGGTTTGGCAGAAATAGTTGAAAAATATGTACACAAAGGAATGCGTTTGTATATCGAAGGACGCATCCGGACCCGAAGCTGGGACGACCAGAACGGCAACAAACGTTATACGACAGAAATATGGGCCGATAATATGCAAATGTTATCCTATAAACAGGAAGGAGACAACACCGGAGCAGTTCCCCGGTCGTTCAACACGCCTGCCAACCCGGAACCTGCAGCTCCTGCAGCAGCTTCACTGGCCCCGGACGACAGCGACGATTTGCCATTTTAAAAACTGAAACCTGCAGGCTATAAACATCATGCCGGAAAATTGTTTTCAGTTTCTTGTTTATAGCCTCAGGACCATAACCTTTTGTTTAATTAATTTTTGTTATTTTGGAAACAGACACATACGACGCGGCACAAAGTATTTTTCGCGGTTCATTTGATTTATTGGACATCACTTTCTTAATTATATTATTATTTCTGCTCTTAGTCTCAGCCCTGATATCAGGTTCTGAAGTAGCCTATTTCTCACTTACACCTGCCCAACTGGACAAACTGAAAGAAAAAGGATATGATAAAGTTTGCAGCCTTCACCGGAAGCCCAACCTCTTATTATCCACCATCCTGATTACAAATAATTTTGTAAACGTCGGCATAGTCATCATCTCCACTTATCTGGTAAATTCTCTGTTTAATTTTTCTTCCAGTCCTGTGCTGGGATTTATTATCCAGGTAATTCTCGTCACTTTTCTGATTCTTTTGTTCGGAGAAATCATGCCCAAATTATATGCAAACCGCTCACAGGTAAGGATGGCCATCCTTATGGCCAGACCACTCACTTTTCTGACTTATTTGTTCCGGCCACTGTCCGTTTTACTCATCAAATCAACTTCAATCATCAGTAAACGGATTGCCAAAAAGGACGAACTCTCCATTGACCAGCTTTCCAAAGCACTGGAACTGACAGAAGATGCTGAAATTAACGAAGAAAAAGATATTCTGGAAGGAATAGTACGTTTCAGCAACATAGACGCCATAGACATCATACGCCCCCGCATCAACATCATCGCCATAGATACAAAAGATAATTTTGACCACGTAAAAGCCATCTTTATTGAACACGGTTATTCCCGTTTACCTGTATTTAAAGACAATCTGGATACAATTGAAGGTATTCTGTATGTCAAGGATTTACTGGCCCATTTAAAAGAAGATGCAAGCTTTAACTGGCAATCCCTGATACGACCGGCCTATTTTGTTCCGGAAACAAAAAAAATCAACGACCTGCTGGAAGAATTTCAGCTCAAAAAAGTGCACATGGCCATTGTTGTGGATGAATACGGAGGCACCTCCGGCATAGTCACAATGGAAGATATTCTGGAAGAAATCGTAGGAGAAATTAACGATGAATACGATGAAAAGGAAGAAACTTATACCCGGTTGCCTAACAACGTCTATCTCTTCGAAGCATGTACCTTATTGAACGATTTCATTAAAATTGTAGATGCAGACCAGGATATTTTTAAAGATATCGAAGGAGAAGCAGATACATTGGCAGGGTTAATTCTGGAAATCAAAGGAGAATTACCTCAAAAAGATGAAATTATTGTCTATCACGAACATAAATTCACAATTTTAGAAGTGGACAACCGGAGAATCAAAAAAATCAAATACGAGAAAAAAAGTTGAATTATACATGCTTACCAGAACCAGAATCATAGTTTATTTTCTGCTACTTCTCTTTGGGGGATGTAATGAAAAATATACCCCCAAACCTTACGGATATTACCGGATTGATTTTCCGGAAAAAAACTGGATTCCGGTTGGCGACAGTCTGCCTTATCAATTTGAGATGGCAACAACTGCCACAATTGAACCTGATTCAGACCCAGAAGCCGAAGCTGGCTGGGTCAATATTTGTTATCCCCAATATAATGCAAAAATTCATCTTTCCTACAAAAAAATAGTAGCAGACACTTCATTACGTCATTTTACGGAAGATTGCCACCACATGGCCTATACACACACAATAAAAGCAGAATCCATCAACGAAAAATATTATCGGAACAACCATATTTCAGGTCTGATATACTTCATCGAAGGGAATACCGCTTCTTCTACTCAATTTTATATCACTGATTCCGTACACCACTTCCTGCGCGGAGCCTTATATTTCAAACAGCATCCGGATAAAGATTCTCTGGCTCCGGTTATTCATTTTCTCAGACAAGATATAGTAAATCTGATGGAAACTATCCGGTTTAAATAAATGACACCTATTTTACAGCAGTATAAGGAACAGGTATACACAAAATGTCACACAACATAGGTAAAAGTGAAGTCATCAGACACTCTTCCTTTATATCCGCAGAAATTCCTGCACCATAGAGATAAAGCGGAACTTTACAACGTTTACTGTAACGGGCATAACCGTCTTCCCTGTCTTTTAAAGCCGGAATCCAGGTTGGCTGAAGTGCATACAAAATGTCACCGCTCCGTTTTTGCGAATAAGCATTCTGACACAAAACCTCCACACCTGCCGAAGAAGTATTGTGAGTCAGCGAATGTGCAGTCAGCACCCGCGAAACCCCTTCAAATTCAATCAAAAAATCTGCAACCTTATCCTGTATATCTTTTAAAGATATCTTCTTCTCCTCTATCAAGGTCCGGTTCAGATAAATCTGAGCCGCATCATAATCCAACACCCAATCTCCTTCTCCATAAATCAAATTGAGAAAAGATTTCAGCAAAGCAACTGCTTTGAAAATACTAAAATAATCAGAGGACAAACGCATTTTACTCAATTCTTCGGGCAACAATTCCCGGGCTTCCGAAAAAGTCAGAAACACCGTATAATTTCCGGCCCCGACCTTCTGGTCCAATGCTGCCAAAAATCTCTCCACATCCCGGTCCAAACGCATCACAACATCCTGAAATTCCCGGGCATACACTCCAAAATCCCGGTTCATATAATCAAGACTTGAAAAATTTAAGGTTAACAGATCTGCATCATTATCAACTCCCAACTGCTCATTCTTTATCAATTCTATAGCCAAATCCGTCACCAAAGTATTTACATAAGGAGTAGCCTTAAGAATACGATAAGTATCGTATTTCCGTTTTGCCTGCGCAAGATCGTAATAAAAACTATTTCCCAACCCTACTTTACTCTTCAGTTTCAAAGCCATAGAATTTCCGCTTTCATCCTCCAATGACATCCATCCCTTATGGATAAAAAAATCACTTTCCAGCTTTGTATTATAAACCGAAAGCCAGGATGGCAAAGAGTCTGCATAGTAATCAGAAGAAATCCATTTCCCTGTATTTTCACTCAACCACAAAGCCAGGTTCGCACAACTCCCTCCGCTGAGTACTGCCTCTTCCCCATTCACCCCTATGCTATATACTTTAGAAAATACATTATTCATCTTCATGGCACAGCCCAAAGTCATCGCCTGCAGCCAATCCGGAGTCAACCCCGCACCTTCTTCCCCGAGCAAACGCGACTCGTTACTCAATACATTATCCTGACGTTTATTTCTCAAACGATCATACCACTGATGAGCAATAATACCATGCTCAGCAGGCAGCAAACCCGTATATATTGTAGCTTGGTCCACTCCGGTCTGAGAATATAAATAACTATAGTCAGCCATTATCTTTTTGCCCTGCGAAAGCAACCGGTTAAAACCACCTTCCGTCAAAGCATTCCGGTAAATCATCAGCCATTCCGGATAAAAATGATTGACGGTAATCCCCACTACCAAGCGGCTTTTATTTTCAGCAGCAACAAATCCAATATTTAATATTAACAATACTCCCAACAACCCCTTTTTCATAAATATCATTTTTGAAATAAAAAGACTCCGGCAAAGGTATAAATTGTAAACCGGGTAGACAAATGTCCTTAAAAATAAAGCTTTAAACATTCACCGAAATCAAACATGATACGAATAAACAAGATTCATATAATAATAATTTACAACTATTACTGGATAAATCCCATTTTGTTTGTTATTTTTACAGCACTAAAATGAATTTACTGCACTATGACGGAAAAAAGATATACCCTTGCTGATAAATTACGAAGTTATATAGCCCGTTACGGCATAAATGACCTCAATGAAATCCATCTGAAAAAAGTAGGTTTATCTATTGATGAATTAAAAGAGAATTTTTCCGACCGTCAGGATATGGTTCAGGCTATCCTGGAATATGAAAGAAAATGTTTTGAAGAAATTTTCAACGAATATAATTTCGAAGGCTGGAATGCCATTGATATTTTATTAATGGTCAGCAACGAAATCAATAATCGTTTTTTCAATGTCACCCCTTCTGTAACCATCACACTGGCAGAATTTTTTCCGGATATTTTTCAAAATCATCTTCAAAAACGTTCTGATTTCATTTTCGAAAAAATGAAAATCAATATTGAAAAAGGAATGCAACAGGGGATATACAAACGAGATGTTTCGAGTGAGATGCTTGCCCGAATGTTTATCGCTAAATTAAACGATATTCATAATCCCCAGATTTATCCGCCCGAAGAATTTACATTCTCCACCATATTTAACAATCTGATTGACAATCTGATTAAAAACATTACCAGCGAAGAAGGGAGAAACTATTATAAACAACGCAAACAACTATACAGTATACTAAATTTCAGATAATTACAACTAACCCCCAACAGACTATGAAATACCAAATTGATGATATAGACCGGAAAATTCTTTCCTATCTTGTAAAAAATGCAAGAGTTCCTTTTCTTGAAATAGCCAGGGAATGCGGTATTTCCGGAGCAGCAATTCACCAACGTGTAAAAAAAATGGAAGATGCCGGAATTATAGAAGGTTCACGTTTTATCGTAAAACCCCGGGCATTAGGTTTCAAAATATGTGCTTTTATCGGAGTCATACTGGACAATGCCTCTCATTACAAAACGGTTGTCAAAGAAATCGAAAAAATACCAGAAGTCATTGAATGTCATTTCATTACAGGACACTATTCTTTCTTCCTGAAAATCCGGTGCAACAGCCATCAACATCTGATGGACATCTTAATCAACACGTTACAAAACATTCCGGGAATTGCCAAGACCGAATCTTTTATTTCCCTGGACCAATTAATAGAAAAACAAGTAGATATCTGTTCCGAAGACAATTAAAAGAAAGGGCAGAATCCTCCCCCGGATTTTGCCCCTCCTTTACTTTTCTATTATTTAATTATTAATCTGTCATTTTCTTTATCACATTCAACTTCCAGAGTGCTTCCTTCCGGTATTTCGCCTTTTATAATCACTTCTGCCAGTTCATCTTCCAGATATTTTTGAATAGCTCTTTTCAATGGCCGGGCACCATACTGCGGATCATATCCTTTTTCTGTCAAAAACTCCCGGGCAGCATCCGATACATGAACCTGATACCCCAATTCGTTCACCCGTTTCAACAATCCCTTTAATTCAATATCAATGATTTTATGAATATCCTCTTTACTTAAAGAATTAAAGATAATCACATCATCAATCCGATTGAGAAACTCGGGAGAAAAAGCACTTTTTAATGCTTTTTGCACAACGCTCTTAGCATAATCATTGTCCCCTCCCCGGTCAACAGCAGTAAATCCGATTCCCCTGCCAAAATCCTTTAATTGCCGGCTTCCGATATTCGAAGTCATTATGACAATCGTATTTTTAAAATCCACCCGTCGTCCCAGACTATCTGTCAACTGACCGTCATCCAGCAACTGCAAAAGAATATTAAATACATCCGGATGTGCTTTTTCTATCTCATCCAAAAGCACAACGGAATAAGGTTTACGTCTGACTTTCTCTGTAAGTTGCCCTCCTTCTTCATATCCCACATATCCCGGAGGAGCTCCCACCAAACGGGAAACGGCAAATTTCTCCATATACTCGCTCATATCAATGCGAATCAGAGAATCCGGCGTATCAAAAAGATACTGTGACAAAACTTTGGCTAATTGGGTCTTTCCGACTCCCGTAGGTCCCAAAAAAATAAAAGAACCAATAGGACGGTTAGGGTCTTTCAACCCGGCCCGATTCCGGTGAATAGCCTTTACTATTTTTTCAATGGCTTCCTGCTGACCAATTACACTATCGGACAACTCTTCACGCATTTGCAAAAGCTTCATTCCTTCCGTTTTAGCAATACGTTTCACAGGTACACCAGTCATCATGGCAACCACCTCCGCTACGCCTTCCTCATCCACAACCACCCGGTTTTCCTGCAAATCTTTCTGCCATTTGTCCTTTTCCTGTTCCAACTGTGCCAATAATTGACGCTCTTGATCCCGGAAAGCAGCAGCAACTTCAAAATTTTGCTGTTTAACTGCTTCTTTCTTTTTCCCTTTAATCCCTTCTATTTCCTTTTCCAACTCTTCTATCACCGGCGGAACAACAATATTGGTAATATGCACCCTCGAACCGGCTTCGTCCATTGCATCTATTGCTTTATCAGGAAGAGCCCGGTCGGAAATATAACGGGTGGTCAACTGGACACAAGCCTTAATGGCAGCATCGGTATAACGCACATTATGATGGTCTTCATAACGGGATTTGATATTATTCAATATCTCAACCGTTTCATCAAAAGTAGTCGGCTCTACCAATACTTTTTGGAAACGCCGTTCCAATGCTCCGTCCTTTTCAATATTCTGCCGATACTCATCCAATGTAGTTGCACCTATACATTGTATTTCTCCTCTGGACAATGCAGGTTTCAGCATATTGGCAGCATCCAGGCTTCCTCCCGAACCCCCGGCACCGACAATTGTATGAATCTCATCAATAAACAAGATGATATTTTTATTTTTAGCCAGTTCATTCAGAATAGCTTTCATTCGTTCCTCAAACTGTCCACGGTACTTTGTCCCGGCCACAATGGAAGCAATATCCAGAGCAATAACTCTTTTGTCAAACAAAACCCGGGACACTTTTTTCTGGACAATCCGGATAGCCAACCCTTCGGCAATGGCAGACTTGCCGACACCCGGCTCACCAATCAATACAGGATTATTTTTTTTCCGGCGACTCAATATCTGTGCCAACCTTTCAATCTCCCGGTCACGGCCCACAATCGGGTCCAACGAACCTGCCTCTGCTGCTTTGGTTATATCAATCCCGAAATTATCCAATACAGGAGTATCTGATTTTATCGCCCCTCCCTGCCGGTAAGGATTATACATGGCATCCTCTTCGCCGCCGTCCTCTTCTTCATCTGCTTCTTCACCGAAATCAGACTGCATACGGGTCTTCTCCTTCAACAACTGCTCTTTAAATCTATCGTAATCAACCCCCATTGTATTAAACAATTTAGTCACAAAACCAGCCTGATTTCTCAGCATTGCCAACATCAAATGTTCCGACTCAACTTCTTCATCTCCTAATTTCCAGGCCTCTTCGGCTACCCTTCTGAGAATACTATTAGCAGCCAATGTATAATCAAGCGTTTCCGGGATTTCTTCATTTTTATCCCGTTGTTTATTCAATTTCCGTTCTATTTTATTCCTTACCTCATAAAAATCAATTCCCAAAGCGATCAACACATCAATTGCCCAGGCTTGTTTCAGGCGTAATATCCCCAAAAACAAATGTTCCGGCGAAATTTTAGAATTCCCCAGCCGCTTTGCCTCCTCACCCGCCAATATCATGATTTCCTTTAACTTTTTCGTCTCGTCCTTTGCCATAAAATTCATTATTACGGATTATTTCAGGACAATAATCCTGCCATTTTCCGATAAGTATATCCCATATAAATCTTTCAATAAATTCACTACTTCTGACATTTTATCTGATAAAGATAAAAGATTCCGTTGAAAAAGGATATTGAAAAACTAAAATTATTTCAATAAGTCATAAAATTCCTCTTCTGACAAAATCCTTGTCCCCAGTTTTTCGGCTTTTTTAAGTTTACTTCCGGCATTTTCCCCGGCAACTAAACAAGTCGTCTTCGCTGACACGGAATCACTAACCTTTCCCCCGGCATTTAAAATCAGTTCTTTAAAATACTCACGCGGCCGGCTTAAAGTCCCCGTAATTACAAAAGTCATACCTGAAAACTGGTCACTCTCCCCCGCCTTTTCTTCCATTTCTGCTTGTACGCCATATGCCACAAGACGTTTCACAATTTGCCGATTTTCTTCTTTTCCGAACCAACGCAACAAACTACCGGCCATTTGCTCGCCTACATCTTCAACTTCTTTCAACTGCTCATAAGTAGCATCCATCAGACTGCGGATATTCCGGAAACTTTTTGCCAGATTACGCGAAGCAGTCTCCCCAATGTAACGAATTCCCAAAGCATTCAGTAAAGCCGGGAAACCGGCCGATTTTGATTTTTCAATTCCCGCAATCAGATTATCTACAGACTTTTCCTGCAACCGATAAACATTCAATGTATTCAATTTTCGTACCAATTTTTCATTATGCCGGAAGAAACGGGCAATACCATCGGCTTCTTCCGGGCTAATCCCTTCAACTTCTGCTATTTCTGCCGGAGTAGCAACAGATAGTTCATATATGTAATCAAAACGGGCTGCCAGTAAGTCAGCTTTATGGCAATCAATACCGGGGATACCGAATGCAAAAATGACATAATCCAAAGGTATATTTTCTACTTCTCCGGCACTTTCCAGCTTTTCCAAAAACTGATTAAACGGCGTGCGAAAATACTCCCGTATCCGGTTGACTATATTTTCATCCCTGACAACTGCCAACAACTCCTCCCGGGAAGCATTGACATAGGCCTTCAAATGCCCAAACCGATCCGCCAAAGCCTCCGCCATCCGGACAGAAATATTCTTAAAACCGATTTCAAAAGCATAAATAACTTTCGCCAACGGGATACTGGTCATTTCAAAACTTTCCGGATAAATTATTTTCTCCAGCCCGACCAATTCCTCTCTTTTCGAAGGTAAACCATAAATATCCGCTACATTCCCGATGATTTTTTTACTCAGCAACAAATCAATCGTTTCCTCACCCATTCCCTCAATATTCATGGCCTTACGACTCACAAAATGTTCTATTTTTCCGGCAATTTGCGGCGGACAATGGTCCTCATTCGGACAGTAATGATTAGCTTCTCCTTCCATCCGAACCAGTTCTGTACCGCATTCGGGACAGTGAGTGATAAACTCCACCCGCAAAGCATCCTCCCGGCGTTTTGACTTATCAACCCCAACAATTTTCGGTATAATCTCCCCTCCTTTCTCCACATAAACGGTATCATGTTCATGCAAATCCAAAGAAGCAATAATATCAGCATTATGCAAAGATGCCCTCTTTACTGTCGTACCGGCAATATGTACAGGTTCCAAATTAGCTACAGGGGTAATACTCCCTGTCCTCCCCACCTGATAAACAACATCCGTCAAAGGCGTCTCCACCTGCTCTGCTTTAAATTTATAAGCAATGGCCCAACGGGGCGACTTTGCCGTATATCCTAATAAATGCTGCATCCCGATGTCATTCACTTTGATGACAATCCCGTCGATAGGTACAGACAAATTAGCCCTTTCCTTATCCCATCTGGTAATAAAAGCCCATACTTCCTCAAAAGTATTGGCAAGCTGAATATAGGAAGGCATATGAAATCCCCATTCCCTGGCTTTCATCAGATTTTCATAATGTGTGGAAGCCGGTGTCACATCCCCCGGTATATAATACAAAAAACAGTCCAGATGCCGTTTTGCCACCAAAGATGAATTTTGTAACTTCAAGGTTCCCGCAGCCGCATTCCGGGGATTGGCAAAAAGAGGCTCTCCGGCCTCCGCTTTCTCTTGGTTCAACTTACTGAAAACAGAAAAAGGCATCAGAATTTCTCCCCGGATTTCAAACTCAGAAGGATAGTCACCGTGCAATTTTAAAGGAACGGTACGAATTGTCCGTACATTAGCCGTTACATCATCTCCTTTCACTCCGTCTCCCCGGGTCACAGCCTGTTCCAGTTCACCATTCACATAAGTCAGGCTAATCGAAGTTCCGTCGTACTTTAACTCACAGACATACTGCACCTGCTCACCAGTCACTTTACGAACCCGTTGGTCAAAATCCCGCAACTCTTGTTCACTATAAGTATTTCCCAAAGATAACATCGGATACTTATGAGCCACCTGGCTAAATTCCCGGTTAATATCCTGCCCCACCCGCTGAGTCGGAGAATTAGGGTCATACATACCGGGATAAGCAGCCTCCAACTTCTCCAATTCGTGCATCATCTCATCAAATTGCCGGTCTGAAATTTCAGAAATATTTTCAATGTAATATTTATAATTGTAATATTCCAGTGCTTTCCGCAATTCTATAATTCTATCCTGCTCTGTCTGCATAATTACTGAACTTTTTATCCTTCTGCAAAGGTAGGCAAAGTTTTTTAAGTTACCTGCACCGGTCCCCACTTTACGCCATTCATAAAAACAAAACATTCCTTTATTACCGGCCAGAAAACCATTCGCCAAAAAATAAGTACGTATACTCCGTTATCTCAATCAAATCATATATTTTAGCATTTTAATCGGAAAAAGAATATGCAAAATCTTTATTACAAATTATTTCTCATTTTCGTCCTTCTATCTTCAGTCTTGTCCGGTCGTGCACAATTCGTCAATTTTGGTCAGGATCGTACTTCACTTCACTGGAAGCAAATTCACACCAAAGATTTTCAAATCATCTTCCCTGATTTTTTTGAAAAGAATGCACAAAAAATGGCAAACATTTATACAAAACTTTATCAACATGCCAATACTCTGCAACTAAAACCCAAAAAAATTTCCATGATTATCCACGCCGACGGAGGCATAGCCAACGGAAATGTAGCCTTGGTTCCACGCAAAAGCGAACTTTATACGATGCCGCCACAGGAACCCACAGACAGTTGGCTGGAACATCTTTGCGTTCACGAATTCCGCCATGTCGTACAATTGGACAAAATAAACCAGGGAATCACGAAAGGATTCAGCTACGTTTTTGGCGAACTTTTTCCAATTGCAGTTACAGGATTATATGTCCCCATGTGGTTTATGGAAGGAGACGCAGTATGCTTTGAAAGTTCCGTCGGGCATATCGGACGTGGACGTTCTCCCGAATTTCTGAATCAAATGAAAGCCCAGGTTGTCGAGAAAGGAATTTACAACTTTCAAAAAGCCATCCTCGGTTCCTGTAAAGATTTTGTTCCCAACCGATACACCATGGGCTATTTTATGACTGCCAATTCACGAATTAACTATGGCCCGGATATATGGGCAAAAGCTTTGACCCGGACAGGAAGACGTCCTTTTAGCATCACTCCTTTCAGGAAAAGTTTATCTTTAAGTATGCAAAATAAACGTGACAGCTTATGGAACGACTCCACATTCCGTTCCCTATTTCTTCGTCCGGACAGCATAAAACAAAAAAATACCTTCCCGAATGCCAAACGCACTCTTTACCGGGATAATTTTTCAGAATTACAGCAAATATGGAAACGGGAATCCGGCAGGATTGCAAACCATTTCGACACCATTGCCACCCACAATAAATTTTACACGAATTATTACTATCCGACCCCGGTCTCTACGAATTCCCTGATTGCTTATAAACAAGGATTACAGGAAACAGGGGCCTTTGTACTGCTCCGGGAAAATTCAGAAAAAATACTCACACGGACAGGAATTCCGGACGATTACAAATTTGCATACAACCACAATCAGATTGTCTGGAGTGAATATTACCCGCACGTCAGGTGGGAACAAGGAGGACGGATGCGTTTAAGCACTTATAACCCGACCTCCGGAAAATACAAACGCCACCGGGGAAATACAAACCAGTTTGCCCCATTTAAAACAGACAAAGGATGGGGATTTGTTGAAATAAACAACCGGAACCAAGCTTTTCTTGTACTCACCGACTCCACCTTAAAGCACGAAATCTGGCGTCTGCAAGGAAATGATAACGAACTTTTTATACACCCTTCATACACAAACGGAAAAATCATTACAGTAGTGCAGTCTCCGGCAGGATTACACCTGGAAAGTATCGAACCGGCAACACAAACCCGGCAACAACTGACAGAAAACATTTATTATGAAACAGACAACCCGGTAATTTGTGACAGTTGTGTCATTTACAGGGCATCTTACAATGGAAACAATGCTTTTTACCAGCTCAACCAAGAAAAAATCACCCAAATTCTGGAAAGCCGCTACGGAATACGGTTTCCTTTTTACGACCCTGCCAACGGGCAACTTTATTTTTCTTTTTACACTGCCGACGGCTACAAACCCGGACAAGTGAAACACGAACACCTACATAGCCGGCCGGTAAAATATACTGATTTTCGCTTGGCAGACAGCATGAAACACCAGGAAAACTGGCAATTATCCCTGAGTAGCGATTCCATTTACCCCACCAGGAAATATAACAAATTCACACACCTGCTCAACATTCACAGTTGGGCTCCTCTGTACATAGATTTGAATGGAATGGACGTCGATTTGGGTGCCGTTATATACTCCCAGAATAAATTAAGTTCTCTGTCCTTCACAGCCGGCTATATTCTGAACTCCGGCTACGACCACGGAGCCTGGTTATTGAATGCCACTTACAGCGGTTTATGGCCGGTTTTCGGTCTGAATCTGAAAAGCGGCAGGGACGACTATTACACTACGGCCATGGCTACACACCTGAATACAGACTCCCTCCGACCACTATACATCCATAATAAGGCCCGACGGTCGCAAGCAGAACTCAGTGTCCGATTTCCTTTCAACATTTCCCGAAAACAATACAACCGCTATATATATCCTTACTTCCGCTATAAAATAGAATCCCTTCATCGCCAACGCCCGGACAAACTGTATGCTTTCCGCATCGTTGACAATCAGTTATGGGGCTATCCCGCCAATAAACAAGACTATCGCATCCACCAGTCAGCCAAATTTTACCAACTTTTAGAATATGGTCTGACCTTTAGCAATCAAACACGTATGACAGAACAAGAAACGAACCCCCGGTGGGGACAAATATTGTCTCTCGGCTACACCGATGCACTGCGTAACGGACTCGACCTGGGATACCAATGGTGGTATGAAAGCAGATTCTATTTTCCCGGTATCCAGACTAACCACTCTCTAAACATATATAACGGATTCCAACATATGTCCGGACAAACACGGAACTACGGCAACAAAATATTATCCCCGCGGGGAATCAGCTTATATGGCTATGAAATTGCAACACTACGATGTTCCTACCGGCTTCCGGTTTGTTACCCGGACCGCTCACTGGGCTCTGTGCTCTATTTTAAAAATCTGGAAGGTTGCCTTTTCTACGATTTAGGAACCAGCCGGAATAAAATCAAGACTTGCAACTACTCGTCTTATGGCATAGAACTTACTACAGATACTCACTTTTTTCAGCTTACCTATCCCATTCATCTGGGGGTCCGTACCGGCTACGAAACTCAAAACCATAAAATGTTTACAGAACTCATCTTTTCCATCGGACTAAGTATATAATTCCGTTAATGACAAGGAATATAAAGTGCATCATCCCTCGGAATAATCATCGTCGGAGTGTGCGCATATTTCCGGAAAAGACGTATATTAAAAGGCAGGTAAAAAGAAAAAATCCGGAAAGGCCGCATGATAAAAAGAATACAGTCGTCACTTCCCCGGAATAATTCTTTCAGATTTTTCTCAAAACTGCCTTTTGCATAACTTTTCGAATAGGAAGCCTTCGAATTTTGCAAAATCTGTTCAATAAAAGCCACATTATTCCGGACCATAGAGGCTATGTCTTCATCCTTTTCCTGCGGAACTACCAACTCAATTTTGCTTTCGGGATTATTACGCTGAAAAAAATTAGCCCAGACTACTTTTTCCTTATTTTCCTGTAAATATCCGACAGGAACTTTCAAATGGTTGTAGACTTCGGTTGAATCTTCCGGATGTACTACAATAACCGGTCTGTTCAAAGCATATACATATTTCATCAGCCGCCTGAATCTGAAAACAGTACGGTCCAATAAACAAAGAACCGTATCTGTTCCCACCAGAGCAGCAATAGTTTCAGGCAACCGGGGAACCGTTTCATACCTCAATTGCAAGTGAAACAGCCGGCTGATAACCTCAGCGTGTTTTGAAACTTCTGTTTCACTTTCCCTGTAAAAAGCCACAATATGATAATTGCTCATCTTTTACTAGTCTATTGTCATAAAATCAGTGGAGCAGATATTAACAATTTGCTTTCAAATATAAATTAAAAAAACGAAACTAAGCAAACTATTTTCACTATTACAACCTGACTTTATCACCAAATAAAGGTATTTACAACCTTGGAGCTTCTTCCTGCCAGAGACCGCACATCCTTCCGGCAAAAATTTACTTTTGACAAATATTTTTTTTATAATCTCTTGCCTGCCTTTCTCCTTTTTTATAATTTTATACTATTCTTAAATAAGTTGTATGTACCAGACATTCCCTGTGGAGGAATGTTTCTTGAATTCCTTGCTTACCAAAAATTACTCTATCATGAAACATTTTATGATATTGCTGGTTGTATTCACGCTGACCGCATGCCATCATTCCATGGAACCGTGGCCGTCAGACGGAGACCGTCAGGATGTGCCCATGTATGTACGTACCCGAAGCCTCTCAGGCATCACTCCTTTTCCAACAACTTATCAATTTTTGATTTTTAACAAAGAAAATGCAAAATTCTCCCGTTTTAGCACAAATCCTGACCCAAACAACCCTAACCAAATGTTTCTCAAATTGCTGCCGGGTAATTATACCGGATACTGCCTGACAGGAGGAGAAGAAGAAGATTCCTGGATTTTTGAAGAAAATCTGCCCCCTGAAAAGATTTTTCTGAAAGCCCAAAAAAATTCCAAAAGTCACAATGAAGCCAAAGATCATCTGCTGGGTACTCAAGAGTTCTCTGTTAACGAAACAAATGAAGTACCTGTTATTTTCGATTTGAACCGCAAAGTAGGCATGCTCAGAGTCCGGATTGAAAACATCCCAGAATGGATGACTGATTTGCAAATAAATCTTTCCAATATTCCAAAACAAATGAATCTTTCCGGAGAATACTCAGGCAATTACACTGTCACCAAAAACATTACAATACCGGAAAACGGAATCTCAGAAACCGACCTACTGGTATTTCCTCCTCAGGGAAATGACCAAGCAATTCTGACTCTTTTTTCAAATTCCTTGGTTTTCATTACCCCGGAACATCCCATTGAATCGATTCAGGCAAACCAAATCACAGAAATTAAAGCCGTTTTCCAGGAAGCAGCCACCCCATATCAAGTGAACTTTACAAACCGGTTAGTAGAATGGGAAACACCGGTCAACCGGGAAGAGGATTGGAAAATAGACCCGCCGGAAAAAGCATGTACAGGAACCGGAAACGGAACAGAATTAGTCCTCAACGGAAGTTTCGAAGAAAAATTTTTTGAAAACATACCAGCATACTGGATTCTGGATGCAGCCGCTAAAGAGTACCCCAGAACAGCCATTTCCGTCACTTCTCCCGTACAAGAAGGCAATAAAGCAGTACTCATAGAAGGCAAGACTTACATTTATCAAGATATTCCGATTGTTGGCGGCAAATGTTACCAACTTCACTTATATATTAATGCACCCCATTCCGACGCCCGATGGAAATGTTACAGCACCTGGCGCAAAGGCAGTACTTCCCTGTCCTCAAACCAATTGCAATCTTCAGTTTATGAAGGCAAAACCAACGGATATATAAATTTCTATGAAAACAAGATTTTCAGAGCCCCTTCGGATGCAAATAAACTCCGGATAGAAATCAGAAACTACAATGACCCGGTTTCCGGTCAGGGAATTTATATAGACGCCGTCAGTGTTCAGGCAATAGATTAAACATCGCAAAACACTTTCCGGATGTATAACAACATTATTAAAAAATCTGCCGGATTTTGGTTAATCGGAATTCGGCAGATTTTAAATATTAAACAAAAATGAATTGAAACAAACCGAAAATCCTGGAATCCATACAATTTTATTGTTCGGTAATTTCAATCATCCGGCTTTTTGCCTGACCCGGGGTGAAAGCATTTAACCCCACTTTCATCAGATAATCACCGGAAAAAACTCTTCCTTGTACTTTTAAATCTGACTTTCGTCCCGGCATCAAATTGATTTCTTCAACTTTATACATTTTCGCAGGATGAAGTCCATGTAATTTCACCGGAAACAATTTTTCCTGATAACGAGGATAAATATCATAGGTATAAAGAACTGCTTTTGCTTGTTTTTATCAACATACATAACAGCCATATGATTTCCTTCATAAAGTGAAACCAAACGATACTGATCACCATCCGGTACTACCGGTTTTTAATCTTTTAAAATTGACAACAGCTCATCGGCACTCATACCTTTCAGGCTTATATCAAACCCCAGTTTACACATAGAAGCAACATCAGTCCGGAACTTCACGCTGGTTTTGAAACTTTCAGACAACCTCTTCTGTTTAGTTATATTCACTTCTTTCGGAAACGTTTTCCACCACTTTCTATGCCCCTTTTCTTCTCACCAAAACGACCACGGGTACTCCCCTCGTTCCGTCGTTTTTCAGACCGCCATTTACTGCTTGCAGCCGACTTTTTACGTCCTCCGCCAAACTCACGCCCCCATTCACGGCCATTGCTGCGTTCCCGGGAAAAACGCTCTTTTACTTCTGTCAAAGTAAATGGTAAACCGTTAAAACTAACATTCCGGAAACAAGACGTAAATCCATTTATTCCCCGGATATCCACCTCAAACTTCGTATTATTTTCAAAAATACGAATACTTCCAATCTGCAATCCCTTTCGGGGAGAATTGGCATTAACTATGGACATCAGGTCACGGGGAGTAAAACCATCTTCCCGGCCGACATTTACACTAAATGTTGTAAACTCGTTATTTACCTCTTCATTCCGGCGGTCGCCCCGGCGACTTTCACGGCCCCGACTTTCATGACGTTCTGCTTCTGAAAGATTCAAATCTTCCACAGATGCATATTTTTTCAGCAATTTGCCAAACTCAAACGAAACCAACTTTTGGATTAGCTCCTCTTTGGACAATACTTCAAATTTTTCAAATAATTCCTGCTGATACCTGTCCATCGTTTCTTTCGGCTCAGCCGCCATTATTTTATCTGCATAAAACAACAACTGAGCCCGGCAAACTTCTTCCCCTCCGGGAACCTCACGGTATTGAAATTTCTTTTTGATAATATTCTCAATACGACGCAATTTACTTTTCTCCTTAGAATGAATAATTGCCACAGATATCCCCTCTCTTCCGGCACGTCCGGTACGTCCGCTCCGGTGCGTATAACTCTCTACATCCTCCGGTAAATTATAATTGATTACATGCGTAAGATTATCCACATCCAACCCTCGGGCTGCCACATCCGTAGCCACCAATACCTTCAATCGTTTGGCACGGAAACGCTCCATCACCTCATCCCGTTGTCCCTGACTTAAATCCCCGTGCAAAGCATCACAATCAATACCATCTTTCTGCAATTTTTTTACAATTTCACGGGCATCTACCTTTGTCCGGACAAAAATAATCGCATACATATCCGGTGCACAATCAATAATCCGGTGCAAAGTCTCATAACAATCCTTAGCCTTTACCATATAATATTCATGGCTCACCGTATCAGCTCCCTGATTTTTTTTCCCGGTAGATATTTCCTTGGCGTCATGCAAATAATTTCTGGCAATACGCTCAACCTCGCGGGGCATTGTTGCTGAAAACAGATAAGTATTCCTCGTTTCCGGAGTTTCATCCAAAATAAAATTCAAATCTTCTTTGAAACCCATATTCAGCATTTCATCAGCTTCATCCAGGACAACAGACTGAACATTGTCAATATCTACAGCACAACGTTTAATTAAATCGCAAAGACGGCCAGGAGTAGCCACCAGTACATGAACTCCTTTTTCCAATTCCCGGATTTGTTTCCGGATTTCAGCCCCTCCATATACACAAGCCACTTTTATATCCGGACAATATTTAGAATAATTCTGCAAATCCTTCCCTATCTGCACACACAATTCACGGGTCGGACTCAATACCAACACCTGAATCTCATTCCGGGAAATATCCAATTTTTGTAACAACGGCAAACCAAAAGCAGCGGTTTTCCCCGTTCCTGTCTGGGCTAAAACAACCAAATCATTTTCTTCCCCTAAAATAACGGGAATTACTTTTTCCTGTACAGGACTCGGGACCTCAAAACCCAAATCTTGAATACCTTTCAGGATTTCTCCCTTTAAACCTAATTCTGTAAATTTTTCCATTCGTTTTTTTATGCAGCCTCAACTGCTTTACGCGCAACCACTGGTTGCATTACTATTCATGGGCGCACACCGCCCTCTCTATTCTAATAAATCTTTTCCGGCTTTATCTCCATCTTAAACTCCGCTACCCCTAATTGACTTTCAAATCCCTCCGTTCAAATGCAGGTGTTGTCTCCAATTCCCGGATACGGACAGCAGACAAACCCGGCTTTAAAACCGCATCCTTAATCGGTGCAACCTCTCCAAGTCTGCTTTCCGGCTGCACACCGTTCAATTCAAGCACATCAGCCGGAAAACCAGTTGCAATAATCGTCACTGAAACAGCATCACCCAAATTCAAATCCGTCCCCACTCCCCAGATAACAGCCGCATTATTCCCCACTTTGCGTATAATATGCGAGGTAATTTGGGACATTTCATCCATAGTCACTTCATCTGTTCCGGAAGTGATGTTCAACAATATATTCTTTGCTCCCAATATATCATTATTATTCAGTAACGGACTTTCCAAAGCCTCAGTGATAGCCCGGATAGCCCGGTCCTCACCGGAAGCTTTCGCAGCTCCCATGATAGCAACCCCGCTATTGGTCATCACTGTCTTAACATCCTCAAAATCAACATTTATATATCCGGGCAAAGTAATAATCTCTGCTATTCCCTTAGCTGCAATATTCAATACATCATTAGCCTTATCAAAAGCAGCAGAAATAGGCTGAGGGCCATAAATAGCCTTAATCTTTTCATTATCAATAACAATCAGACAATCTACATGGTCTTTCAGACGAATCAACCCTTCTCTGGCTTGGTCTATTCGTTTCGGTCCCTCAAAACGGGCCGGAATAGATACAATTCCAACCGTCAGAATACCCATATCTTTTGACAACTTGGCGATTACCGGAGCTGCACCCGTACCGGTTCCTCCTCCCATTGCAGCCGTAATAAAAGCCATCTTTGTATTTTTCTTCAACAAGGTCTCAATATCGCCAAGGCTCTCCTGAGCCGATTTTTCCCCGCGCTCCGGACTATTTCCGGCTCCATGCCCGCCTGTCAATTCTTTTCCTAATTGTATTTTATTGGGTATAGGACTATTTTTCAATGCCTGATAATCTGTATTACAAACCACAAAATCTACGTCACAGATTCCTTTATCATACATATATTCCACAGCATTTCCACCTCCTCCGCCAACTCCGATTACTTTGATAATAGTAGGAGTTTTCTCATTCAGATTGAAATTTATAAATCCGTCAACCATAGTCTTCTTCTAATTTACATTACTTTATTCCTCATCGCTAAAAAGTGTTCCGATCTTTCGCTTCAGCCAGCTATTGGTATCCGGCAAATCATTTATTCCTCCACGCCCGCTCTCTGCATGGTCTGTATGACGCTCTTTTTTCTGTCTTTTGCGGCGTTCTTCGTCCTGACGCAAACGCCGCTGCCGGGCTTCCTCTTCCAATTCTGCAGGATCCACCATCTTCATTTCCAGATCATCTGGCAAAGCTTCCACTTTAAAATAAGGTTTCCGGACAGGAGCATTGCCCGCTTCCGTACACTCATCCACAGGCCCTGCCTGTTTGTGATTTGTGTTAAAACCGGTAGCTATTACTGCAACACGTAATTTATCACCCAAAGTTTCATCTTTTCCGGTTCCCCATATCACATTTACGTTCCGTCCCACCTTTTCCCGTATACTGTCGGTAATCAGACTAATCTCATCCATGGTAACTTCCTGATTACCATAAAGCATATTCAATAAAATATTCGAGGCTCCGCGAATATCATTACTATTCAGCAAAGGAGAAATCAATGCATTCGTCAAAGCATCCTTAGCCCTCTCTTCTCCCTCTGCCTCCGAAGCCCCCATCAGAGCAACACCACTATCCCGCATGACACTCTCAACATCAGCAAAATCTACATTTACATAACCTTTTACTGTAATGATTTCGGCAATACTCTTGGCTGCTATAGTCAAAACATTATCAGCCATTGCAAAAGCCTCCGACAATTTCAAATCTCCGTATATTTCCCTCAATTTCTCATTGGCAATGATTAACAAAGCATCCACATACTGCTCCAACTCATCAATTCCCTCCATAGCCTGCTCTATCTTCCGTTTTCCTTCAAAACCAAACGGCACCGTAACAATTCCAATAGTCAATATTCCCAGCTCCCTGGCTTGCCGGGCAATTTCCGGTGCAGCTCCGGTACCGGTTCCTCCCCCCATGCCGGCAGTAATAAAAACCATCCGGGTATTCCGCTGGAGAATGGTCTTGATAAAATCCATACTTTCTATTGCAGACAACCGGCCCCGTTCAGGCAAACACCCGGCCCCCCTTCCCTCCGTCAGTTCCTTCCCCAATTGAATCCGGTTTTTTACCCGGCTTTGCCTCAAAGCCTGAATATCCGTATTGCAAACAACAAACTCCACACCATGAATTCCCTGGTTAAACATATGATTCACAGCATTGCTTCCGCCTCCCCCGACTCCTATCACTTTTATGATAGACTCCTCTTGTTGTTGTTCCGGCAACTTCAATGCTATCAGGTCGTCTTCTATTTCCATAACTTAATCAAGATATAAAGTATAAAACAAAGATATGGGCTAAATTCCAAAAATACCTTTTAATCCGGCAGCCAGTTTTTTGCCAATCCCCGGACGCTCTTCCCCGTTTTCCGAATCACTACACCTCAACAATCCCAATGCCACCATATATTCCGGAGTCCGCAAAACTTCTTCGCGGGACGTCTGAATCCGGCGGACAACAGCCCTTTCTACAGAATGCCCGGACAAACGGCAAAGCAGAGTATCTATACCTTCAAGACGACTCCCTCCGCCCGTCAACACAATCTTATCTTCCGGACGGTCGTACCCCCAGGTCTGTAGCAAATAAACCGCCCCTTCCAGCAATTCTTCAGCGCGACTCTGTACCACCGTTGCCAAATCCCGGCTTTCCAGCGTAAGATTCGTATCAGGAATCTGTATTTTCTTATTTTTACAGGCCGACCGTACAGCCTGTCCGTATTCATGTTTCAATTTCCGTGCCTGACTTGCATTTACTCCGAAAGCAAGCATAATATCAGAATCTATTGTTCGGACCCCCAAAGGTAAACGGGCTTCATATTCCAAAAGTCCGTCCCGGAAAAGTACCACATTAATTCCCATTGCTCCCAGATCAATCAAAGCCATATTGCCGGCACGGGCTGCATCCAGAGCCTCTCCGTATGCCCGAACCGCAGGATAAAAGCAAACTTCACCTATTCCCCGGCCATCAAATAAACGGAGCATCTGCGACAAATAACCGGCATCTGCTTTATACACCTGATAAGTAACCTCCAGTTCACGTCCCGTCCGCCCCAGCGGGTCGGCTACCAGTTCGCCCCGGTCCACGGCATAAGCCACAGGTATCATATCAACCAATTCCTCTTCCCTTCCATTTCCTGCAATCTCACGGCAACGCTGCCCGGCCCGAATCAAATCTCCCGGCTCCACCACTCTCTTCTGCAGATTTACTTTCACCCGGTACTCTCCCATATACAAAACCTCTCCGGACAAACAAACATTCATGACCTCCACCTCTCTGTCCTTCAGTAATTCTGTCATCAGACTGTTTACGCAAGTTTTCACTTTCTCCCAATCTCTCACAACTCCCCGTTCCATTCCCTGCGAAGCCAGGATTTTAATCCCCGTTAAACGAACAACATCACGTTCCTCAGAACCCAATGCCATAACCATTTTTTCGGATCCGATATCTAAAGATGCAGTTAAACCCATAAACTTAGCCTATTAAATAACCTTCTTCTTTAAAATTAATACGATTTACCGGCTTTATACTACCGACAATCATCACAACTCTGAAATTCAAACTATCGTTTTATACAAACAATCTGGTTTTCAAATTTCAAATTAATTTCTTTATATACGTTCCATCCTTTCAAAGCGATACCTTCCTGAAGAAATAAACGTAAATTTTCCATTTTTTTCTCTACATTTTCCAATTCCCCGACAACAATCCGAAAATTTCCCACTTTAGGGATAAGAATCACTTCATTCCCGTTTGCAACAACGATTTGTTCAATCAGGGCATCCCAAAACCCATCGTTCTTTAAACCCATCACAAAAGGATACAATCCGTTACAAGCAAAATTCCTGGATATGTTTCCGGTAGCCACCACCACACGTGATGTATATTTTCCCGATAATGGCATCACTTTTCCATCTTCATCCACATAATATCCTTCGCCTGACATAACTCTTAAAACAGGCTTCCGTTGTGTGATTTCTACATGGAAATAACCATCTAAACTGTAGTAAATCTGAGCCGACTTTATGACCGAATTTCTGACTAAAACGCATTCCATACTGTCTTTGTCAATGTCGACAACATTTACGTTTTTCAGTTCTCCATAATTACGTTTAATCAATTGCAAGACATCATCCTCATCAATAAACGCATTCTCTCCGGTATCGTCAACGACAACCTGAACTCCCTTACATTTCACCTCTCCCAACTTTGCCGATACAAAGGTAAGCACAATTATCAGGTATACAAATAAACTGACAGATAATATGTAAGGTAATGCTCTTTTCATTTACCGATAAGCAATTGTGTTTTGATTGAATGAACCAACCGGTCTATATCGCCGGCCCCCATCGTGACCAGAATCCCTTGCCGGAAATCGCAGCTGATGTACTCCATCAGGGCCTCTTTGCTCAAAATACGTCCGGACACCGTCAAACGTTCCCGGATAAGCTCCGAATCTATACCCGGAAGAGGCAATTCGCGGGCAGGATAAATATCCAATAAAATCACCTCGTCAGCCAAACTCAGGCTTTTTGCAAAACCGGGATAAAAATCCCTGGTTCTGGTATATAAATGCGGCTGAAATACAACTGTTAGGGACCGTTCGGGCCATATCTCACGGATGGACCTCAAAGTCGCTTCTATCTCACGGGGATGATGGGCATAATCATCTATATAAATTCTTTTCCCGTCATTTACATGGACATTAAAACGACGGGCCACTCCCCTGAATTCAGGCAAAGCCCTGCGAATTTCTTCCGGAGAGACTCCCGCTTCCAAAGCCAGCGTAATAGCAGCCGTTGCATTCTCAACATTCAGACGTCCGGGAATCCCGCAAACCAGATTCTCTATCACGACACCTCTGCCATGATAATCAAAAGCATAACATCCGTTCTCTACCCTCAAACAATCAGCATAACAATCGGCCTCAGTCTCTACACTATAATAACCGGTGACAGCAGACTTCACCAATGACAAACCTTTCTTTAAAAACAACAATCCGCCTTCCACCACTTTCCCGGCAAACTCTTCAAATGCTTCTGTCAGATTCGCTTTATTCTGATAAATATCCAAATGGTCCTCGTCCATAGAAGTAATAACAGCCAAAGCAGGTGTCAGATGCAGAAACGAACGGTCAAATTCATCTGCTTCTATTACAATATAAGGCGATTCCGGATTTAACAACAAATTAGTTCCGAAATTTGCCGAAATCCCTCCTAAAAAAGCATTACATCCTATTGCAGAATGATGCAACAAAAAAGCGGTCATCGTCGAAACCGTCGTTTTTCCATGCGTACCAGCCACACATATCGCTTTCCCCTGCCGCGAAATCATCCCCAGGACTTCTGCCCGTTTATGTAAAGCAAACCCACGATTTTTGAAAAAATTCAATTGTCTGCTATCAGCCGGAATGGCCGGCGTATAAACCACCAATGTCGTCTCCGGACAACGAAATTCCGTCCCTATTTCCTCCTCTTCATCCCGATAATTAATCCGGAACCCTTCTTCCGACTGCATCTTTTGAGTCAAAGGAGACAATGTGCGGTCATAACCGGCAACCCGGAAACCTTTCACTTTAAAATATCTGGCTAAAGCACTCATTCCAATCCCCCCAATGCCAAGGAAATAGATATTTTCAATCGTATCTGGTATCATTTTCATCATTCAACGTCTGTTAATCACATTCAGTATTTCCTTCGCAATTTTCTCATCCGATTCCGGAATAGCCAATGCTGCAATATTTTTCCGTAAATCTCCGCAACATTCAGCATCCTGCAATACATGCTCCAGCACTTGTCCGAATTCCATTTCCGCATCGGCATCCCTCAGCATAACGGCAGCACCCTTGTTCACCAAGGCCATCGCATTTTTAGTCTGATGGTCTTCGGCTACATTTGGGGAAGGTATCAGAATGACAGCCTTCTCCAGCAAACAAAGTTCTGATATTGTACCTGCTCCTGCACGGGCAACAACCACGTCTGCACAAGCATAAGCCAGGTCCATCCTTTTCAGAAATGCTGTTAACCGTATATTTTCAGGTAACTTGCCTTCCAGTTCCCGGTTCAGATTTTCGTAATAATAACTGCCACACTGCCATATCACCTGCACCTCTTTCCAACCGGCGATTTTTCCGATATTCTTTCTCACAGCCTTATTTATAGTGCCGGCTCCCAGGCTTCCTCCGGTAACCAATACCGTTTTTTTTCCGGGTTCCAGACCATAATAAGCAATCCCCTCCTCTCTGGCCTCCTTGGCTTTTAATAAGTCTTTTCTTACCGGATTACCCGTAAATACCAATTTTTGTTTATCAAAAAAACGTTCCATGCCGTCGTATGCGACACAAATACAGCATGCTTTCCGGGCAAGCAATTTATTGGTAACACCGGCATAAGAATTTTGCTCCTGCAAAATCAGAGGTATTCCACACTTTACAGCAACACGTCCGATTGGTCCGCTGGCATATCCCCCCACACCAACAACTGCATCAGGCTTAAATTCCCGGACTATCTTTCTGGCTTTCCGCAAACTCTTCCAAAGATTAATCAATACTTTTATATTCTCAAGCGTCAAACGCCGCTGCAATCCCCTGACCGGCAAACCTTCAATACGATAACCGGCTTCCGGAACTTTTTCCATCTCCATTTTCCCTTCAGCACCTACAAACAAAATTTCGATATCCGGTTCCAGACGTTTCAAGGCATTGGCTATAGATAAAGCCGGAAAAATATGCCCACCTGTACCGCCTCCGCTAACAATCACTCGTTTCATATCTCAAAATTACAAAATTATCCATGGATAAACTCAAAGCGTTTTTTTATTTCTGAAAATCAATCTTACTCCATTCCCATCCTCCTGCCTCTCCGCCTCAGTTCTTTTAAAGCTTCTCTTTCTTCACTTTCCAACTGTTCCTCTATATCCGAAAGCCCGTTTTCACCAATAATATCTATTTCTTCCTCTGCCGGAACCTGTTGTCTGCGCCGCCTTCTTCCCGGATAAAAAGAACTGGCAGCCCCCCCGGCCAACTCCCCATTCTCCAATTCATCCAAAACTTCCTCTGTCGGTTCGTAAGACCTCCCATTCCGCTTTCCGGCAAACTTACTGTCCTCCGTCCGCTGTTGTTTTGCCTGTCCTTCCGCAGAAAAGGAATACGCCACACCCAGTATGATTCCCAAAGTAGCACTTGTAAACCACATCGAGGTCCCTCCTAAACTCACCATAGGCAAAGTTTGCCCGGTAACAGGCAAAGCCCCGACGTTCACCCCCATGTGAAATAATGCCTGAAGTACTACCGATAATCCAAGCCCCACCACCATCAAGGTCGGAAAAACCTCAGGAACTCCACGGGGATTCAAATACCCGGATTTCATGCTTTTTCTTCCGATTACTCCCGCCCGGAATAAAATAACAGCATACAACAAAAGCACAAAAATCCCGCCTCCCAAACCATACTCTTCTATAATAATTGCATAAATAAAGTCCGAATAAGCATGCGGAAGCATATTACGCTGAATACTGTTTCCCGGACCACATCCGAGCAACCCTCCCTGGGCAATAGCCATACAGGCATGTTCCGATTGCATATGATAATCCCTCTTCTCCCCGTCGCCCCCTTTTGCCTTATCGTCATCCTTTACAACAAAAGCCGTCAACCGCCCTACAATTGTGCCGATACGTCCAAATTCCTGCACTTGCGGAACGGTGATTCCCAATACAATCACCAACGTTAAAAGCCCAATCAAAATACCCGATGTTTTAACCAGTAATTTCCACCTCAACCGCCCCACCATAAACATGACCATACACACCACTGTAATCAAAGCCGAAGTTGAAAAATTATCCAAAAATATCAATCCGATTACCATCGCCGGCATCCAGAACTTTTTCAGTGCTTCATCATCACACCACCGTTCAGTCTGATAATCTGACAATAACCGGGCCGTATAAATCACTATGGCTATTTTAGCAAACTCAGAAGGCTGAAAAGTAATACCAATAAAAGGGACCTTTATCCAACGGCCGGCTCCATTGATATTATCACCACCAAACGCTGCCACTACCAGCAAACCGGCAGCAATCAGCAGCAACAATCCCGTATTTCTGTACAACCAACGCCACGAAAAAGTCTGCATGACAAACAACACTCCGAAACATCCCACAATCAACCCCAACTGTTTCATCAGATAAAACGACGTATTCCCGTCCTGTTTATTGTAAGCCAGCCGTCCGGTAGACGAATAGATAAGCATCACCGAAATAATCATCAGCATAATGATGACATACCAGAGAATCTTATCCCCCTTAAATGTTATTTTTTCTTTCCAATTGAACATGCCGTTCCGGTTAATCTATAATTTTCTCACTGCTTCCTTAAACAATTCGCCCCGGTTTTCATAATTTTTAAACAAATCAAAACTGGCACAACAAGGCGAAAGCAATACGGTATCACCGCTTACCGCATACTTCCGGGCTGCCGATATTGCATCAGACAAATTATCTGTATCCACCACTTTACAAAACGGCGAAAAGCTACTTACCAGTTTTTTATTATCCAGTCCCATACAAATCAACACTTTCACTTTCCGGCGAACCAATTCAAACAATACACTATAATCATTCCCCTTATCCGTTCCCCCGGCAATCCATACAACCGGTGTGGTCATACTATCCAGCGCATACCAGGCAGAATCCACATTGGTTGCCTTCGAATCATTGACATAAGTAACTCCATCCTTTATCCGTACCGTTTCCAAACGATGCTCTACCTGAGGAAAAGTACGCAAACCGGAAGCAATGGCATCAGGACCAAGCCCCCACCGCATACAAGCCAATATAGCAGCCATCGCATTATAAACATTATGCCGCCCCTTTATACTGACCTCATTCCGGTTAATCCGGAATTCTCGTCCCCCAAAACAGGCCACAATCATCTCACCTTCCATCCATGCTCCGACTGTTTTATTCTGTTCTTTTTCCTCATAAGTAAACCCCGCCATTTCAGGTACAACTTTCAATGCAGACAGCTTTTGCCGCACAGCCTCACTGTCCTCTCCGTATATAAACAAGTCTTCCGGACCCATATTATTCAATATCCGGAATTTCGAATCTATATAATTTTCAAATTTATGCCCATAACGATCCAGATGGTCCGGAGTAATATTGGTTAAAATTCCAATATCTGCACGGAAATGGAACATTCCGTCCAACTGAAAACTGGACAGTTCCACCACATACAACGGATAGGCTTCCTCCGCCACCTGAGCCGCAAGACTCTTGCCTACATTTCCGGCCAAACCGACATCTACTCCGGCATGGGTGAATATGTGATGAACCAATAAAGTCGTTGTCGTTTTCCCATTGCTACCAGTAATACACACAAATTTAGCGGCAGTATGTCTTCCGGCAAACTCAATCTCAGAAATTACCTCTATACCTTGTTCCCGCAATCTGACAATCATCGGCACAGTTTCCGGTATTCCGGGACTTTTCACAACCAAATCTGCTGCAAAAATCCGTTCTTCTGTATGCTGCCCCTCTTCAAATTGCAATCCTTGCTTTACCAATATCTCCCGATAGTTTTCCGATAAATCACCTTTATCCGACAAAAACACCTCATACCCTAATTTTTTTCCTAACAAAGCAGCTCCGATGCCACTTTCACCCCCCCCTAAAACAACCAGTTTCATATCAAACAAAATTATTTATCTCATTTTCAGTGTCACTATAGTCAATACCGCCAGAATAATCCCTATAATCCAAAAACGGGTTACTATTTTCGGTTCAGGAATTCCCTTCTTCTGAAAATGATGATGCAAAGGTGCCATCAGAAATATACGCTGGCCTTCTCCGTATTTCTGTTTAGTATATTTAAAATAACTCACCTGCATCACTACCGACAAATTTTCCATTAAAAATATGCCACACAAAGCAGGAATCAGTAACTCCTTATGAATAATAATGGCGAAAACAGCAATAATTCCACCCAACGCCAGACTTCCCGTATCCCCCATAAAAACTTGCGCCGGATAGGAATTATACCAAAGAAAACCTATGGTTGCGCCGATAAAAGCCGATATATACACAACCAATTCTCCGGAATGAGGAATATACATTATATTCAGATAATCAGCATAAACCATATTCCCCGAAACGTATGCCAAAATACCCAGCGTGGCTCCTATAATTGCCGAAGTCCCCGTTGCCAAACCATCTAATCCATCCGTAAGATTGGCTCCATTAGACACTGCTGTAATGATAAAAATGGTAATAATCACAAATAAAATCCAACCTAATCCTTCCGAATACTTTCCTGCCCACGAAGTAAACCAAGCATAATCGAATTCATTATCTTTAAAAAACGGAATCGTAGTCTTAGTCGATTTTATATCTTTCGTCAGCACCTGCATTCTCCCTTCCTGTGAAAAACCTTCATCAATCGTACTGGTAGTCACCCCCACATCCATCAATCCGGCTTTTTCACGAATCACGGCATCATCACTCATATAAAGAGTCAAACCGACAATTAATCCCAAACCGACCTGACCAATTACCTTAAAACGGCCTTTTAATCCCTCCTTGTGCTTGCGGAAAACTTTGATATAATCATCTGCAAATCCGATAATTCCCAACCATACCGTAGATATCAGCATCAACTGGGTATAAATATTATCCAGACGGGCAAACAACAATACAGGTACTAAAATTGCCAGTAAAATAATGACACCCCCCATTGTGGGAGTTCCTTTTTTCTCCATCTGTCCGGCCAATCCCAAATCCCGGATTTCTTCTCCGATTTGCTGTCGTTGCAACATCCGGATAATCTTTTTTCCTCCGACTGTTGCTATGACCAAAGATAAAATAATAGCACAAGCCGAACGGAAAGTAATATATTGAAAAATTCCGGCACCCGGAAAATTAAGCTCCTCTAAATACTGAAATAAATGGAAAAACATAGCCTATACAATTTCAATTATTTTTATTACAAACCAAAAAACTCGCGAACCACTTCCTTATCATCAAAATGATGTTTCACTCCTTTAATTTCCTGATAATCTTCATGTCCTTTCCCTGCAACCAAAATAATATCCCCGGAAGAAGCCATGGTAATCGCTTTTTGAATAGCCTCTCTACGGTCGGTAATAGAACAAACCTTGTTTTGATACTCCGCCTGAACACCTGCCCACATATCCCGGATAATAGCCTCCGGCTCCTCACTACGCGGATTGTCAGAAGTCAGTATAACCCGGTCGCTGTAACGACAGGCTGCCTCCGCCATTTCCGGCCGCTTTGTCTTATCCCGGTCTCCGCCGGCACCGACCACCGTAATGACAATATTATTTTTCCGGACCAGTCCCCGAATTGTGGAAAGCACATTCTCCACTGCATCCGGTGTATGGGCATAATCAACAACAGCCATAATTCCGGAAGGCGAAATAATCGTTTCAAAACGTCCGGAAACAGGAATCAGGCGACTGATATAACCCAGAACGTCATCTCTGTCAAACCCCAACAAACAAGCCGACGCATATACAGCAAGAATATTGTAAGCATTAAAATCACCGGTAAATTTGGTCCAGACCTCTGTTCCGTCCAGTTGCAGTAATGTTCCGTCCAGTTGCTTTTCAACAATTTTACAATTAAAATCAGCCATTGTACGGCATGAATAAGTAAACTTATGTGCCTTTGTATTCTGAAGCATGACCAATCCGTTTTTATCATCTGCATTTGTCAGTGCAAAAGCACATACAGGCAAACCATCAAAAAATGCCTTTTTCGCTTCAATATAAGCCCTGAAAGTCTTGTGATAATCCAGATGATCGTGTGTTATGTTCGAAAAAACCGCTCCGTCAAAATCCAGACCTGCAATTCTTTGTTGATGAATAGCATGTGAACTCACCTCCATAAAACAATATTCACAACCGGCATCTGCCATCCGGCGGATATATGCATGAATGGCCAGAGCATCTGGTGTGGTATGAGTAGCCGGCAATTTCTCCTCACCGATATAATTGCAAACCGTAGACAATAACCCCGCTTTATGTCCGGCCAAACGCGCCAATTCATACAACAATGTTGCGGTTGTCGTCTTTCCGTTAGTACCGGTCACCCCCACAAGTTTCAGCAATCGGGAAGGATTTCCATAATAATTCGATGCAATCATCCCCAACGCAAACGAAGAATCAGCCACCACAACATAAGTAACATTTTCATCCAAATGAACAGGCAACTCTTCGCAAACAATCACCCCTGCCCCCATCGACACTGCTTTTTCTATAAAAGCATGGCCATCAGCATGAACACCACGCTGAGCAACAAACAAATCTCCTTTCTCTATCTTACGCGAATCAAAATGTACCCTTTCCACATTGACTTCAATGTTTCCGTACACTTTTTTCGTGTTTACCCCGGTCAATAATTCTTTTAATGATTTCATTTTCCTGCTATCCGACATGATATATTTTATCTTAACTCTATTTGTACAAAAGTTCCCCGGGATACTTCGCTTCCAGCCCGGACAGACTGTTTTTGCACCATCCCGGTACCCGAAGCCTCTACCTTCAATCCGGAATTTTCCAACACATACAACGCATCCCTCAGTCCCATCCCCCGGACATTGGGTACAACTGAATAATTAATACGCCTGGGTTTTACCACCACATTTTCCGCTTCATTACTTGCTGTAATAACCCAATCCGTTTCCCGGACATCACATAAACCATCCAATTTCATATTCAGGCCATTAAAAACAGTCATAAAATCACGCTTTAAGCCGTCTTTACATACCGGCAAAGAGCGGTCGGTTTCATACTCAGACTTTCCATGCTGAACATAAGCCATAGAATACACTTTATCAGCTATCTCACGAAATACAGGAGCCGATACAGTAGTCGCATAATACCCGTTGGAAGGATTATCAATAACAATAACACAAGAATACAACGGCTGTTCTGCCGGAAAATATCCGACGAAACTGGCCCGGTAGCAACCGCCTCCGTACCCCCCGGAATTGTTTGTCAGCCGGGCTGTACCTGTCTTTCCGGCAATGCGGTATTTCGAAGTGTAAATATTTCGGGCAGTACCGTTCTTTACAACACATTCCAACATCTCCCTGACTTCATTCAACGTTTTCCGGCTGCATATTCTCCCGCCAATTTCTTCCGGCTCAAAAGACTTTATGACTTCTCCCCGGTTACGGATTTCTTTCACCAGACGCGGACGCATCCGTTGTCCGTCATTTGCAATCGCATTGTAAAATGCCAAAAGCTGCAACGGCGTAATTTTCAATTCATACCCGATACTCATCCAAGGTAAGGTAATCCCGGTCCAGGTTTTATCTTTCGGATATTTAATATAAGGAACCGCCTCTCCCGGCAAACAAATACCCGCTTTTTTATCTAATCCCATCGCATACCAGCGATTTACAAACTTCTCCGGATGTTCCTTATAATGCTCAAATACCAATCTGGAAATTCCGTTAGCAGACTTTTCCAACATCTGAGTAACAGTCACTTTCCCCAATCCACCATGTGATTCCCTCATCTCACGGTCATAAAATTTGTATACCCCCGTTGTCCCTAAATCTATCGTATCCTGCGGAGTGACATACCCGTCTTCCAATAAAGCAATCATTGACGCAGCCTTTATGACAGAACCGGGCTCCCCTGCACCATTAATAGCAAAATTCTGGTTTTCTACATATTCCCCATTCTTATCCCTGGCCAGATTAGCAATCGCTTTTATATCACCGGTCTTTACTTCCATCAAAATAGCCGTTCCATGAGTAGCCTCGCTTTTTTCCAACTGTTTTTTCAGAGCATGCTGGACAATATCCTGATAATCCACATCAATGGTAGTAATAACATCATGTCCGTCAACAGGTTCTTTTTCTGTCAGCACCATCCACGTACCGGACATCATCCTTTTTATCCCCCAACCATTTTCACCTTTCAATTCACTCTCAAAAGCAGCTTCCAGCCCAACCCGTCCCTCCAATACTCCGTCTTTTGATTCATTCAAATAACCTATGGTACGAACAGCCAGATTCTTATGAGGCTGAATGCGTTTATTATAAACAACCGCCTGAAAACCTCCTTTATTTTTTCCCAACCGGAAAATCGGAAATTCACGGATACATTTCAATTCTGTATGATTGACTTTTTCCCGGTTCAAAAGCAAATAACGATTCGGATGTTTCCCTTTCCGCGCACTGACCAACTTATTTTTATAAAACTCTTTACTACCATCCCGGAAAAAAGCGGAAAGCCGGTAAGCCAGACTATCTATCTGTTCCTGAAATATTTTATTCTTCACGGCCAGCGGATCAAAACGCAACTCATAAAAAGGGACGGAAGTGGCTAAAATACGTCCGTCATCCGCACAAATATCCCCCCGGTTAGGCGGAATAACAACAGGACGTGCAGGCTCGCTTGCCGCAGCTTTACTCCTCCATTTTTTCCCTTCTACCGTCATGACCACCACAGCTTTGCCCACAATAAGACAACCAAACAAAACAATAACAGCATACACAATTACTGTCCGCCATGTTATGTCATCCTGTATTGCCATATTATTTCCTGTACAATTTTACCGGTGGTTCTTTACTTTCTTCTAAATTTAATCCTTCGGCTTTTATTCGTTTAATAACCTCGGATTGTTTACGGATAAACATCAGATCGGCAGCTTTGGTTATCGATTCAAATCTCAGGTCCTTTACCTCCTTCTCCAAAGCAATCTTCTCCCGATGAAGCTTCTCTGTCGAGTATCCGTTAGTGATGTATAAGATTCCCAACAACGTGGCAAAAAGTACAAACCAAATGTTCCGACGTAACTTCTCTGCCAGCAGACTACCTTCCAGTACACTTTTCACAGAAGCACCCGTCCTGAATTCCCCCGGTCTCTCCTGCTCTTGCGTGTCAGTAGCTGCATCTGCATCAAAATCTTCATTAGCCATAACCCTCAAATCAATGTTATAGTATCTCTCTATTTCACTTTTTCAGCAATTCTTAACTTTGCACTACGGGCTCTCGGATTCTGTTCAACCTCTTTCTCCGAAGGCACTATTACCTTACGGTTCACCAATTCAAAATTATGATTGACATGTCCGAACAATAAATCTTTCTCCATTTTCCCTTCCGCATTCCCTGATTTCAGGAAATTCTTCACAATCCGGTCCTCCAATGAATGATAAGTAATCACCACCAACCGGCCTCCGGGTTTCAACACCACCATGGCTTGCTGCATCATCTGCTTCAACGCTTCCAGCTCTCCATTCACCTCTATTCTCAATGCCTGATAAACCTTTGCCAGATATTTTTTTTCCTTTAGTTTCGGAACACAGGGAGCTATTACCTGCATAAAATCCTCAGAAGTCCTGATTTCCGAATTTCCCCTTCTCTTCACAATCAAATCGGCAAGGCGACGGGCATTTTCTACTTCCCCGTAATTTTTGAAAACAGCAACCAATTGCTCTGGTTCATAAGTATTAAGCACTACAGCAGCCGTCAGCTTACTCCTCTGATTCATCCGCATATCAAGCTCCGAATCAAAACGAAAAGAAAAACCTCTGTCTGCTTCATCAAATTCATGAGAGGAAACACCTAAATCTGCCAATATTCCATCCACCTCTTCATACCCATAATAACGCACAAAATTATGCAAATATCTGAAATTATGGTTGACAAAAATAAAACGCTTATCTTCAGGCAGATTAGCCATTGCATCCTCATCCTGGTCAAACCCTATCAGACAACTGTCGGCATCCATCCGCCGGAGTATTTCCCCGGAATGTCCCCCTCCTCCGAATGTCAGATCCAGATACACTCCTCCCGGCCGTATATTCAATCCCGAAACCGACTCGTCCAATAACACCGGTATATGATATTCTGACATAATCCTATCCTTTAAATTTAAAAATCATCCGTTCCCCAAAATCTCTCCGGCCAACTCGCCTAATTCTCCGGGAGACAACGCCACCTTGTCATAGGTATCCGCATCCCATATTTGTATCATAGCATCCTGAGCTGCCAAAACCATTTCTTTTTGGATACCAACTTCTTCAAGCATTTTTCGGGGCAAAAGAATACGTCCGTTAGCATCCATCTCCACCTCTTGTGTCCCCCGGCAAAACTCCCTCAAAAAAGCAACATGCTTAGCATTAAAACGATTCAACCTCTCATTCAAGCCAGTCATCATCTTTTCCCACTCATCCATCGGATACATGTCAATACATTTTTCGAAAACATTTTTACGCAGGACAAATAGCGACTGTTGCGACACCGCCATCACTTTCCGGAAAGAAGACGGTACTACAACACGACATTTATTATCTGCCTTACAAGTATAATCCCCGATAAAAGAAGACATATTCATCTCAATTTTTTATTCACCCGATACGAACCATCTGTCTAACCATCTGTTCAACAATATTTTACAATACAACACATTTCATAAGAGACAGACCTGAATTGATGATGTAAAATTAGGAAATATTTCCCACTTTTCACCACTTTACTCCACTTTTTTATAAAAATTAACCTTAAAAACGGGAATCCTTTCGCAATACACAACACAAGTAAAAATCACCTCTGCCTGAATCCGGTGATTACCAATGATTATTTCCCTATTTTATAAAAGAAGAATTACTCCCGAATTATATTACATTTGTTCCGAAAATAATTAAACAGCATCCAAATTTTATACAATATGGGAGAATACCTCTACTTAACCCGTCCCGCAAAAAAAATTAAAACTCACGATAAAAATAACCACATTGACAACATATTCCGGATTCTGAAAAGTTCAAAAATCCTGGTTTAAACCAGCAACCAAAACCAACAAATTATTAAAACCGACACACTAAAATTTATGAAAAAAACAATCACAAACAGGACTCATCATCCGCAATATATACAGCTCTTCCTGGCCGTTCTCTTTCTTGTCCTGTCGGCAGGACAAAGTCTTCAGGCTCAGCAAAATGAACAGTCCAGGCAGGAGGTCAGTGCCGACAGAATTTTTTCCGGGGAAGACCTCCGGCAAATAAACCCTGTCAATCTTTGGGAGGCCATAAAACAACTGGAGCCCTCACTTTCAGAAAGTGACGAAGAGTCATACGGTTCTGACCCCAATCATATTCCGGACGGTATAAATTTAAGAGGCAGTCACCACTGGCCTTCACAATCTGCACAGCCTGTATTTATCCTGGACAACGCTATAGTCGACGCCCGAAGAATCCGGGACCTGAACATCAACGAAGTAGCAGAACTCGCCATCCGCAAAGACGCAGCAACATTAACCCCATACGGTTTGCGGGGAAGCAACGGAGCAATTGAAATCCGGACCATCCGCCCGACCTCCGGTCCTATCCGTCTTTCTTACAGTTTCGACGGCTCTTTCAAACGGGCAGATCTCAGTAGCTGGAATCTTCTGAATGCGACAGAAAAACTGGAACTGGAAAAAGAACATGGCCTATATCAGTCACAAGAACCGGAAACTCAACAACAACTGCAACAATGGCTTAGGGAAAGGGAAAACGCAATAGCCGGAGGAATAAACACAAACTGGCTGAAAGTACCGCTTCAAACCGCTTTCAGCCACCGGCACAAAATCGACGTCTATGGAGGAGACGAGTTTATCCGTTATAAATTCACATTACGGGCTGCACCCGGAGCGAAAGGTGTTATGAAAAAATCCAAACGGGACATTTACGGCGGCGACGCTTACCTGGAATACCGCTACCGCTCATTCACCTTATCCAACTGCATCAGTATCGATAAAATCCACGCCCAGGCATCTCCCTATGGCAGTTTCTCCTATTATAGCATGCTAAATCCCTATTTTGCCGGACAAGACGCAGAAGGATTATTGTATAACTCATTGGGAGAAAACAGTTTCAACGAACAGGCAAATCCACTGTTCGAAACTTCCCTGAGCTCCTTTTCAAAACAGGAGTCCATACACCTTTACAACAATTTCACGGCGGGCTATTCCTTTCTGAATCACTTTCGCTTAAATGGCAGATTTATCTTTATACGCGACCATGCACAAAATGATTTCTACCTTTCACCGGAATCCTATGTATTTTCAAAATCATCCTCCAACGAAAATAAAAATGCCGGAGTATATGAAATCACCCACAACAACCGGCTCACCCTCGAAGGACAGGCCAATCTTTCTTATAACCAATCTTATATACGCTCGGAATTCGGAGCCAACATCGGTCTGAATGTTTTTCAGGGAAAATACGATTACGACACATATGCCGGAACAGGTATTCCAATCGACCGGATGAGCTTTATCTCCTTCGCCACGTCCTACGATACTTCACAGAAACCGGATGCACAGGAAGACCACGACCGGATGTTAAGCGGAATCTTATCAGCCCGTTACAATTTCGATAAACGCTACGAAGTCCGCCTCCAAATGCGGGTAGACAAATCCTCCCTACTGGCACCGGAAAAATGCCGGGCTGGTTTTTACGGAGGTTCAGTAGCATGGAATATACACCGGGAAAAATTTCTGAAAGACAAACGGAGCATTAACCGGCTGACATTGCAGGCAGCTATCGGCAGCAGCGGTGATATCGGTTTCACCTCAAGTGCCCATACCCTGACCTACAGTTATAATATCGGAAATGAATACATATACAATTATTATCTGCTCGGAGCAAAAATCAACTCCCTGAACAATCCTTCCCTAAAATGGAGCACTACACAAAATAAAAATATCACCTTACAGGCAGAAACCCACGGAGTAATACTGGGAATCCAATATTACGACAACACCACCCGCAATCTTCCGGTAATTGTCCCCGCAGCCTTAGCCACCGGATTTGACCATATGCCCGGCAACGGCGGCCGCATCCGGAACAACGGCATCGAATATTCCTTATCCGTAAAGATTCTCGGACAGAAAGACGGATTCCGCCTGAATGTCTTTACCAACGGAGTGCACCACCAGAATAAAATCACAGCAGTACCCGCCTATTTTGCAAACCTTTATAACCAAAATGCCGGCAAACAACAATCCGATAAAATTTTATACCCAACTCTGCTCCGGCAGGGAGAGTCTGTCAATACCCTATATATCGTTCCGATTTATACAGCAGACAAAACACTATCTGTCAATCAGAAAAAAAGCCGTAACTATGAGGATTCCTGGCAAAATGTTATCGCAGCAGGAACAACCACACCTAAATTAAAAGGAACTTTCGGTTTTCAATTCTCTTATAAACAATGGCATCTGAACACACATTTTTATTACAGTACAGGCGGAAAAATCTACAATTCCACATTAGCAAATACATTATTGGGAAATCCGGCCTATAACATGGACCGGCGGATACTCAGCCAACCAGATATAAAGCAGGGACATTTCTTTGTTGAAAAACGGAACGAAACAGGTTTAGGAACCGTCCGGGCCGGATATGAATTTACTCCCGAAACTGCCGCTAAATTACACATGCAGCAATGCAGCATCTATCTCTCCGGAAATCAACTGTTTCACTACTGTTCGGCCAACTACCAGCGGGGATTGCTTTATCCTTTCGCCCGGACAATAACCGTATCTTTAAGAGCAACTTTTTAAACGACTACTTATGAACAAATCCATATATTTATTCCTCGTCCTGATATTAAGTTCCTGCAACGACTGGTTTGACGCACAGCCACAAGGCAATATCGGTGAAGAACAACTCTTTTCCGACGAAACTGCTTTCCTGAACGCCCTGGCCGGCATATATACCCAATTGCGGGAAAACACTCTTTATGGAGAACAACTCTCTGTCTCTTCCCTGGAATTCATGGCACAGAATTTCGTTCCGGACGATGAAATCAGTAAGTCTTTAACAGCTTACGACTATTCCACCCCTGAAAATCAAAAAATGATTCACGATATCTGGCGGGATATGTACAACGCCATTGCTGCCTGCAATAAAACCTTGGAACACATCATTGCCACAGAGATTGTTTTTAATTTCACCGGTCAACGGGAAATCATCACCGGCGAACTCTATGCCTTAAGGGGAGCCTTGCATTTCGAACTCCTCCGGATGTTTCATCCCCACCCGTCCGTCGCTCCTTCCTTTAAGGGTATGCCCTATATGACAACCTTCGGTTCGGAAACAGGACCGGCCCTCTCTACCGGTGAGTTACTGGAATACATCATCCGCGATTTGAAACACGCCGCAAAACTTCTGTATAAAACCGACCCTCTGTTTAGCGCATACAACAATAGCGACGAGCAACCCGGCAAACTCTCCCGGAAACTCCGGACATTCCACATGAATTATTACGCCGTGACTGCCGAACTGGCACGAATTTATCTGTATAAAAAAGAATATCAGCAGGCATACAACTATGCCGACACAACCTTTCATCACATTCGGCAAATGAATCCTTCCTACCAAGTCTTTTATTATTTCGGTCCGGGAAAATACAACAGCGACAAAAGTTTTTCCCGGGAACACATTTTCGGAATCGCTTCCGGTCCGACTGGCCTGACTCAGGTGGCCGAAAACATGTTCGGGGAGCGGCAGATTGAAACCTGTCAGAGTTTTAAAATCATCTATCCCTCTGCCAAAGACACCCGGTACCGGGACTGGTTTCAACTCAAAGCCAACACAACAGACCGTTTTATCCTGTCGGAGAAATTTTCCAGGGAATCGTTACTATCCGGTTATACATCGACAACCAGTGAAACCAAAGAACTGCCCGTACGCATCCCGTTTATAAAACTGGGAGAAGTAGCCCTGATTGCAGCAGAAGCTCTCAACGAACTCAACCGTACAAACGAGGCAGCAGAATGGGTCATCGAATTGCAGAACAATCGCGATATTGACTTTATTAAAGATTTGAAAAACACCGGAACCCTCACAAAAGCCAGACTGGCTGAAGAAATCCGGGCCGAATACCACCGCGAATTCTATGGAGAAGGACAATTGTTCTTTTTTCACAAACGCATGAATGATACTCAACTCATCCGCTACGACGGGAAACAGTTCGATATGCCGGCGACAAAATATACTTTACCGATTCCGGCTAACGGATTATCAGTAAACTAAATTCAAACTCAAACAATAACACATGAATAAACAACCCTGTATAAAATCGGCCAGATACCTGAAAACAATTCTGTTCTCTCTGATTCTGTGCGGATGTTTGCTGTTAAATCTGGAAACCCAGGCCCAGAAAAACCTGACACTCCGTTTCCGTCAGCAATCTCTCCGGGAAGTTCTTCAGGAAATTAAACGGCAATCCGGATATAAAATCTTTTATAACGAGGAAAAGGTGAATACTCACAAAAACATTTCCGTCTCAATTTCCGACCAACCTCTGAAAGAAGCTTTGAGGCAATTACTCACCCCGTTGGAACTGGATTTTGAAATCATCAATAATACCATTGTCATTTCCGTTGCCAACGACATTGCTGCCGCACACGGCAAACCCCAGAACATCAAAATCACAGGTTCTGTGAACGACGAAAAAGGACAGCCTCTTCCAGGGGCCACCATCCGGCTGCTCGGTGCTCAAAGTGTCGGTAGCGTCAGCGATGAAGAAGGAAATTTTAACATCCGGGTAACCTCCTTACAAGATGAACTCTTGTTTTCTTTTATCGGTTACAAATCCCTGACAGTAAAACTCAACGGTAAAACAAACGTACAGATTAAACTGGAACCGGAAATCCTGGAAATGGAAACCGTCATTGCAAGCGGCTACTATCCGAAAGCCAAAAACAGTTTTACCGGAACCGCCGTTGTCGTTAACGGAGATGATTTAAGAAACATCAATAACACCCATTTTTTTGATGCCCTGAAAGTTTTCGACCCTTCCTTTAAAGTGATTGACGAACGGGGAATATACGGTTCTGACCCGAACCGGATTCCAGAACGTATAGAAATCCGGGGCCAGAACAGCTTTCCGGAAATCTCCGAAAGCAATCTGAAAACGGTTACCAGCCTTCCGGTTTTTATCCTCGACGGTTTCGAAATCAGTGTTGAAAAAGTATACGACCTCGACATGAACCGCATCGCAAGCGTCACCATTCTCAAAGACGCATCAGCCGCAGCCATCTACGGTTCACGCGCAGCAAACGGCGTCATTGTCATCGAAAGCAGAAACCCGGAAACCGGCAAATTACAAATCAGCTACACTTTTAACGGCAGCCTGCAAATACCGGACCTGAGCTCCTACAACCTGATGAACGCTGAGGAAGTACTGGAATTTCAGCGTCAGGCCGGAGTTTTCGATGCCTCTGTCCCAGGGGAAGATGCCGGAAACAAACTCAATTCATACAATGTCATCCGGAAAGAAATTATGTCCGGAGTAAATACCTACTGGCTCTCCAAACCTTTGCAGGTTTCTTTTCAACATCGTCACTCCCTGTTCATTGAAGGAAGCGTAAAAAAACAAAATAAAGAAACTGGAAATCTGCGCTATCAAATCAACCTGAGCGGAGGAGGTACCAAAGGAGTGATGAAAGGTTCGGAACGCAATCAGTTTAGTGCCGGAACCAAATTATTGTACCAACACAAAAAACTGAACATCACCAACGATTTACACTTCAGCCGCGTAACCAGCCAGGAATCTCCCTACGGTTCTTTCAGTAATTACACCCAAGCTTTACCCTATCACCGGGAAAAAGATGAAAACGGGAAATATTACCGAACCCTGAGCCTGCAAAATGTCGCTCCGTCAGACATGAGTCTCGGTATTAACGATTTTCAGCTATCCCCCGTGTATGAGGCTAAATACCTCAGCAGTTTCACAACCAGTGAAAATCTTGATTTTTACAATAATTTGGGAATCAACTGGGAATTAATTTCCGGCCTGAGACTGAAAGGCAACTTTAAAATCAGCAATGAAACCAACCGCACCGATGCCTATCTGTCACCGATGAGCTACTACTATATCAAAGACAACGACAACACGGTCAATGAGCCGGACGTATTATTCAGTCGGGGACAATATAACCTCAGCAATTCATCCGGCCTTGTCCTCAGTGGAAATGTTATCATTTCATATACATTAAGCAGAAACAAACATCTGTTTCAGGGGATTATTGGCGGAGAACTAAAACAACAGGACAACCGGAGCGACTCATATGCCGTCACCGGATTTATGAACGACGCCCTCACCCACCTTTCCTATGCCGTTCAATTCAAACAATATAGCCGCCCTGCCGGTACAGAAAACACCATCCGCAGTGCCGGAGCTTTCTCAAATCTGAATTATTCTTTTGACAATCGTTATCTGCTCGATTTGACAGGACGACTCGACGGTTCTTCCCTGTTCGGACGGAATCAGCCGACAACCCCGTTTTGGTCCGTCGGTATCCGTTGGAATATCTCCCGGGAAAAATTTATGGAAAATCAGAATTTTATTCAAAATCTGGCCGTCCGGGCAAGCATCGGAACCATCGGCAACCAAAATTTCACACTGAATCAGGCCATGAGCCTGTATTCCTGGTTAGGACCGACCTATGGTCCGTTTTCAGGAGCTTCCATAATCTCCCTGGGCAATCCCAACCTGAAATGTCAGGAAACACTGAACCGCAACATCGGCGTCGAATTTAATTTGCTGAAAGGAAGCATCAATCTGGACCTGAACTATTACAACAACATCACCAAAGGCAATCTGACCGATATCTCCATTGCTCCTTCCATCGGTTTTGAGACTTATAAAACCAATATGGGAGACCTGACCAACAACGGAATTGATTTCAGCCTGACCATTACACCCGTCAGGACAAAAGACTGGATGCTGACCCTGAATCTGAACGGTTCCCACAACACCAATAAAATCAAACGCATATCGGAAGCACTGAAAAAATACAACGATATGGTGGGAAAAAAAGCAGAGAAAGAAAACGTAAATGTATTCCTGTTCGAAGAAGGACAATCCATGAACACCATTTACGCAGTGAGAAGCCTGGGAATAGACCCGGGAACCGGAAAAGAAATATTCCTGACCAAAAACGGAGAACAGACTTTCACTTGGAATCCGGACGAACAAATTCCTGTTGGATGCAAAGAAGCAGACCTGGAAGGTTATTTCGGCTTCAATCTGAAATACAGGTCGTGGGACTTGGGCAGCAGTTTCCATTACTCCACCGGTGCAGACAAATATAACTATACCTTGCACGAAAAAATAGAAGGAGTCAACAACATGAAAAACAACGACCGCCGGGCTTTGACCGAACGCTGGAAAAGACCGGGAGACGTAGCCCGCTATAAAAGTATCAAAGACACCTCGCCAACCCGGTCCACCTCCCGGTTTGTCCAGAAAGAACACATGCTCAGTCTGAATTCCTTACGGCTAAGCTACACCCTGCCCACCGAAAAACTGAAACAGAATTTCATCTCCATGCTGAGACTCTCAGCCACCATGAACGACCTGTTTTACATTTCCACCATCAGGCAAGAACGGGGCCTGTCGTATCCTTTCGCACGTACCATTCATTTCGCAGCTCAGATAAACTTTTAAACCCAAGACAGATGAATACTAAATCATATATTCTGATATTATTAAGCGGGCTTTTACTCATATCCTGCGGAGAATGGCTGGATGTTCTGCCAAAATCCGAAGTCGATGAAAAAGAAATGTTCGAAACCGCCAATGGTTACCAATCCTCATTAACAGGCATCTATATCAACATGGGCTCTGCAGAACTTTACGGAGCAAACCTGACACTTACCCTGACGGAACCACTCGGACAACAATATTCTATCAATGAAAACGAACCGGAACGGGAAAAATGGAAAAACTTTGATTACACCACCAAAGACGCTGAGAACAACCTGCTGAAAGTGTGGAGCAAAATGTATAACAACATCGTAAATTGCAATCTGCTGATTTCCCACCTCCGGGAAGAAGAACGTCATCTTTTCGAAACCGGAGGCAAAGAAATTCTTCTCGGAGAAGCTCTCGGACTAAGAGCTTATATGTATTTCGACCTGGTCAGAATGTTCAACGAATCCCGGGGTGTTGACCCGGACTCAAAAAAAGTACCCTATAAAACCGATTTCGGACTAAATATAGGCACATCTTTTAAAACCGACGAAATTCTGGACTTCCTGTTGAACGACCTGACAGAAGCCCGGGAATTGCTTCAAAACACAGACCCTATTACCGGAAAATCCTTCCGGAACAAATACCTGAATTACGACCGCAATCAACGCATGAACTACTATGCGATATGCGGACTAATGGCCCGGATATACCTCTACCGGGGAGATTACCGCAAAGCATACGACAATGCCTGTATGGTCATAAACAGCGGAAAATTCCGTTTCATTGAAGAAAATGAAATTATAGAAACCGACTTGTATGGCAATGAACTCAAATCCGACCGCCTGTTCATGCCGGAATTATTATTCGGTCTGTACACCGAAAACATTCCCGAAATCTCACGGATAAGATATGAAGGATTGTCTTACGATTTCATCCTGTCTACCAACTGTTATACCTCCGGGGATTTACGGCTGAACGCATGGCATGCCGGCAACCAGTTGGGCAAGATTAACCTGATTAAATACAAACGTTCGTCCAACACCGGAAATAGCGATAAATATACAGCTCCCCTGGCCCCCATGCTAAAACTCGGCGAAATGTACCTGATAGCTTGCGAGGCCGTACTCAACGAGCCGTCCATAAACGATGATGCCCGGAATATCCTGAATACTTTCAAACAACACAGAAAAACGACAGAAATACCCCTGAACGCAACAACAACAGAAATCATTCATGAGATTACCCACGAATACATCTGTGAATTCAGAGGCGAGGGACAATTATTCTGGTACTATAAACGAACCAACAAAAATGCCGTCGATAATGGCAATTATTTAGGTACCACCATACCCATAGACCCTAAATACTATACATTTCCGTTGCCACAATACGAAATAGACTTCGGAACAAGCCGTAACAATTAAATAAAGACACAATGAAAATCATTTACCCGCTTATATGGAGTCTTTTCCTGTTGTCCGCCTGTCAGGAAAAGGACATCCTACAAGTCGACACCACCTATAATGCCTTGAATATCCTGAAAGGAGAATTCGGAGAAATAAAATACCCGGAAAGTTATTCTTTCAATGCCTATTTTCTGGGAGTTGGAGCAAACGACTACATTCTGTATATCCCGGTCCGGTTATCTGGTCTGATTGATTATGACAACGACCGCACCTACCGGGTAAGACTAAACCCCGGAAAATCAAAACTGGTGGAAGCCGGTGTACATTACTCCCTCGATACTATCCAAACCTTCCGCAAAGGTTTGGCAGAAGACAGTATTCCGCTCACCATCCACGTAAGTGCGTTAAATGAAACAGATGATTATAAAATTTACTTGGAACTGCTTCCCAACGAAACCTTCTCAACGGGAGTGAAAGAATTGCAATTCATTGAAATAGATTTTATGAAAAACGTAAATACTCCTCCCCTGTTCTGGACCGGAAATTCCAAACTGTCCAAATTTACCTATCATCCCCGGAAATGTATCAAATTTTTGGAAATCAGTAAAATTACCGACCCGGAATGGTCAGACCCCGGTAACAGTGTCATCATAGATTATTGGATACAGTTGGCCACACAATGGTTTGCAGACCATGAAGAATATGACGAAAACAACAACCGGATTTTTTTCGATGAATAACCAAAGGAAGTTAATGATGAAAAAGAAACTTTATTTTATTTCCGCAGTTATGCTCCTGCTCCATGTCTCTTGTCTCGACGACAAAGACAGCCTGGCCACTCGCGATTTTGAACACGTTTTGTCCGTAACAGGCTTACAGCCCGAAGAGGGAAACAGCCATATTCTTTATATGGGAGACACTCTGAAACTGGAACCCGTAATCACCTATACTCCGGACAGCCATACAGAAAACTATGTCTGTCGCTGGATAATCGGCAAAGACACGGTCGGAAAAGAACAAAACCTGAACTGGCTGATTACGCGCCCGAAGGACTATGAAAACAAAATCACGATTCCAGGTGTCCTCATCGTGCGGAATACAGTCAACGGTTTGGAATACAGGGAAACATTCAGCATCGAAGTCTATTCCAATCTGACCCCGGCCTACATTGCCGTCTATGAAACAACAAACGGTATCGACTGGATATCATTACAGGGAAAACCGGAAGCATTCACACGTCTGACCACCGGCATGAATGCTATGGTTAACGGAGCTGACCAGCCAATCGGCGGAAAGTTCCGGGGAGCAATGACCTCTAAATCGGAACTGGCAATATTCACTGATCAAGCTCCGGGCTACGGCTTCACCATCAGTCTGCTGAAAGACAACGATGAAGCCGATTTCAATCTGCCCATCGGAGAAATTGTATCTCCAATCCGGGGACGCATATACTTGGGAGAAGAAACCAATCTGAATTTCCACTCTGTCCGCTACTGTGAAGGAGGTACCCGCTTTCTGGTAATGAATGACAAACTGTACACTTTCAACGGTACAGAAAAAAGACTGCTGATTTTCGACGACAAAACCTACCTGAAAAGTGAACAAGTCGCTCAAATCCTGGCTTCCAAACAATTCATGAGATATAAAAAAGCAAACATTATCCGGTATAAAAACAATACCATCTCTTGTTTTCACGAATACAACCAGCAAGAAGAACAAATCCTAACCAAAGAAGGTACGGCTTTCAAATTGGACAGCATTTGTGGCATGTTCACCGAAAGCACGGGGCTGGCTTCCAAAAAACCATACAACATATATCTCATCGGAAAAGAAAACAACAGTTATAACCTTTACGAATTCCACGTTACCTATGCCGGTACGGCTTTCAGAGTTCCGGTCTGGAATAAAACCATCCCTTTACCCCGGCAAGTCGCAGAAGAAGCCATCGCCTGGTTCGGAGCTTTCTCACAACGCTACGGCTTCTATGTCACTAAACACGCCATCTATAAATTCGATTACCTGAACATTACCTCTTTCAATCCGGACCCTGTTCCATTCAAAAGTTTTCCGACTGAATATGAGATTATGGAAATTTTCCCGCTAATCGGTGGTACAGGTCTGAAAGATGCAGATGGATATACCGTTGTTTATCTGTATAACAAACAAAAAAATACCACCACCATCCACATTTATAACACCATAACTGGTGATACGGTTAATGAATACCCGGACGCAATCCCGGGTATAGGAAAAGATTTTATTAAATGCTAATCATACAAATTATGGAACTGAACTACGTCATACAATGCATCAATCTCACCCATTATTACGGGAAAAAACTGGTATACGAAAATCTGAACATCAACGTGGCCGAAGGCAGGATATTGGGTTTACTGGGAAAAAACGGAGCCGGAAAAAGTACCACAATCAACATCCTGAACGGCTTTCTGGAACCCCGTTCCGGCCAATGCCTGATTTACGGGGAAAATACACAGCACCTGTCCCCGGCCACCAAACGGCGCATCGGCTATCTGATTGAAGGACATGTACAATACTCCTTTATGAATGTCCGCCAGATAGAAAAATTCTACTCCGGTTTTTACCCCAACTGGAAACGGGACGCTTATTTCAATTTGATTAATAAACTGAAAATCACTCCTCACCAAAAAATCTCCACCATGTCCTGCGGCCAACGTGCTCAGGTGGCCTTAGGACTGATTCTGGCACAGGACCCGGATTTGCTGATTTTGGACGATTTTTCATTAGGACTCGACCCCGGCTACCGCCGCCTGTTTATCGATTATATGCGCGAATATGCCAAAGCTGAAAAGAAAACGGTTTTCCTGACCTCACACATTATCCAGGATATGGAACGCCTGATTGATGACATCCTAATCATGGACTATAACCGCGTATTGGTTCAAAGCCCTGTACGGGACTTCACCACCCGATTTAAAGAATTTACCTTTGAACTGGACAGAGACGACATAGAATTAAAAGACCATCCGTTAGCAGTGAATGTAGAACATTTGCGTAACCACTATGAATTCTATACTTACGGAAACGAAAACGAAGTCAGACAACTACTGGAAAACCTAGGCATTGCATACCGGAACTTCAAAGAACAACCGATGACCCTTGAAGATGCCTTTATCGGTCTCACCGGCAAATACTAACTGGAAGCGATTCAAATGATGAAAAGATATTTTTTACACTTATTTTATAAAGAATGGCTCAAAACCCGTTGGGCCTTTTTGGGAACTCTGTTGCTGGGGACGGCCACCATACTGTATATATTCATTGCCGTAGAAAACAAAATCACTTTAACAGGTGCCAAAACAATACTCCTGCGTATTTTATACGACGAACCGCCTGTAATTTATTACGCCTCATTCCTATACATCCCCCTGCTCACCGCTCTGGCCATCGGTATTGCCCAATATGTCCCTGAAGTGATACAGAAACGCATCCGGCTGACATTGCATCTGCCGGTAAAAAACAACATACTGATTTCAGGCATGGCGGGATTCGGACTTATTTTGCTGACTTTAAGCAATCTCCTGTATATCGGCTTGTTCCTTTATTACAACATCCGTTTATTTCCGGAAGAACTCACAAAACCCGTCATGATTTCCCTGACACCCTGGCTATTGAGCAGCTACATCGCCTACAATTTTATTGCCATGATTGCCATGGAACCCAACAAATGGCGGAAAGTCATTTATTCGGTCATTGCTTACTATATACTGCAACTTTTTCTGGTTGGCAACGAACCGCACGGTGCGTTCAGGGAATCTCTACCCATTATGACGCTAATGGTGCTATTGTCATCCGGATTAGTACTCTATTCCTCACAACGTTTTTATAAAGGAGAAAAATAACCATGCTGACAAAAATCATAAGAATCATAGCTGTTTTATTTGCCGTGATAGCTGCTGCGACCGTACTTCCTCAGCTATATTACACCACCTTCCCCCCGGAAGGCAGAAGTAGTCATAAAAACATCTGTTACAGCGAAATACTCGGCGATTTTATTATCTCCGAATATATTTATTCCACCGATAAGAAACAAGCCACAGGACAAACTGTCTGTTACGACCGTCATGGCAAAAGCTACTCCCGCGATTCTGTCGCCCGGCTCCTTCTGCTCGATAATGTTTCCCAGTTAGCTTATGAAGGCAGATTTCCCGACACCATCTGCGGCATTGCAGTCACTCCAGAACTCGTGTCCTCCGAAGCTTTTTCACAATATCACTCCGCCCAACCCGGATTATATTATGGCCTCTGTGAACTCCGCGACCAAAAAAGCTACACCACCCGAACTCTGGAACCCCGGGACCTTTTCCGGATTACTCCGGAAGGAATACAATTTATTGTATGCGCAACCAACCAGATTGATGAAGAAAAAAGCCGGTTGTTCACCAACTGTCTCACCGCTGCGGACTTCCGGTTTCCGGCCCTCCGGATGTGGACTTCTCCAGACAAAAATATATCCGAAGCCATAGGGTATTATGTGATTGACAGCAAAAACGAACTCTACTGTCTGTCCATGAACCAGTCCGTTCCGGCCGTGCAAAAACTGGAAAAACCGGACTCCCGGAATATCCGGAATATTACTTTCGGAAAATCACCGGATATCCGCGCCATTTTGAACACAGAAAACGGAAACATGTATATTCAGCACCCGGACCAAAGTTATACCCGGCTGGAGCTGCCCGATTCTTTACGAAAATCCGGAAGACTCACCGGTAACCTTTTCTACCGGATTTTCACCTTGCCTGCCCCAAACCAGCAAACAACCTTTGTTTTCGACCGGAATTTCCGGTTAGTGGATAGCTGCACACTGTATTTTCAGCCACAACCTCAAAATACGGCCGGCATTTTCGGAGAATTTTTATTTCCGTTCCACATCGGGCAAACTGCTTGGGAGGGCTTCTATGCCGACTGGTCGCCGGTAAAACGCTTCCTCTGGCTCAATCTGGTGTTAGCCGGAATAACCCTATTTTATAAACGCAGAAACGGTTACCGCCTTTCCAATCCGTTTGTCATCACAGATATCCTATTCGTAACTATTTTCGGAATATACGGTTTAATGGGCATATCTGCCTTTCCGCTCAAAAAAAGCCGGGAAGAAATACTGAACTCCCAATCCCCTGAGTTATGAAAACATTAAAACATCTGATATACAAAGAATGGTTGAAAACCAGATGGTTTGCATCCATTGCCCTGTTGCTTAACCTGGGAGTGCTAATCTATATCTTTATTGCACTCCGGAGCAACTTCCTTTCTGCGGGAGGAACCATTTATCTGTCTACCCTAATGACATATAAAACACAGTTTTTTTCCCTGTATCGTTACATTCCCTTAGGAATAGCCCTGCTCATCGGACTTTCACAATTTGTTCCGGAAATAACAGACAAACGAATCAAACTGGCTTTGCATCTTCCCATACACAACCTGCAAATCATCTATATCATGGTCGTTTACGGCTTTGTGCTACTGTTTCTGACCATGATACCGGGAATTCTGATTTTTACAGGCTTAATCTCCGTTTATCTGCCGGCAGAAATCACAATCCCGGTCCTTCAAACCATGTCGCCGTGGCTGCTGGGAGGCTTTTGTGCTTATTTCCTGATTGCCACCATTGCCCTGGAACCGGCATGGAAATTCCGTTTCCTGTATATCTTGATCAGTTACAAAGTATTAACCCTCTTTTTCATGTATTTATCCATCGGAAATGCAGTCAGCCTGTTGCCGGTCCTCTGTCTGATTACCGGCTTATCCGGCATAGCTCCGGTCTACACCTCATACCGATTCAATAAAGGACAACTATGACATTAGCCGCCAAAATAATACGTCTTTTTCTGGTACTATTGGGAGTAATGGTACTGGCCATGACATTGCCCGAACTTTATCGGAAAAACTTTGAAAAACGTCCGGGCAAAAAACTGATTTATTACAGCGAAATCAGCAAAAACTTTATGATTAGTGAAGATTTCAGTGATACCCTGACAAATGAGAACCACATCATTTATTATGACCAGACAGGAAAACGATATACAGAACGGGAATACAACCGGCAACTTCCATTTCTGTACACCCGGAAACTGGCCTTGCTCGGCGAATTACCCGATACCATCAACGGAAATAAGTTCGACCAGCAACTGATAAAAACAACCAAACGAGGCATGCTGATGCCAGTCAGTTCCTTTACTTTCCAATTGAATCCCCTGTTCGAATCAGAATCAGGAAAAGTCAGACCGGAACTGCCGGACGACCTGTTCCGGATAAATCATCGCGGCATTGAATTTTTAGACCCGGAAACCAATAAAATTCTCCCGGAAAAAAGCCGGAGTTTCAACAAGACGCTGAAAGCTGCCGGATTCCAATCCCCTGCGCGGAATATCTACGGCATTCCCTCCACTTTAAAATCACGTGACGACGGCTATTTTATAATCGACCAACGAGGCGAACTGTTTCATCTGAAAATGATAAAAGGCCGGCCTTATTGCCACCACATCCCCAAAAACATCTCCGTCAGCTCCATGAAATGTATGGTACCCGGCGATTTATATGCCTACATTTACGACCAACAACAACAACTTTACGTCCTGCGCACGGATTACAGCATAAAAAAATTGCCCATCCGACCGGGAAACGGGAGGTTCATGTATTCCTCCAATTGTTTTTATAAAAGCTATAAAAATACGGACAACGACAGCATCCGCCTGTATGTTCTGGACGCAGATTACAATTTAGCCGACTACCATGCCATAGAAGCCGACAACTATTCCAAAAGTCCGGTAGCCCAAACCGAACAATACCTGTTTCCTCTGAAAATAATACTCACCCCGGGCTACGCCCACATGATTCCTCTGTTCAATCCGTTCTGCCGCTTTATTTGGCTGAACATGTTACTGCTGATAATACTGGCGGCTATAAAACTCCAAAATCACAGGAAACTGTATAATCCGTTTAATCTGTTAGATTTAGGCATCACAGGAATATTCGGTATTTTTGCATTCATAGCGGTATTGATTTTTCCGAACAGAAAGTAAGAAATTAATTCACATGCAAACACATGGACCGGGACGCATACAACGCAAACTCAAAGGCTGGCACATCGTCTTTTTCCTTTGGGGCCTGACAGCCGATACTATTGGCACAGGCATCATGTCGGCAATGGTAGAAAACACCGGCAGAAGCAACTTATGCCTCATCCTTTACATTCCGGCATCTCTCCGGGTGCTTCACATTAAGTCTGCTTAAACCAGTTCAGAAAATTATCGGTTAACTATCCGAATCAGAAAAAAAACAATAATTTTGTATTCCGATGAAAACAGATTACAAACACATATATATCCGGACACGGCAAATGCTTACACAACCAGCCGTCACATGGCCAGAAGTACTGAAAGAAAATTCTACAGTCAGAAATACTTTTCGCAGTTACTTGTTTCCCATTGCGATTGTTCTGTCAGTTTTCGTATTTCTGCTCCGGCTGATTTATTACACCCCTTTACAAGCTTTAGGATTCGGAATCGTCAACTTCATAGCAGCCACCAGCGGAGCCTGGTTCACCTATTTGATTACCCGGGAATACCTTTGCAATAAACTAAATTATCCGGACCATGCTGCGCTTAATCTGACTATATACAGTTACACGATTTTCATTATCTTCCACAGCATTGGCGGAGCGTTGGAAAATATTTTCATCGGCCAGATATTTACTTTACTCAGTCTTATTTTCCTGCGGACCCTGTATACAGGAGCAGAACAATTGCAGCAACTGCAGGCAAACCATAAAACCAATATACTCATTATAACCTTTCTGTCAATCGTATTCATTCCGGTTATCATCACTCAAATTTTAATGATTGTATTCAGAATTTCTGTGATTAATGTCTAATTTTACCTTCTATGTCAAACGAAATAAACATCCGTAACAAACGTGCTTCTTTCGATTACGAATTCCTGGAAGAATATACAGCCGGAATTGTATTAACAGGTACGGAAATAAAATCCATACGGGCAGGCAAAGCGAGTCTGGTAGACTCTTACTGCTACTTCCACCGGGGAGAATTGTGGATAAAAGGAATGAATATCTCCGAATACAAACTCGGGACTTATTACAACCACGAAGAAAAAAGAGAGCGGAAACTGTTGCTGACGCATAAAGAATTGGCAAAACTGGAACGAAAAGTAAAAGAATCCGGACTCACCATTATAGCTTATAAAGTATTTCTCAACGAAAAAGGTTATGCCAAAATGCGCATCGCCCTCGCCAAAGGAAAAAAAGAATACGATAAAAGAGAATCCTTAAAACTGAAAGATGCAAAAAAAGACATGGACCGGGCTATGAAACGATAACCGGAAACCTGAAAATAAAAACATCCTGCAATTTCGCCCGCAAAGACCTTTTACTTTTTACTTTTATTCGTTACCTTCGCACGGTCTGTATGGTAAAGATTTTAATCTAAATAATAACATCATGTATCAAGGAATAAAAACAGTATCATTTGAAGAAGCTGTAAAAGTGGTGAAATCGGGTGATCGGATTCACCTTCACAGCGTTGCCTGTGCTCCGCAGGGACTCATTCAGGCTCTCTGCGCACGCGGACGTGCCGGCGAATTGAAAAACATTAAATTACAACACCTTCACACCGAAGGGAGTGCCCCTTATGCGGAACAGGAATTCGAAGGTGTATTCCAACTGGAATCCTTTTTTGTGGGACATAACGTGCGTAAACCGACCCAGGAAGGCTGGGCTGACTACATCCCGGTACACTTAAGTGAAACCCAGAAATTAATCCGTATGGGCATCACCCCTGTGGATGTAGCCATGATCCAAGTATGTCCTCCGGACAAACACGGTTACGTTTCCATGGGTACTTCCGTAGACGCAACCCTGGCAGCCGTCCAGCACGCCAAGACAGTCATTGCTGTGATTAACCCCAACGTACCCCGCGCTTTCGGTGATGCCATCATCAAATTATCGGACATTGACATCTTCTGTGAAGACAATACGCCGTTAATTGAAGCCAAACCCGCTCAACCCTCTGAACAAGATATCAGAATCGGTAAAAATTGTGCTGCACTAATTGAAGACGGAGCTTGTTTGCAAATGGGAATCGGTGCCATTCCGAATGCCGTACTCTCGCAATTGGGGAATCACAAAAATCTGGGTATCCACACCGAAATGTTTGCTGACGGAGTGCTGCCTTTGTATTATAAAGGAGTCATCAACAACCTGAATAAAAAACACGACAAAGGTAAAATTGTTTCTACTTTCCTGATGGGTTCCAAAGAAGTTTATGACTTCATTGACGACAACCCTGCAGTAGCCATGATGGATGTTGGTTATACCAACGACCCGTGCCTCATTGCCCAACAACCCAAAATGACAGCAATCAATTCCGCCCTCTCCATCGACCTTACCGGTCAGGTAAACGCCGATTCTTTAGGCTGTAAATTTTACAGCGGATGCGGTGGTCAGTTGGACTTCATCCGGGGAGCCGCTGCCAGTGAAGGCGGAAAGCCCATCATTGCCATGCCGTCGGTAACTGCCAAGGGAATGAGTAAAATTTGCCCGATGTTAATGAACGGAGCCGGAGTAGTAACCACCCGTTTTGACGTACATTACGTAGTTACTGAATTCGGTGCTGTGGATTTATACGGAAAAACCATGCAGGACCGGGCCAAAGCATTAATCTCAATTGCCCACCCCGACCATCAGGAAGAACTGGACAAAGCAGCTTTCGAACGATTCGGAAGCCATTTCCATTTCGTAACCAAATAAACTGAAATAAGTCAGAGTCTCTCCGGGCCTGATAGGAGAAGTTTGCAAGACTTCTCATCAGGTCCGGAAAATATTCATCCGGCAAAAGTTTACTTTTGCCTCTTTTCTTTCCGGCACTTTGACTTTCGGCATTTTAATCGTACTTTTGTCCATCAATACAATATTGTTATGATGGATTGGAATAAACTTTTATCTGCACATCGTTATCATCCGGGAGCTACCACCTCTTTGTTTCATTCACACGATCGTTCGCAATTTCAACGGGACTACGACCGTTTGATTTTCTCCTCTCCATTCCGGCGTTTACAGAATAAAACCCAGGTTTTTCCTCTGCCCGGAAACATATTTGTACACAACCGGCTAACCCACAGTCTTGAAGTTGCCAGCGTCGGACGTTCATTAGGAAACAAAATCAGTCAATTCCTGAAACAACAAAAAATCAAAACCGAAAACCCGGAACTACTGGAAGAAATAGGCACCATTGTCAGCACCGGATGCCTTGCCCATGATCTGGGAAATCCTCCCTTCGGCCATTCAGGCGAAGAAGCTATTTCCTATTTTTTCAGCGAAGGGGAAGGACACTACCTCAAAAAACTCTTATCCGACGAAGAATGGAACGACCTGAGTCATTTTGAAGGCAACGCCAACACTTTCCGCTTGCTCACTCACAGTTTCAATGGCCGGCGACCGGGAGGATATACAATGACTTACACCACTCTTGCATCCATTGTCAAATATCCTTTTGAATCCGCCAAAGCCAACCCCAAAGGTTTCAAATACGGCTTCTTTCAGAGCGAAAAAGAAATTTTCCGACAAGTAGCTCAGGAACTCGGCATCCCGAAAATCGGAGAACATCCCTTGCAATACAGCCGGCATCCTTTGGTATACCTGGTAGAAGCTGCCGATGACATCTGCTACCAGATTATGGACATTGAAGACTCGCACAAGTTGCGTATCCTCTCTTACGACGAAACTGTAAACATACTGGAAAGCTTCTACGACAAAAACGAAGATAAAGAGGACCTGAAAATTATTGCCCGAACCTTTAAGATTGTCTCTGATAAAAACGAACGTATCGCTTTTCTGCGCGCCGGTATCATCAATAAATTGATTAACGCTTGTTCCGACGTATTCTGCCGGAATTATGAAGCAATCATGGCGGGAGAATTCAACAGTACCCTGATTAAACAGCTAAGCGGCACCAACCAAAGTGCATATGAAAATTGTACCAACCTAGCTTATGGACGGATTTATCACACCAATATGGTAACTCAAATCCAGATCGCCGGTTTCAAAATCCTCGGTACTATCCTGAAAGAATATACGGACGCCGTATTAAAGCCCGAAACATACTATGCGCGGAATATTCTTTCCATCATGCCCGAACAATACAAAGTGAGCAAAGAAGATTCCATGTACACCAAAATTCAGACTGTTGTCGATTACGTTTCGGGCATGACCGATTCCTATGCACTGAACCTATACCGCAAAATCAAAGGAATAGACCTTCCCGAAATCAAATAACAGCAAAATACACCCATCTGTCCAAAAAATTCATTTTGGACAGGCTCTAAATCTTTATCTTCAGCTTCTGCCCGGGCTTTATTCCCCTGACATCACTATCCGTCAGCCCGTTCCATTTCATAATGTCGCGGTTAGAGATTCCGGGATATTTCTTGGCTATCGTCCAAAGATTCTCCCCCTTTTTCACCGTATAAAGTACAAATTCCCCGTCAATGGTCTCAACCTTCGGAGCTCTCACCGTATTATTCACTTTTCCGGCAAAAGCAGCCTTGCTTTTATATTGGGCGGCTTTCTTTTCAGGAACATAAACCACCAATTTTTGTCCCGGACGAATGGTCAGTCTCTTATTCAGATTATTCCAATATTTCAAATCGGCCAGCCTCACGTTAAATTTCATGGCAATGGCTCCCGGTACATCACCGGATTTTACCGTATACACCAAACGGACACGCCCGTCGGCCCCCAAACCATGTGCATGTACTTTTATCCGGCTTGCCGGGTCGGCAGTCCGGTCATTATCGTTAAAATACTTCGAACGGTTACAGGCAAAAATAGAATCCTGCCAGTCAATAAAATCATGGACATGATTATAAGGCATCCGCAAAGCATAACACTTCCCAAAACCGGCAGGAATAACATCAGCACGATACTGCGGATTCAAATCCCTCAACTGTTCTACCGACAAATCCAGTTTAGCCGCTATCTGCTCAAAATGCAAAGCATCCTCCACCATAATACTGTCACACATCGCCGGTAAAGTAGGCTCTATAGGGAAAATACCATGCTCTTTGTGATAACGAAACACATAATTTGCTGCAATAAAAGCAGGGACATATCCACGTGTCTCCCTGGGCAAATAGTAATAAATATCCCAGTAATTTTTCTTTCCTCCCGAACGGCGTATAGCCTTATTCACATTACCGGGTCCGCAATTATAAGCAGCAATTACCAAAATCCAATCCTCATAAATCGAATACAAATCGTTCAAATATCTGACAGCAGCCTTAGTTGCCAGATAAGGGTCCCTGCGTTCATCCACAAACGAATTAATTTCCAACTTATACATCTTCCCGGTGGAATACATGAACTGCCATAAACCGCAAGCTCCGACCGGAGACAAGGCCCTGGGATTCAAAGCACTTTCAATGACAGGCAGACACCGCAGCTCCAATGGCATACATTCAGCATCCAAAGCCTCCTCAAATATGGGAAAATAATATTTTGCGACACCCAGCATATTGGCCACCTGAAACCGCCTTTTCACCGTATACAATTCAATATAATTACGTACAATATCATTGAAAGAAAACGGTATAGCCGACTGCATCGAATCCAGGCGCAACAAATACAACGAATCACTGCAAACCGGTATATTCTTCGAGTTTTCGGCAATATAGACAGAATCGACATAACCGACACTATCCTGCTTACTCAGATACCAGGTATTATAATAATAATTCAGCTTATCCAGAAACGACTGCGGAACAGAATCTCTCAATACCTGTGAAACTTCCACCGTATCCGCTTCCGTCAATGCATCACCTGAAATCACATTCATTCCCCATCCTTTACCACACCACAGCCCCCAAAAGAGCAATATAAAAAAACGCATCATTCCATTTACCTCCTTCATGGTTATTTCTCACTAAAAATTGAAAGTTAAAGTCAGCCCCACCGTTCCGCCACATAAAGGTGAATAAGAAGAAGTGGGCTGTATACGAAAACTCAGGTCCTCGTCAATTTCAAAATCATAAAAATGGGCATATACCGTTGCATCTATGATATTCACGGCATAAATGGCAGCCATAATAATATAACATAAATCCCGGTTCCGTTTAAAATTATTTTTCCGGTTGTTCAGCGTATTCTTAAACCAGTTCCGGCCGGCATCCTGTTGGAAATAAGGATCGGTTTTTACGTCAAAACTCTTGGGTATCTTATCCCAGGCCGGATTTTCAGGATAAGGAGTATCGGGATTTTCTGCCAGAGCATTGATGTAACGTACCCATTCCACATACGCTTCACGATACTGTTTGAAATGTTTCTGATTCCAGGTAATCCCATAAATATCCGCTGCAATTCCACCATACAATATAGGTACTTTCCACCACTGCCCGTTATATACCTGACCGGAACCCGGAAGCACCATAGCCATAACGGTTGCTTTATGGGGAGAATGAGGCTTCTTTACGAACTGTTCTATCGCTCTCAGCGTATCACTCCCAGTCTGAAAAATCACCGTATCCCGGGGAGAGCCGCTAATCTGACTGCTGATACAAAACAATAATGTCGAAATTAATATGACAATCTTTCTCATTCTATTCTATCCAGCAACTCAATAATCTTTTCCAGCTCAGCATCCGATTTGAATCCTATAACAATTTTTCCTCTCCCGTTTTCATTCCGTTTCAATTCCACTTTCGTATTAAAACGGCGTGACAAATGTTTTTGCAACTCAATATAATCCCCGATTTCATTGACAGACCGCTTTTTCTCCTGAACAGGCTCCTCCGGCATTTCAGGCTCTTCCGGTCTCGGACTGGAAAGCTCCCGGACAATCTCTTCCACCTTACGGACAGAAAAATCATACCTCAGGATTTGTTCAAAAATCATCAACTGTGTATCAGGATCTTCTACACCGAGAATAGCACGGGCATGTCCCATTGAAATCTTTCTGTCACGGACCGCAAACTGTATCTGGGCCGGCAACTTCAATAACCTCAAATAATTCGTTATTGTAGCCCGCTTTTTACCCACCCGTTCACTCAGTCCATCCTGCGTCAGGTTACATTCATCAATCAACCGCTGGTAGCTGATAGCCACCTCTATCGCATTCAGGTCCTCACGTTGTATATTCTCTATCAGAGCCAGTTCCAGCAAATTTTCATCCTCCGTCTTGCGGATATAGGCCGGAATCGTAGTCCGGCCGGCTATTTGGGAAGCCCGGAAACGACGCTCTCCGGCAACAATCTCATATTTCCCGTCCTCCACGGCACGGACCGTAATAGGTTGTACGATACCTATCGATTGAATTGAAGCAGCCAACTCATTCAACGCCTCTTCATCAAATTCCGTTCGCGGCTGAAAAGGATTCGGACGTATATCTGCCAAATTCAACTCCTGCATAGCCGATACAACCACTTCCCGCGTTAACGGTTCATCAGCCGCATCAGCTATAAGGGCTCCTAATCCCCGTCCTAAAACATTCTTTTTTGCCATAAATTAAAACTAAAAGCGTAATTTTTTATTCCTGATTTCTGTTTATCAATTCCTGCGCCAATAACATATAATCTTCAGAACCCCTGCTACTGGCATCATACAAAATAGCAGGCTGACCGAATCCGGGAGCCTCAGCCAGTTTCGTATTCCGGTTAATCAAGGTTTGAAATACCATATCCTGAAAATTCTTTTTAACCTCTTCCACTACCTGATTGGATAACCTCAGACGCGCATCATACATGGTCAGCACGAAGCCTTCTATCTCCAGCTCCGTATTCAAACGTTTCTGTATCAATTTTATAGTACTCAGCAACTTTCCTAAACCTTCCAAAGCAAAATATTCACATTGCACCGGAATAATGACCGAATCAGCAGCAGTCAGCGAATTCACGGTTATCAATCCCAAAGAAGGCGAACAGTCAATCAAAATGTAATCGTATTTGTCCCTTACCCCTTCCAAGACTTTTTTCAGGATTTTCTCCCGTTCCGGCAAATTCATCATATCTACTTCCGCACCCACAAGATTAATATTGGAAGGCAACAAAAACAAACGGTCTATTTCAGTCGTCAGAGTAGCCTTTTCGGCCTCCAAACCATTCACCAAACACTCATAAATAGTAGAATCCCCCAGTTTTTGTACATCAAACCCTAAACCGGATGAAGCATTCCCCTGAGGATCAGCATCTACCAATAATATTTTCTGTTCCAAAACAGCCAGACTGGCTGCCAGATTCACTGAAGTTGTCGTTTTTCCTACACCACCTTTTTGATTAGCAATAGCAATGATTTTAGACATAAATTCCCATTTTATGATATTTGTCGTAAAAATACAACTAAAAAAATTATCTGGCCGATTTTTACAAACCTTTTTAATAACAAAAACAGCTTTTTTATTAACAATTGGAACTCCTAAACTGGAAATCAATAATTTGCAAACTTACGGTACAATTCAACAATTTTGACATTCTGTTTTTCGTTTTCAATTGTTTCAATTACTTTTATGCGTTCAAAAACACCCGTTTATTATGCTTTTACAAATACAATTCTTGCATCCGGAATTTCTATACGGACTGACATTATTAACCGTGCCTATAGTATTACATTTGTTCAGTTTGCGAAGATACAAAAAAGTCTATTTCAGCAATTTTAATTTTCTGGAAGCCCTGCAACAACAAAGAAAAAACAGTTCCCGGTTAAAAAACTTACTGTTACTGCTCCTGCGCCTGGCAATTATCAGTTGTATTGTTTTAGCCTTTGCAACACCTTACATTAATCCGGAACACAAACTACCCACCCAACCGGAAACAAATCAGGTCATCATCTATGCAGATAATTCCTTTTCCATGAGTAATACCGGTTCAAGAGGTACCTTGTTGGAAGAAAGTAAAAAATATTTGTTCGACATTATTAATAATTATCCGAACGGAACCCGTTTCAGGTTATTAACCAACGAAGCTGCCAATGATTTGGTGCTGACCAAAGAACAAATAGCCAATGCCCTGGGTGAGTTAAAAATCACTCCGGATACAAAACCATTGTCTCAGGTCATAAAAGAAAGCCGGGAACTTAAAGGCCGACAACCGGCAACCCTGTTTATCATCTCCGATTTTCAGAAAAAAAACTGTGATTTTCAACACATCGTGCAGGATTCCACGATGGAAACCATTTTTCTGGTAATAAAGCCCGAGAATCAAAGCAATGTGTATATCAACGGAGTAAACTTCGACCAGGCTTTCCATCAAAAAAATCAAAACGATAAAATCCACATTTCAGTGATAAACGCCTCCGACCGGGAATTTCATAACCTTCCCGTTACTTTGACCATCAACGGAAAGAAAAAAAGCATCAGCCAGATAGACATCCCTGCCCGTAGCGAAAAAAAAATCAGTATCAGCTACCTGAATACCGACGACGGATTTTACAAGGGAATAGCGGAAATCACAGATTTTCCTGTTGTGTTCGACAATAAATTCTTTTTCAGTTACGGCATTCATCCAAAAACAAACATAGGATATCTCTGGCAAAAAGAAACCAATCCTTACTTTGCCAAATTATTCTCCGATTCCACCACATTTCATTTCACGACATTCCCTGTAAACCAACTGGCCACCCAGAATCTGTCCTGTTATAATCTGCTTATACTGGACAATATTCCCACTTTAAGCAGCGGTGTGGAAAGTCTGCTGCAAGAATATCTGCTCAATGGAGGTAACTTATTTTTTATTCCTCCTGCGGATTCACCGGAAAATCTGAACCGTTTTCTGCAAAAACTTCAGGCTCCACAATGGACCCAAAAGGATACCAATACCACAATTACGCATTTAGAAACTCAGGCATCCCTCTTCAAAAATGTTCTTGAGCAAGAAGACGCCAAAGCTGTACTGCCCCGAATCCGACATTTTTACGTATTATCCACACCGACAGGAACTGAAAAACTATTGACAGACAAAAAGAACCATACTTTACTGGCAGCAAAAACACTGGGCAAAGGTAATCTGTATGTCTCAGCATTCAATTTCAACCCGGACAACAGTGACATGGTCTACCACCCCTTATTTGTCCCTCTGATGGCAAACATGGCCTGCCAGGTCAATTCAGCCCTGAACACCTCATATCAACTGAACACAGAACAAAATGTAACCATCCGCACCCGCAATTATCAGGAAAACATCCCTTTAAAAATTCAACGGGACGACCGGTCTTTTGAATTTATACCTGACATCCGGAAAAATTTCAGTGGGGAAATAACCCTCACCAATTGCAACAATATACGGGATGCAGGATTATACGAAGTGATTCAGGACAATCAGGTTATTGATGTGCTGGCCTGGAATTACGACCGGACAGAATCCCGGATGGAATTCTGCAATGAAAAAGAACTGCAACAGCAATTCCCGCAGGCCCGGATTGAAAACATAAAAACCACCCAAATGGACCAAAACAGTAATCTGGTAAAAGAAATTGTTCTCCAGGACAACAACAAATACCTCACTTTCTGGTTTATCCTTCTGGCTGTTGCCTTTCTATTGGCTGAACAAATCGTATGGAAAAGAAAACTAAATTGAATACATGACGGCACAAGATATCATCAAAGAATTACAAACTCTGGGCAATCCCGCCAAAGCAGTCCACCTTTCCCGTTTTTTTAAAACCGGCAAAGGCCAATATGGAGAAGGAGACCTGTTTCTGGGAGTCACCGTCCCCGAACAACGGGCAATTGCAAAAAAATACCGGACAGTCCCTTTCAATGTCCTGCAAGAATTACTCTGTAATCCTTATCATGAAATCCGGTTAACAGGACTGCTCATTCTTGTAGAACAATTTACTAAAAATAAAGACACTGATTTCCGGAAAAACTGCGTGGATTTTTATCTGTCCCAGACAAACCACATCAATAATTGGGATTTGGTAGATTTGAGCTGTTATAAACTGCTCGGAGTATGGCTGAACGATAAAGAACGTCATCTGCTCTATCAGTTGGCTGCTTCCGGAAACATGTGGGAACAACGCATTGCCATCGTCACCTGCATGCACTTTGTCCGTCAGGGAGATTTTAAGGATTGTCTGGCAATTTCTGAACAATTGCTACACCATCAGCATGACTTACTCCATAAAGCTGTCGGCTGGCTGCTCCGCGAAACCGGCAAAAAAGACCGGGCAACTTTGAGCCGTTTTCTGGAAACGCATTACCGGAATATGCCCCGGACTATGCTCCGTTATGCCATAGAACATTTCCCGGCAGAAGAACGAAAAAAATATCTGAACAAATAAATTAATTATATCCTAAACATGCTCAGTTATTTACAAGTCGATAATCTCAGTAAACGATTCGGAGAACAACTTTTATTTGAAAATATTACCTTCGGTATAGGCAAAGGCCAGAAAGTCGCCCTGATCGCTAAAAACGGAATGGGCAAATCTACTTTGCTGCGCATCATAGCAGGTAAAGACTCGGCCGAAACCGGAACCGTCATTTTCAGAAACGACATCAGTATCGGAATTCTGGAACAAGACCCGGTCCTGAATCCGGACAATACCGTATTCGAAGAAGTATTCAATTCGGAATCACCTATACTGACGCTGCTCAAGTCCTATGAAAATGCAATTGCCTGCAACGATATCTCCCTGCTGGAAAAACTGATTCCCGAAATGGACGCACATGCAGCCTGGGACTACGAAACAACCGTCAAACAAATTCTGTCAGAATTAAAAATAAATACTTATGATAAAAAAATCAGCCAATTATCGGGAGGACAAAAAAAACGGATTGGTCTGGCAAAAATCCTCATCAGCAATCCCGAATTTCTGATTCTTGACGAACCGACCAACCACCTGGACATTGAAATGACCGAATGGCTGGAAGATTACCTGGGAAAAGCAAATTGCACGTTGCTCATGGTCACACATGACCGTTACTTTCTGGACCGGGTATGCAATCAAATTATCGAAATTGACGAATTCGGCCTGTTCTCTTACACCGGCAACTACGCCTATTATCTGGCCAAACGCGAAGAACGGATTGCCAACCGGAATACAGTAATCGACAAAGCACGCAACCTGCTCCGTACAGAACAGGAATGGATGCGCCGGATGCCCCAGGCACGCAGTCATAAAGCACAATACAGAATAGATAACTTCTATAAAATAAAAGAAACAGCCTCACAAAATATATCCCAGAAAAAAATGGAACTGGACATCCAGGGAAAACGACTCGGCAAAAAAATTCTGGAGCTGGACCACGTTTCTAAAAGTTTCGACGGACATTGTGTACTCCGGGATTTTTCTTACAAATTTGTACGGGGAGAAAAAATCGGAATTGTAGGAAAAAACGGAGTCGGAAAATCCACTTTTTTAAACATCATCACACAAAATCTGGAACCCGACTCCGGCAGCATCTCCATCGGCGAAACCGTCGTCTACGGTTACTACAAACAATCCGGGATTGTTTTCAACGAAAATGACAGAGTGATTGATATCGTAAAAAATATCTCCGAACGCATCGAGCTGGGCAACGGAAAAGTAATGTCAGCCTCACAATTTCTGGAATATTTCATGTTTACCGATAAACAACAATATTCCCTGGTAGAAAAGCTAAGCGGCGGCGAACGACGCCGACTGTACCTGCTGACCGTATTAATCAATAATCCGAACTTTTTAATCCTGGACGAACCGACAAACGACCTGGACATTGTCACCCTCAATGTACTGGAAGAATACCTGCAAAATTTCAAGGGCTGTTTGCTCATCGTTTCCCACGACCGATTTTTTACAGATAAAGTAGCCGACCGGATTTTTGCTTTTGAAGGCAATGGCATTATTAAAGATTTTCCGGGAAATTATACCATATACAAAAATAAAAAAGAGGAAGAAAAAGAATTACAGGAAAAAGAAAACAAAGAAAAGAAAAAACAGGAAGCTGCCACCCCGCCTTCCCCCGGCAAAAGCAACAAAAAACCCAGATTAAGCTTTAAAGAAAAACAGGAAATGCAGCAACTGGAAAGCGAAATGGAACAACTTAATGCCGAAAAAACAGCCATTGAAACCACTTTAAGCAGCGGCACACTCTCCCCCGGCGAATTACTGGATAAATCAAACCGGATTGCAGAAATCATAAGTGCGTTGGACGAAAAGGAAATGCGCTGGCTGGAATTAAGCGAAATTGAATCTTAACTTTATCTGCATGATCCGCAAAACGATACAACATTTCCTGAACCGGCACCAGATAGCCGAAAATGCCGGATTTATCCTGGCTGTGAGCGGAGGCGCAGACTCCGTCAGTATGTTGCATGCTTTTCAAGACTTGAATTTAAAAATTTTTGTAGTGCATTGTAACTTTTTACTGAGAAATGAAGAATCGGATATGGACGAACTTTTTGTCAGACAATTTTGTGAAAACCACAAAATTGCATACAAAATCCGGAAATTTGACACCACACGCTACGCCCGGGAAAAAGGGCTCAGTATCGAAATGGCCGCCCGGGAACTCCGGTATACCTGGTTCAGGGAAATAAAACAAAAGCAAGGAATGGATTACATCGTCGTTGCCCACCATGCAAATGACGTTGCCGAAACCATTTTCATCAACCTCTGCCGCGGTACAGGTATCAAAGGCCTTACAGGAATCAGACCGGTGAACGGCGATATTCTCCGGCCCCTGCTTGAATGTTCCCGAGAAGACATATTACACTACGCAGCAGAACATCAACTGGATTTCCGCACAGATTCCACAAACAATTCTCTGAACTATATCCGGAACAAAATCCGGCATCAGATTATTCCCGTATGCAAGGAAATCAATCCGTCTTTCCTGAAAACTACGGAAGAAAACTGCATGGTACTGGAAGAAACGGAAAAAATTTTCCGGTATGGTCTCCAAAAACTCCGGACAGAAATCCTGAAGAACGAAAAGGACGAAATTCTCCTTGATATAGCCAAAACTTTGGCATCTCCGGCACCTTATACCCTCCTATACGAAATCCTGCACCCCTTCGGTTTCAACAAAACACAAATCCGGGATATCCTGAATACTCACGACACTGTTTCCGGTAAGCAATTCAGGGCAGGGACAAACATCCTGGTAAAGGACCGAACCTGCTGGCGTCTCTACGATGATAGTAAATGTCCGTATATTTACCAACGCATTGGCTCCACCGGACAATTCCGCATTGCCGGACAATCACTTGAAATAACCCTTTTTCCGCGTCCGGCAAACTTTGAAATTACGAAAGACCCTAAAATTGCCTGTTTGGATGCTGAAAAAATAAAATTCCCCTTAACCATCCGGAATTGGCAGGCCGGAGACTATTTCCACCCCATCGGAATGAAAAAAAACAAGAAAAAAATCAGCGATTTTTTTACTAACCAAAAAATGAGTGCAAAACAAAAAAAAGAATGTCTCCTGTTGGTTTCCGGAAATAAAATTGCATGGGTCATCGGACAAAGACCAGATGAGCGTTTCAAAATCACTCCGCTCACAAAACAAATCCTGCAAGTAAAATTACTATAACAGGCCTTTCACCCCGGACTGAAATACGAGTTAAACCGAAAAAAAACGGTCCGCAATTACCGGATTCAAAAAAAGAGGTCCGAAGACCTCTTTTTAAACACACTAACAATAAATTTACTACACTTATAAAGCAATATAATTCCTATATCGTGTGGCAAAGATAGAATTTTAAAACGTTTGCACAAACTTTTTGAAAGAAAAAACCAAAAAAAACTTACATTGTTACCCCATAAATTAAGAATTAAATTTCGAATTTTTTACATTCAAATATTTCTTTTACATTTGTAATTGTCATTGTTTTTTAGAGCAACCCAATATACCAGGACAACCGGGCAGGCCGTTGACAGTGTGATTTACAACACATTTAACAATGAAAACTAAACTTTAATTTAATAAGAAACCTATTGAATCCGAATCCGTAAACAATGCTTGTTTATGTAAAGCTTTACATAAGCTTGTGTTCACGGAGACTATTTCAGGATTTCAAACTAAAATTAGTTATCATGAAAATGAAAAAAATGATTATTGGACTCGTCCTCAGTTTATTTCTGCTGGGACTTTTATCTTCGTGCGCAATAGACCGTAAATGCCCGGCCTACTCAAAAGCAACAACAGAAGCCAGTTTCCAGACAGCTTAATTGAAATCGTTTGAGTATTTTTTTTAACGACTTTTGTTTTCAAGTTGCATTAAGTTAACGACTTTATTGTAATTTTGGAATGAAATAACAGATTTATAACCTTTAAAAATAAAAAAAATGGCAAAGATTAAAGTTGGTATCAACGGATTTGGCCGCATTGGCCGTCTGGTATTCCGCGCAGCAATGACCCGTAACGATATTGAAATCGTAGGAATCAACGACCTCATCGATGTGGATTATATGGTATACATGCTGAAATACGACACCATGCACGGACGTTTCAACGGAACTGCAGAAGCAAAAGACGGCAAACTGATTGTGAATGGCCAGGCTATCCGCGTAACTGCTGAAAAAGACCCTGCAAACCTGAAATGGGATGAAGTAGGAGCTGAATATGTAGTTGAATCAACTGGTCTTTTCCTGACAAAAGAAAAAGCAGAAGCACACATCAAAGCCGGAGCAAAACGTGTAGTAATGTCTGCACCTTCCAAAGACGATACCCCAATGTTCGTAATGGGTGTGAATAATAAGGAATACAAAGGTCAAACCATTGTTTCCAACGCATCCTGTACGACAAACTGTCTGGCACCGCTGACTAAAGTAATCAATGATAAATTCGGTGTTATTGAAGGTTTAATGACAACTGTTCACTCAACCACCGCAACACAGAAAACTGTTGACGGTCCGTCTATGAAAGACTGGAGAGGCGGACGTGCCGCCGCTGGCAATATTATCCCCTCTTCTACGGGGGCTGCAAAAGCAGTAGGTAAAGTTATTCCTGAATTGAACGGAAAACTGACCGGTATGTCATTCCGTGTTCCGACACTGGATGTATCTGTTGTAGACGTTACTTTCCGTTTAGCCAAAGAAGCTTCCTATGACGAAATCAAAGCTGCCGTCAAAGAAGCTTCAGAAGGTGAAATGAAAGGTATACTGGGATACACTGAAGAAGAAGTGGTTTCTTCTGATTTCTTAGGAGATGCCCGCACTTCTATCTTCGATGCAAAAGCAGGTATCGCATTGAATAAAAACTTTGTGAAACTCGTTTCCTGGTATGACAACGAATGGGGTTATTCAAATAAAGTGCTGGAATTAATTGTTCATATGAACACTGTAAAATAATCAGTTTTTTCAAAAACTGATAAATAAATACCACTCAGAGACTTCTCTGAGTGGTATTTATTTACGGCTACATCAATCAGAAATTCTCTTCACGCTTTTATATCCGACAAAAAAAGGTCACCAGAAAAGGAACGGAAAAATCAACCACAAAGCCGTGAAATATGGAAACAATAACAAATTCTTTCCCTGAAAAACGGGTAATCACCGGAAGAGTCGTATCCATCGTAGTAGCCCCGCCGGCACAAATCGGTGCCAACTTACCGAACCAACAAACCAATAAAGGAGCTCCCAACAAAGTTATAATTTCACGAATAATATTGGCGGTCAAAGCCAATGTCCCCAATTCTGCCCCTTTATATTCAGTGATAAATACGGAAGCCAGGGAATAGTAACCAAAACCAGACCCTACTGCCAAACAATCCGTTAAACTACGTCCGGACAAAACCAGACCCGCCAAAGCACTACCCGCCAAAGTTCCCACTATAGTAGCCAGGGGAACAAAAAGAATTTTACTATTCTGTTTTTTCAAAGCTTTCAGGACCCCGGGCTCTCCGCCAATACTTATCCCCACTAAGAACATCAATACATAAAGCGCATACATACTGAAATCATTCTCTGTCATCTCAGCAGGCAAAACATGCCAATGAGCCGACAACAACCCTATGACAAAAAAAGATACTATAATCAAACAGCCTTTCATCACAAGCGATTAATAAACAAAATAACAAAAGTCATCCTCAATCATTCTCCATTCTTATTAAAGAAAAAATGATAAACCACAGCCGCCAATATCACACTCCCCAGAATTGCCCCCAGGCTTATCACCAATGCCTGCCAACCAATTGTATCCAGATTATTCAGAATATCCTCATTGTTTCCGACAGCTATTCCCAGTAAAAACAACAAAATCCAGATTGACAGCGTGATACAATCCGACACCCATTTTAATTTCCATCCTCTCAACAAAAAACCACAAAGTATTCCCCCCGACATAATCCCAACAATTGTAAGCATAGCTCAGATATTACATGTTTGACTTACCTGCCCGGCTATTATTCCTGAGCAGTCCAACAGACACCCCGTCCGCGAAAACAAAATTAGTCATTTTCATCCTGAACAAGAAATACCTTTCAAAAACCCGGAAACATAAAATCCTCCGGCAAAATCATTAAATTTGTCCGTCATTTAAACATATACTATGCCTCTATTTAAAAGCCTGTTGCCCTCGCTATTACTCATCGCAGTCTATTTCATCGCCGATGAGTTTTTCGGTCCGGAAACCGGAATATACATTATCCTCGGACTTGGCATCACAGAATTCATCCATACCCGAATCCGGAAAAAAACATATGACAAAATGATTTTATGGACCACTCTATTCTTTTGTTTTCCCGGCTTACTTACATTCCTTCCGGTCCACAATGTCTTTTCCCGGCTACATCCGGCCATCGTTGAAACCGGATTATGCCTGCTGCTGGGAATCTCCGCCTTCTCAAAAGCCGGAGTATCCATTCTCCTGCCCGCCTCCTGCCGGCAAGAACTGCACCTATCCCCGCTACAATTGAAAAACATGCGCAAACTAATCAGCTATCTGTTTTTCCTGCTCTCCGGTCATACCCTTTTAGTCTACGCAGCCATCCTATTCTTATCCCCGTCAACAGCTAAATTTGTCAGCAGCACTTTGCTCTGTCTCCTATTAGGAACCTTTTTCTCCGCTCTTTATATCCGTAACCGCATCCTATCCTCCAAAATGAAAAAAGAAGAATGGCTCCCCATTGTCAATGAAAAAGGAGAAATCACAGGAAAAGCACCACGCAGCCTGTGCCATTCCGGAAGCAAACTGCTTCATCCTGTCGTTCATCTTCACATCACAAATCAACAGCATGACATTTTCCTGCAAAAAAGAAGTCTGAAAAAAGACTTGCTTCCCGGAAAATGGGACACGGCCGTCGGCGGTCACATCGGTCTGAACGAAAAAGTAGAGGATGCCCTCAAGCGGGAAACATCCGAAGAACTTGGTATCAACTGTTTCAAAGCACACTTTTTAGGTTCATATATCTGGGAAAGCCCGAGGGAAAAAGAACTGATATTTTCTTTCCTGTGTACGGATTATGACTGCATCCGCATTGATAATGACGAAGTAGACGAAGGACGATTCTGGAACAAAAAAGAAATAGAACAAGGAATCCGGGAAGAAACAATCACCCCCAACTTTGCCTACGAATACCGTTTACTACTAAATCACCTCCCCAATTAAATACCATTACCTTTCATACATAAACTTTCACATTTTTAAAACAGTCTCTTCCCTTTGTTTTCTCGCAAGGATACCTTTTCTTTGTGAGATGATGAACGAATCTGTATTAGAAAAACTCAAAATTCTTGCCGAATCCGCAAAATACGATGTATCCTGCGCTTCGAGCGGCACTTCACGCGCCCACCGGAAAGGCGGAGTAGGAAGTACGACAGGCTGGGGGATTTGTCACAGTTTTGCAGAAGACGGACGATGTATTTCCCTGCTCAAAATCATGCTCACCAATTATTGCATATACGATTGCGCCTATTGCATCAATCGCCGGAGCAATGACATCCCGCGGGCTACATTCTCTGTTACAGAACTCGTTCAGCTTACCATCGAATTTTACCGGCGGAACTACATTGAAGGGCTGTTCCTGAGTTCCGGTGTTGTCCGCAATCCCGACTACACGATGGAACGGTTGGTAAAAACAATCAAAGACCTCCGCGAAATCTACCATTTCAACGGCTATATCCACATGAAAAGCATTCCCGGTGCCAGCCAGGAACTCATACGCGAAGCCGGACTTTACGCAGACAGACTCAGTGTCAATATTGAAATTCCGAACGAAACAAGCCTGCAACTTCTCGCTCCGGAAAAAAATTTCAATAGTGTCCTGACTCCTATGCAATATATCCATCAAGGGGTGTCCGAAAGCAAAGAAGAACGCCGCAAATACCGGTCTGCCCCCCGTTTTGCTCCTGCCGGACAAAGTACCCAAATGATTGTCGGAGCAACAGATGACAGCGATAAAGACATCTTGTTTTTATCCTCGGCTTTGTATCAGCATTCAACCATGAAACGGGTCTACTACTCCGGGTTTGTCCCCGTTAATAGCTATGACCCGCGGCTTCCTGTATTGAAACATCCCCCGCTAATCAGGGAAAACCGGCTCTATCAGGCTGACTGGTTATTACGCTTTTACAATTTTAAAGCTGAGGAACTCGTCGATGATTCATATCCCAATCTGGAACTGGAAATAGACCCCAAACTAGCCTGGGCATTACGTCATCCGGAAAAATTCCCGGTCGACATCAACCGGGCCGATTACGAAATGTCGCTACGCATACCCGGTCTGGGCGTAAAATCAGCAAAAATGATTCTTATAGCCCGGCGGTATGGACGGCTGGGAGCTTCCCAACTGAAAAAAATGGGAGTTGTCATGAAAAAAGCACAATATTTCATGACCTGTAACGAATTGGCCCTGAAAACCATTCAGGAAATTACCCCGGGACAAGTCAGACAAATCCTGACCCGGAAAACCGGCAAACAAGAGGACCCGCGGCAATTGAAAATCATTTTTGACAATGAAGAATAAAGAAGGACAGACTATGATTACCTTTATTTACGATCAGTCTTTTGAAGGTCTGTTGTGCTCCGTATTCGAAGCTTATGAACAAAAAATCATACCCGGAAACCTGTTATCCGAAAACACACCGCCCACCCTGTTCTCCGAGCGGCAAGTCAAAATCACAACCGATAGCAACAAAGCCCGGCGGGTGTGGAAAGGACTGCAAAAAAAAATCTCACCGGCAGCCCTGCCGTCTATCCCGATGGCCTGGCAATCCGAACTCCCCGGCAGCGACTGGTTGTTATTTCAGTACATATATAAAGTTTTTAAGACACCGGATTCCATAGAACTTAACTTCGGCGACCCGATTGTATTAAAAGTAGTGCAGATTGCAAAAAAAGTACACCGGGAACGACACCGGGTCATCCAATTTCTCCGCTTTCAGAAAATGGCAGACGGCACTTTCTTCGCCGCAACAGAACCTTTATACAATGTTCTTCCTTTTACTATTGAACACCTCAAAAACCGCTTTGCCGGACAAACCTGGATTATTTACGACATGAAAAGAAACTACGGATATTACTACGACCAGCGTCAAGTAAAAGAAGTTTGTTTCCAACAAGAAAGCCCTGTATTGCAAAACAATCAACCGGAACAACATCTGATGGACCGGGAAGAACTTTTATTCCAAAAAATGTGGCAGGAATATTTCAAAACCACCTGCATCAAAGAAAGGATTAACCCAAAGCTCCATCGCCAAAACCTGCCGGTACGTTTCTGGAAATATCTTCCGGAGAAAAACATTAAGTAATAGACATATTACAATATTATACAATATTATTTCAAAATAATTCACAAAATTGTATGGTATTTTAAAAAAACATTGTAATTTTGTATCAACTAAACGTCCAATTTCAACCCATCCAGAGGTGTCTCATACATACAACAACAGCTACGCCTGACACACTCTTAATGATACGGTTCCGTACTTCCGTGGGGTAACCCGAAAAAAATAAAAATTGGATACGTTTAGTTTACGGGAAAGGCGGAACCGTTCTTTTCTGCCTTTTATCAAAAAAAGAGCCATGTCAACAATGAACAACAACCAGACGATTTCCGACAGTAACGTCATGGATCCGCGCCGGGTAGCAAGCATGCCTCCCGAAGATCAGAGAATGAGATTATTTTTTCTGGAAGAAGCTCGGTTACTATGCCCCGCAACTCATGTCAACTGCTCGGAATACAGTAAAATTCATGCGGTCTACAAACGAATCAGACGTATGGAACGTCTATTTACACTCATGTATCAGCACAACTGGGGACAACTTCTCCCCGAAGCCCAGAAAGCTTTTAATTACTATCTGTTGGAAGGATATGTTGCGAAAAAAGAACGCCCGCGCCTCATCGACCTGCTGACCCGGGAAATGGATTTTACAATCAAACTCGCACAATTCAATGATTTCATCGTTTTTATGATGCAACATTACATCTCTCAGGTAAGACAAATAGAACGTTTTATGAACCTTTATTACAGACCGGATACAATGGAACCATTCCCGCCTGAGGATGAAGATGATGAAGAAGAATAAAAAACAAATTCCAAAAGAGACGGAAAAATCTGTTTTAATACCACAAATTTTTCCGTCTCTTCTGTTCTTATCAAGCCAACAATTCTTTCACCTTGGCAGATATTGCCTTTCCGTCTGCTAAACCGGCCAGTTTTTTTGTGGCAACACCCATCACCTTACCCATATCCTGGGGTGAACTTGCTCCCACAGATACTATAATTTCCTTCAAAGCCGTCGTCAATTCCGCATCATTCAACTGTTTGGGCAAAAATTCTTCCAGAACAGCCACTTGTCCGCTCTCCTGCATATACAAATCTTCACGTCCCTGTTGTTTATAAATTTCAGCAGATTCTTTCCCTTGTTTTGCCAATTTCTGAATCAATTTTATACACTCCGTATCATCAATCTGATCGCCGGCACCAGGACGGGTTTTAGCTTCCAGAATTACTTTTTTGATATTCCGCATCGTTTCAAGCCGCACTTTATCATGGGCTTTCATGGCATTCTTTATACCTTCGTTTACTTGTTCTTCAATTGTCATAATACAATCATTTAAAATTAGAATGATACATCATACTATTCATTTGCGAATTTAGCACTAAAATCCCAAAACCTATTCATACCCTGTACGTAATTTAACAAATAATATAAATTAACATGAAGAATGCTTTTTAGTACAATTTTTGAAGTAAATTTGAAACATTTTAGTGCGACCATGAAAATAATACTATTTTTCTTTTCCTTTTTGTTTCCCCTGATGGCGTTTACACAACAGGATTCTGTAATCATACAGACTCCGCAGAACACTTTAAGTACCACAGAAAAATTAAATTCCCGGGAACTGAAACAACTCCACCGGCAGCAAAGAAGGGATTCCATCCGGGCACATAAAAAAGTATGGATGTCCATTCTCGGCGGTCCGTCCTACAACCCCGAAGCATCACTGGGCATAGGAGGAGCCATGCTGATGACTTTCCGGATGAACAAATACGATACCATCAGCCAGCGTTCTTTTATTCCCGTCGGCTTCAATATCTCCATCAACGGAACATTCATTGCAGCAGGAGCCGGTACACTGTTCTTTAACGAAAACAGATTCCGTATTTACATCAAATACGGATACCGGACAGAACCATCTAACTTTTACGGCATCGGTTATAAACAAATAAAAGAAGCGGAAAAACTGAAAGACCTGTTCGGAAAAGATTCTGTCACTTTTCACAAAACCAACCTCCAATTTTACCCCCGTTTTGTATGGGAAATACGTCCGAATCTATATGCCGGTACCCTATTGGACATCAATTATAGCTATTCCAAAGATATGCCCTACTGGATGATGCATAATCCCGGTGTGGCCAAATACGGAAATAAATATCACAACATCGGTATAGGCGGACTTTTTCAATATGACACCCGCGACGATGTAGCCACCCCTTTCCACGGTACATTTTTGAGTGCCATGGGAACCATATATGGAAAATACCTGGGCGGAGATTTTAATTACGAAATGATAGAACTGGAATACAGGCAATTCAAACAAGTGTTTAAACGCCGAAGCACACTCGCATGGACCGCAAAGACCCAGATTGGTATGGATAATATTCCGTACACAGAACTGCCCAACTTTGGTAATCCGTTTGACCTGCGCGGATACCTCTGGGGAAAATACAGAGATAAATCCATGGCTTACGGTATTGTGGAATACCGGCACATGTTTATGTCGCAGGAAGCCTATGCACGGGGTGCCTTCTGGTCAAAATGGGGAGCGGTTGCCTGGGTAGGAACCGGAACATTGGGAAAAACCCCGGCAGACTGGAATAAATGGAAGCTCAACTACGGTGTGGGCCTCCGCATACAATTGCAACCCCGTAAAAATTTCCGTCTGGACATCGGTAAGGAACCCGGACAAAAATGGGGTATTTATATGAACATGACTGAAGCCTTCTAAAATGATGAAAAGCTCCGTAAAAAACAAAGCAATCTGGTTAATCGCCTATCCGATTATTTTCGGAAATCTGGCACAAACTTTAATTACCCTGACCGATACCGCTTTTTTAGGCAGAGTCAGTAACATTGCCCTCGGAGCTTCCATGATGGCCGGAATTTATTACTACGTGTACTCCACCCTGGCCTGGGGATTTGCCATTGGAATCCAGATTATTGTAGCCCGTCGGTTAGGAGAAAAACGCCTGGAACGGATCGGAGTAATCTTTGAACATGGATTGGTTTTTGTGCTATCCCTTTCAATACTTTTGTTTCTGATACAGCACTTTTGCACTGCCGGAATACTGGAAAAAATCATACAATCCCCCAATATTTATGCCGCAGCCATGGAATACATGGATTACAGACACTACGGCATTATTTTCGTATGTTTCAATTTCCTTTTCCGGGCACTCTATATTGGGTTGTCCAATACAAAAGTTATCAGTTTCTCAACCGCACTGATGGCAGCAGTCAATATTTTCCTCGACTACGCATTAATATTCGGAAAAATGGGATTTCCGGAAATGGGAATCGGAGGGGCCGCACTTGCTTCTGTCTGTGCTGAAATTTCTGCCCTTATCTTCTTTACAGGATATACCATCATCAAATTACCTCTGAAAACTTACATGCTTTTTTACTTCCACAAGCTTGAAGGATGGCTCATGGTATCTATCTTGAAACTGGCTTTCCCCACCATGATTCAAAAACTTTTGTCTTTCGGTACCTGGATGATCTTTTTTGTTCTGGTCGAACATATGGGAGAAGGACCGATTGCCATTTCAGGCATTGTCAGAAGTGTATATATGTTAATTATGATTCCGGTTTTTGCTTTCGGAGCAACGGCAAATACCCTCACCAGCCGTTTAATCGGCGAAAGCAAACAAGATGAAGTAATGTCCACAGTTTTTAAAACCATCGGTCAAGGTTTAATTGCTATACTTCCCGTACTGTTATGCTGCTGCTTTTTCCCTCATCTGATTTTATCCATTTATACCAATGATATAGCATTAGCAGATGCATCCATACCCTCATTACTGGTTATTGGTGCCGCATCGGTTGCAATGACTTTTGGCATGCCATTATTCGAAGCCGTTTCGGGAACCGGAAATACAACCCATGCGCTGATTCTGGAATCCCTGGTCCTAATTGCATATACCACGTCTGTCTGGTTTTTTGCTTCCTACATCGGCACTCGGGTGGAATGGGCATGGACCAGCGAATTCACTTATGGCGCACTGATTGCGATAGTATCCGTCTGCTACCTGAAATTTTCACACTGGAGAAAGAAAAAAATATAAGAATCATTAACTCATTGCTTTTTTTATCCGTGCCAACCCTTCTTCCAGAACAATGCGGGGACACCCGATATTCATCCGGCGGAAACCCTGCCCCTCTGCACCAAAAGTCAGTCCGTCATTCAAACCAATCCTGCCACGCTTTAAAAGCCGCTCCCCCGGCTGTGTAAAAGCCCTTACAGCAAGCGACAAGGCTGTCACAATACCGGGACTGGAGGACAACCACTCTTGTTTGGTATCCCACCCATACCGTCTCTTTACCCAATCCCGGAAAGCATCATTCGCTTCGGCAGAACGAAAAGTATACCCGAATACACCCCGGTCACAGTATTCCCGGATAGCTTCCATAACTGCAGGCGGTGCCTGAAAATCCATATCAGCCACCCACATCGGCAAAATATCACCACAACCAAACTCATCATACACTCCGTCATATTTCACACTATCGGTATGATAACGCTCTATAATCTTATCAAAATTAAACATATCCGTCTTTTTTATTCTTAAATTCAGACAGCCTCCGTGTAATATTCAAAGAAGTTTGATATTACACTTCGTTTGCACTATCTTTGTACAATACAAATATAAAACTAATCATGAAGAAAATACAAAACCTACTCTATATCTGTATTGTTATATCTGTCCTGAATATTTTCATGATTACTCTCTATTTCCGGCAGAGAACACCGGCAGAGACTCAAGTCCCGGTCAACCTTCCCTCTGCTGACAAGCTGTCTTGCTCAGATATTGCCATGCCCGCCCAAATCAGCCTGGCAGGCGAAACAGTACCCATCAACCGTCAGGATGTCCGGGAAGCGTTAAAAAAAGAACTCATAGTGAACACTTATCTGCATTCCCACACCATTCAGATATTGAAAAATGCCCCACGGATTTTTTCTATAGTAGAACCCATATTAAAAGCCAACGGCATACCCGATGATTTTAAATATCTGGCAGTTATCGAAAGCCGGCTGGAACCACAAGCAGTCTCTCCTGCCGGTGCCGTCGGAATATGGCAAATCATGAAAAACACAGCAAAAGAACTAGGGCTGGAAGTTAATAACGAAGTTGACGAACGTTATCACATTGAAAAAGCCACAGAAGCTGCTGCCAAATACCTGAAAAAAACATACGATAAATTCGGTTCATGGACACTCGCAGCAGCAGCATACAACGGAGGTGCCTCTATGATTTCCAAACAAATGAATATCCAACAAGAAAAAGACTATTATAATTTGCTGTTAGGTGAAGAAACCGAACGGTATGTCTTTAGAATTCTGGCACTCAAACAAATTATGAATAATCCTGAAAAATACAATTTCAGCGTCAAGAACAGCTATTCCCTGGAACCCATCCGGAAAATAGAAATAAAAGGTCCCGTTGAAAGCTGGACAGATTTCGCCCGGGAACAAGGCATTACCTACAAAACACTCAAACGATTTAATCCCTGGCTACGAAAAAACGACCTGAAAAACCCCCGTCACAAAACCTATCAAATCAGTATTCCGGAAAACAAACAATTTTATAAATAAAATATCCGTACATCATCCCATTTTTCCCGTCGGCAATTCAGGCACACTATTTGTTTATACATTTTTTGTTAGTACCTTAGCTAACATCAATCATGTATAAATCTATGAAAACAATCAATATTACTTGCGAAAACACCCAACAGGATTACGAAGTAGAACTCGGAACAACTCTCCGGGAAGTTAAAAAAAACGTATTTCCTGAAAATCATAATCACATATTGGGAGCACTGGTTAACAATCAGTTGCAGGACCTGCAATATGTAGTCATGAATCCGCTTCGGGTTAATTTCATTGATGTCACAACTCTGGATGGCTACAGCATCTATTCCCGTTCCTTGATTTTTGTTCTCTACCGGGCAGTCAACCAGCTATTTCCCGGGAAAACGTTCAAGGCAGAATATTTTATCTCTAACGGGATATTTTGCCGGATAGAAAATAAAGAAATTCACATCACTCCGGCAATTGTCCGGCAATTAAAAGACAAAATGCAGGAAATCATTCACAACGATATTCCCATTACACGCGAAGAAATACCCACAGAGGAAGCTGTACGCATCTTCCGGAAAAAAGGACTGAAAGACAAAGCAGAACTCATGGCAACCCGGGGAAAGCTTTATACTTCACTTTACTACCTGGACGATCTGCCTGATTATTTTTACGGCACCTTGGCACCTTCCACCGGATGTTTGCCTGTTTTCGACCTTATCCCATATAAAGACGGCATGCTGCTGGTGTTGCCCGAACGTACCCAACCCGGCCAAATACTTCAAGTTATCCCGCAGGATAAACTCTATCAGATTTTCAGCGAAAACAAACAGTGGGGAAAAATATTGGAAGTCAATGACATGGGACAACTCAATAAAATAGTAGAAGAAAAATTTTCCGGCCCCATGATTAAAATCAGTGAAGCTCTGCACGAGAAAAAAATCTCTCAGATAGCAGATAAAATTAAAGCCCGCCAGAAAAAAATCAAGGTTATCCTCATTGCAGGTCCCTCTTCTTCCGGAAAAACCACATTCGGGAAAAGGCTTGCCATTCAATTGATGGTAAATGGCATAAAACCGGTTAATCTTTCATTGGACAATTATTTTGTAAACCGCGAAGAAACACCCCGGGACGAAAAAGGCGAATACGACTACGAATCTATAGATGCCCTGGACATTGCAACTTTTAATGATAATGTACAAAGACTTATACAGGGAGAAGAAATCGAAATCCCGAAATTCTCCTTTGAAACCGGACAAAGATATTACGATGGAGAGAAAATCAGAATTTCCAAAAATAATGTAATTATCGTAGAAGGTATTCATGGTTTAAATCCCAAGCTGACTCATTTACTTCCTCCCGAATCATTGTTTAAAATATTTGTATCTGCTCTTACTTCCATCTCTATCGACAATCATAACCTGATTAATCCTGCAGACAACAGATTAATCCGCCGGATAGTACGCGATTACAAATACCGCAATTATTCTGCACTGGAAACCCTGAAACGCTGGGAAAGTGTCCTGCTCGGCGAACAGAAACACATCGTGCCCTATCAGGAAGAAGCCGATGCCATGTTCAATTCTGCCCTAATCTATGAATTAGGTGCTCTAAAAATACAGGCGGAACCTTTGTTGCGGGAAGTAACCCAACAACATCCGGAACACTCCAAAGCACTGCGTCTGCTGAAATTCTTTTCCTACATCAGAGCACTACCCACACGTGAAATCCCCCCTACATCCATCATCCGGGAATTCCTGGGAGGCAGTAGTTTCAAATATTAAAATGCAACATCGGTACATGCATTCCGTAAAAAATAAGAAATCGTTAATCTTATTCAGTTATGTACCGAATTGTCGGTTGTGCCACAATAATAATCCAGCTTCTTTTTTCCTGCGGGAAAAAGGACGCTGTTTCAACTGCACCCTCCTTGCCCCGGCCAGTCAAAGTAGTCAAAGTGGAAGCATTAGGAAGTATCAACCGCCAATATACAGGAGTTGTCGAAGCAACAGAATTCAGTGTCCTGGCTTTCAGACTTCCGGGTACATTGAAAGAAATGAACGTGCAAACGGGACAGAAAGTAAAAAAAGACCAAATCATTGCCCGGCTAAAACCCATTGACTATCAATTACAATACGAAACAGCACAAACAAATTACCAGACCGCCAAATCCATCTACGAACGCACCAAACGTCTCCTGGCAGCCAATGCTACAGCCGTTCAGAATCTTGAAATTGCAGAAGCCGATTATATCCGGGCCGCTTCAGCCCTGAACATGTCACGCCGTACCTTGGATTATACAATATTAAAAGCTCCGTTCAGCGGTTTCATCGAACAAAAATACGTCGACAATTTTGAGGAAGTCCAGGCAGGACAAGCCATTGTAAAATTAGTAAATCCGGAAGAAGTTGAAATTCATTTTACTCTGCCGGAAGCCGGCATTCCTTTACTGCACATTCCTTGCAAAATCTTCGTGGAATTCGACAGTCAGGGAGGCAAACTATTCAGTGCCGGTATAAAAGAATACATTTATGCTTCCGACGGTTCAGGGATACCCATAACATTGGAAATCACTGACGATCAATTTGCTCCCTACCGGAAAAATGTTTTCCCGGGCTTCTCCTGCAAAGTAACCTGGGTAATCGACAACATGATTGCCGAGAAATTCATTATACCCGCTTCGGCTTTACAGACCATCAACGGCAAAGAATACGTCTGGCTGATTGAACCTTCCGGTTTTGCCCGCCGGCATCAAATACAAACAAGCCGGCTGGATGGCCGTATACTCGTAGAGTCCGGTCTGAACAGCCACGATATCATCGCTACTGCCGGACTTTCTTCTATACGGGAAGGACAATTGGTCAGTATGGTACAAGAATAAAACTAAAATATTTTTCAACAAATTAAAATAAAACAAGATGAGCTTTATAAAAGAATTTAAAACTTTCGCCATGCGCGGAAATGTCGTCGACATGGCAGTCGGTATCATTATTGGCGGGGCTTTCGGAAAAATAGTCTCTTCCCTGGTGAGCGATATTATTATGCCTCCCGTCGGACTATTAATCGGAGGAGTTAAATTTGAAAATCTGAAAATCGTATTGAAAAAGGGATACACTGATGCTGCAACCGGACAGGTAACCGAAGCTGTAAGTATCAACTACGGAAATTTCATAGATACGGCACTGGATTTTCTTATCATAGCTTTTTCCATCTTTCTCTTTGTCAAACTAATCAACAAACTGAAGAGAAAAGAAGATGCCCAACCAGTCCCTGCACCCGCACCAACAAAAGAAGAACAGTTATTAACTGAAATCCGGGACTTATTGAAAAAAGAATAAAATAAATAAGTTCATAAAGTTATAAAATAAGATTCTATATTTTATAACTTTATGAACTTTACAAACTTTATAATTCTGTAATCTAAAACAAATTATTCAGACAATAACCCACCGACAACTGAAAAACATGGTTTTTATTATTTTCATCCCATTTGTCAAATATGTCGGTTAATCCTATATTATAACGTGCTGACAAAATAAAATCATCAATACTGTAGGAAGCACCGACCGCAAAACTAAAATCAAATGTATTAAAACTCTTGATTTTATTCTTAGAAGTGTGTCCGTCATATTTTATCTTCTCTTTGACATTCAGAGCAAACCCGAACTGAGGACCTAAATCCACACTCAAACCTTCCAAAACATATAACTTTGCTAAAACCGGAATATTCAGATAATTTATACGACACTTGGCTTTTACCTTTTTTCCGTCCCAATCATATTTATCCCGGAATCCCTGACGGGAATACAATAATTCAGGTTGTATTCCGAAATAGTCATTGAGCCGCCATTCTGCAAAAGCTCCCAAATGAATACTCATCTTATTTTTTGCCTCCGCATTGGAAACATTTGTAACATTCCATCCTCCTTTTACGCCATAAGCAAAATTGCCTGAACTTAATTGTGCCTTAGCTATACAAACCATAAACACGGCAGTGGCCACTAAAATTAATTTTTTCATATTTTATCTGTTTTTAATTATATCTGATATATTTTCAGCAAAAATTATGCCCGGAATACGAAAAACCCACAGCCACAGTTACGAAAAATTCAAATTTTCACCTTCACTACAATTTTTTTTATCTTTCCCGTTCCGATACAGGGAACATGCCCGTCCTCCGGAAAAAATATACAGAATTGCCCCGCAGACAAAGTAAAGAATACAACAGCCCGGTCGGCATAAAAAGTAATATCTTTCACTACATCATAACCGCTTCCCGCTTCATGTGTCAACTCACCACGGGATTGCCAGCCAAAAGTCTCTGCTCCTTCCAATGGCAACTGAATATCTATATACTGATCATGGGTTTCCATTTCAGCAAGTGCCTCTGTTTTACCCTCAACCTCACTGACATTGAGCCATGCTCTATCCCCGTCTATTTCTGTTTTCCCCAACGGCAAACTTTGCAAATCATGCGATTTCAGATAGTCAAATATTTTCTTGAAATGAGGATTTAAAATTTCAATCCTTTCCGTATCATTTAATGAACCGATTATCATGTTTCTCTATGATTAGTTAGGTGATAGCAAATGTATAAAAATTCAGTATAAAACACTATCTTTGTATCCTAATAGCTGAGAACCTTTGCCAGCTTACCATTTAAAATCACAGATATGCACAAAGCAGGATTCGTCAATATAGTAGGAAATCCGAATGTTGGAAAATCAACCCTGATGAACCGGTTGGTTGGAGAAAAAATATCGATTATCACGTCAAAATCCCAGACCACACGCCATCGGATTAAAGGTATTGTCAACACAGACAATTATCAGATTGTATTCTCAGACACACCGGGTGTGGTAAAACCCAGCTACAAAATGCAGGAATACATGCTCGAATTCTCTAAATCAGCATTAGTGGATGCCGACATTATTCTTTATGTAACCGATGTCGTAGAAAGTCCGGAAAAAAATCTGGATTTCATAGAAAAAGTCAACAAATCAAAAACTCCGGTACTGTTAGTCATCAATAAGATTGACAAGACCACACAAGAGAAATTGGAAGCCCTCTTTGATAAATGGAAAGAACTTCTCCCGAAAGCCGAGATATTCCCTTTATCAGCCACTGAGAATTTCAATATAAACAATTTATTTCAACGAATCATTGAATTATTGCCGGAAGGAGAACCTTTTTTTCCCAAAGACGACCTGACTGATTTGCCGGCCCGTTTTTTTGTAAATGAAATTATCCGTGAAAAAATCCTGCTGAATTACGACAAAGAAATTCCGTATTCAGTAGAAGTCGAAGTGGAAGAATTCAAAGAAGACGAAAAACGGATCAATATCATGGCTGTCATTTACGTGGAACGTTCTTCCCAAAAAGGTATCATCATCGGCAACCAGGGAGAAGCCCTCAAAAAAGTAGGTATACAATCCCGTTTGGATATTGAAGCGTTTTTCGGGAAAAAAGTATTCCTGAATCTCTACGTCAAAGTTTTGAAAGACTGGCGGAATAAAGATAATGAATTAAAAAATTTCGGATACGCAAATAAATAATATTTCCTCAAACCTGTCTTTTAAATAATTATGAGTAATATAGTAGCCATCGTAGGCAGACCAAACGTAGGTAAATCAACACTATTCAACCGGTTAATCGGTAGCCGGAAAGCCATTGTAAACGAAGAAAGCGGAGTAACCCGCGACCGGAATTACGGAAAATCGTACTGGAACGGAAAAGAATTTTCCGTGATAGACACCGGTGGATATGTATGCAACAGCGATGACATATTCGAAGAAGAGATTAATAAACAGGTACTTTTGGCCATTGACGAAGCCGATGTCATCCTGTTTATGGTGGATGCAGAAATTGGTTTAACCGACCTGGACCAGAATTTTGCCCGTCTGTTACGCAACATTGACAAACCGGTATATCTGGTGGCCAATAAAGTAGACAATACGGAACGACTTTATGATGCACAGGAATTTTATCGTCTCGGATTCAAAGAAGAATTGTTCTGCATTTCCTCTGTTTCCGGTTCCGGAACCGGAGACCTTTTGGATCAGGTTGTTTCGCATTTCAAAGAAAATACCATCGAAGATACCGAACACCTTCCCCATATCGCCATTGTAGGACGTCCCAATGTGGGAAAATCTTCTACAATCAATGCCTTAATCGGTAAGGAAAGAAATATTGTGACAGACATTGCCGGAACCACACGCGATACTCTGAATACGCATTATACACAGTTCGGTTACGATTTTATCCTTGTAGATACGGCCGGCGTCCGGAAAAAAGCAAAGGTGAACGAAGATGTGGAATTTTATTCCGTCATGCGTTCTATCCGTGCCATCGAAGATTCGGATGTATGCATGCTACTGCTGGATGCAACCCGGGGCATGGAAGCTCAGGATTTGAATATTTTTCATCTGATTGAAAGGAACCGGAAAGGCATTGTCATCGTTGTCAACAAATGGGACCTGGTCGAAAAAAACAACAAAACAATGATTGAATATGAAAAGGAACTACGCAACAAAATTGCTCCTTTTAAAGACGTTGACATTATTTTTGCTTCTGCTTTAACCAAACAACGCTTGTTAAAAACTCTGGAAGCTGCCCTCCGGGTCTTCGAAAACCGGCAACAAAAACTGAAAACATCAGAACTTAACCGGGTGATGCTCGAAAGCATTGAAGATTATCCTCCTCCAAGCCTGAAAGGAAAATTTGTAAAAATCAAATACGTCACCCAGCTACCAACCCATGCTCCTTCGTTTGCATTCTACTGCAATTTACCTCAATACGTAAAAGAACCTTACAAACGGTTCCTGGAAAACAAAATAAGGGAAAACTGGAATTTCACCGGGGTACCTATTCAGATTTTTATGCGAAAAAAATAAAGCATCTTCAAATAAAAGAAACAGACGGCACGAATGGGAAAAATCTGAAAAACTCTCTCATTCGTGCCGTCCGTTTCTCCCGGAAGTTCATACTGAACAGGTCTCCGAAACGGACTTGTCCTGTATCAGCCTGAGCCTGCTTTCCCTTGAACACCCTTATCATATGTATACTCAGCCGAACCAAACAACAGATATTGATGGTGTCAGAAAATGCAAGTTATTTTTCTTTATTATCAGTTGCGTTTCAAACGGATTATTTTTTCCCATCGTTTTTTTTGGGCTGCGGTGGCTTGAGAAAAAGGACCCGAACCATACTGTAGGAAAGGACCGGCCAAACGAAAAGCCATTGACACAGCCAATTGACTATCTTTCTCTATCTTGGGGATTTCCTGCTCACAAACATCCAATAATCCGTCGATTCCGTCCGTTTGTACAGACCGGGCAATTTTCGCCGCTGCCAGTAACACTGATTCATTTAAGGGCTGCAACTTACCAATTTCTTTCTCAATTTCATTCAAACGCGCCACAGCTCCGGATTGTACTCCTTCCATCATCTCCAAAATCTCAGCACAAAGAGGCTCCGTCAACCGCTTATCGACAACTTCCCGTCCATTTGCCGCATAAAATCGTTCGCGGTGGGCAACCAGATAGGCAAAAGCTTTGGAGTCCACAGGACAACACTGCGGATTCCCAAAAATAGACCAGTATTCCTGAGATATTTTTTCTTCATCGTCTGCTACTTTCAGCAACTCTTCTGCGATTTCCAGCACTTTCGTCTCTTGCTCGTATTCCTGGAGGACACGAAAATATTGCCACAGAAATTCTTTGTCGCGGTTTCCGCTTTTATATTTTTGTTCACATTGTTCCAGTGGAGCATTTCCTTCCAGTCCCTTGCGAACACGCCGGATAAACTCCTCCGCTTCGAATCCTCCTATAATTTTGTGCAGCACGGTTCCGTCTGCTGCAATTATAAAAAAAGTGGGATAAGAAGTAACGCTATAATGCTCTCCGAATTGTTTTCCTTCCGGTTTTTCCATATCGAATTTCACAGAAACGAATCTCGGATTGAAAAACTCACCCATACAAGCTTGCGGGAAGATTTTTTCACTCATGTATTTACAAGGTCCGCACCAGGATGTGTAGCAATCTACAAACAAAACTTTACCTTCTGCCTTGGCTTTGGAGAGTGCCTGCGTAAAAGTCAGAGACTCAAATTTTACCCCCTCCTGCGCCCAACCCATAAAAGGGACTGCGCATAGCACAATCCATAAAATCCATTTTTTCATGTTTTCCATTAATTGTTTAATCTACCAATAAGACGATTTCATAAGTTTTTCCCGCTTCAAACCAGGCATCGTAAACCAACATCATATCTTCCGACAATGCCACCTGCCAGTCTTGTCCCGGAGCCAGACGGGGATTCTTCAACCTCTGAGGGAAAAGAAAGGAAAAGGGTATCGGTCCCACGCTATTCGGAGCTCCCAAATCCTGCGAATCAAACATCCGGATATTAGTGCCTTCTACCTGGTCGGGTGAAAAGTTTTCTTTCGTTTTCAAGGTGATGATATACTTGTTGTTTTTGCAGGTGGTCTTCATGGTATAGCTCTCTTTTTCCGGACGGAAACGGACATCCCATTTTGGATCGCCGAAATAAGCCAGCAGGTCCCGTTCCTGCCAGAATCCCAATATGGCACCAGCAACCTGTTTCCCGGTTAACTCCTGCATCTTCCGATAAACATCTGCCATTTCCTCATTCAGATTCCAGTTGTAATCGTAATCCGCTTTCAGTAATTCCGGTGAAGAGGCCTGCAAGGTGTGTAACAGGTGTTGACGACTCAAAAAATAGGCTTCCGCCATGGTGTAGCGTCCGGGTGTAGCCTGCCAGAACTTCAAACCGCCCCACAACGTCTGCCCCAGCACAATCTGATTCGCAGGATATCCCACCATCGAAGTCACGTTAGGACTCCCCATCCATGCCAAGGCACAACTTTTTTCCGGGTTATCCACATCACAACCGAAAGCTCCGGCAGCAATATACGCTTTCCGGCCGCCCGACCAGTTGACCATACTTCTTACCGTGTCGTAAGACACAATGCGGTTCCCTTTATACTCCGATTTCCACGTCTTATAATGAAAGACACTGTCTTTGGCATAAATCTCCTCATATACGCTGGAATTATCAGGCAAAGAAAAAGAATACTTGTTGGCATAAGATTCGCATAACAAGAAATCGGGTTCAACCATGTGGTATAATTGATTGAACACCTCAAACTGCTTTTCCACGGGCCACCATTTTACGGCGAGGGTATCTTCCGGCCTCGTCTTTACTCCCGACTTTCCATAACCGACATATCCGAACCTTTGCCAGTCCGCATCCGTCAGTTCCACCCGATTTTGCGACACCAACCCATTGTCGAGCACAAGCGGCCCAACAGCATTGTCCACCAACTTCATAGCCATTGTGGCATCGATTCCTGTAATGATGCCCCACATGAAATCGGCATAGACAGAAGGAGTCACCCGACGCGCCAGGGTATTCATGCCGATAACATAATCCCGGTCTATCCGTTGCGGTTTTTCCACAACCGCCACATAACGGGGCCGTATCCCCTGCAAAGCCTCCAATACCTCAGCAGGCCGTTCTGTATAATACAGCACTTGTGCGGCATGACGGTCGCACAGAGCTTTTACCACATTTTTCCAGTCGGCATCCTGTTCTACCGCACGGCTCGCCAACACAACATATTTATTTCCTTCCGTCTTTACAGAAGAACGATTACCGGCAAATACACAACTGACTATCGATAAAAACAATATAACTAAACTTTTTTTCATCCCTTATATTCCTTTTAATTCAGACAAGCATTGCAACGTTTTCGCATCGGAAGGACGAGTCATATCAGCATCCACAATTTTTCCTTTTTTATCCAACAGGATAAAACGGGGAATTCCGTCCACATGGTAAGCCTCCACCCACTTTTCATTCCCTTCAACATTCAACTGTATCCCCCCCATCTTTTTCTCTTTCACAAACTGTTGCCACTTTTTTCGGTTTTCATCCACCGATATACTAACAAAAACAATTTTTTTACCATGCATTTTCCGCTCAAGTTCTTTCAGATGGGGTATTTCCATACAACAAGGGCCACACCAGGTCGCCCAAATATCAACATACACGTATTTTCCCTGTAAATCTTTCAAGGTTACGATTTTTCCGTTCACATCCCGGTATCTGAAATCCGGCGACGCCATACCTTTTTTTAAGGTGTCCGATTCCGCCATTGCCGTCCGTCCCGAGGCTACGGCTTGTCCCCCGGACAGACCGAGAAGGACAAGCACGAAAAGCACATAAATTTTTGCCATCTGTTTTTAATTTTTATCTTTATAAAATAATTTCAACGGTTTATCCGTAATTCCGATAAAACTTTTAACCAGTTGAAGGTCTTTCGTCGTGTAAATATAGACGCTTCCTTTCAACCCGGCGGCTGCCGCATCGTATGCTCCCACATACAAATACTCTCCGTCGGGACTTTCTGCCATACAGGTAATCTCTCCGTTACCAGGCAAGGAAGTCTGGTGGGAATCGGAGAATCCGCTCGTATAACGCCAACGATATACCGTATTACCCCTGTTGTAAAACATGACATTGTACTGCCTGTTATAAACCATATCGGACTGCATATCTAAGGTCAACGGTGCGGAAAGAGAATATTCATTCTCCTGATAGCCACTCTCTTTCTTGAACATTTCATCATAATAATCAACATTAAACATTGGTTGATAAATCGTAACCCACACCTTATCAGGATTATTTTTAGGTTCGCTGACAACCAACAGGCTTCGACTGTCAGGAAATCCCACCAATGCAAAATTAACAATCCGACGTCCCTGAAAGTCACTTCCGGAATTTACCGGAGTTTTATTTATATTCCCATAAACTTCTACCCTCTCATTTTCATTATCCGCCACTATGGGAATTGATATGGGACCTCCATCCAGCATCGTAACACCTTGATACAATTTTATGCCTTTCATCTTCGTGCCCCAACGGTCATCAAGCAATCCAAACTGTCCCAATTCAGAACACACCACTTGTCCGGCCTCGGTCATAACAGCCATATTCATCCGGCACGGAACCAAGGCAACCGGTTTTATATCCTTCTGCAAAATGGTCAAATCTATTTTGCGCAACACCAACAAGGAATTCTGATCCAATTCATACATACATTGCCGGGATGCTGAAAGCACAAACACGGAATTTTTATAATTTCCAAAATCCATGACAACCATATCCCGCGCACCCACCAACTCGTAATCGGGATTTATCCTCGCCCACGCATCAGGCTCAAAATCTTCCGCTTTTGCCTGCAACAACTCGTTCGCCCCCCGCTCAACGGAACAGAATGTCAAACTCCCTTTTCCCGCATCGTCCGAACTCAAGACCATCAACCCTCTCTCCATGCCTGCCTTGACCTCCACCGTCATATAGTAAAAGGTGCTGCCAAACTCGTTATAAACCCGCAAACGCACTAAAAATTCCCCCACCCGATTAAAAGAATGTTCCAAAATCTTCGACTCCGAAATCAAACCCAACGAATCCATTTGCGGCTTTCCCTCTCTATCGTACTCTTTTATAAATCCCGTCTTCCACTCATACGACAACTCGTATCCCTCCAGGGTCTGTTCCGCCTCCGCCTCGATACGCACCGGCACCATAACTTCCGCAACCGCGTACTTTTTGTCCTCGTCCACTCCCTCTCCCGACACTTTCGTAATCGTGATTTCAGAGATTTTTTTCACAAACCCGGTTGTATCATCGTGAATACAGGAAACCATTCCTGCGGATACGCCGAGCAACAACAATAATAATCGTATAGATATTTTTTTCATGATATGCTTTATTTAATTATACGGGTCAGGCATACTTGTAAAATCTCCGTCTTCCGGATGAGCTTTCAAATGGTCGTACAAAGGGCGGGCAACAAATTTCCGAAGCAAATTTTCATAAGGGGATTTCCATTTATATCCCTGAAAAAAAACATACTCCCAATGTTTACCTTTCTCCACTTTTTCAAAGTCTTCCCCCAAATTCGATTCAAAAAACATCGTCCATATATAAGGTTCGGTTTGCTCCACCGCATGATAAAACTGAAAGAACAATTCGTTCAACCGGGGAGTCCACGGCGACCCGAACATATATTTATTACACACCCACCAATCAGGTGAGTTCAACTTATACGGATACAGGATAAAACAAACCTGCGAAGCCATCACGGGACGGAAATTGTCATTTTCCACAAGCCTGAAAACAAGCGACAAAGTATCCTCTTCCGAATAGGCGTAAGAAAAGTTCAGCCATCCATACGTCTCATTTGCCGGGATGTAGCACGTGTCTTCAAACGAAAACCTGTCGGCAGGTATCGTAGTCAGGGAGTCCACCACCTCCACCTTAAAACGCCGGTCGAAATCCCGGGCAAAACCGACCATGCCCACCATCTCCTGACAGGTTAGCCACTCTTCTCCAAATGATTTTTCCCTAACCTCAACCGTATCGTTTCTCAAAGGAATAAAACGCACCCCATCCTTCTGTTCAGCGTCATACCACAAATAATCCCGTTCGCAGCCGCCCCACAAAGCAGAGAATGCCAGAAGAAGGCAACAAATCTTAAAAAACCGGTTCCATTTCATATCTGTTTTCATATTCTGTCCCATTAAATTACATGGTAAAATCTTCTCTAAACTCAAACTCATCATCCGGAATAAGCAATTGCCACTTGTCCTCGGTCATGATAATTTCTTGATTATTATGCACGGCAACCACTTTTTCCGGATGTCGGCGTTTCATCAAAAACCATACCTGTCCCTCCTGTACCAATTCCCTCCTCCATTCCTTATCGATGCCCTCCAATGTCAGCAGTTCATTGAATTGCTCCAACCCCCGGGAACGTGCCAAATCATCCAGATATTTCCGGGCAGTCTCCGGCTCGGTATCCAAAGCGGCTTCCGCCGCAATCAGGTACATCTCTGCCACGCGAATCTGATTTACCCCTTTCTCTCCCGCCGGTTCATCTCCAATTCCCAATTCCACAGGGTCGAGAATTTTAACACTCCGGTCGCCGGAACTCCCGATAACCGTCCTGAACCAATCCTTGCGCCAGTCGGTTGTTCCGTCCGTAGTGACATAAAGCTTTATCTGTGCAGAGGAAGGGGCAATTGAATTGTTTCCATCCGATTCCACATAATGCGAATGCAATACTTCATACAGTTTCTTGTTGGACAATCCCCAGATACTTTCCGTTTCGGCTACTACTCCCGCCACGACAAAACGGACATCTTGCGGATTCTTGATTAAAGGAAACTTTTCGGATTCAATTACCGTGCGCGCATATTGCCCCGCTTTTTCCAGGTCTCCCGGTTCCCCGCGCATGTAATACACCCGTGCCAGGGTCGCCTGCACTGCATACCAATTGAAATGGAGTTCCCGATTCCGGCACATAATAAATTCATGCGACCGCACCCGGGGCAAGGTCAGGAGCGTGTCGTCCTGCCGCAGCAACCGCTCCGCTTCGGTCAAATCGCCGATAATGAAATCGTAACACTCTTTTACCGTCGAAAAAGAGGTCACCGACGAACCAAACCGGGTAACATAAGGAATACCGCGCTCACTCATTTTTACGGACGCATACATCCGGAGCAGGTCGAAATGCAGGTAAGCCCGCAATCCCAAAGCTTCTCCCCGATAAAGGTTTTCAAACCTGAGTTCTTTGCCTTCGTAAGCATCCAGATTATCCAGAAAGTTATTGATGTCGCTGATGCTGCGGTACATGCTTTTCCAAATGTCATTTTGGAATGGTCTTACCCCCGGGTCGTCGAATTCATATTCCAGCATGTCATACAGCGAGGAAGTGAGAGGTTCGTAAAACTGTGCCAGCAAATCCAGCCGATAGGACATCTCAGCCCCATATAATCCCGATTTTGCCAATCCGGCATATATCCCGTACAGCGCATCTTCCACACCTTCCCGGTCGGTAAATAATACTTTTTCCAACACCTGCGACTTGTCTCTGGAGGTGAGGAAATCATCGCATCCCCCCAACAGGAGAACTGCCAATATCCATAATATTGCTAATTTTTTCATCGTATTGTCGTTTTAAAATGTCGGACTAATGGTAAAACTATATCCTCTCATGTAAGGATAACTGGTGCCACGCTCATATTTCACCGTACTCAGGCGGGCAATATCACTGAAGCCTATACCTAATCCCAGACGTCTCAACCCGATTTTTTTCAACCAATCGCCCTCCAGGTTGTAAGAAATGTTGATTGCAGAGAGATACAATTCATTATTCCGCTCCACGAATCGCTCTGTATGTCCGGCCGAGGGCCATTGCACACTCGGATACATGACATAGTCGTTCACATTCTTCCAGCGTTCCGTAAATGCCCGCCGGTCCACGTTCTCTTCGATAGAGATATTCTCAATTTTACCCGCCCGTGTGGAATTGTAGATGTCTCCTCCAAACGTGTAAGACATCCCGACAAACACCGTGAGGGCCTTCCACCGGACACCTGTCGAAAGCGAGCCCTGCATGATTGGGGTCGTATTTCCAAGTGCCACTTTATCTTTCGGGTCAAAAGTAAAAGTGTAAGTGCCGTCCTTCTTGATGTAAATCTCTCTTCCGGATGCCGGGTCGATTCCTGCAGAACGTACAGCATAAATAGAGGTGGCGGATTCTCCTTCCTCCAACTGAATTTTCGGGGAGCTTGTATTGTCATCCCGATTCGCATCGTTTACGTTCTTCAAAGAGTTACTGATTTTCAAAATCTTGTTTGCCGTATGGCTCGTCGTGGCGGTTAACGTCCAGCCCCAGTCACGGGTACGGATGACAGAACCCGAAACAGCAATTTCGTATCCCCGGTTGCTGCTCTCTCCAAGGTTGTATTTCACTTTGTCATATCCGGTGGAAGACGGCAACGAAATGTCCATTAACAAATCTTTGGAAGTCTCTTTGTAAAAATCGACATTCACGCCCAAACGCCCCTCGAATAGGTCGAGGCTCACACCGCCGTTCAGTTTCAGGGTGCGTTGCGATTTCAATTTGTCGTTTCCCATTGACGACGGCAAAGCTCCTTGGTAATCATCATACGGCTCTCCGTATTCGTAGATAGTCTGTGCAAACGTACCTCCGAAATTATTGCTTCCCACATATCCTGCACTTGCCCTGAAACGGAAACTCTCCACCCATTCCAAATTGGCTAAAAAAAACTCGTTGTGGATGTTCCAACCTATACCCGCCGACCAATAAGGCGACCAACGCCGGTCTTTGGAAATAACGGAGTTGCCTGAAGTACGCCAAGAGAAATCTACGAAATACCGGTCTTTCAAAATAAAGTTGGCATTGGCAAAATAAGCCACTGTCGCACTATAGGATTCCGAGCCGGAAGGTTTGCCTTCGTTCGGATAACGCTGTGCGAAGTTCAGGTCATCCAATCGGTCTTTCGTAAATCCGACACCCCGGAAAGCAAACGTGCTTCCTCCGCTCTGCGACACATCGGCTCCTCCGTGAAGACTCAGTATGGTGCCATTCTCATCCAAAGAGAGACTATAGTTAAGCACGCCGGACAAAGCCCAGGAATAATCATTACCCCCGTTCAGGTCGTAAGACCCCTTTTCATCTTCCTTGGTCTCTGTACGCATGAAACGGCTGTCGTCCGGAGAAACATACACGTCCGACTGGTTGTTTGCCATGGAGTAATTGGCATTTCCGGTGAAATACAATCCTTTCACAATATCCCATCTCAGACTCAAACTATTGGTGAAACGCTTGCTTTCCGCAACGCTGAAACTGCTCAACGTGGCATTGTAAATCGGATTTAATTTTTCATACGACAACACTTTGACCCATTCCCCGTTTTCATCCACAGGCGAATCGTACGGGTTGAGAACCACCCAATCACTATAATTTCCGTAAGGTGAATCTTTAGAATTTGTCTTATAGAAATCGGAACGGAAACTCATCGTCAGTTTATTATTCAAATGATAGGAAAAATAGAATCCCAAACCCAAATTACGGCGGTAGTCCTTTTTCATCACACCCCGGTCATCCGAATAACTGGCGTTAATCCCATAGTCCATGCCGCTCCCCCGTCCGGTAATGCTCAAGGAATGGGCGTGCGACCAAGAATTGCGCAACGGAATGGATTTCCAGTCTGTGTTTACACCGGCATTTATCCGTTTTAATTTTTCGTTATACAGTTCGTCAAATGCACCTGTATTACTGTCGTATTTTCCGTACAAACGTTCCAACTCCAGTTTTTCCCACGGAGAACAAAGGTTGAAAGAAGAAACATCGGGAAAACCGATATTGGGAACGAAGTTATAACGCACCCTCAATTTACTTTCCATCACCCGCTTTCTTACCACCACAATTACACCATTGGCAGCTTTTTCTCCGTACATTGCCGTAGCAGAAGCATCCTTGAGCACATCGACCCGGTCAATGTCGAACATGTCAAGGTCGTACAATTGTTGCAGACTGATTTCCACACCGTCCATAATAATCAGGGGGCGGTTCAATCCCTGCTCCATGTTTTCACTATCGAGCGAATTCATTCCCCGTAAGATGATTTCCGGCACTTTATTGGGATTCGAACCACTGGCGTTGTCAGTCACGATACGCAAACCGGGCACCGAAAAAGACAATGCCTTGAGCACATCGGTCTTTGACACTTCCAACAATTGGTCGCCTTTAATGGTGGTCACCGCTCCCGTATAGCTGTTGCGGTTTTGCGTAAAATAACCGTTAACCACCACCTCATCCATCTCGTTTACCGCCTCTTCCATCTTGAAATTCAATTCTTTGCCCGGAACTACATGCATTCTCACTTCCTTCATTCCGATAAAGGAAGCTACGAGAACCATACCTTTCCGATTGGGTGCCGAAAACTCAAAACGTCCGTCCTGGTTTGTGGTGACACCTAAAGAAGTGCCTTCAAGCCGGATGGTCACTCCCGGTAGCGGTTCACCTTTGGTATCTTTTACCGAACCTTTCACTACAATCCGCTCCGCCTCTCGTTCTGCCTGTTGTTGCTGAACGCGGTGAATGACAACAGCATTATCGTTGATTTTATATTTCAGGCCAGTATTGCGCAAACACAGGTCCAGAATATCATTGATGGATTTTTGTTTGATGTCCAGGGTAACTTTCACATCCTGTATCTCAGCCGTCCAATACATAAATGTATAATCCGTCTTCTGTTCCAGTTCCCAAATCACTTGTTCCAATGCAACATTTTTCCACTGTACATCCAAAATATTGTTTTGGGAGTGCACAGCCGCCGTCACCGGACCACAAACAATCAAAACCAAAAATAGTTTCAATTTCATCATCAGTAAAATTTTTTGCCGGATTCCCCACCTCGGAGTTCGGGCATTTCGTTTTTTTTCCATAATATTTGTAAAATGTAATAAAATAATTGATAATATTTCATGCGTTCATGTTTGCGACATAAACATATTTTTACTTACTTGCTATACAGTATTCCCCATCAACCAATTCCACAGAAATTGCCGGATTCACAGTCAACATCTCCACAATGGGATTCATATCGGCATAACGGTCAAGTTTCGCACCGATACGTACATCCTTTATCCGTTCGTCCATAAAGCGGTATTTTATATCATACCATCGGGCCAAACAGATAATGATATCTTCCAAACGCTCGTTGCGGAAAATAAACATCCCGTTTCTCCAAGCCATACACCGTGAAACTTCGACACAATTCACCTCCAGTTTCTTTGTCGCTTTTCCATACACAGCCTGTTCGCCAGGAACAATATCTGCAAACTGACAACCATCGAACACCTGTACTTTCCCCTCCGTCAAAGTAACAAACACAGTATGGTCTTCGTCATACGCCCGCACATTAAAAGAAGTGCCCAGTACTTTTACCGATAAATCCCGCGTTTTTACCACAAAAGGACAAGCGGCATTTTTTGCCACTTCAAAATAAACTTCACCAGTTACTTCTACTACCCGCTGTTTACTGTTGAATACCATAGGAAAACGAATCTCCGACTCCGCATTTAAATATACTTTCGTGCCATCTGCCAAAGTCAGGGCATACTCCATGCCCGTCAAGGTTCGGACCGTATTCATCAATTTATTTTCATCACCTGCCGGACAAACAGCATAATCAATACCCGCAGAATCTGTCAGCACAATGGTACTATCTGTTTCCCGATACAAAAAAGTCTGATTACCGGTCACTTTCCTAACCTCACCGTCCGCCAAAATAAGCTGAGCCCCGGTTGTTCCGGCCTTAAGCCGATAAGCTACTCCCGAATCCAAACGGGATTCTGCAAGTCTGGCATCTCTCAGCCAAAATAAAATACCACCAAGCATTACCACCACAGCAGCAACCCACCCCAATCGTACTATGCGACGTCCAAATTTCCCCTTGTGTCTATTGGTTCCTTGTCCTGTCACCAGCGGATACTTTGCTGCAAACTCCTTCCAACCCGCCTCACAATCAAAACGTTCGGAAACCCGCTCAAAATTCCTGTAATTATCCCGGTTTAATATCAAGCCTGCCAATTCCTCGTTTTCTTCCCGCTCCTGCTTCCAGGCAACATACTCTTCCGTCTCTTTTTCCGTACAACCACCAATGAAGGACATAGCTAAAATCTCAGCTATCCGAAAATGTTTCTTTGCCAATTTCATACCACACAACTCACTTTAAATTTTATATATAACACTTAAAGTGACAAATGGAAATAGTCGGAAAATTAAAAAAATAAAAAAATTAACATTTGATGGAAATATCCGAAATTAAAATCAGAATAACAGCAGGAGATAAAAATGCTCTTTCAACTGTTCTCTCAATTTACGGTAAGCTGTTTGTTTCAAGGCTTTGACGGTCCCTTCACCAATACCCATTTCCTCCGCAATCCGGGCATTCTTCTTTCCGTCAAGCATTCCGTATATAATCGTCCGCATCCGTGGCGGAAGAGTATCCACAGCTTTACGGACCAATAAATAAGTCTCTTGTTCAATCACCAAATTTTCAAAAACAAGCTCCGATTCCAAATTTGCTTCACACACATCCAAACACTCCCGCCCCGCTTTCTCGTGACGCAAAATATTCAAACAACGGTTGCGCGTAACAGTATAAAGATATCCCTTCACCTTATACAGTTCATCAAAATCTTCCCGCTTTTCCCAATACTCCGTCAACGCCTCCTGTGCCACATCTTTACATTGCTCGTCACTCTGTAAAAAACGTGCTGCAAATACACATAACACAACATAATAATCGTTAAAAAACTCTCTGAATGCCTCAACATCTCCTGACTTTATGTCTGATATTATATTCTGCATACTCTATACCGCTACGATTGCAAAAATAATAATTTATTGCCTACTTGTAATTTTTAGATACTAATTTTCATTTTTACCCTTTTTAATACTACCTTTGTTTATATTTTGCGGCAATTCTATGACAAAAAAAGTGCAACACGAAGGCATTGTCAAAAGCATATCGTTCCAAACACTGGATGTAGTCATCCATAGCCATTCTGCATGTTCAGGATGTCATGCGAAAGGAGCTTGCGGAATGGAAGATGTAAAGCAAAAAATTATTACAGTTCCGCTTCCGGAAGAAGAAATCCATATCGGTGACAAAGTCACGGTTTATGCCAGTCTGGACAACGCTTTTTACTCTGTATTACTGGCTTACATCATACCTTCCATCCTCACTATTGCAATCGTTTTTTTTCTTGAAATATCAGGCAATAGTGAACTGATGGCAGCACTTTCCAGCTTAATTCTGCTTGTTCTGTACTTTATTATTTTATATTTGTCACGGAACAAAATAAATAAAAAAATTAAATTCACAGTTGAAAAACAGGCAATTTAAATATTGAATAATGAGTACAATTGTTATTACTATCATTTCGCTATGTGCTATCGGAATTGTATCAGCAGTAATACTTTATTTTGTAGCACAAAAATTTAAAGTGGAAGAAGACCCCCGTATCGACATTGTAGAGGGATTGCTTCCGGGAGCTAATTGCGGCGGTTGCGGATATCCCGGATGCCGTGGCTTGGCTGAAGCTGCTGTAAAATCAGACACACTCGACGGTATCATGTGCCCGGTGGGCGGAACAGAAACCATGAGCAAAGTGGCAACAGTCCTGGGACGCGAAGTAAAAACCGAAGCACCTAAGATTGCAGTAGTCAGATGCAACGGAAATTGCGAAAATCGTCCGCGCTCCAGCGAATATGACGGTGCACGCTCCTGTGCCATCGAACATGCTCTGTATATAGGAGATACCGATTGTGGTTTTGGTTGTTTAGGATGCGGCGACTGTGTTGCTGCCTGCCCGTTTGACGCGATTCACATGAACCCGGCCACTTTACTCCCGATTGTTTCTGATGAAAAATGTGTCGCTTGCGGGGCATGTGTCAAAGCTTGTCCACGCAACATTATGGAACTCAGAAATAAAGGTCCGAAAGACCGCCGGGTATTTGTTTCCTGCGTTAATAAAGACAAAGGCGGTATTGCCCGTAAAGCCTGCAAAGTGGCTTGTATCGGATGCGGAAAATGTGTCAAAGAATGCCCGTTCAATGCCATCACCATCGAAAACAACCTGGCCTATATTGATTTTACAAAATGCAAATTATGCCGGAAATGCGTAGGAGTATGCCCGACAGGTGCCATCCATGAAGTAAATTTTCCTCCACGAAAAATGGAAACCGATGCTATAAAAGCTAATCCGGCTGCAAAATCGGCAACAACAATCTCTCTATCGCAACCTGCTAATGATACACAAATAATAGCAAAAGAAAAAAACGACGATTGAAGAAAAATGGTCCACAAAGCAAAAACTGAAATTTAAATACAAGTAAACCTAAAACTTATATGCTGTGTTAAAAACATTCAGAATTGGTGGCGTTCACCCACCCGAAAATAAATTATCAGCAAACGGGAAAATCATAGTATTGACGTTACCGGAACAGGTAATCATCCCGCTCAGCCAACACATCGGAGCACCTGCTACCCCTATTGTTCAAAAAGGCGATACAGTCAAAGCCGGACAACTAATAGCCCAGGCAACAGGATTTGTTTCTGCAAATATTCATAGTTCTGTATCCGGTACAATCGTAGCCATTGACAACGTAACAGATGCGGCCGGTCTCTCTAAACCCGCCATTACAATAAAAGTAGAAGGCGACGAATGGGAAAACGGTATTGACCGGACAGAAAAGATTGAACACAATATTGCCTTATCCCAAGAAGAAATTATCAAAGCAATTGCCGCTGCAGGTATAGTGGGCATGGGTGGGGCTACTTTCCCCACTCAAGTGAAACTGACCCCGCCTCCCGGGAACAAAGCAGAATTCCTGATTATCAACGGAGTTGAATGTGAACCCTATCTGACTTCCGACCACCGGATTATGCTGGAAAAAGCAGAAGAAATCATAATAGGTGTTCAAATCCTGATGAAAGCAATCGGCGTAAAAAAAGCAATCATCGGAATTGAAAATAACAAAAAGGACGCAATTGCCCATTTGCAGCAAATAGCAGATAAAACACCGGAAATAGAAATCTGCCCTCTGAAAGTGAAATATCCCCAAGGAGGTGAAAAACAGTTAATACAAGCAACGACAGGCCGTACAGTTCCTTCCGGAGCACTTCCCATTGCAGTCGGAGCGGTCGTACAAAATGCAGGAACTGCTCTGGCTGTATATGAGGCTGTCATGAAACACAAACCATTGATAGAACGGGTAGTCACCGTTACCGGGAAATCAGTGAAAAATCCGGGAAACTACCTGTGCCGCATCGGTACTCCTGTCTCTAAACTACTTGAAGCTGCCGGAGGCATTCCCGAAGATACCGCCAAAGTAATTGGCGGAGGTCCGATGATGGGACGCACTATGCTTAATATCGATTCACCGGTAATGAAAGGTACTAGCGGAATTTTGCTTATCAGCGATAAAGAAGCTCGCCGCAGTCCCGTCCGCAATTGTATCCGTTGCAGTAAATGTGTCTCAGTTTGCCCGATGGGGCTAGAACCCTATTTGCTGGCAAAATTAGCCACTTTCAACCTGCTGGAACGCCTGGAAGAAGAGAAAGTCATGGATTGCATAGAATGTGGGTCCTGTAGTTTCACCTGTCCGTCAGCCCGTCCTTTGCTCGATTATATTCGTTTAGGGAAAACCCGGACCGGTGCAATGCTCAGAAACCGAAAGAAATAATACATGACAGATTGCAAATTTTGAACTATATAAATCTAAAATATGAAATTATTAGTATCTCCTTCTCCTCATTTGCACAGCGGTGACTCTATTGAAAAAAATATGTATGGGGTTATTATTGCACTCATACCGGCATTTATTTGCTCGATACTCTTTTTTGGGACGGGAGCCATTATTGTAACACTGACCTCAGTGTTGGCATGCTTGTTTTTTGAATACATCATTCAAAAATATCTGCTCAGACAGCAACCGACCATTTTTGACGGTTCGGCATTCCTGACTGGTGTGTTACTGGCATTCAACGTACCTTCCAACTTACCTGTCTGGATTATTATCATCGGTGCATTAGTGGCCATCGGAATCGGTAAAATGAGCTTCGGAGGCCTGGGTTGCAATATTTTTAACCCGGCTTTAGTGGGACGTGTTTTTCTGCTGATTTCTTTCCCGGTACAAATGACAACCTGGCCATTAGCGCAAGGTTTTGCAGGTTCATATACGGATGCACAAACCGGAGCAACCCCTCTGGCACTACTTAAAGAAGCAGTAAAAACAGGTCAGTCTGTTAATGATTTACTCGTTGCCGATACCTTCATCGGATACAAAGAAATGTTTTTAGGTCATATGGGAGGCAGTCTCGGAGAAGTAGCTGCTTGGGCCCTGTTAATCGGTTTTGCCTATATGCTGATTCGCAAGATTATCACCTGGCACATTCCTGTAACCATTTTCGCAACAGTAATCGTATTCTCAGGAATCCTGCATCTTTGCAATCCCGACCAGTTTGCCGGACCGTTATTCCACCTGTTATCAGGAGGTATGATGCTGGGAGCCATCTTTATGGCGACGGATTACGTAACCTCTCCGATGAGCCATAAAGGCATGTTCATTTTCGGTGCAGGCATCGGAATCCTGACTGTGGTAATCCGCGTGTTCGGTGCATATCCGGAAGGTATGTCCTTTGCCATCCTGATCATGAATGCATTCACACCACTAATTAACAGATATTGTAAACCAACCCGATTTGCATAACTTTTTAAATTGCAGATTATAATTTTCTTCAATTTAAAACTTAAAATTAGACACGATGGGAAAGAAATTAGAGTCAAACTTCATAAATATGGTGATAGTATTATTTGCTGTCACCCTGATTGCTTCTGCTGCCGTAGGATATGTCTACACTTTGACAGCCGGTCCTATCGACAATGCTAAGCAAGCGAAGCAGGTAAATGCCATCCGTCAGGTAATCCCGGGAGAATTTGACAATGATCCCAATGCTGAGATATGGGAAAAAGAAACCCCCGACGGCGGAAAATTAGAATTCTATCCGGCCAAAAGAAACGGTGAACTGGTAGGTACTGCAGTCAAAACATATACGAATAATGGCTTTGGAGGGAAAGTATGGTTAATGGTCGGATTTAATCCCAATGGCACTATTTCCAATTATTCTGTACTGGAACACAAAGAGACCCCCGGATTAGGTTCTAAGATGGACCTCTGGTTTACAAAAAACGGAAAAGGAAACATAATCGGAAAAAAACCGGGCACCACAGGCCTGAAAGTTAGTAAAGACGGGGGAGATATAGATGCTATCACAGCCGCAACTATTTCTTCACGTGCATTCTTAGATGCAGTAAACCGCGCTGCGGCCGGACTGGAAGGCTCGGATATTTCTTCAGGTGCAACGCAACAAAATAATAATTAAATTTTGAACTCATGGAGTAATTCAAAATTTTAAATTTAAAACTTTATGATATGAACAACTTAAAAGTCTTAACCAACGGCATATTCCGGGAGAATCCGACTTTTGCCTTATTGCTGGGTATGTGCCCAACCCTGGGTGTCACAACTTCGGCAATCAATGGTATGGGTATGGGTTTGGCAACCGCTTTCGTGCTTGTCATGTCAAACCTGGTAATCTCTCTGGTAACCAACATCATACCAGATAAAATCCGTATACCTTCTTTTATTGTCATCATCGCGGCTTTCGTAACGGTTGTAGATATGTGTATGGCAGCATACCTGCCTTCTCTGCACGAATCTTTGGGCCTGTTCATTCCATTGATTGTTGTAAATTGTATCGTCTTAGGCCGTGCAGAGGCATTTGCTTCCAAAAACAAAGCCATTCCGTCCATCCTCGACGGGCTGGGTATGGGATTAGGATTCACGCTGAGTCTGACTATTCTGGGAGTTATCCGCGAAATCCTGGGAAGCGGTAAAGCATTCAATCTGCCGGTATTCAACGAAAATTACGGCATGTTGATCTTTGTTCTTGCACCGGGAGCTTTCATTGCATTAGGCTATCTGATAGCTGTTGTTAACCGGCTCAGAAAAACGAACTAATTGTAAAATCCAACCTTAATTATGTTATGGAGTACATCTTAATATTTATTGCAGCCGTCTTTGTAAACAACATTGTACTGGCACAATTCCTGGGTATCTGTCCTTTTCTGGGCGTATCAAAAAAAGTATCCACTGCATTAGGGATGACTGGGGCCGTTACTTTCGTCATGATTCTGGCTACTTTAGTCACCTTTATCGTACAGAAAACTGTATTAGAACCATTCGGTATCGGTTTTATGCAAACCATTACCTTTATCCTGATTATTGCAGCCCTCGTACAAATGGTCGAAATCATTCTGAAAAAAGTAAGTCCTTCACTCTACCAGGCCTTGGGAGTTTTCCTGCCCCTGATTACTACCAATTGTGCCGTACTGGGCGTAGCAATCATGGTCATTCAGAAAGACTTCAATTTACTGCAATCCCTGGTTTTCGCCGCTTCAACTGCCATTGGTTTCGGATTAGCCCTGACGATTTTTGCAGGTATCCGCGAACATTTGGAACTGGTCGCCATTCCCAAAGGAATGCAGGGGTCGCCCATAGCTCTGTTAACTGCAGGCTTACTGGCAATGGCATTCATGGGATTCTCCGGAATAGTGTAAAGAAACAATTCTGTTCTCTGAAAAAACATTTTTTTAGCGAAGTTGTGTTGAAATCAGAACATTGATTTTGGCACAACTTTATTTGTTTTAGACAGTTTCTTTAAATTATTCCCCTAATCGATAATCTTTGCCCCCAATAAGTTTCATCCGTCTTTTTTATAAAAACCAGTGCAATCTTGATGTACAAGTATCTTTTTTATTTTAGACAATATGTTTTAATTTTGCTATCCATAATCCGAAAAAACAAGCGGAATGAAGTTACCTTTAGAACATCCGATTTTTGAAATACTAGCCGCCATCGCAGCAGACCAGAATACTGAAGCATACGTCATCGGCGGCTATGTACGCGACTTACTGTTAGGCCGTTCTTCCAAAGATATTGATATTGTCGTGCACGGCAGCGGAATCGGACTGGCAGAAGAAACTGCCCGGCAACTAGGTAATTTACACGTATCCGTATTTAAAAACTTCGGGACAGCCATGTTCCGCTACAAAGGCATGGAAATCGAATTCGTGGGAGCCCGGAAAGAATCCTACCGGGCCAACTCACGCAAGCCCATTGTGGAAGAAGGTACCATCGATGATGACCAGAAACGCCGTGATTTCACCATCAATGCCCTGGCCATCTCCCTGAACCGACACGACTACGGCACCCTTATTGACCCTTTCGGTGGTCTGGTGCATCTCGAACAACGCATCATCAAAACACCATTGGAACCGGGCATCACTTTCTCAGACGACCCGCTCCGGATGATGCGGGCCATTCGCTTTGCTTCGCAACTGAACTTTACCATCGAAGAAAACACTTTAAAAGGAATCAGAGAACAACGTCACCGGATTTCCATCGTATCCGGAGAACGCATCATGGACGAATTCAACAAAATCATGCTTTCTCCCGAACCTTCCAGAGGTATCCGGCTATTGGACGAAACCGGCTTGCTGGAACTGTTCTTTCCGGAACTCACAGACCTGAAAGGAGTTGAAAATATCAATGGTATCAAACACAAAGACAATTTTTACCATACCCTGACCGTATTGGACACTTTATCGTTGTATAGTCAGGAACTATGGCTGCGCTGGGCAGCTTTGCTACACGATATAGGAAAACCTGCCACCAAAAAATACATAAAAGGACAAGGCTGGACTTTTTACGGACATAATCATGTGGGCGAACGGATGGTAGCCAAAATATTTAACAGACTCAGGTTACCACAAAATGAAAAAATGAAATATGTACAAAAACTGGTAAACCTGCACATGCGTCCTATTGTTTTGGCAGAAGAAACTGTTACTGATTCTGCCGTCCGGCGACTTTTATTCGATGCCGGAAACGACATAGACGACCTGATGACTTTGGCTGAAGCCGATATTACTTCAAAAAATGAAGAAAAAGTAAAACGCTTTTTAGAGAATTTCAGAATCGTCAGACAAAAACTCAGAGAAGTAGAAGAAAAAGATTCCATACGCAATTTTCAGCCTCCAATCAGCGGAGAAGAAATTATCGCCACTTTCAGTCTGCCTCCCTGCAAAGCTATCGGCGATATTAAAAACGCCATCAAAGAAGCCATCCTCGATGGCATTATTGGCAACAATTACGAAGAAGCCCGCACATACATGTTCAAAGTGGCCGAAGAAATGGGCATTCCCCCATCGGAATAACCATTTTAAAATGCATTTTGAAACGAAAAAGTAAGTCACCTTGCCCTGCACATCAAATTCCGTTAGGACCATTCCAATATTCCTCTACGTGATATTCAACAATCATGTAATCACGAGTCGGATACCAAATTCTAGCCAAATTTGAATAAAAAATATCGCTATACTCAGTTCTTACTACACAGTACTCCCATCTATCCGGAGACAATGTTTTTTCTAAATCACAGGAATACTCACAATCCAACTTACGATTCTTATAATAGGACATATACACTCGCCCTTCCTGCATTTCATACCTATACTCACAATCATAATAAAGAACAGAGGCTTCACAATAATCCAGCGAACTGGTATATAAGGTGTCTTCTATTTTTTGAAGATAAAAATTTTTCTCTCCATAAAAATACTCCATTCCCCCTCTCTTTTTCCAATTCTTCCCATCCACCGCGCCACTTACCATTTTCCCTTTCTTAATCCGATAATATTTATATTGAGTTATATCTACCGAATCTTTTCCGATTTTAATCCATCTCTCCCATATCCCATCCATATTTTTAGGCCACAACCTCAGAAACAAATAAAATGGACTATTCCATCCTTTATCATACCCAAAAGTATTTATCCATTTTGAGCCGTCTGCAACATCGCTTCGCTGACACTCGATTTTTCGGTAAGGGAGCTCCAAAGCAGGCTCATACCTTATTTCATAGACACAATCTCCACAATCTATTTTAGTGATACGTCCTTCCCTGTCAAAATAAAAATTTACTCTTCCAACAATGTCACGCTTACATTTCACCTCATTGCTTGCCTACATAACAGCCGAAATCCTATTTTCCCTATTACTCACCCGATAAATATAACCGCAAACCGGAATATTGCTGTAAGCAATGGCTTCTTCTAAAGGAACAATGGGAGTAAAAACCATATCGTACCTATCCAACAGCACCGCCATGCCATAACAGACGACCACTATTATCAAAATGAACCAAAACCTCCTCATGATTATTTTGACAATTATAATTAATCGTACCTCACTTCAAATCCGCCACACGCATCACTTCCGCCTTGGTCTGCTTATATTGAGGCATAGCCTCGCCAATGCCCGCGTTGATATATGTCGGGTCGCACACAAGATATTTACGTCCGTCCAACATCAGATAATCGCCCGGCACATCGTCTCCCAAGGCGACAGCAGTAGCCAAATGATTCGGGTAATGCAGCAAAACCACGTCTAATCCCAATAATTCACGTACCAGCACCGCATAAAGGATGGCCCGGTCCTCGCAATCGCTGTAAGGATAATAAAGCGTCTCGTCAGGGAAGAGAGGACGCTCATAGCCAAACTGCTCATCGTCCGTCCGGTATGCAAAAGCCGTCTGCACGAAATTCAGCAACATACCAGCGGCCACACTCTTTGCCTTACCGCCAACGGCAGCCTTCAACACCGGATACATCGCGGCTTTCGCCTCCGTGCTCAGCGATGCCCGCACATAGACATTCCAGGACGTCTGCGGATAGTCCGTATAAAAATCCATAAGATTCTTGTTGACCGCAACAGTCATTGTCACTTCCGGACATGCTTTGGAACAAAGTTGACGCCGGGCTGTCGGTGCCGAAGCCAAAGAGGGCATAATCGGAATTTCCATCGACAACTGCTGCTCTTCCGGAAAGGCGTGTTCCATCACATAATACGGCCCTTTCTCATCAGACGGAAGAATATAATATTTCATCCCGTCCCGTTCGATATAAGAATATCCGTACACCATATCCCGGGTGGGCAACAACAGGCAAAGCCGGTTTCCACTCCGGGCGATACGCACTTTATACCCCGATTGGGTCAGGATAAACATTTGCAGCAACCGCGCCTCGTTCTGCCGCGATTCCGGAAAAAACGCCCCGGTCATTTTCTCTAAAAAGCGTACATACCCCCAATCGCACAACAACAGACTATCCCGCCACTGCATACAGGCGGATAACAGGGGCAGATAATCGGCCTCCGAAAGACGCAACCACGCATCCGCCACACTGTTCTCGTCCACTCCCTTCAACTCGAAACGCTGGGCATCCGTCAACGGCAACGCATAGGAACCGCCGTAAAAGTCAACCGGGAACGCTGGCTGCACCGGTTTCAATTCCGGCACATCAGGCTCCGGGACGTCCAGCGGCACAAACGGCTGAGGCCGAGGAGTCACCGGTTGCAACTTTGGGCGGGATGGAAGACTCGGATCCACCAACTCAAAAGGCAGCGTATCCTGCGATGGTTCCCGCTCCGGGTCCTTCACCACCGGCTTGGGCGGCTCCGGCCGCTCAGGCAGGGGAACCGCCGGTTTCGCATCACGCTTTTTCCACGCCTCCCGCATAAACCTTGCAAATTCGGCATTCACACTGTCACGATAAGCACTGAAATCCCGCTGCGTCTTTTCGCGGTAGGCCTCAAATTCCTGCTTCGCCTGCCGCTTATAGTCTTCAAAGGTTTGAGCAGAAACACTGCTTGCCAGACAGAAAGCATATAGAAATATACTTATTATCCCCCTTTGTACCATATATTTAATTTATAACATAAAAAATTACATATTAGATAACCAATAGCTATAATTATTCTAACGGTTTTACATCAGAAATTTTTAAATAGCAATCACCATTTTTATAGCCGTTGGCATCGGAAACGACTCCAACAAAACCGTCATCATGCGCAGTTCCCCATACAATTGCCCCTTTAGAATAGAATCCACCGGTTAATTTCTTTTTTCTTTTACCCAAAGTATAAATAAATGCTTTTTCTACGTTTATTTTATATTTTTTATATTTAGATATACTAACACGCCCCACTTGTATATATCCAGGTATTTCGCTCTTCTGTGATGTTGAACTTAAATAACCAACATTATTCGTTGGTGAAGATTCTATATGTGGATTGCTACACTTACCTATCAACCAAAAACAACCCAATATAATTAAACCTATTACAGGTAAACCCAAACAACCATATTGATGAATATCATCAAAAAGTGAGTTATTGCCAAATTCTCCATGACAATAAGGGCACCTCCGTGCAGATGAAGGAATCTCCATTCCGCACTCAGGACATGTTTTTTTATCATACCCCCATAACAATCCTATTGTTCAAAAAATTATACTTATTATTTACGAAAATATTTTATAATATCTTCTCAGAAATCTTTCTTATTTCTATATCGCGAAATATCTCATTGTTATTCTATTGAACGTACACAACGAGCATAACACTTATAGTAATAAACAGTAGATGAACTATTACTATAATTATCTGTAATATCTCCATCCCTCATGTTTATCAAATAATAACGGTTCTGCCCATTGACACCACTTTCCAGGGTAGATGTCCAATAATAGCTATTCTCTTCTTTTATATTCGGCAATAACAACTTATTGTTATACATAGAAGTCAATTCGCTTAATGTCGGTAAACGCCAGTCCTTTTGCCCGCCAACAATAGATTCAGCACAAAGTCGTTCTGCAAGTTTTTGGCTAATTGCACCAGCAGAAATATCTAATTTCTGAACAGCGATACCTGCTTCTTTCAAGATAATGCTGCTACTCGTATCCACCTTTACTTTCTCTAAAAATATATTTATGTTCATCCGTTCGCTCTTTAAAAATCCAATATCCGAGGAAAAAATAGCATATTCTTTCAATTCTGCCTTTAATTGATAGTTTTCCACAGGACTAAGCTCTTCGAATTCATAATATCCGTTATCATCCGTTTTTTTCTGTTGCTCAACGATCCATTTTCCATATTCCGTTCCATTTCGATAATACCGTTCAAGTTTATAAAGCGACATTGCTGTATTAGTCAATGCAACCCCATCTTCTGTAGAAACCGTACCATAAACGCTACCCGATATATCATCATCCGCACATCCGATAATACCCCCAAAAAGCAAAAGGAATAATAAATTATTTTTCATCTTAGTATTTGCTTAAAAGTTTAAACTCAACGATATTCCTGCTGACTGAATCGTTGCATAAGGAGTAAGTTTCACTTTATTTTTTTTCACTACAACGTGCGAATTCCCATTAGCAGCAGCTCCATCAATTAGATTCCAGAGATAAATGGCAGCAGTGGCAATCGCAAAACCATCCCGCAACTTTTTCATCTTATCGGCTTTGTCCATATAATCCTGACGCTCTTTAAGAACATTTGTCTTAAAAATTTTCGATTTATTGGATGAGCGTTGCAACTCGAATACCGCTACACCGCTGGCAAAAATCACCTCACTGGTAATAAAAAACGCACCTTTCCCCATGCTGCCCTTGTGTATCTGAGCCATACCCGGAATCAGAATCCGTGGCGAAAAAGGATAACGTCGTGTTACAATTACTGGCTCCAAATCCAACGTCGGATTGCCTGCTATTTGCATCAACAATGTTACCTGATATTCTCCCGGTCCCATTTTTTGGCGGTATTCATCGATAATGCGCGACTTGACAGTCAAATCGTCATTCCCTGTTATAATAATATTGCCGTCTTGCACCTGCACACTAAACCGAGCTCCGGTTTCTCCACTTTGATTCAAAATACCATTTTTAGCCGCATTATTACGAGCATCTTCTTCACTATAGCCTTTTGCTGTCACCACTTCCAATCGGGAATTACGCAAACGCATATTAGCATGTCCCAATTCGCCATCCACCCATTCCGGACACTTTTTGAAAGAAACATGCTGCCCCATCGTCACAAACGAGAGCAGCATAGAACTTATGAGAACAAACAAAAACTTTTTCATTGGTTGTTCTCTTTGAAATCCTTGAAACTTTGTTTCATTCTTTCGCGGAACTGACTTTCCTGGAAACGGATACTCAGTTTTTCATCTTCGGAAACCACATTGACAACAGCGTCTGCCAACTTGTCTGCCAAGTCTTTTTTATACACCCGGAGACCAAGGTAACAAGTAGTATTTCCTTTATCATCCACATCGGAATATAGCGGCTTCTTCACCTCCCGCGTTTCACCGACAATCACATCGATGATTTGCGTCCCGGCAGCTTCCATTTTGGATTGGTAATCCGTTCCGGCATTATTGCCAAAAGAATTCATGTAATCATCAACAGCACCTTTGTAGGCATGTTTCATTTTCTGGCGGATGATGTTTTGACCATTCGTCAAAGCTGTTCTGTAAATTTCAGCAATCCGCACTTTGGGACCACTGGCAACACCGGAAGCACCGAACCAATCGTCCGTATCGATTTCCGCATTGGGCATTTCATGAACATCGCCGCCGAAAGGATTTCTACTACCTCGGTTATTTTCCGTTATCGCTTGTTTTACTCCCCCACACGAAGCCAAAAGCAAGGCAACGCACACACTCATTGTAAAAAAAAATCTTTTCATCGTAATTAATTTTAATTTGCATTAATTAGCGTCAGTACACCACGCAAGTACTGACGCTAAACTTTTACAAAGCCAAATTATTCACAGGCAGTACCTTTAATTGATTTAACTTTTACTTCAATTGCTTCATAATTAGCAGTACTCTTCTGATACGTAGGTGTTATATATGTTGACAATTCAATCGGTTTTTGTGCAGGCACAAAATCATCAATAGAAACCGTAGTAGTCTCTTTGTGATTGCCGTTTGTACATTTATAAGTAATTTCTAACTCAATTGTTACATTAGCACCTAATGCATCATCATTGCTAACCTTAACCTCGACCTTCTCTTGCCCCTTAGTCCATGTTGTGCGCAAAACTTTAATCGTTCGTCCACTTGTACTTCCCTTGATTCTACACTCTTGGGCATTCGTGAAAAAACTGATTCCTAAAAACATTGCTAAAAGAATTAAAAACTTTTTCATAATAAATCGATTTTAAGTAAAGATAAGGTAAATTATTGGAAATAAATCAATTAAACAATCACAAACTATAACATCACACTAATAGCGATACTCTGTCGGTGCAGTTGAATTCCATCCCTGACGGAAACCTTTTTGGAAATAAGGATCGTTTAACGTAGCACAAGATTGTGTAAGTAACGTTATTAATCCCGCCGCAATCAGTACATAAATTAGTTTTTTTCTTTTCATAATAAATTAATTATATTTTCCCCTGTCCTAAGGAATTAATAATTCAAAAAAGAAGTATGGACAGTCTACTTCATTTGCTCTATTATGCTTTTCTTTCCCCTAGAGTAGCCTCGCACTCCAACACGGAATCAGCACACACTCCACACAGGCGTAAGCATTGACTCCGATGCGGAGTACGTGCGTACTCCACACTGGAGTTAACATTTTAATCACCCGCATTCTCCTCCACAGGCACGTTGAGCACTTTCTCAAAACGTGCAGTGCGCGGTTCTTTCGTCAACTGGCCTTTGCTGAAACGGGTGGTCAGTTCCAACCAGTAGTCGCCCGGCGTCAGTTTCGGCACACGGAACGAAAGTACCAAGGGATTGTTCACCGTCAAGCGGCGCATTTCGACAGCCGTTTTCGTACCGTCCTCCACCCGCACAAACCAAAGGCCCACGGCATCCCCCTCTTCGCCGGCTATCTGCAAGTTGCGGCCTTTCACCGTCACCGTTTCATCCGGCGTTATCAAGCCGTTCTGCTCGCCTGTCCACGTATCCGTCACGCCCGAAATCTCGGGACCTGCAACCGATACCCCCAATACTTCCACACCCACCTGCTTCACTCCCTCACGCAATGCCGCACTTAATTGGAAATTGACGCCCACTTTGTGACGCTTTTCGTCGAACACCTCATTTTTATCGCGCCAAACGCCCGACACACTCGGATAAGCGTAGAACACACCCGTACCTACACTGAAACCAGCCAACAATTTATTCCGGACGATGCGGTCACCCCGATTCAGGATATCAATCAGCGTTTCCAACTGAAATTCCGTACCCTCCGCCTGCAATGCTTTCGCAATATCCTCGGTGGTCACCATGTTGCCCACTTTCACTTTCAACATGAAGTCGTTCTGGTCCTCCGTCAGCGGATTATCCACCAACCAACCCGGCCAAAAAATGTTTTCCTTTGCCATAACTGAATGTTTTTAGAATTAGATTTTCTATCCGCTTCCAAAAACATCACCAAACGGAGTCACGTTCCTACAACTCCTGATTTAACCAAAATAAACGGTTGTTTTTATTGGTTATTTTACCTTTTCTCCGATGTAAAAATGAGGATGTGTTAATATTTTGAAAATAAATTTGTTTGGGATAAACTTTTTTTGCTACATTTGTAATGTTTTAAAAAAAATATTACCAATAAAAACGACCGTTTTTGGTACATAATACAAAAACGTCTCTACGGCACAAACGGATTTTCAACTGATTTCATCCAAGCCGATTTTCCACGTTTTTCGAAAACATCCCATGCACAAAATACCTTATTCCCCTTTCAACTTCTTCGGGACAACCACTTTCAAGACTCCCGGAAGTACTTTCAACCGGAGCGGCGACTCCATCAGATAAGCGTCGCCGTCAATATGCACGCGATGAATATCACCTTCCACCACGGCTTCCCGACATTGGATTTCTTTGTAATAAGAAAGCTTGTAAAGCTTGGAACTGATAAAGAAAAGTAAAAACCACATGATTTCAAAAAAAGCAGGCCGTTTCAGAATACAGATATCCATAAGCCCGTCCCGGACAGAAGCATGCGGCGCGATATAGGCGTTGTTGCCGTACTGCGAACTGTTAGCAAAACTCAGAATAAAACAACTCACTTTCATCACTTTGCCCCCACTGATAATTTTATATTTCTTTTCCGGATAACGGAACCACAATTTTATAGCCGCATAAATATAAGAAAGTACTCCTCTCAGTTTTAAATGATTGAACTCATGAGCCACTTCTGCATCAAATCCCACTCCACTCACATTCAGGGAATATTTATCATTAATTTGCAGGACATCAATCTGCGCATAACAGTCAGTCAATACCTGTCTGAGTGCTTTGTTCATAAAAATAGAGTATCCCAGGTGACGGGCAAAACCGTTTCCGCTACCCAAAGAAACCACCGCAAAAGCAATATCGCTACCGCAAAGAGCAGTCCCGACCTCATTCACCGTACCATCGCCGCCAACAGCAACAACATGCGTATATTTACCCGAATCTCTTGCCTCTCCCACCAGAATCCTTGCATGTCCGGCATATTTAGTAAAGACAATGTCAAAATCAACCTGCTCATACTCAGGTATCGCTTTAATTCTCTCCGGCAACTCTTTCCCTGACCCAAGTCCCGAAATCGGATTGACAATGAATAATATACGCATATATTGAAATTGAACTTCCCTACCAAAAATCCCGCTATTATCTCCCGATACCATAATATATATAGCCAAACTCCCGCATTTGCTCGGGGCTATAAATATTACGTCCGTCAAAAATGACTTTTTCCTTCAGTGACTTTTCAATATAAGTAAATTTCGGCACTTTAAATTCCTGCCATTCTGTCACAACCACCATAGCATCAGCATCTTTCAACGCCTCATACATCTGAGAAGCATAGCGGATACGGTCGCCGATTTTCCGACGGCATTCATCCATGGCCACAGGGTCAAAAGCCGTCACCGTAGCTCCGGCCTCCAATAATTGTTCTATCAGCACCAAAGAAGGAGCTTCACGCATATCATCCGTTGCAGGTTTAAACGACAACCCCCACAATCCGAAATGCCGGCCTTTTAAATTTCCCTTATAATGCTTTTGTATCTTCTGAAATAAAACAGATTTCTGCTTTTCATTCACCTCCTCAACCGCTTTCAGTACCCCCATTTCATAGCCGTAATCCTCCCCCGTCTTTATCAATGCTTTTACATCTTTCGGAAAACAGGAACCTCCATAACCACAACCAGCATTCAGAAATTTTTTACCTATCCGCGAATCACTGCCTATCCCCCGCTTTACCGATTCCACATTCGCACCAACAATCTCACACAAATTAGCAATGTCGTTCATAAAGGAAATCCGGGTAGCCAGCATAGAATTAGCAGCATATTTTGTCATTTCTGCCGATGGAATATCCATAAACAGAATCGGAATATTGTTCAAGATAAAAGCATGATACAGACGCTCCATCACCTTTCCGGCACGTTCAGTCTCCACTCCGACCACCACCCGGTCCGGCTTCATAAAATCATTGACAGCATCTCCTTCCTTCAAAAACTCCGGATTAGAAGCCACATCAAACTCCACCTGCACTCCCCGACGCTCTAATTCAGCCTGAATGGTAGCTTTCACTTTCCAATTCGTACCTACAGGCACAGTCGATTTGGTAACAACGACAATATAATCATCTATCAATTCTCCGATTTCCTGGGCAACCCCCAACACATAACGCAAATCAGCACTCCCATCCTCATCGGGAGGTGTTCCGACAGCTATAAATACAGCATCAGCATCTTCCAGTGCTTCTTTCAATGAAGTGGTAAAAAACAAACGTTCATTGGCCCGGTTCTTAGCCACCAATTCTGCCAGTCCCGGTTCATAAATCGGAATACCTCCCTGATTCAACTTCTGGATTTTTGATACATCCACATCAACACAAGTAACAGTCACACCCGTCTCTGCCAGACAAGTTCCTGAAACCAATCCGACATACCCTGTACCGACAACCGCTATTCTCATATATACTTCTTTTTTACTATTACAAAATGGATTTGCAAAGTTATATTATTTAATTTAGAAGAAAAGACTTCCGCACAAATAGAAACAGAAATTCAAACATTATTTATACATTTGTGTTAATGATTCTAAAACAAATACTATGGAATACAAACATTTTTTGGCCGGATGTTTACTGATTGTAGCCCTTCTGGCCGGATGTAAAGAAAAACAAACAACAAATTTCAACCGATATATCTCCGGATATACAAGCGGAATAATAAAATCTTCCTCCCCGGTCTCCGTCTACCTCACTCAAAAACCCGACAAAAATTTTCAGCCAGGTTCCGACCTTCCGGCAGAAATTCTGCAATTTTCCCCTGCCGTCAAGGGTAAAACCGTTCTGAAAGACAATAATAGCATTGAGTTTATCCCGGAAGAACCTTTTAAAAACGGGGAAACATATCGAGTCAATTTCAGATTGGGCGACCTATGTGAAGTCCCTGCCCCGTTCCAGAAATTCAATTTTAAATTTGAAATCATACCGCTTACCATCGTCTTTGAACCGGGCAACCTGACGGCTGAACCGGATAAAAGTAACGATTTACAATACCAGGGCGTACTACATACTTCTGATTATATTGAACCTCTGCAAATAGAAAAAATGGTGTCCGCCTCCTATCAGGGAAACCATCTTGTGCCAGAATGGGAACACAATGGAAACCGCCATTATTTCCGGTTCCGCCACCTGGAAAAAGGAACATCCGGACAAAAACTCACACTGAATTTTTCCAAAGAAATTGAAAACAATCAGAGTCAGGATATTAAAATTCCGGGAAAAAATGATTTTACGGTTCTCAATGTCAAAATATCCGACTCAGAACCCATTATTCTCAGTATATACATGTCCGAAAATATCGACCCGGAACAGGATGTCCGTGGATTAGTCACAATCTCCGGAACCACACTCGACAACTTTAAGATTCACGATAATGTTATCCAGGCTTACCTTCCCTCTTCCCTCGATGTAAGCAATGTAACCATGAATGTTTTTCCGGGCATCCGGAGCAGTTCCGGCATCACTCTGCAAACCGAATATACAACCACATTAACTCTCCGGTCCACCAAACCAGAAGTGAAACTCATAGGTAAAGGAGTTATCGTACCCGACAAAAACAAAGTTCTTATCCCTTTTTCAGCCGTAGGCTTAAAAGCTGTTGACCTGGAAATCATTCAGGTTCTTCACCAAAATATGAACTTTTTTCTCCAGGAAAATGCTTACGATGAGCACACGGAGTTAGTACGGACAGCCCGGCCGGTATTCCTGAAAAAAATAGACCTGACCGAAGGACATCCTAACCTTGACCCCGGCAAATGGAACGATTTTACTATCGACTTATCTAAAATGGTAAAATTGGAAAAAGGAACCGTATACCGGATCCGGCTGAAATTCAAGAAATCCTATACTTCCCTTGCCTGCGCGAATGAAGCTCCGGACTCTGACTACAATTCCATAGACTGGGATAACCAAAACGGTTATGCCTATTATAGTGAATACCACTACCCCAACGGTTATACATGGAAAGAACGAAATAATCCCTGCAATATATCCTACTACATCGGAGAACGATTCGCCGCAAGGAATATCATTAATACCTCACTGGGATTAATGGCCAAGAAAGGAGAAGACAACTCTTATGTTATCTGTGTTAACAACCTGTCAACAGCAGAACCTGTCGCCGATTGTAAACTAACCCTCTATAATTACCAAAATCAAAAAACCGACTCCGCACAAACAGACAAGAATGGCTTTGCAACCTTGAGGCCGCAAGGAAAAGCTTTTATTGTAATGGCAGAAAAAGACCAAGACCGGGCTTGGCTGAAACTGGCTGACGGAAATGCACTCTCGTTAAGTAATTTTGATGTTAGCGGTCAACATGTGCAAATGGGAGTGAAAGGCTTCATTTACGGAGAACGCGGAGTATGGCGTCCGGGAGATGAAGTTTACCTCTCTCTTATTCTGGAGGACAAACTAAATGTATTACCGCAAGGACATCCGATTGTGGCACAATTGACTGATCCGAACGGACATATCACGCAAACACTCCAGAGTAGTATAAACACAAACAACATCCATTGTTTCACCTTTAAAACTGCCGAAGATGCACAAACCGGCTATTGGACAGCCCTTTTCCGGGTCGGCGGACTGACTTTCAGAAAAACTTTCCGGGTAGAAACGATAAAACCCAACCGCCTTGCCATTCAAATGCAATTTCCAAATGACAAAATCATCGGAGAAGGCGTTTCTGACAGCCCCGTAAAAGTAAATACACGCTGGCTGAATGGTGCAGGCAGCTCAAACCAGAAAGCCATAACTGAAGTAAAATTATACAATAACAATGCAGGATTTCCGGAATTCCCGGATTATACTTTTTCCGACAAGTCCAGATATTTCGAACCAGCCACAGAAAACTTATTCGACGGCACCACCAATAGTGAAGGACAATTTTCATTCCCGTTAAATAAAATTAAAACAGACAATGCTCCGGGTATATTAAATGCCGTCTTCACCACCCGCGTCTTTGAAAACGGAGGCGACTTTAGCATCAGTTCGCAAAGCATCCGCTATTCGCCATACAGAGAATATGTAGGTATCCGGTTACCGGAATCCGAAGATAACTGGTATTCTACTCAGAGCCCGGCCAAATTAAATGGTGTTATTGTAACTCCTACCGGAAAACAAACCGGGAATTCCAACATCCGCATCAATGTTTACCGGCTCAATTGGCATTGGTGGTGGGATTCCGAAGACGAAAACCTGAGTTCATATATTAACCGGGAATACAGCAAAAGTATTTTCACCAAACAAGTAAAAGCAACAAACGGAGCATTCTCCGTTGACTTGCCTATCCATGAATATGGCAGATATTTCATTCAAGCCACTGCTCCTTCCGGACATTCTTCCGGAATCATCGCCTACTTCGGAAGCTGGGGAGAAAGCAACAGTCAGGAAACTGCCACCATGCTAAACCTGAATACGGATAAGAAAAAGTATCAGGTCGGAGAAACCATTAAAGTTACTTTTCCTTCTTCCGAAGGTGCTGTTGCCATTATAAGCCTTGAAAACGGGAAAACCATCAGCAGCATACAACGCATACCAACCAAAGCCGGTTCTACTACCTTCGAAATTAAAGCTAACAGTGAAATGTGCCCGAATATCTACGTTGCCGTTTCCCTGCTCCAGCCTCACAACGCCAAAGACAACGACCGTCCCGTCCGGATGTACGGAGTGGTCAATGTCAATATTGAAGACCCCGGTCTCCGGCTGAATCCGGTTATAGATATACCATCGGAACTCCGCCCCGGTAAAGAATTTACAGTACAAATCAAAGAAAAGGACAAAAAAGCCATGAATTATACAATAGCCATTGTTGACGAAGGCCTATTGTCCCTGACTAATTTCAAGACCCCTGACCCGTTCAACACTTTTTACGCCCGCGAAGCCCTTGGAGTAAAAACCTGGGATTTCTACGACTATATTTACGGAGCTTATGGCATACGCTTGGACCAGGCTTTTGCTGTCGGCGGTGACGAAGCATTGAAAAATCCCCAGGATGAAAAAACAAACCGTTTTAAACCTGTAGTGCTCTTTGCCGGACCTTTTACGCTGGAAGCCGGAAAAACAGCAAAACATACTTTCAAAATGCCGGAATATATAGGAGAGATACGTACAACTGTCGTTGCAGCCAACAACGGCAGTTATGGAGCTGTTTCTACCAATAGCACTGTCAACAAACCCCTGATGTTGTCCGTAGCACTCCCCCGTTTGCTTACTCCCGGCGATATCACTGACATACCGGTAACCGTTTTTGCTATGCGGGAGAATATAGGAAAAGTCAAAGTTAAAATGACCACAGATGATAAAATCACACTCATCAGTGAATCAACCCAAACCGTTCAGTTTGATACAAAAGGAGAACAACTGGTATGGTTCAAAGCCCGCATCAACCAGACAACCGGAACTTCAACACTCCGGACGGAAGCAAGTGGCGGTGCCGAAAAAGCCACTGTAACAGAAGACATCACCGTCCGCATTCCAAATCCACGTATTACAAAAATAGAAGCAAAGGAAGTAAAAGCCGGAGAAACCATTTCTTTCGATACTCCTATTACTGGTTTGGAACCTTTATCCGTACTGGAAATTTCTTCTATCCCCCCTCTCAATCTGGAACAACGGCTGACTTACCTGATAGACTATCCGCATGGTTGTGCAGAACAAATCACTTCGCAAGCATTTCCTCAATTATCTTTACCTGTGTTACTATCCCTGACGCCGGAACAATCCATGACAACAGAAAATAACATCCGGACAGTCATAGACCGTCTAAGCAGGTATCAGACCAAAGAAGGAGGCTTTGCTTACTGGCCAGGTGAAAACTATATCTCAGAATGGGTTACAGCCTATATTATCCAATTTCTGGTATCAGCACAACAACAAGGATATTCCGTTCCGGTTGCCATGTTACAAAATGCCCTGAATTATACCGGACAGATTGCAAACAGATGGGTCCGTACAGAACCTTGGGCCCAGCAAGAGCAAGCCTATCGGTTGTTTGTTCTGGCTCTGGCAGAACATCCCGATATGGCAGCCATGAACCGACTAAAAGAAAGCCAGCTAAAAAATCCGGTTTCCCAATGGCTACTCGCTTCTGCTTATGCATTGAGCCATCAGGAAGAAATTGCCAGGACAATGATTAGAAACTTATCCTCCGAAGTCGCCTCCTATCGTGAAACCGGAAGAACTTACGGCTCTGACATCCGGGATTATGCACTTATACTTCAATCCATGATAATTCTCGACATGCGGCAGGATGCCTACCGGATGCTGGAAAAAATTTCAAAAGCAATGGGCTCAGAGCAATGGCTCAGTACCCAGGAAACCGCTTTCTCTCTCCATGCTGCCGCACAATTTGTCAGAAAATACCTGGGAAGTCAGAAAGGCATACAGGTCACAGTCACCACCCCAAAAGGCAAACAAGAAATCCGGACAGATAAAACCATCTGGCAATTACCTCTGACAATCAAAAATCAACGGTCCACAGCTTCAATAGAAAACAACGGAACAGGCTCCCTCTTTGCCCGGCAAATCAACAGTTCCGTATCACTGGATGTGGTGAAGGAAAAAATCATGTCCGGTTTGTCTATGGAAATCCGTTATTACAACGACCAGGGGAAAGCAATAAACATCCACCAATTAAAACAAGGTACAGATGTAATCAGTGAAATCACTGTAAAAAACACCGGAGTCACCGGAACCTATCAGGAATTGGCATTAAGCTACCTGGTTCCTTCCGGATTCGAAATTATCAACGAACGGCTCACCGGAAATGCAACCCTCCCCCAGGCAGAATATGTTGATATTCGCGATGACCGGTTTTACGTCTATTTCAGTCTGGAGCAAGGCCAGTCAAAAACATTCAAATTCCGCAGCAACGCAGCATTCCGGGGAGAATACCTCTTACCGGCCATCAACTGCTCTGCTATGTACGACAACAGTATACAGGCCATATTGCCCGGTGGAATAACCAGGATAGAATAAAAATAAACAATTTACAACAAAATGAGTAACGATTTATATTCATTACCTCCAAGATAAAAGGTATGAATGAAATCGTTACTCACCTATAAACTTCCTTTCTTTTTCTTCTTCTCCACAGACCATCCGAACTTACCGATTTTCTTTCCCAGACTATAATAAGCCCCATGAGCATACACCAAAGGATGAGCCTCTTCCAATTCGAACTTACCGGTTTCCGGATTCAAAAAACAATCGTCAGCCTGCACATTCACCACTTCTGCTATAAACATATCGTGTGACCCCAAAGAAACAATTTCTTTCACCCGGCATTCAATACACACCGGAGCTTCTTCAACCGTAGGAGCTTTTACAATTTCTGCTTTCCCGGGAGTCAGATGCATCTCCTCAAATTTATTATAATCCTTTCCCGACCGCACTCCACACCAATCCGTAGCATATGCCAATTGCTCCGTTGTCAGGTTAATGACAAATTCCATATTCTTACGTATTATCGGATAAGAATACCGTTCCGGACGTACAGAAATATAACACATCGGCGGATTCGTACAAATTGTACCTGTCCAGGCAACTGTAAACAAATTATATTCTTCCGGTGTTGCCCCGCAACTGACCAAAACGGCAGGCAACGGATAAATCATAGTCCCCGGTTTCCAGTTATGTTTCATATCATATTGAATTTTTACACAACAACATTCAGAGCCGCTTCTCTACAAAAACTTTACCTTTTCCCCACCTGTCTAAAATATCAATCGTACCTAAAAAACAAATATTTCTTTTATTTTTCCGCTTTCTCTTCAACTCTCTCTCCTGTTTTCTTTTTCCCAAAAAACCAAAAATATTTCCGCAACAACTCCCGGAATGTATCAAAAGACTCCTGATAAGAAACTCCTACTCCCTGAATAGTCTCTGTATTATTGTAAAGTAATTTTTCATCAGTATGGGAATAGGCTTTCATTTTCAGAGACCCCTGCTTATTTAACTTTACTTCCACATCAAAATCCCCTGCAATATTTGTCTTACGGCTATCAGTCGTGTTCCGGTTACCACCGACATCCATATTTCCATTCGCAGAAATAATCACCCGGTCATTCAATAACTGAGTAGAGACAGCAACTTCCAGCTCATCCGACGTAATCTCATTTTCCCGGTCCCCAAACCGATATGCAAATCCAATATCTACATTATCACTATATTTTGAAAACCAACGCGATATCTGATTAGTAAACATCTCAGTCAAAGTTGTCACTCCTGCTGTCTGCGCCTGAAGTCCGTAATCCCCGGTATTGTCTGTCCGGTAAAACCGGTTAAGAACCAACAGGGAAAACACCTGCTTGTTTATTTCATCCTGACTGGAGAAAAGACTCTGAATGTAACTCTTGTTCTGAGTGGCTAATGTCGGAAACTTAATATCAAATTTCACCGTCGGATTAGTCAGCTTCTCGCTCAGATTCAAAATACATTCCACAGGAACTTTACGGCCGGATTCAGTGGTTTGGTCCTCTCCGTCTGAACTGTTTTCCACAGGCAACAATTCAGTTATCGCGGTTTTCAGATTATAAACAGCATTGATGTTCAGTATCGCTTCATAAGGTGAACCACTCCAATTAATAGTACCTCCCGGAGTAAGCACAAATTTTTTATTCACCAAATTACTCAGTGTAAACAAATAATCCCCTTTGGAAATCCGATATTCACCAAACATACTCAACCTGCCATCCTTATCAAAGGCAATTTTTATATTACCACCCCCCGTAGTCCGTAAAACATCTCCGACCGTCGGGTCAAAAATAACCTGCACATTCAGATTATCATTTACCTCAAGGTTAGCATTCAGATTTACTTCAGACATAACACCCGATGTCTGTTGAACCTCTTGGACATCCGGTTTACCGGAAGTAATAAAATGAAGAAAATTATTCGATTGTTCAGTCAAACTTGACGTCAAAGGTAAATATAAATATGAATTGCTTTCTGTCCGGGCATTGACAGTTACATTTACGGATTCATTGACATTATCCAACTCAGCCAATCCGCTCAACACCATTTGTCCGTAAAACGATTCATTATCCATAAAACCGGTATTCAGGACCAAAAAACGCTCAAATTTGGTATTTAATCTGTAACGACTATCCCAAATCTGATATTCACCGTTGAGCGTTGCCCGGTGTCCGTTAATATCTTTCAGTAAAAAGTCCCGGAACAAAAGCCGGTTCCGGTCTACACGAATGCTATCATGAATAAAATATTTAGTATTCAATACATTAACTTTCAAACCTACAGAATCCAAATAGACACAACCAGAAATATCCGGCTGTCTGGCACTTCCACCAACAAAAAGGTTACCGGAAAGATAACCACTGGCATTTGAAAACATATCAGAAGTATAGGTATTTAATCGTTCCAAACCTACCTTTTCCAGTTTCATATTTACATTTATAGTATCTGT
>CAJTPD010000004.1:0-20922 GCA_910578105.1 uncultured Odoribacter sp. | reverse complement strand
ATCTGTCGCAGGATTATAATATCCACTTACCAACAACGGTATTTCCCGACCAACCCGGTTTTCCGCTCCTACAACCAAATTCCTGTTTTCCGCATCCCAATACGAACGGAAACGCAAAGACCCCAGTGTATCACGGCCAAGTCCCCAATTTTCCACATTAAAATCAGTCAATAAAATAAAATCTTTATAATAATCCTGCAAACTCAAAGAACCTGTCGCAATCCCAAATAAGGTTAACCGCTTCTTAAACGTAATACGCGCCAGATTCTCCAAATTAAAATTTTCCAAATTTATTAACAACTTTTCCTGAGGATCTTGTGAAATCTTACCCCGTACAGACAAATACTCATTACCACGACGAATAGAAAAATCACTCACACTCAACTCTTTCCCCTGCAATAAAATGGTGGAAGGATTCACATGCCAGACACTGTCAGCCATCACAATTACCCCTGGATGTACTTTTATTTCCGTTGTATAACCGCGCTTTTCCGACGGTCTGAAAATCACACTGGCAGCCAATACTCCGCTATAAGTGCTATATTCCCAATTACACCAACTGAGCCGATTATCCAGATGATTGTCTTCTAATGTCAACTCATTACGCAAATTGAATAACTGGTATCCGGAACTATAAACAACTTTATCTGCGGAACAGTTTAATTTTAAACGCCGGGGATCACCCTCCATATGAACCTCCGGACTCAACAATATTATGTCATTATAGCGGATAGTATCAGCCAATAAATTCAGAGTCAGTTTTTCGTCCCCCCGACGAAAAAAAGAAGTGATCTGAGAACCGGCAGAAATACTTAACCCCGGATAAAGAACTTTCAGGACACGATCAGCATCCTTAATCCGGACAATATATTCAAAATCAAACTTTCTTAAATCCACCTTCTTTTTTCTGAAAGATTTCTTTTTATTTATAGAATACGCCGGCAAATAATTTTGTATCAATCCCCACACAAAAGGAGTAGGACGAATATCCCAAAAGTTTCCCTCTATAGAAATATCAAAAATATCAGATTTTAATATGGTTGTACTATGCTCTTGATAACGACTATCCTCTATACACAGATTATCAACGGAAAATGCACCGTTCTCATTGGTATACCGCAAATCTGTTAAAGTCAGGTTAAAAAAACTTTTGTCCGCCTGGCCGGCACGTACCAGATTGAAAACTGCTCCGGCTGTCTCCGTACCTGTGTTCACCCCAAAACCCAAAGCTCCCAAATCATAAAAATTTAATTGGCCTTTAGCACTAACGAAACTTAACGTATCATTCATATCATAACTCAAGGCACAACCTCCTCCCAACAACTTATCATCCACAGACGCCAACAAATTCAGTTGTTCATTCTCTAAAGTCATATCCAGAGACACCTCCCGGATATTTCCCTGGTTCACATGAAAACGACGCAAATGACTATTCATATGAAAAGAAGGTCCGTTTTCACCCCAGTTACCGGCATACGTTCCTTGCCATGCTCCGTTCCCCAACATGGATAACCCCGTAAACTTCCTGAAATTTATGCAATCAAAATTAAAATCACCTTTCATTTCTGCATAATCCTGAGAAGCATTTTTGCCCGGACCGTAACTAAAACTCAAGTCTCCGGACAAAGCAGGTGTTACACTCCTGGCACGCACTATAAAATCTGATAAAGTACCGGTAAACCGTATCTGCTCAAAATCGGTAGAAGACAGTTTATACAAAGGAGCCGGCACAGGTATATTCATGTCAAACCAAGGCAAATAAATTGAAGCAAGGTCTTCCGGAGCCAAATATGCTTTATGAAGTTCTATATTAAAAACAGTATTCCAGACATCCGGCAAACCGACAGATGTAAAACTCCCTTGAAAGACACTTTTATCACTTAACTCAAAATGCAGGTCATGCCCCTCCAGGTGCTCAACTGTATTAGAAACAACCCCGCTACATTTCACCGTATTGGTAATTCCGCGCAGAACACCGTTAAAATAAGCCAAATCAATAAAACTGACAGAGGAAAGTCCCAATTCATAATACTGATTCATACGAGTGGTAAAATACCTCCAGTCATGTTGCCCCGGAGTCCAGTTATATTCTAGCTTCAGTAACTCAATACTACTCCTTTCAAATTCAAAATGACAATCTGTAATCAACAGATTATCCACCCTTGCCCGGACATTCCCCGACATATTTTTTAATACCAGTCCCGATTTTTCTATCAGGCTTAACCCCGAAACCTTCATTCTGACCGGACTATCCGCAAAATTGAAACCCGTTATATCCGCATTGAAATCCCGGCAATCAATATCTCTCCAATTTACCCCATAATCCACAGGTTCATAAACTTCTTCCCGATAACAAAAACGCGAATTCCGAAAACTGATTTTCTGCAAACCAACCCACCAGTTTCGCTGTTCAGAAAGAGCACGGTCAGGAGCAGAAACCTGACGTAAAGAATCCCACAACATCTCAACATTAGTCTTTCTGAAATCCTGCTGTACCCAAATACGGAAATCAGCCTCATTCAAAACAACCTCCCGAATATTAAAACGACGCCCCAACAAACTGAAAGAGTCTGCTTTCACCCGAATATCTTTACAATACAACAGAGTATCATTCCTGAAGTCACGAACCAGAACATCATTTAACACCAGCGAGCGTACCGGACGAAAATCAACACCTCCAACCTGTATTTTCACACCTGCTGCCGACTCGATATACCGGGTAACATAGCCCGTCAAAGAAGTTTGAACATACGACGATTGCAGAAGGACATACAGCCCTATCCCCAGCAATACCATGCCTGCCGCAAAATACAATAATATCCGTAGAAAATTTTTTATACCCGCCGTTATTTTCAGTTTGCCCACAAAAATATTAATATTGCATCAGATTTAAAAACAATCAAAGATGAAAGTTCTTAATTCTCAGTACTTAAATTTTAACATTTTGGTCCAAACTTTTAGTTTTTTGCTATGACTGTAATTTTAGGGATAGAATCCTCTTGTGACGACACTTCTGCTGCAATATTAAAAGACGGTATGGTATTGACTAATATTATTGCCAGTCAAAAAGTCCACGAAGCTTACGGCGGAGTTGTACCGGAGCTCGCCTCCCGGGCACATCAGCAAAATATTATCCCAGTGGTTTCCGAAGCCATCAAAAAGGCCGGAATAGCAATAAAAGATATTGACGCAGTAGCTTTCACCCGGGGACCGGGGTTATTGGGCTCATTATTGGTGGGCACCTCTTTTGCAAAAGGATTTGCCATTGCCAATCATCTCCCGATGATAGAAGTCAACCATTTACAAGCCCACATTTTGGCAAACTTTATCAAAGAACCAGGAGTTGAAAGCCGGCATCCCTCCTTTCCATTCCTGACTTTGTTGGTGTCTGGAGGAAATTCCCAGCTCATCGTTGTAAGAAATTACCTCGACATGGAAATGATCGGACAAACCATCGACGACGCTGCCGGTGAAGCATTTGACAAATGTGCCAAAGTCATGGGATTGCCTTATCCGGGCGGCCCTGTTATCGACCGCCTTGCAAAAGAAGGCAATCCGGAACGCTTTGTATTCAATAAACCTCAGATTCCGGGTTTAGACTATAGTTTCAGCGGCTTAAAAACTTCCTTTCTGTATTTTCTGCGGGATGAATTAAAAAAGAATCCTGATTTTATTCAGGAAAACCAAAATGACCTGTGTGCTTCTTTACAAAAAACAGTCATTGACATCCTGATGTCTAAGCTAAAAAAAGCCGCCAAACAAACCGGCATCAGACAGATTGCTATCGGAGGCGGCGTTTCGGCAAACTCTGCACTCCAAAAAGCAGTACACGACGAAGCCACACGCTCCGGGTGGGAAGTATTCATCCCACACCTGGGCTTTTCCCTTGACAACGCCGGCATGGTGGCAGTTACAGGTTATTACAAATACCTGGCAGGCCAATTTATCGGTCTGGATGCAGCTCCCTATGCCCGGACCACACTGGAATAAAAAGAACCATTTATATACAATTAAATAAAAATAGGATGAAACTATTAGTAACCTATAACATTCCCCGTACACCTTTCCAAGAATTACCTGCCGATTGGGAAATCACTTTCCCGGAAAAAGAAATCATGAGTAAAGAAGAAATCATCCGGTTACTTCCGGAATATGATGTCATGCTGGCCATTTTTCATGCACCCATTGACAGGGAAATACTGGATGCCGGAAAAAAATTAAAACTAATCAGCAATTACGGGGTAGGTTACAATAATATAGACATTGAATACGCCCGCAAAAAAGGCATAGCAGTGACTAATACCCCAAAGTCCGTAAACAATCCGACAGCAGAATTAGCCTTATCCCTGATGCTAAGTGCAGCGCGCCGGGTTGCCGAATGTAACCTGAAAATCCGGACAGAAAAGGAAAATATGTGGGGAACGATGCATAATCTGGGTATTGGCCTGGAAAACAAAACACTGGGCATTATCGGAATGGGTAATATTGGTAAAAATGTAGCCCTTAAAGCCAAAGCCTTCGGGATGCAGATTATTTACTATAACGACCGGACAGAAGTACCGGGATATCGCCGGGTAAACCTCGAAACCTTGCTGAAAGAATCGGATTTTATCAGTCTGCATACCCCTTTAACCCCTCAAACCCGACATTTAATAGGGGAACATGAACTGTCTTTGATGAAACCGACAACTATATTAATCAATACTGCACGCGGGGCCATCATCGATGAAAAAGCTTTGGCCAAAGCTCTTACACAACGCCGCATTACAGGTGCCGCACTGGATGTATTTGAAGACGAACCTCATATAACTGAAACCCTCTACGGTTTGAATAACGTAATTCTTACCCCTCACATCGGTACCGGCACCATTGATGCACGAATCGCTATGGGACAGGAAGCACTGGACAATATTCATCACTTTCTGCAAGGCACTCCGGTTAATGTTGTAAACTAACAAAGGCTCTTTGTAAAAAAATCCGGTCAAACGCTTTCTTAGGTTTACTTCCTGGAACAAAAGTACACCTGAATCATGAAAAGAACGCCACCCCCAACGAGTGTTTTTTCTGAAAATCTGAAAAATAAATACCAGTTGAAATACCTCGACAATGTACAATAAGCAAACGTTTCAAATATTCTGTCCGTCGTGTATAACTAACTGTACTTTCTGTGAATCATCGTAGTTTATTTGCAAGGATAGAGAGAAGAATATATCTTCGCACTCAAAATAAAATCTATAAACATTTCAAATAATGAAAACAAAATACAGTATTTTATTAGCAGTCATAATACTGGCATTTATGACCTCCTGTTCAAATGTTAAAACAGAAAACAACATGAAAGAAAATACCTCCCTGGAAATGCTGAAAACACGCCGGGCAATCCGGGCTTATCAAGATAAAATGCCCGAAAAGGCATTGATTGACAAAGTAACCGAAGCAGGCACATATGCCCCCACCGGAATGGGAAACCAATCTCCCGTTATTGTGGCTATCACAAACAAAGAGGTACGCGACCACCTGTCACAACTCAATGCAAAAGTCATGGGAAAAGATACGGACCCGTTCTACGGGGCCCCGGTCGTGCTGGTAGTTTTAGCCAACAAACAATATCCGACCTACCTGTATGACGGAGCTCTGGTCATGGGAAATCTTCTGAATGCAGCCCATGCCGTAGGATTGGGTAGCTGCTGGATACACCGCGCAAAAGAGGTTTTTGACACCCCCGAAGGTAAAGCACTCCTCAAAAAATGGGGCATAGAAGGAGACTATGAAGGGATCGGGAATTGTATCCTCGGCTATAGTGCCCAGGAAGCACCCACCCCCAAACCACGCAAACCCAATTACGTAGTACATGTTGATGAATACAATCAAGCAAAAAGATAGTGTACCCGAAAGTGTATTTTGTGACCTTTTCGTACCTTAAGTCACGGACACTATACAAAGAACAACTCCTGCAATATCAAGGTATTGCAGGAGTTGTTTTTTTGTTGTCTGGTTTTGTCCAGCTTCTTGGTGATCCGCCTGGGATTCTCCTAAAAGAATTACCACGCTGATATTTAAAACTTTATATTTTTCGATTCAAGCATATTACTATACATCCTTCAAAAAACATCACTTTTTCATTTTTGATTTTAACGGATTAATTAATTTGCTGAGCAGTCGTTCCTCTTTGGTGATAATTTCAGCAGTACTTTCAATGTCCTGGATAAATTTTAGCTGTTCTTTATAGGAGGATTGCATCCCTTCGGTCAAAAGAATTTCTGCAATATATCCTTTTTCATTGTTAGCCACTAACGAGATATTATTCACTGTTCCCCGAAGCATTCCATATTCCATATAAGGAAAACTATTTAATTTGATGTTCACTTTCTGTCCTTTTTCCACTTTCCCGATACCCGCCATGTCAATCACAGCCCGTCCCATAATTTGTATCGTATCCTTAGGCACAATTGTAGCTATTTTTTCTCCCGAATTAACTGTCTGTTTCTCACTCCAATATCCGGCTAAGGTTACAAATCCCTCCGTATGGCTTTCCAAAACATATTTTTCTTTCCATTGATTATAGCTTTCAACCAATAACCGATAAGCTTCGTCAAATGCCTGACGATATTTATCCAATTCCTGTTCATATTGGATTTGTAAATCAATCAATGCATTCTCCTGTTTCAGTATTTCATGCCCGGCATTACGAACAGTAGTACAGAAATCCATATAAGCCGTCTTTTCCTGAAGATATCCCTGCGTTTGTTTCTCATACTCTACCGTACTGACAGCATCTTTATAACGATGATAAAATAACGAATCTCTCCGGAATTGTTTTAAAGCCAATTCAAAATTCTGTCGGTGCAATTCCTGTTGTTTAACTAATTCACGGTAATCTTCCCGTTGTTTGTCCACTTGCCGGCGTTGTAATTCTATCTTTATAGGCAAGTAATTTTGTTCGCAATAATGTCTGAAACCAATCCAGGCTTTATATAGTTGTATATAACCCGACTGCATTTCTCCGACTTGCAATTCCGGAGACAACTGCTCCTGCATAACCAGACTATCCCAAACAACAAATTTGCCCAACCTATCCAAAAGTTTTTTAAGTTGACGAACATCGCCATAATTAGCGGTATTCCTCAGAAGGGCAACTAATTGACCAGGGCGGACAAAGTCATGCTCTTTTACTTCCAGGCGTTCAATCATTCCTGTTGTACGGGAATATAATTCCTGTGGGGGATTAAGAGTGGTTAATTTCACCGGACAAGAAACGACTTCCGGATATTTAAAGAAATAACTGCCACACAATAACAACAGCATAATTCCAAAAATCACAGTCAATCCAAGCCGTAATATCCGTCTTGGAATCCGACCCATAATGTCCTGTACTTCTTCGCTATATAATGGCATAGTTCAATATTTTAATCCAATTCCAACTGATTCTTTACCAAACGATAATAAGTTCCTTGTTTCCGGACCAACTCCTCATGAGTCCCTTGTTCTGCAATCCGGCCTTCGTCCATGACGACAATCTGGTCGGCATGCTTCACCGTACTCAAACGATGAGCGATAATAACTACAGTCTTTCCCTGAAAAAAACGACTCAGATTTTCCATAATCACTTTCTCATTATTGGCGTCTAAAGAATTTGTTGCTTCATCCAAAAAAATATATCCGGGATCTTTATAAACAGCCCGAGCCAGTAATATACGCTGTTTTTGCCCACTACTCATCCCATGACCGTCATTGCCTATTTTTGTTTCATATCCCATTGGCAATTCATCAATAAATTCTTTAATATTGGCAACAACAACCGCCTTTTCAACTTTTTTCTTATCCGGAACTTCATCGATTACACCAATATTCCGTTTAATTGAATCGGAGAATATAAATCCTTCCTGCATGACAATACCGCAACTCAGCCTCCATTGCCGGGGACTGTAATTACTTAATTTAATACCGTCCAGCAAGATTTCGCCTTTTACCGGTTCATAAAATCCTAACAACATTTTCATCAGAGTAGTTTTCCCGCTACCACTCATTCCAACAATAGCCGTTGTTTTACAAGCTGGTATTTTTAAACTAATGTTATCCAAAACCTTTGGAGAATACGGACCTTCATACTGAAAACTCAGATTTTTCACCTCAATGCTTTTTGCCTGAGGAATTTCCTGTATTTTCCCATCCTCAGCCTTTTCTTCATCTTCCCGGTTATGAATCTCTCCCAAACGCTCCAGACTGATTTTAGCATCCTGTGCCGCCTGCACAAAACTAATAAATTGTCCTATCGGACCATTCAGCTGTCCCATGATATATTGGACAGCCATCATCATCCCCAACGTCATGTCACCCAATATAACCGCTTTAGCCGCCATATATGAAATCAGGATATTCTTTATCTGATTAATGAAAAAAGCACCTACCTGTTGGGTCTGTCCCAACACCATTCCTTTAATGCTGACTTTAAACAAACGCGCCTGTATTCGTTCCCATTCCCAACGCTTTTGCTTTTCACACCCATTCAATTTGATATCCTGCATTCCAGCAATCAATTGAACTACATTACTCTGATTCGCTGCTGCTTCCTGAAATCGCATATAATCCAAATCTCTGCGCCTTCTCAGAAACAAAAGCACCCATCCGATGTATAAAGCACTTCCTATCATGAATACCGTCAGCATTCCGACATGATAACCAGCCATTATAAAGACGTAAACAATAAAAGTTACCACTGAAAACACCATGCTAATCAGTGTTCCGGTCAAAAAGGATTGAATCCGTCCGTGATCTCCAATCCGCTGCATAATATCCCCGACTAATTTTACATCAAAAAATGCTACCGGAAGCCTCATTAATTTCATCAAAAAATCCGAAATGAGAGCTATACTGATTCGGGTAGTCACATGCAGCATAATCCAACTCCGGATTAAATTGTTTGCCGTCTGTCCTACGGACAAGCACATCTGTGCAATCAATACCATCAAAATAAATGAAAGCTCACTATTCCCGATTCCATAATCCACAATAGACTGGGTCAAAAATGGAAAAATCAGGCTGATGATACTTCCGGTAAGCATACCCAAGAACAACTGAATAAAATACTTTCGGTAAGGGCGAAGATAATTTATTAAGTAACCTATTTTGAATTTGTTGCTTTCATTGAATTCCCGCTCATAGAAATCGGGAGTCGGCTCAAGAACCAAAAGATGTCCTTCTGGTTCCCCTCTCTTTTCAGTACTATACCAAAATTTCAGAAAATCATTCTTAGTATATGTCAACAGTCCTACTGCCGGATCAGCCACATGTACCCAAGCATCTCCATTTCGTCGTTCTTTAATTTTATAAACCACCACAAAATGATTTCCATTCCAATGGGCAATAAAAGGCAACGGAACTTCCCGCAATTGTTCCCATCTCATACGGTAACCACCTGTTCGGAAACCGATACTTTCCGCTGCATCACTTACTCCTAACATGGAAACACCCGCCCGGGTTATGTAGGCATGTTCCCGCAAATATTGCAAGCTATATTTCCGACCATACCACGCTGCTATCATACGCAAACAGCTTGGTCCGCAATCCATGGCATCCAATTGACGGAAAAAAGGAAATTTTTTCATTTCTGATACGCTTGAAATAGTAAATTTAACATACTACATTGAATATTCCCTTTCCATTTCGAATATAAGTCGTAAACCTATTCCTGCCTGTCCTTCCAATCCCATATGCAAATCCTGTAAAGGGATGTTTCTCGGATTATGCATACTACAAACGTCAAATATATTCACTTTGCCTATCTTTTCTTTCTCTTCGTAGTAAGCCCTGAAACGTAATAAAACATCCGGTCTCTCGCAATTCAAATCGTTTTGTTCGAGTATTTGATGAATTCTGGCAAAAACCCTTTCCAAATAATCATTATCAAAAGGCTTGGTTGCTCCCTTTCTTACAGAGTGGAGTCTGGCCAGCAAATAAATGACTATTCCACAAAAACCGTACCCCAAGCTTAAATTGGTTATTCGCTCCGGATCTATCTCCATAATCTTTTTATCAAAATCCTCTAAAATTTCATCTATATTTCCTTCCACAAAACCTTCCTGGTGCAGATATGCAATTCCCCAACCGATACCGCCAAGCCCCGTATTCAGACCATAATGCGTATCAACTTTTATTGACGACAGAAGATTCTCCAGCAATTGTTCCGCTTTTTGTCTGTATAATTCGCTCTGGCAGAACCGACTGTAATGAAACAAAAAGATAACCATTCCCATCCGTCCCTTCGACAAGCCAATATCTGTAACAGGCTCTTCAAGCATACGGACGGCAATCTCGTTCAATATGCTATCTACGGACTCAAACAATTGCTCTGTTAATAGGTATTTTCTATGGTATTCACGATTCATTTTTTGAAAAAAATGGAAATTCCTGGTAAATATTTTTTTATAGTAAATTTTTGACTGCTTTATCCTTTCCCGATAATCATACAACATATAGATTGTTTCGACAAACTCTTTGGGATAATAATAACTGGCCATGCCATAAAGCTCTTTTTCCAATTCTTCCGGAAAAAACAATTCCGCCATCAACAACTTGTTATATACCCGGAATTTCGTTGCCGTTTCATAAGGAGGAGTGCTGTTAGTCCGGTATATATGTCCGATAACGACATCTTTCAATAATTTACAACTTCCTCCTTCCATCCACACTTTCATACTGATATAAGGTTCGTCCGAGCCATAATATTTCAATCCCTCCAATCCCCTGAGATACTGCCAGTAAGTTTTACTACATGCGTAAGCAGCTCCCAATACACAAACAATTGGAAGTGTCTGTGCCCGGGAGGCATCGAAAGGAACATTAAATATCCAAAAAGGGTCTATCAATGCTCTTCCTTCATTTATTTCAACACATGCGCCATAAGTTATCCCACGATTTTTAGGCTCCACCAATAATCCCTCCTCAAATCCCAATACTTTCGTCTGACAACACAACAATGCCCTTTTATCCTGCTCCAATTCATCGATAATTCTTTGTTCCCAAAGACTATCATAAAATCGCATATGCGCATCCAACAGGAGAAAATAAGGTGTCTTGCATTGACTGATTCCCAAATCTCTCGAAGCAGCCACTCCCCATCGTTCCGGATTTTCTATATAAATAAGCTTATACTTTTCTTGAAGAATTCCATAGTCAAAACCATCATCCGAAGCATCGTTTATCAACATTATTTCAACCCGATCGGATGAATGTGCTTTAATACTTTGCACTGTATTTTCCACTTCATACTTTTCATTCAGAAAAGGAATTATAACTGTTAATATTTTTTCCGACATAGGTCTAAAGTTTAATATAACACAAATTCTGTTTGCCTATAACAATCTCATAATTGGATGGCGACGGACATAGATATTGATACAGGCAATCACAACAAGGTTGCTTGTCCCGTATCCTTCTCCATGAAAGTTTTGTTTTCATTTCCTCAGCAATCAAATCCAATAAAACAGTATCACTTATATTTCCCAAAGGCATATCATTCACATTACCATGAACCTCTCCATTGGCGAAAATAGTCAATATCCCAAAGAAATGAGTGTTCATTTTCTGGTGGGCAAAGATTTGACGAAATGATAATTTTTTATCAAATATATCACTTCGGTTCAGAAATACATATTTTTCAAAAAAAACATTATTGTCCCCTGTATAAGTAGGATGAAAAGCATATTTCTTTATTCCATATTTTTCAATTAAGCAACCAGCTTCTTTGTATTCTTCTTCATCAATTATAAAAAAATGGTATCGGGCATCCAGATGTTCCAATAGAGTGACACAATGTCTCCATTCATCTTCCTGAAGAGGGAAAGTCACTACAATATCCTGAATAAAATCCGAAATGAATCTTTTATGAAATAAAAAGGCCGTATAATGATTCCAAAAGTGCGTACGACCAGTAAAGGGTATCAATAAGTCCGACAACTCCTCGTAATAAGGATAATTAAACAGATTTCCTCCCAATAAATTCAACTGGCCGACTAAACCATATCGTATTTGTTCCAAGACCTTTTGAAGGACACATAAATCCAATGCCTGCGGTTTTTTACCGGAAAAAGTAGTGCAACATATATTTTGCCTGAAATAATGTTTACAATGCGGACATTGTTGATGACATTCTGAATTGAGGTATATATTTAGTCCGAGCAAATATTTTAATAAATCTTCTCCCATACTGCGTTCATTCTGCGTTTTAAAGTTTTCCATATCATATTGCAGGTTAAGAACAGGCATCAATTGTATTGGTTTTTCAGGAACCCGAGAGATATCCGCAACTCCTCCCATGTCCTTACGGCAAAGTTCGGAGACAAACTCCCGGACTGGAGAAAGGTTCAGTTGCATTCCCTGACAATGAATACAACCCAAATTTTTCTTTTCATGCAAGGATTTCAATAAAGCCATCACTTCCTGACTAGCAATTTCCATGCAATCGCCACTCAAGGTATTGTATAACAGAGCCTGATTTTCTTTCATGTTACAATATACATGAGGAACTATATACAGCCAATAATCTTTGTCCGAATCAAACATAAATCTTATTCTAAGTAACTATTTCAAATATATCAGCAATCAAAACCAAGAAAATATGAGAACATCAACGTAAATCCGAGTTGCCATTGTCATTCAACAACGACCTCTTCCATAATCCGATAATACTCTTCCGGATTACGTCGCAAAAAATCCAATTGGGCAACTTTATAGCTGTTGAAATCTTCCCGGCTCATAAAACCATGACATACAGGATTGTCTTCAAGATTTTTCAAGTTGAATATACATTGTATGCAACTCTCAAAGCGATAACATTTTTTACATTGCTTTTCCAGTTTACTATAATACATATTGTAAGCATCAGCTATGTGCTCTGCATCAATATCTATTCCGGAATCCGAAACTTGTCCCAAGGCAAATTGTTGTCCTATGCGCTCACAAGGCATGATTTTTCCGTTCACGGTGACAAACATCCGTTTCCCGAAAGGAATGCAGGTTCCAGTTGGTATTGTTTTTTCCGGACGTCCAAACAATAAGTCCGTATAATCCCGATAAACAAAACCACTGTATTGATGAAGAAAAGTGGTCAGCGTCTGATAAGTAGCCGACTTGACAAACATATCCTTTTCTATGATTTCGTAATTTTCTTCCTGACGAAGGCTTTCCCGGGAGTTCCGGTATGTTTTTGCAAATAATTCCAATTTGTCCGGACGGATACCTGAGTTATTCAATTCTCCGATTCCCGGAATTTTATTGTATTGTTTCTTAAAAAAACGATAAATGTCGCCAACCGAATTACGGTTATGCAGTACGGCATTAAAATTTACTTTCTTTTCAAAATAATCCGGATATTTTCGGCGTAACGCATCCGCATTTCTCACGATACCGGCAAAAACAGCTCTTCCGGCATGGTCCACCCGATAAGAAGTATTATATTCGTTTCCATCTAAGCTGACAAGCAAATTAAAATCATGAGCAACCAGAAAATCCATGTATTTTTCCAATAGAATGGCATTAGTTGTCATTGAAAAGGTAAAACTTCGATGAGGAGAATGTAGTTTCTCCACGTATGCGACAACAGATTCAATAAACGGCATGTTCAATAAAGGTTCACCGCCATAGAAACTGATATATACATTCCGGTTTTGCGACATATTCCATTCCGAGTTCCAGTAAGCGTTCAGATAATCTATTAAGCGAGTCGCTGCCGATAAACTCAGGGTTTTATTTTCGCGGCGGTCATAATCATTGTAAAATTCTCCGTAAGCACAATATTTGCACCTCAGATTGCAGGCATCCGTCACCTCAAAGGTTAATTGTTTAAGATTTGCCAATTGATACCTGATGTCATCAGCCGAAATATATTTTTCCATGATATCACTCAATAAGTTTTCTTTGTTTAGCCAAGTCTGTGATATAAGCCGAAAGGCTATATTCTATATTTTGATACAAACATTGAAAAGGTTTATTATCCCGTAACATTTCATAATTTTTCTGGATACAAGGGCCCATACACAAAGGAAGCATTTTACACTTTTCACACTCTTCATGCTCAAAGGTCGCTTTTTTATACATCTTTCCCAAAAGACCTTCATTCCAATCTATCATCCCAGAAGGCTGAAGATTTCCTATTACTAATTTATCACTGTAATCCCTTGCAGTACATTTAAAAACTTTTCCATTATAATTGATTGCATAGTAGTTATAATTGTCAGCATAACAACATTTGAATGACAGAGGCCTGTAAGCCCAAAAATCAGAATAGAATCCGGCAGCTTTAAATTCCTCTTTAGCCTCTTGCAACAATTGTCGCATTTCATCCGTGCACTTTACCTGCCATACCCGTTGAAAGTCCACCACGATATTTTTTCTGCTCTCTTCCGAAAGATCCCGAATGATATCCCTGATATTTTTCAAAGTTTGCATATCATAGTTTATGCGCAAACAAACATGGACTTCCGGCATCATGCTGCAAAGCAGATTTATATTATGGATAATATCCTTATAACTTCCCTTTTTATCAGCATAATGCCTGATTTGGTTATGACGAAGTTCGTTCCCATCCAACGTTATTTGAAAAAAATAAAACGATAATCTTTCATCATGCGGATTCGTTCTTCATTAAGCAAAGTGCCATTCGTCGTGATTTGCTGTGCAAAACCGACAGAATGTTCTGAAACCATCTTTTGCGAAAATTCCGACACTCTGGCAATCACTTCATCAAAATACATCAAAGGTTCTCCACCAAACCAATCCAACATCAATGTCTCCACTTTTTTCTTTGTAATCAAGTAGGATATATGCTTGTTCAAGCTTTCTATCGTTTCATCACTCATCCTTTCTTTCGTGCGTACAGCACCCGAAGTACTGACGGAACAATACCAGCAATTCAGATTACAATCCAATGTCGGGTTGATCGTAATCTTGTAATCATTGTTGGCAAATATCTTTTTTTTATTTTGTAATTTGATAAATGCCAATTCATCAAAATCCGAAGAGATAATAAAACCTGAGTCCCGAAATGATTGATACAATTTTGGATAACGCTTCCGGAATTCCGGCAAATGTTCCATCAAGGTTTCAATCACAGCATAATCCTGGAAACTTATGGGTAACAACTTATTTGTTAACGCATTGTAAAGCAGTACACAACTACAGTGTTCTACCTCAATATTAAATTTACTTAACTTATCATCCATTGTATTTCTATTTTTAACTTAGTAATTTCCTTCATTAATCCCCTGTGGGCTCGTTTCGGTCGACGTTCACATATAAAGTCTGTGGCTTACTGTCCCGAACTATGCCTACTACCAAAGTATCCAACAGACGCAATTGATTGGCTGTTTCCAAGGTAATCTCACCGTATGGGATACCCTCTATGGTAACAATTTCATCCCCCATCTGCAAACCAGCCGTTTTATAATAATTCTCCTTATAATCGCCTACACAATTCACGATAAATCTGCCATCCTGGCTCTTTCGGGTTGAATAATGAAAACGTCGATACAAAGGATTCACCAGACGCTCAAAATGACGGAGAGGTTGTAGGCCGAGACGCTTGTTTTTCATGTCGAAAAAGACATTGAAATGTTTCAGAAAATTCAAACCGATAACATACGGATGAGGCACAGAATTTTTATAGTCCAACGTATAGAGACGCAAGGAATCTAATCGTAAATCATCAAACAATGTCCCTGCCACTGTATAATACCGTATATAACAGCTCATATCCTTTAACCATACTGCATCCTCCCTTTGATGCAGATATTCCTGTTCCTGTGCTCCCAACAAAAGAACAATATCCCTGGCAAGTGCAGTGTCAATAAAAAATTTTCGATGTATGGTCAAGGTATCCCCGTCCGAAAAACGAACTTTTAACGGAAGAGTGACAAAAAAAGGATTATAGTCCGAGGCTTCCAACGGTAGCAGCATGCAATCTTCCGGAAATTGGTAGTTATCTGCGGTATGAACTTCCATATAATTGTTCTCAAAATTCAACTCCCATACATGTGTCGTATCGCTTTTGGGGATATTAAACATCCCGTCAGCAACAGTGCTATTCATATATTTTTTATAAAGCCATGCACATATTCCCGAATAGACAAAGTCGGTTCTGCCAAGGTTCAACTTTAGTTGCATTGAATCGTAGAATGTTGCTGGATAGGTGATTGGACTCCATGCGATTCTCCAAGGTTGTGTACCTAATATATGATTTCGAGGCAAAGACGGATTGACCAACAATATACTACTGTCCAAAGTTACAAACTCAAAATTATAGCCAAAATTATCCCCAGAATCAAACACCAATTTTACTGTCACGCTATCGTTTAACTGTACGGGAATTACCACTTTCCTGTCTTCCAAATCAAAAGTAAAATAACTCCGGTTGGAAGTGTCCGCCTGTTGCCGACAACTGCACAACACTCCCAATAAAACAATAAACAACAAATAAGGAATATTTATTACTTTCATAATCTTATAAATTAAAATTCTAATGAAGGCGTCCGGAAGTCCAGAGCAATTCCAAAAACAGAACTCAGCCATTTTAGGAATAAGCCACTTCCGGACAACCTTCTCACCTACAAATTAACACATGGGATCAGAGTTTTGACCACATAGCTTATCCTGAGGTATTGTCGGATTGCACCAACGTCCCAATATTGATGGAGCGATAGTTATCGGAGTCGTAGGCGGTGTTGTTACCGGATCCGAGGTCATTCCGCCACTATTGTTCGCACTATCGTTGGCACTTGTACTGGAACCACCTGAGGTCGCATAATGACAACCACACTGACAACAACCCGGAGTTCCTCCTCCAAGAATTCAGCACATTTCACGTTCGTTCAATTTAGCATCGGCAAGTTCTGTTAATTTAATCTTTCCTAATTTCATCACTAAAATTTTTTAAAGTTACTAATTACCTCTTTCAATTCATTTTTTCTAAAAAATCATGATGCTCTTTGATTTCACACCTCCTTTCGTCTTTCTTTATAATATTATCCCGTACAAATAATTACCTCATGTTTTTGTGCTCATTCTTTAATCAGGAAAAAAGCCCTGTTAATCCCCTGTGGGCTCGTTATGGTCGACTTTCACATATAAAGTCTGTAGCTTACCGTCACGAACAATGTCAACATCCAAGACAGACAACCGACGAACTTGATTACCCATTTCCAAGGTAATCTCGTCATAGGGAATACCCGCTATGGCTACAATCTCATCACCCACCTGTAAACCCGCCGTCTTATAATAATTCTCCTTGTAATCGCCTACACAATTCACGAAAAATCTGCCATCCTTGTTCTTTTCAGTCGAATAATGAAAACGACAATATAAAGGATTTACCAGACGCTGGAAATTGTCGATAGGTTGCAAGCCAAGACGCTTGTTTTTCATGTCAAAAAAAACATTAAAGCGTTTCAGGAAATTCAAACCGATAAGGTAAGGATGAGCCACAGAATTTTTATAATCCAATGTATAGAGACGCAAGGAATCCAACTGCAAATCATCAAACAACGTCCCTGTTACCGTATAATACCGTATATAACGATCTAAATCCTGCAACCATACCGCATCCTCCCTTTGATGCAAATAATCCTGCTCCTGCGCTCCTAACAAAAGGACAATATCCCTTGCATATCCCGTATCAATAAAAAACTTTCGATGTATGGTCAAGGTATTCTGGTCCGAAAAACAGACTTTTAACGGGAGAGTGACAAAAAAAGGACCGTATTCTGAGTCTTCCAATGGTAGCAGCATGCAATCTTTCGGAAATCGGTAGCTGTCTGCGGAATGAACTTCCATATAATTGTTCTCAAAATTCAACTCCCATACGTGTGTCGTATCGCTTTTGGGAATATTGAATACTCCATCCGAAACTGTACTATTCATCTGCTTTTTATAAGGTATAGCACATATTCCTGAATAGACAAATTCGGTCCTGCCAAGTTTTAACTTTAATTGAATTGAGTCATAAAATATTGCCGGATATCTGCTCGGATTCCATGCAGTTCTCAAGAGACTTGTACCCAATACATGATTTCGAGACAAAGATGGATTAGCCGATAAAATATCATTATCTAAAGTCATAAATTCACGCTTATATCCAATACCGTCCCCTGTATCAAAGAGCAATTTCACCGCTACGCTATCGTTCAACTGTACGAGTGGAACGACTTTTCTGTCTTCCAAATCAAAAGTAAAATAACTCCGGTTGGAAGTATCCACCTGTTGTTTACAACCACACAACACATTCAGAAAAACAAAAAACAATAAATAAAAAATTCTCGCAACTTTCATGACTTTCTATATAAAAATTCCAAAGAAAGTTGCCCAATAGTTCCGACCAATCCTCCAAAAAGAAACATCTGTTCTCCAAGAAACGGACACTTCGGGCAACCTTCTTTTCTACAAATTAACACATAGGATGAGTATGATTATTTGCATAACCGATCTTGCCCATATCTTGTAGGATCACACGCAGTTCCCAAAGGGGGAAGGGTAAAAATAGGTGTAGTTGAACAACACGGTTGTTCTTCTGGATCTGAAGTCATTCCGCCACTATTGTTCGCACTGTCGTTGGCACTCGTGCTGGAACCTCCAGAGGTCGCATAATGACAACCACACTGACAACACCCCGGAGTTCCCCCTCCCAGGATTTTACACATTTCACGCTCATTTAATTTAGCGTCAGCAAGTTCTGTTAATTTAATCTTTTCTAATTTCATAATTAATTTTTTTAAGATTAATAATTTTTCTCTCTTCATTCATTTTTAAATAAATAATGATAAAGCTCTTTGATATTACACCTCCTTTCGTTTTTTTATAGTATTCATCCCATACAAATAATTACCTCATATTTTTGTATACTCATTCCTTATAATCCACCTCTACGTTCCGTACTAATTCCAGATACTTTCTTTTCAAATATTCCAGTTGATTGTCATCTTGGGGAGCATGGATGACAAAAAATTCCTCAAACGACAGATATTCAACATTAGCAAGTACCTCCTTGCGATAATATTCAATAATTTCCGGTTCCGCCTCCCATTTAACAGCCAGCCAGAACATACCTTTATTGTAATTATAATATGTTTCCGGTTCAATTTCTTCTTTCCAAGCTTTAATGACCCTCATACATGACTTAAAGTCTACTTTTTGTTTAGATGGCAAATAACGATAGATTACTGTCGCGCCATTTTTTACTGCAAAGCGGTATCTTTTGCTGTAACGAACTATATAATCGTAATCCTGATGACGTTTCAGGTTTTCATCCCACAGAATATCCTTCGCACTTTTCGCAGACAGAAAAAGAGTCGAAGTTTGGGCACCAAATCCTGTTCTTAGCAAATAATTAATCATTGATTCATTTTGCTGTGGAGCTGAAGCAGTAATTTTAACTTCTTTTCCCGATTCATAACGAACAAGCAAATCTCCATACAGGCCATCTGCTCCGGTTTGTTTCAGCACATTAATACAATCTGTCAAATGGTCGGGCTTCCATATGTCATCGGCATCAAGCATGGCGATATATTTGCCAGTAGCTTTTTGAATTCCAAAATTTCTGGAAACGTTTGCATTGGTGTGTGACAAACGATAATAGATAATCCGATCGTCATGTAAGGTTTTCAACAAAGCAGCAATATCTTCTTCCGACCCGTCGTCAATAATCAATATTTCTGTATGAAGATGAGTCTGATCAAGAACACTTCCCACCGTATCTAAAATCCTGTCCCCATTATTATATACCGGAATCACAACCGATACCAAATCCGATGAAATACCCAATTGATATTTTTCGGATAGACTAACAAGCATAGGAAACATTCGCCGATAAAAATCACGGCTTTGGGCTATGGCTTTTCGACAAAGTCCCCGAAGGTAATAATCAACGATATATAAATATAGTTGTCGGTTGGCTTGGGTAAGTTCCAACAAGGTAGCAAGACTATCAAACCGATCCGAAAGATTTTTTTCGCTTCCTGATGTCATGATAGAGTTTTCCCTGTAACGTCTCATATAACCGAAGTAGGGAAGATAACCGATTTTATGAGTGTTTATCAGGCATCTGATCCAGAACTCAACGTCTTCACCATACACACCCTCGGGAAAACGAATATTATACCGTTTCAGGAAATCTGCCGCATACACTTTCATACAAGCCGTATGGCTGTCGTACAACCGAAGCAGATACTCTTCTTTTATTCTGCCTTTTTCAAAATATTCAGGTTGCAGTGAAAGATAACAAGGCTTTTCAATATGCATATCCTCCTGCCGAAATGCTGCACCATTAAACAACAACACATCTTCATCCTTCAGATTTTGTGCAACAGCCGCCAGTGTTCCTTCTGCAAGAAAATCATCGGCATCAACAAAAAAGACATATTTCCCATGAGCTTTACTTAACCCGATATTCCTACATTTTCCAAGACCTTGATTATAAAAATTGGTATACAAAACAACCCTGCTATCTTTTTTTAGATAATATGCAAGCACCCCTCGATCTCATCAGTCGAAGCATCGTCAATAACTATTACTTCTATATTCTGATAAGACTGATTCAGAACCGAATCTAAACAATTACAGATATAGGAAGCACAATTCCATACCGGAATAACAATAGAAAAAGTTGTCTTTGCCATATATTATAATATATATTATCTAGAACCTATATTTAACATATGTTTGCAATTTAATTAATATATTTTTAACCTGCAAATGTTTTGAAAATAAAATTAACTATTTTTTTTTCAATTATATTATCTTTCTATATATGGAGTAGTTCATATACAACACATCTATAAATTATTTAATCCCTTGGTTAAAAGAGATAACTGGAAAAAACGGAAAAACCGTCCCCAGAAAAACGGAAGAAATTGACCACCTGAAAACGCTTCAAATTGC
>CAJTPD010000003.1 GCA_910578105.1 uncultured Odoribacter sp. | reverse complement strand
CGCCGAATTCCGAAAGAGTCTCAAGTGATTGAGGCTCTTTTTTTATTGACAGGATGGTGTGTGTGGAGGGGGGGGAGGGGGAGGATTTGCGGTAGGGATACATGGGCAGAAGATGAGATGGGTGATTTGGTGTTGTTTATTCAGTAGTCTCTGACCTGAATCGGGGGAAGGGATACGGGAAGGTCAGAATGCATGGGGACTATGGTGTGTGTGTGGACCGGGGTTTTGGAAAAGGAGGCAAAAGCCCTGTATCTATGTGCTTCTTCTTTTCGTTTGGTTTCATAATGGGCATAGGAAAATAACAGGGCTATGAGCAGGATGACCTGTATAAGGTCCTTTCTTCTTTTTTCTTTTCTTTTTTCTTGCATAATTGTAAAATCTCTGGAGTGTATACGTGTTGCAGAGAGGGAATGGTCTGTCCGGGGCTTTAAATAAAGCAAATGATGATTAAAATAATCAAAGCAGAAGAAAGAACAGAGATTGTTTCAAAATTTCAGGATGATTAATAGTTTTATTACTGGGAATATTCTAATTTTGTTTTTATAAAGTTTAAAACTACAAACTTAGAAAAAACTGAATTATGAAATTTTTTATTGACACTGCAAATTTGTCGCAGATTCGTGAAGCAAATGAATTGGGAGTTCTTGACGGAGTTACTACCAATCCTTCCCTGATGGCTAAAGAAGGAATACAGGGTGTTGAAAATTGTAAAAAACATTATGTTGAAATCTGTAATATTGTGGATGGGGACGTGAGTGCAGAAGTGATTGCGACTGATTTTGCCGGGATGATTAAGGAGGGTGAAGAGTTGGCTGCATTGCATCCGAATATTGTGGTAAAAGTTCCTTGTATTGCAGATGGTATTAAGGCTATTAAATATTTTACAGGTAAAGGAATCCGAACGAATTGTACTTTGATATTTTCACCGGGACAGGCTTTGTTGGCTGCTAAAGCTGGTGCAACCTATGTGTCTCCTTTTGTCGGACGTTTGGATGATATCTCAAGTGATGGAATAGAGTTGGTAAGTAAAATAGTGGATATGTTTACATATTACGGTTATCCCACTCAGGTATTAGCAGCTTCAATTCGTTCCACTCAGCATATTATTCAATGTATAGAGGCTGGTGCTGATGTAGCTACCTGTCCGTTAGCTGCGATAAAAGGTTTGTTGAATCATCCTTTGACTGATATTGGTCTGGCTAAGTTTTTGGAAGATTATAAGAAAGTTAATGGTTAGTTCATGTATATTAAATTGTTTGAGGATAATCCTAATGGGAAGGATATTCTTAAGATAGTGAAAATATTGAAAGAAGGGGGGGTGGTTATTTATCCGACGGATACGATTTACGCTATAGGTTGTGATATAAATAATGTAAAGGCAGTTCAACGGGTTTGCCAGTTGAAAGGAATAAAGCCGGAGAAAGCTAATTTTTCAATGATTTGCCGTGACCTTTCCAATATAGCGGCTTATGCGAAGGTGGGTAATGAAACATTTAAGGTGATGAAACGGAATTTGCCGGGTCCTTATACTTTTATATTGCCTGCGACTAATAAATTGCCTAATGTGATGATGAACAAGAGGAAGACAATAGGTATCCGTATCCCGGATAATTATATTGTTATGGCGATTGTTGAGGAATTGGGGAATCCTCTTTTGACAACTTCCGTAAAAGCAGATGATGATATCATGGAATATATGACTGATCCGGAGCTGATTAATGAAGTGTATGGCAAGCAGGTTGATGTTATTATTGATGGAGGAGCCGGGCAGAATGTTGCATCAACCGTCGTTAATTGTACGGGAGATTCCATAGAGATTGTAAGGCAAGGTATTGGAGAGTTGGAGTAAAGAATGTTTTTTTTCTTATCTGTGAGGAAGGAGTTTTATGTATTGGGATTTTGTTTTACGGTTATTGGTTGCCGGTTTGTTGGGGGGAGTGATTGGCTGGGATCGGGAGTACAGGGCTAAAGAAGCTGGTTTAAGGACGCATTTTTTGGTTGCATTAGGGAGTGCTCTGCTCATGATTGTTTCTCAGCATGGTTTTACCGATGTTCTGGGTAAGCCGGGGTTTGGAGTAGATCCTGCCCGTATTGCGGCTCAGGTGGTCAGTGGTATTGGTTTTATCGGAGCCGGGACCATATTGATTCAAAAGCAATTTGTCAGAGGATTGACTACGGCTGCCGGTTTATGGGCAACCTCAGGAATCGGATTGGCAGTAGGGGGAGGAATGTATTGGATAGGTGTTTGTGCGATGTTATTAACTTTGGTTGGTCTGGAGTTTCTTACGATAGTTTTTAAGAATGTCGGGGAACATAGTTCTCTATTAGTGTTTTCGACAACGGAGCCGGAGAACCTAAAGCGGGTGGCAAATGAATTGCATTTAAAGAATTATCGGATTTCCAATTACGATGTGCAAAAAGAACTTTTGGAACATGTTGAGATATATCATGTGACAATGGTAATAAAAACAAAACGTTATTTGGATGAGAGTGAGCTTTTTCAGTTCATGCAAAGTTTACCCGCTTTGACTTTGGAGCGATTAGCCTGATTATCTTTTCCAAAAAGCTTTGGTAAATAATACCATAACTGTCAGAATTTCAAGTCGTCCTACCAGCATAAGAAATGCCAGGAATAATTTAGCAAAATCATTCAGATGGGCAAAAGAATACATGGGGCCGAGGCTTCCGAACCCCGGTCCTACATTACTCATACTCGTGATTACTGCGCTACAGGCGGTGGTGATATCTTCAGTAAATAGGGTAATAATGACACTGCCAATCACAAAGATTATCATATAAAGAATTGCAAATCCCGTGATGCCTGTCATAATGTTAGGGTGCACTGTTTTATTATTGTATTTGACGTTGATAATTCCATTAGGATGGATAATACGCTTTAATTCAATAAATGAATTTTTAAATAGCAGATAAACCCGGACGACTTTTAGTCCTCCGGCAGTTGAACCTGCAGATGCTCCTATAAAAAACAGTAGAAACAAAATCAGCCCTAAAAAAGGTGGCCATAATAAATAATCAGCAGTTGCAAAGCCGGTGGTAGTCATGAGGGTAACAACCTGGAAAGTGGCGTCCCGCATACTTTTGGTCAGGTCTGCCCAGCCGTTGAAATACAATCCCAGCCCTATGATGATACTAGCAGAGAAAGTGATGGTCAGATAAAGGCGGAATTCATTGTCTGTTAATAGTTTTTTCCAGTTGCCCCGTATAGCAGTGTGTATAAGTCCAAAGTTTGTTCCTGCAACAAACATAAAAATGATAATAATATATTGTATATAGGCTGAGTTCCAATGAGCGACACTTGCCTGTTTGGTTGAAAAACCACCGGTGGCCATTGTGGTAAAAGAGTGGCAGATACTGTCAAAAAAATCCATACCTCCCAGCAGGAGCAGGATTGTTTGGAGCATGGTCAGGGAGGTATAAATGAGCCACATTTGTCGGGCAGAAGAGGTAAAGGTAAAAGAGGTTTTGCTATGTGTAGGGCCTGTTATTTCAGCTACATATAAATCTCTTCCTTCTATCCCGAGGCTTGGTAATATGGCAATAAAAAGCATAATGATTCCTAAACCGCCCAGCCATTGAGTAAGTGAACGCCAGAATAAGGTGGCATGTGGTAAAAAATCGATGTTATCAAGGACTGATGAGCCGGTTGTGGTAAATCCTGATATGGTTTCGAAAAAAGCATCCGGGAAAGATGGGATGGTATTTCCAAGCATATAAGGCAGACACCCGAATACAGAAAATATAATCCATACCATGGTTACCATAAAATATCCATCCTTTTTGGCTAGAACCCGGTCTTTGATTTTGATGAAATAAGCCATCAGAAATCCGGCTGTTGCTGTAATAATAGAGGTATAGAGGAATGCCATCACATCTGGTTCTCCATATATCAGTGCTATTATTGTACATAATAACAGGAAAGCACTTTCAATCAGCAGTAACTTTCCTATGAGATTTGCGATAAAACGAAAGTTTATCATTGGGATATTTATTGGAAATATTTAATTACTTTTTTTACGGCATTTTGTAGGGCAAATATAACTACGTTATCACCTGGTTGAATTTGTACGTCTCCTTTTGCGATAATGGTTTCATCTCCCCGGAAAACTCCTCCGACAGTTGCATCATTGGGAAAATTCATGTCCTGCAGCATGTGTTTGGTAATTTTTGAACCGGGTTTTGCTTCTAATTCGAAGACTTCGGCCTCGGAGAATGTCAGGAATTTCAGATGTTTCACATCTACATTCATGGTATAACGGTAAATATGAGAAGCTGCGATTAGTTTGGTATTGATTAATGTGCCGATGCCGATATTTTCAGCCAGGTCGATATAATCAATATTTTCAACTTCAGCGACACTTTTCTTGACGCCCATTTTTTTTGCCAGTAAACAAGACAGAATATTTGTTTCAGAAGAACCGGTGAGACTAATAAAAGCATCAATGTTCCTGATACCCTCTTCACGCAGTAAAGTTAAATCCCGTCCGTCACCATTGATAACTAATGTTGATTGTAATTTATCCGCCAGTTGTATGCACTTTTCCCTGTCTTTTTCAATGATTTTGACATTATAATGTTTTTCCAGAAGAGAAGCTGTTTTCACTCCGATGCGTGAAGCTCCGACAATAACGATATTTTTGATTTCAAATTGTTCCTTTCCACACAAAGTAAATACGTTTGGAACGAACGAAGGGCGGGTGACGATAAAAACCAGATCACCATATCTAAGTTCATCATTACCACGCGGAATAATGGTATGGTTATGTCGTTTGATGGCAACAATCCGGAACTGGTCTGCTCCGTAAATTTCTGCCATTTTAATTAAAGTATGATTCAGGATAAGTGCGTTATCCCATAATTTAATGCCTAATAATTGCAGGCGTCCGTCTGAGAATTCATGCATTTGTCTGGAACCGATTTGTTTCAAAGAGGCAACAATTTCTTCAGCGGCCAGCCGTTCAGGATAAATAAGTGAGTCAATACCGATAGAGCGCAGATATTGAGCGTTCTCGGTTTCCAGATATTCACTGTTATTTACCCGGGCGATAGTTCTTTTGGCACCTAGCTTTTTAGCCAGAATGGCAGAATTGATATTTTGGTCTTCTTGTGGATTTACAGCAATATATAAGTCACTTTTTCCTACTTCTGCATCTTTTAATGTGCCGATAGAGGTACATGAACCAACGGTAGAAAGGATGTCTATTTGATTTTCGAGTTCTTCTAATTTTTCCCGATTTACATCAAGTAGCATAATATTGTGTTCCTGCCGGCTGAGCATCTTTGCCAGATGTGTACCAACAGACCCTGCTCCTGCAATGACAATATTCATGGTTTATTGTGACTTTCAAAATATTTGAACCACAAAATTAGCAAAATAAAAGGATTATATAGTTTCTAAAATATTTATTTTAGTGAAAGGCGAATAAAGCCGTTTTCTGTTGTATTTTGCAGGGTGATTTGATATTGTTGGCAGAATAATTTCCATTTTTCCAGGGAATATGTGTTATTAGAGCTGTCTAAAATTATCCGGGGAGGTATGGGCGTTTGCATGTCAGAGGGGCGGAAAACATCTTCGGGTAATACATTATTGCTAATAATCAGTATATTACAAGGGTAATAAGTCGAATATTTTTGGGTTAAGATAGAAATCGTATCTTTAACGTAAATAAGCTGATTGGAATAATAAAACAATTTGCTGTCGGCAATCCCTGTTCCGGGTGGTATGGTTTTTAATTTATGCTGATGGATATAAGGCAGGGATGTTATCGGAGAGTTCAGAGTGTTTTGTAAATATAGACAGAATCCGTTATGATTCAGAAGGATGACGCTTTGTTCCGGATGATGGAATATAACGATTTCGTTTTTAGATGCCAATTGAAAATTTAGAAAGCTCAGATAAAAGAGGAGCAGGGTACAAATGACAATGCCGGAGTAAAGCCAATAACACTTCCGGAAATACAGATAACAGCCTGTAACGCATAAAAGACCATATATCAGAACGATGGAAAGAGGCGAAGGATATAAATTTTGAATATTGATACTATATGGAGCGAAATATTGTAAAAATTTAATCAGTATCTGACAAAGCAGTTCACACAGAGGACTAAAATACTGACTTATAAATAGCGGGAATATTAAGCAGCAAGCCGAACAATATAATAATAAAGTGGCCAAGGGTACAGCTATCAGATTGGCAAGAAAACCATTGATGTTGACTGTGTGAAAATAAAAGGCGCACAGGGGCAGGGTGGGTATTTGAGCTGCAATGGTGATACAACAGCAGGCATATATTTTTGAGATTCCGGAGGGTAAAGTTCCGGGTAAACGGAATAAAAACGGGTAGAATACTAAAATTCCGGTATAGGCACTATAAGATAGTAAAAAACTGATAGAATATAGTGCAGAGGGTTGAATCAGCAGGGTAAAGAATGCTGATGCTGCCAAAGAATTTAAGGGAGTATAGGTGCGGCAGAAAATTTTACCTATAGCAATAAAGGAAAGGATAGTTGAAGCCCGTACTACGGAGGGGGCTAATCCGGTAAGGCAGGCATAGCTCCATAATAGCGGAAGAAGTAGGATTTCTGTTTTCCGGTGTGTTAATCCGATATGTTTCAGTATAAACAGGAAGAAGAGATAGAGGGCACCTGTGTGGAGTCCGGAAACGGATAATAAATGTACAGTGCCGGTTGTGATGAATAAATTCCGGAGTTCGTAATCAAGTTCGGTCTTGTAGCCCAGACAGAGAGCATTTATTAACATGCGGCAAGTAGAATCTTGTATAAAAAGGGTCGTTTTATGTATGAATTTTTCTCTTAAACGGAAGAAAAATGAACTGATGTCATGCGAATGTCCTTTTTGAATGACCGGTGTTAAAGGAATGACCTGACAGAACACTTTTTTTTGTTTGAGATAGTGGGCGTAACTGAATTCTCCCGGATTCACATGAGTATTGAAAGGAATGATGCGGGCACAGAAAATGAGCGAGTCCCCCGGATGATAAAGGGTGTCTGCATGGTGGTTATTCAGGTAGAACTTTTGCTGTCCGGCAGAGAGTATATAATGATGGCGGGGCAGAATTTCTTCACAGCGGCTGTTTATCAGGTACGCTGAATCTTGTACATATTCCGGAATGTTATGAGAGGAAATCTGAAATCCTGTAATGAAAATGAATATTAATAATAACAGGTCAGTCAATAATTTAAACTTCCGGATACAAAAGAAGGCAGGTATAAAAAGAACAAAAAAAAGATAAAATGGCAATGTGAAATATCCACTGCACATTATACCTGTGACAAGTGCTGTCAAAAGGTAGAGAAACGGGTATTTAAAATTGAAGTTTACCCCAACATACGCCTAACAATTGGAAATTTGTTGTATAAGTTACGAAAAAAAATCCAATTGTCAGTGGCTAAAAATTATTTTGGTAAAATAATCCGGTAAGGTGCTTTCAGTTTGCCCAAACTGATATTATTCAGTTTATTCTTCAGAATTCTCTTTTTTAGTGCAGAGAGGTGGTCTGTAAAAAGAATACCTTCAAGGTGGTCGTATTCATGTTGAATAATCCATGCTTTAATTCCGGAGTATTCTTCTTCCAGTTGTTCTCCTTTTTCATTCATGTAAGCAATGCGGATGTGTTCTTTGCGTTTTACATCTTCATGAATTCCGGGCACACTCAGACATCCTTCATTGCGGCTGATTTCTTCTCCCCAGCGTTCAAGGATATGAGCATTGATAAAAACTTTACGAAAGTCTTTACAGTCCGGCTCTATTTCTGCAAAAGCATTGCCATCCACAGTAAAAATACGGATATTCCGTCCCACCTGAGGAGCTGCAAGTCCAACCCCGTCTGCTTCATCCATTGTATAAAACATATCCTGGATAAATTTTTCCAGGTCGGGATAATCTAAAGTAATATCTTCCGATATTTTGCGCAAAATGGGATGTCCGTAAACTACAATAGGTAAAAACATATATTATTTACAATTTAAATTTCTTTGTTGTTCCATGTAAGATGTTAAGATAATGGTAGCACTCATTGTATCGATTAAAGCCTTATCCTGGCGTATTTTCTTTTTTGCACCTCCTTCAATCAAAGCCTGATGGGCAATGGCTGAGGTAAAACGTTCGTCGTACATAACTATCGGTATTTCAGGATATTTTCGTTTTAGTGCTGTAAGGAAAGGTTTTATATAAGTCATATTTTCAGAATCTTTGTTATTCATTTGTTTTGGATAACCAACCACAAATAATTCAACTTTTTCATGAGAGATGTATTCCTGGAGAAATTTGAAAAGTTCTTGTGATAAAACGGTCTTTAAGCCGGTGGCAATAATTTTGCATGAGTCGCTGACTGCGAGTCCGACTCTTTTTTTTCCATAATCGATAGCTAAGATTCTTCCCACTTTTCATTCTTTAACGATGACAAATATATCCTCATTTGTTTTTTTCATGAAATATTGTTCTCTGGCAAATTTTTCAAGATTTTTTGTGTTACTCAGCAACTCCTGCATTTTCCTGCTATCTTCCTCTATTTTTTTCTGATAATAAGTTCTTTCTTTTTTTAACGTTGTGATTTTTCCCCGTAGGTGCATTTTTTCGACCAGGTTATTCCGGTCAAAAAAAGCTAACCAAACCAGAAAAATAAGTAATGTCATCGTGTATTTGTTCATCAATTTGCTAAACAAATTATGATGTTGACTATTATTTTCTCTATTTTCCATAGTTTTGCAAAGATAGCAAAATAAAGTGAATAGTAAAAGTTTCCTCCTGAAAGCCCTGGTTACAATTCAACCATTTTAAGGAATATGGTCGGTTTTGCGCCGCATAATTATATAAATTTATGGAATAATTATACCTATTGTTGATTATCAAACGTTTGCATTTGCTGAAAACCGTTATTTTGTTGTTTTTTGAGATGCTTTATTTTTTAAATTTGTAAAGGTTGAGGGTAAAGAATGAGCAACGATAAATTTTGTGAGTCGTGTGTTATTTTACTCATCAATAATTAAAAGTATATAAAATCAAGTGAAAATAATGGAAGAAAAGAAATTAGCAGTTGTTGCCTTGGGAGGGAATGCGATTCTCAGAGGAAATCAGAAAGGGACAGTCGAAGAACAGAATCAAAATATCCATGAAACGCTGGAGAATTTGATTTATTTGGTCAAAGAGGGATATAATTTGATTATTACTCATGGAAACGGGCCACAGGTTGGAAATATTTTAATGAGTGATGACGCGGGAGTGAGGATGTACGGTTTGCCGCCGATGTCATTGGATATGTGTGTGGCTTATTCTCAGGGACAGATTGGCTATATGATAGAACGTAACCTGAGGAATATTTTACATGAGCATGGATTAACGCGACATGTGGTATCCATGATATCTCAGGTTGTTGTGGATCAGCATGATCCAGCTTTGCAGAATCCGACCAAGAGGGTCGGGAAAATTTATAACCGGGAAGAAGCTGACAAACTGGCTGCTGAACATGGTTGGATTTTTAAAGAAGAGATAAAAGTAGAGGGTGGCTGGAGGCGTGTGGTACCTTCTCCTGCGCCAATAGATTTTAAAAATGCTGCTTTGGTAGAGAGAATGGCGAGGTCTGGTAGTATCGTAATCACCGGGGGTGGGGGTGGAATTCCGGTTTATATTGACGAACAAGGAATGTTGCAATCTATAGAAGGAGTTATTGACAAGGATCTGGCTTCAGCAATGATAGGAAGCCGGGTGAAAGCAGATGAGTTGTATATTTTGACGGATGTTCCCTATATTTATAAAGATTATCGTAAGCCAACCCAAGAAATTTTGGAATTTTTGGATTATGCGGATACCATGAAATATTTAGAGGCCGGAATGTTCGGAGAAGGAAGTATGGCACCGAAGATACGGGCTTGTCTGTCTTTTGTGGAAAAAGGAGGTCAAAAAGCGGTGATTACAGAGGCTACAAAATTGGAGGATCGTCGTTATGGGTCGAAGATTACGATGCATTATGATTAATGTGTTTATTGTTGTTTAATTTTTTATACATTTGTCAGAGTTGTTAAATTTACATTTTTAAATTCTAAAAGTATGGCTTTTAATTTGAGAAACAGGAATTTTCTGAAGTTACTGGACTTCACTCCCGAAGAAATTAAATATTTATTGGATTTGGCAAGAGAGTTGAAAAGAGCTAAGTATGCCGGCACAGAGCAACCGCGTTTGAAAGGTAAGAATATTGCATTGATTTTTGAGAAGACCTCGACCCGTACACGTTGTGCTTTTGAAGTGGCAGCATATGACCAGGGTGCTCATGCGACTTATCTGGGACCGACGGGTTCGCAGATTGGAGTGAAAGAATCCATGAAAGATACTGCCCGGGTTTTGGGCCGGATGTATGATGGTATTGAATATCGTGGCTTTGCACAGGATATTGTGGAAGAGTTAGCTAAATATGCCGGAGTTCCGGTGTGGAACGGTTTGACAAATGAGTACCATCCCACTCAAATATTGGCGGATTTTCTGACTATGTCGGAGCATGTGGATAAACCATTAAATAAAGTGACATTTGCTTATTTGGGAGATGCCCGTTTTAATATGGGTAATTCATTGATGGTTGGTGGTGCAAAAATGGGTATGGATGTGCGGATTGTTGCTCCTAAAGCATTACAGCCGGATGCCGGGTTGATTGCAAAATGTCAGGAAATTGCCCGTGAAACAGGTGCAACAGTGACTGTTACGGAAAATGTAGAAGCCGGAGTGAAAGGTTGTGATTTTCTTTATACTGATGTTTGGGTATCCATGGGAGAACCAGCAGAGGTATGGGCCGAACGGATTGCATTGTTGAAACCTTATCAGGTGAATGCGAAAGTAATGGAAATGACTGGAAACAAGCATTGCAAATTTATGCATTGTTTGCCTGCCTATCATAATTTAGAAACTCAGGTGGGACGTGATGTTTATAAACAATTTGGTTTGAATGGGGTAGAGGTGACTGAAGAGGTTTTTGAATCTCCGAATTCAATTGTGTTTGATGAAGCAGAAAACCGGATGCACACCATAAAGGCTGTCATGGTTGCTACTTTGGGAGATTAAGTAAAAAAGAAAGTGTCTAATAAATTTGATTTTAATGATTTCACCCCTGTCAGAACAAGCTTTGACAGGGGTGATTTTCAATTTTGGAGACTTGTTAGACAGTCTTTTTATTGTTTTTTATTTTGAAAAATCCGAAGAGCACTTTCCACATCTTTTTCAATCTCCAGTATCATTTGCAGGTGTAAAAGGTTTATAATTTCCATGACTTCTTTGGATAGGTTGCAAAGTTTTATTTCAGAATGATTGCTTTTGGCTGTCTTGACCAAAGAAATGATACAACCGATAGCACTGCTGTCAATAAATTCTATATGTTCTAAATTGAAAATAAGACGGGTATTTTCTTTGGATAATAAGGGTTTTAGTTCACTTTTAACTTCTTCTGTTATTGCGAGAGTAAATCTTTTCAAATCGCGGAATTCAGCAATAAAAATTCCTTGCTGTTCTGTAAGTTGTGTAATCATTTGAGCCGTTTTTATAGATTTGTTGTGTGTTTTTGTATAGTTTTTTTAGTTTATGTTATGTATTTTTTGTGTCTTGTTCTTTACAAAGAACTTGTCGAAAATATGACAATTTGTATAAATAACCAAATGTTTTTTCTAAGAAAAAAGAATTAGCTGCTTTTAAAAATAAAGAAAAATGAAGTGGAAAAAACAGATATAAATTATATATTTGCCAAGCATTTCAGATGCTAACGTTTGCATTTTTTCATTAACTTACAATTTTTAAGTTCAGAATTAAATTTAATTATAAAGAAATGAAGACAACTCCTTTTACTCATTTTCATGAAGCACTTGGTGCACGTATGGCTCCTTTTGCCGGGTATAACATGCCTATAGAATATACTGGTATAAAAGAAGAGCATTTGACGGTACGTCATAAATTGGGCGTTTTTGACGTTTCGCATATGGGAGAGTTTTGGATTAAAGGTCCCAAAGCTTTTGAATTGGTACAAAAACTGACAACCAATGATGTGGCTGCGTTGGTGGATGGTAAAGTGCAATATAGTTGTTTCCCCAATGATAAAGGAGGGATTGTGGATGATTTGCTGGTATATCGTTTTGGACCTGAAAAATATTTATTGGTGGTGAATGCTGCTAATATTGAAAAAGATTGGAATTGGGTAGTTAAATATGGGGAAGAACTGGGAATGAAGCCTGGAGTAGAGCTTGAAAATGCTTCTGACCGGATTTGTCAATTGGCCATACAAGGGCCTTTGGCTTTGCAGGCTATGCAAAAGTTGACGAATGAAAATGTGGTTGATATGGAATATTACACTTTTAAGGAAATTCCTTTTGCTGGTATTGACAAAGTGATTTTTTCAACAACCGGGTATACAGGTGCTGGAGGTTGTGAGGTGTATGCTTACAACGAAGATGCAGATAAGTTGTGGAATGCTGTTTTTGAAGCTGGTAAAGAATTTGGTATTCAGCCGATTGGTTTAGGGGCCAGAGATACGCTTCGCCTGGAAGCCGGTTTCTGTCTATATGGACATGAGATTGACGATGAGCATTCTCCGATAGAAGCTGGATTGGGCTGGATTACAAAATTTGTTCCGGGCAATGATTTTATTATGCGGGAATATCATGAGAAGATGAAAAATGATAAGCCGACCCGTTACCTGAAGCCTTTTGAGATTGTAGACAGGGGAATTGCACGCCAGGGATATCCGATTGAAGATGCTGATGGCAATGAAATAGGAGTGGTATGTTCCGGAACAGTTTCTCCTTTGACAGGAAAATCAATAGGTACGGGGTATGTAAAGAGTGGTTTCCATAAATTAGATACAGAAATATTCATACGTGTGAGAAATAAAGCATTAAAGGCAAAGGTGGTAAAAACTCCTTTTTTTTAATGTAAAAATGGAATAAAAAGAGGTGATAAGCAAATCTGAATTATTTCTTTTTAAAAATGTTATTTTTTAAAGAGAAGTTTGCATATTTGTAACGTTTGAAAAATGAGATTTTAAAATAATAACCTTTAATTATTTATTATAAAATGAGAAAACATATTTTTAATGCAGGTCCTTGCAAATTGCCGGATATGACATTGGAAAATACAGCTAAGGCTGTAACTGAGTTAGGAAACTGTGGTCAGTCTATACTGGAAGTATCTCACCGTTCTGCAGATTTTCAAGCTGTTTACGACGAAACAGTAGCTTTGTTTAAAGAAGTATTAAATATCCCGGATAATTATAGTGTTATTTTCCTGGGTGGTGGTGCTAGTATGCAATTCTGCATGATTCCTTATAACTTTCTGGGAAAAAAAGCTGCTTATGTAAATACAGGAGTGTGGTCTAAAAAGGCTATTGCTGAGGCAAAATTGTGGGGTGAAGTGGAAGTAATAGCATCTTCTGAAGACCGGAATTTTACTTATTTTCCTAAAGGTTTTAAGATTCCTGCCGATGTGGATTATTTGCATATTACTTCTAATAATACTATCCGGGGTACTGAAATTTTTGAAGACCTGGATAGCCCTGTGCCTGTAATTGCTGATATGTCATCTGATATTTGCAGCCGTCCGGTGGATGTAAAGAAATATATGATGATTTATGGAGGTTGTCAGAAGAATCTGGGTCCTGCTGGTGCCACTTTTGTTATCATTCGCAATGATTATTTGGATAAAGTAGTAGCAGATCGTAAAATTCCGACAATGTTGAAGTATCAGACTCATGTAGAAAATGGGTCTATGTTTAATACTCCTCCTTGTATCAATATTTTTGCTGTTGGTCAGACTTTGAAGTGGATTAAACAGATGGGTGGCGTTGAAGCCATGGAAAAACTTGCCATAGAAAGATGTGATGCTTTATATGCAGAGTTTGACCGTAACACAGTATTCCGTGCAGTTGTTGAAGAAGGTTCCCGTTCTCGTATGAATATTCCGTTTGTTATGGCAGAGGGATATGAAGAATTGGAAAAAGAATTCTTGGATTTCTGTAAAGCTAAAAATATTGTGGGTGTAAAAGGACATCGTTTGGTTGGTGGTTTCCGAGCTTCTACCTACAATGCTTGTACGATGGATGATGTGCGTGCGTTGATTGCTGCAATGCAGGAATTTGAAAAAACGCATAAGAAATAATATTACTAATTTTTGATTTACGATTTATGATTCAATGCTGATATGCTTTGTTTTCATAAATCGTAAATTGTAAATCTGAAAATTATGACGAAAGTTCTGATAGCTACTGATAAACCTTTTGCATCTGTTGCTGTGAAAGGAATCCGTGAGATAGTAGAAACTCAGGGATATGAACTTGTTTTATTGGAAAAATATACTTCTCAGGAAGAGTTAATTGCTGCAGTTGCTGATGTGGATGCAATGATTATTCGTTCAGATAAAGCAACCAAAGAAGTGATTGATGCTGCAAAAAAATTGAAAGTGATTGTGCGTGCAGGTGCCGGATATGACAATATTGACTTACAGGCTTGTACTGAACGTGGAGTTGTGGCAATGAATACTCCGGGCCAAAACTCTAATGCTGTGGCTGAGTTGGTATTTGGTATGGCTGTATATTTGGCACGTAATTTCTATAATGGGAAATCAGGTCACGAACTGAAAGGTAAAAAAATAGGTGTTCATGCTTATGGAAATGTGGGACAGAATGTAGGACGTATTGCTAAAGGGTTTGGAATGGAAGTGTATGCTTTTGACCCTTTTATGACTGATGAACAGATTCAGGCTGCCGGTGCTGTTCCGTTGCATTCTGCTGAGGAAATGTATGGAATGTGTGATTATGTTTCTTTGCATATTCCTGCAACAGAAAAAACTAAAAAATCAATTAATTACGAGTTATTGAACCGGATGCCGGAAGGGGCTGTGCTGATTAATACTGCCCGGAAGGAAGTAATTGATGAGGAAGGGTTATTGAAATTAATGGCTGATCGTCCTGATTTCAAGTATATTTCAGATATTGCTCCTGATAATGCGGCAGAATATGCTTCTTTTGAAGGTCGTTATTTCTTTACTCCGAAGAAAATGGGAGCTCAGACTGAGGAGGCAAATGTGAATGCGGGACTTGCAGCAGCCCGTCAGATTGTGGCTTTCCTGGAGCACGGAGATGCAAAATTCAAAGTAAACAAATAATAATCGTTAACCGATATTTTATGGCTATAGTAAAACCATTCAGAGGCCTGCGTACTCCTAGTCAGGAAGTATGCGAAGAATTGGCTTGTTTACCGTATGATGTCATGAATTCGGAAGAGGCAGCCCAAATGGCTGCCGGAAAGCCGAAATCATTGTTACATGTTACCCGTGCTGAGATAGATTGTCCTGCTGGTACTGATATTCACTCGGAAGTTGTTTATAACAAGAGTGTGGAAAATTTTAAGATGTTCCAGGAAAAAGGATGGTTGGTACAGGATGAAGCCCCTAAATTTTATATTTATGCTCAAACGATGGAGGGGCGTACTCAATATGGTATTGTGGGGTGTGCTGCGTGTGAAGATTATATGAACGGGATTATCAAAAAACATGAGTTAACCCGTCCGGATAAGGAAGAGGACCGCATGATTCTAACCCGTTATGTAAATGCGAATCTGGAGCCTGTATTTTTTGCTTATCGTGCTGTTGCCGAGATAGATGCCATTGTGGAAGATATTGTTAAAAACCAGAAGGCAGATTATGACTTTGTGGCAGAAGATGGTTTCGGGCATCATTTCTGGGCGATTAATAGTCCGGAAACGAATAGACGCCTTGAAGAATTGTTTGCTACTAAGGTTCCTTACACTTATGTGGCAGACGGGCATCATCGGACAGCTGCTGCGGCACGTATCGGTGCCGAATATAAGGCAAAGAATCCGAAGCATACCGGAAATGAAGAATATAACTTTTTCATGGCTGTACATTTTCCGGATCATCAGTTGAAAATTATTGATTACAATCGGGTTGTAAAAGATTTGAATGGCTTGACTGATGCTCAATTGCTGGAAAAACTGAAAGTTCATTTTGAAGTGGAAGATATGGGTACAGAAATTTACCATCCGGCAAAATTGCATGAATTTAGTATGTATCTGGGAGGTAAATGGTATCGTTTGACAGCTAAAGCCGGCTCTTATAATGACAATGATCCTATCGGAGTACTGGACGTGACAATCCTTTCCAATCATGTATTGGCAGATATTTTGGATATTCAGGATTTGCGAACCTCTAAACGTATTGATTTTGTCGGAGGTATCCGGGGCTTAGGAGAATTGAAGAAAAGAGTGGATAGCGGTGAAATGAAAGTGGCTTTTGCACTTTATCCTGTGTCTATGGAACAGTTGTTGAATATTGCTGATACGGGCAATATCATGCCGCCGAAAACCACTTGGTTTGAACCTAAATTGCGTTCGGGTTTAGTTATTCATAAAATTTGAAAAAGAGGACTGAGTGAAAAGTTAACGTGTTGACTTTTAAATTGTGTTTCTTTGGAAAACTACTCAGTACGATACTGGTTGGCTGGCTAAAATTCTTGATATTATCTTTGTTTATCAGAACTTTGGTCTGCCAATCAGAAATCTGAATATTTTTTACATATCGGGCTTGAAAAGCCGCTTATTGGTCCAAAATTTTTTTGGACTTTTTTAATTTATTAGGATTTGTCTGATTGAGTGTGGATTTGGCGGTGTGAATATTTTTACGTAACTTTGAAATAAATCATTTTAATTTCACTGTTATGAAAGCATTTTGTATTCTGGTAGTGTTTCTGTTACTGGGTAATTTTGCAGAGGCCCGAAAAGTTTTCAAAGCGGATAGAATAGTTGAAAATGCAAAGGCTTTTCAAGAAATACAAAGACTTGTTGCGGGGAAACATTTTGTGGTAGAGATAAACCGGGTTTATCCTCAAAGTGGTTTTGATGTTTCCCGTTTTAATCCGACCGGCAAAATTATAGTGAATGACAGTGTAGCTCAGGGACACCTTCCTTTTTTCGGAAGGGCTTATTCTCTCCCCTATAATGAAGGTGGGGGGATTAGCTTTGATAATACTATGCAGGCTGTTTCCATTAAAACTATTGAAAAACGGAAGAAGCAAGTTGTTTCCATTAATTTTACTGTATGGGGAAATAATGATGTCTATCAGATTACAATAGAAGCTGTTCCTGACGGTAGTTGTTCAGTAAATCTTACTAGTAATAACCGGGCTCAGATTGCGTATAGCGGAACTATTTCCTTGCCGGAAGAAAAATAAACCATTTTTGGCTATAAGCGTATAAAACAGAAATCAGTTTGAAATATATTGCTTATGCTTAAAAATATTCTTCTGTGGTTTATTTGTTTGCTTGTTGTTTCACCTGCTAAAGCCCAGACTCCTGTTCCTGTCACAAAATTTAGTACCATACAAAGATTGGTAGACAGTAACCGGTTTGAAATGGTCTATACAATTGCTACTACTCACCATTCCTTTTATTTGCAACCTGGCACTCCTTATAGTGACCAAAATATACGAATAACCCGGGATAGTGCTTTTGTTATTATTCAGGACAGTATAGCTGCCGGCTATTTGCCTTATTTCGGGAGTGGTTATTTTATACCCCAGACCGGAATGAAAGGGATTGTATTTTATAATAAAATGTTTGACCAGACTAAATCTGTTTTGGGGAAGGGACCCCGGCAAAGTATAGCTTACCGGTTTACTGTAACCGGACAGGAAGATATCTATAAAATCAGTATCGATATCCGGCATAACGGGCAATGTTATATGTTTGTTAATGGCTTGAAAAGAGCTCCCATCAGTTATGTTGGACAAATTGTAGAAAAGGTAGAATAGGGGAGGGGGTGGTTTTTGAGGACTTGTTTAATTGTGAAAAAAACTAAATAAATAGTTAAAAAATAATCTTCAAACTGTTATCCTGCTTGGATATTGTATTTCGTTTGATAGCAAGAGTGTTTTTTAAGTCATTTTTTTTCTGTAATCTTGCAGTTTGAATGGTGTGTAAATTCCTTTATTCAGGAATGCACAATTTATTAACAAAATAAATTATTATGTCGCTTAAAAGAAATATTCTTGACTTAAGAAAAAGGAAAGAGATTGTACTTCAGGGTGGTGGCGAAGATGCAATTAAGAAACAGGCTGCAATGGGGAAACTCACAGCCCGTGAACGTATAGAAGGTATTCTGGACAAAGGTTCTTTCCACGAGTATGATATGTTCGTAGAGCACCAGTCTAAAGATTTTGATATGGATAAAAAGGTTCTCCACGGAGACGGTGTTGTTATCGGCACCGGTACAGTATACGGAGAGCCTGTTGCTATTTATGCACAGGATTTTACGGTTGCAGGAGGTTCGTTAGGATTGATGCATGCCCGTAAGATTACCAAAATAATGGACCATGCTATTAAAATGCGGATGCCAATCATTGGAATCAACGATTCAGGTGGTGCCCGTATTCAGGAAGGGGTGGATTCGCTGGCTGGTTACGGAGAGATTTTCTTCCGGAACACTCAGGCTTCTGGTGTTATTCCTCAATTGTCTGTAATTTTGGGGCCGTGTGCCGGTGGTGCTGTTTATTCTCCGGCTTTGACAGATTTTGTATTTGTTGTAGATAACATTTCCAAAATGTTTATTACAGGTCCTGAAGTAGTAAAGACGGTTTTGGGAGAAGAAGTAAGTATGGAAGATCTGGGAGGTGCCCGTGTTCATGCTTGTGTGAGTGGTAATGCACATTTCTTTGCTGTGACGGAGCAGGAATGTTTCGAGCAAATCAAGAAGTTGCTGACTTTTATTCCCTGGAATAATCAGCGTAAGGCGAAAGCTTTTCCGGCTAAGGCACCAAAAGCAGAATATAATATTGAAAAAATCTTACCTGCTGATCCGACCCAGCCTTATGATGTCCGGGATATTATTAAGGCGGTGGCTGATGATTCTGATTTCTTTGAAGTGCAGGAAAATTTTGCACAAAACATTGTTGTCGGTTTTGGTCGCATAGATGGTGAAACGATAGGTTTTGTAGCCAATCAGCCACTGGTATTAGCCGGTGTGTTGGATTGTGATTCTGCCGATAAAGCAGGACGATTTATCCGTTTTTGTGATGCTTTCAATATTCCTCTTGTAACTTTTGAGGATATGCCGGGTTATTTGCCGGGAGTTGAACAGGAATATATGGGTGTTATTCGTCATGGAGCAAAGGTATTGTATGCATATAGTGAAGCAACGGTGCCTAAGGTGACAGTTATTTTGCGTAAGGCATATGGCGGTGGTTATATCGCTATGAACTCCCGTCACCTGAAAGCTGATTTTATGTTTGCCTGGCCGACTGCTGAAATTGCTGTTATGGGACCAGAGGGTGCTGCCAATATTATTTTCCGCAAAGAAATTAAGGAGGCTGCTAATCCGGAAGAGATGCGTAAACAGAAAGTTGCCGAATATCGTGAAAAGTTTGCGAATCCTTATGTGGCTGCTTCTAAAGGATATATTGATTCTGTTATTGAACCGGCAGAGACTCGTTTGCTGTTGAAACATTCTATTGAAGTTTCAGGCAACAAAACTGTGATGACTCCGGTGAAAAAACACGGAATCCCTCCGTTCTGATACAGGAGTTCGTAAAGTCTGTCAAGTTCTGAGGTTCCGAAAATTTGAGGTTAATTGTTCGGGATGGGACTGATTGTAAAAAGGGCTTACAGACTTTACGGTTTCAGGACTTGATAAGCTATAAATTAAAAAGGAGGAAAAATGACTGCAAAATTTGAAAAATTCATGCTGAATGGTGTGGAATATAAAACCCGGCTTACTCAGAAATGGATTAACCGGAAAAAATGGGAAGAACCTAATCCATATTTGTTATATTCTCACATTCCAGGTACGATAATGCATATTGAAGTAAAAGAAGGACAGATTGTTGAAGAAGGAGATACTTTATTGATTCTTCAGGCAATGAAAATGAATAATAAGCTGTCTGCTCCCTTTTCAGGAAAAATAAAGAAAATCAGTGTCAGTGTCGGGGATAAAATTCCTAAAGGGGCATTGATGGTTGAAATGGAAGAGAGCGAAGCTGAATAGGAATGGTTTTTATTATATGCTGATGTGCTAATGTGTTTATGTGCTAATCTGATTATACATTTCATGTTGACACATCAGCGTTTTTTATTATAATACAATCATGGGCTTTTTTGTTGCTAGGAACATTATAAAAAATTATGCCAATCACCGGGCTTTGGACAATGTATCCATTGAAATACCGGAAGGTGCTGTATACGGCTTGTTGGGTCCTAACGGAGCAGGGAAGACTTCGTTGATACGGATTATTACACAAATTACCGGTCCCGACTCCGGAGAATTATTTTTTAAAGGACGTCCTTTGGTGCCTGAGGATATGAATCGTATTGGTTATTTGCCTGAAGAACGAGGGCTTTATAAAAAAATGAAAGTCGGTGAACAGGCAGTGTATCTGGCGCGGTTGAAAGGTATAACTAAACATGATGCAATACAACAATTAAAAGTCTGGTTCGAAAAATTTGGAATTCAGGAGTGGTGGGACCGGAAGGTGGAAGAATTGTCCAAAGGAATGGCACAGAAAGTTCAGTTTATTACAACAGTACTTCATGAGCCTGAATTGCTGATATTTGATGAGCCTTTCAGTGGTTTCGATCCAATTAATGTGGAATTGCTGAAAAAAGAAATTCTGGAGTTGCGGAAGAAAGGGACTACTATTATTTTTTCTACCCATAACATGGCATCCGTGGAAGAAATTTGTAGTCATATTGCTTTAATTAATAAATCTCAAAAGATTATTGAGGGTCCGATTAATCAGATTCGGAATAAGTATGCCAATAATACTTATCGATTGGTATGTAGATACGAGTCCGGGCTTGATTTGCAGCAGATTGCGGGGCAGGAATATGAAATTCTGTCTGATAAGGCGGAGGACGGCCAACATGAAATTATTTTACAGCGTTTGGAGCCTTGCCCGGCGAATACTTTATTGCGTCGCTTGCTGGATAGTGTAAATATTATTTCTTACCAGAAAATAATTCCCGGAATGAATGATATATTTATAAAATTGGTCAAAGAGGGGAGTATAGTTCTGAATGAATAAGTCCGTCTCGGATTTTAAGTCAGAATAAGAATGGATGTTTTCCTTAAATCAAAAATTATAAATCGCAGGAAATGAACAAGACTCTTATCATTATAGGACGTGAATTTACTACCCGGGTACGTAAAAAAAGTTTTCTGGTATTGACTCTGGTAGTTCCCATCTTATTAGCCGGTTTTTATGCTTTTTTGATGTGGATGTTACTAAAAAATGACACACAGGAGCGTAAAATTGCTGTAATTAATCATTCAGAGTTGGAATATCCTTTAAATCAGATTAATAATACTATATTTGAATACACGGATACTGTACTTTCCGAAAGTTCGGTTCCGGAATTTTTAAAACAGAATGATTATTATGCTGTTATCCGGATACCTTCAAAGGTCATGGATAATCCGGATATTCCCGTATATTCTTTTTCGCAGGTTCCTATGGAATTGAAAAATGAGATTGCTTCACAGCTACGGAAAAAGATTGAGGATATAAAAAGGGCAACTGTTATTGAGGAAGCAAAGGTGCCTGAGCTGGAAATGAAGCTGGCTGCCACTCAGACTCCGGTACTTGTCCGGACTTTGAAAGTTTCGGAAGATACAGGAGAAGCTAAAGAAAGTTCTTCTGAAATAGCTTCTGCGATGGGGTTAATAGCAGGTATGGTTATTTATTTTTTCATTTTCATGTATGCTTCTCAGGTGATGAAAGGAGTTATTGAAGAGAAAACAAACCGGATTATAGAGGTATTAGTTTCTTCTGTGAAGCCTTTTCAGTTTTTGTTGGGAAAAATCATAGGTGTAGCTACGGTTGGTCTGGTGCAGTTCCTGATTTGGGTTATTTTCGGTGTTGTTCTGATTTTTGTTATGCAGGCTTTTTTCCTACCTGGTCTGGAGTTGGAAGCTTTGCGGAGTGCCAATGTTGCAGGTGCGGTTTCTGATATTAGCGGAGTACAACATTTGAGTGCGGAACAACTGGAAATTATACAGAAAGTGGCAATGACCATTGAGCCGTTTTTTATTTTTAAATTTCTGGCTGCATTTTTGTTTTATTTTATCGGAGGTTATTTGCTGTATGCTTCTTTATTTGCTGCAATTGGGGCGGCTGTTGATAATGAAACCGATTCTCAGCAATTTCTTACTCCATTGTCAATTGTTCTTGTTGTTGGTCTTTACATTGGTTTTGCAGCGATGAAAAGTCCGGAATCACCTTTGGTATTTTGGAGTTCTCTTATTCCGTTTACATCTCCCATTGTAATGCTGGTAAGAATACCGTTCGGAGTTCCTGTTTGGGAATTATTTTGTTCCATGGCTCTTTTGGTGGCTTCTTTTATATTCTTTACATGGCTTTCTGGCCGCATTTATCGTGTGGGTATTTTGATGTATGGCAAAAAAGTGACCTGGAAAGAATTGTATAAATGGCTGAAATATTAGAGTTTATCTGGTGTTATTTGCCGGCTGTAACAATATACATTTCTTTTGTGTCCATGTATTTCCGGGCCAGTTGTAACAGGTCTTTTGCCTGACAGGCATTGATTTGCCGGATTAATTCTGTGTAAATCCGGTTGTCCAGACCGTAATTGAGTTTGTGTTTTAAAGCATCCGATTGTGCGAATACTCCGTCTAATTCCCTCAATAAATCGCCATGCAGGAAATTTTTTACTAAATGTAGTTCTTCTTCTGGAACAGGTTTAGTTTGCAGGATTTGAATTTCTTTCTTAATTTGTTCTATGGCAGCTTCTACGTATTCATTGTTGACGTCTGTGGCGATGCACCAGTAGCTACCCTGGGGCATGGATACATTGAAAGAATGGATGCCATACGTATATCCTTTGTCTTCACGAATGTTAGACATTAAACGAGAACCGAAATATCCGCCAAGTATTGTGTTGAGTAACATGAAACCTGCATAGTCTGGTTCTGTCAGGCGGACACCTGTTTTTCCAATCCGAATACTGGATTGAACTGTGTTTTGTTTTTCAACCCGGTAGTATCCGGGTGTTGCCGGAATAAATTGTTGTTTTAGAAAATTCCGGTCTTGTATTGGTGATGTGAGTTGGGAGAATTGGGTTACTATTGTTTGTAGTACAGTTTCATCGGTATTTCCGCAAACCATAATCCGGCAATTCCGGGCGTTGATGTGTTGGTGGTAGAATTTCCGGATGAGGGGTGCTGTAATTTGTGTATAGTCTTTTTCTGAAATTTGATTGGCATAAGGATGTTGTTGACCAAATAATAATTCAGAGAATTTTTTTCGGGCGAGGTAGGCTGTTTTTTCGTTGTTAACTAAAAATTCCTGTCTTTGGTTGGTGAGGTAAATATCCAGTTCTTTTTCGGGGATAATACTGTCTGCCAGCATTTCTGTTAACATAGTGATGGTTTCCCTGGCATATTTGTTTAATGAAATGAGGCTGACTTCTGATTTATTTAGTCCGCAATTGAAATCGAGGTATGCTCCGTAGTAGTCGAATAAATCGGCGATGGCTTCTGCCTGGTGGTGCCTGGTGCCTTCGTTCAGCATGTTGATGGCGGCAGAGGCAATGAGGGGTTGGGGCTGGTAATATATCCCTGCTTCGAAAATGACATCTATTTTGAATACGTTCTGTGCGGGGTCGTGGATGTATATTATTTCTATACCGTTTTCCAATACCATTTTTTGATGAGGTAAAAGGTTGGGAATAGATAAGGGAGCGAGAGAAGGAGCTATATTTCGGTTTAACATGGATATTTATTTTTTCAGATAATACAAAGTTGAACTATTCTCTTTTCTGAAGATTTGCCGGGCCGTTTGTTTAATGGTATCGGTGGTAAGCCGGCTGTAACACTTCCCTTCAGTATTGATTAAATTTATGTCTCCCAGAAATTCAAAGAAAGCGAGATTGCTGGCTTTGTTTTGATAGTTTATTTCACTGTAAGCGATGCGGGCTTCTGTTTTGTTGATTACTTTTTCAATTTCATGTCCGGAGATGCTGTCTTCTATGAATTTTTCGATTTCGTGGTCTATGGCTTGTTCGGCTTGTTCTATGGATGTGCCTTCGGATAATTTGCCGCTGAAAATGAATAATCCGGGGTCTGCATCTCCCGATATATAGGCATCTATGCCGGAAAATAAACGGTTATTTTTAACCAGGTTAATGTATAACCGTGATGATTGTCCATTGGATAAAATATCTGAAATGATATCGCAAGCGTAAAAGTTTTTGCTGTTTCTTCCTCCCATATGGAATACTTTGTAGATTGCATCTGCCGGAACGTTGTTGTTGGGTATGATTAACCGGCGTGCTGTCTGTTGTTCCGGTTCTGTCGGAATCTGTTGCAGCGGGGTGTTTGCAGCGGGGATATCTCCGAACCATTTCCGGACCAATTTCAGGGTTTTGTTTGTTTCTATGTTCCCGCTGATGGCGATGATGGCATTGTCCGGAGCATAAAAGCGATGAAAGAAATTTCTGACATCATCGAGGGTTGCTTTTTCAATATGTTCCGGGGATATTCCTATGGTTGCCCAGCGGTATGGATGTATCTGGTAGGCCAGCGGTCTTAGTTTCAGCCATATGTCTCCATAAGGATTATTAAGGTAACGTTGCTTGAATTCTTCGATGACAACTTGTTTTTGTACATCCAGGGTGTGTTGGGAAAAGTCCAAGCCTGCCATGCGGTCAGATTCCAGCCAAAGTGCTGTTTCCAGGTTATTGGCCGGAATGGTGATGTAATAATTAGTCAGGTCGTTGGTGGTGTAGGCATTACTGTCGCCGCCGGCTGATTGTACATGGTGGTCGTAGTCTTTAATGTGTTGGGAGCCTCCGAACATCAAATGTTCAAAAAGGTGAGCAAAACCTGTTTTATCTTCCTGTTCATTTCGGGAACCTACTTTGTAGAGGATGTTCACAGAAACGAAAGGTGTACTTTTGTCTGGATTGCAAATGACGGTGAGTCCATTGTCCAATATGGTCCGGGTAAAGTGAATCATATTTATGTTGAATTTGTTAATCGGCGGCCGGGTTGGCAAAAGTAAACTTGTGCCGGGATTGCGGCTCTTCCGGGCTTTGAGGTCATTGATACGTTTCAGATAATTCAGTATGCGTCAAAGCGATAAATGAAACATACTGTCCGGATTGTTGCATTCGCGTAATCTGTCCTCGTAATCCTGAATTAATTCTTTCATAATTTCAGTGACATTTTCCTCTTTGGTAAGCATGGATGAAATTTGTCCGATTTCCAGTTCTCCATTCTGGAGGTCACCTTCAAATATTCCTTTTTTGGCTCGTCCTTTACCAAGAAGTTCTTTTAATTGTTCGGGATTTGCTCCTTTATCTTCCAGTGTCCTGACTTGTTCAAAGAATTCATTTTTTATCAGGCGGGTGGGGGACAATTTTTTCAGGGCTAACATAGTTCCTCCTTCAGGAGTTTCATAAACGCATTGTTTAAACAGGGGATGGGCTGAGGACTCGGTGGCAACGGCGAAACGGCTGCCAATTTGGACACCTTCGGCTCCTAATGCCAATGCTGCCAGGATAGCTTTTCCGGAAGCAATGCCTCCGGCGGCTATTAAAGGTAGTTGGCATTGTGCTGCCACAGCAGGAATCAGGGCAAAGGTTGTGGTTTCCTCCCGTCCATTGTGTCCCCCGGCTTCAAATCCTTCGGCTACAATGGCATCGCAACCTGCTTCTTCGCATTTTTTAGCGAAGGAAGTACTGCTGACAACGTGTACAACAGTTATTCCATGAGATTTCAGAAAAGGGGTCCATTTTTTAGGACTACCTGCTGAAGTAAACACAATTTTTACTCCTTCATGGACTAAAATTTTCATCAGACACTCTATTTCCGGGTACATGAGGGGAACATTCACTCCCCAGGGAGAAGTGGTTGCTGATTTCATTTTCCGGATGTGTTCAATCAAGGTTTCCGGGTGCATAGAACCTGCGCCTAAAAGTCCTAACCCTCCGTTATTACTTACTGCTGATGCCAGGTGCCAGCCACTACACCAAACCATACCTCCTTGGATAATAGGGTATTGTATGTTAAATAACTTTGTGATTCTGTTCATAGTTCGGCATTATCTTACAAAGATAGGGTAAAAAAGTGATATATCTATTTTATGAAAAAAAGAAAAATCTGTCAAAACCTATGTTGGAATTTTAACAGATTTTTCTTTCAGAAATTATCTGAAACAGATGTCTATTTCTTTTGAATATTCGGAAGTTCCAGACCGTACCCTTTTTTCTTGTCTTCAGCTTTCAGCATTAAGGCAATAAGTAATGCCAGAATGCCAAAGCAGGCAAAAATAGCCATTGGTATAGTGTAATCATAAGCAGGTTGTCCTTCTCCTCCTAGTTTACAATAGCGGTCGAGCACCCAGCCAATTAACGCAGGAACCCCCATCAATCCCCAGTTTTGTACCCAGAAAATCAGGGCATATGCAGTTCCCAATTGTTTTTCCGGAATGATTTTCGGAACTGACGGCCACATGGCTGAAGGAACCAAGGAAAAAGCAATTCCCAATACAATCATGATAATTGTGGCAAACCACCAATAGTTCAGGAGAGGGAGTGCGAAAAGAACGTGGACACCAATTAACATGAGTGCACCGATTAACATGATAGTAGCACCTTTCCCTTTATGATCATAAAGATTTCCGAAGAAAGGAGTTAAAAATAAAGTTCCTAAAGGCAACAGACTGGGAATGATACCTGCCAGTTCCGGGTCTACGGCATATTTATTGACCATAAGGTCTGTCGCATATTTCAGAAAAGGAAATACGGCAGAATAGAATAATACACATAATAGAGCTATCAGCCAGAATCCTTTGTTGGCAATGATTAACCAAATATCTTTTACATGGAAAGACTCTTCTTCTTCTTCGTCGTTGCCGTCAGAAGCTTCCAGTTTTTTATCCATCACCGTGTATACAATAAAGGCTATTAATCCGATACAAAGCATAATCAAGCAAAGAAATATAGGAGCGGAGATACTGTTGCACATGTTTGCAAAGGGGACTGTGACACTCATGGCTAACATCGTACCTAAACGGGCGGTTGCCATTTCGAGGCCCATAGCCAAAGCCATTTCGTAACCTTTGAACCATTTCACGATGATTTTAGAGACGGTGATTCCTGCTATTTCAACACCTACACCGAAAATGGCATAGCCTAAAGCAGCGATGGCAACCTGTGCTTTCATGCCGAGTAATTCACCTTCCAGAGGGAGATATCCGGAAACGGCTCCGTATTTGATGGCACATCCAATTAGCATGAGCGAGCAGGCCCCCAGCCCTGTCAGACGTACACCGATTTTATCCAGAATGATGCCTCCGAAAATCAGCATTAGCAGGAAAACATTAAACCATCCGTAGGCACTGGTAAAGATCCCATAGTCAGTGCTGGACCATAATAATTGTTCTTCCAGCATGGGTTTCAGGGGTGCCATGACATCGGTCAGGAAATAACCACATAGCATAGTAAATGCGACGACTGCCAATGCTGTCCAACGGGCTATTTTGGAGTCGCGTAATGTTTGACGAATTTTTTCAACCATAATTTTTTATTTATATTGATATGTATTGCACACAATGCCGTCAAAGTTATAATAAATAAATAAAAAGAGCTGTTTTGCAAGGTCTATTTTTTCGTTCCTTCTATTTAAGTTTTGTTGTCCCGGACAATTGGGACAGGAAACTACAGAGTATATAAAAAGTTTTTATGTGATAAAAAAATACTGATGATTAAAATGGCAGTTATATTAAAACTAATGTAGAACCGGATGCGTAATATAAGGTGATGACCCGTAATATGAAATGATGATGCAACCCAGAGTGTATGATGAGCAATTTTTGTTTGCGGCTGTTGTTATTCTATCAATGACCCTTATATTTTATTCCGTAGGAGTATGGAGTGAGCGTATTCAGGGACGTTTGAAGGGCTGGCATGTTGTCGCTTTGGGATTGGGAGTGGTTTGTAATTTTGCAGGAACAACATTTATGGGGGAGTTGGCACGTTTGCTCGGACATGCAAATTGTTTGCATACCGTATTGTGTAGTATTTCTATTTTTTTGATGACCCTACATGCTGTTTGGGCTTTCTGGACTTTCCGGAAAGGAGCAGTCAAAGCAAAATATTTTTTCAGTCGTTTTGGTATTGTTGTCTGGAGTATGTGGCTGATTCTTTATATTGTGGGAATCTACATGGGAATTGGGTCAGGAGTCTGAATAAAGCCGGATTCCGGCGGAAGAGAAGTGGAATAAATTGGCAATGCACCAATGAATTTCCCATCCATAATCAGATGCTTGTACCATTGGTGCATTGTATCCGTTTTTATTTTTATTTTGCAGCAACGACTTCAATTTCTACCAATGCTCCCAGGGGTAGGTCTTTGACAGCAAAAGCTGCTCTGGCCGGACATTCCTGAGTAAAATATTTGGCATATATTTCATTCATAGAAGCGAAATTTGCAATGTCGCTTAATAAACATGTTGTTTTTACGACGTTGGCATAAGTATATCCGGCTTCTTCCAGAATATAACCAATATTTTTTAAAGATTGTTCTGTTTGTTCTTTAATACCACCTTCAACAAATTTTCCGGTGTTTACATCAACGGGTAATTGGCCGCTGATATACAGGGTTCCGTTAGCTTCAATAGCTTGGCTGTAAGGACCGATTGCTTTTGGGGCTTTGGGTGAATTGATAACTTTCTTCATGTTTTTGATATGTTAATGAATTTATTTTTGCTCCTACAAAATTATAAAATAAACCGCCTTTTGGTGTGCAATATGTTATTTTAACAATAAAATAAGATTTATGAAAAGAGGAGCTGACCTAAAAAGAATTTTAGGTCAGCTCCTGATGAACGGCTTTCCGGGCCGGATAGGCGAATTTGAATTCTGATAAACGGTCCGTTAATATAGTTTGTTAAAATATTGGAAAACTAATAGTTTATTTTATTTCTTATCTTTTTTTATTAAAGCATTTTCCTGCGTAGACAGCATTTTCACCAAGTTCTTCTTCTATCCGGAGTAACTGGTTGTATTTTGCCATACGGTCCGAACGACTCATAGAGCCGGTTTTGATTTGTCCTGAGTTTGTAGCGACAGCAATGTCTGCAATAGTTGCGTCTTCCGTTTCTCCGGAGCGATGTGAAGTTACTGTTGTATAACCTGCCCGCTGAGCCATTTCAATAGCATCCAGTGTTTCGGTTAAAGTTCCGATTTGATTGACTTTAATGAGGATTGAATTGGCACATCCCAGTTCGATGCCTTTTTTCAAATATTCAACATTGGTCACGAACAGGTCATCTCCGACCAATTGGCACCGATCACCGATTTTTGCCGTTAACATTTCCCAGCCATCCCAGTCGTTTTCTGCCATTCCGTCCTCAATAGAGTCTATCGGATATTTATCGATTAATTCTTCCAGATAAAGTACTTGTTCTGTAGAAGTGCGCCGTGCTCCGTCCGGACCTTCAAATTTGGTATAATCGTATATACCATCTTTGTAAAACTCAGAAGAGGCACAATCCAGGCCAATCATCACTTCTTCTCCTGGTTTGTAACCTGCTTTTTTTATGGCTTCCAGAATAGATTCGAGTGCATCTTCCGTCCCTTTCAGTGTCGGTGCAAATCCGCCCTCATCCCCGACAGCCGTACTCAATCCCCGGTCATGTAATACTTTTTTCAAGGTATGGAAGATTTCGGCTCCCATTCGGATTGCTTCCCGGAAAGTTCCGGCTCCCACCGGGCGAATCATAAATTCCTGAAAAGCAATGGGCGAATCAGAATGTGAACCTCCGTTGATGATATTCATCATTGGCACTGGCAACACTTTGGCATTACAGCCTCCGATATAACGATAGAGAGGCATTTCCAATGTATTGGCGGCGGCTTTGGCACAAGCTAAAGAAACTCCCAGTAAAGCATTAGCCCCCAAGTTTGATTTTGTTTTTGTGCCGTCCAAATTAATCAGCATCCGGTCAATGGCAGTTTGGTTGGTGACATCAAATCCAAGCAAGGCATCAGCAATTACTATATTTACGTTATTTACAGCATTCAACACCCCTTTGCCCTGATAGCGGGTTTTATCGCCGTCCCGTAGTTCCAGGGCTTCGTGTTCACCGGTGGAGGCACCCGAAGGAACTGCCGCCCGTCCCAGCACGCCGTTTTCCAGTGTAACATCTACTTCTACTGTCGGATTTCCACGGGAGTCCAGGATTTCACGAGCTGTAATGTCTACAATATGTGTCATAATCTTTATAGTTTAAAATGTTATTTTTCTTGTTTGCTGACACAAGTTACGACAAAAGGGGGGAATATCCGGAATAGAAATTCAACAATTAACTTAAGTTTGTAAAATTTACATTAAACACACGGTTGTTTACAGTTTCAGGATGTTTATTTATATACGATGAGGCTGAAAAGTTTTTAACAATTCAGCCTCACTACCAATCACAGCGATGGATTTTTTGTGAATCGTATTGAATTAGTCTTTCAACGCTTTTTGTATCATTTCTTCCAGTCCTTTTTCATCATTCCCTGCTGCGATGCATTTATTATTTTCATCCAGTAAAAACCAGTAAGGGATACTGTTTATTTTATAGCGGCGGTACCAGGCTTCGGGAGTTGATTTTAATTCCGATAACTGAATCCATTTGTAACCGTCTTGGCGGATTGCTTGTTTCCATTGTCTGGCATTTCTGTCAACGGATACACTGATGATTTCCAGTCCCTGGTCTTTGTATTTCTCATAAAATGTGATAAATGTTTTGTTGGCTTTCCGGCAAGGAGTACACCAGGAAGCCCAGAAATCCAGTAATTTAACTTTGGCTTTGATACTTGACAGGCTTACCGGATTACCCAAGGTGTCTGGTATGGTAAAATCCCTGGCAATACCTCCTGGTTTCAGATACCATCGTTTGTCAATTTTTTGGCGGATGCTTTGCCCGATAGGACCGGTTTGTAGTTTTTCATCCAGCAAAAGAAACCTGTTTTCCAGTTCCTGAAAGTTTACCCATTCCATTTTGTCCCAGACCAGAAACAAGCCGGCCATATTTGTACTGTTGTTTCGGATATAGTGTTCAATAATTTCATTGCTTTGTTTTTCCAGTTGCAATTGTTGATTGTGAAGCCTGGCTTGCTGATTCTCGTCTTTCTCTTGCTTTAACAATTCTGTTATCGCTATTTGTTGTTTTGTTAGCTTTTGCAGTTTTTGCTGGCAATCTGTTATTTGTTTTTGTAGTTTTCCGCCTTTGATTTGTACAGATTGAAGATTAGGTATGGCAATTGTATTATTTTGATTTTCCAGTAGCATAGGAATGTTCCAGTCTAAATCATGTAGAAATAATGTGTATATACCCGGTTCCTTCAGTTGGGTGGTAAAAGCAAATTTTCCGTTATGGGTATTCACTGTTTCCAATGTGTCGGGAGAAGGCTTGCCGGTAATCCGGAGCAGGCTCAGTGCGACATTATTCTGAGGATAGGTGCCATGAATTTGGGCATAAACGCTGTCAGCTCCAAGCAGACAGATAACAATACTGGTAATTAATAGAGAATGTTTCATTTTTTATAATCGTTTTTATATCGGTGTGCAATATCGATGATTTTTCCTAATTGATTGATTTCCTGTTTTAATACAGGGGCAGAGGTTTGTTGCGGGAAATCATACATTCTGAAAATACCGCTGACGCTTTCTTCTTTGGTTGTGTCATAGCTGGCAATATATAACCAATATTCCCGGGCTTTTTCCCAGTCTGCATATTGTACGTATGCCACCGGGCATTGAAATTTCATGACTGATATATGTTCATTGGGGAAAGAAAGTATTTTTTCCGCTTTCTTTTCCGGCGTACTGAGGTTGAATTGCCAGACATCTCCTTGTTCTGTGGCATAATAAAGAGTACGGAACAGAGGATGGAATGCGAAGTGAGTGATTTTGTCGCTATTGGCAGGGAGCAAACGCATATAATGAGTTCTTTCCACTTTATACTTCGGATGGGTTATCATTCCGTAAATATCGTAATTTTCGCTTTCAGGCGTTTTTAAAACGGCAAATACATATCCTTCCCTGTTTCCTTCCATGTGTACCAGGTCTTTCCCGGTAACGGCTTCATAATCGGCTGTCCCTCCGGTGAAAGACAATTCGTTAGGATAATCTTTGGCTTCGTATTCGGTATTTCCCCAAGAGTTTTGCTTCCCTTCACTTTCCAAAGCCAGAAAACGGCAATTTGTTTCATCATAGAGGATAACAGAACAGGTTGCGGAATTCCAGTCATAATGGGGTCTGTATCCGATGTACCTGGAAACTTTAAAGTATTCGGTGCTTTTTTCCAATCTGTTTACCGGAAAAGTAAATTGAATTCCATGCATGAGGTCGTCATACTTACGCCAATAGAGTTCTCCTTCCGATGTAACAATGATTTCTCTTTTTGGGTCCGAATTCATCATTGTAGCCCCACCGACAATTTCTACTTTGTCGGGGTTTTCGCTGAACTGCCAAAGCATGTTATTTTCTTCGGAAGGTTGTAATGTTTCGGGATCTAAATTAAAGGTTCCTGCCTCACAATATGCCAAACGGGAAGTGTAGGTCCGATTATAGTTGTAAACTAATTTATATGGTTTTCCTAACTCCATGTCCAGTTCTTTCCAAATGTTGTGTGAAACCAATTTTTCATTTTCGGAGGTATAGGAAATCATGTCCATCCGGGCTTTTCCTGCTTCCTCGCATAATATCATCCAACCTTCACTTACGGCTGTACGTAACCTTACATAAAAGTCGGTTTTGTAAGAAATACCGGTGAGTGTGTCTTTCACGTAAAAAAAGCCTGCATAATCGCCCGGTTTTTCTGTCAGGGGATAAGAGAGTTTCTTTTCTTTTCCGATAACATATCCTGCTTTTTGCACTTCTTTCGGAATAGAATCTTTGTTGTATTGGGCATGCAGGGGCATCAGTTTCCATTCGAATTTCAAATGTTCTTCCGAACCACCGAGGGCAAGATGTAATACCGGGTCGATTTTCAAAGTGTCTGCGTATGAATATTTTTCATACCATTGGGTAGAAATGCTGTCGACGGTAACATTGTTCAGTTCCGTATACTCGTAATTGCCCAAGTCATCGTAGCAACTACTTGCCAGCAGGAATACTGATAAATATAGTAAAAGTTGTTTCATATCCTTTTTGTTTTATTTGACAAAAATTATTCTTGGGATTTTTCTCCCATGACCATCGGGGTTCCGTCTTCTTCCAGGTAAGGAGATTCTTGTGCATCCAGCCAACGTTGTACTTTTTTACCGTAATATTTGAGTTTGGATTCAGGAATGACGGTTTTGTCGATAAATTCTGTTCGGGAAATGTTACACAATGTGCAAATCAAATCGGCTTTAAGGTAACTATGTTTACCGAAGTACTGGAACCCTGTGCTTGTACTTTCATCGCGCCACCACCATGGTCTGGGGAAATTTTCGCTGATAATTATCGTCATGCTATGTCCGAGGAAGTAGCTATTGCCATTATTATCTTTGCGCCAGTTGTATTCAGAATCAAATTGGTCGTTTTCTTCTATGACAACTGTAAAAATACGGTTGTGTTTTTGTAGTTCTTCACTGCGTAGCATAATGATTTCTACATAGGTTTCATTGCTGTTTGCGGGCAAAACAACTTCTGTGGGTATGGGACGGAAATCCACGTTGGCTTCGGCACGGAGTGAATCAACCTCGCACAATACAGTACGGATTTTGATGGTCCTGTCATAGTCTGTCACAGTTCCGAAAAGATAAATCGGCAATTTAAAAACCTGCTCCTTAACATCTCCATCGATGACGCCCCAGGTATCATATCTCATGGTGTCTCCCAGAATTTGAAAACTTTTTTTGGAGAAATAAACAGAACTTCCTCCTTCGTAGCCTTTCAATTCTGTATGCTCACATCCATAACACAGGAGCAGACCAAGTATGTAAAGAAAAAACAAATGTTTCATGACCATAGATGATTTTTGTTAGTTAGACATGTCGATGTATTTGGATTCGCTTTCCGGAATAGAAGGTTGATAGTTGGCTAATTCCATGTTAATTTTATTCTCCCATTGGGAATCGTCTGAATCTATTATTTCCGTGTATTTCAATCTCTTATAATAATAAAATAGTTGTCCTTCTCCCCAAAATTCACGGATATACTCTTTTTCAAGTGTATTTGCGAGTAGACTGCTATTGGTCATTTTCTTGAGACCGCGATGGGTTAGAACCTGATTCAGCCATTGCATGCCTTCTTCCGGGTCCGGTTCACTTTCTGCAGCGATGTAATATGCTTCGGCAAGTCTCAACATGGGCATCAAGTTGGAGGACAGAGAATCTGCTGTTGTTTTGTATTTTTCAAAAAGATTATATACGGCACTACCGACAGTTAGCTGGGTTGAAAAAAAAGCTACATATCGATAGTCGTCTCTGTTGTTTTCGAAGATTTTGAGAATTTGGGAATTCAATGGTGCCAAAAGCATGTCGGAAGTCAGTGTATTTCCGTTAAAATAGGCCGTGTAGAGTTTCGATATCCGGGAATTTTGCAAACCGAAGACAATTTCATCAAAAAATATTCGGTCGGCATCTTCTTGTCCGGGTGAAATATTTTGTCTGTTGACCCACGGGAACCATTTTTCCTGTGCATCTATTACGTTGCGGGCGGCAACTAACGCTTCGGGTTTGTGGTCGCGGTACAATTCCGCACGGGCCAAAAGCAATTGTACAGCGTACCAGTTCAGGCGCATTTTTCGGAAAGAGGTGAATGTATATGTATTTTCTTCCCAGCAGCCTTCCGTACGAACCGGGTCATTTTCTAACAGTTCGGCGGCCTCATGAAGGTCTGCAATAACATTTTCCATAAATTCTCCGGCACCGAAGTGAGGACGTATGTTCAGTGAAAATGTTTTGTAGTAAGGCAATTTGGTCACATTGTTGTTGGATTCGTACAAGGGTCCGAACAGCCGGAAGATATCGAAATGCAGGTAAGCCCTTAATGCTAAGGCTTCTCCTTTGATGAGCTGATAATATTCGTCACTAAGTACATCCCGGTATTTTTCACAATTTTCCAATAACTTATTGATGTTTGCTATCAGGTTATAGCTTTTTTCCCAGATACTCGCAAAACGGTTTTGATTCATTTCCACTGAGTACCGATGTTCCACCAGGTCGTGATAATAAGCGGTCCCTTCGTTTACGTGATAGCGTTGAGCCATAAGTTCTATCATTTCGCAAGAAAGATAAGAACCGTACAAGACAGAGGCATTCATTTCAATATATATGCCGTTCAGTGCATTTTCGAAACCTTTTACCGACCTGAAGGCCACGTCTTCCGCTACCCGGTCGTAAGGCTGGACATCCAACCAGTTATTGCAACTGCTTAGCAGGGTGGTTGTCAGTAGTATGTATAATAATTTTCTCATGATTCCAATTGATTTGAATTACAGTATAAGACTGATAGACAATGAAATATTCCTGGAAAAAGGGTAATATAATCCCCGTTCATCCTCTAATGTGGAGAAACGTGCGATGGAATTCATATAAGCGTTGATGTTTAATGAAGAAATTTTCAACTTCTTTTGCAGCCATTGGCTATCAAACGAATAGCCTAAACGTACAGACTCTATCGAAATGTAATTTTCTTTCATTACGAAACGGGAAGACATGGGGGTATAGTCGAATAAAGATATGCTTTTGAATTTCGCTTTGTCGCCCGGTTTTTTCCATCGGTCGTACAAAGCGCGTTTGTCCTGATTGGAGGTAATGCTGCCTGAAGAGATATTTTCTACTTTATTGTATAATGTGGAGTTAAAAGCATCTGCACCGAAACTATAGCGGATTTGCAGACTGGCAGAGAACCCTTTGTAATAAAGCATATTTCCCCATACTCCTTCCAGAGTGGGCCGAGTATCACCTATTTCCACCTCATCGTTATAAGAGAATTCATAAGTCAGCACATCGTCTTTCCGGACAAAAATTTCTTTTCCTGTGGCGGGGTCAATCCCCCGGGAGCGAACTGCCCATAATGCCGTGGGACTACTACCGTCGTAGTATCTGACCATGTTTTTAGCAATGTTTTCTTTGTTGTATTGGTCGAGATTTTGACCGATTTTGTCATAATAAGCTTTTCCATAGCGGAAATTGAGGCTCATTGTATAATTGATACTTTTTTTGGGTTTGTAAAGGAATGCGTAACTTATACTACCGTTAAGTCCCTGGTCTACCTGCACACCTATATTTGCCCGCCGACTGGTGACACCCATGGACGAAGGCATTTTGATGGTGGCAATTAACGGGTCGGTGCGTTTGTGATAGTAGTCGAAATTTATGTGGAAACGATTGGAAAACATACTCAAATCCAAACCGATGTTCTTGTCCAATGTGCGTTGCCATTCTAAATCCGGGTCCCCAAAATTGGAAATTAAAAGTCCGGTACCAAAATCGTTTAACATCCAGTTGTTGAAATAATAAGTAGTAATGGCAGAATAAGAACCGAAATTCTGGTTTCCCGGATTACCGACAGAAGCCCGGATTTTAAATATATTGAATAAATCGGTATGGTTTTTTACAAATTTCTCTTTGTGTAAATTCCACGCTACGCCGACAGCCCAGGTGGTTGAAAAGCGTTTGTTGGCACCGAATACGGAAGTTCCGTCTGAACGCAGGTTTACATCCAGCAAGTAACGGTTGTCATAAGCATATCCTCCGTTCAGATAAAAATTAGCGTTACGGGATTTGCTTTCCGAGTATCCCGGTTTACCGCCTTCCGGGTATTGATTGGCAAAACTGGGTTTTGTGAAATTGCCTTCGGGGAATCCCTGGGCACTAAAGTTTTTACTGACCGATTGCCTTTCGCTGATACTTATACCTGCGGCGATATTAAGCATGTGTTTTTCTCCCAATAACTGTCCGTAAGTGACGGTGAAATCCGCATCATAATTCAGCGCATCGTTGTGGGAATTATTATAAGTACCTTTGAGCAAGGGAGCCACCGACTCGAATTGAGAGGCATTCGGGGAGGTAAATGCTTCACTTTCGCCGATACTTTTAGTCAGACCAATACGACCACGGATACTCAGAGCGTCGAGCGGACGGATTTCAATACTGAAATTATCCCGGATACCAAAACTCTTTGCTTTGTTATAACTATTTTGGACATCGTTGAACAATGGATTTTCCACCCGGATTGTCTCGAAATTGGTGCCGACAATGTTTTCTACATGCCAATCCTCCAACCAGCGTTCACTATTGGCCGACTTCTTTTCATAATAAGGGTTGGTACTGGCATAAGTAGAGAAAGGGACAATCGGATTGTCGCTATTGTTCCAGTCGACGGACAATTTGTTGACAAAGTTGAATCCTTTCTTCCGGTAGATGAGGTCGAGGGATAACCCCATAATATCGCGGATTGAATTTTTCATTACTCCCTGTATACCGGAATAGTTGACTCCTAAACCGTAACGCATTTGTTCGTCGCCTCCCTCTAAATATAAATTGTGCCGGTGGGTGATACCCAAACGTAACGGTTCCGACATCCAATAGGAATTTACTCCCCGTTTTACGTTTTGTAACAATTGGTTATATCTTCCGGTCAGTTGTTCCTGAAGGGTGGCCGATTCACTGTCAAAGACACCGGACAGGCGTTCGAATTCTAATTTTTCCTCTGCATTCATTAAATTATAGTCTGTCAGGTCTGCAAAAGAAATGTCTACACTGCCGTTATAATTAAACCGGAGTTTTCCGCGTGCCGGTGCTTTTGTTTCCACTACAACCACGCCGTTGGCGGCTTTTGAGCCGTAGATAGCAGTCGATGCGGCATCTTTCAGGATTGTTACAGAAGCTACCCGGTCCATGTTCAAATCGACAATGGTTTGTAAAGTCGTCTCAAAACCGTCCAGTATAAACAAGGGTTGGTTGGGGTCTTGTCCGAATTCCTCTTTCAGACCGACGACACTACTTTTACCACGGATTTCAATGTCGGGTAAACGATTGGGGTCGGAGCCGTATTCTTTGCTTTCCAAAAGATTGAATGCCGGGTCCAGCGTTTTCAAACTCTGAATGATATTCTGCGTACCTATCATTTTCAAATCTTCGGTTTTGTACGTTTGAGAAGAACCTGTGAAACTTTCTTTTTTACGGGTATAAATACCTGTTATAACTACTTCGTCTAAGTCAGCGTTTTCTTCTTCCAGTACTATTTCAATCGGTTTGGCAGGGTCTTTGACCACGAATTCCTGCGTGTTCATACCGACAAAGGAGAAAACCAGTATGGTTTTTTCCATCGGAGGTAATAGTATTTTAAACCGTCCGTGTGTATCGGTAGAAGTACCTATTCTGGTATCCTTTACCATGATGGTGACACCTGGCAGGGCATCTCCTTTTTTTTCTTTGACAACCCCAGTCAGTACAATTTCTTTCTCTGAAACGCTTTGTCGTTCAAATTTCGGAGAGATTACGACAATGTCACCTTCCATACGATACCATAAGTTTGTATTTTTCAGACATTCTCTCATGACATCCGACAAATCCTGATTTTGCATTTCAATACTTATTTTTTCAGTGTGTTGTAAAATGTCACTACTGTAGGCAAAGTGTAAGCCGGTTTGCTGACTTAATTGTTTGAAAATTTCTGTTAAAGAAGATTCATTTACCGAAATGTTTATTTTGACCTGCGAAAAGGTATTCGCACTAACTGTTGAAAATCCCATAACCAGAGAAAGAAACAGTAATTTCATTGTCAAGCACATTTTTTGAACTACGCCGGATTTTTTTCCGACGTCGAATTCTTGATTTTTTTTCATAAGTTTGTAATAGTTAATTATTATAAATCCCCTGTGCAAAAGGGTGTTGTTAAAATTGTTGTCTCGTCAGAACCATACTTTTAACCAACTTTTTCATATATCAATCCCGTCGAATTATAATTTTCCGGTTTTTGATTTCAAATTTTACACACGCTGCATATTCTATGATATTCAGAACTTTATCTATATTTTCATATTTTGGTAAATTGGCTGTCAAATGCAGAGTGCCAATCGTTTGGTCGGCTGTAATAATTTCTACATCATACCAACGTTCCAATTCTTTCAATACTTCTCCCAGGTTCTGATTTTCATATATAAAACGGCGGTCTTTCCAGCCTGTATAGTTTGCGACATTTACTTGTTTTACCTGTAACCCTTCGTTGCTTTCCGTTACTTGCTGACCAGGCCGGATGAGCATTTCTTGTTGCTGCCAATGAACGGTTACACTTCCTTCTGCTAATGTTGTTTGACGTTTTGCGTTGGGATAAGCGGATATATTGAATGAGGTTCCCAAAACTTTTACTTCCATGTCCCCGACGACGACATGGAACGGGCATTCGGTGTTTTGGGCTACTTCGAAGTAGGCTTCGCCTTTCAATTCCACTTTTCGCCGGGGACCTGTAAAATGTTCAGGATATACTAATTCCGAGTCGGCATTCATCCATATCCGGGTACCATCTGATAAAACGAGTTGGTATTCCCCGCCTCGGGGAGTCCGTAGAGTATGCAGGGTTACATTTTCTTTGGTAAATGGCTGCTGGCGGTAATCCAACAATTTACCGTCATTTAAAAAGTTTTCTCCTTCTATTGGCCGGCATAGACGCCCGTTCCCGGCTTCCAGTTCAATTTGTTGTCCGTCAGATAATATCAATTGAGCTTTAGAGGAACCGGGACGGATAAGTTTAGTGGTTGTAATTTGTGGTTCCGGTGATTTTGCCGGGTATTGGAAGCGGGTTAAAATAACGGTACTTATCAGGAGGATTACTATTGCTGCATAGGGGAGCAGTCGTCTGATAAATCTCTTTTTTCTGTTTTGTATTTGTAATTTCATTTGCTCCCAGGCATGTCGGGAGTCGTATTGACTATATTCTTGCAGGCCTTGTTCTAAATAGGACGGGGATGAGATTTTTTGATAGAAGTGCTGATTGTTTTTGTGTTCTTTCTGCCATTTTTGTAATTCTTCTGTTTCCGGCTTTCCGGTTTTATCGTATAAACTAAGCAGTATTAAGCGTACAATTTTTTGTAATGTATACTTTTCTGAATTCATCATCCAATTTTTTTATTATATAAACCGATAATAAAAAAGAAAGGATGACAAAAATTTATTTTTTTTATAAAAATTTGTTTGCGGGCAGAATTTTGCAGCAAAAATCAGGTAAGAGAAGAGGTGGTAAGATTAAAAAAACAGCAGGACTGCCAGGGGATAGAGGTTTTGCAACCGTTCCCGTAAAAATTTCTTAGCACGTTGACGTTGGGTTTTTATGGTTGATTCAGCTATGTTTAGTTTTTGTGAAATTTTCTGTATATCCAGGTGGTCAATGTAGCTCATTTTAAAGATTCGCCGGCATTCTGCCGGTAATTCTTCTATCGCAGTAAAGATTTCTTCGAATATTTCTGTTTCTATCTGATAAAGGAAATATTCATTTTCCTGATAATCGGATTGCTTTATTTGTTTTTGTATGTTCGCCCGATTGTTCATTTTTTCCAAATAATTAAGGGCTTTTCGCTGAACACAGGTATATAAGAAAGATTTCAAAGCAATTGAGTTGGGAAAATTGTACTTTTTCCCCAGAAAGGCAATGAATACTTCTTGTACGACATCTTTTGCGGCTTCTGTATCTTGCAAAAATTTATTGGCAAAGAAGCATAAAGAAGCATAGTATTTATGAAAAACAAATTCGAATGCCTGTTCTTCTCCTTTGTTTAAGCGATATAATAGTTTTTCAGAGATGCAATTATCCAACTGTGAATATATTTTTATCTTAAAACCTGAAAATTAAAGTCTTTGTTGTCAAAGTACCGGAATTTGATTCAGCAACTGAATTTTTGGCAAAAGTAAAATTTTTTAAGCATTTACATACAAGATTGTATAAATTAATCTGCTGTATAGGCTTGGCGGATAGTTTTAGAGTAGTGTATATTGCCCGGTTTTATATATCTGATGTGTGGCATTTTATTTGCTATCGCCCATATATTGCAAGAGGGAGGGGGAGTATTCCGGGAATGAGTATATGTCAAGAGTAAATTTTGCATCCATTTCTGGAAGAAATACTCGTTTGTTAAAATTGAAATGTCGGTTTTGGCATATATTCATCCCCGGAGATAAAATCAATAGGAATAATTATTTGTTTTCCACTATTTTTTTGATTTCTTTCATAAAGGTCTTTAAATCACGGGCACCCCGGAGTTTGCCGATAACCTGTCCGTCGGAGTCCAGTACAAACATTGTCGGATAGGCTTCTACTTCATATTTTTTTCCCAGTTCCAGTCCCTCTTTTTTTTCCATATCTATTTTCAGTGAAATGAAATGTGTGTTAAAGTAATCTCCTGCTTCTTTTTGGGTAAAGACTTGTTCGTTCATTTTTTTACAGGGGTTACACCAAACCGTATAGCAATCCATAAAGATTAATTTTTTTTCTTGGGCAGCCTGTTTTAAGGCTTTTTCAAAATTTAGGTCCGTGAATTGAATACCCTCTTTATTTGCTAGGTTTTGGATGGCTTGTTGATAATATTTCAGTGCCGGGCCTTGCAAATTTTCCGAACGTTCTTTCAGATAGTCTATTAACAGGTTCCGTTGTTCGTTTGGTAGTCCTTTCAGTTCTCCCAGGCATACATCTATATTGCCGATAAAGTCTGGGGGCCATCCTTGTGTCCGTTTTTTCATCACGTCCACCATTTGGGAGTATTTTTTTTCGCCCCGGAATTTAGCTATTTCATATAATGCAAAAACGGCATTTGTATCCGGTAAGTCACATTTGTTTAGATTTAAAGCAATATCCACCATTAAATGAGGCTCATATGGTTTGGTTCCGCACGCATAGGGAAATAATTTGCCGAAATAGATTCCTGCAAGATATTTGTTTACTGATTCGGGGCCGTTGTTTTTTACAAATTCCGTTTTTCGGTCAATTACTTTTTTAAATAATTCATCCTCGTCATTCTGCGCTTTTTTGGTCAAATAATTCCAATATTCTTTTTTGGACAGGTCTTTGTCTTTCACTTTGGAAAACAGTTCGGACAATATAGGGGTGACCGGTTCGTCGGCTATGCTCATGACATCGATGTATTTCATTAAAAATTTCGGATTCCGTTCGCCATTATCATACTGCCGTTTCAGCTCCGGAAGAGTTGTTTTTGGGTTTAATGCCATACTCAACAGATTTTGGAAGTCAGGCAATTTATGTCCTCCGACAATCCGAAAGATTACATCTCCTTTCGGATTCAATACAACATAATGAGGCATAGTAATGACGTTGTATTTCTGGGCCCAAGGCTGTCCTTCCCGACTGGTAATGTCTACAATAAGATTTACAAAATGTTCGTCCATCCAGTCGGCAAACTTCTGGTCACTGAAAACTACTTGATTCATGGCATGACAAGGAACTGCCCAATCGGCGAAACCACATAGAAAAATTGGTTTATTCTCTGCCTTTGCCCGTTTCAGAGCTTCTTCGAAAGAAGAAATATATTTCATTTTTACATTTGCACTTGCTCTGTCTCCGTATATGCTTTGAGCTGTACCAATAAATATGATTCCCCATACCATGCACAAAGCCAAAATTGTTTTTTTCATATTGTTTATTTTAATTATTTTTAATTCCACGTATACTGTATGCTGCGGCGAAGTTTCCAGAAACCGTATTTGCTGTAGAACGCAATACTCCGTTGTTTATCAAGGAAACAGTGCGGACAATTGCAACCTGTGTAGAGTCATTCCGGTTTATGGAGGTAGAGGTCCAGAAGGCGGCACACATGTTTTTGTTTATATACGGAGTGCCGTGATCTCCGAAATTACCGTAAGCGCGTAATCCGCCGTACTTTAATCTGAATCCTGTTTGTTCGTTTTTCAGCAAGGTTTCTACGCCTTTGTTCCGCCATTCCTCTAACAAATTAAGTTCAGTTTCTTCCATTCCCAATTCTTTTTCCAATATCTTCCAGTCTTCATCGGTTGGCAACCTCCAGCCTTCCGGCAAAGCTTTTTGTGCTGCCGGCCAGGTATACAAATAACCGTATTCCGCAGCATAACCTTCATTATTTATTTCTGCCAATTCTAATTGTGTAGAGACTAATGATGCAATTAATTCCGGTTTAATGCTGGCATGTAAGCTGTCTAATATTTCCAGGGCCCGTGGAACATCGGGACTCGATTCTGCCATTTTGGGAAGAAGAATTTGAATCACTTGTATGAGTTCTTGTGGTCTTCCTCCCAAAGAATTACTCATAATATACTCAAATATTGGCATTGTAAATACATCTCCCCAAGGCATTATTACATTTACTGTTCCCTGAATTAATTCTTGGGAATTTTTGAATTTTTCTGCGAAGGCCTTATCAATATCCATTTCACTGAGCTTTGTCGTATCCACGCTGTTTTCCTGATATGTATAACACCCGTTCACACTTCCCAAAGGCATACGATAGGCCAGGTTCTCGGCCATCCAGGTCTGTTTGCCAATGGTTACGCATTGATATACTTTGCCGTCTCTTGTATCCGTGAATTGGGAAATCATTCCTTCCGGACCGACAAACACTTTCTGGCCGTTGTCGTCACATGCGGTCCAAATTATGATTCCCAGTAATATCATTGTTAACTTTTTCATAGCATTTGTATTACAATTCAACTCCTAACTTTTCAGTAATAATTTTATACAAAATTTCGTATTTCTTCATCACTAAAGGATAATTACCCCAATTGGCCCGGAAAGTTTCATCCGAACCGTTCATTATAACTTTTATATATCCTTGTAAATCTTCTTCTTTGTTGCGGGGAGCACTCATACCACCGTCTTGTTTTTCAGCCATAACAAAGCCATAATGTGCTACCACTGGGCGTTGTTGTGCCCGAATTTCTTCCAGTTGTTCGGGTGTGTAATTCGTATTTATATAATCCGGGTCCAATTCCGGGGCTTTCCAGTATTCTGAAAGGGTCGGGTCCAAGTTAGTCCAGTAGGCATTATAGCATTTTTCTTCCGAAACCGCATGAAAATAAGCCAACTCTTCTGCATAATTATTAATTTTCTGTGACACATTTGAGCGAAGCATTTTGATGGCTATACTTTTCGGTTCTTCCTCGGTACACCGTCCCAGTAACAGTGTAATTGTGCGGAAACCGATTAAAAACTGGTCTTCAACTTCAGTAAGTTTAATTTCACTTCGTTTTTTCCTGTCTATTCTTTCTGTGACAAAAAAACAAAAGGGGTAGAGTTCCGGTGAGGCATCCTTTAAATATTGCTCAATGAAATGCAAGGCTTCTGATTGTTTTTGCGGTTCGGTCACATAATGGTAGTAATAATTGAGTTGTTCGTAGTCGTCAAACGTCCAGGCTAAATCCAAGTTTTCATATTTATAGACGGCATTGCCATTTACATCTGTTTTCAGGAATACTTGCCCGATGGTGTCGTTAAAGTAAACCGGAACGTCATAGGTTGTATATATTCTGTATATCTGCTGTTTTATCGTATCGCTGGCATCATCTGATATTGTGTATAAATTTTCCAATTGTATCCGGGAATCCAAAGCGTCTTCTTTGTTGCATGCCAGCATTATAGTTCCCAGAATCATATACCATAATTTTTTCATAATCATTTTTGTTCATTATTTACAAATTTATACTTTATTATTTTTGTCAGGTGGCGGGCAATGCGTTCGTTATCGGGCATTCCTTTGTCAAACTCCAGTACAGATTTCGGAATGGAAAGCGTATATGCCGGATCGTTTTTTTCTAAACAGTAGAGTTCGGCATGGTCAAATGTGTAATCGGAATTCCATTTATACAATGCGAAAACCCGTTCAATCTTTTTTTGGAAAGGGGCTTTAGAGCATACAGCATAACGTCGCAGGTCGAACCAGCGGTGGCCTTCCAGGCACAATTCTTTGCGTCGTTCCTTACGGATTTCCTGAATCACGGTTTGCAGGTCATAGTTGACATTTTGCCAGTCGGTAATCCGGTAAGTGCGGAAATCGTTCAGCCATTTTGAAGCTTCGTCTGCTTTGTCCAGCATTGCACAAGCTTCCATCATGTTCAGCCAGGCCTCAGAAGTTCGCAGTAGGTATAAATCTGAAACGTAGGACTGATGCTCATCATGGCGGTATTTCATACCTAAAGCTATGCTGTCGCTGTTTGAAGCTTCACTGAAAAACAGAGTTTTCCGGCAGTCTTTATCTGAATATAAATGATATAAATCGTTTGATATACAAAAGTCTCCGCCATTTCCACTGATTGCCTGCTGCAAATTCAGTGAGCCTTGAGAAAACAATATTTCCGGATTGCTTCTGGAAATTATTTCCTCTTCTTCGTTTGCAAGGATGTAATTTTTCAGTGCTGATTTTAATTCCAATAATTCAGCAGCCGTAGTGCGGGCATTTGTCCAATCCTGCATGAACAGATATACCCGGCTTAATAACAGTAGGGAGGCTTCTTTGGAAGCTCTGTAGAACGAGTGTGTTTGCGGACTTTTGGTAAAACAATCCACAGCCGCTTTCAAATCTGCCACTATTTGATTGTACACTTGTTCTACAGAAGTGCGTTCAAATTGAGAATCTTTGTCTTTATTATGTTCTACATAGTTTGTTAGTTTCAAAGGAACTCCTGGGGTTGTTGCTGCTTTGTCAGGTTCGTAGGCATTGGAATATATATTAACTAGTATAAAATAAAATTGTGCTCGTATAAAGTGAGCTTCTCCCTTTACCCGTAAGGCATCCATTTGGTCTTCCTCCGGAATATGGATGTCTTTGATTTCTTCCAGGATGATGTTGCAAACGTTGATTCTGCGGTATAAATCATCCCATAAGGCATTATCGTCGGCCAGATTGTTTTTTGTGTAGTTTCTGCCCACTTCCAGTTGCCAGCAGGTATAGCCAAAATAGGCCTCGTTCATCGCGTAAGAATAATAGCGTAAACCTCCTTTTGGGGTTATCACTCCGTTCACATCATCATCCATGATGTGCAGCCACCAGCCCATATCACCATATGCCAAATCTTTTACAGATGATTTGCTTGGCAGATACACACTGCCTAATAAGACTTCGTCCAGGTCGCTTACCGATTTTGCAACCACCAGGTCTTGGGAGTAATCATCCAGATAGTTACAAGCGGAAGCGATTAAAATGATTAAAACTATAAATATATTTTTCATTTCTCAGATTTTTAAAAGGAAACATTCAATTGGAACGTATAAGAGGGGCGTACCGATAAATTGGGTTTTGCAAATCCGGCTTGCGACGGATCCTGGCCTTTCAGTGCCTTTGCTGACCAGGTAAACAAATTCATCGTATTGAGGCTGAGTTGGACGTTTGAGAAAGGCGTTTTTTTCAGCCATTCCGAATTCAAGGTATAGCGTAGAGACAGAGAACTACATTTCAGGTAATTACCGGATACTACGCGGAGGTCGGATTTATCATACATATCCCATACACTATTGGCGAATTTTTCGATAGAAGTCAGTTGCGCCGACAGTGTGGAGAAATGACTGTAATAAGTGTTATAATCCGGGTTGGAAGGACTTAGAATAGCCGGAATATTGGTGTTTTTTTCATCCCCCGGAGCCATCCAGCGGTTGACGAACTCTTTTCTGACATTCTTATCCGCCCTGACTCCACTGATGATGGGGGCATATAAACCAAACAGGCGGACTTTTGAGCCAAGGCTATAGGACATGTTCATTGATAGAGAAAATTGTTTGTAAGTAAGAGAAGTAGACAAGCTACCTATGAAAATAGGATCGCGTTGTCCGCTTTTTTCCGTAGTCATCATTATAATTTCTTCCAGTGTTTTGTTTTCCAACAAATGCCTGCGTTCGGTATAATCATTGAACATTGGTGTTCCGTTTACCGGACTTAATCCTAAAAAATGGTAAGAATAAAAACTGCTGATTGCTTCACCATCTACTAAGGCCGTACCGTTCAGATAGTCATCCAATGTATATTTTTCTACTGTAGCGGAGCGTACTTTGTTGATATTGCCTGAAAAATAGGTACTTAGGCTCCATTGCCAATCTTTGTTTTTTACGGGGACTGTATATAAAATGATAGAATAACCGCTGTTGTGAAGATCTCCGCCGTTCATGACATATGAATGGTTGGGAACACCGTTAACGGAAGATACCTGGACGGTGGTGAAACAATTTTCTGTTTCTTTCCGGTAAAATGTTCCGCCAATTCTCAGACGGTTATCCAGCATGCCTATATTCAGTTCTACGTTGTATTGGCGTGTTTCTTCCCATTTCAGATTGGGATTCGGATAACGATATACGGTTGAAACATTTTCGTTGTACATCGGATTGAGAGTTTCTTGCTTCAGCAACAGGTTTGGGCTCTGGTCTTCCAACATGTTTCCTTGTGTACCATAAGAGGTCCGTAACGATAATTCTGATAAAAAATTGGAAGATTTCAGAAAAGTTTCTTTCAGATTCCATCTGCCTGACACGGACCAAACCGGTAATAAACGTTCATTACTGCGGCTTCCGAATTTATTGGAGGCGTCAAACCGGCCATTGGCATTCAGGATGAAATATTCTTTATAACCGTAAGATAGGGTTACATAACCTGAGAGTGAACGGTTAATTCCATACCCTACTGCCGGAATGCCCGAGATGAGATTTGTTTCTCCGTTTAGCACTTTTGCATACCATGGGTAATCTTTCGTGTTGACTTTGTTGACGAATTTCATACCGCGGTCCTTGGCATATCCAACATTTTGGTTGCCAAGCGTATGGGACGTGCTTCCATTCATTTCAAATCCTCCTGTTGCGGAAATCAGGTGTTGTTGGTCTTCACCGAACATTTTCCGGTAGTCAATTTGAGTGCGGAATGTATAGGAATCCTGTTCCGAGTGGTCCGTTTGTAAGATGCCGCCATAGGGTAGGTAGCAATATCCAAGTTCTCCGGTGTTACCTTGTTGTTCATATTCGGCATTTTTCCAACGGGTGATGTAATGGCTTTTCTCTCCCCACCATTTTTCTTGCATTGTACTGCTGTGCATATAATTGCCTGCCACAGAGATTTCTAAATCATCCATTATATTGTAACGCAGGGTTAAGTTTGTTCCCAATGTGTTTCCCCGATAAGTATTCGAACTGTTAGAGATTTCATTGAGAATGTTGTACCGGAATGATTTGTCATACCGATTGGCCCCATTATAAGCTATTGCGTCGTAATAAAACAATGTGCCGTCTTCATTATAGCAGGGAATGGTTCGGGAGGTATTATAAGCATAATCCATAGCATCGATTTCTGGCATAAGATGATTTTTCTGTTGAATATTTCCATTCAAGGCAAAGTTAGCTCTGATTTTGGGAGAAAAAGTCATGTCCATATTGACCATGGCGGTGTAGCGTTGTGTATTTGTGGTTTTGGATACACCGTTTTCAAAGTTAGCTCCGAGAGATATGTAGTAACGCATGGTTTCTGACCCTCCGGATACCGTAAATGTATGGTCATGGGAATAGGCATCCTGAGTCAGAATATCGAACCAATCGGTATTGACTGTTTCATATTTTCTTACTTCTTCTTCGAATTGCTGGTAGTTGATAACTCCATTGTAGTATCGGTACAAAGCACCTTCGTATCCTACTTTAGGCATATTGACCGGAAATTTGTAATGCAGGTCACTCAGTTCTTTTCCAAACTGAACCCGTTCGCTGGAGTTCATCAGATTGATGTTGCGGTCTGTGTAGCGGGGGCGACGGGTGAGTTTGGAGGAATGGTTATAGGAAAAGCGGGCGGGGCCAATGGCTCCTTTTTTCGTTGTCACCACAATGACCCCGTTGGCAGCTTTGGTCCCGTAAAGTGCTGTAGCCGAAGCATCTTTCAGAACATCAATCCGTTCGATGTCCTGGGGATTGATACCGGCTATTGCGTTTCCTACGATATTGATATAATCCGGATTATTTAAATCTTCGACACTGACATTTACTGGATCGTGCATGATGAATCCGTCCAAAACCCATAATGGTTCCCGGTTTCCGAGTAACGTGGAAGTTCCCCTGACACGGATACGTGGTGTGGCTCCGACTTCTCCGGAGTTTGACATCAATAACAATTCCGGAATCCGTCCTTCCAATGCCTGGTCTATGCTAGTCATACCCGGTACCAGAACATCGGAAGCTTTAACAGAGGTGATGGCACTTGTGGAATGACGTTTGTCCATTTTTTGATAGCCGGTAACTACAACTTCTTCCATTCCGATAATCAGTTCCTCTAATACAATCCGTAAAGTATCGTTTGTTTGTGGTGTAAAGTTTACCTTTTTGGTGGCGAAACCTACAAAAGAAAACTCCAGCATGCCGGATTGAACAGGAACTTCGAAATAGAAATAACCTTTTTGGTTTGTTGCAGTTCCCATAGCAACACCAGGTAGTTTTACTGTTACTCCCGGAATAGGGCGTTTTTGCAGGTCCGTCACATATCCTTTTAATGTTTTGGAATTAAAATCAGTTGCCTGCGGCGTATTTCTTTTTTTGATTAAAACAGTCCGTTGCTCGATGGCATAATCTAATCCGGTGTGCTTCAAAAGTGAATCCAAAGCCTGGCGGATATTTACATTTTTGACAGAGATTGTCATTTTTCCGAGGTTTCGGATATCTTCGGCTTTAAACACAAATTCATAATGAGTTTGTTGCCGGATGCTTTCAATAATCCGGTCGAAAGATTCCTGATGAATTTGTAAAGTGATTCCCGGGGAATAATTTTGTCCACAAAGAGGTATGAAGCATGCTATAGACAAAATCAGCAATACCCACCGTTTTGATAAAAAAGACATACATTTCGGAGAAGTTCCGAAACATTTTCTTCGTTTTTTTTTCATAGTTTTGTAAAATTAAAGTAACCTGTTAAATAGAGCGGGTTTTGGTCCGGGGAATGGTGCAAGCATTTTCCGGATCTTTTTTACCGCTTTTTTATAATAATTTTTCTTCCGTCAATCCGATAATTTATTTTATGGGCCAGTTTTAGTTTGTCCATTACTTCTTCCGGTCTTTCACTCCGTTCAATGTACAGGAAAAAACGCAGGTCCCGTAGTTCTTTCATTTCGTATTCCACTTGGACATCATACCAACGGGCTAATTCCTCCATAATGATTTCTAAAGTTGCATCTTTGAATATAAATTCTCCGTTTTTCCAAGCCAATATAGGGGTTAGGTCCGGTTTGTGTATGGATAATTTTTCGTTTGCTGTAATTTCGCATTGCTGACCAGGTTGTAATATATACTCCTGTTCGTTTTTAATTATTCTTACCACTCCGGAAACTAAAGTTGTATAGGAAGCTTCTCCTTTGTAATTCCTTACATTAAATTGTGTTCCCAGCACCTGAATTATGGCTTTTGGGGTTTCTACTAGAAAGGGGCGGTTGGTGTCGGAAACCACTTCAAAATAAGCTTCGCCTGTTAAATATACTTTTCTTTCTTTTCCGAAAGAGGCGGGAAAACGCAGTGCTGACTCCGCATTGAGAAATACGCGTGTTCCGTCAGCAAGAACTATCTGGTATTCGGCACAACGCGGAACAGTAATTTCATTGAGATTGTCCGGAGAGACTTTTTTTTCTTCTTTAGTTTCAATCTGTCGCAGACCAGTGTCATTGACTTGAAAACCTGCGGGCAGTGAATCTGTAAATGTGGTAGAAGTCAGACAATATTTTTCTCCGTTTGCCAGTTTCAATTGTACTTCACCTTTCCGGAAGTCAATTATTTTCAATTCATTTTGTTTAAGGAAAAACTTACCTCCTCCGATACTTATACAAAGTAAAACTGACGCAGCAATGGTATATAACCGGATTTTATACCTGTTCTTTAGAGATTTATCTGGATTAATTTTTCTCCACATCCTTTTTTTGGCTTTGAGGGTAGGAGATGTGAAAAAATCTTCTTCCTGATAATATTTTCTGACATCTTCCAGAAATTTTTGATTGTCTGGCTTTATTTTTCCCCAGGCTTCAACTTCAAGTTGTTCTTTCCCGGAAATATTTCCCAAAGCCCATGATTTTATTTTTGTCCAATCAATTTGCATTATTTTGATTTAAGTCGTTTTTATAGAAAACGACCTTGTTGCGATTCGGGGGACAAAAAATGAAAAAAAGAATAAAAATTCTTGAAAATAAATCGGAATAATGTTCCAATCGGGCAAATCAGAAATATTCTATAAACCGGTTCCACAAGTGGGTAATAAGCAGAGAATGCCTTAAAAATTTGTAGGCTCTTTTTATATGGGTATGCACTGTTTCTTCTTTAATATTCAATATCTCTGATATGGTTTGGTAGCTCATTCCGTCAAAAACTTTCATTTCGACCACACGTCGCTGTTGTTCAGGTAGTTCTGCCAAAACCAGTTTCACCCGTTCCAGTAGTTTCTGATTGTCTTCATACTCTGCTGTTCCGGAAAAAATAAGGGCTTCTGTTAATTTATCCTTGTTCACATCCATAACTTGCAGGTGTTTAAAATAGTCCAGGCACGCATGTTTCACAGAAGTATACAGATAATTTTTCAGATAAATGGTATCGGGCAAGGAATCGGCAATATTCCACAAAGAGATAAAAGTTTCCTGTACTGTATCTTCGGCCAAATCCTGATTCATGAGATAAGCAAAAGCCAGACGGTATAGTTTTTCATAATAATGGTTGAATATGATTTCAAAAGTTTTGTGTGATTTTTTCTTTAATTCCTTTATTAAGAGTTTGTCCGGAAAATCTACTTTCTTATTCAACATTATTTTCGAAGTTTATAAGTAAACTTAATTTCAAAATTAGAAAAGTCTGTTTGGGATTGCAAAAAAAATGTTGAATTTTTAAATACTTTAATTTTTTAGAAGAGAGAGTAGCCCGCGTTAAAAATGTTAAATTGTGTGCATGAATGGCGGGGAAAGCAGAATCAGCCTTTATTTTTGTGTAAAATGTCGGATGATATAAGATGAGAAAATACATTATTTTGTTTCTTATGGGAATTATGGGTTTTGTGTCTTTGAAAGCCCAGTCATTTTCTCCTTTCTTTCAGCCTTTGACTTGGGAACAGGCGAGTTTTGTCGCTGCCCGGGACAATAAACTGGTATTGGTGGAGGTGGGGCCGGTAGAGAAGAGTCTCGGTGAAAAATTGGAAAAACACCGGGAGATGTTGGATTACTTGTTTCGGAATGTAATAGCTGTCAGGATGGATTTGTCCACTTCCTCCGGAAAAGAATTTGAATACCGTTTGTTAATGCATACTCCTCCGGTACTTGCTTTTTTTATGCCTTATGGCGATTTGGTTGGAGTGGTTTCTTCTGAAAAGGTAGAGCAGGATGCAGAAGTTTTGCGTGAAGTTTTACACCAGGCACGGCAGGCAGCTTTAGTCAAAAAAAATAATAGTCGTTCTGTTGATTTTGCAAGTCTGGATTTAAAACAGGCTTTGTCATTGGCGGCGGCAGAAGGAAAATCTGTATTTGTGTATGTCCGGGAGGATAGGAATCAGCCTTCTTTGCTTATGGAAAAGAATGTATTGAATCTGGATCGGGTGGCTGATTTTTTTAATCAGAATTTTGTAAATCTTTCCTTGGATAAAGGGCAGGCTGATGAACTGCTTCCGGGATATCCGGTCAATTGTTGTCCGACTTATTTATTTTTGACAAGTCGTGGGAAGTTGTTGTATCGGGCAGAAGAATTTTGTGAGGCAGAACAATTGACTGGTTATGGAAATATTGCTTTGGAAAAAGCAAAAGGCATACCTTTTGAGATTCCGGGGACCGGAGAGACAGAAACGAAAGCCCGGCAGACAGGCAAGCTTATTTTTATTGATCATTATGTTGCCGGGAATTTGCACAAAGAGTTGGTGCAGAATGTTTTTTCAGACCCTGAGGTTACAGAGCTGTTTACTGCACATTTTGTGAATATTGGCCATGAAACTGAACAGGCTTTTTTACAGTTTACAGATGCTTCCGGCAAGGAATTGCATCGGGTGAGGAGTGTTGCCGATGCAGAAGATTTGTTGACCCAGGCGCAAAGAGCGTTGACCGGACGCGGGGTTTCGGGGATGACGGCAGAATACCGGCAGGGAAACCGGGATGCTGAATTCGTGAAAGAATATATGGTTGTATTGGACAGGGCCGGTCTTGCCCAAGAAGCTTCACAGGTAGCTATGGAATATCTGTCACCGTTTACTCCGGTTTGTTTAAAGGAAAAACTGTATTGGAATTTGTTTGAGCAGTATGTACGTAGTACTGATGCTTCTTTTTTTGACTATCTGTTGGGACAGAAATCTGAACTTGCCGGATTTTACGGTGAGGAGAGCGTGTACCGGAAAATTACCGCTTTGTGGATGGCTGGTGCAGAAAATTTCGTCAGAGACGGATATTTTGATGAATCTGGATTTAAAGAATATACCAAATGCCTGAAGAAAGAAAAAGTGAAAAACTGGCGGCAAATTGTCCGGAATGCACGCATGCAGATTGCTGAACAGATGGGAGATTGGAAAACTTTTATCACTTTGGCAGAAGAAAAATGGAATGAGGAAAAGTTGTCGGATGCAGAACTTCATCGTTGGGGCATAAAAATTGATGAGCATTGCCGGGATGAAGGGTTGCGCTATAAGATGGCACAATGGCTTTCAGGCCGAGCATTGCAAATAAAGTACAAAGAACAGGTTAGCGGAAAAGTAAATGTAGCTTCTTACCGGGGATTTTTTGAGAAATTGGCGGATGATCTTTTAAAGAAAAAATAGGTTTTGCGGTTATTCTTTCTTTAGCTTTTCTTCCAGCATAAACATTTCGTCGCGCAGCCGGGCCGCTTCCAGAAAGTCTGTTTCTTTGGCCGCTTTTTGCATAGCAGCTTTGGTTGCCCGGAGCATTTTTTCAATTTCCGGTTTACTCATATAAGCTATTATGGGGTCGGCAATCCGGTTTATGTGTTCCTCTTCAATATAAGCTTTTGAAGTGTCCTGGGTTAAAGCGGTGTTGGTGGATTTTACAATTTGGCGTGGTACGATTTGGTGTTTCTCGTTGTATTTTAATTGTTTTTCCCGGCGGTAGTTTGTCTCATCGATGGTTTCCTGCATAGACCGTGTGATTTGGTCGGCATACATGATGACCTTACCGTCGACATTCCGGGCTGCACGTCCTGCTGTTTGTGTCAGAGAACGGGTTGAACGCAGAAATCCTTCTTTATCGGCATCCAATATAGCGACGAGGGATACCTCTGGTAAGTCTAAGCCTTCCCGCAAGAGATTGACTCCGATCAATACATCAATAACTCCTTTCCGGAGATTTTCCAGAATCTTCACTCGTTCAAGCGTGTCGACATCAGAATGGATATATTGGCATTTTACTCCGATTCTGTCCAGATATTTGCTGAGTTCCTCAGCCATTTTTTTTGTAAGGGTTGTCACCAAAGTACGTTCCTGCAAAGTAATCCGTTTATGTATTTCTGTAACCAGATGGTCAATTTGGTTTAGGCTGGGAACTACTTCTATTACCGGGTCCGGAATACCGGTGGGACGGATAATTTGTTCTACAATGATGCCATTACTTTTTTCCAATTCGTAGTTGGCCGGAGTTGCACTAATGTAAATGGTTTGTCCTGTTTTTTCTTCAAATTCATCAAAAGTGAGCGGTCTGTTATCGAAAGCAGCCGGCAGGCGGAATCCGTATTCGACCAGCGTTGATTTCCGGGCATGGTCTCCGCCATACATTGCCCGGATTTGGGGAATAGTGACATGAGACTCGTCAATGACCATCAGGAAATCATCCGGAAAATAGTCCAGCAGACAGAAAGGGCGGACTCCAGCCTGACGACCGTCAAAGTACCGGGAGTAATTTTCAATGCCCGGACAATAGCCTAATTCCCGTATCATTTCCATGTCGTATCTGACTCTTTCTTCCAATCGTTTGGCTTCCGGAAATTTGCCGGCGTTTTTTAAAAAATCCAGTTGTTTCTGGAGGTCCTGTCCAATCTCAAAGAGGGTATTGGTTATGGTTGCTTTGTCTGTAACAAACAGATTGGCCGGATAAATATCTAATTCGTCCTGATTTCCGATACTTTGTCCGGTGACCGGGTTAAAGGAAGAAATCCGGTCGATTACATCATCCCAGAATTCAATCCGGTAGGCCATGCCATCGTATGTTTCAATGGCCGGAAATATGTCCACGGTTTCTCCTTTTGCCCGGAAGCATCCCCGTTTAAATTCCAGTTCATTGTTTGCATAAAGGGCATCAACCAAACGTCTGAGCAGTGCATTCCGGCTGATAGTCATTCCCCGTTTCAGGCGGGTGACATTAGAACTGAAAGCTCTGGGGTCCGCCATACCGTACAGACACGATACAGATGATACTACAATAATATCCCTTCTGCCGGACAAAAGGGAGGCAGTAGTCCGCAGGCGTAATTTATCAATTTCATCATTGATGGCTAAATCTTTTTCAATATAAGTGTCTGTCGTTGGCAGATAGGCTTCCGGTTGGTAATAATCATAATAAGAAACAAAATATTCCACGGCATTTTCCGGAAAAAAAGCTTTGAATTCACCGTAAAGTTGGGCTGCCAGGGTTTTGTTATGACTTAGAATCAGAGTAGGGCGGTTGATTTTATTAATGACATTGGCTACCGTAAATGTTTTCCCGGAGCCTGTAACCCCTAATAAAACCTGCGCCTGACTTCCGGTTATTACCCCTTGAGTCAATTGGGTGATTGCTTCGGGTTGATCTCCTGTAGGACTGAATTCTGAAATTAAATTAAACTGCATATTGTGACAGATATTTACTTGGAAGTTCAATCACTTACCGGTATGGAACTTGTTTTTGCCGGCAAAATCAGAGTTTACTCATGAATTTTTCGGGTTGGATGATAAATCGGTCATGAGTAGCATGTCCGACAGGCCCTTTTTCGTCCCAGGCTTCAATTTCAAAACGGATGCGACGTCCGTCTACGCAGGTGACAGTGGCTTTGCAACTGACTTTTTGTCCCACGCCGGTAGCTTTGATATGTTGGGTATTGATTTCTATTCCTACGGTGTCTGTGCCCGGTTCCAAGGAACCTTCCAGACAACAGACAGCTGTATTTTCCATTAGAGCAACCAGTGCCGGGGTTGCAAAAACTTCCAGTTTTCCGGAGCCATAAACAACTGCCGTGTCTTTGGAAGTAACGGTCATATCTTGTGTATATGTCTTTCCTGTTTCAATCATGCTTTTAAATTATCCGTTATTTGTTTTATTTAAAATTCAGAGGTAAAATGGAAAGTCAATTTTTTATAATTTTCCTGTGCCATCTGAAGCATATATTGGGAATCAGCGAGAAATACATCCCGCCCTTCCTTATCCTTGGCCATATACTGGGCTTTGTGTTTTTTAAAATCTTCCAGTTCAGCCTGGTCCTGGGCTTCTATCCAGCAAGCCTTGTAAAGATTGATGGGTTCCCAGCGGCAAGCTGCTCCGTATTCGTGTAATAACCGATATTCAATAACTTCGAATTGTAAAGCTCCAACTGTACCTATTACTTTTCGGTTATTAAACTGATTAACAAATAATTGTGCGACGCCTTCATCCATTAATTGGTCAATGCCTTTGGCCAGTTGTTTGGATTTCATAGGGTCTGCATTTTCGATGTATTTGAAGAGTTCCGGGGAAAAACTGGGAATTCCTTTAAAGTGCAGTTTTTCACCTTCGGTCAGTGTATCTCCGATTTTAAAGGTTCCGGTATCGTGTAAACCTATGATATCTCCGGGGTAGGCTTCATCAATCACTGATTTTTTGGAAGCCATAAATGCGGTGGGAGTGGAAAATTTCAATTGTTTTCCGTTCCGGACATGTAAGTAATTCGTATTGCGTTTGAAAATACCCGAACAGATTTTAACGAAAGCAATCCGGTCCCGGTGATTGGGATCCATATTGGCATGTATTTTAAATACAAATCCGGTGAATTTTTCTTCATTGGGCCGGACCATTCGTTCCTCCGTTTCGCGAGGAAGGGGATTGGGAGCTATTTCAATAAAACAATCCAACAATTCGCGTATACCAAAATTATTTAAGGCAGATCCAAAGAAAACCGGTGCTACGCGGGCTTCCAGATACTCTTCGCGGTTCAATCCCGGATACACTTCCCTCACTAATTCCAGGTCTTCCCGGAGTTTGGCTGCTGCACGTTCTCCGATATGCCGGTCCAATTCTTCAGAGTCTGTATCTGTAATTTCGATTCCTTCCTGAATATTCTGTATACTGGGGCTATAGAGGCAAAGGTTTTGTTTATGTAGATTATAAATTCCTTTGAAGGTGTCTCCACTTCCAATGGGCCAGCTCAGGGGGTTCACTTTAATTTGTAATTCTTTTTCAACATCGTCCAGGATATCAAAAGGGTCATTTGCCGGTCGGTCAAGTTTGTTGATGAAAACGATTACCGGAGTTTTGCGCATCCGGCAAACCTGCATCAGTTTACGTGTTTGGGTTTCCACTCCTTTTGCAGCATCAATGACAATGATAACACTATCGCAGGCTGTCAATGTCCGGAAAGTATCTTCGGCGAAGTCCTGATGGCCGGGGGTGTCCAGGATATTAATTTTTATTCCGTTGTATTCAAATCCCATTACGGAAGTAGCTACTGAAATACCTCTTTGGCGTTCAATTTCCATAAAATCGGAAGTAGCTGTCTTTTTTATCTTGTTTGATTTTACGGCACCTGCAATATGGATGGCTCCTCCAAAAAGCAGTAATTTTTCAGTTAATGTGGTTTTTCCGGCATCCGGATGACTGATAATTCCAAAGGTTCGACGGCGTTCAATTTCTTCTCTGTATCCCATATTGATGTTTTTGATGTACAAAGGTACGATAAATAAGGTAAAAGGTAAAAGGTAAGTACTAAAAAATACAGGGCGGCCGGAGGCTATTATAAAAAAAATACTTACCTTCGTTAAATTAAAATTATATTGAATTTAGAGCAAAATTGTATGCAAATTGTTTACACAACTACGAATTTTAAAGGAGCTCTTTCCAGAGCGATTCTCGCTATAATAGTCGGATTGGTATTGGTACTTTGGCCGGGTGTTGCCTTGCGATATATTATTATGTTTATCGGGGCTATGTTTTTAGCGACGGGGCTGATTGCCTTTATAGTTTCCAATAAAAACCGGGAAGACCGTCGCAGGAGTCTGGTGCCTTTTAGTGGTATTGGCAGTATGGCCTTGGGATTATTACTTTTGTGTTGGCCGTCCTTTTTTACGACTATTTTTATGTTTGTCCTGGGGTTTATTCTGGTCGTGGCTGCTGTCGGCCAATTTGTTTCTCTTGCGGCAGCCCGTCAATTTGGCAGGGTGTCACCAGTGTCTTATTTATTCCCGGTTTTAATTTTGATAGCCGGCATTATCGTTTTGTTTGACCCTTTTACATCGGCGGAAAGTGTTTTTATCCTTTTTGGAATCACTGCTGTTTTCTACGGGGTTACTGATTTGATGAATCAGTATTTTATCCGGAAGATGCGGAGAACGAGTGAAGAACGTGAACGAATTGAAAAAATTGAAAGAGAACCGGAGGTTGAAGATGCGGAGTATGAGGAGGTGGAGTAATTTTTCAGAGATTGGAAAACAGAAATAGGAAAAAATAAAAAAATACTGCAATGATAACGCCTTTCGAGGCGTTATTTTTATTCAGATGGAGAAATAGGTAGAAGAGGGCGAGGTCGGCAAAGAATACCCCTAATGCTATAATTTTGAATTGTATTTTCAGGAATACGGCTTGTTGGATAAATTCTTCCAGTCTCAGGTAATGAAAGCGGAAAATCCAGAATAGGAAAACAATGAGAAAAGGGGCGATAAGCCCCGGTATCAGTCCTAATAAAATGCGGTCTTTCATAAGAAAGTCATTTTTGTAAAACAACGGGGTACATGGAAATCCGGTCCCGCAGTATCGATAGGGACCCAGGAGAGAAAATGAGGAGTGGAGAGATGGTCTCCACATTTGTACAAATTGGCTTTTATGGCCAGACCTTTCCACTGTTGCACCTGATGTCTGAAGAGGGCTGATGTGGGTATAGCCACGGTCAATTCCCACGGTTCTTTCAGGCTTTTTTCTTCAAAATTGCTATTCCCTAAGGTAGAGAAACGTTTGATAGTTTGCATAAGTTCCGGAGTGGCATGGATTGCATTGGGCCGTTCTTTTCTGAATCCCAGTAATGCTTTTCCGATACAGGTAAATTCAAAGTTATAGTATCCGGTGTCATCCAGTGCCAGGAAGAATTCTACGCAAGAGTCTGTCCATACTTCGCCGTTATCTTCTTTAATTTTGGCAAGGGTACTGTTTTCTTTTACAGTAAAGCGGATAAATAATTCTGTTCCATTGTGTGCCATGCGGAAACCTGCCTGTGGTTTTTCAGGAAATTTTTCCGGCCAGTTTATGCAACTAATCGGAAAGAATTCATATTCAGACAGGATTTCGGAGGCATGTTCCAGATTATCGGAATTCAGATGTCGGTTTTCAGAAATAATGACCATGATGGTGTGAATTGCAGAAAAATGAAGAGATGAAAAAGTGTGTCAAAAGTAAATTTTTGACACACTTTTTTCCGGAGTGAATATTATTTTGTTCTGATTTTATATCCGGCAACTCCGTAATAAAGGATAAACAAAAAACAGGGTAATGCCAGCCAGTAAGCTCCCTGTGCGCCCAGACCTTCCTGAAGGAAGCCGAAAACAGTGGGGATTACTGCTCCACCGGCAATAGCCATAGTTAAGAGTGCACTTCCTGATTTGGTAAATTTACCAAGGTCTGCCATTGCTAACGGCCATAATGCAGGCCACATCAATGAACAGCCCAGAGCCATCAGAAATATAGCCCAGATGGAGCTTTCTGCGGGCATTAATACAATAGCCAGTGAACCGAGGACACCGATGCAGGCGCAAATTCTCATCGCCATATCCTGGGTCAGGTATTTTGGGATCAGGATGATACCACAGATATAACCAATCACCATACCTATGCTCGGAATCCATGCATAAAAATCAGGATTTTCCAGGTTCAGAGCTTTGGCGTAATCTACAGCTGTACTTAAAGACAGAGTTTCAACACCTACATAAATAAATAGGGTTAATGCACCTAAAACCAGGTGAGGGAACTGCCAGATAGAAGTTTTGTTTGCTGCATACGGACAGTCGGCAGCATCGGCATCGTCTTCTCCGGCTGCTTTCACTTCTGGGAGAGGAGCCATTAAAGAGATGATACCTAACAGAAAGAATACGCCGATAATGATATAAAAAGGCAGGTATAAGTCAGAAATCTGTACGTTAGTCTGGTCTGCTACGACAAGAGCAAAAAACAGGGGGGCAACCGGCCATGCCAATTTATTGCAGATTCCCATGATACTCATGCGTTTGGCGGCACTTTCAATAGGGCCCAGAATGGTAATGTAAGGATTTACCGATGCCTGTAAAAAGGCGTTGGCAGCTCCGCTGATAAAAGAAGCAAGCAAGAAAAGAATAAAGCTTTCCTGCATAGCCGAAAGCACGAATAGTACAAACGCAATCGCAAAAATTAAAAAGGAAAGAGCCATGGTTCTTTTGTATCCGATTTTGGCAATCGTTTTTGAAGCCGGATAGCCAAAAATCAGGAAAGGAACAAAAGTTGCAGCCAACAATAAATAGGCTACTCCAGAGGGCAGAGACAAAACTCCTTTTAATACGGGAATTAAAAATGAGTTGATTCCTAAAGCGAATCCGATCGCAAAAAACATCATTCCGACGAATGCTAATGGAATGGCAAAATTTGTTTTGTTTTGTGACATGATATTAAATTTAGAATTATTTGCACATATTTCAGGGGGTAAATATAGTAAAAAATGATAAAATGTCAAGATAAAAGTATCCCCGGAAGTTTTTCACTGAACTTCCGGGGATACTTTTATCTTGACATTTTCCTTAAATACGGGAAAAGCGTTAATTGGTTTTCGGTTTAAAGATAATGTCGACAACATCAGCTCCCTTGAACAGAGTTTGGGCAAATTTCTGAATATCTTTGGGTGTTAATTTACCGATGATGTTTTCGAAATTTTCCGGTGCAGCAGGATTTATGCCACTGACATAATAGCTGTAGATGGCATTCATCCAGTAACTGTTATGATTTTTGGATTGTTCCCGGTTTTTTTTCAGATTGGCAACCACTTTATTAAATTCTTCCTGTGTCGGAGTTTGTTTCATCATTTTATCCAGTTCGGCGTAAATGAGTGATTTTAAATGGTTCGCTTTGTCCGGGTCACAGTCAAAACTCATGGTCATGCTATAGTTGGAATACGGTTCGCGCATAGAGGCAGACTGAACGGATACTCCGTAGGTCCCTCCTTCTTTTTCCCGGATGTTTTCTGTGTATCTTAAGTCCAGAATGCCTTCCAGAATATTAATACAGAGGTTGTTGTATACGCTGTATTTCATATCTTTGGAGAAATTGGTGATGACAGTGGACTTTGGTTGTTCGAGAGTCAGTTCAATTTCTTTGCTTGTTTTTCCTTTTGGGCCTCTGACTTTATTGTCTTTCCAGGTTTCTTTCCGGTTTTCTGATTTTAAAGAACCGATGTATTTTTCAACCAGGGGTTTGACGATATTTTCGTCAATATTTCCCACAATAAAAAATGTAAAATCGCTGGCATCTTTGATTCGGTCACGGTAAATCTGTTCAATTTTTTCCAGACTGATCTGGTCTAAATATTTTTCATTGTAGAGCAGGCTTCTTGGGTTGTAATTGCTCATGATGAGTTGGAGAGAATCTTTCATAATTTTCTGCGGGGTTTTGAGCATATTAGGTAGCATAGCCCGGCTGCGGTTCATGATAGATTCGAACATTTCCTGGTCGAAACGCGGTTTTTCAAAACGCAGGTACAACAATTGCAGCATGGTTTCAAAATCCTTGGGAGTAGAGGAACCGCTGAGTGCCTCAGACATACCATTGATGGAGACGCCGCAGGAGGCCATTTTTCCGGTCAGCATTTTTTGCAGGGTGATGGCATCAAAATCCCCGACGCCGAAAGCTTTGGTAAAAGAGGAGGCATTTTGTGCCGAGGGGAGCATATCTATGTCATAAAGAGATGTACCTCCTTTGCTATATGATGTTAAGGAGACTGCGTCTTTTTCGTAGTCGGCTTTCCGGAATACCACTTTTGCGCCGTTTCCTAACGTCCATTCGACGGCATCAAATTGAGGCAATTGTTTGGTGTTGATAATTTTTGAACCGTTCAGTTCTTCACTGATTAATGAGCCGTTGCTGACAGCATCCTGGTAGGGGGTGATTTCTGCTTTGGCAACTTTGTCCATGATAGCTAATGCTTCTTCTTTGGTCAAATGTGTTGCATTTTCAGAAGGCCCGGAAATGATGATGGTCTGATTTTTTTCCGTATTCCATTCTTTTGCTTTGGCGTTGACTTCCTCTACAGTAATTGTCGGGATGAGTTGTTTGGCATATTGATAATAGTAATCAAAGTCTACCATAGGTTCTTCTTCCAGGAAGTGACTTTGCATTTCTTTGATGTAGCTTTCATTATCCGTTTTGTCTTTTTCTTTGTAGCTCGATTCCAGACTTACGAGCGTATTGATTTTTACCCGTTCCAGTTCGCTGGGGGTAAAACCGAATCTTTTTATTCTTTCATTTTCGGTCAGGATGGTTTCCAGTGCCAGTGCTTCTTCATTCGGTTTGGCTGTTGCGGAGATGCTGTAAGCATTATATCCTCTGACGAAACCACCAAAACTGATGCTTCCTCCCAGGAACGGCGGATTTGCCTGTTGCATCAGTTCGCTGATGCGTGACCGGACCATGCTGTTATAAAAAGCGTTAAGGATATTTTCTTTCAGGTAAGCATGTGTATTTTTTTCTTTGGCTGAGATTTCCGGGAAAACAGTTGCAATTTCGATGGATGAATTCTGTGCCTCTTTGTCTGTGGCCAGCACATAGTATATTTCATCGTGTGGAGGTATTTCAAAAAACGGACGTGGAGTGGGGTTTTCAACAGCAGGAACTTTTGAAAGGATTTCTTTTACCCGTTGTTCCATTTGTTTTACATCAAAATCGCCGACAATAGCAATGGCTTCCAGGTCAGTCCGGTACCATTTGTGGTAAAAATCCCGGATGGTCTGGTATTTGAAGTTTTTAATGACATCCAATGAACCGATAACATCCCGTTTGGCATATTGTGAATCTTTGAACAGGACAGGGAACATTTGTTTTTGGATTCTGAATCCCGGAGTGCGGCGGGTGCGCCATTCTTCGGAAATCACTCCCCGTTCGTTGTCGATTTCCTCGTCGTCAAGTGTGAGGTAATAGGACCAGTCGTGGAGAATGAGGAGGCAAGTGTCCAATAATGCCGGATTGTCGGTGGGTACGGAACTCAGATTATACACAGTTTCGTTGTGGGCAGTATAGGCATTGATATTGCGTCCGAAAGCCACTCCGTGCTTTTCAAGGGTTGTAATGATACCTTTGCCCGGAAAGTTTTTAGTTCCTTGGAAAGCCATGTGTTCCAGAAAATGCGCTAAGCCGTTCTGGTCGTCATTTTCCAGCAAAGCACCTGCGTTGCGGATGATGTAAAAACTGGCCCGGTCTTTGGGTTCTGCATTATGCCGGAGATAATAAGTGATTCCGTTTGGAAGTTTGCCGATAATGACATTCGGGTCCTGTGGAAGCGGGGCTTGCAGATTGGCTTGTGCGAAATTCCCTTGAATAAATAGTATGCAAGAGAATAAGAATAAAATAAATCGCTTTTTCATGTTTTATTTTTTTATATCTTTGAAACAAAAGTAGTTTTATTTACGATTTAATGTTAGGGAGTAGTTCGATTTAACTTAATTTTAATAGGTGGTTTTCCGGTATGGAAATCGCTCCAAAAGTGATTTGAAGGAGACAAATTGTAGCTGCTGTTTGTATTTCACTAAATTTTAAGACATGGGTCATGATACTGTTTCTTTTTGGGATAAGTCCGGAGGCTGGTTGCATGCCATTTGGGCTGATGCGGCAGAGGGAAGGTTTGTGAAAATTATTCTTACCGTTGTTCTTGCCGCTTTTATTTATTTTGTTTCAAAAGAGTGGTTGTCTGTGTTGATAAAGAAAATTGTGGGGCGGACAAAAAGTACCTGGGATGATATTTTGTATGACCAGGGTTTTTTCGGTAAATTGTCTTTTTTGATTCCGCCGATAGCAGCTTATGTGAGTCTGGCATTTATCGAATGGGAATACAAATATGTGTTGAGAAGGTTGGTGGATATTTGGTTGGTCGTGGTTATCGTATTTATTATTAATTCTTTATTAACGGCAATTAATCAGATATATGAGAGTTATCCGATTTCCAGGAATCGTCCGATAACTTTTTTTATTCAGTTGGTTAAAGTTTTTCTTTATTCGGTGACAGTGATTACTGTAATCAGTATTTTAGTAAATAAATCGCCGGAACATCTGATAGTCGGGTTGAGTGCTTTTGCTGCCGTATTGTTATTGATTTTTAAAGATTCGATACTGGGATTTGTGGCGGGGTTGCAGCTTACGGCCAATAAAATGCTCAGAATCGGAGATTGGATTCAGATGGATAAAAATAATGCAAACGGCACGGTGTTGGAAATTAATTTATACACGGTGAAAGTCCAGAATTGGGATATGACCATTTCGACGATACCGACTTATCAGTTGGTATCGGAATCATTTACCAACTGGCGTGGAATGCAGGAATCCGATGGCCGGCGAATTATGCGTAGTATAAATATTGACATTCATTCGGTTCATTTTTTATCCCGTGAGGAGATTCAGAAGTTTACGACATCGTTTTTTTTGAAAGATTATATTGGTCAAATGTTGCAAAAGCTGGGCAACACCAATAAAGACAAAATTACTGTATTGGATGAGCAGAAATTGACTAATATAGGGGTTTTCCGCTATTATATGGATGCCTGGTTATCGGCGAATCCGGAAATTAATATTGAAATGACCCACATGGTGCGTCAGTTGCAACCCGGACCTACCGGTATGCCTATTCAGATTTATTGTTTTTCGGCAAACAAGGAATGGGTGAGTTATGAAAAAATCCAGGCTGATATTTTTGACCATATTATGGCTGTTTTGCCTGAGTTTGGTTTGAGGGTTTTTGAATACAACTATCCGGCTGTTCCGGAAGAAAGTAATTAAAATAAGTTAACTTATTAAAGTGTGATTTCCGGTTTGTGCAATAAAATTCAAAACAATTTGTAATTCCTTGAATTTACTGTTTCGTTTTTCTGTATTTTTGTCGTAAATTTGAAAGCTAAAAATTGAAGGATGGCTAAAGAAAAAGTTAAGCGTTGGGAAAGGCTTAGGTATAAATACAAATTATCGGTAGTCAATGAAACTTCTTATGAAGAAGTTCTGAAATTCAGGTTATCACGGCTTCATGTTTTGATGGTGTTGAGTGTGTTGGCGGTACTGTTGGTATCTTTGACAATTTTGTTGATTGCTTTTACAGATTTGCGGGAATTTATTCCAGGATATCCGGATAGAAATATGCGGAAAATGATGGCTCAGAATGCTATCCGGGTGGATTCTCTGACGGATGAAGTGATGAAACGTGACCGGTATCTGAATGCCATACAACTGGTATTGAACGGTGCAGATTCTTCTTATTTACAAATGGCGAGGAATGGCAGACTGAAAGCCGGATATGACACGGTTCACTTTGAGTTAAGTGAGCAGGAGAGTGCTTTCCGTGCTGAAATAGAAGAACAGGAACGGTTTAATTTAGGTCTTGGGATAAAAGAACAGAATAAGGATTATTACCATTTTTTTCCGCCGATAGAAGGCGTTGTTACCCAGGTGTTTGACGAAAAGAAACGACATTATGGGACCGATATTGTAGCCAAAGCAAATGCAAAAGTTGCTGCAGTGCTGGATGGTGTTGTTGTTTTTACGGGTTGGACTGTAAAAACAGGATATGTTATTCAGGTGCAACACGCGAATAATTTGTTGTCGATTTATAAACACAATTCGATACTATTGAAGCAACATGGAGATTACGTCCGTGCCGGTGAAGTTGTGGCTGTAGTGGGTAATACCGGAGAGGAATCGAGCGGACCCCATTTGCATTTTGAATTGTGGAGAGCTGGCAATCCTTTAAATCCGGAAGATTTTATAAGGTTTAAATGAAAGGGTGGAGATTCTGGTTTAGCGTCTCAGGTATTCAGCAATCAGTAATTTTAATATGAAAAATATTGCCATATTAGGGTCGACAGGCTCAATCGGAACGCAGACATTGCAGGTGGTGGAGGCGAATCCTGACCGCTTTAGTGTAGAAGTGCTTACAGCGAATAATAATGTTGATTTGCTTGTAGAGCAGGCATTGAAGTTTAAGCCGGATTGTGTTGTTATTGCGAATGAAGAAAAATATACTTTTTTGCGGGATGCGCTGAAGGATGAGGACATAAAAGTATATGCCGGGAGTGATGCGATTGCTCAGGTGGTGACTTCTTCCCGGATTGAGCTGGTGGTGACTGCAATGGTGGGGTATAGCGGTCTGATTCCGACAATAGAGGCCATCAAGGCTGGTAAAAATATTGCTTTAGCAAACAAGGAAACTTTAGTGGTTGCCGGGGAATTAATTAATCAGTTGGTGGAAACGTATAAAGTTGCCATATTGCCGGTTGATTCTGAGCACTCTGCAATTTTTCAGTGTTTGATGGGGGAAGGCCATAGCCAGGTGGAGAAACTGATTTTGACAGCTTCCGGCGGACCGTTTCGGGGGAAAGACCGGGAATATTTGAAGACAGTAACTCCGGCAGATGCGTTGAAACATCCCAATTGGAGTATGGGAGCAAAGGTGACTATTGATTCAGCTTCGATGATGAATAAGGGCTTTGAGGTGATTGAAGCTAAATGGTTGTTTGGTGTGAAACCGGAACAAATTGAAGTAGTAGTACATCCTCAGTCCATTGTGCATTCTATGATACAGTATACGGATGGCTCTGTAAAAGCGCAATTGGGTGTTCCTGATATGCGTTTGCCCATACAATATGCCCTGACTTTTCCGGAGCGGATTGCTGCCAATTTTGGCCGGGTAGATTTCGGAGAATGTAGTGCTCTGACTTTTGAGAAGCCGGACCAAAAGACTTTCCGGAATCTTGGACTGGCGTATGAGGCGATGCATCAGGGGGGAAATATGCCTTGTGTGCTCAATGCTGCCAATGAAGTGGCTGTTCAGGCATTTTTGCAGGGGAGATGTTCTTTTACAGCGATGTCGGAGCTGATAGAAACGGCTTTGGAAAAAGCACATTTCATTCCTAATCCCACATTGGATGATTATATTGAAACTGATAGCCAAAGCCGTCAGTTTATCAGTTCATTGCTTTCATGATTTTTAGTTTTTAACTTTGTAGATATGGTTATTTTTATAAAGATAGTACAGTTTTTATTGAGCCTTTCTATTCTGGTGCTTTTCCATGAATTCGGGCATTTTTTGTTTGCTAAGTTGTTCAGAACCCGGGTAGAAAAATTTTATATGTTTTTCAATCCGTGGTTTTCGTTGTTCAAGTTTAAAAAGGGAGAGACGGAATACGGCGTGGGGTGGCTTCCTTTGGGGGGATATGTGAAGATTGCCGGGATGATTGATGAATCGATGGATACGGAGCAGATGAAGCAACCGGCGCAACCGTGGGAATTCAGGGCTAAGCCAGCCTGGCAGCGACTGTTGATTATGTTGGGAGGTGTGATGGTGAATGTTTTGCTGGCTTTTGCTATCTATATTGGTATATTATATACTTGGGGTGAGACTTATTTACCGGCGAAGAATGTGACTTATGGTGTGGTTTGCGATCCTGTTTTTGAAGAAATGGGTATGGAGAAAGGAGATAAAATTGTCGCTTTGGATTATCTGGAAGTGGAACGTTTTAGCGATATTATTCCTGAGATGCTTTTGAATCATCCACAGACGATGCAAGTGCTCCGTAACGGAGAAGAGTTATCTTTGAGGATACCGGAAACTTTCATTCCGAATTTGTTGGAAATGTCCTCCCGCAGTTACAATCTGAGTCCGTTGCTGACTCCACGGCGGCCTGTAAATGGAGTGGAAATCGGTGATTTCGGTGATTACTCGCCGGCTTATGATGCCGGAATCCGGAAAGGGGATAAGATTTTGGCTGTAAACGATAGTGTATTTCATTTTTATGATGAATTTACCGCTCTGGCGGAGGCTAACCGGGGGAAGGAAGTAGAGACAAAAGTTTTGAGAGGCAGTGATACGCTGACTTATCGCTTTTTGCTGGATGGGGATGGTAAATTCGGTATTTATGCTGTATTCGGGGAGAATCCGTTTCAGTTTGAAACCCGGGAATATACTTTGTGCGAAGCTATCCCTGCGGGGATTAAGATGGGAACGGAACAGTTAGGGGCTTATGTGAAACAGTTAAAACTGTTATTTTCGCAGGGCAGGACTGCTGTAAAATCGGTAGGAGGTTTTGCTTCTATTGCCAATATTTTTCCTGGTGTTTGGAATTGGGCGGATTTCTGGAGTCTTACTGCTTTGATATCCATTATGCTGGCAGTTGTAAATATTTTGCCTATTCCGGCACTGGACGGCGGACACGTATTGTTTCTGTTGTATGAAGTGCTTACCAGGCGTAAGCCCGGTGAGAAATTTATGGAATATGCCCAGATTGCCGGAATGATTTTTATTTTCGGACTTTTTATTTTGGCTAATGTGAATGACGTGATTAAATTCTTCGGGTAATGGATGATAAGATAAAGGAATTCCGTGATTACCGCAACCGGATGAATGAAAGAATTTTGGCTTCCGGTAATAAGGTAATCAAGAGAATTTACAACACCGATATGAATACATATATGGACGGAGCATTGTCTGCCAGGGTGAAAGAGATGCTGGGACTGGCCACTTCCATGGTGTTGCGGTGTGATGATTGTATTAAATATCATTTGGAAAAGTGTTACGAACAGGGAGTGACTACCGAGGAATTGTTCGAGGTGTTTGCGGTTGCTGATGTTGTGGGAGGAACTATTGTGATTCCACATTTGCGCCGGGCTGTGGAATATTGGGAGTTGTTGCAACAGGATGCAGAAAAATAAACCAATACAGATGAAAATTTTTTTTATTTCGTTGATATTACTGCTGAGTGCGGCAAGTCAGGCTCAGGAAGAGGTGCATTGGCTGACTTTGGCGGAGGCTGAAAAACAATGCAAAGATAAGCCGAAACCTTATTTGTTTGATTTTTATACAGATTGGTGTGGTTGGTGTAAACATATGGATAAGACCACCTATACCGACCCAGTTGTTATTTCATTTATCAACAATCATTTTTATCCGGTAAGGATTAATGCAGAGTCTGCCGATACCTTGGTTTTCAAAGATAAAATATATGCTCCGGTAAAAAACGGAGGGAAAAGTGTCAGCAGCTTTGCCATAGAAATGTTAGGCGGGAAATTGTCGTATCCGAGCACTGTCTTTATATATGAGCCTGCTAAGATTAATTTTGTTGTGCCTGGTTATCTGGAAATTGTGAAGATGCAGGGTTTCTTGGTTTATTTCATAGAGAATGCATGGCAGTCGACACATATCAATGATTTTCTGCCTGATTTTGAATCGGTGTTCGGAGCGGGAGCGGAGAAGCGGCAGGATGGAGCGGACTACTGGATTTCTTTTCAGGAATTGACGGAAAAGCAGCAGGAACACAAAAAAAAGACGTTGTTATTTCTGGAAGCATCGTGGAACAACTCTTCCCGGATGATGGAAAGGGTGGTTTTCACCGATTCTCTTTTTGCGGCTGAAGCCAGGGAGCATTTTCATTGTGTCCGGCTGGATGCTCAGAGCCGGGATACAATTACTTTTATGACGCATGTTTTTCACAATGCCGGTTCGGGGAATCATAATTTGCATCAATTGGCTATTGCACTGAGTGATAAAGTGCTGAAAGTTCCGGGCATTTATCTTTTTGATGAACAGGGAAAACTGATGGAGAGCTTGTTTTATTACATAGACCGGAACAGAGGACGTCTTATTCTGGATTACATCGGGAATGATATCTTTAAGGAATTGTCCTGGGAGGATTATGTGAAAATACGGGCCAGGGAAACATTATGAAATTGTCTGTGTTTTTGCTTTTGTTGTGTTTTGAATCTGTTCTTTTTGGGCAGCAGGCAGAGCGGGTCATGTTTTATAATGTGGAAAATTTGTTTGATACTTATGACAATCCGTTGACCCGGGACGATGAGTTTACACCTCAGGGGGCAAAGCATTGGACAAAAGCCCGGTATATGATGAAGTTGAGAAAACTGGCAGAGGTAGTGGATAGTGTCGGTGGAGGCAGATGGCCTTTGATGATAGGGTTGGCAGAAGTGGAAAACAGGAGAGTATTGGAAGATTTTGTAGGTAAAACTGTTTTGTCGGGAGGGGATTATGGTATTGTTCACCGGGATTCTCCCGATGTGCGGGGGATAGATGTGGCTTTGCTTTACCGGCAAAAAGAGGTAACAATGTCAGAATCTGCTTTTTTGCGGATACCTTTTCCTGAGGATACGACTATCCGTACCCGGGATGTCCTCTATGCGAAGATTTTGTTCCGGCAAGATACCCTGCATATTTTTGTATGCCATTTCCCTTCCATGGTCGGAGGCGAAAAACAGAGTGAGTGGAAGAGGAAAAGAGCGGCATCGGTGGTCCGTCATAAGGTAGACTCTGTTTTCAGGCGGAATCCGAAGGCCGGGATTATTGTGATGGGTGATTTGAACGGAAAGGCTGACACTCCGGCTCAGAAGGTGCTGGGGGCGAAAAGTTCCGATAAAAAAATTCAGACATCAGAGTTGTATAACACCGGATATTATCTTTTGAAAAAGAATCACGGTAGTTACCGTTACAAAGGCAACTGGCAAACCATAGACCACATCATTGTTTCCGGAGGGTTGATTGACGGAAAGTCCGGTTGTTTTGCAGAGCGCAGGATGACTGTTTTTTCGGCCCCTTTCCTATTGGAAGAGGACAAAGCCTATTTTGGTTATAAACCCTGTCCCACCTATCGGGGGCCTCGCTACATTGGGGGTGTCAGTGATCATTTACCGGTGTTTATCCGTTTGCGTTAAAACCTTTTTGAAAATGGCGGAGATTTATTTCCTGAACAACTTTAAGGCATTCCCCGGCATATGTTGATGTTAAAATACCGGAATCAAAAAAGATTTTGAACAAGTAAATGTTCCATTATTTTCGTTAACAATCCTGAATAAATAATTGGGAAAAACAGAAGATATAACCTGGAAACAGAAAAAATATTTTTTATTTTTTTAACATTTGCAATGGATTGCATAATTTTAATAACTGATATCTTATTTTTATAAAATATATAATAGGATGTGTTATATTATTTTTTTTATTAAAATCATTTGGGTATTCGCAAATCTTAGCTATTTTTGTTTCGATATTTAGTAACCTCATGATATTTTTTGTGGCGGCAAAGCATCAATTTGAAATATTTGAAAATAAAATTGACGGGTGTTATTTTTTCGGAATGAATGCATGAGTATCGGTTGCTTTAACTTTTTTTTAAGACAAAGGAATGTGTTATTTACCGGGTGTAGAGCGTCTAAAAAAAACGAACGTTTTTTTTTGCTTGTTATTTGGTATAAAAAATGGAAACGATTTCGGGATTTTATTAAGATAAGGTTGGGGGTGTATTATTGTTTTTCAGATTCGTTCCGGTCAAAATAGGAGGAATGGTTTAAGAGGGCTATTATTGGGATAGTCCGGCAATATTTAATTTACATAAATCTTAAAATAATATTAATGAGAACATTTATGCGCAATTTGTTTATTTTACTTTTGTTATTGCCTGTATTTGCTTGCAGGGATGATAGCAGTGGAAAAGCAGCTCAGGTAGGTTCCGTGTCCAATATCAGATATACGGCAGCTCGGGGGGCACTCCTCTTTCAATGGGATAATCCGGAAGCTGACGATGTGGCTTATATAGAAATTTCTTATACTGATAAATCCGGAAACCAACATAGAACTTTAGTGCTCGGAGGTCTTACCGAGCGTTGGATTGAAGGTCTTGCCGACAATTCTCCTTACTATTTCCGTTTTTTGGTTTACGACAAATCCGGGAATACTTCAGAACCGGTTGAGGTGATGGCTTCAGCCGGGGAGTCTTCTGTGAATATGTTTTACGGTCGTGTTAAATTAGGAGTGGATTTCAGCGGGATTAATGTCAGTTGGGAAAATAATTTTAATGAGAATTTCTATATAGAATTGGCTTATACGGACTTGAACGGGAATGATTACCAGGAAGAGGTTGTGGTGGCAGCAAATTCTACCGGAAAACAATTTGTAAAAATCGGGGCTAACATTTCGGGAAATCAGAGTTTGGATATATATGCTACAATTGTAGACGAAAACGGTAATGAGTCGGAGCAGAAAATACTGAAATTCTATAAGAAAGAAGCGGGCAAACTGGATCGCAGTCTTTGGAAAGTAATTACTTGTTCTTCCGAAGAAACGGTTAATGAGAATGGGGCTGCCGTCAATATAATTGATGGTAATCCCGAGACTTTCTGGCATTCAAGGTGGCATTCGAATGCTCCGGATTATCCGCATTATATTATTTTGGATCTTGGAGCGCGGAAAGCGTTGGAAAAGATTGGTATTTTTCAACGCCAGAACAATGCTATGGTAGCGGGAATGGCCATATACGGCAATAATGTGAGCGGTACTCCGTCGGATGAATCGCAATGGAAAATGTGTCACGAGTTTGATTTATCAAATTCAAAAGCCGAACAAATATTCGAATTTCCGAATTTGGCGACCTACCGTTATTTAAAGATTGTATGTACCTCTTCTTCTAACGGAGGTGTGCATGCTGCTTTGGGTGAGGTTTATTTATACGGTTCAGATGTTGCGGATGAATAATCAAATCAAATATATATGAATACAAAGATTGTGTTATGGATGTGTGGTATTGTACTTCTGTTCGGTAGTTGCCGGGAGGAGTTTGATAATCACTATAACAAAGTAAATGACGCTTCTATCGGGATGAATGTGGTACAAGTGCTGGAGGAGAAAGGTGGATTTGAATTATTTGTGCAGATGATACGGCGTGCGGACTTGGAGCGTACGTTGTCCCAGTCCGGACTTTACACCTGTTTTGCTCCCAAGGATGAACATGTTCAGGCTTGGCTGGACCAGCACGGCTGGACGGTAGAAAATATGCCGGAGCGAAATATGATTGATTTTATTAATTATCATTTCATGTTAGGAATGGTGTATTATTACGATTTTGAGAAGTATTACGAAAATTCGGATTCCTGGGATAAATCGCCGATTACTTATGCGCAGGGAATAAAACAGGATACCCGTACTTCTGGGAAAGCTCATCCTTCAAAGGCTCTCCGGGTATTCACCAATTCGTATCTTTCAATGCGGAGTGACGATTATCAGAAAATGATGGGTGTCACTCCGGGTGATTTTATGGTGGAAAATGTTCCGGTGTCACAGACAGAGCGGGATATTCCGACTTCCAATGGGGTGATTCATGTTCTGGACGGGCCGTTGTTGCTGACTCCCAGAATGGATGAAGCGATTGCCGCAGAACCAGAGCTTTCTGTTATCAGCAAATGGTTTAACCGATTTAGCGGTTATGCTACTGTCGGGATGGAGAATGACAAACTGGATACAACTTTGATGAAATACTATGATGTGGCAATCAAAGCAGGTGGCAGAATATTGAATATTGCCGATGAGACGTTTTTTAATACGGCCTTTTTGCCAACCGATGCAGCCATGCAAACTTTCTTTGAACCTTATTTTACCCCGGAATTGTTGGTGTCTTTTGATTCTGTTCCGAATGAATTAGTGGTTCCTTTCCTGAGAGCCTTGGTGTCTCAAAAGACGGCAACTGTTTGGGGACTGAGCGATATTGAGCGGAATTTGCCTTATTTTTACTCATATTCGGGAGCTATGTTGCCTTTAAAAAATAATTTGAGTAGTACGTACACCGGGGCAATATTGAGTTCAAACAGTATGATTTATAAAGTCAATCAGGTGCCGGACATCCCTTTGTTTACGAGTGTGGAGGCTGGGTATTTAATCAGATATAAGCATTACAGGGAGTGGGCTAAATTGATTGAAAGAGAAGGTATTGATATTGATTCGTGGTTTGGTGTGGATAATTCTTACCAGCATGCCCCGCGCACAGTGTTGATTCAGGCAGACGATTCCAAAGCCTGGGATAACGGGACAGATGGTGAATGGGGGATTGACGGGTATGAGGAAGAGTATATGGATACTTTGGCGATGCGGCTGAATGCCGGTATATTGCAGGTAAAACTAACGGACCAGGCATTTGAACACCGGTATTATCCCACTGCTTACGGGGCTATCCTGTGTGAGACGGAAGAGGGGCAGCCGGTATTTACCGATTATAAAGGATTAAAGGTTCGTCTGACTTCGCCGCAGTCTGTGTGGGAAGCGGATAATGGGGCCATTTATGAAGTTGATGGTATTTTTAATCATCTGTTGAGTACGGATTCAACTCAGTTGCTCTACCGTACTTATATTGAAAAGGATGAAGAGTTGAGTCAATTTAAGCTGTTGATTGAGAAAGCAGATCAGGTTGATGTGCTGGATAAGATAGATGTTACCAAATATACGGTGTTTGCGCCTACGAATGATGCTTTGGCCGGAAAAAATATAGCAACAATGGAGAAGGAAGATGCCCTGAAGTTGTTCCGGAAATGTGTGGTATCCGGAAGTCGTTTATATACAGATGGCTATTCGGAAGGAATTATTACCTTATTGGACGGTTCTGTGCGGACATTTTCGGGGGCATGGGAAAACTGTAAGTTATCGACGGTATACAACAGTGCCGGATTTGTGCTGGACAAGTGTAATCGGCAAGGTTCTAACGGGGTGCTTCATGTGGTAGATAAACTTATCGAAAATTAAAAAACAGGATTATGTGGATAAAATGCTTAAAGTATATAAGTGTTCTGGCATTATTGACAGTTTGTTGTACCAGTAAGGTATTGGCACAAGGCCATTATGCACAGGGTGTTGTCTACGAAGAAACGAAAGGAAATCCCCTGGTTGGTGCGACAGTCATCATGCTGAATGCCAATAACCGTGTTATTGGTGGTACTGCGACCGATATCGACGGAAAATTCCGGGTGCTGGTACCGGAGGGGACGACTGGAATTTCTTTTTCTTTTGTGGGATTAAAGACTATTACGCAGCCTTTTGACCCGAATAAAAAGTATGAGATTATTCTGAAGAGTGACGAAACGGTGCTGAGTGAAGTGGTTATTACCGGTAAACGGGAACGGCAAGCGGATATGGGAATGATTTCGAAGTCACGCAAAGACATGTCCAATGCAGTTTCGGCTGTAGATATGAAAGCGTTGGGTACTCAGCCGGTATCTTCAGTGGACCAGTTGTTGCAGGGTGCTGCTCCCGGTTTGCAGGTGACGTTTAATAGCGGAGACCCCGGTGCAGGAGCTTCTATGACCATCCGGGGGGTGACTTCTTTGGAAGGTAATAATAAACCTTTGTGGGTAATTGACGGAGCTGAAGTGTTGGGGGAAGATTATAATGTATCGGATTTGAATAATTTCGGTTCCAGTCCTATTGCCGGTCTGGACCCGGCTGATATTGAGTCTATAGATATTTTGAAGGACGCGTCTTCAACTGCTATCTATGGTTCCCGCGGGGCGAATGGGGTTATTGTGATTCGTACCAAACGCGGAAAAAGTGGTAAACCGCAGTTTTCTGCCAATGCTACCTGGACGGCTGTATTGAAGCCGGACCGGATACCATTGCTTTCCGGTGACCAGCAAAGGATGTACGTTATTGAGTCCAGAGCTAATACCAATGGGGGAGATGATCAGACCATTATGCCGCAATTGCGTGGTGACCTTACCCGGACAGACGCCTGGATATACAATAATAATACGGATATGGTGAAAATGCTCACCCGTACCGGTTTTCAGCAGAAATACAGTTTTTCGCTTCGCGGAGGAGGTGACCGTTTGAGTTATTACTGGAGTATGGGTTACGATACGGAGTACGGAACTACGAAAGGAGGAGGATTCAACCGGTTGACAACTATGATTAATCTGGATTACCGGATGTCGGACAAGTTGAAAATTTCGGCGAAATTCCAGTACAACAACCAGATGAAAGACAAACGTTCGTGGGTATGGCCGATTACGGCATTCAACAGATGGTCAAATGAATACATCAATCCCCGGGCTTTTGCACACCGCAGGGCTGCTTTTTTGCCGGTATATACACAGGATGGTTCGGAGTATTATATTGATGACGAGGGAAATAACGGTAACGATGTCCCCAGTATCGGAACAAAAATGTATAATCCGATAGCCATGGTAGACAATGCTACTTTTGAAAGCCGTGAAAATCAGTTTACTTCTCTTTTGTCTTTGGATTTCGACATTACCAAAAAGTTGAATTTCTTCACAATGGTGTCTGTGGATTATAGAGAGGGAGGAAATGAATTTTTTGCTCCTTCGGAAGCTATGGGTGTATTTGGGCATCATTCTTGGTTCAACCGGGGACTTCGTGATAATAGTTACAGTATGTTGCTGATGAATAAAAACAGATTATTCTATCGGCCGGTAAACAATGATGTTCACTATGTTGCTTTGAACGGGATTTTCGATTTGATTTATAATACAAGCGGTTCTACTTCCATGGAATATAACCGGGGAGGTTCTTCTCAGATGACAGAAAGTAGTGACGCTGCAATGTGGGCTAATGCCAAAGGTTCAAATGCGGAGAGTACCAGCATCAGCGTGGTATTGGATGCACAATACCGTTTGCTGAACCGTTATAATCTGAATCTTTCTTTAAAAACCGAAGGTTCATCACAATATGGAAAGGATAATCCTTTCTCTATTTATCCGACCGTGGGTTTTGCCTGGAGAATGGAGGAAGAATCTTTTCTGAAGGAAAAAGAGGGAATATCCATGTTAAAGCCCCGTTTTTCGTGGGGACAAACCGGAAAATTGCCGAGTATTACGAATATGTTGGACGTAACTTACGGAAGTGCTTCCGGAGGATATATGAACAATCCTTATTCCTACATCAGCGGATTTGCCTATGATAATATCCATGAAGAACGTACAACGGAGTTTAATTACGGTTTGGACTGGGATTTGTTCAACGGTCGTTTTTCGGGAGAATTTAACTACTATACCCGTAAGACCAAAGACCTGTTGCTTCGGGAAATGATGTCGTCCAGTATCGGTTATACCGACGGAGACGGCTGGAACCGGCGGTATACGAATTTCGGCGACCTGAAAAATTACGGAGTGGAAATCGGTTTGACTGTTGTTCCTGTTCGTTTAGAATCGGGATTTCAATGGAGTTTGTATGTGAGTGCGACCCGGAATCGTCAGAAGATTTTGAAAATGCCTGATTATGTGAAAAACAGCAAGGTGCAGGGATATACCGAAAGTGTGTATAACGGTTTTATGACCAAGCTGGAAGAAGGTTCGGTAATCGGAGGTTTCTACGGATATAAGGCTAAGGGAGTATATGCTACCGATGACGATGCTGTTGTACGCGATTTCAATGGAAATATTGTTTATGAAGCAAACGGGACTCCTAAGAAAATGCGTTATAGTTCGTCTACCGGACATGTTTTCCAGGGCGGAGATATGATATATGAAGATATCAACCATGACGGTGTGATTAACGAATTGGATATTGTGCAGATAGGAGATGCCAATGTCGGAATGTTCGGTATGATTCGGAATAATATTAACTGGAAGCAATGGTCGTTGGGAATTTCTTTCTATTACAGTCTGGAGCAGGATGTAATCAATGGACAACGTTATGATTTGGAGAGTATGAAGAGTGATAATAATCAGGCAACTTCAATTCTGAGACGCTGGCGTAAACAAGGGGATATTACTGATATGCCCCGGGCTTACGATTATGCGGAATGGAATTATGCTGCTTCTTCCCGGTGGGTGGAAGATGCTTCTTTTATTAAATTGAAAGAAGTCAGTCTGACATATAATGTTCCATTGGATTTCACCCGTAAATTGCATTTAAAACAGTTGTCTGTTTGGGTGACGGCTATGGATTTATGGTGTGGCACCAAATATAAAGGATTGAATCCTGAGATTGGATTGAATACCGGGACTTTGACAAAGATTGCTGTGGATAACAGTGCTACGCCTCCTTCTCCACAGATTGCTTTTGGTATAAGGGCTTCATTTTAACGCTTGAAAAGATAGGAAATATGAAACGGAATATAATTATTACTGCATTTTTATTCTTTGTACTTGGGTGGCAGGGGTGTAGCGGTTTTTTGACGGTGGATATACCGGATTCCCTTACCAAAAAAGAGTATTGGAAGAGTAAAGATCATGCAAAAGCTGCGTTGACAGGGATATATACCAATTTGGGCGGAAATATCCAGAATTTTATTTATTGGGGAGGAATGCGTTCGGAGATTTATGGATTGCGAGCTGCGGATGCTGCTCTTTTGCAATTTGTGAATCAGGATATCCGCATTACCAATTCGCTGTGTAATTGGGCGAATGTATACAAGGGTATTTATTGGGCGAATTCTTTCTTGAAGAATGTTCATCTGGTGCTTGAAAACGACCGGAGTTTTAGTGAAACCGAAATGCAGGAGATGATGGGACAGGCTTATGCTTTGCGTGCCCTGAATTATTTTTATTTAGTCAGGACTTTCAGGGATGTGCCTTATCATACCGAACCTTACGAGTCAGATACGCAGCCTCCTCATGCTGCTGCGCAGGCTGAGGACGTTGTATTGGATTCTATTGAAGCAGATTTGTCGCGGGCTTTGGATATGGCTCCGGAGAGTTTTGACAATCCTTTTGATAATTGTGGATACATTACCAAAAATGCAGTCCGGGCATTGTGGGCTGATGTAAAATTATGGAGGAAAAAATATCAGGAATGTATTGATTTGTGTAGTGAGGTAGAGGAAGCATATGATGGAAAGACAGTTGCTGATGAAGCATGGTTTTCTATGTTTGCTACCGGTAATTCGAAAGAAACTATTTTTGAATACCAATATCTGGATGAAGGGCCTTCCAGTACAGTAGGGCCTTTGTTCTATAATACTATTTTCGCCAACCGGTCGGCCTATTATTACAATATCCGGAAAATATATCCGCAGTCGGGACAATATGAAACGATTGATACTATCCGGCCGCAACGTACCGTGCAATTGGTTTCTTATGGTATATCTTCGTTTTACGGAGTATTTAAGTATCTGGGAATTTCGTCTACTGACGGGCAGTATGTTTTGAGGGACGAAACAGGACGTAAAAAAGTTAATTTTATTTTTTACCGTTATCGGGAGGTTTTACTAATGAAAGCCGAAGCTTTGGGGGCTTTGGAACGTTATGAAGAAGCTGTAGAACCCATAAATAAAATTCGGGAGGCAACCGGACTGGAAACAGTGATGCCTGAAGAGATGGGAACCGGAGAAAATTTTATGGATAAAATTATTTGCGAGCACCGGGCAGAGCTTGGCTATGAAGGAAAAGACTGGTTTATTTTACTACGGATTGCACGGAACACAGGGTATACAGGGCTTTTGATAGACCGTATCAGTGAGCATTCGTCTTCTTCTATTAAAGAACAGACTTTAAAAGCTTATCTGGAAAATCCTGAAAGTTGGTTTTTACCTTATTTGGATGATGAGGTACAAAATAACCAGTTGTTGGAACAGAAGAAATTTTATGTAGGGAAAAAATAGTATTCACGCCGTAGAAATATCAAGAAAATGAAAATGACAATTTATAAATGGAGCATTCTTGTCGTTGTGCTACTCGCCTTGTTTCAGATGACCGGGTGTGAGGAAAATTTTATGGGGCGTCAGTACGATACTGATGAGGAGTATATGCAGATATACGATTATGTCAAGACCCGTCCTGAACTTTCCATATATAAGGAGATTTGTGATTATTCCGGTTTTTACAGTCAGATTTCTACAGCAGGAACTTATACGGTTTTTGCTCCGGTAGACAGTGCCTGGCAAAAATTTTATAAAGAATTGAAGATTACTGATTTCAAGGAAAAAACACCGGAATACTGGTTGATGTATATGCAATATGCAGCACTTGAAACTATGATTCATACCAATTCCCTGAACGGAGGTAAGATGACTACTTATACGATGCTTGACAAGAGTTACTATCTGTCTGCAGATGTCAGTTCTTATTCGGCTATTAAGCTGAACAATTCCTCGGTGATTACGGAGTCTAACATTGAATTGAAAAATGGTTATCTGAATTTAATTGATGCTGTGCTGGAGCCGCCGGTAACACCGGTTTATGATTTACTGAAAGAAGACGGGCGGTTTGAGATTATGCTTTCGCTTTTTGAGGCGAACGGCTTCAAATCCTATCTGACTGATAGTATAGTTACTTTGTTTGTTGAACCGGATGTATTGTTTGACGATGAGGAAGATTTCGATCCGCGTGAATTGCCGGTTGATTCTTTGCGGCAATGGCTGAAATACCATATTTTCCCTGCTCACCGTTATTTTATAAACGATTTGGATGCCCGGATGTTGCAACCTTTGTATGAAAAGGATGTAGTGACTTTCAATGTAAAGAAAACAGGTAATGACGGGAAAGGATTTGTATTTTTGAATCAAAAATACCGGGTTTCCACCCGAACGGACCGGAATGCCCTTAACGGGGTGGTACACGAAATGTATCATATGATTCAGATGGGAGACCATACGGCCGGAACCATTGAAACCAATTTATACGGAGCAACCAATGCACAGAAAGGGTATGTTCAGAATGTATTTACCAGTGCTCCTGCCAGAGTAATAGAAAATTACAGTTATAACAGTTATCATCAGTTGCTGATGGATGAGCCGCAACCTCCGATTTGTTCGTTTGTTTCTGGGCAGAGCGGAGATTTTTTCCGGGTGATGATTCCGGATGTGGCCCGGGGTGCTTATTCGGTCCGTATGATTTACAACAGGGCTTATACTCCTACTTTGCGTTTGTTGTATAACAACATAACCATAAAAGACGGGATTGATATGGGAACGGCAGATGGTGATTTTGCAGAATATACTACTTTGAAATATAAGGATTGTGGTCTGATTGAAGTAAATGAACGGGGAGATGTTGAGTTGATTTTTATGATGAAGGAGAACAGCCGTTTGTTGATGGACCGGATTGATTTGATTCCGAATATCGCGTTCTGAAATGATTTTGTTAAGAAAAAATAATAGATATGAAGATGTTAGTTAAATATAAAGTTCTGTTGCTCGGCCTGATTTGCCTGGGAATTCCGCGATGTGTGGAAGCACAGGAAAAAACGGGAGGGGATGCTGATACTACAAAAAATGTGGTGTTGTCAGTATTACAGAAAGAAAAGGACTGGAGTGACATCTATTCCATGCGTTCGATGTTTTTGTTCGACCGGGGATTGATGGGCGAAGAAACCGGAGTTTACACAGCAGTTAACGGTTTTGTCGGAAATGCCGGATTGATGATGATTCGTGGTGTTTCATCCATAAATTTGCATACATCGCCTTATGTGTTTGTAGATGGTTTACCTACGCGTCAGGCTCCTAATATTTCTCCTTTTGCTTCCGGAGTACTCCGGTCAAATCTGATGTTTATCAATCCGTTGGACATAGCACGAATGCGTGTTGTGAAAAACGGATATGACAATGTGTTTTACGGTGGACGTGCTGCCAACGGAATTATAGAACTGGAGATTGACAAAGGGGACATCGGGACGGCATCGATTGATGTGGCTTTGCGTATGGGGATTACGGATGCTGATTTTTCCCCGTCTTTGCTGAATGCTGCAGAATACCGCTCTTATCTTTATATGATGATGCAAGACCGGGGATTTTCTGCCGGAGAATTGCAGCAAAATTTATTGTTCGATCCGTCGCAGCCAGCTTATAGCCATGATACTTACTGGCCGGGGGAATTGGGGCGGAAAGGTATGTTTTCGGATGTTCATGTGAAGATGAAAGGTGGTGACGGCGATACGCACTATCTGTTTAGTATCGGGTATACTTCAGAAAATGAGGTATTAAAGGAAGCCAAGGACCAACGGATTAATATGCGTTTTAATCTGGATTTTAAGATTTCTCCTAAAATAAAGATTACCAATTTATTTGCTTATAATTATGGCAATAACCGTTTTTGGGGAGAAGGTGCCGATTGGCTTCACAATCCTTTGTTTGTATCGGCAGCCAAAGCTCCGTTTATGTCAAAGGATTATTATTCGGAAGCAGGAATAAAGGTTGAGCAGTTGGCAGAGGTAGATGTGTTGGGCATGACAAATCCGGCGGCTTTGATGGAGGGATTGAAAAACAAGGGATTGAGCAACAAGGTGGATGCTTTGATTCGGGGAAATTGGAGTATTGATTCAAAAACTTCCGCCAATGCCGAAGTGATGGTTACATATAATTCATTGATTGAAAAATTGCATCAACCTGCAGCCGGTATTGCTCCGGACCGCTATATTACCCGTCAGAATGCTAAACGTTCCTATAACGAGTATCTGATGCGTTGGAGAATCTGGGCGGACCGTAACGGTCGGATTGCTCCGGACTGGACCTATAATGCTCATGCCGGATTTTCTATAGATACCTATAAAGAAAAGATGATTTACGGCCGGACGGTAAATGCTGCCAGTGATGAAATGGAATCCTTGGACAAGGGAAAATTTGTCGATTCTGTGAATAATACACGTTATGACCACAACCAGATGAATTTTTATCTGTCCGGGGGAGTGATGTGGAAGAATAAATTGCGGTTGGGAGCTAATTTTAATTTGGAGCGTTCTTCAAATTTTGGTCCGGACGGAGCATGGAATCTCTATGCCGGAGCAGAGGTTCGCTGGACTGTATTGCAGACTCCTTCAGAATATCTGGAGGCATTCGGACAGTACGGACGTACAGGTAATAATGATGTGCGGGGCGGATATTATGCACGGTTGTATAAGTCTACGGCTTATTATACTTATGGAGGCGTTTATCTTGGAAATGTAAAAAATGACGATTTGCGTCCTGAATATACTCATAATTATGATGCTGGTGTAAATGTGGCCTTGTTTAATAATTTACTGGAGTTCGGCGCATCTTATTATTATCGCAGGACGGTTGGTTTGATTACTCAGAAGTCCTTGCCTATCGAAATCGGACTCGACCCTCAGTATGAAAATAACGGAGAAGTGAGCAATCAGGGAGTTGAACTGTCATTGGCAGTGAATCCTATACGCAGCGATAAATGGAACTGGAGTATCTTTGCCACCGTTTCTACCCTGAAAAATAAAGTGGAGAGCCTGAAGAACGGAGAAGTGGTGGAAACTATGGACCGATTTACTTCTGTTGCCCGGGAGGGAGAAGAATTGGGAGCTTTTTACGGTTATAAAGTAAAAGGTATTTTCAATACGGCTGGAGAAATCGATGTGGTTAAATCAGACGGTTCTGCTTATCAACCCGGAGATTACCGGATGGAAGATGTAAATGGCGACCACCGTATTAATACGCTTGACCGTCAGGTTATCGGTTCGCCGATACCTGAATTTTACGGAGGTTTCGGAACGAATCTGTCATGGAAAGGATTATCGTTTGCGGCTCTGTTTACTTATAGTTACGGAAATGATGTGTACAACCTTTTCCGTCAACGCATGAGTATGATGTCGGATTACAGTAATCAAAGCAGAGATGTTCTGAATCGCTGGATTTCGGCAGAAAGACCTGGTGATGGCTGGTTGCCCCGTGCTGCTTACGGCGACCCTTCCGATAACTTTATGACTTCAGACCGTTGGGTGGAAGACGGGAGTTATCTGCGTTTGAAAAGTATTGCCGTACAGTATGATATTCCGTTGAAAAGTCGCACTGGCTTTATTAAAGGAATTCAGGTTTCTGCAAACTGTAATAATTTATGGACTCTTTCCGGATATAGCGGTTTTGACCCTGAAGTATTTTCAGGTGTAGATGCCATGACCAGAGGGGTGGATTTCGGAGCTACTCCTTCGCCCCGTTCTTATATATTCGGTCTAAATGTATCATTTTAATCTGTTGAAATATGAGGATAATGAGATATATCAAATGGAAATTGCCGGTTATTGCAGGTTGTGTTTTGTTGTCGGCTTGCGGTGATTTTTTTGACGTTGAGCCGGAAAACGGAGCTTCACCTGATGATTTTTACAGTAATAACAGTGAATTGAATTCTGTGGCAGAAGGAATGTATGCTTCCTTAGCCCCGGAAGCACATAAGTTTTTTCTTTGGGGTTCTGCCCGGGCAGACCTGGTTGTAGAAGGAAATACAAAAGATACTTATATCAGTGAATTTCTGAATAATACAGTATCGGTTATCAATCCTTATACTGATTATGGTTTTTTGTACAAGGCGATAGCCAGATGTAATCATCAGTTGGAAAATCTGCCGCGGATGCAACCCAATGGAGACAAAGTGACAGTGACTAATATGAAACCATTTTACGGAGAAGTTTATTTCCTGCGGGCTTGGTGTTATTTCCAGTTGGTACGTACCTTTGGGGAAGTTCCTTTGGTGCTGAAAGAGATTGCAGATGAGGTGACTTATGTCAATGATGCGGGTGAAGAAGTAAAGGTAAGCACGATAACCTTGTCTGACGAAGAACTTCGTGCTACAATACTTCAGCCGGCAGGAAAGCAGGAGATATGGAAAGCCATTATGGATGATTTGGCCAAGGCGCGGGAGTTGTTGACGGGAAAATCGTATAATATGGGCTTTAATGTGGATACCGATTGGGAACTGATTCGGGCCAACCGGACGGCTGCCTATACTTTATCGGCTGAGGTTGCTTTGTGGTGTGGGTTGTATGAGGAAGCTGCTGCTTTTGGGGAATATGTGGTTTTGAAAGGTAAATTGGGAGCTTCATCAACCTGGGGGTCACAATACACGACCACTGATGCTGCTTCGTCTATTCTTTACAATTCTTTCGGATTTAAATATGTTTTTGAAGGAGGATTCCGGACCAACCGGATGCAGGAATTTACTTCGCCGGTAGAAGCGGACGGAGGAAAATACCTGGTGAAGCCTAAAATGACTGTGTGTGACAAGTTATTTGACGATTCTCAGGATACCCGTTTAAAAACCAGTTATAAACGGGTTAACCGCCAGGAAGTAATTTGGAAGTATATCGGTCTGGACGAGGAAGGGAAAGCTATGCGTGAACCTTATAAAAGCATTGCCAATTGGTATGCGCTGAAACATGCCGATGCCTATCTGATTAAAGGAATCGCCGAAAATGAACGCGGTAATACCGGAGGAGCTTTTGAAATGCTCAATAAGGTAAGAGTTGCCAGAGGAATGCAGAAATATAATAAAGCGGATATTCCGATGGAGAAACAGAATTTGCGCGAGCTGTTGTTTAAAGAAAAGGCCAGAGAAGATGCTTTTGAAGGCAAAAGATGGTATGATTTGTTGTTGCGTGAGACTGTGCTTGGGGAAACGGGAATTATTGCCCGTACTGTTTCGGCAAAATACGATGATGAGAGCCGGAGAAATGAAGTGTATAACCGTTTGTTAAATGAGAGCAGTTGGTATTTGCCGATTGAACCCGAACGTTGGAAATAATATTTAAGAAGTATGAATATGGGAAATAGGTTAAAACTTATGACAGCCCTGCTGGCGGCATTTGGGGTGCTGCTGACAAGCTGCTATAAACAACAGCATTTTGATATGCCGGGAACGGCAGAAGTGGTCGACCATTCTAACGATTACAAGGTGCCGGATCCTTTTGACGGTTCGAATGCGGTTTGGCTGATAAAAGACGGGGTTCCCGATTTTACGAAAATGTCGGTTCTGGGATTTACGGATTTTGCTGTTGCCATGTCTGCCGATCCGGATGCTTTGTCCTGGGGGCAGGGAACAGACCGTAATGGAGAGGTATATTTCGGATGCCGTCAGCATAAAATCAAAGACGCAGACAATGCGGATAATTATGGCGGGAATCAGTTGAGTTATATTTATAATGCCCTCTTTTCACGTTTATATGTGGAGAATGGAGCCGGGAAACAATGGAAAATGAAAGCCCGGGTGGCCATGGAAGTGTTTGGGTGCAATGCGTTCAGTCGTTTTATTTTTGAAGGTTCGGAATGGGCTCAGCAAACTAACCTGGGATTTGACTGGATTTCCGGAAATCTTTCTGTATTGTATTTGTACAGGGATGCGTCTATTATATGGAATCTTGACGGTACGGCGAATTATTTAGAAATGACGGATTATATGTCGCCAAGTGAGCCCTTTGACCTGGAAATCAGTTGTGTCAATAATTTTATTTGGGTGAGAATCGGAGATAAAGTGGTGTGGGCAACGACGGCAGAGACAATGCCGGAACATGTGTTTCCTTTGATGTTCTATCCGTGGAAAGGAGCTGTGCGTTTTTATGATTTGAGTATTGAAGGGGATTATGTTATGGCGGAACCAGTGGCTGTACAACGGGAGAATGGCTATGTGAATATTCAGGCTCCGGCTTTGGCTGTGGTTGACGGAACTACTTTGTTGTTTGCAGAAGGGCGGCATGAGGTAATGGCACAGACTGCAAAATTGAATACTGTCCGTTCGAATGCTACGGATATTATTTTGAAACGTTCTTCTGATAACGGGCAAACCTGGAGTGAATGGACAGTGCTGAAAGGCGGTGATGGGGGCGTATACCTGCGTCCTGAAGTGGTAAATGCGGGAGACAAACTTTATCTGTTCTATACTGTGGACGTGAATGGTAAGCAGGATGGGGATTACCGGATTGAGTATCTGGAATCCGGCGATGGCGGAGTCACCTGGTCAGAGGGAACTGCTGTGTCTTTCGTACGGGGAGAATATTTGATTTCCACTCTTTCGGGACACGGAATCAAGACTTCAGACGGGAAACTGATTTTGCCTCTGCAATGCCGCGTGGGAAACCGGGGCACAGTGGCAGCTTTGTATTCGAATGATAATGGTGTAACCTGGAATCTGAGTGAAGTGGTTTCCGGATTACGCAACAATGCTGCCAGCATTGCTGAAATAAACGGTAAGGTGGTGATGTATATCAGCCATTCATCTGTTGCTTCTTCCCGGAAAATAGCGATTAGCGAAGATGGTGGAGCAACCTGGTCGGAGCCAGTAGATGCAACTATCCCTACCGGGACTGCCGGATATCAGACCGGAGGGGCTACTGTCGTTTCGGCTGCCGGGACGATTTATCACTTTACTCCGGTGGATGCAGAGAAGACAAGTTTATTTTCAGGTAGTTCTCTTGCAGATAATCCGGATATGGCAAAATTAATGAAAAGACTGTATCTCTATCAGCCGGAAATGAGTCTGTTCGGCAAGGGACTGACAATGGCAGTATCACATGACGGAGGAACAGCATGGAGCAGTAAAGAACTAACCGGAATCAATTCATATAAAGAATATCTTTTTCCTACCGGTGCTATGGATGCTGTGATTTCCGGTAACACGGTGATATTGGTCACGGAGGGTGGTGTAGCGGTTCCTTATGAAGGATTATTGATTTACCGGGAATCTCTCAATTAATGTATATCATGAAAACAGCAATATATATGAATAAGTTTATCGGATTTTTGATATGCTGCTTCTTTCTGGGAATGACGTGGGGCTGTGATGATGACGATAAGGTGAAGACTGATAGCTTGCCGGCAGTATCTCTGGGCAGTAAAGAGTTTAAAACGCTGGAAAATGTGACGCCTTTCCGGATTCCTGTTGTGTTGTCGGTTGCTGCAATACAGCCGGTGACTGTTACCGGTTTTGTTAAATCGGAAAACGGAGCCAAGGAAGGGGTGGATTATTCTTTTGTTTCCCGGGAGATTGTTATTCCGGCAGGAAAAAGCAGCGGATATTTTGAAGTGGAGATTACGGATTATCCGGAATACAGACCGGACCGGATTTTTGATTTCGAGATGGTTGGGGTAAAAGGAGCAAAACTTGCGACTCCGGAAGTATGCCGGGTGATTATAATGAGTAATGAGGGACTTCCTGTTTTTGGATTTGCCAATACTATGGAATCTGTCAGTGAAGAAATGCAAAAGCTTGACATAAAGGTACAAAGTGACCGGGTGTGGAACGAGGCTATTTCTTTTAAGTTGCGGATTTTGTCTGAAAAAAGCACGGCAGTCTATGGAGAACATTATGTGTTGGATACGACACAGACGTACACCATCTCTGCCGGTGATACTTCGGTGATTATTCCTGTGACTATTATTGATAATATGGAGCAGAATGAAGACCGTTATTTTGAGATTGAAATTTATGGGAATCAAAATTCAGTATTGTCGGAAGTGTTCGGGAATATGAAAGTAACCATTCTGGATGACGAGGAGCCGGTATTCGTTTGTTTTGATAAAACGAGTCTGTCAGGTGCAGAAAGTGAAGGTCCGGTATGGCTTCCTGTCCGGGTGAAGGGGAACTCCCGGGTACCGGTGAAAGTGACTTTAGACGTCCGGGGAGGAACGGCTGTGGAAGGCACAGATTTTACTTTTGAACAGAAAGAACTGGTTTTCCCGGTTGGAAGTTTGATAGATAGTGTTAGAATTGATTTTATCGACAATCAGATTTATGACCTCGATAAAAACCTGTTTATCGGATTTGCTGCCGTGGAAGGTGCTGTATTGGCCAGTTCGGATACTTTGGCCGAGGTAAAGATTATGAACGATGATTTTGAACTTGGGCAGTTGTATGAAGATATTATGGGTACCTGGATAATGACATCTACATTAGCAGACAATGTTCCTGCTTCCTATACTGTGCAAATACATGGTGGTAATACTCCGGAGGAAGAGGATGCCAATTATATGAAAAAATGGATTCTGCATGCAGATTCTTATGTACAGGGAGGATGGGGAGTATCGATAGATATTCCGATGTATTATGATGCAACTACCGGTGAGATAAGCATAGGGTTTGGAGAAGCTATTACTCCTGCCTTAAATTTAAACGGTCGAGAGGGTGTATTAAAATTAGGTTATGCAGACAAGGATGCGGGTAAGGTTGAACGAAAAATACCCACAACTCATAGTAAGGATTATAAGAAAATTATTTGGGAAAAAGATAAGCCTAAAGTTGGAGGATACGGATATGATGGTGTTAATACAGACCATTTTATAATTTTATTCTTTATCCAGAATGTTGAGTTGATAAAGGTTGAGGATTGATACTAATAAAATGACTTTATGAAAAGGATATATTTTATATTTATAGTATTTTCTCTTTTTGCTTGCCGGCAGGAAGAGGAAGTAATTCCGCAGTCTGGTCCGGAACAAGGAGGAGTGGTAACGGAGACCCCTGCCTTGAAAGGTCATGTGCGGGTAAAACTGAAAGCCGGTGTTCCGCAAAAACTGAATGTAGTAAAAACCCGTAGCGGCATATCTTCAGGTATTACGGCTTTGGATCTTGCCAATGTGGATTTGAGTGTTTATCGGATGGAAAGAGTGTTTCCTCCTGCCGGAAAATTTGAAGAACGTCATAAAGAAGCGGGTTTGGATTTATGGTATGATGTTTATTTTGATGAAAAAATATCTACCCGTAGTGCTGTACAGACTTTTGGTGCTGTGCCGGAAGTAGAATATGTCGAGGAGATTCGGGAAGCGCGTCTGTGTGATTATCAGGTGGTCCCTGAACCGTTGGAACCTTTGCGTTCTATGGTGCAACGGAAAGCAACAAGAGCCGGAGAAACAGAAGAAATGCCGTTTAATGACCCGCGTTTGCCGGAGATGTGGCATTATCACAATGCCGGAGAATCTGTGAACGGATTGTCCGGGGCACTTGAAGGAGCGGATATCGGGGTATTCGAAGCCTGGAAAACAGAGACCGGTTCGCCTGATGTAATTGTAGCAGTGATGGACGGGGGAATTCAGTATGACCACCCTGATTTGGCAGCCAATATGTGGGTGAATGAAGCCGAGTTAAACGGACAAGAGGGCGTGGATAACGACAATAATGGCTATGTAAATGATATTTACGGTTGGAATTTTGTGACTGCTAAAAATGTTCCCGGACCGGGAGTGGATTCTATCCGGGGAAACGGAGCCATTACTCCGTATGTGCATGGTACACACTGTGCCGGAACAATTTCAGCAGAGAATGGTAATGGCGTAGGTATTGCCGGAATTGCCGGAGGTTCCGGTAAAGGAGACGGAGTCCGCTTGATGAGTTGCCAGATTTTTCATAATGATGCTGCTACAGGGGAAAGTAAGGCTTATGCAGACCCCAATATGTATGTTTATGCTGCAGACATGGGGGCTGTGATTTCATCCAATTCCTGGACAAACGGTGCTTATGAAGAGTCGGTTTTTCTGAATTCGGCCATGCGTTCGGCTATTGATTATTTTATCAAATATGCGGGAACCGATGTGAATTCGAAACAGCAAAACGGACCGATGAACGGAGGACTGGTGATTTTTGCGGCAGCTAATAATAACAGTGATGTCAAAGAATGGCCTGCGGCTTATTCCAAAGTATTGACTGTGGCGGCTATGAGTCATAATTTTAAAAAGTCTTCGTATTCTAATTTTGGAGATTGGATTGATATTACTGCTCCGGGAGGAGAACAGAGTTATGGAGATAATTATACCGTATTGAGTACTAGCATTAATGGTCAGTATGCCTGGTTGCAGGGTACTTCTATGGCTTGTCCTCATGTTTCAGGCTGTGCTGCTTTGGTTTTATCCAAATTTCAGGGAGAAGGGTATACCCCGGATGAATTGTGGGAACGTTTGATTAACTCTACTCATAGTCTTGATGTCTATAATCAGAAATTCAAAGGCATGATGGGAGTGGGGTATATTGATGTCGGTCTGGCTTTGACACCGCCTTCTGCGCTTGCTCCTGACACTTCTCACTTGGTTTTGGTGGATGCTTATGATGACTGGGCCATTGTGGAATGGAAGGTAAAGGCAGCATCCGACGGGCCGATGAGTAAATATGTACTGAGTTGGAGTACTTCCCCTTTACAGTCCGAAAGTCCGGATGCAGTAGTGGAAACCAAAAGTGTTAACGTCCGCTATGTAAAGGCGGGAACAATAATGCGCGATACAATCAAGGGACTGACTTTGGGACAGACGTATTATTTTACTGTCAATGCATATGACCGTTGGGGGGGGGTAAGTGATGCTGCACCTCAGGTGAGTGCTACTATAAATGAAAATTTACCGCCGGTATTGTTCCCGGATTGGAAGGGTATTGTTATATTAAATGAAGGTGCGGAGCGAGTTGTCCGCTTCAGGGTAGAGGAACCCGAAAAGCAACGGGTGGTTTGTGTTCTTACACCTGCACCGGACTGGATTAAGGTGGAGAACACCGGGGATTCTGTTTTGAATTTCCGGCTTAATCCTGGTTATACTGCTGCCGGAAAGTATGATTTACGGGTAGAAGTGAGTGATCAATATGGAAAATCGGTTTTGTCTGATATGCAGATAGAAGTGTTGTATAAAGAAATTGCACCACGCCTGATACAGACTTTGCCGGATTTACAATTGGTTAACAATGGAAAACGGACTACCGTAAAATTAACGGATTATTTTGCGGATGTTAAGGGACGTGCGTTGATGTATGAGGTTGAAAATAGTTCCAAGGCGGTAGCAAACGTTCAGCGCAGTGGGGACAATCTGACAATAGAACCGAAAATCTCCGGACGTACCGAAGTGATGGTCCGGGCAAAGAATGAAGCAGGTCTATCTGTAAGCCAGCGTTTCGTGGTGGAAGTGATTGCAGGAGAAGATGTTTCTGCGGAAAATGCTTTGACTGTTTACCCCAATCCGGTGAAAAACGCTTTGAATATTTCTTTGCCGCCTGCATTGCGTGGTGAAGTGAGTCTGAAAGTTTACAATACGTCCGGCAGGCTGATGAAATTAGAGAAAGTGGTTATCGGTGATGCGGGTTACACCCTGGATATGCGTACCATGCAGGCCGGAACGTATATTTTGCAAGTGGAGGGACCCCACGGTTCGTGGAAGAAAAGTATTATTAAGATTTAAATATGTATATGATGAACTGGAAAATGATATTCGTTCCCCTATTCGGAATGCTGTTCGGAGCCGGGAACTCACAAGGCCAGAGTGTGGCTTTTCTGGAAGTGGCACCGGATGCCCGGGCTACAGCTTTGGGGGATGCCGGGACTGCACTTTCGCCTGATGCCTGGTCTGTCTATTGGAATGTTGCTAAGGCAGCGGCATCTGAATCTCAAACGGAAATAGCTTATAGTTTTACTCCCTGGATGAAAGATTATCTTTCCGGAAGCCGTTTTCACCGGATTGGGGGATTCTGGTGTTTGTCCGATAAGGATGCGATAGTAGCCGGATTCCGGCATTTTGCTAATGGAGAATTTGAACTGACGGACGAAAACGGGGTGAGTAACGGGAAAGTCAATCCTTATGAATATACACTGGAAGCCGGATATGCCAGAACTTTATTCAAAGGTTTTTCGGCAGGTGCTACGGTACGTTATATCCGTTCGGACCTGGGCTCAGTTCAGGGAGCAGAGCCGGCAAACGCTGTTGCCTTTGACCTGGGTACTTATTACCGCAGGGAAGTGAATTTACTGAATAACAAATCTTTGTTTGCAGCCGGATTGACTTTGCAGGATTTGGGTTCACGTATCAAGTATGCCGATTCGAAATATGCACTTCCTGCCCGATTGTCTCTGGGGGCTTCTTTAGAATTGTTTTTGGCAGAACATCATTCGCTGACAGGTGCGGCGAACGTTGTGTGGAGGGTTACTCCATCGGACAGCCGGACTTATAGTGGTGGTGTTGGTCTGGAATACGGGCTTTACGGTATTGGTTTTTTCAGGGCCGGTTATCGTTGGAATGATATAGAAAAGAGTGCCGGAGGAGATTATGTCAGTTTGGGATTGGGTGTGAAATACTGGCATCTGTTTGCTGATGCTTCCTGGCGGTTGGCAACCGAAGATTACGATGCGTTGGACAAAACGTTTACGTTTTCTATAGGTGTTAGTTTTTAACCTTAAAGAATGAAAATGATGAGGTATATTAGTTTAATTATCGGAGGAATTTTGGCACTCTCTGCTTGCCATGATGAGGTAAAATTTGCTGGAAATCATAGTGAGACAGGAGAAGTGTTGATAGCCGGTTTCCGTGATACCCTGGTTTCCGTGTTTGAAAATGTTGGTACGGGCAAACTGACTATTGATTTTTCGCAGGCTCTGGCGCAAGAAACAATATTAACGGTAACTGTGGCTGCAGAAGAGAATATGCAGGAAAATGAGGATTTTTTTATAACGTCCAAAATACTTTCTGTAGCTGGAGGTGAAAAAAGCATAGATATCGAGTATGTTTTGGTGGATGATAATAAGACCAACGATATCCGTAGTTTTTCTTTGAAATTGGTGTCGTTAAATGGTGGGTATATTAACGAAGAATGTGCTTGCGTTAGAGTCAAAGTGTTGGATGACGAGAGTGACGTTGCTGTCGGATTTGAGAAGACTGCCACGACAGTGGCTGAATGTGAACCCGGAAGTATGGCGGGTGCAGTTTACCGTTGTGAAATACCGGTGAAAATATATGGAACCTTAGGTAAACCGTTGCAGTTTAAAGTTGCTGTATTGCCTGCGGAAGGGGCTAATGCTGCGATGGAAAATGTAAATTTCCGGTTGTTGCAGACCGTATTTGTGGTGGAAAATGCATCAGATGTCATTTCGGTTCCGGTGGAGATTATAGATGATGCAGAGGTGAATGCCGACCGAATATTTACCCTGGATATTACCGAAGTGACGGGAGGTGAAATTTACACTTACCAAAAGCATTGCAGCGTGACTATTAAAAATGACGATATGGGGATTTATTTTGGAAAAGCCCGGGTGGAAAATTATGAGAATGCCGGAAAGGTAAAGATTCCGGTAAAATTGACTCCGGGTGCTGCCAATACCGATATCCCCTTTGTTCTTGCTGTTACCGGTCTGGAGGAAGATGTTGATTATCGTCTTACCAAGGAATGGACTATACCGGCCGGACAGGAAGAAATAGATATAGAAATGGAATTGTTGCACAGGGAAGGAATTGCTCCAGACCGGACATTGACCCTGGAATTTGCCAGTGTAGAAGGTAATGTGACGGTATTTGAAGAACAACCAACCTGTGAGGTGAGTATTTTAGATGTGGATACGGAACTGGATTTTGAGTATGCCGAATATGGTATTAAGACTCCAAAAGGAAATGTGGAAATTCCCGTTGTATTAAACGGGGAGGCATTGACTCATGACGTTTCTTTCACTGTAGGCCTGAATTTACCGGCTGGCGTAGAGGCTACTGTAGATGAGTCTTTTATTATTCCTGCCGGTGAGACTTCTGCTACTGTTTTGGTGAAAGTCAGCAATATGGGCGTTTCTTCTTTTACAATGAAAATAAAGAATGTGCAGGGTGCAACGGGAGTTGTCCGGGAGGTACAAGTCAGTCGGTTCGGTGACATTCCTGCTCCTCAGGGGCTGACGGTTGCAGACTTTTCTTCGGAGCAGACAAGTGGTGAACCTGCTCCTAGCGGATTTGCCGCTGCCGCAGTAGATGGGAATCCTAGTTCTTACTGGCATTCGAGCTGGTCGCCGGTTACAACGTTGCCTCAGTATATTATAGTACAAGTTCCGGACAATATCCACGTAGGAGGAGTAGATATAATCAGACGTGTTGCTGCTTCCAATAGTGATAATAAAATAGCAGAGATTTTTTTGAGTGAGGATAAAAGAAACTGGGATTTACAAGGAACTGTGGAATGGGCTGAAGCGAAAAGTGTTGACTTGACTGAACATTTGCGGCATATGGATTTCAATCATTTGCAAAAGGGAGGATACATCAAGATTAATGTAACGGAGGGGTGGCGTGATTTTGCTCAGATTGGTGAGGTGATTATATACGGGTATGCCGAATAGAGTTTGTCTAAATTATATTATTTACTAATACTGAATACAATGAAAATTTGGAAATTAATATCGTTGCTTTTGTTGGCAGCTTTTCTCGGAGCATGTGATGATGATGTGAAAGAGGCTGATGATGAAAGGGGGGGGGCGACAGGAACTGATGTAGAAGTTCGTTTCGGTTATGAAGCGAAAACAGTGTTGAAAAATGGAGGTCAGGTGCAGGTGCCTGTAAAATTAGCGAAAGCCATAAGCAATACAGTGAAAGTTACCATAGCCGCAGAAAAGGCTTCGGCTGATACGGATGCACGTGAGGGTATTGACTTTAATCTTCCGGAGAAAATTGTAACTATTCCGGCAGGTGATACAGTCGGTTATGTTGTCGTTGATTTACTGGATAATGGCAAGGCGGATAATGACCGAATAGTTAAATTGAATATGACAGGAGTATATGGCGGAAAGCCGGGAACTCCGGGATCCGTTTTGTTGCATATCGTTTCGAATGCTTTTGTTGAATTTGAAAAAGCAAAATGGGAAACGTGGGAAAGTGCTAATGTGGAAACGAGTAGTGAAGAGGTCCGGAACAGCCGTTTTGTTCCTTTGATAATTACCGGTGAAATAACAGAACCGGCAACCATAGTTTTGGAAGTAACGGATAGCAGTGCTATTGAGCCGACTCACTTTACTGTGGAAAAAGAACTGGTTGTAACTCCCGGAATGACTAGAGTTAACGTAGAAATCAAACCGGTAGATGATGAAGAAGTGAACGATGATCGTATTTTTATTTTGAAAATAAAGGAAATCAAAGGAAGTAATCTTTTGATTGGAAAAAACAATGTGAATTGTGAGGTGAAAATTCTTTCTGAAGAAATATTAAGGAATTTGTCCTGGGAGAAGGTTTCCCAAGAGACAACGGATGAAGAAAGCATCATTCGCATACCGGTGTCTTTGAATAAAGTTCCGCTTGCTGCCTTTACAGTAGATATTGTTGCAGATGGAGAATCAGATGCTGTAAAGAATTTGGATTATGAAATTCTGACTCCACAGGTAAGTATTGATGCTTCCCGTCAAGCTATCGTAGAGGTAAAAGTGTTGAATAACAGAGAAGTCAATGCCGATCGTAAGTTGATATTGAAATTTGCTAATATTACTGATAATACTGTCTTTGTTAAAGACAATGCAAAATCGTTTACATTAGAGATAAAAAATAGCGATTTCCCGGTTTTTGTAGGGGGGAGAGAGGCTATAGAAGATAAAACGAATGAAGTTAGTATATCTATTCCTGCCGTAAACAGAGAGCGGGTTATTACGTTGTCATATTCGTCTACTGAATCTGTAGCGGGTACGTATTTCACTCTTCCGGCAGAAACTATTACCGTTCCAGCAGGAGCAGAATCTGTAAAACTACCTGTTGTTGTGAAATATACCAATGAATTTCCTGCCGTTGCTCCTGAATTTACAATGTCTATTGTAAAAGTGGATGACGTTGTTTTGGAAAATACTGTAAATACGACATTGGTTTTGACTCCGTGCGATTATAGAAAGTTGCTAGGTGTATATGTACTTTCCCAGCAGGGTGATAATATTCCTGCCGGTTTCTTTGGTGATATTACTGTTTCTGCTGGTGATAATGATCAGATTATCAGGGAGAATTTTAATCAGAAATTAGTTTGTAAAGGGACATTTGGAGGTAATACCGGAACATTTTATATAATGTTTATTTCAGGCACTGCAGGAGAGGTTATTTTTAAAGAGCAGGTACTAGATAATCAATTAGATTTTGGAGCTGATGGGCTCAGTCGAGTTGGCTGGGGGCTTTGGTCTAATCTGAATGCTACCCGATTACCGGTGATTTTTAATAATGATTTCAATATTATAACTTGGAATACAGAAGATTTTGTATGTTTAGCATTGTTAGATAACCCGGGGAAAGTTTGGAGATATGGGCAAAACTTTGTTATGACTAAAAAATAGGCAATAGCCGATTAGTACATCTCATTAAATTTATTAAGGTATCTCCCGGAAAGTACGTTTTGCTTTTCGGGAGATTTTAGTTGTAAAATGATATATAGGTCTCTGAAATAAATTTTGTTAATAAATAAAAAACTGATGAACCCGGGGATTTTAAATTGTTTTAATAAATTATTAACATTTGTCCGGTAAACTGAACAAATATTAGTTTGTCTAACTTATATTCGTAAGTTTTTTTATCGATTTTAGTGTAAATTTGCGTGGAGATGTGAAATGTGTCGCATTTTCAGTGTTTTGATGATTTGAAGGATGAATAAGTACGTAAAATTAGCATTGTGGCTTGCGCTCCCGGTAGCATTGGCAGCGTGGATTATTATTTCTTGGTTGGGAGGGAAAACCGGGCAGGAAACGGTTAAAAATGAGAGTAACGGAGCGCGGGGAAAGTTGCCTGTTACGGGAATTATTGCCAAAAACTCAATGACTGCCAATGGGGTACCCATTACCGGTTCGATGTTGGCCAATGAAGAAGTGGAATTGGTCGCTGAAATTGTGGGGAAAGTCCGGAAGATTTATTTTGAGGAAGGTAGTTTTGTGAAGAAAGGGCAATTATTGTTGAAAGTGGATGATGCGGATTTGCAGGCTCAGTTGACTCGTTCCGAATTTCAGAAAAAATTATTGTCAGAGAAACTGGAACGTCAACGTATTCTTTTGAAACGGGAGTCGATTAGCCGGGAAGCCTTTGACCAGTTGCAGACGGATTACAACATGCTGGAGGCCGATATTGAATTGCTGAAAGTTAAAATCAGCCGGACGGAAATACGTGCTCCTTTTGATGGAGAGATGGGATTCCGTTATGTGAGCGAAGGCAGTTATGTACAACCCAGTTCGAAGATTGCTACCATTGTTGATAATTCTGTGTTGAAATTTGAATTTTCCATTCCGGAAAGATATGCCGATAATAATCTGAAAAACCGGGAAGTGTATTTTCATGTGACCGGCAGTGATAAATTATATTCGGCAAATGTGTATGCTGTTGATCCGTTGATTGATATGAAAAACCGGATGATTTTGTTGCGGGCCCGTTTTCAGAATAAAAACCATGAATTGATGCCGGGTATGTTTGCCAAAGGAAATATTGTGTTCGGCGGTAAAAATGAGTTTATAGCTGTACCGACCGAGGCTGTTGTTCCCGAAATGGACGGGAAACGCCTATGGGTTGTCCGGAATGGTAAAGCGGTCAGTGTACCTGTGGAAACAGAAAACCGGGATGAAAGGAATGTAGGAGTAGTATCCGGAATAACTGTCGGCGACACCGTGCTGACCGGAGGTTTAATGCAATTGCGTGAAGGTATGGGAGTGAGTGTAACTATAAAGAAACCGTAACTTATCAACTTAAAAATGAGCTTATCATCAACATGTATAAAGCGGCCTGTATTTGCGACGGTGATGAATATCATTCTGATTCTGGTGGGATGCATCGGGCTGGTATTTCTGGGGGTGCGTGATTATCCGAGCGTAGACCCTCCTATCATTTCCGTTTCGACCAGTTTTCCCGGAGCAAATGCGGATGTCATAGAGACTCAGATTACAGAACCTTTGGAATCTGCCATTAACGGTATTCCGGGAATTCGTTCTTTGACCAGCCAGAGCCGGGATGGGCGCAGTAATATCACTGTGGAGTTCGAGTTGGAAGTGGATTTGGAAACTGCGGCAAATGATGTCCGGGACAAAGTGTCGGGGGCAATGCGGAAACTGCCGAAAGATATTGATGCGCCGACTGTCAGTAAAGCAGATGCGGATGCACAACCTATTTTCGGAGTTTCTCTGAGAAGCGATAAGCGTTCGCTGATAGATCTCAGTATGTATGCCGAGCAGTATTATAAGGAACGTTTGCAGACCATTGCAGGAGTAAGCAGCGTTTCCATCTGGGGAGAAAAACGTTATTCTGTCCGTTTGCGTATGGACCCGGCTTTACTGACGGCTTATTCAGTGACTCCGATGGATGTCCGGGACGCAGTTTCCCGGGAAAACATAGAATTGCCATCCGGGCGCATTGAGGGAGATAACACGGAATTGACAATCCGGACTTTGGGGCGTTTGCTGACAATAGAAGATTTTAATAACCTGGTTATCCGGGAAGATGGCGATAAAGTAGTGCGTTTCCGGGATATTGGAATAGCGGAAGCAGATGCCGAGGATACCCGTTCCATTATGAAACGGAATGGCGTGCCAATGGTTGCCTGTGTGATTATTCCACAGCCGGGAGCCAATTATATCGATATTGTAGACCGCGCTTACGGGGTGATGGCTGATATGCAAAAGGATTTGCCCGATGATGTGGAGGCGGGGATTGCTTTTGACAATACGGTGTTTATCCGGAGTTCCATCAATGAGGTGAAGGATACCATTGTGGAGGCCTTTGTGCTGGTGGTATTGATTATCTTTTTGTTTTTGCGGAATTGGCGGACCACTTTAATACCGGTGCTGGCTATTCCGATTTCATTAGTGGGGGCTTTTTTTGTTATGTATCTGGCCGGTTTCACTATCAATATTCTGACTTTGCTGGCTATTGTGCTGGCCATTGGATTGGTGGTGGATGATGCCATTGTGGTTATGGAGAACATTTATACCAAGATAGAACAGGGAATGTCTCCTTTGGAAGCCGGCTTTAAAGGTTCGAATGAGATTTTTTTTGCTGTTATTGCGACAACAGTAGCTTTGGTGGCGGTGTTTTTTCCGATTGTTTTTTTGCAAGGAACAACCGGCCGGTTGTTCCGGGAGTTTAGTATAGTAATTACCGGGGCTGTAATTATCTCTTCTTTTGTAGCATTGACGTTTACGCCGATGATTTCTACAAAATTGCTTACCCGTAATGTAACGGACAATTGGTTTTACCGGAAAACGGAACCTTTTTTTGAGGGAATGATAAATTTTTATCGTCGGCTGCTGGAAGGTTTTATGAAGGTACGGTGGCTGGCTCCTTTGATTTTGATTGGTGCGGGGGTATTAATATGGGTGTTGTGGATGGCTACACCTTCGGAAATGGCACCTTTGGAGGACCGTTCGAATATCCGTATCACTTCAACGGCTCCGGAGGGTGCGACTTTTGAATACATGAGCCGTTATTCGGATGAATTAAGCAGTTATGTAGAGAAAGAGGTGCCTGAACAGGATAAAATCATTCAGATGATTGGCGGTGGAAATACGAATCGTTCCAACCTGAATTTATGGCTTACCGATCCGGAGCAGCGGGGTCGTACCCAACAAGAGATTGCCGACGAGCTTGCGGTTCAGGTTCGTAATTTTACGGGTGCCCGTACCATGGTTTCCCAACAGCAGACTTTTGGCGGACGACGGGGAGGTTTACCTGTAGAGTATGTCATTCAGGCTAAAAACCTGGATGACCTGAAACGGATATTGCCCCGGTTTATGGATGAAGTTAATAAAAGTCCGGTATTTTCTGTTGCTGATGTAAACCTGAAATTTACCAAACCGGAACTGACGATTCATATAGACCGGGATAAAGCGGCGGTATTGGGGGTTTCGATGCAAAATATAGCACAGACTTTGCAATTGACAATGAGTGAACAAAGGGTCGGATATTTTATCCTGAATGGAAAACAATACCAAATACTGAGTCAGATAGACCGGGCTTACCGGAATAAACCTTCTGATTTGCAAAGTATTTATGTCCGGAACAATAACGGGGAATTGATAGCACTGGATAATTTGGTGACTACTTCCGAAAGTTCCATGCCGCCTCAGCTTTACCGGTATGACCGTTTTGTTGCTGCAACAGTTTCTGCGGGATTAGCAAAACGTAAAACTATTTCGCAGGGTTTGGACGAGATGGACCGGATTGCAGAGAAAGTACTGGATGATAATTTTAAGACGACACTTTCAGGGAGTTCTAAAGATTTTGTAGAGAGTTCTTCCAGTCTGATGTTCGCTTTTATTCTGGCTTTGATGTTCATTTATCTGGTATTGGCTGCTCAGTTTGAGAGTTTCCGGGATCCTTTGATTATCATGCTTACGGTTCCCTTGGCATTGATCGGGGCAATGGTTTCATTGTGGTATTTTGACCAGACCATGAATATTTTCAGCCAGATCGGAATCATTATGCTAATCGGATTGGTTTCCAAAAACGGTATATTGATTGTTGAATTTGCCAATCAGCGGAAATCGATGGGTGAGCCAATGTTTGAGGCTGTGAAAAATGCGGCGGTGGCACGTTTCCGTCCCATCTTAATGACCAGTTTGTCGACAGTACTGGGTATTCTGCCAATGGCCATAGCAACGGGAGCCGGGGCAGAAAGCCGTGTTGCTATGGGTATTGCCGTTGTAGGAGGAATGATTTGTGCGACATTTTTGTCGCTGTTTGTGATTCCGGCGATATATACTTATTTATCTTCGGAGCGGGTGAAAATAATTGAGGAAGAACATAAAGAATAAGAAAAGCCGGATTTTTATTTATGGTCTAAAATATGGAGTATGGATATACGTGGTTTATTTTTTGGCATACTTTGTTTTGTGTTTTTAGTTCCGGTGAGGGTTTCGGCTCAGGTGAAAATTACGCTGGATAGTTGTATCGTGCGGGCACTGGAATCGAATTATTCGATAAAAATTATTCGTAATCAGCAACAACAGGCGGAGAATAATGTGAGTTTTTCCCCGTTTATGCCGACTCTTGGAGTGACTGCCGGGCAGAGACAGAATATTCAGGACAGCAAGGTGATTGCGGGGGAAGAAGAAAGGAAACTGAATGTTTCTGTTTCTGATGTATTATCGGCCGGGGTTGCTTTGAATTGGCGTTTGTTTGATGGCATGGAGATGTTTATGACATATTCCCGTTATCAGGAAATGCTGGGTATCGGTGAGCTGAAAACCAAAACTGCTGTTGAAAATCTGATTGTTGAAGTAAGTTCTTATTATTACGATGTGATTAGGCAGCATAGTAAGGTGGAAGCTGCCCGGCATTCTCTGGCACTTTCGGCATCCCGGTATGCTGAGGCCCGTGATAAATATGTGTTGGGCGTCTTGTCGGGATTAGAAGCCCAGCAGGCAAAACTGGATTTAAATGCCGATAGTTCGAATTATATCAAAGAGAAAGAGTTGTTGAAAAGTGCTTATATCTCACTGAATATGAGTATGAATACGGATTTGCAGCAGCATTCTTATGTGGATGATTCTATCACTTTGCGGGAGCCATTGCTATGGGATGAGTTGCAGGATAATATGTTACAGTGGAATACCACCTTGTTAATCGGAAGACGTGACCGGAAAGTGTCGGAACTGGACATGAAGATAGCCCGTGCTGCTTTGTTTCCGAAATTGGATTTTAATGCCGGATATAATTACAATTATACCAAAACACCGGAAGCAACGACTTCTCTGAACCGGACAAACGGACCCTATTGGGGATTTTCAGTGAGTGTGGATATTTTTAACCGGTTAGAAAACCGGAGAAAAATAAAAAATGCAAAACTGGATATGGAAAATGCCGACCTTTCTTATTTGGAAGCTGAGTTGCAGATGAAAGCCGATTTGGCCCAGTTGTATAATACATATGAAAACAACCTGCAGATGGTTTCTTTTGAACAGGAAAGTGCCCGGGTTGCTTTTGACAATTTGGATGCTGCATTGGAAAGGTATAAATTGGGAGAGTTGGCAGGAATAGAATTCCGGGAATTCCAGCGTAGCTATATAGATGCTGTGGACCGTGAAGTTTCGGCGATTTATCAAACGAAAATGTCTGAACTTTCGCTTTTATTAATTAGCGGGCAGATTATGCGTTGAGGGAGGATTTGTATCTTCCTTTTTTATTTGCCATGTGCGTATTTGTACATTGATTAATTAATTCTACCTTTGTCTTTATTGTAAAACTAAAAAAAGAAAGTAATGTCCCGAGTTTTAATTATCGGTGCCGGAGGTGTTGGTACCGTTGTTGCCCATAAGGTGGCAAAAAACAAGGTTTTTACCGATATTATGCTGGCTAGCCGCACGAAAGCGAAATGTGATGAAATTGCTGCGGCTGTCGGAGGCAATCGTATACAAACGGCAAAGGTGGATGCTGACAGTGTTCCGGAATTGGTGGAACTGATGCGTTCATTCAGGCCGGATATTGTTATTAATGTGGCTTTGCCTTATCAGGACCTGACCATTATGGATGCATGTCTGGAGTGTGGGGTGAATTATCTGGATACAGCTAATTACGAACCGAAAGATGAGGCACATTTTGAATATAGCTGGCAGTGGGCTTATCAGGACCGTTTTAAGGAAAAAGGACTTACTGCCATTCTCGGATGCGGATTTGATCCGGGAGTGTCGGCTATTTTTACAGCCTATGCTGCTAAACATCATTTTGATGAAATTCACTATCTGGATATTGTGGATTGTAATGCAGGCAATCATGGCATGGCGTTTGCCACTAATTTTAATCCGGAGATAAATATCCGCGAGATTACTCAGAATGGCCGTTATTGGGAAAACGGACAATGGGTGCAAACCGGTCCGCTGGAAATTCATAAGATGTTGAATTATCCGAATATCGGGGAACGTGATTCTTATTTGTTGTACCATGAAGAATTGGAATCGTTGGTGAAGAATTTTCCGACAATTAAAAGAGCCCGTTTCTGGATGACTTTCGGACAACAATATCTGACGCATTTGCAGGTGATACAGAACATCGGAATGGCGCGTATTGATGAAGTGGAGTATAATGGGGTAAAAATAGTTCCCTTGCAGTTTTTAAAGGCTGTGTTGCCGGATCCGAAATCTTTGGGACAGAATTATCATGGGGAGACTTCTATCGGTTGCCGTATCCGGGGGATTAAAGATGGTAAAGAGCGGACTTATTATATCTATAACAATTGCGACCATGAAGCGGCCTTTAAAGAGACAGGAACACAGGCGGTCAGTTATACGACAGGTGTTCCGGCGGCTTTAGGTGCTGCGATGTTTGCCCGGGGGCTGTGGAAAGGTGCCGGAGTATATAATGTGGAGCAATTTGACCCGGATCCTTTTCTGGCTGAGCTGGGAGAACAAGGTTTGCCGTGGGTTGAAAAATTTGACGTTGACCTGGAAGTATAATGGATAAAGATACTATTCTGAACAACTGGGATTTATCCACAGTGCCGTCGCCTTGCTATGTGTTGCATGAGACTTTGCTGGCAGCTAATATGGAGGTCATTGATAAGGTACGCAGGGCAACAGGAGCAGAGGTTATTGTTGCTTTGAAAGCCAATGCGATGTGGAGTATTTTTCCGGAGCTCAGACAACATTCAGACGGGGCCACTGCCAGTTCGCTGGCGGAGGCCCGTCTTGTTTTTGAAGAATATGGCCAACCGGCACATACTTATGCACCGGTTTATTCTGAAAATGAGATTGACGAAATATTAAGTTACAGTAGTCATATCACTTTCAATTCGTTAACCCAATACCGGCGGTTTAGCGAACGCGCCCGGCAGGCTGGCGTATCTTGCGGATTACGCGTTAATCCTGAATACTCGACGGTAGAAACGGATTTATACAATCCGGCCAGTCCGACTTCCCGTTTGGGTGTCCGTTCTGTGGATTTGGAGGAATGGCCGGAAGGTGCAGAGGGACTGCATTTTCATTCTTTGTGTGAGTCGCGTCCGGGTGATTTAAAAGGAACCCTGGTTGCTGTGGAGGAGCGTTTCGGGCGTTTTTTCCCGGGATTGAAATGGATTAATTTCGGTGGCGGACACTTGATGACGCATCGGGATTATGATGAGAACGAACTGATTCGTATCCTTTGTGATTTTCGGGTACGTTATCCGCATTTAAGGGTGATTCTGGAACCGGGAAGTGCTTTTACCTGGGATACCGGTTGTCTGGTAGCCAGTGTCGAGGACAAGGTTTTTAACGGCGGAGTGAATACATTGATGCTGAATGTTTCTTTTGCCTGCCATATGCCCGATTGTCTGGAAATGCCATACAAACCTGTTATTTTAGGAGCGCATGAACCTTTGCCTGGAGAGAAATGCTGGCGTATGGGGGGCAATAGCTGCCTTGCCGGGGATTTTTACGGAGATTGGGCGTTTGATGGGGGACGGGAACCTCAGGTGGGTGACCGGATTGTTTTCCGGGATATGATTCATTATACTATGGTGAAAACTACCATGTTTAACGGGGTAACTCATCCTGCTATTGGAATCTGGCAACCGGAAAGGGGGTTCCGGCTGGTCCGGAAATTCGGGTATGGAGATTATAAGGGACGAATGTCCTGAAAAGTTTTATTCAATAGGTTTCGTCTCTTCCCTGTTTTGCACATAACTGCGCCATTTTTCGATGAGTTGCAGCATATCTGCCGGAATTTCAGAATCGAAAGACAGTCGTTGGCCTGTGGTGGGATGTTCAAATCCTAAAGTTTTGGCATGCAGTGCCTGACGGGAACAAGTGCCGAAACAGTTATTGACAAATTGCTTGTATTTGGCAAAAGTGGTTCCTTTTAAAATTTCATTGCCTCCATATTCTTTGTCATTGAACAACGGGTGTTTGATGTATTTGAAGTGAGCACGGATTTGGTGAGTTCTGCCGGTTTCCAAAATACACTCTACAACATTGACATACCCCAGTCGTTCCAGCACCCGGTAATGGGTGACCGCATGTTTGCCATAACTGCCATCGGGAAAACAAGCCATCACTTTGCGGTTTGTCAGGTTCCGGCCAATGTGACCGGTGATTGTTCCGGTTTCATTTTCCAGATTTCCCCAACAAACTGCTACATATTTTCGGTCCGAAGTTTTGTGAAAAAACTGGGAAGCCAGATGGACTTTGGCTTTTTCTGTTTTTGCAATGACTAATAATCCTGAAGTGTCTTTGTCAATCCGGTGGACTAATCCTGGTCTGGGGTCATGATTATCTTTAAACAATGGATTATCCCTAAGGTGCCAGGCCAAGGCATTTACCAGTGTACCCCGGTAGTGTCCGTATGAAGGATGCACCACCATTCCGGCCGGTTTGTTTATCACCATCAGTTCTTCATCTTCGTAAACAATGTTTAGCGGGATATCTTCCGGAATGATTTCGATAGTCCGGCGCGGGTAGGCCATGACAACCGTAACGATATCTCCGGGTTTTACTTTGTAGCTGGATTTAACCGGTTTGTCGTTGACACGTATATTACCGGCATCGGCCGCTTCCTGAATTTTTGTACGGGAAGCATTGGGAAGCCGGGTCATTAGAAATTTATCGACTCGTAAAAGGTTTTGACCACTATCGGCTTCAATGCGATGGTGTTCGAACATTTCACTTGAGGTATCTTGTTCTTCTTCGTCCGACCAGTCTTCTGAGTCTTCTATTTCTTCCGTCATTTATGGTTGCTATTTGAGGTGTCCGGAATGATTATTCGGTGACAACCAGTGAATCCAATGCTATGATTTTTTCTTGTTTAAAGGTGATATATACGTTTACCGGGCTACCGGCTTTTACCGGTTGATTGATACCCGGAGTCTGTTGGTATACAAAAGCTGACATTTTGTTTGTCTGTTGATTGATGCTTCCATCCGGGATGATTTGACCGATGTTCAGGTAAGAGTTCCGGATAAGCTCAATGGCTTCTCTGAGTTTTTTGCCTGTCAAATGGGGAGTATTGACCAGATTGCTTTCTTCGCCATAACCCAGGACAATGTCAATAGAAGCTCCTTTGCTTAGAAGGGCCCCCGGCTGTATCTGTTTTCCTTTATTTTTCAATTGCAGGACCAGGTTTTTGAATTCTGAGGGGACATATTCAATCCGTCCGATTTTAAAACCCCGGTTTTTCAAAGTCTGCAGAGTTTGCCGATAAGCAGCGTTTTGTAAATTCGGAAATACGATTTTCTCAGGACTGGTTGCATTAATTGTGAGGTGGAGCAGTCTGTTTTCTTTGACTTTCGAACCCTCCGCCGGATATTGTTCAACTACGGTGCCGGGTTTGGCATCTTCATTATAGATGGAATCGATGATTTGAATCCGGAGTTTTGCATGCCTGGCAACAGCTTCTGCTTCTTCGGGTGTCATATCATATAAAGAAGGAACCAGAATAAAACGATCGTGTTGGGTGTAATCATCCAACCAATATAGAATGTAGATACTGATGCCACTTATCAATACTATTGCAGCAGCAATATTAATCAGTAAAAATTTTAATTTAGCCGGTATTTTTTTCATAAATTCGTAATGTAATTTTATGACTCAGTAACCCTCCCATCTTCATTTTTGCAAAAATAGTGCAGATTTTGAAATTATCTATTACTTTATTCCTAAATTTGCCCCTTAGAGGCGATTAAAATATTGACTTAATTCAGATATTTATGTTCAGATTAATATTTGTCATTTGTCTTCTGGGGTTTGGTCTGGAAGTTACCGGGCAGAATGTGATGGTGACAAAGTCTACGGATATTGTGGTACTCAGAGGAAAAAGTTATTATTTACATACGGTGCAAGCCGGACAAACTTTGTATTCTATTTGTAAAGCATATGAGACAGATGTAGAGGAAGTAAAGGTTTTGAATGAGAAAAAAGATAATACCCTGAGTCTCTATGAAGTTTTGAAAATACCTTATATTGAGCCTTTTATACAACAGGACGAAAAGTATTATTATCATAAAGTCCGTCAGGGGGAAACAATGTATTCTATCGCAAGACTTTATAATATAAAACCCAAAAGATTACTGAAATTTAACGAAGAATATGTCAATGGGGCTTTGTCGGTTGGTGCAGTGGTCAAATTACCGTTGAATGAACTCAGTTTTCCGAAGTTGAACGGAGAGTCAGAACTTCCGCTGGTACAAAAACAAGAGATTGTAACAGACTCGGTTACAAACCGGGAGAGTGTTCCGGGAGGAGAGTATATTTCTGTTACTGAAAATGCTGTTTGGGACACTTTGCCTGTTCCGGCGGGAAATGTGCCCTATGTACAGAAAAATATTCCGGAATACCTTACAGCGTTTGCTGCTCCTGCAGGTTCTTTCGTAAAGATAGTCTTGTTACTTCCTTTCTCAGCTAAGGAATATCCGTTGTATCAGGATTCTTTGTCTGGTTTTCAGCCGGTAACTTTGTCTGCCCGGGCTGAAATGTTTATCAGTTTTTATGAAGGAATATTGCTGGCTGTAGATAGCTTAAAAAATCTGGGGTATCAGATAGATTTGCATGTTTTTGATACGGAACGTGGCAATGAAAAAATGTATTTAATGGCAGATGAAATTAACCGTTTACAGCCGGATTTGATAATAGGACCGATTTATGCTTCTGTTTACAGAGTGATGGCTGAGCGTTTGGAGAACAAGACCATACCTTTAATCTATCCGCTTTCTTCCCGGAGTGAAAATTTCGGGGAATATCCGAATTTTGTACAGGTAAATGCATCTTTTGATGTTTTGGCCGGGCAAATGGTGAATTGGCTGGAGCGAAATAAGATGGAAGCTAATATAGTACATATCAATTTGCTTGGTTTAGAAGATGCCGATGTGGAAGAAAAAAGACGTTTTGGACGTCGGGTTGCTGCTATTGACGGGGTTCATGACTTCGGCTGGGATATGGACCAGATACCTTTGGATTCGTTGAGGATGTTATTGTTGCCTGACCGGGAAAATATTATTGTATTGCCGGTAGCTAAAGAGGCAGAAGTCAGTAAGTTGTTGCCTTTGTTTTCGGCATTGACTGACGGATATCAGATTACTGTGCTTGGCTTGCCGGAATGGCAGACCTTTACTTCAATAGACCATGAGACTTTCTATAAATTGAATACCAAGTTATTCACGTATAGTTATGTGAATTATAACTCGGATGCAGTGAAGAGTATGACGGAGAAATACCGGAGATTTTTTTATTCGGAACCAGGTAGTTTAGTGTTTAAGGCTTTTGATATGGGGATGTATTTTATAGAATTGGCAGCTAAATACCGGCAATATACTATGGAAGCTTTGGAATATTACGGTGGTTCTGTCGGTTGTTCTAAATTCCGTTTTATGCAAATGCCCAATGGTTCGGGAAAAGAGAATTACGGTTTTTATATTGTCAATTTTAGTTCTGATTATCAGTTGAAAATAGAAGAGCCTCAGAAATAGTTGCGGGATGTTCTGTTTATGACATCATTTCACAGCTCCTCCCTGTTTCCAGTTTTTTTTGTAATAATCTTCCTGAAGATTGCTGATAATAACGCCTTTTGAGGTGGAAGCATGTATAAAATAGCCGTTTTTGAGAAACAGGCCGACATGGTTCACTCCTTTCTTTTTCTTTTTTGAGGTATTGAAAAACACCAGATTGCCACTTTTCAAATTTCTTTTAGAAACTTTCCGGCAATTTTTATTGGCAATAGCCTGGGTATTTCTTTCCAGCTTTTTTTTGTAGGTATGTAGATAAATTTGTCCCACCAGGGCGGAACAATCTATACCTTTGCGGGTGGAACCTCCATATCGGTAGGGCGTACCCAGCCATTTTGCCGCTTCGGCGTAAAGGGATAAATTGTCTTTTTTTGTTACTTTAAACCCTAATTGTTGGGAAAGTTGCTCCCGTTGATATTTTAGTTGGGCGATTTGCTTGTTGCTTTGACAGGAGCTAAATAATAAAATGAATAATATGAATTGTAAAATTGTAATTTTCATCCGTTTTTTTGGAACATATAATCGTTAATTCCTAGTTTTTCATATGTGTTTTTGAGTTCTTCGTCGTTGTCTGTAATAACCAGTAATTTATCTCCTACTGCTAATTTAGTGTTGCCCCGGGGAATGAAAAAATGATTTTCCCGTTTTACCATGACCACTAGGGTATTGTCCGGTAAATCGAGGTTCATTAAATGGTTACCGTCGGATAAGAAGTTTTCAGAAACTTCTATTTCAGACATTGCCGATTTGATTTCTTCGGGGAGTTCCATTCCAAACTCGTTACCTTGTTTCTTTTCTTTTTCAGATAGTCCCAATAATTTAGCCATGTAACTGACAGTTGTTCCTTGAGTTAACAAGGAAACAATGGTGATGAAAAAAACAACATTAAAAATCAGAGTGGCATACTGTATTTCTGCAATCAAGGGATAGGTGGCGAAAATAATCGGTACGGCCCCTCTTAATCCCACCCAGGATACATATAATTTGGCTTTTTGGCTCATATGTCTGAAAGGAAGCAAGCAAAGGAAAACACTGAGCGGACGGGCGAACAGAATCATAAAAATACCCACCATTAATCCCAGACCCGCAATCGGAAGCAGGTCTCTGGGGTTTACCAGCAGTCCCAACGAGAGAAACATGACTATTTGGAATAACCAGGTCAGCCCGTCCAAAAAGGTAGTTACACTCTTCTTATGTTGTATTTTCTGATTTCCGACAACTAACCCCGCTATGTATACGGCAAGGTAACCATTTCCTTTGATGAGTTCTGTGGCTGAGAAAATGAAAAATACACAGGCCAGTAACAGAATAGGGTATAAAGAATAATTATCCACATTTAACCGGTTCATCATCCATACGGCTGCTTTTCCAAGCAAGAAACCTGCCAGAGCTCCCATGCTCATTTGTACGATGAACATAAAAAAGGAGTACCACAAACTGATTTCCCCGGCCGGAGTCTGGATAATTTGTATCAGTAGTAAAGTCAGCATGTAAGCCATAGGGTCGTTACTTCCGCTTTCAAGCTCAAGCATCGGCCGGAGTTGCTCCTTCAGTCCTTGTTTCTTGCTTCTTAATATTGAAAAAACCGATGCAGAATCTGTAGAAGACATGACTGCCGCCATTAATAGGGATTCGGTGAGGGTCAACGCTGAGAAGTTTGAAATGATACCGGTCACCCAATAAATGAAATAACCTGTGATTGCCGTGGTCAGAATAACTCCTAATGTGGCCAGGATAATCCCTTGGCCTGCTACGGGTTTGATTTCTGTATATTTTGTGTCCATACCTCCGGAGAACAGGATAATACTCAAAGCTATCATTCCTATAAACTGGGCACTTTGGGGATTATTGAACTGTATTCCCAAACCGTCACTACCGAACAACATGCCTACTCCTAAGAATAAAAGAAGCACAGGCACTCCGAACCGGAAACCTGCTTTGCCTGCTATAATGCTAAAAAACAATAAAATGGCTCCGATAAGCAAAATATTGCCACTGTCTATGATCATAATGGTCCGAATGAGAAATGAATAATTTAGCTGTTTGTTTGACCATCTAATGTGGCTTCTATCTCTTTGATTGATGGCATTGTTCCTTCAACCTTTTCAGGATAGAGTTTTTCAAGCTCATATTCGGATATTCCGAGAGGCTGACTACTTGATTCTAACGCATATTGAGCCAACGTATTGCTTTTCTGCTTGCAAATGAGTAATCCTATTGTCGGATTATCGCGCCCCTCCTTGCGAAGAAGATGATTGCAAGCAACAACATAACCGCCTAATTGACCGGCATCAGCAAAGTCAAACTCTCCGATTTTTACCTCTACTACCACATAGCAAGACAATTTAAGATTGTAGAAAAGCAAGTCTATAAACTTCTCTTTCTCTGCTATTTGCAAGCGATATTCTTTGCCTACATAGGCGAAACCTGTGCCAAGTTCCAACAGAAAGTTTGTGATATTGGTGAGCAATGTATCTTTTAGTAGTCGTTCATTATATTTTCCTCGTAATCCCGTGAATGAGAAATCGTAGGGGTCGCGTGTTAGTTCCTGCGCCAAATCGCTATCCACATCAGGGAGCGTACTCTTGAAATTTGTGAGAGCCTTTCCGCTGCGCTCATACAGATTTTTGCCTAATACATTGAGTAATATATCCCTGCTCCATCCATTCTCTAATGTTTGGCGGACATAGAACAAAGCCTTGTCTGAATCAGTCGAACATTTGTCTATGATATAACGATGATGTCCCCAAGGAATAGAGAATAAATCAGAATATAATCTTTCCACAAGCTGTGGAAGATTTTCTTTCTCAGATTCTTCCACAATTTGTGGAAGAATTGCAATCTGTTGTTTATAAAGAGTATAGAAACGTTTTGCGTAACGGATTGATGTTTCAGATAATCCTTCCACATCAGGCATTTCATGGCGCAAGTCACGGCTTAATGTAGCGTAAAACTTACTGCCATACTTGTTATCTGCTTGCTTTTCTTCAATATCTTTACCGAGTTCCCAATAATAGCGAAGCAATTCTCTATTCACTTTTATAGCCGCCTTGATTTGGCTGCCACGATAACGCTTTACAAGCTCTTTAACCCATAAAGTGTAATCCTTATCTAATATGCCGATAGATTTAACCATTTTATTTCTCCGTTTTTATTCACTAATTTTTAGTTCACCAGACATTAGCTGTGGGAGAAGCGTGTCACGCATCTTTGCCAACCTTGCATTTTCAAGACTGTTAGAAAGTATCGTTTTGATAAAAGGAAGAACTATGTCTCCATACCTTTTTACATACGGACTTTCATTTGAGTATATTGGAAGACACTCAATATCTTTTGTATTTATACCGGGGATTGCAGCCTTTCCTCCAATTGAATTTAATTGGTTCATAATGTATGGTGTACGCATATAAAAATATGCAAACGCATTATAAGCGTTATCCATTAAGTCCAAGATGAAGACATGCTCATTGATATACATTTCGTTGAAAGGAAATCCTTCTCCAAAGATAGAGAAATTTGGAATAAAATATCCCGGTTTGCCTCCGTCTTTGTAAATCAATAGCTCATATCCATTTATCTTTCCCTTTTTTATAGTTTGAGCATATTCTTTTGGAATGTACTTTGTCTTAGAATAGTCATAATACCCCAATCCTTTGATATTTTCCGCCCCAATGCTTGGAACGCCTTCAAAGGTTGCACCACCTTTGGGTCTTTTTCCACTTTCTATATTGTGAGGTATATCTTCGATGTAAACTATTGGTAACTCTTTGGGGGTACTACCGAGAGCTGAATCTACAAATTCACCGCCTCTGAATGGCTCGAAGTCTACGAACCACGACTTGAACAACGCCTGCGCCTGCTGCTCTAAATTATCATTTATACGGCGGTTCAGCTCGATTTTCGAGTCTATGGAGGAAAGAATAGAGGCTATCCTATTTTGAGTTTCCAAATCAGGAACTTCAATTTCATAATTTGAGAACGAACTCTTGTTAATGATAGGCACAGCAGTAGAAGTTTTGCTAAGATAATTCAACTCTCTACCAACCAATGTCATAAAATAATAAACAAAATCCGCATTGAAGTTTTTATTGGGAATAATTGAGTTAAATTGCTGATTCGTAACAGTCGGTTCTTTGGTCATTACCACCTTTCCCAAATCAGAGCCTATACAACTCACACATATAGAACGTGACGGAAGTAAACAATTTCTTACTTCATTTAGTCCTTGTTCTGTAAGTGTCTTAGTCGTTTTAGGGGCAGACTTATGAGAGAGGTCGTCTGAGGGGGTCAAGAAAGGTATATATCCATCATAGTTCTCCGCAACTGATGTCCTTGGTGTTTTTCCCGTAACAATTTTACCAATATCTGATATATGTATTTTCTTTAATTCCATAATACAAACATTTACGATACATTCGTTCTACATATAGCACTTGAGCATCAAATTAACCTAATCCGTTGAGCATTATCTAATCGCCTATGACAATAGGATATTATTCCCAATATTTCCAAAGCATCTTGTTCTTCTATATTCCATAAGACTTTAGGCTCGTGTGCTTCAGGATTTCTGAACATACCACACAATCCCTTTAACAAATTTGCGAAGCCAGAATGTTCATCCTTCTCGGATTTAGAAATAAAACTATTGATAATCAATACGGGGTTACTACTAAATACCTGTTCGATAAGTTTATTTCCATCTTCCTTCGAGCCCGACAAATCTCTTATTCTTTGGAATAATCCCTTATTTGCTTCAAAAACAGCATGAAAATAGTTGTTTTGCAGAAGTTCCGCCTTACAATAATTTAATATTTCAGAGTGAGCTTTACGCTTTTCTACTTCAACTTTTAGATTATTAGCTTTTATTTCTACATCTGTAATTCTACTTGCCTTTTGGGTCTTAGAAAATTTGCCATCTTCATTATATTTGTAGCCGCAAAAAGCAAGCTGCTGATTTATTTTATCTCTCAATGATTCAAAACGTTCCTTTTCAGACACAAAACGTTCTGGGGCAAGCGCCACGGAAATAAACGTAAAAACGCAATTTGAACATTTTGATTCATTACATGCTTTAGCAAAAGCATTGTAAAGTCGATATCGTTTTGTGTTTGTAGGGTCAACATCTTCAATACCTGATTGAATAAGGCATTTATGTATCTCCGATCCAGTCAGACCTTCTGATGTATCGCCCAAGACATTGGCAATACATTCGATTACTACTGGTGTCAAAATATGCTGTTCCATAAATGAATAATTTTATGCAAAATTAAAATAAAAAATCTGACTGTTTTAATAGTAAATACTTATAATTTACTACGTTTGATTATTCTGGAAGGTTGTTAAAGATTTTTTATCCGTAATCCTGTCCATCTTATTTTTTTGATTATTTTTGGATTGCAGTAATTTATTGATTATACAGAAACAAGCATATGGATGAAATTGAATTGGAAAAATTGGCTACTGCTTATGCTGGTCAGGAAGATGTGATTCAGGTCTATCGGGATTGGGATGATACAGTTTATCTGCAAGAACTTTTTTCAGCGTTGGAACGTTACGAACCGGAATGGAATAAAGAAAAAGAATTGGGAAGTTGGGCTGCAGAATTTATTCTGGATATTTTACAAGAAGGAGAAAGTGAATGGGAAGATATGACTAAGGAAGAAAGAACAAAACGTTTTGACGAATTACTGGATGAACGGTATGAGGATTTTCGGAGTGGTCATCAGTTTGCCCGCATTAATAACATTAATCTTTGTTTGCAAGAAGGGGAGGATTTGGATGCCGTTCTGGCAGAAAGTGATGAAAAAATCAGATTTCCTGTTATCCGGAAAGATAAGTTATAAAATGGTCTGCGGAAGTTTGATAAAAAACTTTCCGAGTTTTGATTGATAAAAATACCCCTGACAGTTTAATAAAAAACTTTCAGGGGTATTTTGAGATGTTATGTGATTATGCTTCAATTTCGATGATAGGTGCATCTGCCTGAACAGTTGTTCCTTCGTTTACCAGCAGGCGTTTCACAGTTCCTGTATAATCGGAAGCAATGCTGTTTTCCATTTTCATGGCTTCCAGAATAACAACAGTCTGTCCTTTAGTGACAGAATCTCCAGGTTTTACTGTAAATCTCAGGATACTTCCCGGCATCGGGGCTTTTACTGTTTTTCCTGTGATTGGATCCTCTTTCTTTTCTTCTGCTATCTTTTGTTCTGTCTGCGGTTCTTCTTTATGCTGAGCCTGATATGCTTCCACTTTCTGGTGGGTAAGGAAATTTTTAGCTACCTGCGGAAATAATTCAAGCAATAATACTTCTTTTTCATTTGCTGCTAATTTTACTCCTCCTGCCTCTGGTAATTCAGGGTTGGGCTGCATCTGATATTTGCTTGTATCATAAGGAATTTCCTCGCGTGTGCCGGCAATTTTCAAACGGAATTCAGGATTTACCGGAACCGGAGTTTTTCCGTATTCTCCTTTTACCAGATTCACAAATTGATTGGATACGTTGCTATACATCGGTTTGCCGGCTTTGAGGTCCAATGCACAGTTTACAGCTTGTGCTCCCACAATTTGACTGGTGGGGGTTACCAATGGAGGCAAACCTGCAGCCAGGCGTACTGTCGGAATCAATTCCATCGCTTTTTCCAGAATATCCATGGAATTCAATTGTTTTAACTGTGCCACCATGTTGCTATACATACCTCCCGGTACTTCTGCTTTTTTCACCAATTCGTTGGGTTTTGGAAAATTGAAATAGGCCTCAATTGCGTGACAGGCATTTAATAACGCTTCTTCATTATTTGCTTTGGCAGCTTCAATTGCTTTGTCGAATTCTTTGTCGATATGGTCTGGCAGAGTATCTGTTACCGGGTTGAAAGGATTCGGGAATTGTTTGCTGGCATCAAATGCTTCCAGTTCTTTACGGATGTTGTAAAGTTCTGTGTTGATTTGAGCAACTGCCTCCATGTTAATATCCAATTCTATTCCTAATTTTTTACAGAAGATGTAGATTAATTCAATGGCCGGTGCTCCGGTACCTCCGGCAAAGTTCCAGATGTTGGTGTCGACGATGTCAACTCCTTTGATGATAGCCATCAGGACAGCACCTAAACCATAACCTGGTGTACAGTGCGTATGAAAATCTACGGGAATAGACAGGTGTTGTTTGAATAACGGAATTAATTCTGCAATTCGGGACGGCTGAATCAGGCCGCTCATGTCTTTTATGGTAACCATGTCGGCTCCGAGAGCAGCCATTTGTTTTGCTTTGTCCAGAAAATATTCGTTTGTGAAAACAGGTGCCGGGTTTTTCTTTCCTTTCAGTTTATCTATAAAACTGAGTTTCGGATATTTCGGGTCAATGGTATAGCAAACGGCACAGTCTGCAATTCCATTGTATTTTTTTACGTATTTGATGGTTGATTTTACGTTGTTGACATCATTCAGTGCATCAAATATGCGCATGATGCCAAGTCCGGATTCAATAGAATTCCGGCAGAAACCTTCAATGATTTCATCTGTATAAGGAGCATAGCCAAACAAATTCCGACCTCTGGATAGAGCAGTTAGTTTAGAAACATTTCCGACTGCTGCTTTGATTTTTTCCAGTCTGTCCCAGGGATTTTCATTCAGATAACGCATTACTGAGTCGGGAACAGCTCCTCCCCAGACTTCCATTGCATAGAAATTGGCGTTTTTGTAGTAAGGTAATACTCTGTCAATCTGTTGCTGAGTCATTCGCGTTGCAAATGAAGATTGCTGGCCGTCTCTGAGGGTAAGGTCTCTGATTAAAAGTTTTTGTGCCATAGCTATAGTGTTTGTTTTTTTGTGATTTTGATATGTACAAACTTATTAAATTAAAATGATATGTTCTAATAAAATTGTAACAAATTATGGAAAAAAATCATTAATTGTTTTCAGGAAATGAAGTTTACTTTTAATTTGTAACCGGACGACAAGATTTTTGGGGTTTTCTTTTAATGATAAGGTTTGTTTCGCTATGTTTGCAAATAATATCAAAGAGCCAGATAAAAGCGTTTTTGAGTAGTTTTGTTTTTAGTGTTTATTTTCAGTTTCGACAGAACATAATTATGGAAAGAATTGCAGTGTTCCCGGGGTCATTTGATCCTTTTACGATAGGACATGAGGAAATTGTCAGACGTGGTTTGAAATTGTTTGACAGAATCATAATTGCAGTGGGTGTTAATCCGGTGAAGAAAGAATTTTTGAATACGGAATGCCGTATAAAGTTGATTAGAAAAGCTTTTCAGGATACTGACCGGGTAAGCGTTGAGCCTTATTTTGGTCTGACAGTGGATTTCTGTGAGAAAGTAAATGCGCATATCATTATCCGGGGTTTGCGGACTGCTGCAGATTTTGAGTACGAACGGGCTGTCGGCCAGGCTAACCGGGCAATGGATGCCCAGATAGAGACTGTGTTTATTTTAACTTCTACGGTTCACACTTTTGTCAGTTCGACAATCGTGCGTAATATTTATATGAATGGTGGCGATGTCACTAAATTTTTACCGGAACGTTTAACGACAGAGGATCTCCGGCGTTGTGAAGAAGAACAATGAAAGTTTTGTAATTTGAGATTTGATGAAAAAAAGGTGGATACAAGTCAGTTCTGCGCTGCTGGCGTTAACAGCTTTGTTTTTTTTGTGTATGCCAACCTATGTGCGGAAGGCATTGATTCACTGGTATCCGGATATCACAGATACCTATTTGTTTCCTTCTAATGCGGTGGTAAAAGCTGATTCTTGCTGGGATTTTTCTTTGTCCCGGAGATTCAATACTTATGAGATGACTCCGGAAGAGAATGCTTATTTGAAGAAGTTCGGCACTGTTGCATATCTGGTTATTCAGCAAGATAGTGTTTTGTATGAAGAATACCGGGAGGGATGGACGCCTCAGACTTTGTCTAATATTTTTTCGGCAACCAAGAGTATTGTGGGACTTTTGGTCGGGATAGCCCATGATGAGGGATATATTGAAACTCTGGATGATAAAGTTAGTAAATATTTGCCGGAGTTTCGGGATGGTGAAAAAATAACTATCCGTAACCTTTTGACTATGAGTTCGGGATTGAATTGGGATGAGGCATATACTTCGCTTTTTTCCAAAACAACTGAGGCTTATTATGGAGAGGATATCCGGCATTTGATTATGTCTCTGAGAGTAGAGGAAGAACCTGGCAAGAGATATTCCTATAAAAGCGGGGATACACAGTTGCTTTCGTTTGTACTGGAAGCTGCCTTGGCTAAAGGAGGCCGGGAAGGGGAAGCTATGACAATCAGTGATTATGCTGCCCGGAAACTCTGGCAACCTATGGAAATCTGTAATGATGCCTTGTGGAATCTTGACCGGCAAGGAGGGGATGAGAAGGCTTATTGCTGTTTTAATACTACTGCGCGGGATTTGGCACACCTGGGCCGGTTGATTATAAACCGTGGAAATTGGAACGGAAAGCAGATTGTTTCTGAAAGCTATCTTCAGGAGGCCATAACCCCGGCCACTTACCTGGTGAATGAATTTGGCGACGGGGCGTTGGATTATTATGGTTTCCAGATTTGGATTATGCATTACCGGGGCATGCAGTTTCCGGCATTCCGGGGATTAGGCGGACAATATGTTTTTATTATTCCTGAAAAGAATGCTATTGTTGTTCGTTTAGGGCATGAACGAAGTGATGAATATAAAAGAGAAAAGACCATAGATATGGACGAATATCTGAATATAGCTTTCCGTATATTGCAATAATATAAAAAAACAGAGAAAGGAGGCCAAAAGTCGGAATATAACTTTTGACTTCCTTTTGTTTTATTTTATACTCCGAAACTGAATGTCCCTATATTTTCGTAAATTGTGCTGATTAATCCCAGAGCAATGATTCCTGTTGTACAGACAATCAGGCTGATTCGGGTATAGGTATCTGTCCGGATCGGGGCAATAGGTGATTCATTCCTGTTGATAAACATGGCCTTTACTATCAGCAGATAATAATAAAGGGAAATGATAGTATTTATCAGGGCAATGAAAACCAATACATAAAAGCCTTGTTGTGCTGCGGCCGCAAAAATAAAAAATTTGCTGAAAAATCCGGCGAAAGGAGGAATACCTGCCAGCGAGAATAAGGCCAGCATCATGACTGTACTTAACCGTGGATTGGTGGAATATAGTCCGTTGTATTCTCTGATTGTGAGTTTTCCTGTCCGGTATTCGATGATGGCAATCACTCCGAAAGCTGCCAGATTGGAAATCATGTAAACCAGAATATAATAAACCAAAGAGGTCATACCCAGTGCGCTGCCGCTAATGACTCCCAACATGATATATCCTGCCTGGGACACGGATGAATAAGCCAGAAAACGTTTCAGGTTGTGCTGGCGGATTGCAAATAAATTGGCAATGGTGATGGTGGCGATAATTACTGCATAAAGGATGGTTTGCCATTCTTGCAGTAACGAACCGAATACTTTAAAAAGTAAGGTCATCAAAACAAATGCTGCGGAGCCTTTGGAAATAACTGAAAGATAAGAGGTAACAGTTGTCGGGGCTCCTTCATAAACATCGGCAGTCCATAAATGGAAAGGGACCAGGGATAGTTTAAAAAACAAGCCGACAATAAAGAATGCGAAAGCCATAAGTTGCAAGGGACTTCCGTTGATTCCGTCAGGGATATCTGTGAAATAGAGGGTACCTACGGTGCCATAAATCAGGGATATTCCATACAAAGACAGTCCGGAAGCGAAAGTTGCGGATAAGATATATTTCGCTCCGGCTTCAGCCGATTCGCGTTTGTATTTGTCATAAGCGGCTAAAATAGCAGTGGGGATGGAAGCTGTTTCCAGACCGATAAAGAATAGCAGGAAATTGCCGGCAGAAATCATAAAATACATACCGATCAATGTAGAGAATAAAATCAGATAGAATTCTCCTCTCCGGATGAGGGTGGATTCGCTATTTACCCAATTATTGGCCTGTAACAAAATAATCATTGTTCCTGTGTTCAGTATGGTTTTAACAATAGACCCCATTGGCGAACAGATATACATTCCCCCGAATGCTTCGGCTGTCCCGGAGGGTAAAAAATTAATTACCGTATGGATTAAAAATAAAATACATGCTACCGGATGAAAATAATTCAGACTTTTCTTAGAGCCGAACAAGTCATAAATTAAAAGGATAACCATTACTGTAATCAGTGAAAGTTCCTCTTTTAAAAACAAAAAATTGGAGTAGCCCATGTTATTAAATTTAGTTCGTGGATTTTAATTATCTTATTAATTCAGCAATCACATTGCCGAGGCTTTCCCGGACCATGTCAGATACCCATAGCGGAGCCAAACCGATTCCGGCAATTGCCAGAATCAGGATGATGACAGCGAACCGTTCATACCATACGGCATCCGTAAGTTGCAGATGTTGTTCATTGACAACAGGACCGTATAACAGTTTGCCTACCACGCGCAGGATATATACTGCTGTAATGACGATTGAAGTACATGCCAGAATAGTTATTATGCGGTAAAAAATACCGGGATGCTGAAAAGCTCCGACGAATATAGTCATTTCAGCAACGAAACCACTGAGTCCCGGAAGTCCGAGAGAGGCCAAACCGGCAATTACATAGCATACCCCCAGAAAAGGAATGATTTTCATTAATCCCCCCATTTCGCGGATGTCCCGGGTATGGGTCCGTCCGTATATCATCCCGATGAGTGCAAAAAACAAGGCCGTCATCAACCCATGGCTGAGCATTTGCATAACAGCACCGGTCATGGCAGTCTGGTTAAGCATGAGGATGGCAAACAGGACTAGTCCGCAATGACTTACAGATGAATAAGCATTGATGTACTTCAAATCAGTTTGTACAATAGCGGAATAAGCTCCGTATACAACGCTAATGCCGGTTAAAATAATGAAAATCCAGGAAAGTTCCCGGGCAGCTTCGGGCATTAAATAAATGGCTACCCGGAAACAACCGTAACCTCCCAGTTTCATCAGAACACCGGCATGAAGCATGGATACTGCCGTCGGGGCCGAAGCGTGTCCGTCCGGACTCCAGGTATGAAAAGGGAAAAGAGCACCCAGTACGCCAAAGCCGATAAAGGTTAACGGAAAGAACCACCTCTGTAGTGCCACCGGCATAGATTGGCGGGCAAGTTCCAGGATGTTCATGGTAGTTGCTCCGGAAGAAAAATAAATGCCTAAGATTCCTACTAAAAGTAAAGCAGACCCTCCCATCAGCATAAGTGTTAATTTCATTGCCGCGTATTCTTTTTTGCCGGTACCCCATACTCCGATAAGCAGATACATGGGAATCAGTGCAATTTCATAGAACATAAACATGGTAAAGAGGTCTGTGGAAATAAAAAATCCGAATACTCCGATACTGAGCAGACAGAACCACATGAAATATTCTTTGGGAAGAATCTCCATTTTCCAGGAGGTAAAAATGCCTGTAAATACAATGATTGAAGATAGAAGTAGCATAGCAACTGAGATGCCGTCAACACCAACAGAATAGTGTATATTTAGGGGTGCATACCACATGACAGAGGCTGCGAACAGCATTTCGGTTGTGTCTCCGCTGTTTCTGGCATCCAGATACATGAAAGTCAGCAGTACAGACAAAAATAATAATAGAGAAGCTCCTGCTGCGCATATGCTCCGGATTTGTTTCATATTTCCGGAGAGAGCCAGACTACCCAGCATCAATATTGGTATCAGGATAAATAATGATAAAAAATTCATAACATTCTGTATTAAACTGAATCGTTTATATAAACATGACTAATAAAACAATCAACAGAGTGCCGAGCAGAAAGATAAAGGCGTATTGTTGAATCTGACCAGACTGAAATCCCCGGATGACGTAGGAAAGGCGTTGAGTCAGGTGAGCTATTCCGTTCATTGTTCCATCAATAATGTTACGGTCGAACCAAGCGATAGGACGGGACACATAATTGAACAGGATTCGTTTGGTGATAAACAAGTAAAGTTCATCTATGTAAAAGCGGTGGAAAGCTGACTGATGAAAACGGGGATACATATTAATCAGACGTTCCGGAATGTCACATTTTGATTTATAAAAGAGGGTTGCAATACCAATAGCGATTAAAGCAACAATTACGCTGCTAATAGCTATCGTCATGTCCAGACGGATAGTATAGGGCAGGCCATTACTGCTTACAAAATGTCCGAACGGAATAAAACCGGCCACACAGGTGATGGCAGCCAGAATAACTAAAGGTATTGTCATGGTTTTTGGTGCTTCGTGCGGTGTGTGAACAAAATGAGCAGGTGTTCCCCAGAAGATTCGATAATACAGACGGAACATGTAAAAAGCTGTCAGTGCTGCGACAAAACTCATAAAAATTCCTAACCATGGACTGAAAGCGAATACGGCTGCCAGGATTTCGTCCTTACTGAAAAAACCGGAGAATGGAGGAATTCCCGAAATGGCCAGACAGGCCACCAGAAAAGTAAGGTGCGTGAATGGCATGTATTTGCGCAGACCTCCCATACAGTTCATTTCATTATTGCCGATGGCGTGAATAATGGCTCCGGCGCACAAAAAGAGCAGGGCTTTGAACATGGCATGAGTGAATAGGTGGAACATGGATGCCATGTAGCCCAATCCTTCATGACCTTCCATTCCGGAAACTCCCAGGGCTACCATCATAAAGCCGATTTGTGAAATTGTTGAAAAAGCCAGTACTCGTTTGATGTCGGTTTGTACACATGCAACCACAGCAGCATATAAAGAGGTGAAAGCACCTGTATAGGCGATGCCTGTCAGGACTTCCGGTGCTGCTATTACGTACAGTGGAAACAGACGTGCCACTAAAAATACTCCGGCGACGACCATTGTTGCAGCATGGATGAGAGCAGATACCGGAGTCGGACCTTCCATTGCATCCGGTAACCAGATGTGTAGCGGAAACATGGCTGATTTTCCGGCTCCTCCGATAAAGATTAAAGCCAAAGCCCAACTCATCACCGAGGCTCCCAGAAAAGTGGAACCGGCAGTGCTTGCAAAGATGGAAGCATCTCCGGAAGTTAACATTTCAAAGTTGAACGTATGTGTAAAATAAGATAATAATAAAATTCCCAACAGGAATCCCAGGTCTGCAAAACGGGTAACGATAAAGGCTTTCTTAGAGGCAGCTATAGCTGTAGGTTTCGTATAATAAAAACCAATGAGTAAATAGGAAGATACTCCAACCAATTCCCAAAAGATATACATTTGGAAAATATTGGGAGCAACGACCAATCCCAGCATTGAGAATGTGAACAAAGACAAAAAAGCATAATAACGCTGGAAACCGCGTTCACCTTTCATATATCCCAGGCTATAAATGTGTACCATCAAGGATACAGTGGTGATGACCACCAGCATCATAACCGAAATAGGGTCTAGCAGAATCCCTAAGTCGATTTGGAGACTATCTGTAAATTTCAGCCATTCGAAACGGATGGGTATGATTTTGGCAAATACTCCGTTGACCCGGGGAGAAGAGAAATATTGGGTGGCGGTGATATAAGCCAATAAAGTGATTATGCTTAACGAAACAGTTCCGATGCATCCGGCAACTACCGGGCGTAATTTTATGCCTATCAGTCCAAGTAACAGGAATGTCAGCATAGGAAACAGAAAGATCAATAAAGTGTATTCCATAATTTTTTACTCTTTTCCGGCGTTATTGACAGAATCTTCTTTCAATTCATTCAGATTTTTTACCTGGATATTCCGGATATTCCGGTATATGTTAATAATGATTGCAATGGCAATAGCCGTTTCGCATGCCGAGATACCGATGGCAAACAGAGTGAAAAAAAATCCTTCCAGTTGCCCGGGAAACAAAAAGCGATTGAATGCGACAAAATTAATGTCTACTGAATTCAAAATTAATTCGATAGAGATTAATACGGCCAACATGTTCCGTCGTGTAATGAACCCATAAATTCCGGCAAAAAACATGATTGTGCTGATCACCAGGTAATGTTCCATTGTTATTTCCATAAATTTATCATTTTAGTGAGTCTGTGTGGAAAATGTTTATTAGCGTTTCCGTGCTATCAAGATGCCGCCGATAATACAGGTGAGCAATAGTATACTGATGGCTTCAAAAGGAAGCAGGTACTGGTATTTCTCACTTCCCATCAATGCCGTACCGATTACTTTTTGTCTGATTTCTCCTGCTACGAAATGAGATACCGGGAAAGTATGGGTCAGAGTGATGAAGATACAGAGAGTTGCGCCTCCAATGGCAGCAATGATACCTGCAAAAAATTTACTGTTTTTGATTTTATCGACTTTCTGACTATCCGAACTTGTCAGTAAGATAGAGAATACATATAAAACAATGATACCTCCGGCATAGACAGTTAACTGGACTGCACCCAGAAAGGAATAGTTCAGTTCAAAGTAGATTCCTGCCGTTGCAAATAAAACAAATAGCAGATAAGTTGCCGAACGGAGAATTCGTTTGGTTGTAACGGTCAGGATTGAGAATACCGAGATGACTGCCGCCAAAAACAGAAAGACCGCTTGTGGTAAAGTTATTTCCATGTTATTGTCATTTTAATGTACCTCGTCGGGAGTGAACACAAGTAATACATTTTATTTATAGTTGGTAAAATTCATTGTCCGTTACTTATGAGTTTTGAACCGGGACGATTTAACCGGGTGATTAATTTTTCCCGGGTAAAAACGGCGTGTTCAAATGTGGGAATAAATTCGATAGCATGATGCGGACAATTATGTACGCATAATTGGCAGTAAAGGCAACTACCGTGGTCATATAAGTAGCGTGTTAATACTTTTTTCTTTTTTCCATCTTCTGTTGTTATTGTTTCATATTCAATGCGGATGGTGTTGTTGGGGCAGTTCATTTCACAAATACCACAGGCTACGCAGTGATGTTCGTTGTGTTCATTGTGAATCATGGTCAGTTCGCCCCGGAAACGGTCGAACATTTTTAATGTCGCCCGGTTTTCCGGATATTGTTCTGTGGTTTTTGGGGTGAAAAATTCTTTGAGAGTAATTTTCATACCTTTTAGTAAAGACCCCAGTCCACTGAAAAAATCACTGAAATATTCTTGTGTACTTCTCATATTTTCTAAAAATGTAATTTGAATACCACGACAAATACCATCAAAAACAGATTGCATAAATTGATGGGGAGCAGGTATTTCCATTCAAGGGTAAGTAACTGGTCGATTCGTAAGCGGGGGAATGTCCATTTAAACCACATGATGATAAAGACTATAACAGTACTTTTTCCCAAAAACCAAAGCAGGGAAGGAATGTAATCCATAATTGTATTAAAAGCTTCCCACCCCGGAATATGTAACGGCATCCATCCGCCCAGGAAAAGGGTTGTGGCTACTGCTGCCACAATGAACATATTAACGAATTCTGCTACATAGAAAAATCCGAAATGCATCCCTGAATATTCGGTATGGTATCCGGCTGTTAATTCGGATTCCGCTTCCGGGAGGTCAAAAGGTCCCCGGTTGGTTTCTGCAGTTCCTGCAATCAGGTAAATGACGAATGCGATAAAAGCAGGCAAGTGGCCTTTGAAAATATACCAACCGTCTGCCTGGTTTGCCACTATTGTGGAGAGTTGCATACTCCCTGTTAGTACAACCATGGAGAGGATGGATAAACCGATAGAAAGTTCGTAGCTGATCATTTGTGCTCCGCTTCGCATTGCTCCAATCAGGGAGAATTTATTGTTGCTGGCCCATCCGGCTAATAATATGCCGACAATTCCAATGGACGATGCGGCAATCAGGAAGAAAATACCTACATTAAAATCTATGATTTCCAATCCTTTGGCAAAAGGGATGCAACTGAAAGACAGTAAGGAGGCTATGATGACGATGTAGGGAGCCAGATTGAACAGGAAACGGTCAACATGGTTGATTTCAATGATTTCTTTGATTAACATTTTAATCATATCGGTGACAGTCTGGATTACTCCGTATGGTCCAACCCGGTTCGGACCAATCCGGCATTGGAAAAAAGCGCATACTTTCCGTTCTGCATAAATCAGTCCCAGAGCCATGACAGCATAAGCAATTAACAGGCATATGCCAATCAGTACAAACTCTGCAATGGTTACCCATGGTTCCGGCAGGAAAAGCCGCAGAGTGGTATCGACCCAATGTGTTACAACTGCAAAATCAAACATAATTTAAAAATTAAAAGTGATAAGCTGATAGCTTTTTGTCTTTTATCTATAATTTTTATCTGTCAATATCCGGAACGACATAGTCCAAAGAAGCACCGATTGCAATTAAATCGGCGATTTTGTTATTGCTGGCGAGCAAGTCGACCACGGAAACCAGCGGTAAGCCCGGAGAACGGAATTTTACCCGATAGGGGTATTTGTCTCCGCGACTTTCGATGTAAACGCCGAATTCACCGCGGGCGGCTTCTACGCTTTTATAGAACCGGCCTTCCGGTAATTTAATAATGGGCTTGGTTTTCAATGCGAAGTCGCCTTCCGGAATATTGTCTGCTAATTGTTCCAGGATTTGCAGAGATTCAACGATTTCTTCCATCCGCACCATGTAACGGTTGAAAACATCACCTTGATTATGAGTGATTTCCTTAAATTCGACTTTGTCATATACGCCATAAGGATGAAGTTTCCGGACATCGCATTTCCATCCGGAAGCACGCCCGGCCGGACCTGTCACACCATAGGAAATGGCATCTTTCCGGGAAAGGATACCAATGTTCTTCATTCGTTGCTGCGCAATAATATTTCCTGTGAATACGCCATGATATTCTTTCAGCATGGGCGGTAAATATTTGATGAATTCCTTGATTCGCCGGATTAAATTCGGGTGAATGTCTGCCATCACACCTCCAATGCAATTGTAATTTTGTATCAGCCGTCCGCCACAGGTTTCTTCAAAAATGTCAAGAATCTTTTCACGGTCGCGGAAACCATAGAAAAAAGCGGTCAGGGCTCCGAAGTCCATACAAAAGGTGGACCAGAACAACAGGTGTGAAGCAATACGGGAAAGCTCATCCATGATGGTCCGGATATATTTGGCACGTTCGGGTATTTCCAGGCCCAACGCTTCTTCAATGCACAAACACAGAGCATGACGGTTCATGTGGGCTGACAAATAATCCAACCGGTCGGTCAGAGCCAGAGTCTGGGGATAAGTCAGGTTTTCACACATTTTTTCTATTCCCCTGTGGATGTAACCACAATTGACATCGACTTTTTTCACGATTTCTCCTTCCAGAGATACCCGGAAACGGAGCACACCGTGTGTAGCGGGATGCTGAGGTCCTATATTTACTACATATTCGTCATCTTCGAAGATGACGTTTTCTTTTTCTTCGATTTTTCCCGATTCCGTCAACTCCAGAGTCTGGGTTGCGTCCGGGCTGCTTTCGCTTTCCAAACGGATCGGATTGATGTTTTCGTCAGCATTGTAATCTTTGCGGAAAGGATAGCCTTCCCAGTCGTTTCTCAAAAATAAACGCCGCATATCCGGATGGTTGACGAAGCGAATACCGAAAAAATCAAAGATTTCCCGTTCATTCAAATTGGCAGAAGCCCAGATGTCAGAAACGCTGGTCAGTTCCGGAGTTATACGATTGGTTGTTTCGGTCCGTAGTATAATTTCCCGGCCTGAAACTGTAGAGCGTAAGTGATACACTACTCCCAGGGAATCTCCCCAATCCATACCGGTCATACATACGAGGAAATCGAATTGCAGCTCTTGCTCATTTTTTAAATGCAGGGCCAGATTGTGTAAAGCAACCGGGGAAACTGTAACAAACAGCTGGCCGTTTTTTTCTTCAATTATGGCTTCCGGCGTGATTGTTAATATTTTTTCTTTCATACCTTAATTGTCATTACCAGATATACAAGTTTCGTCGTGCTTTGAATGATTGCTTTCTTGTTTATTGACACCTCCGAGAAATTTTTCCGTTTTGATTTTCCGTTGGAGTTGCATTAGTCCATACAGCAAAGATTCTGGGCGGGGCGGACATCCGGGTATGTAGACATCAACAGGAAGTATCTGATTTACTCCTTTTACTACATGGTAAGATTTTTTGAATGGTCCGCCTGAAATGGCGCATCCTCCCATAGCAATAACATATTTGGGTTCTGCCATTTGGTCGTATAACCGACGTAATACGGGAGCCATCTTGTGTACAATAGTACCGGCAACAATGATAACATCGGCCTGACGGGGACTGGCTCTGGCTACTTCGAATCCGAAACGGGCGAAATCATAACGGGCTGCTCCTACCGCCATGAATTCGATACCGCAGCAGCTTGTTGCGAAAGTAAGCGGCCACACCGAATTGGAACGTCCCCAATTGATAAGGTCGTCCAGGCTGCCGACAATGACATCCGTACCATTGGTTCTGAGTTGTTCAAGGTACTCATTGTCTTTGAAGTCCTCATAAGGAATAGATTTTATTTCAGGCTTTTTCATCTTTTACTATCTCTGATCATTGACTTTTATTTCCATTCCAATGCACCTTTTTTCCAGGCATATGCCAGCCCCAGGATTAGGATAACCATAAAAAACAGGATATTAATCAAACCGTCAATACCACGATCCTGAACAGTCACGGCCCACGGAAACAGGAATACGGCCTCTACATCGAACATCAGGAATAATATGGCGAATAAATAATATCCGGCTTTAAATTGCATCCAGGAATGGCCTCGTGTGGGAATACCACATTCGTAAGCTTCTCCTTTTTGCCGGTTGAAAGACCGTGGAGATACCAGCCGCGCTACGCTTAGTGCAATGCTTACCAATGCAATGGCTGTGATGATAACGACAATTAATAGTGTCAGATTCATAACAAGGATTTATGTATTTTTTATAAAATGCAGAATGAATTAGAATAAAAGTATAACTCAAATGTCCGGATTATACAATGATCCGGTGTAAGGTGTAAACAAAATACCTGGTCTGGCCGGGAACAGCATCCGGAAACAGATGGGTAGCAAATACGTCTTGATAATGCTCTGAAAAATGGATAAAATGGTAATTCAGGTGAACAAGTAGACAGGTGAAAATTTTTTTCTTTACGGAAATATGTGTCATGCGCTGACCAATATCTGTTGTATTCCAATAAAATGATGGTGTGAAAGAATAGGAAATAGTATTGGAGCGATTCATATATTCAGAGGTGTATTCCGGCCGGACAGATGTATTTATTGTTGTAAAAATCTGGCAGGTTACCATAATTACCGAACATACAGCAAAAACTAATATGAACCATTTAACCAATTGCACACTCATTTCCTTTTAAGCGTGCGAATATAGAATTTAATTTTAAAAAAATGGCTACAATTGTTATTAAAAGAACGTTATATTTTTCCTTTGGTATTTTTTGAGATAATTTTAGGGAGGACGTAAATACCAAAAACAAATAATCATTAGTTTAGTGTAAAGATGTATATAAACACCTTTGTTAAAATTTCAGACTGAGTTGTGTTGGTGTATGATCATTGCTGTGAGAATGGATGGGATTAGAAACGGTTAATCCCAGAAGTCTGATCCGGTAGTCGGACAAATGGAGTTCTCTAAGTAACTGTTTGGCCAAAGGAAGGATTTTTTGCATTGTTATTAATTTGTAGCCGACGCTTATGCTATGGGTTTTTTGTGAAAAATCGCTGAATTTTATTTTAAGGGTAAGTGTGTGACCGTAGAATCCGGCTTGTTTCAGTCGTTTGATTAATTCATCGGCGACGTGCCACAATTCGATGGTAAGGGCCGTGTGGGTTGTGAGGTCTTTTTCAAATGTGTTTTCACAACTGACAGATTTGCGGATTCTGACAGCTTCAACAGGTCGTAGGTCGGTTCCATGAGCAAATGCATGGTAAAGCTTTCCGGCTTTCCCAAAGTTCTGTATTAGAAATGTCAGCGGGCAGGCGCGTAATTGTGCACCGTTGCGGATGCCTAAAGCATGCATTTTGTGTGCAGTTACCTTGCCAATCCCCCAGAAAGCTTCGATGGGTAATTTAGCTATAAATGTTGCTGCTTTATCTGGGTGTATGACGAAAAGTCCGTCCGGTTTCCGATAGTCGGAAGCGATTTTAGCCAGAAATTTATTGTAGGAAACACCGGCGGAGGCAACCAAATTTAGTTTTTCGCGGATTTCTTTTTTAATTTCCCGGGCTACATCTACTGCAAACGGGATTCCTTTTTTGTTTTCCGTGACATCAAGAAAAGCTTCGTCGAGGGACAGAGGTTCTACGATGTCTGTATATTCATGGAATATTTCGTGAATTTGGGCAGATATGGATTTATAGTATTCCATTCTGCCTTTTATGAAAATCAAATCCGGACATTGTTTCATAGCTTTCATGGATGACATGGCAGAACGGATACCGTAACGTCTTGCTTCATAACTGGCTGCAGCAACGACTCCGCGTTCTTCTGGACGACCCACTGCAAGCGGTTTGCCTTGGTATTCCGGATGGTCCCGTTGTTCTATGGAAGCGTAAAAAGCATCCATGTCTATATGTATGATTTTTCTTTCCATGCTGTTTCAAAGATAAGAGGTTTATAGTTAATTTGTGGGAGGTGAAGCGTAATTTTTTGATTTTATTCGGGGATAGAGAAAGTGCTCTGCTGATTAGTGGAACTAAAGTTCCTGATAAACAAATTCTGACGCAATTGTCGGTTTGCTAATCAGAAGTCTCAAAGACTTCACTAATCAAAGAGCTGCTCATCTGTCAAAAGTTCACTTTTGACTTGTTTCCGGGGCCCATAGAATGTGAAGTAGTAGAGTGTTGTGCATATGGCCCCGTTGAGGTTGTAAATTGAATGGTAATTTTTTTACAGAAAATAGAGTGCCAGAAATGTATATTGAGAATGTTTAATAATTAAGTCGTTGATTTTTAGTATTTTGTTTGATTTTTTAATTTTGTAATCTGGTTTTGGAAGTGGGGAATATGGGGATTGGTGTGTATCTGATGTGTGGAATTTTTCCTCAACTTTACCGGCTTTAGTGACTTTTTCTCTAATTTTGTAAAAGCATTGCTTGTATTGTTAATATACTTGTAAAATTTTTGAAAGAGAGAAAATGAGGTCAGGACTACAGGAAAAAAAAGAAATATTTTATGTGCTTGGTATGAGTTGTGCCGGGTGTGCTACTAACGTGCAAGAGGCTTTATCAGGCCGTGAAGGGGTTTATCAAGCCAGGGTAAATTTTGCTTCGTCTACAGTGACGGTGGAGTATGATGCTTCGAGGGTTTTACCTGCGGATTTGCAGAAAACGGTACAAGAGGCTGGTTATGATTTGGTATTGGAAGAAGAAGGGGAAGCAAATCAGGCGGAGAGTTTGCAACGGGAGGAGTATAAAAAATTACGGCGAAAAACAATTGGGGCCATCCTATTGGCACTTCCGGTTTTTATTATCGGTATGTTTTTTATGCATATGCCTTATGGGGATTGGATTATGCTTGTACTAACCCTTCCGGTTTTGGGAATCTTCGGGAGAGGATTTTTTATCAATGCCTGGCATCAATTAAAACACGGGCATGCAAATATGGATACTTTAGTGGCAGTAAGTACGGGGGTTGCATTTTTATTTAGTTTGTTTAATACTGTTTGGCCCGGATATTGGATAGAGCGGGGGCTTGAAGCACATGTATATTATGAAGCGGTGGCGGTGATTATTGCTTTAATTCTTTTGGGACGTTTGCTGGAAAGCAAGGCCAAAGCCAATACTTCGGCGGCAATCCGGAAGCTAATCGGATTACAACCCAAGACTGTTGTCCGGATACTGGGGGACGGAACAGAACAGGAGGTGCCGGTAAAAGTTGTACAGCCTGGTGATATTTTATTGGTAAAACCGGGAGATAAGATACCTGTTGACGGAACAGTAAAGGAGGGAATATCTTTTGTGGATGAGAGCATGATTACAGGAGAACCCATCCCCGTAGAAAAAGTTGCCGGAGCCCATGTTTTTGCCGGAACCATAAATCAGAAAGGGAGTTTTCATTTTATGGCAGAAAAAGTGGGAAGTAATACTGTCTTGGCTCAAATTATAAAAATGGTACAGGAAGCTCAGGGAAGTAAGGCTCCTGTACAACAACTTGTGGATAAAATTGCCGGAATTTTTGTACCTGTTATTATCGCTATTGCTATTCTGACTTTTACAATATGGATGTTAGTTGGTGGTGATCTGGCTTTTACTCATGCTTTACTGGCTTCAGTAACTGTTTTGGTCATTGCCTGTCCTTGTGCATTGGGTTTGGCAACTCCTACGGCTATTATGGTCGGAATCGGGAAGGGGGCGGAAAATAATATCTTGATTCGTGATGCAGAGAGTCTGGAACGTCTGTATAAAATGACAGCAGTTGTGCTGGATAAAACCGGGACTATTACGGAGGGAAAACCTACTGTGACCGATATTTTCTGGAATCCTCAGATTGATATTATATCGTATATGCCTGTTTTATTGTATCTGGAAAGCCGGTCAGAGCATCCTTTGGCTGATGCTGTTGTTGCTCATTTGGGCCGTGAAGGGATAACGACTACATTAAAAGGTGAATTTGAAAGTATAACAGGTCAGGGAGTTTGCGGTGTAATAGAAGGAAAGCATTATTATGTCGGGAACCACCGTTTGTTACAGTCGCATCACATTCCGGAGGATTTAGAACAAGAACAGCAGGCTGAAATATGCCGCAGAGAAGGAAAAACTGTTGTGTATTTTGCAGATAGTGTCCGGGTACTGGCATTGATAGTTATTGCTGATGAAGTGAAAGAAGGTTCGGTAAAGGCTGTTCAGCAATTACAAAAAGAAGGACTGAAGATTTATATGCTTACCGGGGATAATGTTATTACGGCAAAAGCTGTTGCCGGAAGAATAGGGCTGAAGAATTATAAGGCTGAAATGATGCCTTCCGATAAAGCTGATTTTATAAAAGAATTGCAACGGAAAGGTGAAATTGTGGCGATGGTAGGAGATGGTGTTAATGATTCTCAGGCATTGGCTCAGGCTGATGTCAGTATAGCTATGGGAAAAGGCTCGGATATTGCAATAGATGTAGCTAAAATCACTTTGATTACTTCTGATTTGAATGCTATTCTTAAAGCACGGAAGCTGTCCGGGCAAACTGTCCGGGCGATCCGGCAGAATCTTTTTTGGGCTTTTATTTATAATATCATAGGGATTCCATTGGCTGCCGGTATATTGTATCCTTGTTGCGGTTTTTTGTTGAATCCGATGATTGCTGCGGCTGCTATGGCATTCAGTTCTGTTTCAGTCGTTACCAATAGTTTAAGAATTAAAGCTAAAAAGATATAATCCGAATTTGTAACAATTCTGTTTTTTAAGCGTTCGTAATGTAGAATTTAATTAAAGGAGATGAGTATGAAAACATTTAAATTTAAAACTAATTTGAAGTGTAATAATTGTGTGGCTAAAGTCAGGGAACAATTGGATACAACTTCTGAAATACAAAGTTGGACAGTCGATTTAAAAAGTCCGGACCGAATAATGACCGTAGAAACCGACGATGAGGAAGTGGCCGGGAAAGTAAAAAAAATCCTGACCGATGCAGGTTATTTGGCAGAGATTTGTCCGGGTTGATTAATGGAAAACACAAAAAACAACTAAGTTATGAATGACGAACAAGAAAAGCAGAACATGGGAGTGCTCACGAACGGATGCGGTTGTGAGAAGTCCGGAAAATTTGGAAAAAGTCAGAAGATGAAGGAGGATGAGACAACGGAAAATGATATTGTCGGAGCTTCAAATTATGAAAGGGCGGAAAGTGACCAGTCCAAGGGTATATTTGCCCAACAAACAGCAGCTTACAATAAAGCTATGGATGAAATTCTGGCGAATGATGACCAAAATGCGAAAGATAATTTATCCGATTATATGGATGAATTGAAAGAAGAGTCCGAAGCGTTGGGAAGTCAGCCCCAACCTTATGGCAATACGGAAAATTCAGATGAATTCCCTGCCGAAGGTAAATTTACTCCGCCTTATTAAATAACTAAAAGTATGGGGATGTCTGAAAAAAAGACATCCCCTTTCAGAATCGGATATTTGATTTCAGTTGTCTGTACAGTATTTGCAAACGCCTTTGATAAAAAGTACAGATAAAGTCTGATATTTCTTCGCGGGTTATCATATATAGAGTTGTTATAGAAGTAAAATTTGGAAAAAATTCCGGACTGTGTCGTTTTATTTTTTCTTGAATAAGTTTTGCAAGCCTTGTAAGACATTTCCTTTCAATTCCTTTTCCGCTTCTTTGGTAACAGCTTTGATTGCTTTGGATAAATCCGGTTTGATTACCGGATGGGTGAGGGTTCCGCCTATTTTGGCATCCAAATCCAGATTTTGGATATTATTTGAACCTGGAATTGATTTAAGCAGGTTATTTATGTCTTTGCCGAAAAACTTTCGGTTGACTGTTATTGAGAGTGTGTAATCCAGATTACCTTCGACACTTTGATTCCCATAGATTCTTGCAGGATTACCTGCGAATGAGGTTGTGAAAGGTTCCACGACAATGTTTCCGTTCTTTAGTTTAAAATCAATTTTCAGATGACTGATGCTCAGGCGGTTCAGTTCGTCGTTTTTTAACACATTAGCCAATTGATTCATTGCCGGATTGTCTTTTAACAATATTCCTTTTGATTCCAGAAAGCCGCCTCCGTTAGCGGTGGTCATTACCGGACTCATTTTTTTGTCGAGGGTTGCAGCAAATTTCATGGAAGCAGAAATCTGTCCTTCACAATTCATGGCGACAGGTATACTTTTTTTGATGAAAGTGAAAGCGTTGTATGCTTTATTTATATCGAAATCAGTGATATGAAGATTAAAATCTACATTCGGAGTCTGCGGATTTACTGTACTGTATTGGCCATTTAATATCATGTTGCCATTTAGCATATTCATACTTAATTTTTTCAGATTGGCAGTAGCATGTGCAAGGCTGATATTTCCTTCTGTATTCTTGATAATCAGACGGTCAAAGATAATGGTGTTGACGCGGGTGGAAAATTGTACATCTATATTTTTCGGAATTTCCAGGACACCTTCTGCTGCACTAGGTTTTGTTGTGACTGCCGGTGAGATAATACTATCATTTTTGAGCAGGGTATCTGTCTTGGCTGTCTGCATCTGGGTAATGATGAATTCATTCAGATTGATCTGATTGGAAGACAGGGAAAAATTGCCTTTTAGGGTTTCATTTCTGAAAATATAGGGCAAATAATTGAAAAGTTTTCCCTGAAGCAAAAAATCGGATGAAAATACTTTAGCCTGAAAATTGTTAAGGGTCAAATATGCCGGTGAAATAACAACGTTGCCTTGGGGAACAGAAATCCCTTCCGGAAAATTGGTATTTACAAATAGGATATTGTTGAATTGAATATTGCCTTTGGCCAGAAATTTTTCGTATTGTTCTTTTTCAATGTATTGGTATTTACCATTGAAAGAGACGTCCGTATTGATTATACCTTGTAAAGTGACATTTTCCAATGGTAGAGCCTTTTTTAAGTTGGCAAAATTGATACTCCCCTTTACTTTGCCTTCCAATAACGGATCATTGGGATTGACAATATTCAGAGACATACAGAATGGATTTCCGGCGATATCAAAATTTAATTTTTTCAGATTAAGGTGTGTAGAATCCGGTGAACCGCCCGGGTTACTGATATTCAGGTCCAGATTAATGTTGTGGATATCTTCGGGAAGGTCCGGATATTGGATAGAGGCGTTGTCTATTTGCAATTTAGCCTGAAAAGCAGGTAAATGGTCTTTGTAGTATTCTCCTTTGGCCAGCATACTGAGATGGAAATTTCCTTCCGTTTTCAGACCATCAATGTGGTGTTGGTATGCTTTCGGAATAAGAGATAACAGATTTTCAAATTTAGTATCAGGAGCGTTTAATTGTAAATCCAATTTATATTTATCTCCTAAAATGGCAATATTCCCGATTAAGTTTAATTTGAGGTTGTTGAGTGCTAAATCATTTCTCTGTATATGGAATGTTTTTTCTTTCAGATTGGCTGCAATATCTGTTTCCCAGTTTAAATTTATTTTGTGGAGTAATACGCTGTTCTGTTGGCGATAAGAGATGTCATTCATGTCCAGAATTGAGTGAATGACAGTGTTGGTTGCTGAAAAATTGCCGGCCAAGTGAAGGTTCATTGTTCCGATACTGGCATAGGTTGATGTTTGGTAGTCGTTGTAACCGATATACAGGTTTTGAATTGAGATTTCGTGAAATGATAATTTTTTTTCCGTATGTTTTTCTCCGTTTTCAGTGGATTCGGCGATAGGATTATCGTCGGAATCAAACTCTTTTGTCTGAAAAATATCCCAGTTTGCTTTACCAGTTGTATTGACGATAGGGAGTAAACGGGCGTCTTTCAATAATATTTTATTGACGATTAATTCATTGTCTGAGATCAGTGATTTTAAATTCACTGATGCTTCGAAAAGAGGGATATATAATAGGGTATCTTTGGAAAATTCCTGTTTACCAGTGAGCATTGCCTTTTTTAAGGTCACATTTAAATCCGGAAAACTTTTAAACATACTCAGGCTCATATCTCCAATTTGCAATTCTGCTTTAATATGTTTTGAAACCTGATGTTGAATAATCTGCAATATATCTCCTTTGAAAAATACCGGAATGGTTAGTAAAACAGAAATAATAATTATAATAACAGTGGATAATATGAGTAATATTTTCTTCATAATAAGTGTGGTTTAATAACTAATCCTGCTTTTGTTCCGCAGTTCCACAAAGTTATAAAAGTCAGAGGATTTATTTAAAATATGGTTTTATTTTTTTCAATTTATAGATTGTTAAGACTTTATGTTGTTCCAGGATGCTGTATGAAAGGTGACCGTATTTTTGTTTGGCATGGAAAATCATTTGTACATCTTCGTATTCCAGATAAGGATGGTGTAATATGGCTTTAAAACTCATCGTATCGAGGTCTGATAATCGGATAATTGTAGGATCAACGCTAAAGAGATGGGAGCAGGAATCCGTGTTAAAGTATTTCATGTTCAACTCGTTCAGTTGTTTTAGGGAATAAAAGCCTCCGAGGCGTTCCCGGTAACGGATGATTTTGGAAGCATAATAAGGGCCTATACCTCTGACTGTTAATAACGTACTGCTATCTGCTGTATTTAATTCTATGGGGGATGCCTGTTTCTTTTTTAGAGGAAAAGTTTTTACAATTTGTAGTGAATTTGTATCTCTCTTGACATAGACGGAATCTCCTATGATATCAGCCGGTAAAAGAAAGAAATCAGGTTCCTTTGGTAAAAATTGTCGCGGAACCACGATGATGCTTATAATTAACAAAAGGAGTGTGAAAATACCTCTTCTTTCTGACGCATTGAATAACATAGCACTTTTATTTAGTAAAACTTTTAGTAAGTTACGATAAAATTATGAAGTAAAAAATAGGGGGGAGCTTATTGTAGAAAATAATTTCAAAAAACAGTAACTTTTTTTTGCAACTACCGAAAAACTCTCTATCTTTGCACCCGCAATGGGAAGACATTGTGGCTTGATTCACTAGCTCAGCCGGTAGAGCACAACACTTTTAATGTTGGGGCCCTGGGTTCGAATCCCAGGTGGATCACCGGAAGAAAAGCCAAAAGGCGACAAGAAAAAGACAAGTCCTACAAAATCAATATTTTGTGGGACTTTTTTTATTGTCTTTTGGCTACCTTGACCGCCACGAAAAGGTCACTGACAGATAAAAATTAGGATAGTGTTTGATAGTGTCCCAAAAAGTGTGTAAATCCCTCTAATTTTTATTTTTGTAATGAGCAATTTCAAAAATGATAGATTATGGAATTTATACATGAACAAATCTCGGAAATAATTTCTGAAATAACAAATGAAGAGCAAGGTTTCCAAGGTTTGGTGAAGCAGGAACTCAAACAAATCTGCTCGCCTGACCAATGGGACCTCACATTGGAAAAGGCATTCTGGAAGTTTAAGGAATTTATTCAAAGATGGCAGAAAAGTTATCCCCCCACCAAAGAGATACAATCATGACAGATACAGGTTTTATTTCACTTATTTCAAATATGAAAGGGAAATCAGGGGGGATGATTTATCATTAAAGAAAGAATTTACACACTTTTTGGGACACTCTCATCTCCGCTCTGTATGCCAATGAGCGGAAATACGTCGTGCGGGTAGTTGGTGGAGGTTATGCAATGTTTGCGATCGGAGTATTAGTCAGCTATTCCCTGATTTTTCCGCTGACGTTCCGATTCTTGGGCACATATCAAGTCAGCGGTTATGCTGCCAATACCGGACAATCGTTATACAATTCTCGACATTTCGCACCTGCTGCGAGGCAAATCGTTGTCGTTCGTCCAGAGCTCCGATATGTTCGGATTCTCCTTGCCCGCCTATTTCAGTCGTTACGTGCAGCAGAACCTCGGACTTAATCCGACGGATTACCGGAAATAGCATCTTTTTTGAGCTATTTATCGGAAAGCCGCCTGATGATTTTTGCAGGTCAATATCTGATGGTCGTATAAATCATGATTGTTGGAAATAAGCTGGGCATTGGCGGCGACCATCACATCGTCATCGATTGTAATTCCTCCTGCTGCCATGAAGAGGGAGTTGTTCATAATCACCACATTCTTGCCAATCTTCACGCTATAGCCCCGAACGACATTCACAAGAGGCATAACCCGACTATTTTCACCGATATTACCTAAGAACAATTCATTCACCAGAGCATCGTATGGTTTATCCTGAAACACAATTGCGCGCAGCAAATTTCTTCTGCCGGATTCGCCTCTTCAGGTTTGCGCATATCTATTCTAAGTTCTTTTATCCTGCTCATATTCAATTAAGCCTTTAATCCTTTAATCCTTGCTGTCTGTAATCGTTGGGGGGCATGCCTGTCACCTTCTTGAACAACCGCGTGAAATGTTGCGGATATTGGAATCCGAGTTCATAAGCGATTTCAGAAATCGAGCGTTCCGGATTCAAGACCATTTCCTTAGCCATACCTATCAGTTTGAGCTGTATATGCTCCTGTGCGGTCTTGCCTGTTTCTTTTTTTATCAGGTCACCAAAATAATTGGATGAGAGACACAATTCCGATGCACACCATTTCACTGTCGGCAATCCTTCTGTTTTTGCCCTGTTACTTTCGAAGTAGTTATCGAGCAAAGCCTCAAATCGGGTCAGTATGTCTGTATTTACATTTTCTCGCGTAATGAACTGCCGTTCATAAAAACGCAGGCAATAATCCAGTAGCAATTCAATATTTGTCGCTATGAGCCGTTTGCTCAATCGGTCAGTGGCGTGTTCCAGTTCATGGCTGATTTTATTGAGGCAGTCCACGAATATTCCACGTTCTTCCAACGAAAGGTGTAACGCTTCGTTTACTTCATACGAAAAATAGGTGTACTCCTTGATATGGCTGCCCAAAGATGTGCCGCGTATGAGATCCGGATGGAAACATAATGCCCATCCTTTGGGCTGGAATGTCTCGCCATTGTCTTCGATGCCTATGACTTGTCCCGGAGCGAGGCATACGACTGTTCCTTCCTGATAATCGTAATATTGCCGGCCGTATATCAAATCACCGCATTTTACCTCTTTCAGGTAAACTGTATAAAAGCTGAACGTATGGCGCATATGGCGCATCGGTTTAGCCTTCGACAAATCAATAACACTGACAAGAGGGTGCAATGTCCTTACACCAAGTATGTCGTTGTATTCGAAAATAGTTTCTATATTTAATAAATTCTTATTCATATATATTATATTCGTATGGAAAGCAAAAGTAATGTTTTTCCAATGTCCGGATACATACTTGTCTGCAAAATCTGTAATTCCGGTTGTAAAATCCGTAATCCGTATAATCCCGGAAGATGTTTTGGCAACATCGTGAGTTAGGGAGAAGAACAATCTGTAATTTCGGTAGGCCAATCTGTAATTCGTTTAAGCCTCAACCCGATACAACCGGCTATCTTTGCCATTGAGAACAATAAAAACTGAAAGAGAAGATAAATAATAACGAATAGGGTATGAAAAAGATTCAGATAGTTTTAACGGTATTGTGCGCATGTGGAATTTTTTTGTTTGCACAAAATGCCGTATCACAAAATTACGCAATGAAAAATAAGAAAGTACTGGTAGCATATTTCTCCCGGACCGGAGAGAACTACAATGTGGGCAAAATCAGCAAAGGTAACACCCATATCATTGCCGAGATGATTGCAGAAGAAACCGACGGCAAGTTATTTCAGATAGAACCGGTGAATCCTTATCCGGATGAATACAATGCTTGCGTGGAGGTTGCTAAAACGGAAAAGGAAAACAAGTCTCGTCCTGCAATCAAAGGAGATGTTGTCGTGGAGGAGTATGACGTCATTTATATCGGCTATCCCAATTGGTGGGGAGATATGCCGATGTCAGTCTACACTTTCATTGAGAAGCATGATTGGCAGGGAAAGACGGTTATCCCGTTTTGCACCCACGAAGGCAGCGGTTTGTCGGATACGGAAAACAAAATAAAAAAGGCATGTAATGGTGCTATTGTGCTGAATGGTCTGGCAATACGCGGAACTACGGCCCAAAAGTCGCAGGAGCAAGCACGGAAAACAACGATAGATTGGCTGGCAAATCATTCAAAATAAATAATAGTTGAAAAGATAAAGGACATGAAAAAATGCAATGATATTGACTGGAGCCGGTCAGATTGGTATGGCCATCGCCGCCGCATGGGTTATGGCATGAAAATCGTCATCGGCGACAAGAACCAGGCAAATGCAGACGCGATTTCCAAAACAATTAACGAGGCAGGCTTCGATGCCGTCCCCGTGAAATGGACTTGTCCTCCCGGTCTTCCATCCTAAATCTGATTGCCGAGGTGCATTCATTACGGGTACTGACTTTCTCGTTGATGGCGGATCCACGGCATCTTATTTCTACGGACCGCTTAAACCCGAAACCAAATAATATGAAGACAAGACCTTATATTGTAAGCCACATGGTGGCATCCATCGATGGCCGTATCGACTGTTCGATGGTTGAAAAAATCAGCGGTGACGAATACTACACCACGCTGGAACAACTTGATTGCCCATCGCTATTGGAGGGTCGGGTTACATTGGAACATTATAGTGCCGAAAAGGAACCGTTCGTTGCGGCGGTAAACAAACCGGTTGACAAGCCTTCGGTACACATTGCCGTAAAGTCAGATGCTTATATGGTAGCCATAGATACACGCGGACGTCTGTGCTGGCCTTCTTCGGAGATTGACGGCACGCCGTTGCTCTGCATCGTAAGTGAACTGGTGCCGGAAGAGTATCTTGACATGCTGCGCGAACAGGAAATATCGTGGATTTGCATCGGCAAAGATTCCATTGATTTACCCCGGGCAATGGAAATCCTTCGCAAAGAATTTGATGTCAAACGACTTGCTGTACTTGGGGGAGGCCATATCAACGGTGGATTCCTTGAAGCGGGACTTATTGACGAAGTGAGCCTGCTACTGGCTCCTGGGATTGACGGACGGGCAGGACAAACGGCTCTGTTCGATGGTATCAGGGACATGAGCCATTCTCCGGTTCCGCTGAAACTGACAAGTGTTGAGCCGTTCGCAAACGGGACTATCTGGGTTCGTTATACGCTTAAAAAATAAATCAAGATGAAAAAACAGAAAAGGGAATGATACAATAAGGCCATTCTTCCGTTTGGAGGTATGGCTTTTACATATCCGGAGGGCAGGAAATTTACCGTAAAAATTGCATTACGTCCCGAAATTTCTGTAAGACCGCTCTTGGAGGCATTATCTATCTTTGCAAAAGACAGCCTTTTTGACAAGCCGAGGCAGAGAAAAATTGCACGAAAGTGAATAATTACAATAACCATTAAGAATCAGAGATATGAGTACGGATAATAAAATCAGCCGTCGGGATGCCCTGAAACGTATGGGGGCTGCCGTAGTGAGCGGTGCGGTCGCCTCTTCAGGGCTGCTTTCACTGGCATCCTGCGAAGCAAAAAAGAGCAAACGGATTATCTTTTATTTTACCGGGACGGGCAACAGCCTGTATATCGCCCGCCAGTTGGCCGAAGAGAATACGGAACTGTTGAGTATTCCACAGATGGTGAAGCAAGGGAAATATGAATTTGAAGCGGATGAAATCGGTATCGTTTATCCTATCTACGGGCACATGCCTCCCTATATGGTCCGGCAGTTCGTTCAGAAGGCGAAATTGAAAGCCGGATACAAGTTCGCTGTCCTCACCTACGGTGCGAGAAAATGCGATGCGGTGGAGATTTGGGACAGCGTATCCCGAAAAGCGGGAAATGCGTTCGATTACATCAACTCCATCATCATGGTGGATAACTGGCTGCCCAACTTCGACATGAACGAGCAAATCAAGATGGATAAGCATATCCCCGAAAATTTGCAGAAGATAACGACGGACATCAACGGACGGAGACATTGGCACGAACCGGTAACGGAAGAAGAACGCCAGATGCACCGTGGATTCATGCAGAGGACGAGGCTCGATCCGGAGGTGGGCTTTCTGATGAAAAGCGAAAAGAGTTTTACCGTGACCGATGCCTGTATCGACTGCGGAATCTGTACATACGTGTGTCCTCGCGGCAACTATGAGCTGACATCGAGAGGCGTGAAGATGTCCGGCGACTGCGAGTTCTGTTTCGCCTGCATACAGAACTGTCCGCAGAAAGCCATACAGTTCCGTAAGTCGAAAGACGGTTCATTCCCTGATGGAACGGAAAAGAATCCCAATGCGAGATACCGCAACGAGCACATTTCGTTGATGGACTTAAAGCTGGCGAACAATCAGAAACTATAATAATCATAAGAAGTTATGTTGAGAAAAATAAGACTGACATTTGCCGTATTGTTTTTTCTGGCGGTTACGGCTCTGTTCCTCGACTTTACGGGAACGGTTCATGCGTGGCTGGGCTGGACGGCAAAAATACAATTTCTGCCCGCATTGCTTGCCTTGAATGCGGGAGTGGTGATCGCGTTGGTTCTGCTGACGTTGCTTGCAGGCCGTGTCTATTGCTCGGTCATCTGTCCGCTGGGCGTGATGCAAGACATCGTATCGTGGATAAGCGGACGGCGGAAGAAGAAACGGTATCGCTTTTCCTACTCCCCGGAAAAGAAGTGGCTGCGCTACTGTGTGCTGGTGCTGTTCGTTGCAGCCCTGATTGCCGGTATCGGCTCTTTCGTGGCCTTGCTGGCACCGTACAGCTCTTACGGGCGTATCGCGTCCAATCTTTTTGCTCCGATATACCGTTTGGGAAATAACCTGCTGGCCTATTTCGCCGAGCGGGCGGACAGTTACGCCTTTTATGAAACGGAGGTATGGATGAAGAGCCTGTCTACGTTTGTGATTGCTGTCACAACATTCATTGTGCTTGCCGTGCTGGCATGGCGGAACGGACGTACTTACTGTAATACGATTTGCCCTGTGGGAACGGTATTGGGATTTTTTTCCCGTTTTTCCCTGTTCCGTATCACAATCGACGAAAGCAAATGCAACCGTTGCGGTCTCTGTTCTCGCAAATGCAAGGCGGCGTGTATCGATGGCAAGGAGCATCGGATAGATTACAGCCGTTGTGTGGTTTGTATGGACTGTCTCGATACCTGCAAGCACGGAGCTATCGGGTTCCGAATGAGAACAAAGGCTTCGGATAAAAAGACCGGAAAAGAAGAGAACCCGAAAGCCGATAACAGCCAGATTGATACCGCCCGCCGCAACTTCCTTTCGGCAACAGCCGTGCTTGCCGCCACATCAGCGGTGAAAGCGCAGGAGAAGAAAGTGGACGGCGGACTGGCGGTCATCGAGGACAAGAAGATTCCGGTACGTGCCACGCCGATTGTACCGCCGGGTGCATGGAGCGCACGCCATTTTGCACAGCATTGTACGGCCTGCCAGCTTTGCGTGTCGGCATGCCCCAATAACGTGCTCCGTCCTTCGACCGACTTGCAGAAACTGATGCAACCCGAAATGTCCTACGAACGGGGATATTGCCGTCCGGAGTGTACGCGCTGCTCCGATGTATGTCCCGCAGGAGCCATCCGTCCGATTACCATCGAGGAGAAATCATCCGCCCGCATCGGTCATGCCGTATGGATCAGGAAAAATTGCATTCCGTTGACCGACGGTGTGGAGTGCGGCAACTGTGCCCGCCATTGTCCTTCGGGCGCAATACTGATGGTTCCGTCAGACAGTGAAGATGTGAACTCGGTCAAAATCCCCGTTGTGAATGCCGAACGGTGCATCGGGTGCGGCGCATGCGAGAATCTGTGCCCGGCACGTCCGTTCAGTGCCATCTATGTGGAAGGACACACGATGCACAGCGTGATGTAAAACTTTATAAGCAGAAAGAATATGAGCAATCAAGATAAAAAGAAGAAAGTCCTGTCCCGCCGGGATTTTCTGAAAACAATAGGAGCCGCCGGAGTGGCCACGACCGGACTGTCGGCTTGCGTGGGTGGCGGGAAAGACGGGACATTGACGACCGCAGCCGGAGAAATCCCTACGGACCGGATGACTTACCGGACGAATCCGACATCAGGCGACAAGGTGTCGTTGCTGGGTTTCGGTATGATGCGCCTGCCCTCTGTCGGTGGCCGTAGTGCCCGCGAAGGAAATGAGGAGATAGACCAGGAGATGGTAAACGAGCTGGTGGACTATGCCATTGCCCACGGAGTGAACTATTTCGACACGTCGCCCGCCTATTGCCGGGGCAAGTCGGAACACGCCACCGGTATTGCCCTGAGCCGTCATCCGCGCGACAAGTATTTCATCGCCACCAAGCTGTCCAATTTCTCCCCGGCCACATGGAGCCGGGAAGCCTCCATTGCCATGTACCGCAATTCGTTGAAAGAGTTGCAGGTGGATTATATAGACTATTTGCTTCTGCACGGCGTAGGGATGGGTGGTGGCATGGAGGAGTTTGAAAACCGCTACATGAATAACGGTATCCTTGACTTTCTGTTGGAGGAGCGCAAGTCGGGTCGTATCCGCAACCTCGGATTCTCCTATCACGGAGATGTCCGGGTGTTCGATTATCTGCTCTCCCGACACGATGAATACAAGTGGGACTTTGTGCAAATCCAGTTGAATTATCTGGACTGGAAGTACGCCAAGCAAATCAATCCTCGGAATACAGATGCCGAATACCTGTATGGCGAACTGGAAAAGCGCGGTATTCCGGCTGTTATCATGGAACCGCTGTTAGGCGGCCGGCTTTCCAATGTGCCGAGCACCATCGTAGCCCGCCTCAAGCAGCGCGAGCCGGAGATGAGCGTGGCTTCGTGGGCGTTCCGTTTTGCCGGCAGCCTGCCGGGCGTGCATACCGTATTGAGCGGCATGACCCGTATGGAGCATTTGGAGGACAACCTGCGCACTTACGCTCCTTTGAAGCCGCTGACGGAGGACGATTTCAGGTTCCTGCAAGAGACGGCTACACGTATGATGCAGTTCGACACGATTCCCTGCAACGACTGCAAATATTGTATGCCTTGTCCGTATGGTTTGGATATTCCGGCCATTCTGCTCCATTACAATAAATGTCTGAATGAAGGGAACATCCCGGAAAGCATGCAGGAGGAGAATTACAGAAAAGCACGCCGGGCCTTTCTCGTGGGCTACGACCGTAATGTTCCGAAATTGCGTCAGGCGAACCGGTGCATCGGCTGCAACCAGTGCAGCGTTCATTGTCCGCAGCGTATCGATATCCCGAAGGAACTGCATCGGATAGACGCATACGTGGAACGGCTGAAACAGGAAATCGGATGATGATGGACGAACTGGTTCAGATACTGCAAGACGGCAGCCATTCCTTGGTGGTAGCCGGTGACGGAATCCGCACATTCGACGGTCGAGGTATATCCGACTTGTATGGTCTCCTGACGGAACATCCCGATTGGCTATGGGGTGCGTCCGTAGCGGATAAAGTGGTCGGCAAAGGGGCTGCCGCGTTGCTGATACTGGGCGGCGTCCGGGAACTCTTTGCCGGTGTTATCAGTACGTCCGCTCTCGGACTGCTTGAAGATTCCGGTATATCGTTCCGTTTCGCCAAGAAAGTCCCTAATATCATCAACCGCAAAGGAGATGGCTTCTGTCCGGTGGAGATTTTGTGCAAGGATTGTAAAACGGCAGTGGAATGTCTGCCGTTTATTCATGATTTTATGAATGAATCAGCAATATGATAAATAGAAAGATACGACAATGTTTAGGTTCTATAATATTGTGCGCCTCCTTATTTTATCCCGAAGGAAGTCGGGCTCAGGAAGTTGCAGATAGTACGCGCTCGTACACGATAGGCGAAGTTGTAGTGACAGGAACACGTGATGCAACGGATGTGCGCCATCTGTCGCAAACGGTTTCCGTGGTAAACCGCCGGAAGATAGAACAAGCCATGCAGCCTTCGCTGCTGCCTGTGCTTACCGAAAACGTACCGGGACTTTTTACTACCGCACGTGGTATAATGGGTTACGGCGTATCGGGCGGTGCTGCCGGTGGAATATCTCTTCGCGGACTTTCAGGCGGTACGGCACGAATGATGGTGCTGATAGACGGACATCCTCAATATGCTGGTATTTTCGGACATCCGATTGCCGATGCTTACCAGTCTTTATTGGCAGACAAGGTTGAAGTTCTGAGAGGTCCGGCCTCCGTGCTCTACGGTTCGAATGCGATGGGTGGTGTGGTCAATGTCGTGACCAGAAAAATGCACGAAGACGGAGTACGCACCAATCTTCATGCGGGATACGGCTCGTACAACACGCTCGAAACCGAACTGACCAATATGGTCCGGAAAGGACGATTCTCGTCCATAGTCAGCGGCTCGTACAACCGCACAGACGGACACCGTGATGATATGGGATTCGAGCAATATGGAGGATACGCCAAAGTGGGATATGACGTGACGGATAACTGGAACATGTATGCCGATGTGAACGTGACGCATTTCAATGCTTCCTATCCTGGTCAGGTATCGGCTCCGCTCGTTGACGCCTACCAGCGCATCACACGAGGGGTATCTTCTTTTGCCGTGACCAACCATTACCAGCGAACTTCGGGTGCGGCCAGTTTCTTTTACAACTGGGGGAACCATTGGATAAACGACGGTTATACCCCAAGTGCAGGTGAGACTGCGCAGGACGGGCGTTTTAAGTCAAGGGACAACATGATGGGCGTGTCGCTGTACCAAAGTGCGCAGTTCTTCAAGGGAAATCGTATCACATTCGGATTCGACTGGTTCAGGTATGGCGGTAAAGCATGGACTGATTATGTGGCAGGCGAAAGAGAGGGAACTCGCAATGATTTGGTTGACAAGCATGAAGATGAGATTGCCGGATACGTGGACTTCCGTCAGGACATTGGTAAATGGCTTACTTTGAATGCCGGGATTCGCGTGGACAATCATTCAAGGATTGGTACGGAATGGATACCGCAGGCGGGGCTTGCTTTCCATCTGCCATCTGCCATTGAGTTGAAAGCCTCTGCATCAGAAGGTTTCCGTTACCCGATTCTGCGTGAGATGTATATGTTTCCTCCGCAGAATCCCGATTTGAAACCGGAATCAATGTGGAACTATGAAATAGCCCTGTCGCAAACCCTGCTGAACGGTCGTTTGAACTATGGTGTGAACGTTTTCTACATCGACGGAAAGAACCTGATTATGACCTTGCCCAATCCTAATGGGTCGGGAATGCTCAATCAAAACTCCGGAAAGATAGATAATGCCGGTGTGGAATTGATGGCCGCATATCGAATCAATGCGTATTGGTCGGTAGATGCTAACTATAGTTTCCTGCACATGAAAAATCCGGTAATTGCTGCCCCGAAACACAAGCTTTATGCCGGAGGTAGTTTCACCAAGGGACGTTGGAGCGTTTCCTCCGGTATCCAGTATATTGACGGACTTTATACCTCTGTGGGAGATAATCCCGTTACAGAAAACTTTGTATTATGGAACTTGCGCGGCCAGTTTTCTGCGACCCAATGGCTTGACCTGTGGTTGCGTGGCGAGAACCTGATGGCTCAGAAATACGAAATAAACGTCGGTTATCCCATGCCGGGAGCAACGGTTATGGGCGGCATAAACATTCATTTTTAATCTTAAACAAATATATCAATATGCAAACAACAGTAAAACTCTATTCATTGGAATACAATAACGTGAAAACCTATTCGGCAGCCTCGTTATTCGTTTTGGGCAATATTGTCGTTCCCCAGTTTTTTCATCTTATACCGCAAGGTGGAATAACTTGGCTGCCCATCTATTTCTTCACCCTCGTTGGAGCTTATAAATACGGATGGAGAGTGGGGATTCTTACAGCCATTGCTTCGCCTCTGATAAATTCCTTGTTGTTTGGTATGCCAGCTGTCAGCGGATTACCTGCAATTTTGTTAAAATCGGCATTATTGGCTGGTTTCGCAGGAATTGTTGCTACACGCTTCAAAAAAGTCTCTATATGGATGTTGCTTATTGTAGTTATGGCTTATCAAATCGTTGGTACATTGGGAGAATGGGCAATTAAAGGTGACTTTTATCTTGCCGTGCAGGATTTTCGCATCGGCATTCCGGGAATGCTTTTACAGGTATTCGGCGGATGGGCATTTATTAACCGTTTAATTCGTAAATAATCATGAGCAAGCTATTGTTTATCGGCGGTCTGGGTATGCAGGAAGTACTGCTGATTGCGTTGGTCGTGCTGCTGTTCTTCGGCGGCAAGAAGATTCCCGAACTGATGAAAGGACTGGGCAAGGGGGTGCGTTCATTCAAGGAAGGGATGAACAATATGGAGAAAGATATTGAGGAAAAACCGATGAAGAAAGAGTAGGCGCATGGCGGTGGACACGGACAAACAATCTTTCTGGGAGCACCTCGACGTGTTTCGGGTGGCTGTCGTGAAGAGCCTGCTCGTGGCCGTCGTGTTTGGCGTGACGGCATTCTGTTTCAAGGAGGAACTGTTCGCTGTTATCCTCGCGCCCAAAGATGCAGACTTTATCACTTACCGTTTGCTCTATTCGCTCAGCGGTCTGGTGCCGGAATCCGGTGCATCGGATTTTCTCGTGAAGCTCATCAACACGGGACTGGCCGAGCAGTTCGTCATCCACATGAAAGCGGCGTTATGTGCCGGAATCCTCTGTGCGTTGCCTTATATCCTCTATCAGTTGTTCCGCTTCGTGTCGCCCGCTTTGTATATCAATGAGCGGAAGTATGTGGTGCGGGTGGTCGGAGGCGGATATGCGATGTTTGCTTTGGGTGTGGCGGTGAGCTACTTTCTGATCTTTCCGCTGACGTTCCGTTTCTTAGGAACCTATCAGGTCAGCGGCGAAGTGGACAACATGATCGCTTTGCAATCCTACATCTCCACTTTGATGACTATGTCGCTGGCGATGGGTCTGGTCTTCGAAATTCCGATTCTCTCTTGGCTGTTTGCCAAATTGGGTTTCCTCTCCGCCGATTTCATGCGCCGCTACCGCAAACATGCTATTGTGGTTATCCTCGTGGTGGCAGCCATTATTACTCCAACGTCGGACGTCTTTACGCTGTTATTGGTTGTGCTGCCGATGTGGTTGTTGTATGAGATAAGTATATGGATCGTAAAACAGGTTGGTTAAACATGAACAAAAAAGAACTGGTTCGCGCCATATTTCAGAAGCTCGCTCCGCCATGCCGCAAGACAAAATCGTATTGGTACTCGATAAGGCAGTCTAAATAACCCAATGTACTCTTGCGGTTGGCGAACCCGTAAAATGGGCTGGATTCGGTTCATTTGTGATGAAAGAAGTTACACCCAAATGCTTGTATTCTCCTTCGTTGAAAAAATGTATCATTACCAAGGGCATGCGGAAAATCGTTTTTGTCGAGCCGCGAAAATTTTGATGGAGAATGACGTCATTCCGGAAAATAAGTTGTATTTTTGTTGTTTGAAATTTAACATTTTTATTGTATTGTGTTTTATTTAAAACATTATATGTGATGTCAGTTTATTTTAATTTTCAGGAGATTATTAGTGCTTTTATGGTTTTGTTTGCAGTTATTGATATTTTGGGGGCAATACCAATTATTGTTAGTTTGCGGGAAAAGAATCAAAAGATAGAGGCGGGGAAAGCTGCAATTATTTCTTTCGTTATTTTAGTTGCTTTTCTATTTGTCGGAAATGCTTTGTTGGCGTTGTTTAATGTAGATATTTCTTCTTTTGCCGTAGCTGGGGCATTGGTGTTGTTGGTGCTTGCTGTTGAGATGATTTTTGGGGTTGAAATATTTAAGAATGACGGACCTTGCGGGTCTGCAACAATAGTACCTTTGGTTTTTCCTTTGATTGCAGGGGCGGCATCATTTACGACATTACTTTCATTGAGGGCTGAATATAATATTCTGAATATCATTATAGCTGTAGCATTAAATATGATTGTAGTATTTTTGGTACTACGCTATGTATCTTATGTTGAGCGGTTATTTGGTAAGAGTGGAATTTATGTGATGCGCAAATTTTTTGGTATTATTTTGTTGGCAATAGCTGTTCGTTTATTGACAACGAATCTGAATTCTCTGATTGGGAGTTTTTAAATTAAAGTTTGTCAATGAATTTTATCAAACGGTTGGCATAAATCAGGTAGAGAATTGTCCAAAAAAGGAAACGTATCATCCGGCCGATAAACATAAATATGAAGGTTTTAGCGGGAGCGGTGTGGTAGAATCCCAAAGCTACATTTGATATGTCTCCTAAAATGGGAATCCATACCAATAATGCTAACAGACTGCCATATTTTTCTATTTTGGCTTTCTGTTTGATTAATTGTTTTTCCTGAATGCGAAGCAAATGTTTGATGTGTCGGGCATTTCCTGTATAACCGATGGTGTATATCACCAATCCTCCTAACCATCCGCCTGTTGTGGCGATAATTAAGCATATATAGGGATTGAAACCATGGGCTAATAATGTTACATACAGAATGTCTGCCCCTATAGGAATAAATAATGCGGAAAGAAAAGAGCCTCCCAGTAATCCCCAATACCCGTAATGAGTCCAGGCTTGTGTTGTAGCCAGTATAATCATTTCATATTCCATAATATACTTCCTGTCAATCTGGTTTGATAAAAGGTTGGCTTTTTAACAAATTACCGATTGTGGCAAGGGGTATCCGGGCACTTATTAAATGTTTTCTATTTTGATTTTTCCTTTTTCGTCCAAAGAAAAAACCAAACATTTGGGTTGTAGTGTCTGGCTATCGAAATCTATTAATAGTTTAGGATCCAGAGGCGTTGTGTTTACCCGGACTTCAAAATGCAGGTGGTCTGTTGTTGCCCGTCCGGTTTCCCCTGTAATACTAATGGGAGTGCCAGCCTTTATGTGTTCGCCGCAATGAACTAAATGTTTTGTATTGTGAGCGTATACGGTTTCCAGTCCATTGTAGTGACGAAGCACAATTACATTCCCATATCCCCGGCTCCATCCTGCCATACGGACAATGCCGTCGAAAGCGGCAATAACGGTATCTCGGCGATTGATTTTCAGGTCTATTCCATGATGCATCCGTCCGTTACGTCGTCCAAAATCTGAAAGTACTCTGGCTCCGGGCAACGGAAATTGGAAAGTTCCTTCTTCAATATTATCCAGATCTACGACTAATTCGGGATGGCGTGCAAACAGGTTTTCAGCGGCAACTCCGACGAACTGTTTTTCTAAGTTGGTGAACGAGTCTCTGATTTCTAATACTGGTTTATAGAAATCCGCAGGTTTTATTTCATGATAGGCAAAATCTATACATACTTCTTTGAAAAGGCTATCCGGGATAGTGAATATGGGGACCGGAGTATATGTCAGGTGAGTGGGTATTGTTGTTTTGCGGGAGCAGGAGTAAAATCCTGTTAAGATGATACAAATAATTGTTAGTGCTTGTTGTGTTAATCTCATGCGATACTTTTGTGTTTAATACTATAATGAAATTACATAATGTAATTTACATTTTAAACACTAATATAGATGAAAATGTTTCATAATGAGCGTTTAACGATGCCAGAAAAAATATATTTTAACATAATAATGTTTTTGGTTTTTCCCATAATGTGGGTGTGGTTGCTGTTCTTTTGTCCGGTTTCTCTTTTTCTTTTTCTTCTTATTTGTATTAATTTTGTGTCCGATTTTGTGAAAAGGATATAAGATGGAATGGTTAAATGGTGTTTTGATTGAACATAGTGTCGTACAGGCAGTTGTTGTTATTGCTATGATTTCTGCTCTTGGGTTGGCATTGGGAAAAATCAGTATATATGGTATTTCGTTAGGAGTAACATTTGTTTTTTTCGCCGGAATTGCTGCTGGCCATTTGGGGTTGTCTATTGAGCCGCAGATGTTGAATTATGCCGAGAGTTTTGGATTGATTATATTTGTTTATGCGCTTGGATTGCAGGTGGGGCCCGGTTTTTTTGGTTCTTTCAGGAAAGGAGGAATGACATTGAATTTATTGGCTTTAGCCGTTATTTTGGCAGGTACGGTTATGGCTTTGATTTTTCATGTGATTACCGGAATTTCTTTGCCTGATATGGTAGGGATTTTAAGTGGGGCGGTTACAAATACTCCTGCTTTAGGTGCAGCTCAGCAGACTTTAAAACAGATGCATATTGATGCTGCTGATCCGGCTTTAGGGTGTGCAGTCACTTATCCTTTGGGAGTAGTTGGAGTTATTTTAGCTGTGATTGCGCTCCGCAGGTTGTTTCCAAAGCGTGCAGAACAGGTAATCAATGTTGAAGATAAAGGTAAACAGACATTTATTGCTGAATTTAAAGTGCAGAATCCAGGTATTTTTGGAAAGAATTTAAAAGATGTGGCGGGCCTGGTTGCTCATCGTTTTGTGGTTTCCCGTTTATGGCGTGACGGGAAGGTTACTATTCCGACTTCCGATACCGTTTTAAATGCGGGAGACCGTCTTTTGGTTATTTTAACTGAAGCAGAGGAAGAAGCATTAAAGATTCTTTTTGGTGAAGAAGAAAAAGCAGACTGGAATAAAAAGGACATTGATTGGAATGCTATTGACAGTCAGTTGATATCTCAACAAATAGTTGTTTCCCGTTCTGAAATTAATGGGAAGAGATTGGGAGCTTTACGTTTACGGAATGCTTATGGGATAAATATTACCCGTATCTACCGGGCCGGAGTTCAGTTGCTGGCAACTCCTGAGTTGGTATTACAGCTTGGCGATAAATTGATTGTGGTAGGAGAGGCTGCGGCTATCGGCCAGGTTGAAAAGGTGTTAGGGAATAGGGTAATCAGTTTGAAAGAACCCAATTTAATTGCAGTTTTTATCGGGGTGGTTTTAGGGTTGGCTGTTGGTTCAATTCCTTTCACTATACCAGGGGTAAGTTTTCCGGTTAAATTGGGATTGGCAGGAGGGCCTATTATTGTCGGCATTTTGATGGGAGCTTTTGGTCCCCGCCTGCATATGGTTACTTATACTACCCGGAGTGCTAATTTGATGTTGAGGGGGTTGGGGTTGTCCATGTATTTGGCTTGTTTAGGCTTGGATGCAGGTGTCCATTTTTTTGAAACTGTATTTCGGCCGGAGGGTTTGTTGTGGGTAGGAATAGGGTTTGCTATTACCTTTATTCCGGTGATGATGGTTGCTGCGTTGGCTTTAAAGTGGATGAAAATTGATTTTGGTTCTTTGGCTGGGATGTTGTGTGGCAGCATGGCTAATCCCATGGCTTTGAATTATGTAAATGCAACCGTTGAAGGGGATAATCCTGCTGTTTCTTATGCTACGGTATATCCGTTATCTATGTTTATCCGGGTGATATTTGCCCAATTGATTCTTATGCTTTTTATGTGAATATGAAAGGGTAGGAGATTCAGTACTCTTTTGTCAATCTAACATTAAATTCATATAAGGGAAACAAGTTTCAGACAGGGCATTTAAGGCTGGAGGTAATTCGTTGATGCGGTATCCTAATACAGCTTGTGTCAGTGTTGGAATATCTGTTTCAATGTCTGTCGGCGAGTTGCAGGTGGTTACTTTTTCACATTTCCCGTGCGATAAGAAATATATACCTGTGTTTTGGGGGATATGTGGGTCGGTAAGTTTTAAAGTCAGAGAAAGATGGGTGTGGTTAATAGCAATGTGCTGTAATAGCAGTGAGGCATGGGTGATGCGTGCCATGCCATAGGGTGTCTGATACAGGGTTTGAGGAGGGGTTCTGTATTTGATGGAAGAACCTGGCCAGATTTTGGAGCAGGTTTCAAGTAAAGTTGTTTTTTCGTGTTCCGTTGAATAAAGGATTTCTTTCAGGTATACTTTGTCCGGGCTTGGTACGGCTAAAGCCCATCCTGTAATTTCACCGGAAGCAGGAATTTGGGAATAGATTAGCCGACCACCGGAAAGGTATGTTTCTTCGACTATTGCTTTATAATCTTCCGGGGTGTGTACGATAGTACAGGGATATTCTGCTGTTTTTTGTTGAAAAAAAGGAAAGAGCCGGGCAGTTAATGCAGTATCGTATGTTTGAGGGCTTCGGGTATGTTTGTTTATAGAAAATGTTGTTTGCCGGGGAATATACTCTTCGGAGGAGTATTCAAATACCGGGACATAACCCAGTTTGCTATAATAATCGAAAAGCCAGTTTTCGGCCGGTATAAGTGTACTCAGTGCAATTTTACGTTTATACATTTGGTGAAAAGCAGTTTGCAATAGTTTTGTCATGAATCCTTGATTACGTGCTTTTTCCTGAGTACAGGCACCGGATATGTAGGCGGTTTGTATTACGGTGTCCTGCCATTTCATCGGATAGGGAAGCATGAGTAAAGCGGAGAGTACTTCTCCGTTTTCTTCATATACAAGTGCATTTTCGTTGTTGTATTTATGGGCAAAATAAAATTGGATGAATTCTTCCGAATCGTGGAAATTCTGTCGCCAAAGATTCATTATCTTTTGTCGTTTGTCCATAGTTGAGGTATTTATTGAAACTGTGCCGTTTTTTTGATGGCCCGTTTTTTCTCCAGTAATCCAATCGGATGATATGATAATTTAGCTTGTCGTAATCCGGGAATGCCCAAGTCTTCTTCCCGGTTCAGATAAAGATATTGTTCGGGCAAGTGAGAAGCAAAATATTGGTTGATGGCACTGTATATGCCGTCGATATTTACATTGGCTTTTTCATAATGTACTCCGAAGGTATTGTAATTGATAGGTGCGCCGAAAGTAAAGGCTGCAATTTTACCCTTTATACGAATGATTGCTCCACAGAGATTTAATTCGGTGAAATGGTGAAAAGCAAAGGTTAAAGCGCGGCGTTCGTTACGAATATTTTCATTTTCAATATAACCGTGTTTCAGACACCATTCAGCTTCAAATTGCAAGCATTCTGGTATGGCTTCCGGTTTCAGAGTTTCGTAAGTATATTCATATACTTTTTTAAATTTGTTGACATGATTGCGTTTGGGTTGGTAGTTTTTTCCTTTGAGTTCAGCCAAAGCTTGTCTGTCGTAAATGTAATCGGAATAATCCCTGTTACTTGAATATTCAAAGAGAGCAGGATAATATTGTTCCAGTTTTTCTTGTATGGAGGGTGATATACCTCGTAAGCACAAAGGTTCGTTTCGGGCTTTGGCACATATTTCCAATTCTTCGATAACTGGTACCGGACTGCCTTGTCCGAAAGGCATAAAATATTCATGTATACCTTCCGGATTAGTAAAACGGATAACAAGTTGATGGTGAATGATTGCAAAACTGGATTCCGTTAAGAAATGCCAACTGCATAAATTAGCAAATGATAAATCACAATCCTGTTCATTTGTTGGCAGAATGTAGGAGGTTATTAATTCTTTGTCTTGAATAGTTATGGGTTTAAACTCCTTCATAAATGATGCCATTTGCTTCTGCAAATGTATCGTATTTTTGGTTTCTTGCATACCTTTTTGTTTAATTTTTATATGCAAACGGATTCAGGGAAGAAATTGTTTGTAAAAGCAAAGGGATTGTCCTGAAAGAATTTTTGGACTGCTGAAAACTCGCCGGGCTTGGTTAGAAAAGTTTTGCGGATGTTGATTGGAGAACAAAAGTTGTGGGAAACCTTGGAAGCCGACGACTTTTGTTCTGCCAATCAGGATTTGTGCAAATTAGTTTTTAGTATATTCTTCGTGTAAATTAGTCATCGATTTCCTTTAGTTGGAAAGTCGGAGTATATTTTAATTCCAGTTTGTTGTTTAATTTGATTTCATATCCCTTGGAATCTTTTTCTATTTGGATGATTTTATTTTGGGGGAATTGTTTTTTTATATGGTCTTGAATTTGTTGGGGAACAAGGATGTCTGGAACAGCACTGAATTTGCAATCGATTTCTTTCCATTCTCCGTTTTTATCAAATTCAATTTTTTCTCCGTTTGTAAATACGACATCGTATTTTTTGTCCCAAAGTTCTTTTTCCACTTGGGCGTAAGAAATGGTATTTTTAGAAAAATGTTGTTTGAGGAATTCCTGGGCTTTCTGGGGTAGTTCGTCTATAGTGACGGGTTTATCATTATCCGCTTTAATTATTCCTGAAAAGATAAATAAACAGATTGTTAAAGTAATGAGTTGTTTCATAATTTTATCTATTTAAAATTTCACCATTGTTAATTTTCTTATGAACAAATATAGCAAAAATAAAACTGAAAAAGATATTTTTTACCGGTTAAATAGAGGTTAAAATTTCTTATTTTTCTGATAGATAGACTGTTTGAAAAGTCAAAACATTCTATCTTAGAATTGGATATTCGATTTCAGTCTCTTATAGGGATATAAATAAATCGAGGGTGTCAAATTCATTTTTGACACCCTCTTTTTATCATTTGCCAATTAGCAAACTTTGCTGTTTAGAATTTATATGTATGCAAGTTTTTGTCAACTAAAATTCCATCCAGTACTTTCAGATTGAATCTAACCTTGCGTTTTGCTTTAAACTTCAAAATGAATAGGTTTGTATTTCCTTCCAGAGTTTCTTTATTGCCGAGGTTGACAAAAGTCGGATACAATGCCTTTTGACCATTGGAGTGCAGGCGATCATTGGTCAGATTTTCCATTTCTTTCATGTTCTGGAGTTGTACTCCGACGAATTCATAATCCTGTTGGTTATAAGGTATTGCAAAACTAAGCGCATTGACTGCATGAAGGTTGCTCCCTTTTGCCTGTACTTCAATCAGTTCGTCTTTGTTGTAATTTTGCTTGGTAGTACTGAGTTTGATGGTTCCTGCGACTTTGTCGTCTTTTGTTGTTTGGACACCACCTTTTAGCTGCGTTGCAACGACAGAAATGTCATATGCATCAATCAGACCGTTCCGGTTGATGTCGCCGTTGCTTACATAGCCTTCGAAATCAGCATCACCATACCGCAGACCGGTATAATTCATGTAAGACGTAAAGTCGTTCATATCAATTAAACGGTCATTGTTGATATCGCCGGGACGATAGCTTTCCGTTCCGGGAACTTTAAAAACATATAGTTCTCTGCCTGAGCCGTAGCCGCCAAGAGCTGAGGTTATGTTGAGCCTGATGTAGCGGGCTGTCGGATGATTGGTGAAACTGAATATTTTGGTTTCGTTATTTCTTGCCCACTCGAAATTGCCTGCTTCTGTCCAGTTTTCTTTATCCATACTGTAAGAAACAGAGCCTTTCAGAATTGTTCCGTTGCCTGCGTCAATACGGGGCAGGTAATGGAATTTGTCTAATTCATTGATGGTCTTCAAATCCATGGTCAGGGTAAAGGGTACAGAGTTGACACCGTATTTTGTATGCCAGGTGTTATTTTCGTCGTAGTCGAATAATTTATTAATTCGTTGTCCTCCTTGATTTTCGGCACTTGTTTCACCAATAATTTCTGGAAGAGCGAATTCAAGAGGGTTGCTTTTAGTAGTTGCACTGAATTCAGTCCAATCCGAATAACCATCTTTATTTGCAGCCCGGATTTTAAAACAATACGGGGTTTCTGCTTTTAAATCTTCAAATAATAATTCAGTGTTTTGAATTGTTGTGTAAAGCATATCATTGAATGCAATTTCGTAAAAATCTGCATTCTCAATTTTGTTCCAGGTAGGTTTTAATGTATAAGCTTCTGTGTTTTCTTCAGTGATTAATGCTTTAGGAGCGGACAAATGACCTGTGTTTATTCTGTATTGGTCAGTTGGTTCGAATACAAATCCTTCTATGTTTAAAATCGTTGGTTCGGTGGTGATGTCTGAAGAAGCCAGTCTGACTAATAATTGTGGATTTTTAGTGATTATTTCCTTTGCAAAATCACTTCCCGGCGTGGCAAATTGATTGAGATTCGGTGCGGCATCATAGAAGAAGACATTCTGTAATTTCCGGAAGTCTTCTTTGGTATTGACTTGCATTAATTTCACTTTGTTTTTTCCGATTTTTGCTGTTACCTTTTTGGGGTGGGTTGTGACATTGATTCGAAACTCCGTTTCCTTATTTTTAACAAAGCCATTAAAATCGCCTTTAGCGGGATGGATAGTTATTGTTACATTATTTTTAGAGTCAACATCAGATTCAATGAATGTGGATGCCCCTTGCCCTGTCAGGTAGGCTTGAGTTGTTCCGTCATCGTCATATTCTGTAAATGAACTGTGTCCTGACGGATATAGTTCGTATATGCGGATGTTTTTATTGATTTCTGATATGTTATTGTTCGGGTTAGTTAAAGGAATAATGGCTCCGTTTTTAACGAATACCGGTAATTTCCATAATGGGGCGGAAAAGTTGTTTAAAATACAGTTTCCTGCATATTTATTTCCTGTAAAATAGTCAATCCAGGTGCCTTCCGGTAAATAGATACCATTGCGGATGTCGTTGCCTTTTTCGTCTGCCTGTGTTGTCTGGTAAATCGGTGCAATCAGAAAATAAGGGCCGTATAAGAATTGATATTGAGTGGCTTTACCAAATGTATATTTGTTGGGATATTCCAGGAACATGGCGCGAATCATAGGCATGCCGTCTACGGCTTGTTTTGCGATGCTATAGGTATAGGGCATGATTTCAGATTTGAGTTTCAGGTACCAGCGGTTGATGGAGGTTGCAGGTTCTCCCAGTGCATGCGGATATTTTTCGTTGGCACCCCATCCGTCCATATTTAATTGCATGGGCGTAAATGTTTTCCATTGGAAGTCGCGGGTATTGATGACAGGGTTCTTGCCGCCGAAAATACCATCCATGTCAGATGTTATATTAGGTTGTCCGGATAATCCCGAACCGATATAGGTCGGGATATGGAAGCGAATGTATTCCCATACGCCTCCGGTCTGGTCGCCTGACCATATTCCGGCGTACCGTTGGGTGCCGGCCCATCCGTCCAGAGAAATAATAAAGGGACGACTGTCATTACCATAATAAGGCATGATGTGTCCTACATCAGCGACACCATTCAAGCCAAATGAATATCCGGCTCCGACCCAGGCGACATCGGTTTTCAGAATACGTACACCAGCATCTCTGACTTCTTTTACAATATCCCGTTGCAGTAACGCACTTATTTCCGGTTTCGGATGCAGATCAGATTGGGTCCACAGACCGATTTCTACTCCCTGTTGGCGGGCATAGTCTCCCAGTTTTTTCAGGTTTTGAATATTACCGTCTAAAGTTTCAGTTTGTCCGTATCCTGCGCCGTATCCATCGTTGGGCAAGAGCCAGCCTAAAGGCATGTCATGTTTTTTGTAACGGTCAATCACTGCACGGGCTGAAAATTGGTAGTTGTTTTTTTCTCCATTCAGCGATTCTTTGATACCTCCGTTGTCTTTTTGGCTTTCTTTGTAACGTTTACCGTCCTCAAAAAGAATCCCTTTTTCATCTTCTTTCCAATAATCCCGGTTATATGCGTTAAGGTGGCCTTGGTAAAAACCGAATTTGGGTAATAAGACAGGATTGCCGGTTAATTGATAAAAATCATTTAATAAAGCTATTGCGTCATTATTAATCATGAAAAATACGTCCAGGTAGTTGGTTTCATGAAATAGTTTTACGACGCCCTCTTTTTCAGAACCGAAATCGTATTTTCCTTTTTTGAAAGTGTACCACATGATACCGTAACCATTTGTGGACCAGTAGAAAGGAGTGGGAGAGGCTACCCCTCCGTCGGTCCAGCTATTCTGATTTTCAATAGAGATGACTTTACCTTTATGCGAAAAACGGCCGTTTTGTACTCCGCCGCCATAGAAGTATTCCTGTGGGTTTTCTTTGAGAGTCAGTGTTGTTTTCCGAGGTTCGAACTGAATCGGAGAGATGGTTTCGACGGTTATTCTGTTGGATGTTAAATCAGTTATTTTCAGCAGGGAGTTTTGTTTATTTAGTTCAATTTTGATTTTGGCTGTTGTTATAAGTATTTGTTCATTGTTTATACTCAAATCTAATTTAGTAACTTTTTTTCTGGGTTGTTCCACTAAAATTTGTGCTGCCGGAATAGCTTGTGGTTCGCGGATAATCCCTCCTTCATTATCTTGAAATGCACGGAAAATATTGTCACCGTAAAAATCCAGGGTTAATATTTGGTTGCCGGACAAAGAGATTTCAACGGTTGTCGGATTGATTTTTTTAGCTCCGAGAATCGAGGTAGACTGTTGTGTTGTTTTTTCCGGGTTTTCCAATTGTTGTCCTGCTTGTGCAGAAGAAAAAGGAAGAAGGAATGATAAAAGAAAAACAAGCAAAACGACTTTGCTCTTTTGGGAGTCAATAATGCAATTCATGATTTGTAATAAAATTTACTATAGTTTATAAGAAATATTTGTATTTAAAGCACATCTGGTCAAAAGTAAGTAAAAATTTTTACAAACGACCTATTTTATCTGAAAAACATAGTGAAAATGACTATTGGAAAAGCGGTTTGACAGTAGCAAAATGGAGGGGAGAAAATGTAGATTTTATAATGGGAGTTTCATCAAATATTGTAATGAAAATCAGTATAATACATTCAAAAGTGTATTAACATATTCTTATAAAATAAAATATTGCTATATTTGCTGTGTCTAACGTATTCCTTGAGAGGTAGGAAATCTGCCTTTTGTGACGGGCATAAACTATATATGCCCGTTGCTCGATACGGCGGTTCCGTACCCCCGTGTGGAGTGTCAATGCATCCATAGTTTCTCTCAAGGAATGTTAGACAGCGGGACAGGCGGAATCGTCTCTTTTTTTGCTGATGAAATAGAACGACTCGTCCAGAGGATAGTAAATTTTTAAAGTTGTTTTTATCTTAGTCCTTTTTGTAGATTGCAATCATTAGTTTTCCGGGGGCATAACAGGCAATAGAAATTTATAAATGGTGTGTTGTAATGGCAATAAATTTTACTTCTTCTGAATATAAATTGATATTATGGAGTTTTGATTATATCCGGGATAATTTTGATATAACAACAGATCAGTTGCCGGATATTTTGGTAAAATTCTGGACGGTACCCGATTTTCTGACTCGTTTGCAGTGTGAAAACAAGGGGGTGCAAATTTTTATTTTTATGTTTATTGTCCGAATGAATAGATGGCCTGAGGAAGAGATGGAAGAGTTTATAAAATCTTTTCAGTTCAGTCAGTTATTTTATTGTTTTCAGGTTATTCTTGCTGCAATATCTTACAGCCGGGAGAAGAATATACCAATACCTCCCTTTCCTATATTTGATTTGGAAAAATACTCATTACCTGGATTGTGTGAAGAGGGGCAGTTGTTGGAGTATTATGAATTGATTACCAGGAATTGAATCATCAAAAAGGTCAAAAGTTTCGGAATAATTCTTTGCTTTTGACCTTTTTGACGAATATTAATTGCGGGGATAGCTGCCGTGATTTCTGTTTTGGTGTGCGGGCCTTCTTTGTTGCCTTTCTTGCTGGCGTTTTTCTTCGTTTTCTTTATAAGTTTTATATTGTTCTGTTGTCAATATTTTTTTCAGTTGTGCGTCAGTTTCTTCCCGGTTTTTCTGCATCTGGGTTCTCATGTTTTCCCGGTTTTCTTTGTTTTTCTGAAATGTTTCTTCTCTTTTCTTAAAAGATTCTGTGAACATTTTTTTTAAATCTTTTTGCTGCGCATCTGTTAGCTTCAGCTCTTGATTTAAACGTTCTACTGTCCGGGTAGCTTGTTGTTCGGGAGTCATTCTTTCGCGGGGTCCTTTTTGTTGTGCATTAATACCCACGGTCAGCAAGATACATAATGTAGCGGTTAAAAATAAAAATTTTTTCATATCACTTTTTGTTTATAAATTTTTCCTGTTCAGGAATGTTTTTGTCATGGTATATGACAACACATTTGCTAAAAAGTTTATATGAAAAACATATAAGTTTCGTTAATTATTATTCCACGTAGAGGCTAATTGTTGAAAATAAATTACATCTTCCCATTCGTTTCCTCTTTTCAGCCATTGTTTCCGGTAACCTGTCCTGGTAAATCCGGTAGATTCAAAAAGTTTAAGGCTGGCAATATTACAATTGGGAACGCTGCTATATACTTGGTTCAGATTGAGTGTTTCAAAGCAGTAATCCAGCATTAGTTTTATTGCAGATGTGGCATAACCTTGTTTACGGTTTTCCATGTTGTGGATCATTATGCCTATTCCTGCTCTTTGATGATAGGGGTCAAAATCATAAAGGTCAATAAGTCCTACGGGTTTTTTATCTTCTATACGGACAATCATCAGGCGTAGTTGTTTACTGGTGTATATGTCCTCATGAGAATTTTCAATGTATTTTTTTAAGGTGTAATGTGAAAATGGAGTCAGGGTATCGCTTACGTCCCATAAATCCATATCATTTTCCCATTTGTACAGATATTCAAGGTCTTCAGGTTCCAGAGCCCGGATTAAAATATTCTCGTCGTTCATCATAGGTTTTAATTATTTATTCTTATCTGTTCAATATTCAAGTCAATAGCCATACCTAATTTTCCTGCTTTGTATTCCCGGATGAATGCGTCCGGATAGATGTGCCGGACGATGGATAAAGCTTTGCGGGCTGTGGTTAATGTCGGGTAAATTGAGAAAATATAGCGGTATATACCTCCCATTGGAATAGTTTGTATCTTGTTGTTTCTTGTCAGAATGGAGTCATGGATATAAAAATCTATGCTACAAATTTGTATAGTATAATACATACTATCCGGGCAACTGATAAAGGCAACAGAATCACAAATGTCTGTTGGAGTGGCAAATGCAGATATATAGTTTTTATTTACCAAATTTTTATTTTTTAAAGAGACATCAGATTGAGCACATAGTAACTGTGGAAAACCAATTAAGGTTAAGACAATCAGGCTCTTGCCGATGAATTTTTCTATACAAATAGAGAATTTCATCTTTTTACAAATATATCTTTTTTCTTTGACTTGTATGTTTATTTCCCGAGATATTGTTACATTTTCGTCTGTTTCCGTATTTTCATTACATTTGCCGATGATATACGTAATTGGTGGAGGAAATGTTTAATTTATTGAGTGTCATAGGACCAACAGCCAGTGGGAAGACTGCTTTGGCTGTACAATTGGCTTTGGCTTTTGGCGGGGAGGTAATTAGTGCCGATTCCCGGCAGGTTTATCGGGGTATGGATATTGGAACCGGGAAGGATTTGGAGGAATACAGGGTGAACGGGAAGAGAATATCTTGTCATTTGATAGATATTGTAGAGGCTGGATATAAATATAATGTTTTTGAATATCAGCGGGATTTTGTCCGGGTATGGGAAAGTTGCAGAGAACGAAAGGTTTTACCGATATTGTGCGGAGGAAGCGGATTATATGTAGAAGCTGTATTAAAAGGGTATCAGTTATTGCCTGTTCCTGTGAATGAACAATTGAGGAATTCTTTGGCGGGTTTGTCTTTGCAGGAATTGGCAGAACGGCTGGCAAGGTATAAGAAATTGCATAATACCACAGAGATAGATACTCCAAAGAGGGCTATCCGGGCTATTGAGATTGAAGAGTATTATCAGAATCATCCATGTGAAAAAAAAGATTTTCCTGTTATTCGTCCTCTGATTGTTGGTGTAGATGTCGGGCGGGAAGTCAGACGTGACAGAATTACCAGACGGTTGCACGAGAGATTAAATCAGGGTATGATAGAAGAAGTGCAGCGAATATTGGACAGTGGTGTGAAACCGGAAGATTTGATATATTATGGTTTGGAATATAAATTTCTGACTTTATATCTATTGGGGGATTTGTCTTATGAAGAGATGGTGAGACAATTGAATGTAGCTATTCATCAATTTGCTAAGAGGCAAATGACCTGGTTCAGAAAGATGGAACGGGAAGGATTTAAAATTTGTTGGTTGCCGGCAGAAATGTCTTTGGGAGAGAAAATAGATACAATCCGGGGTTGGTGGAATGAGGGTTAATCATTCTCACAACAACCCATTTCGGTATGTATATTTTCAACCAGAAACTGTTTGTTTTCCGGAAAAGTTTCAATGAATTCATGGAGTTGCTGATGTTGTTCGGTTGTTAAATTATGCACCATGTTTTCAATGACAGTGGAAGCTTCGAATGCTGTAGTGAAGTCGTCGTTTTGCAGGATATCCAAAAATATGGGCAGATACCGGGAGTAATCCAGTGAAGATTCCCAAATAATGCGGAGCAATTCTGTTTTTATGGAGGGTTGGGAGGCAGACTGGAGAGCGTTGATTAAAATTTCCCTGAAAGCGTTTTCTTTTATATCGGCTAAAAGGTTTACGATAGTGGTCAGGGTATGGGCATCCCGGATATTTCCCAAATTTTCCAGCAACATTTGTGCGATGGACAAGTTTCCGTTTTCTTTAATTTCTTTTACTGCTTCTGCCAGCAATTCCGGGTTTCCGTTTTGAATTTTTTTTAGTAGTTCGCTATTGGAATTCATATTAATTTATTAGGTTACAAAGATAAAAACAAAGAGCGTTTGTAACGCTCTTTGTTTTTTATTTTTCTGCTTCCGTGTTTTCTTTTGCCCGGGGATGAAACTTATTGATTGTATCTTTCAGATAACGGTCGTCCAAATGCGTATAAATTTCCGTAGTCAGAATGGATTCATGTCCCAGCATATCCTGTACCGCTCTCAGGTCAGCTCCGCCGCTTACAAGATGAGAAGCGAAAGAGTGGCGGAAGGTATGAGGAGATACATTTTTTTTGATACCAGCCCGTTTGGCCAAGTGTTTGATAATGTTGAATACCATGACTCTGGACAAAGCCGTTCCGCGTTTATTCAGGAAAAGTACGTCTTCATAATCTTTTTCAATATCCAGATAATCCCGGTATACTTTCAGGTAACGTTTAATTTCTTCTTTTGCATTTTTACTCATCGGAATAACACGTTCTTTATTACCTTTCCCTTCAATTTTTACAATTCCCATACGGAAATTGATATTAGATAATTTAATGTCTATTAATTCCGATACCCGTAGACCGCAGGAATAAAGCATTTCTATAATTGCTTTGTTCCGTTGTCCTTCCGGTTTATACATTTCTACGGCATTCAGCATGGAATCGATTTCTTCCACAGTCAGGATGTTGGGTAATTTTCTTCCGATTTTAGGTGCTTCTAACAAACGGGTCGGATTATTCTCTAATTTGCCGTCGAAAACGAGGAATTTGAAGAAAGAACGAATGCTGGAAATACATCTTGCTTGTGTCCGGTTTGTTACTCCAATTTCACTGACAAATATCAGATAATCTTTCAGAATATCATAAGTTACTTCATCAGGAATTTTAACGTTGTGTTTGTCTGCACAATACTTAGCTAATTTGTTGATGTCATTCAGATAGGCTTCTACTGAATTTGAAGAAAGCGATTTTTCAAGAATTAAATAAGTCTTGTAGCTTTCAATTGCATTGTCCCAAGTCATTTTTTAAATGTTTATGTATGTCAAAATTTACAATAAATAATGCTAGCACACTCTAAATAAAACAATGCCTAAAGATATATATTTTTTTGATATATAATTGATATCTATTGTAGTTTAACAATATTAATATAATACACGTGGAAAAATGTTTTTACAAATAATTGGTATACAGTGTACTATATTTATTTTCAGTGGAAATATAAAAATAAAAAAATGATATTATAAAAAGGAGTGAACGAAGAAGAGAGAAAAATGACTAATTTTGTATGAAGATCCTGAAAATAAAATGGAAAAAATGCAGATATTAATACTTAATGGGCCTAATTTGAATTTGTTAGGTATCCGGGAGCCGGATGTTTACGGTAAAGAATCTTTTCCAGATTATCTGGAAAAACTTCGGAAAAAATATCCGGATGTTAGAATCGGGTATTACCAGTCCAATGTGGAGGGGGAGTTGATTAATAAAATTCATGAAGTAGGTTTTACCTATGATGGCATTGTGTTGAATGCCGGAGCATATACGCATACTTCTTTAGCTATTGCTGACGCTGTTGCGGCAGTGTTTACTCCTGTGATTGAGGTGCACATTTCGAATACTGCCCGGCGTGAATCTTTCAGGCATGCTTCTTATTTGACAGCGGTGTGTAAAGGAGTAATTATGGGATTTGGACTAAATTCCTATGAATTGGCATTATTGGCATTAAAAAACAATTCATCTTTAAAACAATTCTAAGGAATTTACGATTAATCTATCGGAAAACATAAGTAAAAAGTTTGCAGATATGAAAAGAACAAAAATAGTGGCAACAATTTCAGATAAGAGATGTGATGTCGGTTTTTTGAAAGATTTATATGAGGCTGGAATGAATGTTGTGCGGCTGAATACGGCTCACCAGACTTTGGATGAGGCGATGAAAGTGGTGAACAATGTCCGTGCTGTTTCTAAGAAGATAGCACTTTTGATAGACACGAAAGGTCCGGAAGTCCGGACTTCCGGAATTGAAGAGCCTGTCCGGGTAGAGAGAGGGGAAGTTGTATATATGTCCGGAGATGCCGGAGTGAAGGGCGGTAAAATGATTCATGTTTCTTATAGTAATTTTGTCAGAGATGTGCAGGTGGGGGCAAAAGTGTTAATTGATGACGGAGATGTTGAATTTATTGTAAAAGACAAGACGGAGGAATATTTGGTTTTAGTGGCTTCTAATCCCGGAGAAATCAAGAATAAAAAGAGTATCAATGTGCCTGGTGTCAATATGCATTTGGAATCATTGAGCGATAAAGACCGTACTTTTATAGAATTTGCTGTAAAAAATAAACTGGATTTTATTGCTCATTCTTTTGTCCGGAATAAAGAAGATGTGTTCCAGATTCAGCGTATTCTGGATGAGCATAATAGCAAGATAAAGATTATAGCAAAGATAGAGAATCAAGAAGGGGTGGACCATATTGACGAAATATTGGATCATGTCTACGGTGTAATGGTGGCGCGGGGAGATTTGGCGATAGAGATTGATGCAGAAAAAATTCCGCGTATTCAGCGAATGATAGTTAATAAATGTATTGAGAGTAAAAAACCGGTAATTATTGCTACTCAGATGCTTCATACGATGATAGACCATCCGCGGCCTACCCGGGCAGAAGTGAGCGATATTGCTAATGCTGTATATAGCGGAACGGATGCTATCATGTTGAGTGGTGAAACGGCTTATGGGGACTATCCTTTGGAAGCTGTCAAAGTGATGACGAAAGTAGCTGAAGCGAATGAGTCAACTACGCCCCCGGATTCGAACCGGAATCTGATTCGGATCAATAATGAAATCACTGCTGCTTTGGCTCGTGTGGCTGTAAAAATGACCACGATGTTATCTATTAAAGCTATTGTTGTGGATACAATGTCCGGACGTACAGCCCGTTATTTGTCTGCATTCCGGGGCGGTTTGCCTGTTTATGCCCGTTGTTATGACGAAGAGGTAATGCGTGAATTGGCTTTATCCTATGGGGTGGAGTCCTATTTTTCGGTGAAGCCTTCCTCCCGGGATGAATTTATGAGAGATATACCAAAAATGTTGTTAGAAAATGGATATGCACCGGAAGATCAGATTTTGGTTATCGGAGGTAGTTTCGGACATGTCCGGGGGGCTTCTTTTCTGGAAGTTTGTAAAATTAATGACATTAAGTGAGGGCTGGCAGATCCGGATGAAAATGCGGAACAAGAGAAAATAAATAAAAATGACAGCGGAAAAAGTTGGTGTGTATGAAAAAGAATGAGGAAAAAACGGAAATACATCCTTTGGAACCTTTTTTTCCGAAAGGGGCCCGTTTGCTGATGCTGGGAAGCTTTCCGCCTCCCCGGAACCGTTGGAAGATGGATTTTTATTATCCGAATTTTCAGAATGATATGTGGCGTATTTTTGGTTTGGTGTTCTTTGAAGAAAAAGATTATTTTCTGACTGAGGATAAAAAATCGTTTTGTGAATCCAGACTCAGGGAGTTTCTGGAGAGCAAAGGAATTGCGTTGACAGATTCCGGACGGGAGGTTATTCGCAGGCAAGATAATGCTTCGGATAAATTTTTGGAGATTGTGCAGACTATAGATTTAAAAAAAGTGTTGGAACAGTTGCCGGATTGTGTGGCAATTGTTACAACAGGGCAGAAAGCTACAGATACTGTATTGTCTCTTATAGATGCAGAGCAGCCTAAGGTGGGGGAATATACGGAATTTGAATGTTGCGGCAGGACTTTACTTTTTTTCCGCATGCCTTCTTCTTCCCGGGCTTATCCCAAGCCTTTGTCTGAAAAAGCACTGGAGTATAGGAAGATGTTTCAGAAACTTAATCTGTTGGATAAATAATGGGGGGCAAACAGATTTTTTGACAGATAAGCGGTTCTGCAATGGGGAAAGTCTGTTCAGATTGGTTCTGATTGCGCTTATCTGTCAAAGTTCTGTTGCAAAATAAATCAAAAGGGAAGGTCGTCTGCTTCGGGCATAGCGGGAATATCTTCCACCCGGTATTCGGGAACGGGAATATTTTCCGGGTTTTGTGCATTCAGTTTTTCTATTCTCCAACCTTCCAGATTGGTAAAATATGAAGTTTGGCCTTTATTTTCCCATTTTCTGCCTCTGATATTAAAATATACTTTAATGTATTCATTTAAGGCGATGTTTTCGAGTAAATCACACCGGTCTTGTATCAGTTGGACTTTGACAAAATCATTCCATTGCGAATTTTTCTCGTTTTCTACTTCGATAACAAATTCCCGTTTCTGAAATTTGTCGCTAATGTGTTGAGTTTCTTCTTTGAATATCAGCTTTCCGCTTATTTCGTAATTCATGTGATAAAAATTGAAATTGCTGCGGCAAATATAACAAATCCGGGGAAATTTTTCCCCGGATTTGTTATATCTCACTCAAAAAAGTATTATTTTTTGTTTGTTTCCGGAGCTTCCGGATTTACAATTTCGAGTAATTCAACTTCAAAAATCAAAGTTTCATTGGGTCCGATAGGTCCTCCGCCTCTTGGGCCATAAGCCTGGTCAGCAGGGATAAAAATTTCCCATTTAGAGCCTACGGGCATTTCTTTTAATGATTTGGTCCATCCCGGAATCACCCGGTTCAACGGGAATTCTGCCGGTTCGCCTCTTTTGTAAGAAGAATCGAATTCAGTTCCGTCTAATAAAGTACCTTTATAATTTACTTTTACTACGTCTGTTTCCGAAGGTTTTGGGCCATCTCCTTTTTTGATTACTTTATACTGGATACCGTCAGATAAAGTGTCGACACCAGCTTTCTTTGCATTTTCAGCCAGAAATTTTTTCCCTTTTTCCAGATTTTCTGTGGCACGGAGGGTTGACAATTTTTGGAAATAACTGTTTAAATACATTTCCATGGTTTGCTGGTCTGGTTTTACTTCTTTTTTTTGCAAAGCTGAATTCATGCCTGCAACTAAAGCTCCCATGTTCAGGTCTGTCATTTTCATTTGTAACATGCCGCTTCCGTTCAGGTAACCTAAATAAAAACTGGCAGTATCGGCTTCTGTTTTCAGAGGAGCGGAAGTCTGGTTAACTGAGCCGTTGTTGCAGCTTATAAGCATTGCTCCAACAGTCAGCATAAGGAGTAAATTTTTTGCTTTCATTGTACTGTTCATTGAGTTTATTATTATGAAATTATAAATACGAGGTATTAGATAAAACAATTGTCTCTGGCATGAATTTACATTGTGATTATCACAGAATGGCTAATAATTCCACGTCGAAAATCAAAGTTTCATTCGGACCGATGGATTGACCTGCGCCATGAGTTCCGTAAGCCAATTCAGCAGGGATATACAATTGCCATTTAGAACCTACGGGCATCAATTGGAGGGCTTCCACCCATCCGGCTATTACGCCGCTTACCGGAAATTCGGCTGGTTCTCCTCTGCGGATAGAAGAGTCAAAAATTTGTCCGTTGATGAGTTTTCCTTCATAGTGGCATTTTACTGTATCAGAAGCTTTGGGTTTAGGTCCGTTGCCCGTTGTTAATATTTTGTATTGTAAACCGCTGGGCAACACTACGACTCCTTCTTTTTTCTTGTTTTCGGCCATAAATTTTTCACCAGCCTCTTTCGCTGCATTACCTTGTTTTTTTTGAAGTTTTTCGAAGTAATCCTGTAATATGTTATTGGCTTCGTCAGGCATTATTTCCGGCATCTGACCTGCAAATACAGTATTTAAAGCATCAGTGAGTGCTTCTGTATTGATGGTTTTTACTCCGGTAGAAATCAGATTACTGGCAAAGCTTAGTCCCAGACTATAGCTGACTTTGTCTATTTCGTTCGTATACTTCATTTTATTTCTGTTAATTTTTAATCGTACAAAGATAAATTAAATAAAATAAAAATTAAAAGGTTAATCCTATAAAAAGCGAAAAGCTATAAAGTATACTTTGGATTTATGATTTGGGTTACATGATTCCGGTTATTTTATGCAGGGGCAGTTTCTGAATGTCAATGTTTTGGATCTTAGCGGTTTCTTTCGGGAATTGTTTCGTACAATATTAACTGGCGGGACTAAAGTCGCCGGCGGGTATTTGTTTATCAGAACTCCGGTTTGCTGATTAACGGCCTGAAAGATTTGCAGGGTTCGCTTGCCTGTCTCTTTCAAAAATTCTTTTCGGACGACTTTTAGAGGATTTTTCCATCCTGAAGTGAAATTTTCAAATCTGACATTTCGGCCAGTTCTGTATCATGAGTTACGATGACAAATGTTTGTTGCATCTCATCCCGGAGTGTGAAAAAAAGTTTGTGAAGTTCATTTTTAGTATGTACATCCAGATTACCAGAAGGTTCGTCTGCCAGTACTACTTTCGGGGAGTTGATTAAAGCCCGGGCGACTGAAACTCTTTGTTGTTCTCCGCCAGACATTTCGGCCGGTTTATGAGAAATTCTTTCTTGTAATCCCAGACGGTTCAATAGTTTCAGGGCTTTTTGCTCTGCTTCTTTTTTGTTTATTCCTTTTATCCAGGCTGGCATACATACATTTTCCAGGGCTGTAAATTCGGGTAACAGATGGTGGAACTGAAATACAAAGCCTATGTTATTGTTTCTGAAAGACGATAATTTGTTTTGGGAGTAGGTTGCGATGTTTTCCCGGTCATACCAGATTTCTCCGCAGTCCGGAGAATCCAAAGTGCCCAATATATGTAACAGCGTACTTTTTCCGGCACCGCTTGCACCAACAATGGTTATAATTTTATTTTCCGGAATGGTCAGATTGATACCTTTTAGAACCTCCAGGTTGCCGTAGCTTTTCTTTATATTTTTGATTTCAATCATATTTTATCTGTTTGAAATTCCCGAAGACAAAAATACAATTTAATTGTAATAATCGTGTGCTGGCGGACCAATTTGCCTTCAGATTTGTTTCTTTGTGTTGTGAGGTGAATAATTTGTAAATATTTTTATATGAATATTTGGGTATTGTGAATTTAATGTTACTTTTGCATCGTCGAAAACTGGCACGCGGGCGTGGTGGAATTGGTAGACACGCCAGACTTAGGATCTGGTGTCGCAAGACTTGGGGGTTCGAGTCCCTTCGCCCGTACAGAGCAGGGAAAGCCGCCTTATTGAGGTGGCTTTTTTCTGATGTAAGATTTAAAGCAAATATAGTAAAACTGTTGTAACACCGAATGTTGCAATCGCTGAAATAAGTAAATAGGCATGAATATAACAAAAAACCAGATTGACAATCTGAATGCAACCATTAAGATTGAATTAGGTAAAGAAGATTACGCAGCACGTGTAGAAAAGGCTCTGAAAGATTATCAGAAGAAGGTCGTTGTGAATGGTTTCCGTCCCGGAAAAACACCTCTGGGTATGGTGAAGAAAATGTATGGACAATCTCTGCTGGTGGATGAAATTAATAAAGTGCTGGGAGAGTCTTTGAATAATTATATCAAAGAAAATGATTTGCAGATTCTGGGAGAACCCCTGCCGAATGAGACGGACCAAAAAGAGTTGAATTTAGAGGATGAAAAGCTGGAATTTGTGTATGATATTGCTCTTGCTCCTGAGGTTAATGCAAAGATGAGCAAACGGGAGAAGGTTCCTTTTTATACGATTACTGTAAATGATGAGATGCTTGACAAGCAGATTGAAAGTATCTGTAAGAACAACGGCAATATGGTGCCGGTAGAGGAGATTGAGGGAACTGAGTACCTGAAAGGTGAATTGATTGAATTGGATGAAAAAGGACAGGTAAAAGAAGAAGGTATTAAGAATGAAGATGCTTCAATGTCGCTTCATTATATGAAAGATGAAGATGCTTTGAATGCTTTCAAGGGGAAAAAAGCGGGTGAAGAAGTGAAGTTTAATGCAGCTAAGGCATATCCGAATAAAACTGACTTTGCAGCTATGTTGGGTGTGAAGAAAGAGGAGGCAGAAGGCGCAGGGGAAAATTATTGTTTTATTATCAAAGAAATTAAACGGTTTGTTGATGCTGAGGTAAACGAGGAGTTGTTTACCAAACTTTATGGTGAAGGAGTAGTAAAGGATGCTGCTGATTTCCGGGCAAGAGTGAAGGAGGATATCGGAAACCAATTGAAAGGTCATTCTGAATATCGTTTTACAATTGATGCGAAAGAAAAGCTGATTAAGAAAAACGAGGACGTAAAATTGCCGGAAGCTTTTCTGAAGAGGTGGATTGTCGCTGTGAATGAAAATATGACGCCGGAGCAGGTTGAAAAAGATTTTGCAGATTACCGGGATGAGTTTAAGTGGCAATTGATAAAATCGGCTATTGTGAAAGAATTTGATGTGAAGGTAGAGGCGGAAGATATGAAACGGGAGGGACGTCAGATTGCAGCCGCTCAGTTGCAGCAGTATGGTTTGTATGGTTTGACGGATGAACAATTGGATGGATTTGCGGCAAAATTACTGGAAGACCAGAAACAGCGTCAGCATTTGTATGAAAGAGCACTGGACAATAAGGTTTATGCTGTGATTCGGGAAAATGTAAAACTGGAAGAACAGGAAATTTCTATGGCTGATTTTGAAAAATTATTCCAGAAATAAATTTTATTGGGATTTAGACTAAAAAGGCCTTGCTTTGCAGGGCCTTTTTTATACAATAAAGAGTGAAGAATTAAGCAGGAGTAACAATAGGAGGGAGTTACGTGGGCATATATCAGACTCATATTTTAAAGAATGGTTTGAAAATTATTCACCAACGGATTGCCGGCAAGGCTGCCTGGTGTGGTTTAATTATCGGAGTCGGGAGCCGGGATGAAAATCCGGAAGAGGAGGGAATCGCTCATTTTATAGAACATGTTATTTTTAAAGGAACGGAGAAGCGTAAGGCATATCATATTTTGAGCCGTATTGAGGATGTGGGGGGAGAATTGAATGCTTATACGACTAAAGAGGATACGTGTATTTATGCTTCTTTTTTGCCTAAGGATTATGAGCGGACCCTGGAGTTGTTTTCGGATATTGTTTTTAATTCTGTTTTTCCGGAAAAGGAAATTCTGAAGGAGAAAGAGGTTGTCATTGATGAGATTAATTCTTATAAAGATTCTCCGGGTGAATTGATTTTTGATGATTTTGAGGGGTTGATTTACCGGGATTATCCGATAGGGCGGAATATTTTGGGAAGCGAACAGGCTGTCAAGAAGATTCAACGGGCTGATATATTGTCTTTTGTTAAAAGAAATTACCGGCCTGACCGAATGGTTATCAGTTCAATCGGAGATATTTCATTTGAAAGATTGATATATTTGATTGAAAAGTATTTTGGGGATATTCCCGGTGGCGAGACAGCTTTGGTCCGGCGCAAACCGGAGGTATATGTTCCTCAGGTGAAAGAAATGGTTATGGATACTTATCAGAATCATTGTATCATAGGGAATATTGCCTATGATTATACCCAGGACAACCGGTTGGCTTTATCGCTTTTAGTCAATATTCTGGGAGGTTCGGGAATGAATTCCAGATTAAATTTGAATATCCGTGAAAAATACGGGTTGGCTTATAATGTGGAAGCTGTTTATACGCCTTATTCGGATACCGGGGTATTTTCTGTGTATTTTGGGTGTGATGCGAAAGATTTGGATAAATGTATGCGTTTGTGCCGGAAAGAAATGGCAGAATTGTGTGAAATTCCCCTGGGGCGGATGCAATTGAAAAAAGCGAAAGCGCAAATGATAGGGCAAATGACGCTTGTTTCCGAGAATTATGAAAATATGATGCTTTCTATAGGCAAAAGTTTTCTGATTTATGGAAAAGTTGATGAACTGGAAGATATATGTGTTGAAGTGCAGGATATAAAGTCGGATTTATTGCAGCAGATTGCTCAGGATATTTTGGCAGAAGAGAAACAATCGGTGCTGATATACAAATAAATTAGTGTATGGAATGGAATGCGAAATTAGAGGAGTATATAGAAGCTCATACAGAAAAAGAACCTGAAGTTCTGGCTGAATTATCCCATGCTACTCATCAGAAAATTCTGCGTCCCCGAATGTTGTCGGGAAATATGCAAGGTCAGTTTTTAAAGATGCTGTGCCGGATGAATAAAGTCCGCAGGGTTTTGGAAATTGGTACTTTTACCGGGTATGCAGCGATTGCCATGGCAATGGGAATGGAAAAGGGAGGAGTGCTGCATACGATTGATATCAATGATGAAATTGAGGATTTTACCCGGGCTTACATTTCCCGTAGCGGATTGGGTGACCGTATTATTTTTCACATAGGGGATGCTTGTGAGATAATTCCTCAATTGTCAGAAATGTTTGATTTGGTTTTTATAGATGCTGATAAAAGGCAATATTCCCGATATTATCATTTGGTATTTGATAAAGTGCGTCCGGGCGGAATAATTATCGCCGACGATGTGCTCTGGGATGGCAAGGTGCTGGAGGAAGGCAGCCGGGATGCCCAGACTTGCGGGATACTGGAGTTCAATGAATTGGTGCAGCAGGATTGCCGGGTAGAGAATATTTTGCTTCCGGTTCGGCACGGGCTTATGGTAATCCGGAAAAAATCATAACTTTGTGGCAATACATTCATAAATGTCTTGATGATATGCGGCAGTATTTAGATTTATTGGACAGAATCTTAAAAGAGGGAGCAGAAAAGACGGACCGTACAGGTACCGGGACTGTCAGTATTTTTGGTCACCAGATGCGTTTTGATTTGCAGGCGGGTTTTCCTTTGCTGACGACAAAGAAATTGCACCTTAAGTCAATTATATATGAATTGTTGTGGTTTTTGAAGGGAGATACGAATGTCGGATATCTTCAGGAACACGGGGTGAAAATTTGGAATGAATGGGCGGATGCGAACGGTGATTTAGGACATATTTACGGATATCAATGGCGTTCCTGGCCCCGTCCCGACGGAACCCATCTGGACCAGATTGCGCAGGTGATTCATGATATCAAAAATACTCCCGATTCCCGTCGTTTGGTAGTTAGTGCATGGAATGCGGGAGATATCGAAAATATGGCTTTGGCTCCTTGCCATGCTTTATTTCAGTTTTATGTCGTTGACGGAAAGTTGTCCTGTCAGTTGTACCAACGCAGTGCGGATACCTTTTTGGGGGTGCCTTTCAATATAGCTTCTTATGCTTTGTTGACAATGATGGTGGCACAGGTTTGTGATTTACAGCCGGGAGAATTTATTCATACTCTCGGAGATGCACATATTTACCTGAATCATATCGAGCAGGTAAAGTTGCAGTTGTCCAGAGTTCCCCGTTCTCTGCCACAGATGAAAATGAATCCGGAGGTGAAAGATATTTTTGACTTTAAGTATGAAGATTTCGAACTTTTCGGTTATGAGCCATATCCTCATATTTCCGGAGCAATAGCGGTTTAATAAAAGTGTATTTATGATTGTATCTATAATAGTTGCTGCGGCAGAAAATAATGTGATTGGAAATAATAATGCCCTGATATGGCATATTTCAGCTGATTTGAAACATTTTAAACAACTGACGACAGGCCATACGGTCATTATGGGAAGAAAGACCTATGAATCGATAGGAAAGGCCTTGCCTAATCGCCGGAATATTGTTATTTCCCGTAATCCTGATTTTCGTCCGGAAGGATGTGTGGTGGTTTCAAGTGTGGATGAGGCTCTTCGGTTGGCTGTAAATGAAGAAGAGGTATTTATCATCGGGGGAGGCTCCATTTACCGGGAAATGTGGGACAGGGCTGAGCGTCTGTATATAACCCTGGTGCATGCAGTCACAGAAGGGGATACTTCGATTCCGGAAATAGACCCTACCCGTTGGAAGATGGTTGCCCGGCAGGATTTTAAAGCGGGTGAAAAAGATGATTATGATTATTCTTTTATAGATTATCAGCGAATCTAAAAATCAGGTTATGGATGTTGTTTGCAATATTGACGACAATTACACTAAATTTTGTGGTGTAATGCTTACTTCTCTTTTTGAAAATAACAGAGATGAAGATATAACCGTTCATGTGCTGGGAAGGGCACTTGCAAACGGCACCCGGGAGGTGCTGACCGATTTGGTCGAGCGGAAATATAAAGGAAAAATAGCTTTTTATCATGTAGAAAATATGGCTTTTCCGTTGCCGGAAACGAATGCCCATATTTCGGTGGCTACTTATTACAGATTATTTATGGCTTCGTTATTACCGGAGTCGTTACATAAAGTGCTTTATCTGGATTGTGATTTGCTGGTGGTGGGTAGTTTGAAAGAGTATTGGAATACCGATATTACCCGTTATGCTGTGGGAGTTGTTGAAGATATGTGGGCATATGACCATGACAGGGGTAAACGTTTGGGGTATCCTTCGGAATATTCTTCTTTTAATGCCGGCGTTATGCTGATAAATTTGGATTATTGGCGGGCTATTGAGTTTGAAAAGAAAGCCGTCGGTTTTATTGAGGAAAAATTTGATGTGATTAGCGATGCTGACCAGGATGTCCTGAACGGATTATTTTACAATCAAAAATTGTTTGTTCCTTTCCGGTATAATTTGCAGGATGGTTTTTATCGCCGGAAACGTCATATACGGAAAGAGACGGAAGAGGTATTGAATAATGAATTAAAACATCCGGTGATTATTCATTTTACCAATCGTCGTAAACCTTGGAAGTCTGACTGTATTCATCCTCTTAAGAAAGAATATTTCAGGTATCTGGATATGACCGTTTGGAAAGGAGAACGGCCTGCGATGTCTTTCCGGCAAGCCTGGAAAACGGTCAATTATCGTCTGGCTGCGTTTTTACATCTGGCCAATGGATTCCGGCGTATAAGTTAGTTGCTTGCCGGGAGGTGTTGTTGCAGTTTTTCAATTGCTGTCTGAGTGGCTGATAGGGTGTAATGTCCGTTAGCCAATTTCTGACTGACAGATTTGATATTTTTTTTCATATTGATGATGTCTTCCGGGGAAAGATGGTTCAGGATGTCATTTAATTCTTCCAGACTATCGACGCAGATTCCGATGCCGTTGTCTTTTATGAAAGAGGCCAGAGCTGCCTTTTTCCAGATGATTACGGGAAGTTCACAACGAATGTATAGAGAAGTTTTATGGGGATTATTGTATTGCAGATAATGGCCCCAATCTCCTGAACAAGCGGAGACAGAGTCCCCGTCCCATACTAATCCGAAATCACCTTTTACTTCGCGAATCAGTTTGTCTGAAGGAATAAATCCTTTGTAATCAAATTGTTTTTTCCCTTGAGCCAAGGCAGGTTCAAATCCTTTTCCGTAAAGGTGAATCCGGTGGTTGGTAATGAATTTGCCGATTTGGTATAAAAATTGATTTTTGCGGGGACTCAATGCACCTGCATAGACAATTTCATAATGGGAAGTATTGGGAAGTCGGTCTGTTGCGGGTTCCGGAGACAGATAATCAAAAATTCCGAGGCAGCCGCAAGGTACTGCCAGTCCGTTATCCTGTAACCATTTCTGCATGGAAGTGTTGTGGGCAACGATATAATGACTTTGATTCAGGCGTTTTATTTCCTGCGGAATGGTCAGTTTCTGTCGTCTGAAGCTTCCCAGGTCATGAATCAGGGTGATTGTGTTAGCTTTTTTCAGGCGTGCCACCCGGCATATGAAAGAATAATATTTTTTCAGGGGGTACTGGATGAGCAGGATATCGTTTTTACGCAAAGAAAACGAAGTCTTTAATATACTGGCGAGGGTCAGTAAAAATCCGGAAATTTTATTTTTGCCGGTTTGCCGGGAGATACCTATATTTTTGAATCCCTGCTGTTGCCATATTGTTTCAATGTCAGTTTTAGCTTTATTTCCGGCATTGTTCAGGTTCGGGTAATGTTTGGAGAAATAACAAATCATGTTTCCGGATTACTTTAAATTAAATTCTTTAGCTGCAAGTTGCAGGGCTGCTTCGATGGTGTCGTCCATATCAAAATAGGCGTATTGTCCCAGACGTCCTCCTGTTAAAAGCCGGGGATACAGGTTGGCTTTGGCTTTATATTGTTGCAATATAGCAGAATTTTTATCATCGTTTATCGGATAATAGGGTTCTGAGTCTTTGGTAAAATTTTGCGGATATTCGCGGGTAATGACGGTAAAAGGTTGTTGCCCGAATTCGAAATGCTTGTGTTCGATGATGCGGGTGAAAGGAATCTGTTTTTCAGTGTAATTGACAACAGCATTACCTTGGAAATCCGTACATGCCGGTTGTGTATGTTCAAATTTTAAACTGCGGTATTCCAGCCGGCCAAACTCATAGTTGAAAAATTCGTCAATACATCCCGTAAATAAAATTTTTTCTGCCTGCTGGTCAAAATAAGTTCTGTTTGTAAAGTAGTTGGTATCAGGAGTGAATTCAATCCCTTCCAATAGTGCTGTTATCAGTTTGTTGTATCCTCCGACAGGTATTCCCTGATAGGGGTCATTAAAATAATTATTGTCGTAAGTAAAACGAAAAGGAATCCGTTTTATAATAAAAGCAGGCAATTGGGTTGCCGCCCGTCCCCATTGTTTTTCGGTATATCCTTTAATCAATGTTTGATAAATGTCTTCGCCACACAATTTTAAAGCTTGTTCTTCCAGATTTGCCGGGTTTATATGAGCGTATTTCCGGCATTGTTCCTGAATTTTTATTTTGGCTTCTTCTGGTGTGACCACTCCCCATAATTTGTTAAATGTATTCATGTTAAAAGGGAGATTGTACATTTTTCCCTGGAAATAAGCTAACGGCGCATTTGTAAAACGGTTAAATTCAACAAATTGATTTACATATTTCCAGATATGTTCGTGGTGTGTGTGAAAAATATGCGCGCCATACTGGTGAACATGAATTCCGTCTATATCCAGGCAATGAATATTGCCGCCGGCATGGGAGCGTTTGTCTATAATCAAACACCTTTTTCCTTGTTTTTTTGCTTCATGTGCAAAAACGGCCCCGAACAGGCCGGCTCCCACGATGAGATAATTGTATGTGTAGCCCATAATCCTGTATTATATAGCAAAGATAATTGAAAAATGCTTATTTTACAGATATTGTTTCAATTTAGGCAGAATTCTTAAGGCATATTTATTATAATCGGATATTTTCAGTTAATTTTGTCTGTATTTTATTAGGTGCTGGTGTTTATATTTAATTCATAGTGAATGAAGTTGTCCTTGCTTGCAATAGCTGCCGAGAATCATGTGATTCCGGAGAAAATATTTGACGGAGTGTGCTCATATTGGGCAGAGGTGACTGCGGAGAAGACGGTAATTATACCTTCTGTGTCGTGCGAAAAATGGGAGGGGATATTTTCTTCTGCCTGTGTTCTCAGGGTTGGGGAAGGCAGTGAGGAGGGGACGGATGCGCTTCCGATGGCAGATGCCCTGAAGAAGGCAGAGGGAAAAGAGGAAGTTTTTGTATGCGGTGATATACATTTTGTTGAGCAATATTGGGAACGGTTTGATTGTATTTATTTGTCCCGTGTTCATTGTGACATGGAAGGTGAATGCTGCTTTCCTTTGCCGGACCGGAAGAACTGGTATGAAAAAAGCAGGATATTGAATTGGACAGATGCCCATTGTTTTTCAAATATTATTTATCAGAGGGAGTCGTTGGGATTGAGTGTGTCGGTAGTCCTTTCCACATGTAATCAAAGTGCTTGGCTGGAAAAGACGTTATGGGGGTATGAGGCGCAAACTAGCCGTGATTTTGAATTGATTATTGCAGATGACGGTTCGCGTAAAGACACTTACGAAATGATAGAGGCTATTCGTCCGCACTTGTCTTATCCGGTAAAACATGTGTGGCATGAAGATAAGGGGTTCAGGAAGTGTGATATTTTAAATAAGGCTATTCTGGCTTCCGGTACGGATTATTTGTTGTTTAGTGACGGGGATTGTATTCCGCGTAATGATTTTGTTGCCGTTCATTTGAAAAAGCGGCAAAAGGGCCGTTTTCTGTCCGGCGGGTATCATAAATTGCCGGAGGCTGTTTCGAAAGCCATTACGAAGGAAGATATCTTTTCGGGAAAATGTTTTGATATCAGTTGGTTAAAAGCTTTGGGAATGAGGGATTCGTTTAAAAATAATAAGCTGACATCTTTCGGATTCAAAGCCTGGTTATTGAATACAATTACGACAACCAGACCTACGTGGAACGGACATAATGCTTCCGGATGGCTGACAGATATACTGGCTGCTAACGGATTTGATGAAAGAATGCAATATGGCGGACAGGACCGTGAGTTTGGGGAGAGATTGGAAAATTCAGGTATTCGCGGAAAGCAGATTCGTTATTCCGCCATTTGTGTTCATTTGGAGCATCCGCGTGCTTACAAAACGGCAGATTCCATACAAAAAAATTTGAGTATCAGAAAATATACAAGACGCAAGAATATAAAGAGAACTCCTTATGGTATTGTAAAAAACGTTCAATAATATTTGCGTCGGACCGTAAATATGATTGAATGTGATAAACGATGAACGGATAATGATGGGTGATGGAGTAAAGCGTAAAAAGGCGGGTAAATGAAGTGCGGAAAGTTTGTATTTTCAGGAGAGAGGCTGAGGGGGGGAAAGCCTGTTTGGGAGGCACGCCGCAGGCAAAGTGTCTGTAAGGTTTACAGGCTGTACAGACTTTAAGGAGGGGAATGAATTCAGCTAATAAAAACGAACGTTTTTTTTGTAATTATTAAGATAATGATACCTTTTAACAAACCCTATTTGACCGGAGAAGAGATTACCTATATTCAAGCTTCCCTTGAGGCAGGTAAAATTAGCGGAAATGGTCCTTATACACAGAAATGTGAGCATTTTTTTGAAGAAAAGTTGCCTGGTTCCAAATGTTTGCTGACTACTTCTTGCACGGATGCGCTGGAAATGTGTGCTATTTTGGCTGATATATATCCTGGTGATGAGGTGATTTTGCCGTCTTACACTTTTGTATCCACTGCTCTTGCTTTTGTGAGGCAGGGGGCTAAGATTGTATTTGCAGATAGCCGTCCGGACCTGCCGGGCTTGGATGAAACGAAAATAGAGGCATTGGTTACGCCCCGGACTAAAGCTATTGTTGTTGTGCATTATGCAGGAGTGGCTTGTGATATGGATGTTGTGATGGCAATAGCGGAGAAATATGGTTTGGTTGTGATAGAAGACGCGGCGCAGGCAGTGGATAGTTTTTATAAAGGGAGACCATTGGGAAGCATAGGACATATGTCTGCCTTTTCTTTTCATGAAACCAAAAATATTCAATGTGGCGAAGGGGGAATGCTTGTGGTGAATGATGAGCATTTAAAAAAGAGAGCAGAGATCGTGTGGGAAAAAGGTACAAACCGGGCAGAATTTTTCCGGGGAGAAGTTAATAAATACGGTTGGGTGGATTTGGGTTCTTCTTTTCTTCCTGCAGAATATGTTGCTGCGTGTTTATGGGCTCAGCTGGAACATTTTGAGCAGATACAGAGCCGCCGCAAAGCCATATGGGAGAGGTATTACCGGGGGCTTCAAAGTGTGCCGCACGTGCGTTTGCCGCAACTGCCTGATTATTCAACCCACAATGGACATATTTTTTATTTGCTTTGCCGTTCCCAGGAAGAACGCGCTGAATTGATAAATTATTTAAAGGTCAGAGGTATTCATTCTGTTTTTCATTATTTGAGCCTTCATAAAAGTACTTTTATGGCAAAGAGTGGAGGTGGAGGGCCGGAGTTACCCTATGCCGATTTTTATACAGATTGTCTGTTGCGTTTGCCATTCTTTTATGAGCTGAAGGATGAGGAAATAGATTACATTGTAAAATGTATTAATGATTTTTATCTTCAGAAAGCATGATTTTACATTTGGTAAATGATGAAAAGATTATCAACCGGACTGTACGTTTGTTTGAAAGTGCTGCCCCCGGAAAACATTTGTTTGTTGTTTTTGCCTCCTCAAAAAGGTTTAAATATGTCACCCCTTCTGCTTCGGTGATATCTAAAGCGGATTTTTTTAAACGGAAAGACCGGTGTGTTTTTTCATCGGTAGTGATACACTTCTTAAATACCCGGAAAATTCGTTTTATAAAGAAATGCGGCTTGCGGAACATTCCGGTATATTGGATTATCTGGGGTGCCGACTTGTATAATAAACTATTAGAACCCCAAGGATTTGAGATGTATTACCGGAGTGAGGCTTCTTATGGTTCCTGCGGGATATTAAGGACTTTATTCGTTCCTTTCCAAAAAATGCGTACTGCTATCCGGGTAAATAAAACTATAAAATTTGTGCGGAACAGGGTAAATTATTTAGTCACTGATACCACCGAAAATGATTATGAAAAGTTTATACAGTATTATCCTGAGATGAAAAAAATTCCCTGGAGGGATTTTTTTTATTATCCGATAGATGAAATACTGGGTGAAACTTTAGTGAATGCACAGGTTGCGGGGGACAATATTTTGATGGGAAACTCCGGTTCCCTAACCAATAACCATGAATATGCTTATGAGTATTTGTCGGGTTTAAATCTGGGAAACAGGAAATTGATTGTCCCTCTGAGCTATTCAGGGAGTAAAAATTATAAAAAAATAGTTATTGAGCGGGGCAAAAATTTGTTTGGTGAAAATTTTTGTCCATTGACTGATTTTTTACCTTTAGCTGAATATAATGAATTGATGACAAGTGCGGCTGTTGCAATTTATGCCAATTGGCGTCAGGAGGCCATCGGGAATATCATTATCGCTTTATATTTGGGGGCCAAGGTATTTATTTCAGGTCGTAATCCGGTTTTTGCCTGGGCACAAGGGCATGATTTGATTGTATCGGAATTGGAGGGATTAACTCAACGGGAATTGGATACTCCGTTGACGGCAGAAGAGAAACTTCATAACCGGCGTATTTTGGCTGAACTTTATAATAAAGAACGTTTTTCCGATTTGGTGAAAGATACTTTTCAGTTGGCAGACTTATAGGTCCAGTTCAAATTTTGCCGGTTTACGGCGCAGATATTTGGTCCAGAACCTGCGCCTGTATTTCAATATTTCACGGATACATACCTGAGGGTTGAAGCGGCGTTCCTGTGCATAGGTTTCTGCCAGCAGACGGAAAAAGGGTTCTTTGCCCCAGAGCCGTGAAAAATTGCTGCAACCTTTATTCAGGCTGACCGGCCCGAATTCCATGCGGTTGATATCTACCAGGCAAAATTCTGTTTTTCCTTTTTTTACATCAAACAATATATTTCCGGGCGAATAATCTTTATGAAAAATACCTGCATTGTGGAGTTGTGCAGTAAAAGAACCGAAGTCGCGTACTATATTTTCTTTTCCCCGGAGAGGTTCTGTTCCGAATTCGTAAAACCGGCGTGCATATTCGACTTGCAGACTGACGAAATAGCATTTACCTAATAGTCCCCGACGACGTGTGACAATAAAGGCAACAGGTTCGGGGGTATTAAAGTTTGCTTTTTTTAGCCGGAAAGCATATTCATAAGCCCGTTGCGCTTTGGTTGGCCGCAAAAGGTGGTAAATCATGCGGTTTGGAAATATCGGAATACGGTATTCTTTTACATTTAAACAGATGCCTTCTTTTTCAATAATACGGATTTCATTACGTCCTTGATATAATATTTCGCCGGAATGTGAAAATATTTCCGGTAATTGGGTGATGAAAGGACGTAAATTCTCAAATAAAGGATTGAGTGTAATATAGGTTGCCATCAGTTTTTTAGTAAAAAGTTCACTTTTTCAATAATCATTTGCGGGGTAATTTGGTTTAGGCACGCATAATCATTTTTATAACAGGGTTTATGCCCGAAGATGGAGCAAGGACGGCATGGCATTTCCAGCTGGATTGCATTTTCCGGGGATTGGTTCCATCCCATAAAGCCTCCCCAGGGGTGAGTGGCTCCCCATATTGATACGACGGGAGTGGCGGTTAAAGAGGCCATGTGCATGTTTGCAGAGTCCATCGAAATCATGACCTCCAATTGGTGGATTAAAGCCAGTTCGCCGTTTAGTTTTAATTTACCTGATAATGTCTGGGTATGAGGATATTTTTGTTCCCAATTCTTCAGGATATCCAATTCCTGCACTCCTCCGCCGAATAAGAAAATCCGGTAATTCTCATGTCGGCTCAATTCGTTTACAACTTGCTCCATTTTTTCCAGAGGATAGGTTTTGCCAATGTGTTTGGCAAAAGGAGCGATTCCAATCCAGTGTTGATTTTCTTTGGAACCGGTGTACGCTGACAGGGTGCTGGCAGGAGGGTTTTGGTTTTCAAAAATACTTGTAAAGGTATGGGGAAATGAGAAGCCCAATTTGTTGAATACTTTTGTATATCGTTCAAAAGTAGTCTGTAGCGGCTGGCGTATTTTATTTTTTTGCCGTGTTAGTGCTTTTTTAGCTTTGCGGTCTTTGTTGAAGTGTTCTACGGGAATGCCGGATAACCTGAAACACCACCGCAGGAAAAAAGTCCGCAATACATTGTGTAAGTCTGCCACTGCATCGAATTTCATTTCATGCAGTTCGCGGTAGAGGCGGTATAATCCCCTGATGCCTTTGTGTTTCCCATATAAATCGGCAGCGACAAACGAAATATTTTCGGGCAATTGCTCAAAAAAGGGTTGGAAGGCTGCTCTGCTAACAATTGTTATTTGTAGTTCCGGATATTGTTTTACCAGCGAATACAGTATAGGAACTGTCATCGCTACATCGCCCATCGCGGAAAAACGAAATACAAGCAATCGTTTCATGGGTTATTTTTTACTGTAAAGAACCGGATTTAATTCTGGGTCGTTGTACATTTTCATTTGTTTGTAGACTTTCATGTATTTATGTCCGGTTTCGATGTCTGCAAGCAATTGTTCAATAGCTGTAGAGAGGTCTTTTTGTTGTTCCAGCAAGATATTCAGTTTGGTTTCGCACTGGGCACGATGTTCTGTTGTTGTATCGGTCCGGCAGACTTCCTGTTGCATATGATAAATTTTCAAAGCCAGGATGGAAAGGCGGTCGATGGCCCATGCAGGACTTTCGGTGTTGATGGTTGCTTCCGGTTGTATATTTATATTTTTGTATTTATCTAAAAAATAGCTGTCTATTAATTCAACCAGGTCTGTACGGTCCTGGTTGGATTTATCTATGCGTCTTTTCAAAGTCAGAGCATTTGCCGGGTCAATGTTCGGGTCCCGGATAATATCCTCGAAATGCCATTGTACCGTATCAATCCAGTTTTTCAGGTATAGATAATATTCTATGGATTTGAAAGGATAAGGATTATTGATAGGGGTATCTACGTGGTCTGTGATATGATATTGTCGGATTGATTCATTGAATATACAATTGCATAAATCAGTAAATGTCATAAACAGAGTTTTTTATATGTTGTTATTTGTTTTTTGCTTTAATTCTCCAAAACTATATAATTTTTTACAAAGAAACAAATGGCGATAAGTTTTCAAAGGTGTTCGCAGGTATGTCGGGAAATAATTATCTTTGTTGCATTGAAATTAATTTGTTCGTGGGCAGCTATGGAGGTAACAATGCAATCCAAAATCAGGGATTATTTATTTATCGCAATTGCTTTTCTTTTGGGGAGTGTGAATATTTTGTACAATGTTCAGTTTTATATATTGTGGATATTGGTCACTGTTGTTTTTGTCCGGATGGACTATGCCGGTTTTGTCAGTCAGGTAAAGCAAAATTGGAAATATCTGGTGCTTCCTTTGGTTGGAGTGGCATATCTTGCAATTCATTATTTGGTTTCCCTGGGCGTGGGGACTAACCGTTATGCAGCTTCCTGGAACAGGTTGGAAATATTATTGCTTTATTTCTTTTTTATTCCTGTTTATGTGCTGTCCGCCAAAAGTTTTATTACTTCCTCTTTGTTGAAGCGTTCTTTGTTGGCTTTGTGTTGGGGAACGATGTTGTTTAATTTTGCAAAGTTGTTTTATTTGACCGGCTGGACACTGTTTACGGATACGGGCGCAGCTCTTGAGATGCTTTATGCCACCCGTTTTGGTTGTCACTTGTATTTTTGGGGCGGACATGTTTATTTGGAGCCGCAGGCCATTTATCTGAGTGTAACTGCTATATTGTCTTTTTTTCTGGTTATCCGGTTTATGGGGCACGCTGACAGAAAGGTAGTTGTCCAGGGTGTGATTTTATTCATATTGTCGCTTTGGTTTTTGTCGTTAACAGTGACAAAGGGGGCTATTCTGGCTTTTTTAGGCGGTTTTCTTATTTTAGCTTTTGTATTTTTCTGCAGAATGTCATGGAAGCAAAAATTATTTACAAGTGGTGTTGTGGTAGCATTGATTTTAAGTGTCTGGGTGTCTATTCCGGACACCTATGTACAAAGAATAAAAGAAACACAGAATGAAATTGAGAATTTAAAGAAAGGAGAATTGGTGGGGGGAAGCATTGCTCCCCGGGTGGCATTGATAAAAGAAAGTTTCGACCGGATAGAGCAGTGGGGAATTTGTGGATTGGGTGTATATAAAAATGCTGCCGCAAAAGAGTGGTTTGGTCAATCACATTTTGCCAATATATCTTCTTTGGGAAGTAATGTGCACAATTGTTTTCTTGAATTCTGGATGATAGGAGGGATTGCCGGTTTGTTTTTTATTTTGTATTATTTTTTTGTACCCGTTGTTCGGATGATAAAGACAAAAAAATGTTCTGTGTTGGTTTTGTCGGTGATATGTGCTTTGTTTATTGGATGTAATACAAGTGTATTGATTATTTTTGTCGATTCTGTTCCGTTTGTGATTTTTTTATTAGCCGTGTCGTTTTTTTATCCGGAGCAATTTGCAGAGCTGGAAAAATAGGAATTAACATTAAAATCAGTCGAGGTATTGGTCCATGCCTTGTTTGCAACGAACCGCTTTTTGCTCTACTTTCTGATAGTAATAGTCAAAATTCTTTTTTTTGTTTTGCATATGCAGGTCATTGTGCCATAAGTGGAAAACTATTCCGGCGAATTTCAGGGCTATTTTCTGACGTCCCAAATGGAAAAGACGCATGGCAAAATCAAAGTCTTCTCCTCCCCATCCGACAAAATATTCGTCATATCCATTGATGGCAAGTGCGTCTTCTCTCCAGAAAGACATATTACATCCTAAACCTGGTTTTGTTTTGCGGTGAAGGGCTAATTTCCGGGCAATGAAAGGCAAGTGAAGAGAATTTTCGCGCCGTTTTAATCCCGGTGTAAAGAAGCCGGGGTGGAAATATTTACCTTGAGCACAAAGTTTATGGGTCAGTTTTTCTTTAATGTTTACTCTGCCTCCTTTGATATAATACCCTTTCCGGGCAAAATTCAGATGGTCTTTTATAAAATCACGGTGAAGAATCAAATCTCCGTCGATTTGAATGATGTATTCATACCGGGCTTTGGCTAAACATTTATTTCTGGCTTTGGCTAATCGGAACCCCTGGTCTTCTTGCCATACATGTAGTAAAGGAACTGGAAATGTGTTCTGATAATTTTCTATGATTTGACGGGTCTTTTCAGTTGAACCGTCATCTCCTATAATGACTTCCCGGGGGAGTACCGATTGGCGGATAATGCTTTCCAGACATAGAGCTAATGCATCAGGCCGGTTATAAGTAGATAAAATCAGAGTTGCTTTTGTCATAGATTATCGGCTTTCATTTCTACTGTAAAAGTATTAAATAGTTGTGTGCTTACAAAATTATTTAATGACTCCGTTCCGGCTTAAGCTTATGGTAATTCCGAAATTCCTGTGATATAATTTTCCGTAATCTCCGTAAATGCCCAGGTCCATATGGAAAGGTATTCCGGGATTTCTTAAAATGCCGGCTTCCAGTCCGAAAGAGCATTGTTTCGGGGTATGTTCCAGAGGTTTGCTGTATGTTCCATAGTTCCGCGAGTATGACAGGCGGAATTTGTAGGGTATCTTTTGGAAAAAATATCCTTTGATACCGATGTAGTGGGCAATCACCCGATTGTTGAAAACTCCCAGGGTGATGCCGTCTGCATCCGGCGGCAGGGGAGTGATAAACGGAGTGCCGATGGTGCGTCCGTAATAGGTCCATCCGCTTTGATATTCTCCGTTGTTAAAGTAATTATCGTTTCCTCCCAGAATTTTTCTACCATAAAAAGGGTCGCAAGGATCCTGTTGTGCTTTTTCTTCTTCCGTTGCCGGGCGGTCATGATAGCGTCCTGACTGGCTTTTGCTATACAGAAATTCATACATCACGTCACTAAGCCATTGTTTAGGATTTTTATTACTGTAACAGATGCCCCAGGTGCCGTCCGGAAAATTTGCAAAACGTGTTCCGGAACCGTCTTCGAACAGAATATCGTGGTAAAAGGATAAGGTGCAATTGTCTGCTTTGTAATCTATGCGGATATGTTCGCGTCCTAAATGATTGCCTAAAACGTTGATACTGTCGCTTAATGTTGCGCCATCTCCTCCGCTTTGCGCGCAAAATATCCGGATGTAATCCCGGAAGGAGTGGGGTTGTTTCCCGTATAAGGGGGAGGTGCCTGCCCATTGTGCCCAGTGTTCCAGTCCGACGGTAATGTTCAGTTTGTGCCAGGGGGTGATTTTCAGATAGAGCGATTTATTGTGGAGCCGGGTTTTATCGACAAAACGGTCATCCAGCATGGTATAATCGGCCCAGTTGAATTTGAAGGCTACGGTTTCGCGGGTCAAGGGAATGGGGATAAAGTCTGTTTTCAGATTGTATCCGGGCATGGTGCGGGTATTACCGGAGTAGATGATATTGCCGTTTTGAGCAGAAATTCCGTTATACTCTTCTTCCGGATGCTTCATCCCCAGGTCGATCCGGATTTTTTTCCATTTCAGGCTAAAATACAGTTCGTCCAGGATAATACTATTTTTGTTTTGAGTCAGAAATCCTGCTCCGGAAAAACCATATGCAGTTTGAATTTTTTTCCGGGAATTAAAATCTGAAAAAATACCTGCCTGAATGAGTCCGCCTTTGCTGTCCGGAACTATTCCGTATTTGTTGGTTGTTGCCCACAGAGGGAGGTTCTTTCTGGTGGAAACTAAGCCCGATAATGCTGTTTTGTATTCAATTATTCTTTGAGAAAATGCAGACAGTATTCCACTTAACAGAAAAATAATGAGGATTGTTTTTTTCATGTTACGTTGATGGATTAATGGGGCAAAGCGGATAGTAATTTTTCAGCCGTGATTAAATCTTCCGGATAAGTTATTTTTAAATTTGAATTACTCCCCGGGATTATTTTGATTTTAACCTCAGGCAGAAATTTTTTGACGACTCCGCAATCATCCGTAGGATGAAAGGCCGGATCCTGTCCGATTTTTTCGTAAGCTGCAGTCAGGATGGATTTTCTGAATGCTTGCGGAGTTTGTACATTGAACAGGAAATGGCGGGCGGGTATGTCCCGAATATAAGTGTGTGTTGAATCGCTGTAGAGAATGGTGTCTGTTGACGGAATAGCAGTAGTACATGCTACCTCTTCTTTCAGTTGCTGAATACAGTCTGAAATCATCTGTTGAGAAATTAACGGGCGTACAGCATCATGGATAATCAGATTGCAGTCTGTTTGCGGGCAAGCTTTCAATGCGGCCAGAGTGGAATGATAACGTTCGCTGCCACCTGAAAGAAGCTGAGTGACTTTTGAAAAAGGACGCTGATGCAAAATTTCTTTGATTTTTTCAATGAAGTTGGTTTGGGCGACTATAAAAATTTCATCAATATCCTTATTTTGCTGGAAAGCATTCAAAGAATATTCTAATATAGTTTGTCCTGATAATGTCAGAAATTGTTTGGGCAGTTTGTTCCCCATCCGTAGTCCTGAGCCTCCGGCCAGAATAATTCCTATGTTTTTCATTTGCACTTGTCTAACCACAGGACAAAGATAATAATAATAACGTGTAAACAGAGGAAAGGCGATTCAAAAAGAGTTTTTCAGACCGGAGGATAGTTTTCCGGTTTTAATGTGAAAAGTTTTTATAGTTTAGATTTACAGACTAAAGTTCTGATGAACAAATGAAAATCAGAAACTTTAGTCTGTAAATTGGTCGGGTGGTGAATCATTCCGACTTTGGAAAAGGGGGGGTAATTATATGCTATCACTCATAATAAATTGAAGTTCACCACCTTTCATGATTTCATCATGAGTAATCCAGGTACGGTTCAGCTTTTCACCGTTCAGATAAACTTCTTTTACATAGATATGTTTATCGCTGTCTTTATTGGCAGTGATAACAAATTTTTTCTCTGGTCCGGTTTTGATGGAAATTTTCTTAAATAGCGGTGCTCCCAATTGGTATTTTGCTTCTGCCGGATTTACGGGATAAAAGCCCATTGCTGAAAAAACATACCATGCAGACATTTGTCCGCAGTCTTCATTTCCGCATAGACCTTCCGGTGTATTTTTATATAATTCTGTCAGGATTTTGTTGACATAGAATTGTGTTTTGTGAGGTTGTCCGACATAATTGTAGAGATAAGCAATGTGGTGGGACGGTTCATTGCCGTGAGCATATTGTCCAATAAATCCACTAATGTCAGGTGAAGCTTCTTCGCCTTCCAGTCTGGCTTGCAGTGTGAACAGGCTATCTAATTTATTGGAAAAAGCTTCTTTGCCTCCGTGTAGAGCAATCAATCCTTCAATATCTTGTTGCACCAGCCAGGAATATTGCCAGGCATTTCCTTCTGTGTATTCATCATCGCGGTGTTTGGAATATAAGGGAGAAAATGGAGTTTTCCATTTGCCGGAGGCTGATTTACCCCGCATAAAACCAGTTGAAGGGTCGAAGAGATTGGCATAATTTTGTGAAGATTTCAGGAAATAAAGATAATCTTTTTCGTAGCCCAGTGCTTTTGCCATTTGAGCAACGCACCAATCATCGTAAGCATATTCAAGCGTTTTAGAGACAGACTCGTTTTCCAGTTCGTAAGGGATGTAATTATAGGTTCGGAAAGCTCCCATGCCGGCACGGTTATTCAGCACTGTTTTTTTCATTGCTTCGTAAGCTTTTTCCCCGTCAAAATTCCGGATTCCTTTCAGCCAAGCTTCGGTAATGACCGGAACGGCATGATTGCCAATCATACAATTCGTTTCATTTCCTGCTAATTCCCATACAGGTAACAATCCGTAGGCATCGTAATGTTTCAGCATGGAGTTGATCATGTCTCCTGCTCTTTTTCTTTGAGTGATAGTAAAGAGAGGATGGGAAGCCCTGTAGGTGTCCCATAAAGAAAATACGGTATATTGGATGTGATTACGGACACTGTGGATTTCTCCGTCCGGTCCTTTGTAATTGCCGTTTACATCTGAAAAAGTATAGGGGGCAGTATACGCATGATACAAAGCTGTATAAAAATTTGTCAAATTATCTTCATTGTCGCTTTCTGCCTTTATTTTTTGTAATTCACGTTTCCAGTTATGTTTGGCATCTTTTTTTACTTTGTCAAAGCTCCAGTGTGAGATTTCTTTTTCCAAATTGGCTAAAGCTCCTTCCGTGTTAGCAGAGGAAATGCTGACTTTGGCCAGTATTTTATTGGTTTTGTCTCCGAAATCTATCCAGAGGTAACACCCCGTTCCTGTAAATCTTTGTCCGTTTTCCAGAGGGGTTAGATTGTCTTTACCGGCCAGAACCTGGCAATCCTGGGAAAATTCGATGACGAAATATACACGTTGGTCGCTGGCCCATCCTCTGGATTTCCGGTAGCCTTCCAATGTCCGGTTATTTATTTTCCGGATGCTGGTTTCTATTGTGTTATCCCAGTTTCTGGCAGTGGAAAGGTCAATGGTCAGGGCATGGGCTGTATGGTCGGGGTATTGATAATACAGGATACCGCAACGTTGGGTTACAGATAATTCTGTTTTTATACCATTGTCGAATACTACACTGTAATATCCTGGTTCTGCATGTTCATTATTATGAGAGAAACGGGCATATCCGGACTGAATGTATTCTGCCGGAGAAATACTGGTATCCGGCCGGGATATTACCGGTAAAAAACGGATGTCCTGCAAATCGCCGATTCCGGTGCCGCTAAGGTGAGTGAGAGAAAAAGATGAAATAATACTATCTGTGTAATGATAACCGGAACACCAGTCCCAGCCGGACCTTGGATTATCGGGACTTAATTGTATACCTCCAAAGGGTACTATAGCCCCCGGAAAGCAGTGACCGTGGTTTGCTGTTCCGATAAAGGGGTTTATGTATTCCGTAATTTTTAATTCCTGTTCTTTAGGTTGGCAATTCAACAGGGTAAAACAAAAAGAAAAAAATAAAAAAGGATAAACGGTTTTCATTTTATAAAAATAGTTGTTCGATATGTTATGGATAGCTCTTTGCCGGAACCGGTATCTTTTTAATTTTAATGTACCAATTTACCGATTATGAATAAGTTTTATGGGTAAACTGGTACATTTATTTTCGGCTCAGGCTTTATCCAGTTCATTCCAGATTAAAGCAGCAGCACCATATATAGCAACATTTTGGGTCAATTGAGAAGGTAATAGTTTTACTTTGTTGCTATACATTTTAAGTACATTCATTTCCATATGTTCCTTGGTCGGTCCGAATAATAAATCGCCGGCTTTGGTTAAGCCTCCCATCAAGAATATGGCTTCGGGGCTGGTGATTGCGACAATATTAGCCAAAGCTTCGCCGAGCATTTTGGCTGTATATTTGAATGTATTGATAGCAATCATATCTCCTTTCATGGCGGCTTCGCAGATTGTTTTTGAAGTCATTTCATTAAACGGTATTGCCCGCAGTTCACTGGGATAATTGTATTTAGCCATCATTTTATAGGCAGTGCGTTTTACTCCTGTCGCAGAAACATAGGTTTCCAGACAGCCGTTGCGTCCGCAACCGCATTGCCGTCCGTTGGGAGATACAATGATATGTCCGAATTCTCCGGCAAAACCGTCGTGTCCGTATATTAATTGGCCATTGGAAACAAAACCGCTTCCGACGCCTGTTCCTAAGGTAATCATGATAAAATCTTTCATGCCTTTGGCTCCGCCGTAAATCATTTCTCCGATAGTGGCAGCATTTGCGTCATTTGTTAAACGGATTGGAAGAGAGGGGTAATATTCTTGTAAAAGATCGCAAAAAGGAATTACTCCCGGCCATCTCAGGTTGGAGGCATATTCTATTGTTCCTTGTAAGTAATTGCCACAAGGAGCTCCGATACCTATTCCCACCAAAGTTACCTGCTCCCGGATTGTGTCTAAAACGTTTTCGATTGCCATGTGTAATTCTTTCAGGTAATCGTTGATGTCTTCGTGATTATTTGTAGCAATATTTCCTTCTGCCAAGTAATTACCTTCCCTGTCGATGAACCCAAAAGCTGTGTTGGTTCCGCCCATATCTATGCCTAAAGCAACTTCTTTCTTCATTTTATTGATTTTGTATTTATGAATAATTAGAGTTTTTGATGTGCTAAAGGTAGCAAAAAAATAAGAGATCAGTTGCCTGACCTCTTATTAATTACTAACTACTAACCTAAACATACAAACTTATGAAAAAAAACGTGTCTCTACTTTCGTTTTGACATTACAAATGTATAGCGTTGTGTGGGATTAAAGAGTTAATAGATAGTTAAAAATTTAATTTAGTTTCTTGATGAAAGTTGATTTTTCTTAATAAGAATAAAATTAGGCACCTATAATTCAAATCCCGGATACCCATACATTCGAATATAAAACCAAAGGTTTTGTCGGTACATCCCTCATTCATAGCGATGACATCTTGAAGCAGACTTTTTCTTTTGGCGAGTGTAGAAAGATTACGGGCGTATGAACGGATAATCGCTTTGGTCAGATTAGGTTCCCGCTTCACGCCATCCACTTTGATGACATCCGTGTTTGCAATTCTTTATCTGAAATTCGGGCTAAATATTCCATCTTTATCACTTGTATAACAAGTACAAAGATGAGAAGATAAATTCTTTACACAAATCAATTCCGTATTTTTGAGGTAATTTATTCCGTATTTTTGAGATGCAGGGATGTCAGGATTAAGAGAGTGAAGAGTAGTGTTCACTTTTGTGAGTGATGTATTAAATATTATAATGCATCACTAAGTGTAAAGTTGTATATAATTGCCATTGCCTTAAATTTAGGTACGTAAATACCAAAAATAAAACAGTATGAATGCAAACAAATTTGTTTGCATTTTTGTATATTTGTAACGTTATGGTCATGAAACAAAGAATAGAGATATTGAAGGGAATTCATCCGGGCAAAATTATTGCTCGTGAGTTGCAAAAACGTGGCATAAGTCAGCGTGCTTTTGCAGCATCCATCGGTGAACATAGTCAGACGCTCAACGCCGTAATAACGGGTCATCGTTATCTGACAACCGAAATGGCTGTAAAAATTGAGCAATCGTTGGGCTATGAGGAATGCTTTCTGCTGATATTGCAGGCTTATCATGAAACTGCCGAGTATAAAAAACGTCTTGCGACGTTGTCAATAACCGGTGTGCCGAATGTCCGCCACTCACTGTTTTGGGATACTGATTTCGATACGATTGACTGGGCACTGTATAAAGAGGCTGTCATACAACGTGTCTGCGAATATGGTAATGATGTGGAAAGGGCGGAAATTGTGCAATTCTACCATATTCCGATGTCTGAACTCAATAGATACATACCGAAAAATTCGTATCGAATAAAGAAATAACATGATAACCGATAGCCTGCATTACGAAACTGTTTCACCGATGTTGAAGGATGTCCTCACCGAACTGATGGAGAATGAATTATTCGTTCTATTCCGATTGGTTGGAGGTACAAATTTGAGTTTACGATATGGACATCGCAAATCCGTTGATATAGATTTGTTTACAGATGCTGAGTATGGTAGTCTTGATTTCTTGGCCTTTGAGAGTTGGTTGAAGTCCCGGTTTTCATATTACGATTGTCCTGACAAAACGTCAATAGTGGGATTTGGTCGCAGTTATTATATCGGAGCATCTGCCAATAACTGTATTAAATTGGACCTAATGTATACCGACCCGTTTTTAGAACCTATAGAAACGATTGATGGTATTCGCCTTGCAAGTGTCAGGGATATCATTGCAATGAAAATGAACGTAGTGTTGCGTGGTGGCCGCAAAAAGGATTTTTGGGATTTGCATTTGCTTCTTAACAAGTATACCTTGGCAGAGATGTTTGCTATTCATTCTGTACGGCATGAATGGGAACATGATAATACAGAGTTATTAAAACAGTGGACGAATTTCAATATTGCAGATAAGGATTTTGAGCCGATATGTTTGCTGGGCAAGAATTGGGATGATATAAAACTTGATATTATAGATGCTGCCGAGGAAATCAATGTCTGACACTACGCTTTTTAATAGGCGTATTAGTATTTGACGACAGTATTCTATCCACCCAGTTTGGTGTAAATTTGTGTATAGGTGCTTAAGATTAATAAGATTTTATTTCATTTTCAGGTAAAACGCTTTGGTTAGGTTTATGTATTCCGGACTGTATTGGTGTCTGCTGTATTCTATGATTATTTCGTCTGTCAGGGGGAGAGTTTCGTTGCAAGCGAATAGCATCAGATACCGTTTCGGAGGCTTGCCCGGATTGGGAAGCACCCGGGTGATGTGTTTGGGGAATAGTCGGTATTGCCGGGCGTTTTGTATCATTTCCGTAGCTTCTTTTACAGGAAGTATGGCACAAAAAATGCCTTGTGGCGTCAGCAGTTGGCTGACATGTTTAAGCAGCACTGTGTGGGGGAGAGTGTCGTTGTGTCGGGCGATGGTCCGGCCCTGGTCCGGAGTTTTGGTTGATTGACTGAAAAAGGGAGGATTGCAGAGTATGCAATCGTAAATGCGGGGAGAAGTATAGTTTTGTAAGGCTGTCGGGATGAGGGTTATGCGTTGTGACCATGGACTTGCAAGAATATTTTCCCGGGCTTGTTCACAAGCGTTGAGGTCAATTTCAAGAGCATCTATAAATGCAGACGAATTTCTTTGTGCTGCCATTAAGGCTATAAGTCCTGTTCCTGTCCCGATATCCAGAATGTGGGTAGCATGTTCCAGTTTTGCCCAGGCACCTAAAAGTACTCCGTCGGTCCCGACTTTCATAGGAGTACGGTCCTGTTTTATGGTAAATTTTTTGAATTGAAACATACAATAAGTCAGGAAGGACTGTCCAAAAAACATTTTTGAAGGGAGGACAGATTGTTGGACAGTCCCTCTTATTTTATTTTTAGGATTCTTTTTTCTCTTCTTCTTCGGAGAAGTTAAGAATACCTTTGTCAGTCAGTAAATTGTACCACTGAATAATTTTTTTCATATCAGAAGTATAAACCCGGTCTTTGTCGTATTCCGGAACAATTTCATTAAAATAAGCTATGATTTTTTCATTAGCTTCTTTGTGACTTAAGGTTTTTTTTCCTTCTTCTTTTGTATATATCCGTTTGAAAACTTCTTTCAGGGGGATATCTTCCTTTTCTGTGTATATTGAAATGTCTTCCAAAGCAATGATTTTTGAATTGGAATAGGCAGGAAAACGTTTCCCGTCGATAAGAGATTCTACGATAATTGCATTTGAAGAATTACTGATTAGCTTTTGTAAACCGGGTTTTCCCGATATTGATAAAATTTCTTTTAACATAGTTCGTTATTTGAAAGTTTTATAAATGAGTTGCAAAACTAATTTAATAAATTGAAAATTGAAAGCACCCGGATGTTTAATGTTAAATCCTCTTTGTATTAATTCATGCCTCTTTGCTTTTTGATTTTTTCATAAGCGACATTGATTTGGGTGAATTTTTCTTCTGCGGCTTTCCTGACATCTTCTCCCAGGTGCCCTACTTTGTCGGGATGATTTTCGACGGCCATTTTCCGGTAGGCTTTTTTTATTTCTTCTTCGGTGGCTGTGCTGGTAATTCCTAAAATCCGGTAGGCTGATTCGAAATCATCGTAGTACATGGATTTTATGGAGACAAAGGTGGAATTGCTGATGCCCAGCATATTTGAAATTTGTTCAAGTATCCGGATTTCTGAACTACTGACATTTCCGTCTGCTTTTGCAATACCAAACAGGAAATAAAGTAATTGGGTACGTGAAGGTCCGTCCATATTATCGCGGATCTGGTTACATACCTTCTCCAACGGAATTTCCCGGTTGCATAGTTCTTTGAGCATAGACATCGCTTCGCGGGTGGATTCTAATCCGAAATTCCGTTTTAGAAATTCTTTGACAAAATTCAATTCCGACCGCATGATTCGTCCGTCTGCTTTCATGACAGCCGTGGCTAATACTGTCAGACTAAACATAAAATCACCTCTGCCTCCGTAAATTGATGGATTTTCGTGTTTGTAGGGATTGTAATCAGATTGTGCCGGATTTATAATTTGTACGTTATCTAAAGCAGAACCGATAAACATGCCTAAAAGTGCTCCCAACGGTCCGCCGAGTGCAAATCCTAATCCTGCTCCGATCCATTTACCATATTTTGCCATGTGAATTATTTAAAAATTGTTATTTATGTTGTTTTTCATCATTGAGTTGCGGTAATATTTTCATCAATTGTTCCAGAATCAGGTGGATACGGTCATTGTGAATGATAAAATCGGCTTGCCGGCATTTAAAGGTATCGTCCAACTGATTGCGGATGCGTTCTTTTACCTGTCCGGGGGTTGTCCGGTCTCTATTCACTACTCTGGAAATCCGGAGTGATTCGGGGGCGGTGACACAGATGACAGAATTGAAAAATGTGCCGAGACCTGCTTCAAATAAGATGGCCGATTCAAAAAATACCAATTTGTTATTTTGTTGCAGACTCCATTGCCGGAAATCTTGCATAACCTTGGGATGGACAATGCCGTTGATGGTTGACAATGCCCGGGTATCATTGAAAATGAGATGCGCCAACCTCGGCTTGTCTATTTGTTCCTGCGGAGTATAAATTGTTGTGCCGAACTGTTTTTTTAATTCCTTCCGGATTTCCGGATGAGTATTCATTAGATGGGAAGCCTCCTTGTCTGCAATATAGACCGGATAGCCCATATGTTTGAGTATCCGGGCCACAGTACTTTTTCCGGAACCAATACCTCCAGTCAAACCTATTGCCTTCATATTATTTCTTTTCTAATATATATTCTACTTTTAGAGGGGAATAGGTTAAATTTTTGATGAATTTAGGAGCTTTTGATACTTTTATTTCCAGAAAATTTGTATTGGAGTTTTTCGGATAATCAATGGAAAAAACAAAATCCTGCTCGTTTACTTTGTCATATTTACTCAGTCCGATTTCATAACTGATATTGACATTGGGCGGGAATAACCGGATGTTCATAAAATCAGGCACATGTAAAGGTGTGATTGGTATGGTATGTTTGGCTTCTGTAAATTGTTCTACTTCCAATAGTATTTCAGCGGATTCTTCATTGAAAGTACAGTCTGGCGGAGCAAGCAATTTCAATTTGCGACTCGTATTTTTACTCAATTCTTTCAGATGCAGCGGAGCGGTTGTAATGTATTTTATTGTGTCGATGACAGAGGCCGGCCCGCTGAGCCATATGCTGTCAGGGACTGTTGTTATATGGGTCAATATATATTGTCTTTTTAATGTATAATCTAGTGTCGGGTGTATGGCCACTTTTTTGTGTTTGGCTACTGCAAATTTGAATCTGATTTTTTCCGGATATACTTTCAGGAGTTTTATATCAGGATTAATTTGATTTTTGATTTTGTCTTTTATATCCCCTGTATTCAGCGTATATTCAAGAATGCCTTTGTTGGGTTGTATATGGTCTGTATAGGTACTGACATTAAAGGTGATTGGCAGGAAGGAAGTTTTGAGGCGGTAACCCAGCAAGGTAAATCCTTTTGCTTTCACTTCCAGTTGTAATTTGGCGGGTAATTTCACGACAGGAAATTTTCCTTCCGGAAAGTTAGTATATTTGACCGGATAAGTCAGCTCTGCCGAATAGTCTTTACTGAGAGCATTCAATAGCCATAAGATAGAGGCGATAGCTACACAAATCAGATAAGAGACGATGTTTTTGCTTAAACGGATCTCTTTTGTTTTTTTTATTGTATGTGAAATTGCCTGAATAAGAGACATAACTTAGAGCGTAGGAGTAATAAAGAAGAAGGAGTATGATATGTGCCGGAAGTAAACCTTTGCCACATCTTCATACTCTCTTTGTCGTTTTATTTTGCCGGTACGGCGTCGGTCATATCTTTAATCACGGCTGATTTGTCTATTTTCAACCGGTTCTGACCTTCAACTTCCATGATGATATAATAGTCTCCGATTTCGACTACTTTTCCGTAAATACCTCCGGTTGTTACGATTTTATCTCCTTTTTTCAGGGCATCCCGGAAATTTTTCAGTTCTTTTTGCCGTTTCATCTGCGGACGAATCATAAAGAACCAGAATACTACAATAATCAGGATTAAAGGCAGAAAGCCCACCAATCCTCCTCCGGTTGTTGTTTGTAATACAATCATTAAAGTGTTCATAGTTTTGAGTGTTAATTTAATTATTATTTGATTTCTCTTGTTTATTCTGTAACATTAGCCGTAAAACTCAGAATGGTTTGTTTTTCCGGAATGTTTGCAAATATACAGATTTCTTTGTATTGTTTGCCGTATCTGCCTGCTGAGTTGAAAGTAATTTCTATTTTTCCTTCCTTCCCGGGCAAAACAGGAACCTTGTCATAATTGGCAATCGTGCATCCGCATCCCGTTTCTATCTTTTTAATAAACAGATTGGATTGACCCGTATTTCTGAAATGAAAGGTATGGGCAACTTCTTCTCCCTGGATTACGTTTCCGAAATTCCAGTCCTTTTTTCTCCATTCTATGCTGGTGTTTTCTGCCTTTACATTTGTTTTTTTCTCCTGACAAGAGAAAAATAATATGAAAAGAGGCAGTAAAAAATATAAAGTTCTTTTTTTTGTTTTATTTCCCATAGTCACACCATTCACTGAAATATTAGAATATCAGATGTTTAACAGAATAATTTTTGTCCCGGATACTGGTTAAGACTTCTATACCTATTTCCAAATGCTGTTTAACGAAATTTTGGGTAACTTGTTTGTCTGAATTTGCGGTTTTTATTCCTTCCGATATCATGGGACGGTCGGATACCAGTAACAGGGCACCTAACGGAATCCGGTTTGCAAAAGCAACCGTGAACAAAGTGGCTGTTTCCATGTCTACTGCCATTGCCCGGGTAGTACGCAAGTATTCTTTGAACTTGTCGTCGTATTCCCACACCCGCCGGTTGGTTGTATATACAACTCCTGTGTAATATTGGCGTTCGTGTTGTACGATGATTTTGGAACAGGCTTTTTGTATACTGAATGCCGGCAGGGCTGGTACTTCGTGGGGCATATAATCGTCGGAGGTTCCTTCGCCTTTTATTGCTGCTATAGGCAGAATATAATCTCCTACCGCATTTTTGACCTTCAATCCTCCGCATTTGCCTATGAAAAGAACGGCTTCCGGTTCAATGGCCGAAAGAAGGTCCAGGATGGTTGCCGCATTGGGGCTTCCCATTCCGAAGTTAATCAGGGTTATCCCGTTATGACAGACATTGGGCATGGTTTTGTCTTCCCCGATAATGGGTACCTGGTAAATTTCCGAAAATAATTCCAGATAATATTCAAAATTGGTGAGCAGGATGTATTTGGAGAAATCTTTTAATTCCCGGCCGGTATATCGTGGAAGCCAATTGTCCACTATTTCTTTTTTGGTTTTCATATTTTAATTCTCCGGTGTGAAATTAATCCGTAATTTACTTTTCCTATCTTTGTATGCTTTTCGGCATAAAATTAGAATATAATCGGCAAACAACAAAATGAAAACAGAAGTACAGCTGGAAGAACTTAAAAATATAAAGATTGAGGATTATACTTACGGGCTTCCTGAAGAAAGGATTGCAAAGTTTCCGTTGGAGCAACGGGAAGCGTCCCAATTGTTGGTTTATCAGGAGGGCCGGATAGACAGGAAATATTTTACTGATGTCGGGGAATTGTTGAAGCCCGGACAGACCCTTATTTTTAATAATACGAAAGTCATTCATGCCCGTATTTTTTTCAGAAAGCCGACGGGAGCGGTTATTGAAGTATTTTGTCTGGAACCGGAGTATCCGGTTGATTATGCACAAAGTTTTGCATCCCGGAGTGAATGTACCTGGAGTTGTATGGTAGGGAATCTGAAGAAATGGAAAGAAGGTGATATAGAATGCCGTTTCAGGTATAAAGAAAAGGAATGCATTCTGAGAGCTGAAAAGCAGGAACGGATGAACGGAGAAGTGATTGTCCGTTTTAGTTGGAGTGACAGATTGTCGTTCAGCGAAGTGTTGGAGGCCTGTGGACATATCCCGATACCTCCTTATCTGAACCGGGATTCCGAAGCATCGGACGAGATTCGTTATCAGACCGTTTATTCCAGGGAGGAAGGGTCTGTGGCTGCTCCTACGGCAGGCCTGCATTTTACAGATGAGATTCTGGAAACTATCAGGGAAAAAGGGGTGCGGACAGCCCAATTGACATTGCATGTCGGAGCCGGAACTTTTCGTCCGGTAAAATCTGAAACCATTGGCGGACATGATATGCATACGGAACATCTGATTATTTCCCGGCAGTTAGTGAAATGTCTGAAACAGAAAGAAAAGGAAATGATTGCAGTGGGAACAACTTCTGTCAGGACATTGGAAAGTTTATACTGGATGGGCGTTAAAAGGTTGGAAGGAAAGGCAGAATTTTTTTCTTTGGAACAATGGGAAGCCTATGCTTTGCCGTCGCATTATACTCTGCGGCAGGCAATGGAAGCCTTGGAAGGATGGTTTGAGGAGACAGGGCAGGAGGTGTTGAAAGCACATACTACCATTATCATTGTGCCGGGTTACCGCTTCCGGGTATTGGATGCTATGTTTACCAATTTCCATCAGCCCCAAAGTACGCTTTTGCTGCTGGTTGCTGCTGCTGTAGGAGAAGATTGGCGCAGAATATACGATTATGCCTTGGAACATGATTTCCGTTTTCTCAGTTATGGGGACAGTAGTTTTCTGAAAATAAGAACTGATAATTAAGCGATAAAAGAGGAAGTTATTATGTTGGAACTGACGTTACCGGCCTTTGAATACAAAGTGAAGAGACAAAGTGGTTCGGTGATGATTTTTGATATTATCCGTAAGAAATATGTTGTGTTGACTCCTGAGGAATGGGTAAGGCAGCATGTTGTTCATTATTTGGCAGAAGTGAAAAAGGTTCCGGTAGCTCTGATTGCCGTTGAGCGTGAAATTGCTTTGTATGGATTGCGAAGGCGGTTTGACGTAGTTGTATTCAGCCGGCAGGGAGAGCCTTGGTTGCTGGTGGAATGTAAGGCCCCATCAGTATTATTGACCCGACAGGTGTTTGACCAGGCGTTCCGTTATAATATAACCCTTGAGGCTCCGTATGTTGCTGTCACCAATGGAGTAAAGCATTATTGTGGTAAAATCGAGCCGGCCCGGGGATTCGTTTTTTTGGACGATTTCCCGGAATTTTTGTCTTGATGGCAGAGAATCGGGATGTTCCAAAATTCTTTTCGGACAAGTGAGCAGGTATCTGAGTCTGATGAAAGGGGTTTTGAAGATTTCTGTTTAGCGGACTAAAGTACTGCCGGGCAGGATATGCTCAGAGTCTTTAGTCTCATCAATGGCTATATATTAATCCGTTCCTGGAAGGTGTGTCTGTTTACTTTTAACATCAGAAAATCAGACGGGTTTATTTTTCTCTTGGCTGAAATATTGATTCAGCAAATCGAAAGCGGCGGCAAAAGAACTGATCTGATTTTTCATTACTTGTTCTTCTGCCGTTTTCAGGCTTGTCTTCTGGCTTTGATAGAACCGGTTGCGCAATTGCTCGTTGATGGTTTCATACATCCAGTATTTAGCTTGTTCGGCGCGGCGGTATTCGAAATAGCCGTTTTGCTGGGTTTCGCTGCAATAGTGCAGGATGTGTTCCCAGATGGAGTCAATGCCTGTACGTTCGTAGGCAGAGCAGGTCATCACTTTCGGCATAACGCCCGATTCGTGGGGCGGGAAGAAGTGCAGGGCCGTCTGTAATTGTGCCTTGGCGAGTTCCGCCCGTTGGATGTTGTTGCCGTCCGCCTTGTTGATGATGATGCTGTCGGCCATTTCCATGATGCCGCGTTTGATGCCCTGCAGTTCGTCGCCGGCCCCGGCAATTTGCACCAATAGGAAAAAATCCACCATCGAGTGGACGGCCGTTTCGCTTTGTCCCACACCCACGGTTTCAATGAGTATGGTATCGAATCCCGCCGTTTCGCACAAAATCATCGCTTCGCGGGTTTTGCGGGCCACTCCTCCCAGCGAACCGGCGGAGGGGGAAGGGCGGATGTAGGCGTGCGGGTCGCACGACAGTTCTTCCATGCGCGTCTTATCGCCGAGGATGCTGCCTTTGGAACGTTCGCTGCTTGGGTCAATTGCCAGTACAGCGATTTTGTGACCTTCTTTGGTCAAATATTTACCGAAACTTTCAATAAAAGTACTTTTCCCGGCTCCCGGCACTCCGGTGATGCCGATGCGGACGGAACGGCCGGAAGAGGGGAGACACCGGTTAATTACTTCTTGTGCAATGAGCTGATGCTCCGGTTTTGCACTTTCCACCAGGGTAATGGCTTGGCTGAGAATGTTAATGTCGCCTTTGAGGATACCTTCCACATAGTCATCTGCGGTCAGTTCTTTTTTCCGGATATTTTTTAATCGTGCAGCAATGTTGGGATTCATTGGGTCTGGCTGCTCAATTCCTTTATTTACTTTCAATCCTTCGTATTCCGGAGCATTTTCCGGATGTTCGATACATTCTGCCATAGTATTCGTTGATTTTGTGATGAGCAAAGGTATAAAAACAGCTTTATTTTACCAATTGACAGGAAAAATAATGATGATATAGCTTTCCAGGACTGTTTTGTTCAAATATAGAATCAAACAACAGAGCTAAAATCAGAATTTACTGCATAAAAAGGACTTCCCATTTCTGGGAAGTCCTTTTTTATGCAGAGATGTAATAAAATATTATTACTTACCGGAGTGCATGATGGCGGCTTGGGCCGCAGCAACGCGGGCAATGGGCACGCGGAACGGCGAGCAGCTGACGTAGTTCATGCCTACGGAGTCGCAGAAGATGACGGATGAAGGTTCGCCTCCGTGTTCGCCACAGATACCCACTTTCAAGTCCGGATTAGTTTTGCGTCCTAATTTAACACCCATTTCCACCAGACGGCCTACACCTTCCTGGTCGAGAACAGCAAACGGGTCGGTTTTCAGGATGCCTTTGCGGATGTATTCCGGCAGGAATTTACCGGCATCGTCGCGGGAGTAACCAAAAGTCATCTGGGTCAAGTCGTTGGTACCGAAAGAGAAGAACTCGGCCACTTCAGCAATTTGGTCGGCAGTGATAGCGGCACGCGGGATTTCGATCATGGTTCCTACCATATAATCTACTTTACATCCTTTTTCTTCAAATACCTGAGCTGCTACCCGGCGGATGATTTCTGCCTGCTGTTTCAGTTCCTTGATGGTTCCTACCAAAGGCACCATGATTTCCGGACGGGGATCCAGACCACGTAATTTCAGGTTGCAGGCAGCTTCGATGATTGCGCGAGCCTGCATTTCAGTGATTTCCGGGTAGGTAACTCCCAAACGGCAACCGCGGTGTCCCAACATCGGGTTGAATTCGTGCAAAGCATCTACTTTTTCTTTGATGCGTTCTACGGGAATTCCTAATTTTTGAGCCATGTATTGCTGTGAAGCCGGTTCGTTCGGAGTGAATTCGTGCAATGGCGGGTCGAGCAGACGGATTGTCACACCCAGTCCGTTCATTGCTTCCAGAATACCTTCGAAGTCACTTCTTTGCATGGGCAGGATTTTATTTAAAGCCTCACGGCGTCCGTCAACAGTATCGGAAAGAATCATTTCGCGCATAGCGTCGATGCGGTGTCCTTCGAAAAACATATGTTCAGTACGGCAAAGTCCAACTCCTTTGGCTCCGAAATCGCGTGCTTTACGGGCGTCTTTCGGGGTGTCGGCATTGGTGCGTACATACATACGGGTATATTTTTCAGCCAGGTTCATGATGGCTGTGAAATCTTCATTCAAAGTAGCGTCTTCGGTTTCTACTTTTCCCAGATAAACTTCGCCGGTAGAACCGTTCAGGGAAATCCAGTCGCCTTCTTTTACACAATTACCGTTCACTGTGAAAAAGCGTTTTGCGTAGTCGACAACCACATCGCCGGCACCGGATACGCAGCATTTCCCCATTCCGCGGGCAACAACGGCAGCGTGTGAGGTCATACCTCCGCGGGCAGTCAGAATACCTTCGGATACATTCATACCTCGCAGGTCTTCGGGAGAAGTTTCCAGACGTACCAGAACTACTTTTTCACCTCTGTTTTTCCATTCTTCGGCCTCATCGGCAAAGAATACAACCCGGCCGCAGGCAGCTCCCGGAGATGCCGGCAGACCTTTGGTGATAACATGGGCTTTTTTCAGGGCTTCTTTATTGAAAACCGGGTGAAGCAATTCGTCCAGTTTGGCAGGTTCCTGGCGTAATAAAGCTGTTTTTTCATCAATCATGCCTTGTTTCAGCATATCGACTGCCATTTTTACCATGGCGGCTCCGGTACGTTTTCCGTTCCGAGTCTGCAACATCCATAGTTTACCATCCTGAATGGTGAATTCCATGTCCTGCATATCGTGGAAATGGTCTTCCAGTTTTTCCTGTACGGCGTTCAGATCAGCATAGGCTTGGGGCATTGCTTCTTCCAGGGAAGGATATTTGGCAGCACGGTCTTCTTCAGAAATTCCCTGCTGTTTTGCCCAGCGGCGTGAGCCTTCGATAGTGATTTCCTGAGGCGTGCGGATTCCGGCAACGACATCTTCACCCTGAGCATTGATCAGGTACTCTCCGTTAAAAATATCTTCTCCGCTGGCAGCATCCCGGCTGAAAGCAACACCGGTAGCGGAGTTGTTACCCATATTGCCGTATACCATAGACTGTACGTTTACAGCAGTACCCCATTCTTCCGGGATTTGATTCAACTGACGGTACAGAACGGCGCGTTCAGTCATCCACGAATCGAACACCGCACAAATAGCTCCCCATAATTGTTCCCACGGACAAGTCGGAAAATCTTTCCCGGTTTTGGTTTTGACCACCTTTTTAAAGTTTTCCACCAATACTTGCAGGTCTTCAACAGTAAAATCAGTATCGTTTTTGATATTTTTTGCTTCTTTCAGTTTGTCAATTTCCGCTTCGAAGGGATTGTGTTCGCCTTTTCCGGCAGCAACACCCATCACAACATCACCATACATCTGGATGAAACGACGGTATGAGTCCCATGCAAAGCGTGCATTGCCTGATTTCTCAGCCAGCAGTTTTACTGCATCGTCATTGATACCCAGGTTTAGTACGGTGTCCATCATACCTGGCATGGAAACGCGTGCACCGGAACGTACAGAGACCATCAACGGGAAAGCTTCTCCTTTAGAACCGAATTTTGCGTTCATGATTTTTTCCATGTGTGCAATTCCGGCTTTAACGTCGTTTTCGATTAATTTTATGACAGCATCTTTTCCTTGCTGATTGTAAAGGGTACAAACTTCAGTTGTGATTGTAAAACCTGCAGGTACAGGCAGACCAATGAGGTTCATTTCTGCCAGGTTGGCGCCTTTGCCGCCCAGCAGATTTTTCATGTCTGCTTTTCCTTCAGCTTTTCCGTCTCCGAATGTGTAAACGTACTTAGTGCTCATATTTTTATTCATTTGATTTATTTTCCCCGGATGGGGATTTTTGTTATTAATATAATCTTTTCAATATTTTGATTTACAATATACTGCATGATATTCATGCCTTGTAAAATCCGGATTGCGAATATAATGGAATTTTTTCAGAAATGGAAATAGGATGTTGATTTTTTATAATTCGTTGTAATACAAACGTTTGAATTTTTTGGATTTGATAAAACGGGAGAGGCGGCAAATTTTCGTTTTTTGTTGGACATTAGTGGTTGGCTTGTTAAATTTGTGTTTTCAATATCGCTGGAATAATGAATGAAAAGAGATACAATGATTTTCCTGCATTCTTTAAAGGGTTGTTTCATGAGCGGGTACAAAAATTGTCCATAGATGGTGGTTTTTCGTGTCCGAACCGGGATGGGAGTAAGGGGACCGGAGGATGTACTTTCTGCAATAACCGGAGTTTCAATCCGGATTATTGCCGCCCGACAGTTTCCGTAGCACGGCAAATAGAAGAAGGGAAGCGTTTTTTTGCCCGGAAATATGCAGGACAGAAATATCTGGCTTATTTTCAGGCTTACTCTAATACTTATGCTTGTTTGGATGAATTACGCAAGAAGTATGAAGAGGCATTGGCGTGTCCGGATGTTGCAGGGTTAGTTATCGGTACACGTCCGGATACAGTAGATTCGGAAATTTTGGAGTATATCGGCGAATTGGCCCGGAAATATTATATCTGTATCGAATATGGGGTGGAATCTGCCAATGATGCGGTTTTGGACAGGATTAACCGGGGACATTCTTTTAAAGATGCTGAGAGAGCCATCAAAATGACGGCGGGGCGGGGGATTCACATTGGGGCACATCTGATTTTCGGTTTGCCCGGGGAAAGCCGGCAATCTATGTTGGCGGGAGCTGTTCGTCTGAGTGAGTTGCCGATAGATGTATTGAAACTGCATCAACTTCAAATTATCCGGAATACGGCTATGGCAGACGAGTATTTGAGTAACCCGTCGGCTTTCCGGCTTTATACATTGGATGAGTATCTGGATTTTGTTGTGGACGTTATTGAATATATCCGTCCGGAGATTTATTTGGAACGGTTTGTCAATCAGGCTCCAGAAGAGTATCTGATTGCTCCGCGGTGGGGTATAAAGAATTTTGAATTTGCAGCGAAATTGGATAAACGCCTGCGGGAGAGGGACGGATGGCAGGGGAAAAAATACGGGGAATTGGAAGTGTAGGATAAAACAAATTTATAGAGCTCAGCTAAGGTGTTAAATTAAGAATATTAAATTTCCGAATGATTTTCGCAATTGGCAGGAGATACAAAGTAATACATTATCTTTGCATTGAATGACCCGCCTGATTTATGTCAATATAAAAGTTACCTGATTTATGATAGGACAAGATAAAGTTTATGAGGTTTTAAAAGAATTGGGGATAGGATATGATTATTTGGAACATCCTGCGGCACCAACCATAGAGATTGCCCTGCAATATTGTAACAATATGGACAGTACCCATTGTAAGAACTTGTTTTTCCGGAATCATAAAGGAAACCGGCATTATTTGGTTATTTTCTATTGTGAACAGAATCTGGCTATCCATGAACTTGAGCAGAGGCTGAGACAAGGCAGATTGAGTTTTGCTTCCGAGCAGCGGATGCAAAAATATCTTGGGTTGAAACCTGGTTCTGTGAGTCCTTTCGGATTATTAAACGATACGGAACATCATGTGTATGTTTTTTTGGATGAAAATTTGAGAAAAGCCCCGAAAGTATCATTTCATCCAAATGACAACCGGGCTTCTTTGGCCATAAAAACAGAAGATTTTATCCGCTATATGGATTTTACAGGCAACGGATATGAATGGACAAAATTGTATTAATCCGGGGGGGATACCTTTTTTATTTTATCATTGACACAGAAAGTGAATGTATTTTACAATGGCTTGTGTGCATACCGGACAGAACCGGTCGGTACTGAATTCCCGCATCAGGCAAGTCTGATAGGGACGGTAAACTCCTTTGCTAATGTATCCTCCTCCTTCAAAAACTCCTGTCCGGTTTGCATATTCCGGTATTGCCGGTGTAGGAACCGGTGTGTTTTTGTCTATCATTTTTTTCCATTCTTTCCGGTCTAAGTCAGTCAGAGTGGTAAGGTTTGCTTCCCAAGGCTCTATATGGGGAGGATACATATCGTTATAAGAAACGTTGCCTGTATATTCGTCTCCTAATCCAAGCAAGAGATGCCCGAATTCATGAACATAGATTTTACCGGTGCTGGTGGGGTGATGGGCTGCACTGATTCCGTAGAAATTAAAAATACCTCCTCCTCCGTATTTCTGTGTATTGGAAAGTACGTAGATATAATCATAGGGTACGTGAGCTGCGATGTCCCTCAGGCCCTGGAAATCTTCTATCATTTGGTAACGTTCGGAATTGAAAGTATAAAATTGTGCTTTAGTAGCTGTGTTCCGCCATATATGTTCGCCGGGTAAGGAGACTCCCGATTCCTGTGAAGGGGCCCATACAGCACGGATATTAAAATGTCCGGAGTGCTCCCGGTAAGGGGAATAGCTGAAAAACTCTTTAGCAAAATTCTGACAGGCTGTCGTAAATTTCTCTTTTTCATTTGAGGTATAACCTTCCGGAATCAGGACAATATCTACCCGTTTGGAAGGGTTTCCGGAATAAGCAATCTCCATCGTTTCATAACGAGGGATAAATTTCCGGATGAAATAAGATTGGGGGTCAATGTTTTGTGTCCATTTTTTTTCCAGTTTTCCTTTGCGGTTACGGGCATATATTTCAAGACGTACCGGTTTTTTAGGAAAAGGGAAAACTACTGATTCGGGCATGGCTTTCCGTATGGTTTTGGCTTCTTCTGTAGTTTGCCACTCGTTGAATAAAGTACAAAATCCCCGTGAATATATTTCTTTATTGCTGGCTTGGTCGATAATTTTAAAAAACTGGTTACCGAATCCGGTTGTGTCGATCAGTGAGTGCCGGGAACCACCCCAGTAAGGTTCTTCTTTTAATTCATCGAAATAGTATTCCTCTTCTGCATGGTTTCCGCAATGGTAATAATCAAACCGCATGGTTTTCGGCTGGAAGTATTTATCAAATGTAATTTGTGCGTTGACTATTCCGGAAAATAAAAGGAATAAAAATAGAAGTATTTTAGCAATCATGTCTTTGTATTTGGTTTATATCTTGATTGGTTACCTTCTGTCATACCAGGAATCTTTCTTCATTAGTTTTAAGTCCTGTAACAAACTGGATCTTACGTTTATCTGAAAATTATAAGACTGGTGTGTTCCAAAGGGAATGCAGGAAAACCGCATTTCCCAGCAGTGTAAATCGCGGGAAAGGTTAAAACTTGTGGCAGTGATTTCTTTTTGCTGGAAATCATAACCGGTACTGTAGCCCAGTTTCCATTTCGGAGTTAATGAGATATCCCCGTTAATTCTGATCATTTGGGAGATGGTATTTTTACTTAACGGGTGTTTGGCCCCTTCCGCAGGATTCCGGGAATAGTTTTTTGAGTAGTTGAAAGTATAGTCCAAACTGATGCTCCAGGGAACGTCGAAATCCATGTATTCTTCGTAGTGCCCGTAGCCTGTCAGTCGTTTTTGTTTTTCTTCTTTATTCTTTCCTTTGTCGGAAGAAAATTGAATTCCGGAAGAAGCGGAAACCCGGGTCAGCCGTCCGATTCCGCCGTTGTATTTATTGATACGCACGGCATTGGCATTGATTGCATAAGGGTCTAATGTTCCGGAGAGATTAATGTTTACTCTGTTATTGAATACTTTGGTGCGGGCAGATAATTGTATTGTGGACCAACGCATTGAGTCTGCAAAAAAATTGTAACTGGATGAAAGCCGGAAACTTTCCAATAATTTGACTTTTTTATACTCTTCTTTTCCTGTTGTATCCTGCTCATTCCGGATTTTCATTTCTACGTTGTTGTCAATGCTCAGGTTGAGCGTTCCGGATTGTTTTGAACGTTCGGAACTTGTAGGTGTTCCGTATATTTTCCCTTCAAAGATGGAATATTTCTGTTCTGCGCCATTTTTGTCCAGATAGGTTTTCCAATAGTTTTTCGGGTCGATTCCCAGATTCGGAGCATAAGAAATACTGGCACTGGGACGGATTACATGACGGATAGCAAATACTTTGGCATCCGGTTTGAACTGATACATACCGTATATGGTAGGATTGTAAGACAGGGATGCGCTTGCCGTGTAATTGTGGGCATAGTGCAAACCATAGATGGTGTCAATGGGGTTATAGCCGTAGTTGGGCATTGTGGAGTCGACTACCCAATCTCCTTTGCGGATAGAGCTTAAATAAGCTACTCCCTTATAAGATATGGAGGGGGAGAGGGAGAGGTCTTTTAGCAGGTTAAAACTGGTACTGAGCGGTATAGAATGTTGAAATCCATTCTGCCAGTCTCTGGCGAAATGCTTGAATGAATTACCTAATTCGGACTCTTGGGTCTGGATTGTATTTTTGAGTTCAGCACTGTATGTGAAACCGATATTTTCATACCATTTTATACTTCCTACTCTTTCTTTTCTGCGGAAAGGATAAATTTGGGATACTCTGAAATTAATGTTCGGGAAAGAGAGGGAGATGGAAGAATCCCGGCTGTTCTGATTGTGTGTAAAACTGGCTGTAAGATTAAAAGGTTTGTCCGGCCACTTTTTACTCCATGAAATACTGGATTGTTTGCGCTGGTTGGCAATGTCGTTGATATTAGTTCCGGAATTATAATAATTGTCATTTGCCGATGACATGTCAACAGAAGCAGAAAAAGTAGTATAGGGATTTGCTTTTGCATCTTGGGTATGTGTCCAGCGGAGTGCCCAGTCTTTGGATTCTCTGAAATCCTCTGTCCCCTTGTCGCCTGTATGGTTACGGCTCATAGAGAAATTGAAATTACCGCTGAATTTATAGCGTTTACGGTAATTAGAACCCAGATTTAATGCCCAGGAACCGTTTGTAAAAATAGTCCCTGTCACAGCCATATCAATATAATCATTGATGAACCAGTAGTATCCGCCGTCCCGTAAATTAAATCCTCTTAACCGTTCTTCTCCGTAAGTAGGCATCAAAATTCCGGAAGTTCCTTTTTTTGTGATGGGGAAAAAACCGAACGGGATGGCCAATGGGAGCGGAACATCTTCTATATAAAGATTAGCAAATCCGGAGACCACTTTCTTATCTTTGATTAGTTTGGCTTTGCTCATCCGGATATAAAAATGGGGATGATCGTGCTGGTCGCAGGTGGTATACCAACCTTCTTTGACACAATAGACAGAATCTGACATCCGTTTTGTCAATTTTCCCTGAATGTATCCCTCACCTTGTTGTGTTACAATTTCTTTAATAACTCCTTTTCCGGTTTTGAAATTATAACGTAAGTCGAGGCTTTCAAATTCTTGTGACTTGTCTTTAAATTTGGGTTTTCCATTGATGACTCCTGCCGAATCTGCAATTCCGGAGGCATAAGCCAGATTATTAGCCATATCCATGACAATAGAATCTGCCTGTAATTCAGTAGAAATGTATTTTACAAAACCATTTTTAAACAGATACATTTCTTTACTGGGAATAGAGAATTTAATAGAATCGTCTGCTTTGTAACTTACTATGTCATTGAATAATGGTTTGGCTTGCAAAGAATCCGGTTCTGCTTCCGGTTGACCGATATTGGTAGTATCTCTGAGTGTGAATGTCTCAGAGTTTATAGAATCCTGCAACACTAATGAGTCATTGGATTCCGGAAATTTAGTCTGAGAATCCGTGTTTTGAGATTGTACATTCTTTTCCTGTTGCTTGATTGTTTTGTGTGTTGCAGGCGACGGATGTTGCGAAACAGTATGTGCATGAGAAATACTGTCTTTTATGGTATTGTTCCATTGGTCCGGAGGTACAGGTACAGGCACAATGTCTTGCCGGTCTTGTGCAGAATGCGATACAACAGAGCAAGCGGCCATGATTAAAATGACACTAATCGTAATAAAATGGGCTATATATGCTCTACTTTGCAATTTATTATACTATTTTTGTGATGAATAAATGCATTCCGTTTTCCGGATTCGGATTGCAAATGTAAGAAATATTGATTGTTAATAGCTATCATTCTTTTTAAAAAGTTTTAAATATCATGATAATTAAATGCGGACTAAGCGGAATTATATTGGTTTTGTTGACAATATTTTCTGTGAATATATCCGTTGGACAACAGGATTTGGGAAAAATTAAGTGCATTTGCATTGATGCCGGTCACGGTGGAAAAGATCCGGGGGCAGTAGGAACAAAGGCATATGAGAAAAATATTGTATTGTCCGTAGCCTTAAAATTGGGTAAACTGATTGAGAAAACTTATCCGGATATTAAAGTTGCCTATATCCGCAAAACTGATGTTTTTGTTGAATTGGAGGAACGTACCCGTATTGCTAATAATCATAAAGCTGATTTATTTATTTCAGTGCATGCGAATGCTTTGGATATAAAAAAAAATCCCAGGAATAAATATGTGAAAGGGATGGAGACTTTTGTATTGGGTACAAATAATTCTGAACACAATCTTCAGGTGGCCATGAAGGAAAACTCCGTTATTCATTATGAGGATGATTATTCTATGAAATATGAAGGTTTTGACCCTTCCCGGGCAGAATCTTATATTATGTTCAGCATGCTTAGGAATATGCATCTTGACAAAAGTCTGATGTTAGCTTCTATGATTCAGGATAATTTGGTTAAAACTACTAACGGGGTGGACCGGGAGGTGAGGCAGGGACCTCTGTGGGTGTTGAAAGATGTTGCTATGCCTTCGGTGTTAGTGGAAGTGGGATATATTTCCAATCCGGAAGATGAACGTTTTATGGCTTCAGATGCCGGACAGACTAAAATTGCCAATGGGATTTTTAAAGGATTTCAGTCATTTAAGGAGAGGGTGGAAAAGAAGGTTGCTTTGAATATTGAAAGGGCTGTTGCTGAAAAACAAAATGAAAAGAACGAACAGGTGATTCACGAAAGTATTCATCAGGATTTTCCTGTTTATGCCATTCAAGTTGCTTCTGCTCCAACTCAGGTAAAAAAAATGTCGGCTCTATGTCCGGGAACCAAAGTGTATGAGTTGAAATCCGAGGGGCGTTTCCGTTATTATGTAGTCCCTTCTGTGGAGTATGAAAGAGTAAAAGTTGATTTGCAGAAAGTCAGAGGTAAAGTAAAAGACTGTTTTATTATTGCCATCTATAAAGGTGGTATGATTTCTGTTTCAGAAGCCAGAAAATTGGAACGAAAATAAGAGTTGATTATGATATATATAAGAAGAGAGGTAAAACTTGCTATTACAGCTATTGCAGCCCTTATCATCCTGATTTGGGGAATAAATTTTTTGAAAGCCAGGGCATTGTTTGATAAAAACAATGTGTTTTATGGGGTTTATGACCGGATTGATGGTTTGAAGGTGTCGAGTAGTGTGATTTACAGGGGATATAGTGTAGGACAAGTGAATTCTGTGAGTTTTACAGGAGAACGGTTTGATAAAGTGCTGGTGCAATTTACTGTTGGTAAAAAGCTGAAAATCCCGTCTAATTCTATAGCTGCGATACAAAGTGCTGATTTAATGGGTTCTAAGGCAATTAATCTGGTGCCGGGGGATGCAATGACTTATGCTCAGAGTGGGGATACGTTGCGGACGCAGTTGGAACTTGGGATTATGGAACAATTGAACGAACATTTGGAACCATTAAAGAAAAAGGCGGAAAATATAATGGTTTCCCTGGATACTGTTTTGTTGGCGTTGCAAGAGATATTCAGTGAAAATGCAAAGGGGAATATACGGGGTTCCTTGAAAAGTGTCAGTCGTACATTGGAGCATGTGGAAAAGGCTTCCGGTGCGTTGCATAAGATGTTGAGTGAAGAATCCGGGCGGGTATCGGATATATTGGAAAATATAAATAGCATTACTGAAAATTTAGAAGGTAGTAATACGGAGATAACACGTAGTCTGAGTAATATAACTACGATTAGTGATTCTTTGAAAGCAATAAATCTGAATAACTCTATCCGTTATTTGAATGGGGTGTTGATTCAGGTGGATTCAATTGTAAGGAAAATCAATCGGGGAAAAGGTTCCCTGGGAGGGATGGTAAATGATGCAGAATTGTATTATAATCTGACAGCAGTGAGTGATAATCTGGATAAATTATTGACAGAATTCAGGCAAAATCCGAAGCGTTTTGTAAATCTTTCCATATTTGATTTTGGTGCAAAGAAAATTTTACCGGAAGACAATTATGGTATTGCCATTGCTGAAACAGAACGGCCGCTTCCATTGAATTCAGACCTTTATCTTAAGTATCCGGATTTGAAGGAGATGAGAAAGAATGGAAAATTTTTCTATTTGTTGCATACCTATAAAAATTTGAAACAAGCACAGAAAGAGTTGGACCAAGTTAATAAAACCTTTAAAGGAGCATTTATTGTTAAAATAAATCAAATCATAAATTAGAATCATTCTAAATAGGAGTGTGAATGTTAAAGATTTCATTAACATAATAATATATTCACTTAATTTATTATGTTAATACTCTTTGTAGATATTTTCCTTTATCCAGAATTGTTTATGGAAGTTGTCAGGAATTGATAAAGGTCAATTTGTGATAAGTAGAGGAGTGTATAGGAAGACTGTAAGTAGCTTGGAATTACACGTGATAAGTATTTGATATAGTGTATTTTGTATATAATGTACTGATAAATAGCAAAAAACAATTTTTGAAAATAACCAAACGAAAAAGCATTTTTTTATGAGTTTTTTTTTGCGGAATTTAGCATGCTGAATGGGAGAGGGTAGTGAATAATGGGAACTATCTGACAAACAATAAACTATGGAGAAAGATTGTACAAAAGTTTGGTCAAAGTGTTTGTCGTTGATACAGGAGCAGGTATCACCGGAAAGATTTCGTACTCTTTTTAAGCCGGTACGTGCCCTGAAATTGAAGGATGATATATTGACTATACAAGTGCCAAGTGCTTATGTGTATGAAGCACTTGAAGGGGAGTATATTGATATTTTACGGCGGGCATTACAAGCTGTAATAGGTCCGAAAGTAAAGCTGGAGTATTCTGTGGTTGTTGAAAAGATAAAAGCAGCAAAGCCTTTGACAACGACTTTAGCTTCGAGTCCGGTAAAAAAACCGGTACTTAGTACCGTATATTTAGATAGTTCGAAGCAGAGTGGGGTAAAAAATCCTTTTGAACGTGTTTCCAATCAGATTCAGATAGATTCTCAGTTGAATCCTTCTTATACTATGGATAGTTTTATTGAAGGTTCATGTAACCGGTTGGCAAAATCTGCAGGGATGGCGATAGCGCAGCGTCCGGGAGGGACGGCGTTTAATCCTTTGTTGATATATGGAGGCTCTGGTTTGGGTAAAACCCATTTAGCGCAGGCTATCGGATTGGAAGTGAAGCAGAATTTTCCCGATAAAGTGGTATTATATGTTTCTACCAATATTTTCCAGACCCAGTTTACTGAAGCTGTCCGGCGGAATGAAGTAAATGATTTTCTTCATTTTTATCAGTTAATTGATGTATTGATTTTGGATGATATTCAGGAATTGGCGGGTAAGACAGGTACTCAGAATACCTTTTTCCACATTTTCAATCATTTGCATCAGTCCGGGAAACAGTTGATTCTTACTTGTGATAAAGCTCCGGCTGAGTTGGAGGGTATGGAAGACCGATTACTGTCGCGGTTCCGTTGGGGATTAGCGGCTGAAATTAAAGTTCCCGATTTTGAGACCCGGAAAGAAATCGTGTTGAATAAAGCCCGTAAAGATGGTATTGATTTTTCGGAGGATATTATAGAATATATTTGCAAATATGTGAACAATAATGTCCGTGAATTGGAAGGAGCAATGATTTCATTGCTGGCTCAGTCTACTTTTAATAAGCGTGATTTGACCCTGGATGTGGTACAGGATATTCTGGGTAAAATGGTGAGGAAACAGACAGAGGAACTGACTGTTGGCAGAATTCAGCAGGTAGTATGTGAGCATTTTAAAATTCCTGAAGAACTTTTGCAGACTAAGACCAGGAAGCGCGAAGTTGTACAAGCCAGACAGTTAGCAATGTATTTTAGTAAGAATTATACCAAATACTCACTTTCTTACATTGGGAATCAGATTGGTAAAAAAGACCATGCGACAGTTTTATATGCTTGTAAAGCTGTTACAGATTTGATAGAAACAGACCGTAATTTTAAGATTTTGGTGGAAGAGATACAACGGAAATTATACTGTATGAATTGAGCTCTTATTAATAATTCAAAAGAGGGTTTAGAATTAGGGATAATCCTGATTTTAAACCTTTTATTTTATCTGTATGTTTGTGTTGTTTGCGGTTATTTATTATGGAAGATGTTTATAAAACAATAAAGGAGCCTGCAGAGGGCTTATATAAGGAGAAAGGAAGCCGTTTTATTGCCTTGGCCTATCCTGTCGAAAATGAGGATGAAATTAAAACGATAGTTGCTTGTTTGAAAGAACAATATTATGATGCCAGACATCATTGTTTTGCGTGGAGGTTAGGTGTGGCTAAAACTTGTTTCCGGGCAAATGATGACGGGGAACCTTCTTCTACTGCCGGCAAACCTATTTTAGGACAAATTCAGTCTCAGGATTTGACGAATATTTTGATTGTGGTGGTTCGTTATTTCGGCGGAACCAAACTGGGTGTTTCTGGTTTAATCAATGCTTATCGGGAAGCAGCTACTGATGTTCTTCGGAATGCTGTAGTCATTGAAAAAACAGTGGATGAAAGATTGCGTATTCGTTTCAGTTATCTTGTCATGAATGATATTATGAAAATTGTGAAAGAGGAGGTACCGGAAATATTGGAGCGTCATTTTGAGTTAGAATGTGAAATGTTGCTTTCCATCCGCCAGAAAGATATGCCTGTATTACGTTCCCGATTAGCACAGATTGAATCTGTCGACTTTCTTGATTAAGAATAATTCGAAAAAAAACAATAAAAATTTGTGAAGTTAAATATTCTCTCTATCTTTGCACCCGCAATGGGAAGACATTGTGGCTTGATTCACTAGCTCAGCCGGTAGAGCACAACACTTTTAATGTTGGGGCCCTGGGTTCGAATCCCAGGTGGATCACCAAGAAAAGATGAAAATCGAAGAAAACTTCTGATAATCAATAGTTATCAGAGGTTTTTATTTTCTACTAGCCATCCCTTTTTACGCAGAATACAGCAACTTTCACAGACCAATTCGGTGGAGTAAAATTCCGACCGAAAAAGTCCACCGGATAAGATTGCCTTGCGTTGATACACAGTATTTTGCGTAATCGCACTTCTGGCTTTGAAACTTAATTTTGCAAACAAAAAAGTATCAAGCCATGCAAAGAAACTATTTTTCAATTCTCTTCTTTATCAGAAGAACAAGACTGTTGAAGAACGGTGAAGCACCTATCGGACTGCGAATCACTGTAAACGGACAACGTGCGGAGATGCAAATCAAGCGCAGCGTTGTCGAGGATCGTTGGAACGCATCCAAAGGATGTGTGACAGGAAAAGACCGGAAAGCACTGGAACTGAATCAGTATCTGGAATCTGTCAGGACAAAGATTTACCAGATACACCGTGAACTGCTGCAGGATGACAAGCCCATCACAGCGTTTACCATTCTTCGAAAATTTAATGGTGAGGGAGACCCCAAAAAAATGCTTTTAGAAGTATTCCGTGAGCACAATAAGAAGTACAGGGAACTTATAGACCGTGATTATGTAAAAGGTACGGTTCTCAGGTACGAAAGGACAGTCCGTTATCTGGAAGAAATGCTTCAAGATCAATACAATCTGAAAGATATTCCGTTGAAGGAGCTGAACCATGAATTCGTTCTGAACTTTGAACACTTTGTTAAAGTACAGAAGGGCTGTGCCCAAAATGCGGCTGTCAAGTATCTGAAGAACTTGAAGAAAATAACCCGGCTCGCATTGGTCAACAAATGGATTACCGATGACCCATTTTCCGAAATCCGTTTTCACCAGACACAGAGTAACCGTGATTTTTTGACGGAAGAGGAACTCAATGCCATCATCAACAAGAAGTTTGATATACCACGACTTGAAACTATCCGTGATATTTTTGTGTTTTGCGAATTGAGTGGCTTGGCATTTACGGATGCCCAACATCTAACACCGAAGCACATCACACAAGATAACAACGGTGACTATTGGATTAGAAAGCCGCGTGAAAAGACAAACAATATGTGTAACATCCCCTTGCTGGATATACCACGAATGATTGCAGAGAAATACAAGAGTCATCCCGAGTGTATTAAAAAAGGCGTCGTATTACCCGTTCCGTCCAATCAGCGTATGAACAGCTACCTCAAAGAAATAGCGGATATATGTGGTATCAAGAAAACTTTAAGCACACATATCGCCAGGCATACTTTCGCCTGCATTGCCATAGCCAATAAGGTATCTATGGAATCTATCGCAAAGATGTTGGGGCACTCCGACCTCAGAACTACAAAAATCTATGCGAAGCTGCTGGATAAGACAGTTTCCGAAGAAATGAATGTCTTGAAACGAAAATTTAGTGCAGTATGAACAGAGGGATAATAACAATCAATAAAACAGGTGCGGTCACTATGCCGATAACACCTGTATGGATGACAAAGTTTGAGATTGCCGACTTGCTCGGAGTATTCTCATGTGATATTCGCAAGGCGGTTCGTTCCATCTACAAGAACAAGGAAGTGAACGAAGTTGAAACAAGGAGATATATCAAACAGCCGGACGGCATCAGTTATGATACTTATAGCATTGAAATGATTATAGCCGTTGTATTCAGGGTATGCAGTAGAGAAAGTATCCTGCTTAGACAGTTTATAATCGGCAAAATGAGTGTCACTACAAAAGAGACACCGATAAATTTATTTATTTCCTGTGGCAGAGGAAATAACCTATGGCATAGTTGAGTCCATTCCGCCAGCCACTCGTTCCCGATGTCGGATGCGAAGGTAGCGTATGGCTATGATGACAGGGGCAAGGTCAGGCGGCGATGCCGTTTCGGGCAGAATCTTCCTCAAACAAGTTTGAGCGTATTCTGCTCGAAAACCTTGCCACTGCCTGCCACACGCTTGAAAGGCATCCGGCAACGGGAACAAGCGACTGACGGGAAATTAGAGGATATAGAGGAACGGCTTACAGACGAAGCAGGATATTGATGCTTCATCCGTAAGCCGTTCCTTTTCTTTTTGTTGTAAACCCATTACTGCCTCAATACAGGGCAGACGGCAAACTTCGCTCTTTCAAAAAAATCAGATTGCCAATCAGGTTATCCTCTGTCGGTAGGCGGAGCGGTAGCCATCATTCAGCATCCGTTCGATGTCGGATTCACGGTAGAGGATTTTGCCGCCCAACTGGATATAGGCGATGCGCCCCTCATTACGGTAATCTTGAAGTGTCCGACGGCTTACCTTCAGCCGTGCCGATACTTCCTTGTCGGTAAAGAAACGCTCGCTGCCCAATGTTGGGCGATAATTGGCAGTCAGATGCTCTAAACGGTCAAGCAGACTGTCGAGGCTGCCCATGAAGTGGATTATCCACTCGTTGTCCTTGTTAATCAGTTCATTCATGTTACTCTGGATTTAGTGGGTATTGTTATTATAGTTGGTTCATATAGTCTTTCCTTTGAACCTTGCTTCCTTTCTCTTGTCCTCCACAATGGAAACGATACGCTTCACATCTTCAGGACGGTAGTACGTCTTGTGATTGATTTGGCTGTATGACAAAGTCCCATTATCTCGGAGTGTTTGTAACGTGCGTGGGCTGATGTTGAGCATCCGGCACACGTCCTGATTGTCCATCCATTCACTCATTGTCTTTTCTCCATGCCGTTGGCAGATAGCCTCCATGCGGCTGACGAAACGGTCGAATCTTGCGGTCATCGCTTCAAAAGTTCTTTTTTCGATTGATACTATTTCTATATACGTTCCTTTATTGTTTTGCTTCTTTTGTCGCAAAGGAATACATAATACACTATCTGACAATGGATTTTCTCAAAGTGGCAGCGTGTTGCGCTGATATGGCAGTCTTTGTCTGGGTTCGTGCCTGTGAGCAAACCTGCGCATCATGATTTCCACACCTCCTTTTTGGAGTACTATTATTCCTTTTGCTGCAAAGAAATAGAGAATCAGTTACCTGACAATGGATATTACTGTTACTGGTAGCATGTGGCACAGGGTGGTAGAGGTTGGCACAGATTGGAGTAAGCGATTTCCTCTTAATTCTGAAAATTAGGAATATGGCAAGAGTGAAAATAAGGGCTTAATTCTATTTCGCTTGTAGCAGTCCCTTTGTCCTACAGTTCATTCATCTTCAGCAAATCGGCGAAGTCCGCACCGCTGTTTCCATCATCATATAGCAAAGCTGCACAAAATTGCCTAAGAGAATCCAAGTGCTTGACAGGGTGAATAATAGGCAGTTATTTTGCTCACGACAAACGGTATAGTATGCGCATGCTGACCAAGAATTATTCACTTTAAATTTATACAAGATGAGCAAGAAAAGAAATTACGAGAACGATGAAGCGTTCAAGAACTTCAAGTTGGAAGACTATCTGCCTTCCATGAACAGCCCCAAGCGAGAGGAAGTACCCTCCGCACCGAAAGAGGAACAGCCCACAGAAGTGGCATCCCTCTTTCCGGTGCCTGAAGAGCCGGACACATCTGCAGTAATGGTGGCTGTGTCCGAGACACTCCCGACTGACGAAAGGGATGAATGGGAAGATGGGGACGATAATGAAGAGGTAGCAACCTCTGCTATTGAAACGGATGTTTCCCCAGAACGGACTATTGTAAGACGCATTAGTAGCAAACAGCGTAGGTTGTCGTTGGAGGAATATCGCTCCACATACTTGCAGGTTCCCAAGATTGCAGACCGCAAGCCTGTATTCGTCAGTTGTGAGGTACGTGACCGACTGGACGAGATTGTCCGCCGTCTCGGAGGCAGGGGCATGAGCGTGTCAGGGCTGGTCGAAAATATCGCCCGTCAGCACTTCGCAACTTACGCGAACGATATTGACCAGTGGCGTAAATTATAATAAATAAGGTAGTAGCAACCGGAGTGTTTTTTCAAGGTGCTTCAAATATCCTGTAACGAAGTTTGGAGGGAGCAAGTTTATGTTTCGGGCAGACCGAAACCACTTGCCCCGCTCCAAACCTCGCTGGGAAGGCACATCCCGTTGGTCTATCTTATATGCAGTTATTACAATCAGTTATCAAACTAAAAAACAGATAATCATGGACAACAAAAAGAGAAAAGAAGATAGACGGGAGCGAACCAATAAGGGCGGTCGTCCCGTCAAGGGAGCCACCGAGAAACTGAAATACCGTGTCACGGTGAAGATGGCAACGGAGGACTATTACCTACTGAAGTCTAAAGCAAAGTCGGCAGGAGTTTCCACCAGTGAGTTTATTCGAGGCTGCATCGTAGATGGCGGTGTAAAGGAACGGCTCTCGAAAGAACATGGCGACCTTATCCGTAAACTATGCGGCATGGCTAACAACCTGAACCAACTGGCGAGAAAGGCGAATGCGGAGGGCTATGTCTCCGTATTTGTTCCTTGCCGCACATTGATGATTGAGATAGACAACCTTGTAAACCGAATACGCCTATGATAGCAAAAATCATGAAAGGCTCGGACTTCAGGGGTGTGGTTTACTACATCCTGAACGATGAGAAAGGCACTCAAATCATAGATGCGGACGGCTTATTTTTGGAAAATAACGACACGATAGCACAAGGATTTATCGGTCAAGCGCAGATGAATCCGAGGGTGGCAAAGATTGTCGGGCATATTGCTTTGAGTTTTTCTAAGGAAGATGCGCCACAGCTGAACAATGCGGTCATGGCACAGATTGCCCGGGAATATATGAAACGCATGGGCATCAAGGATACGCAGTACATCATCGGACGGCACTTTGACAAGGAGCATCCGCACTTGCATATCGCATTCAACCGCATTGATAATAATGGCAAGGCCATATCCGACAGGAACGACCGTTTCCGCAGCGAGCGTATCTGCAAGGAACTTACCAAGAAGTACGGGCTTCATTTTGCCAATGGCAAAGAGCAAGTGAAGACTGACCGATTGCGTGAACCTGACAAGACAAGGTATGAGCTGTACCAAATCTTGAAGACGGAAGTCAGCAGATGCAAGGATTGGAACACACTGCTTGAAAGATTGGAGCGGAAAGGTGTAGATGTGCAGTTCAAATATAAGGGACAGACCAATGAAATTCAAGGCATAATCTTTACCATGAACAGCTACCGCTTTAACGGTTCAAAGGTGGACAGGCAATTTAGTTATTCCAAGATTGATATTGCATTGAACCGTAACAATTACGAGGAACGGCAGATACAACCGCAATCACAGACTTGTCTGGAAGAAATAAGCCCAATCTCGAATAGTAATGGCAGTCTTATCGAGGGTTCATTAGGTTTGTTTTCTCCAAGCAATATGCCGGAGGAGCAACAGCCATACGACCCGTATCTGAAAAACAAGAAAAAGAAGAAACAACGTAAAATCAACTGGTAATCATGGCAGACAACAATGTATTTATCCTCTTTGAGGAAATCAAGACAGCCTTAAAAAGCATAAACGGCAAGTTGGAAGAGTTGCCAAATGTAGTAAATCAACAGCCGAAAAACGGAAGTAACCAACAGGATTCATCTCCGATTAAGGATGTAATCATGGAAACAACGAAGGTTCAATCTGAGGACATTAAGGGCTTATTGGCAAAGCAGTGGAAAGCATACGCACAGATTTCCACCGCGATTCTGCAACAACTTGACGCAATCAAGAAGTCGCAGAGTGAACAGGGCTTGCAACAGGAATCGCAACCACAGGAGCATATCCATCGGCATAGCTTCGACATCAAGTCAAGTAAGGTCTTTTCCTTCGTTGTGGGTATTGGAGTGGTATGTACCTTATCATTGTGGGGCAATATTGCACAATGGCAGTCCCAAAGACAGTATGCCGATGATGCGCTGAAGTTCCGTGCCATCCGCTCTTGGGGCGGATGCAATGCCAATGATGTGCTTTGGCTGAACAAGGTGTTTGACCTACACAGAGATGAAAAAGCCATCGAGTGGATACGGAAGCAGGCTGATGGATATGAAACATCCTTGAAAGCGGTTTCCGACAGTCTGATGCAGGTAAGTATCAAATCAAAATCCGATTGATATGGCATCGGTAAAGGTCAAGTTTCGCCCATCCACCGTGAACGGCAGGGAGGGCACACTCTACTATCAGGTTATCCATAACCGTGTGGTCAGACAGATAAACACCGAGTATAAACTTTTTGTTTCGGAATGGGACTACCATTCCGAAACGGTTGTCTTACATCATTTATCAACAGAACAAGAGAGGAACAACTACCTGCTTTCAATCGATTCACGTATCAAGTGGGACAAGGAGAGGCTAAACAAAATCATACATACGTTATCCCAATCTGGCACATTTGTAACGGATGATATAGTCATGCGCTTTCATGAGAACAGGCAAAAATTGTCGTTTAACGCTTACATCAGCCAGCAGATAGCGAGATTGAAACGCTTGGGTAAGATACGCACCTCGGAAACCTACACAGCTGCCCTCAGAAGTTTCGGTGGTTTTATGAATGATACGGAGGTTTTGTTTAGTCAGCTTAATGCTGATTTGTTTGCAGAGTACGAGGTCTATCTGAAAGGCAGGGGAAATACGCCCAACACCATATCCTTCTATATGCGTATTCTGAAAGCGGTCTATAACCGTGCGGTAGAAGAAGGATTGACGGAGCAACGACATCCGTTCAAGTCAGTTTATACGGGAGTGGAGAAAACCCTAAAGCGAGCCTTGTCGCTCAATGACATCAGGCGTATTAAAGGACTGGATTTGTCATTGAAGCCCAATCTTGATTATGCCCGAGATATGTTCCTGTTCTGTTTCTACACAAGGGGAATGTCATTCATTGACATGGCTTATCTGAGAAAGAAGGACTTGCAAAACGGCACTCTTTCATACCGCAGACGTAAGACGGGACAGCAGCTGTTTATCAAGTGGGAAAAGTGTATGCAAGAGGTTCTTGATAAATATCCGATAAACGAAACTGAGTATCTCTTGCCTATCATTACAAGACGTGACGAGGATCATCGGAAACAATACGCCAACGAGCTTCACAGAGTGAACCATCTGTTGAAGAAAATCGGGAAGCAACTGGATTTGCCAATACCCTTAACGATGTATGTAGGTCGGCATTCTTGGGCAAGTATCGCCAAGAGCCGTAATGTGCCTATCTCTGTCATCAGTGAGGGCATGGGACATGATTCAGAGAACACTACGCAGATTTATCTTGCATCACTGGATACCACTGTGGTGGATAGAGTCAATAAGAAAATACTGGATTTGCTGTGAGGCGGTGGATGTTTAGCGAATCTGTCCAACGCTTACCAAGAGATGGATATTATAATGCAAAGTTACGCAAAATAATGATTATTAGGATATAAAGCACTGATTTTTTTATTCACTATCATGATTTTGTTTTGCAAGAAATACTGAATGTTTTGCGAAAGTTATTCTTACGACAGCTAAATGTAGCTATATATCAATAAGATAAGATGGTTCATCCGTCTCTTGGTAAGAGATATGTATAAGTATAACAAAGCCTGAACTTTTATGATGGATTCATCAATATTTCTATATTGATACCATTAATAGAAAAGTACGGTTGTAATTGATTTTAAAGGAACTCAATATGAAACGTTTTTTATTTTGTTTTTTCTTTATAGCGTTTTCGCTCTCTCTGTTTTCGCAAACTTACACCTTGCGAGACAAGTGGGTGGATTGCGGAAATGGTTGTCAACTTTTGGATCCTTATTATTCGGAAGGAGTAACATTTTCTTGGAATGGCTCTTCAAAAGCTGGGAAAGCCAATGGTTATGGTACAGCTATCAAATATGTAAATGGAGAGTATGAATCTACCTATGTTGGTGAATATAAAGATGGCATTCGAGAAGGAAAAGGTAAATTTACTCATAAAGATGGTAGTACCAAAACAGGGAGTTTTATTAATGGACAATTAATAGGACATGGTACAATGGAATCAGACAACGGTTCTAGTTATGAGGGAGACTTTATTAATTATCGTTTCCATGGCAAGGGCAAAATACGATGGGGAAATGGTTCCGTATTTGAGGGCTTTATTGTATCTGACACACCATATTCAGGTAAATTTACGAATTATGATGGAAGTGTGCAATACATACATAAAGGAATTGCGATGCCCAAGGACAGCATTAAAGAAAGAAGGAGTGGATATACTCCCCAAATAGGAATAAGACAAAGAGAATACTTTGACAAAAACTGGAATCGCTGTCAAGCCAAAAATGCGTCATTTTATCGTATGGTAACATATAAAGCTCCGAATAAGCCCAAAGGTATAATAAGAGACTACTATATTTCGGGGGAATTGCAATCTGAATTTACTGCTGTTTACATTGATTACGATGATGAAGGTAAAAATTTTCATGAAGGAGAAGCTAAATGGTATTATAAAAATGGAAAGATCGAACAGACTAGATTTTATTTCAACAACAATTTAAATGGTCCCAATATATATTATTTTGAAAATGGGAAGGTTCAAATGCAGCAGTTCTTTAACTTTGGTTCATTAGATGGGGATATGATAATATATAATGATAATGGAAAACCTCGAATCATAGCTAAATACGACAACGGAAATTTGAAAAACAATAAATTTCTTCAAATAGAAGAGGATGGAACAAGTTTTCTTGTTTATCGAGAAAACTTTGAAAGGAACGCTGATACTTGGCAATACCAAGGACAAAACGGAACTATTGGTGTATATCAAGGAGGAAGTGCTATCCTTTCACCTGCTCCTGGAAGAACTGTATCTAATGGAATAGACATTAATTTTACTAGACAAAACGAAAATATAATAGAATTTGTAGTATCTCAAAATACTGCCATTAACTCTTCTGTAGGAATTTTGTTTGGTTTCAAAGATTGGGAAAACTACTGTGCCATCTATGTATCAGGCAATAAATACTTATTCAGATATATGAGAAATGGCAAAGAAATGACTAATGAAGAATGGACTTATTCCGAATCTATAAAAAGTGACATCAATCAAATTGCTATAGCAAACACTCAGAAAGGGCTTTTGATAAGTATTAATGAGCAACAAATATGGGAATCACAATCCATACAATATATGGGTACATTTTGTGGAGTAACAGCAGATAATAATTCTACAGGTGAAGCTTATGCTGCTGTATTAGGATTGTCTGTATATGAAGTTGTAACAGATAATGAAAATATTGCAGAATATCTGCCTTCTTCTCCCAAAACATCAGATGGGGAGTGGGAAAGTAGTGGTTCTGGCTTTTTTATTGATATAAATGGTTATATAGCTACAAATTATCATGTGATAGAAAACAGCAAACAAATAGAAGTATCCTTTGTACGCAATGGAGAATGGGAACATCATCCCGCAAGTGTAGTTTTGTCTGACAAACAAAATGACTTGTCCATATTAAAAATTGAAGGAGATAAATTTAAACCATATAAAAACATACCTTACAATTTTACCACAAATATCAAAGATACAGGAACAGAAGTGTTTACTTTAGGTTATCCTATAGCAAGTGTTATGGGAACTGAAGTTAAATTCACAGATGGAAAAATCAGTTCAAAAACAGGTATACAAGGTGATGTCACCGTATATCAAATATCTGTTCCTATTCAACCGGGCAATAGCGGAGGACCACTATTTGATAATCAAGGAAATTTAGTTGGTATAACTTCTTCTGGATTAAATCGAGACTATTTTAAAGCTGAGAATGTGAATTATGCTATAAAGTCATCATACTTAAAATCCTTGATAGATTCTTTGCCAACTCCGATAGAGTTGCAAACTACAGCCGATATTTCGAATAAGCCTTTGACGGAAAAGATAAAACTATTTCAAGGCTTTATGACATATATAAAAGTAAAATAACCCATAAAAAATGACAAAATGAAAAAGTATGCTTTAAGTTTCATCTTGATGCTCATGGTAAGCCTTTCGTGGGCACAAGAAGTAGAGAAGAAACCTGAATTGAAAGGTGAAGTTTCTCAAGGAGTGAATGCACTAAAATTGGCTACCGATTTGGTAAAGTATGGATATGAGCAGCAATCAGCTCTTCCTCTCATTCAGGCTTTACAAATCATTGCTGAAAATCCTACACAACCGCTTAAAGCGAGTCGTGAAGGAACAGATGTCGATACCAATAAAAAAGACGGTAAGAAAGGTGATGTTTCCCTTGATTTCAATGAAATTGTCACTAAAGCAAAAGAATTTGCAGATGGTGATGAAACAATGACCGCTCTTATTGCACAAATTCAAGAAGAAAACAGTGGAAGCCATAGAGGTGCAGTAAATGGACCCTCTCGCACAGTAGAATATGTAAACGGTAATAGTGTTGATACCTATCAAATCAGTTTTGTAGCAGGATATCTAGCGGAAATTCTTGTTTCTGGTGATGGAGATACAGATCTTGACCTCTATGTGTATGATGGAAATGGCAATTTAATTGCTAAAGACTCAGACTATTCTGATGATTGTTATGTCAGTTGGGTTCCTGCTTGGACTGGGCGTTTTATTGTAAAAATCGTAAATAGAGGCCCTGTATATAATAAATATGTATTGTTAACAAACTAAACAACAGAAAAATCTATGGAGTATAAAACTTTTTGTATTCCATAGATTCTTTTATATACGATGACACGGTGGTTGCAACATTTATCTACGATACTCCTATTTTTGTGGTGTCCTGATTTGTATGCCCAAAAAACAGTAGATAAAGAAATATCATTGATATATCATAGCTTAGGTAATAAAAATCAATTTACAGAAAATGACTTTAACTTTCTGCAAAGTTTAAAAGAGTCAGATTTATCGCAAAGTCCTGACTCTATTATTTATCAATATCACTATCTTATTGGTTCGTGGCTGGATTACAATGATGGCGATTTACAGAAACGTACTTACCATATAGAGAAAGCCTTACATCTAATTGAAACAAAACCGATATTCTCACTTGGAATATTTGATATTGAATATTTATGGCTTAGCAATGCTATGGCTGAATGTTATGAAGAATTTGGTAATATTGATAAGGCTATATTTCAATACGAACGGACGCTTGTTCGTGGAGAAAAATTTCTAAACAAGGAATCTAATAACAATATTCGAGGGGCAAAATCAAATAGTATATCATCTCTCGGAGAATTATATGCAAAGAAAGGATATAAACGTGAAGCGATAAGCTGTTTTGAAAAGGCTTTTGAAATATCTAGTGTTGATTATAAGCCTGGAACTACAGAAACATATTTTCCATTATGGCGTTTATGTGTTTATTATAGGGATTTAAAAGATTATGATAAGTCCGTGTCATCATGGAAACGTTTGCTTCAGTTTTTTGAAGAGCATCACGCAATTCTAACGGAGGAATATGCGAGTGCATATTTTTTTCTAGGTGCTACATATAGTGCTGCAAAAGATTTAGATTCAGCCATTGCGTCATACAAACGAGCAATATCTATTTATCAGCAGATAAACGCAAGTCTTGAAGAAGTAAAATCCACTTATGATAATCTATTGTGTGCATATGCAGAAGCTGGCAATATCGATGGATTTAAAGAAATTAAATCAATTCTTCAAGAATATTATTTTTCACAGAATAAGAAAGAGGACTATTATCGTTCTTTATGGGCTGCAAGTACATTACTTCCTTCTGATGAAGTTAAACAAGTTATGGATGAATTACTTGAAAATTTCTCTAAACTTGAGATATCATCACAACAGGTGAAAATCATGATGAGACTTGCAGATATAAATTTAGACATAGAGCCCCAAAATAGTATATTATATTGCAATAGAGCTATCAATATTATTAATCAAAGTGAAGACCGAAATACAGCAGTAGGCTGGTTATATACATTACATCAAATTCGTTCATTAGCGTATCAAAAACAAAGCGATTTTAAATCTGCCATAAACGATGCCCTATGCGCATTAGACCATTTTAGTAAATGTAATGATGCTACGGATAAAACGAAACAACAATTACTTTTCCGGACAATAAGCTTATACCTTGAAGACAAGGATTATAAAAAGATTGTAGGATTAGAAAAAGAACTTCTCCCTTTAACAAAAAAAATATATAGCGAAAAAAGCCATGAATATGTTTCTAATCTAACTTTGAATGGTATAAGTTTAATGTATAATAGAAAATACAAAAAAGCCATCAATACTTTTAAAGGACTATCTAGTTTAATTTTGCAAATTGACGGAGAGAGGAGTATTAATTTTGCCACCAATCTACATAATATGGGACGAGCCTATATGCTAAAAGGCGACAATAAAAAGGCAATAGCCTATTTAGAAAAGGCAAAAGCTCTTCAATTAAGTATAGAGGGAACTATAGATGATAAGACAAATCAATATCTTAATGAACTTGGTATATATGAATAGATTACGCTGTTGGTTTATTGCAATAATTGTATTTGTAGGAACAAGTATGACATTAGCACAGGATGTTAATTCTTTTTGGGCGAATTATCTTGAATTGCAAAGCTGTGAGAATCACCATGAGTCCATAAAACTATTACATAAATATAAAGCTGTTTTTGAATCATCTAACAATGTAGATAAGTTAGTGTATCATTTACTGCTCGCAAACTCACAACTGGCAATTAATGATACCAATACCGCAAATGAATCGCTAGCTTTATGTGGCTTACTAATTAAAAGACTCACAACAGACGAACTTCAATATTGCACGAATGATAAAATAATTAATATTTTACTTGGTAAGTATTATTATTTTATAGGCAGACAAGCTCTTAATAGCGGTCAATACCAAATTGCGGATGCAAATTTAGTAGAATGCTACAATGTTTTAATGAAAAATCAAGACCACGAAAAATTGGAATTATTCCGAACATTACATTTACAGTTAGCTCTTCTTTATATAAGACTTAACAATATACCGTATTCTCTGCGCTATCTTAATGATGCAAAATGGGGTTCGGAAATAAATCTATTATTTGATGATACTTATTGTAGGACACTACTCATGCTTGGTATAATCCATTTAAATCATGATGATTTTCTTAAAGCTAAAATGTACTTTGATGAAGCTGTTTATACGCTAGAAAACTTCCATCAAGGAATTTTAACTAACGATTATTATACAACGGTTGCAATGCTTAGCTCCTGCTATTTGAAAATGGGTTATAAAGATGAAGCCAAACAAATCATAAAGAATGGTATTGCTCATTGCAAAAATATAAACACTTCAACTTCACCTCTTCTTCATTTATACTCAGCGTTAGGAAGTATTCATATCTCAAATGGAGATTATGTTTCTGCAAAAGCGATATATAAAGAAGCATACGCTATTAGCAAAGGAGATAAAACAAAAAGTGCTTATGACAGATTGCTTGAGAGCAGCAATTTGGCTATAGCACAATATCTTACTAATGATTTCAAATACAAGAGAACTGTAGAGGAATTATCTTCTATTCTAATAGAAGATGTTATTCAACAATTTTCTTTTTTGTCATCTGATGAACGTACTCGGTATTGGGAACAGAGTTCGGATTATCTATCTAAATTCAATGCAATGCTATTTTTAGGAAATGATAATAGATACTATGATCAGGTCTATAACAACACGATATTCTCCAAGGGGTTATTGCTGAGAACAACTAATCAATTATCAGAACAGATTGCAAAGACAGGAAATGAGAAATTTCGAGAAGATGCCAAAACATTACAGATACTGCAAAAAAAAATTCTATCTAAAAAAATGGAATCTCAAGAATTGCATGATACAAAAGATTCAATCCGACAAATAGAAAAGAAACTAACGACAAATCTTATTGGTTATCAATCTACGGATAGTATCCGCAAGCTATATAGTTTCCAAAATGTAAAACAATCATTGACATACAACGAAGCAGCTGTCGAGTTCATTAAATTACCAGAATTACTAATTAACTCCGACTCAATAAAGGAGTATTATGCCGCAATTGTATTTCGATGCGATTCTCCACACCCTCATATAGTTAGGCTTTGTTCAGAAGATTCATTATTGTCAATACAGCAGATGCCTAACGTGATAAAAAGATTAAACTCACAAGACAATTTACAAAATGAGCTCTATCGCCAATATCTTTATGGAAATGGTGATTTTCAGAAAAAACGTTTGGGTAAAAGACCTATCAAATTCACCTGTATTGGTGATTCTTTGTATAAAATGACTTGGCAGCCATTAGAATATTATCTACAAGAAGTTTCTACTATTTACTACTCTACCTCTGGACAGTTAAACTCAATCGCTTTTAATGCACTTCCTATTGATAGTTTACATTTAGCAGATAGATATACATTATACTATTTATCTTCCACGTCCGAAATACCTGCGATTAAATCCCAAAACAACAAAAAGCCTACAACAGCATCTTTGTATGGAGGTATCAATTATGATACAAGTACAGAAGAAATGCAAAATCAATCGCGTGGGTATAATCGCAGTTTTTCAAGAGGTGTTTTTGAAACAGATACAATAAATAAAGAAAGAGGATCATGGGGGTTCTTGTTAGGTAGCAAGCAAGAAACAACAGATATTTCCGCTCAACTAACTAATGCGGGTATAACTAATAGGCTTTTTACATCATCACAAGCAAACGAAGAATCATTCAAAGCCTATTCTGGAGTTTCTCCGAACCTATTTCATATTGCTACACATGGATTTTTCTATCCCAATATGAAAGATGAAGGCTGCCAAGCTTTCTTGCGTGGAATAAAGGGACTTGAAAATGTAAATCATGCACAAGCAACACTGAGCCGTGCCGGAATTCTGTTTTCAGGTGCTAATCGTGCATGGCGTGGTGAAAATACGGTTGAAGATATTGATGACGGAATTCTTACAGCAGAAGAGGTTTCTCATCTAAATCTTAGTAATACAGATATGGTTGTTCTCTCGGCATGTGAAACTGGTTTAGGAGAAAATATTGCATACGAAGGTGTCTTTGGCCTTCAACGCGCTTTCAAACTTGCCGGTGTACAAACACTTGTTATGAGTTTATGGAAAGTACCTGATAATGAAACATCTAAACTTATGACATTATTTTATAATAATTGGCTCGGTGGCATGAATAAACATGAAGCTTTCCAAGCTGCCCAGCATACAATTAAAGAATCTCATCCAAATCCTTATTTTTGGGCTGGATTCATAATGTTAGATTAAAAAAACAGCAAAATGAGTGGCATTTATAGAGTTCGCCCTGCAAATGATTACACAATTGATGAATTAAAAAATTCTTATTTGTGGTTTTCAAGACCTATTGGATTTAAAGGAGATGTTAATGATGCAAATATTGGTGCATTTATAACAGATACAGATGCTATTAAGCGTGGTATAGATTATTGTATCCCTGATTTTCCTTATAAAAGTTGGTATGAAAGAATGGGACACACTGGCATTTGCTGTTTTACCAGTGAAATGCCAGATAGTAAAACAATAAAAAAGTTCCCGAAATGTACCAAATCTCAATGTTTGTGTATTGAGTACAATAAAGAAATGCTAGAAGAGTTCTTTTTAAATCATAAATCATACCCGATATATCCATGTTTCAATCCTGTTGTGTATGACACAAACCCAACAAAATTAGAGACTTGTGATGATTGGAGTATTTTGTGGCAAAAAGATGAAAATGGCAGCCTATACAAAACCATTCCTGGGATACTGTACGAACATCCAAGAGAATGTGACACTTTTATGCGGATGTTACTCACAAGAATAAGTAGTAAATTCTCAGTTCAAAAAGAAGAGAGAATAATATTGGGAGGATGCAACATTCCAAGCCATGACAATGATTTGCTTGGGTACAGTATTCCAATTCCAGAAAATGCAATTAATAAAATAGCAATATACCCAAATGTTGAGGAAGATTATATAGATCAATTGAAAGAGATTACTTCCATAAAGAATAAAATAGTATTACTTAAAAAGAATAGGGCATAAATATTTCATCTATTCAATAATAGTAAAACGAAGTGGCTATACAATTCTTGTATTGAGAAAATATCTATATTTTTAATTGAAAAATCTGACACTATGCGTATTATTTTAGAATGCCGAAATGTATTATTCAAAAAATAGTATTACCTTTGTATCAAACAAAAGCCAAAGAGTGGCAAGCAAAACACAGCAAGTATCACACTGCGAAATCGGTGGAGATTATTTTAGAAATTGAAAATCATGACTGAATATCAGAGGATTAAAAGATATGAGTGAGCCCCAGGCGGATCACAGAAACGCTGGACAGAAATGGACAGTAAATGTACAACTCCTACAATTTCAAAGTATTGTAGGAGTTTTTCTTTGTATAATGCCTGTGACCTAATAAGGATAGTGTCCCCAAAAGTGTGTAAATCCCTCTAATTTTTATTTTTGTAATGAGCAATTTCAAAAATG
>CAJTPD010000002.1:21268-491244 GCA_910578105.1 uncultured Odoribacter sp. | reverse complement strand
ACAAACGGATTATCGTTCTCAATTTGTTCATTTTAATGGGATTATTGGACATAGTCTCCTGATTTAATTAGAAATTTGACACTAACTAAATCTTTTTTAACCCAGCGAACAAACAACTTTTTAGGCTCCTACGAGGGGGGGGGCAATTTGAAGCGTTTTCAGGTGGTCAATTTCTTCCGTTTTTCTGGGGACGGTTTGGACCGTTTTCCAAGGGTCACCTTCATCCGTTTTTAAGGGGTCGGTTTTTCCGTTTTTTCCATAATTAGCTGAATATTAGTTTGTAATACTTTATGGCAAAAAAATAGAAGCACTGCAACAAAAGTTGAACACAAAAAGCAGTAATTATTAAAATTTTACATATGCCGGAGTTTCGTTAACAACAGCTAACATCCGTCCTTTAATGTAAAACTATTCAAAAGCCAGGCAACCGGATAAAAGTTACCTGGCTCTTTTATTTTCATCATACACCCTAATTTCAGGATATGTTATTTTACAATCACCGTAAAAACGTCGTTCACATCCTGGGTATACCCTTCATTAGTAAAAGTCAGGGATATCCGGTAGCGGCCCACCGGCACATCACTGTATACCGGCATGGTAAAGGTTCCATCCCCGCTGACTTGCAGCACCTCCCACATTTTTCCGGCATCCCCGGTGTCGGTCGTAATATCTTTGATATTCACAAATATCGGACGGGTACCCTCCACCCCTTCGATGGGTGTACTGGTCCAGGGCCATCCGTAACGGTCGCGTTTATATTCCTCTCCGCCTATCGTGGGATAAATCCCGTTTTGCACACATTTTTCAGGCGTATATCCGTAATTGTTTACATATATTTCAAAAGTTGGATTGGGTTGTGGAGGAGTCAGATCAAGCACTTTTTTCACAACCATCGAATCCAGAGTATAGCCTGCATATTCCGTCTGCAGATAACCGGGAGTAATATCCTGGCAAGCACTGAGTATCAGCCATAATCCGGCAGTCAGTATCATTATCGTTTTCATACATTCACCATTTAAATTTTTCCAAAATCATAACCGTAATTCAAAGCGTGTACCACTCCGTTGCGGGGCTGTATGTCGGGAGTGGCCAACGGAATCATTTTTCCTACAGTGTAGGAATACAGAAACATCTCTATCGCCCCGGCACCCGGCACTCCTTTGTAGGAATTTCTTTCCAGATAAGCAACCACCCGGTTTCCTCCGATACAAGTAAAGGCCGTCCCCCCGTCCTGTTCGGGAGCATATATACCATAGTCCATATTCCGGAACCCAATATCCGCTTTCAGATATTTTCCTGTCACAACATGTCTCAGGATCAGTTCCCGGCACAATTCCACTGGCAAGTCCTCAATACACTCATACCTTTGGTCCGATGTCCCGTCATATTTACAATCCATCAGATAACGGAAAACTGCAAAGGAAGGCGGAGCGAAAAAAGTCATTTGCTGAACGGTATCCACATCTCCCTCAAACAGAGCGGTCAAACCTGCGCGTTCGATCATTTGTACTGTATATCCCCATTGTTCTGTATTGGAACGCAAATATTCCATAACCGACCCGTCAAAATACGGAGAACAAACACCACCGTCAATGATTTCCTGCCTTGTCGTACAAGCCAGGCAAATCATCCCTATACTCAAACTGATAAAAATCTTTTTCATAATCATATATATTACTGTCTTTTTAACCAATAAAGATTTTGCCGCATCAAAGGATTTTCCTTAAAGTCAACGCTTTTATTCATCAGAAAAAACGCACCGTCAATATAATCCTGCTGAGTGGCAGTGCGATAGCCTCCCTCCAGGAAAGTGCGCACATAATCCAAACCGTTACGGATGATGTCATAATAACGATGCCCCTCCATCAATAATTCTTTTTCCCGTTCGCGGAAAACGGTCATCTGCAAATCACCGTTATCTTCAATAACCTGATAAAGACCAGCATTCGCCCTGCGACGTATGACATTCAAGTCGTTAACGGCACCTTCCAGTTTATCACCGCCCAAATGCACCCGGCATTCGGCTCTCAGCAAATAGATGTCAGCCAGACGCCACCAGACCCGGTTGGCATTGAAGGAAGCAAATTTCTTTTTAGAACCCGTCACCGTAACATTCACACTCCTCTCCTTGTAAGGATAGGCGAAGCCACCGGTGATTCCCTTATCCAGGGTATCCATTCCGTCCAAATCGTAAAACCAGGCATATTTCCGGGTATCTGCACCAGGAAACATTTTACGGACAGAAGCGGTAAAAATACGGAAAGTAAAGTCTTGCACAATACCCGGAGTATATTCGGGACGTACCGGATAACCAACATAATTCGTACCCAATGAGAATACCCGTTTCCCCACCTCATTATAGTAATCCTTCATCACGGTTTCGTACACGCCCTCTTTGCTATTTCCGACCAATACCGAAGCACAAACTTCCTCCGGTGTGCTCACCAAACCGTAAAGCGGCGAATCGATTACCTTGGTACAGGCTTGTTCCGCCTTTTCCCACAATTTTTTTTCATCGTAATTCCGGTCGGCAGCAGCAGCAAAATATTTGCCACCAGCTTTCCAGGCACACAGATGCGCCAGCAAAGCATAAGCCGCCCCCTGACAAGGAGTGGATTTCGAGAAAATCGCATTGCCGTTACAATCAGTGAGCTTATCGTGGGGAGGCAATAACCCGGCAGCCTGTTCTGCCATTTCGATGGCAAAATCGCAAACCAAAGGCCAGGGCGTTTTCGCTACAGGTTCCCAACTGATTCCGCCTTTTTGCAAAATACAATCTCCCCAACGGCGCACCAAATCAAAATAGGCTAAAGCTTTGAAAAAATAAGCCTGTCCTTTATAAAAATCTCTTCTCTCTCCCGACATATCGACAACATCCACATAATCCAATACATTCTGGGCTCCCATAATGACCTGATACCAAGGTTCCCACAAATCCGCCGTACCGGCTTCCAGTTCCAGCATCCGCGCCCCGCGACGCGACTCGTCCACCTCGTCAGCATAAGCTCCTTTTTCTACCTGCAATAAGGCATTCCAGCATACCATCTCCCTGACTCCGGCCCCTACACCATAAGTCAAGGCTTCTATATCTTTTTCTTCGGTGATATTACCGAAAGTCAAGCTGTTCTCCGGTTCTACTCGCAACAAATCAGTACATCCGAAACAAAACAGCAACATCAATAATATGATTCCAGATTTCATAATTCAAAATTTAAGGGTTAAACCGACAGTAAATTTACGGGCCAAGGGATAATTCCGCCCACTGTCTATACCCGTGCGGATATCGACAATCTCCGGATCGATGCCCGAATAGTTCGAAAAAGTCAGTAAATTTTCCCCGCTGACAAAAAAGCGCAATTGCTCAATTTTCCAATTCCGGAGGAGAGAACGGGGTAAATTATACCCCAAAGTAGCCGTTTTCAACTTCAACCAATTGACTTTTTCCACATAACGGTCAATCACTGCCGTTTCGCTGGGGAAAAACTGCATCCGGCTATCAGCCTGCAGTTTGGCATAATCGGTATTGTCGCCCGGCTTCTCCCAAAACGTCACGTCACGGACATCCATCAGGAGCGGATGTTCCAATCCATTGTAATTGGGGATGATAGAGCTTCCGGGGAGGGTATTGTAAATGTGACGTCCCAACTGATAAGCCAGTGAGACATTCAGGTCGAAACCTTTCCATTTCAATTCACTGACAATACCTCCGCTGATTTCGGGCAGCGCACTTCCCAGGTAAACACGGTCGCCCGTACCGATAGATCCGTCGCCGTTTATGTCCACATATTTCAGATCACCGGGCTTATAATACTGAATTCCTCCCATGGGCGCACTCATGCCGACATTATTGTATACAATCGGTACTTCGTCCTGACTGTTGATATAACCGGCAGTACGATAACCGTATATTCCGTTCAACGCTTTCCCGATAATTCCCCGGGAATTGTCTTTGTGATTATACGATTTCTCGTAGCGGTTCCAGACTTTCGCTCCATTGATGGACAACCGCCACGAAAAGTCCGGCTTTCTGAAAATATCGTATTTGATCAATAATTCCACTCCTTCGTTCGAAATAGCCGCCGCATTCTGCCATTGCGAGCCGTATCCGTTATGCTCACCAGGCAAAGAAACCGGGAATAGCAACTTATCCGTGTAACGGTAATAATAATCCAAGGTAACTCCCAAACGGTAGTTGAAAAAATCCAGGTCGAGCCCGAAATCGTATTGGTCGGTTTCCTCCCAAGTCAGATCCTGATTATAGGCCCCCAAAGACCAGGAAGGTTCCAGTGTACTGTTTCCCTCGAAAGGCGCACCGTTCTGCATAATTCCCAAAGCCAGATACGAAGATTCAAAATGCTTGCCGGAACGTCCCCAACTGGCACGGATTTTACCGAAATTAAACCATTCCGCAATATTCTTCAGGAAATTTTCTTCGGTAAAAGTCCAGGCAGCAGCTACCGAAGGGAAGGTCCCCCATTTTTTATGCTCGCCGAAAGTGGAACTCCCGTCGCGCCGGAGACTGGCCGAAAATAAATACTTTTTTTTGTAGTTGTATTCCATTCGGGCGAACCAGGAAATCAAGACTTCTTCTGTCATATCTGAAAGATAATGTTGCAAGGCAATCTTGCGCGTAAGCGAAGGTGTCAACTGCTGATCGCCTAAATCCGGAAATCCGGGACGTACATAATAAATCTGGTCACTGGGCGAATTTTCGCCGCTACCGCCGTTGTATTCAGCCTGGTCGTACTGATAGGAAAAACCGGCCACGGCACTGAAGTGATGAGTTTCTTGAATCGTAGTTTTATAAGTCAGCAAATTTTCGTTCAACACCATCAGAGTGATTCCTGTTTCTCCGACGCTCATCGAGCGGTTGGTATTCATCAGATAAGAAGGCGTGAAACCGTTACGCCGGTTCAGCGAATAATCAGCCGCCAGCGAAGTCGATAAATTCAAACCTTTCAGAATGTCGTAGCCCAATTTGAAATTGGTACGCAGACGGACGGAACGGTTCTTCTCTTTGATATTTTTCATCTGATCGACGATATAATCCCACACGGCAGAGCCTTCACCCGGGTACAAAGAACTGAGGTGGAAAGGGTCGCCGGGAACGACACCGAGAAGAGGCGTACTCTGAAACCCCGGATTAAAGGAACCGTAACCTTGTTTCCGGTTGGACAAAGAAGCATTCAAACGCAAATCCGCCGTCAGTTTATTCACTGGAATAATATTCAGGCTGGAATTCAGGTCAATCCGGTTAAAACCGCTTCCTTTCAATATACCAGATTCATTGTAATAACCCAGCCCCAGACTATAAGCTATATTTTCCGACCCTCCATACGACTGAATATTAGCATTCGTCACTTTCCCTTTATGATAATACATCGGGAAAAAATTGGTAGAGTTGTTATAAAAAGGATTCAAACTATCCTGAAAGAAAAGTCCGTTCGAAGTCGAAGGCACAGGATGCATTAACCCATCGAGCGTTCCCCCGGGATGTAAATAATTTTCTTCCCAGGTTTCCGGATATTTGTAACGCAGCGTCTCCATATTGAGGTAAGCGATCAACTCATTTTTTAATGCCCGGAGACGAAAATCCCTTTCATAACGCCCGGTCATGAGAGTGGGTAGTTTCGGCAGTATACTCCAACTCTGCGAAACATTTACTGACAAAGATGTTTTTTGGTTTTGACGTCCTTTTTTGGTTGTAACAATAATTACTCCGTTAGCAGCCCGGGAACCGTATATGGAGGCTGAAGAAGCATCTTTCAGCACTTCAATGGATTCTATCATATCCGGATTAATATCGGCCAACAGGTTGGTTCCGGTCACCGGCGAAGTAAACGAGTTCAAGGGTACTCCGTCCACCACCCACAACGGATTGGAAAAACGCCTTTCCAGCTCAATGTCCAGCGAATTATACCCCCGGATAGTAATAGCTGTTCCTCCCCCTCCGGGAGCTCCGGAAATATTCGTAATATCCATTCCGGCCACCCGCCCTTGCAATAAGGTTGCAATATTGGGCGACGGTATGCCCTCCAGCTCTTCACCTTTTACGGTAGACACCGCTCCTGTCATCTCTCTGCGGGTAGTGATTCCGTAACCGACAACCTTCACTTCGTCCAGTTCAGACACCGACTCTTTGAGGGTAACCACTATAAAAGGCTGATTTTTATGAAAATGCTGTTTGCAAACTTCATAACCGACAAATGAAAAAATCAATGTACCATCGGTTACAGGCAAGTTCATTACAAATTCCCCGTTCCGGTCGGTAGCTCCCCCCAGCATCGTACCATCCAGCCTAACAGTCACCCCCGGCAAAGGTTTCTTGCTTTTATCCAGCACTTTGCCACGCACAACCAAAGAAACGACATCAGATGTCACCTGATGAGGCACAACCAAGATCTCGTTCTCCCTCACGAGAGCCCTCAGTTGTGTTCCAGCCAATACCGAATCTACTGCAACCCGCAACCGGACAATTTTCAACTCCAGGCTGACTTTTTTCTTTTCTTTTTCAATCTCCTCTCGCTTAAAACTCACACAGTTATCACCAAGTCGATTGATTTCCTTCAATGCATCCAAAATAGACACATCCTCCATTTTCAGGGTAATCAGCTTTTCTGTTTGCTGTCCCCACACCCCGGACCAGAAAAAAATAATCCATAGGCCCAGCAAAAGGATACGATTTTTTTTCATAAATTTGTATAAGTATTAAATTAAACTGTATACTCCGTTTTCGGAGATGCACAACCGGTAACACGCACAACTGTTACCGGTTATTTCTTTCTGTCTGATATATGAATCACTCTGCCTTCCACTCTAAAATCCGGCCCCCCCAGTAAAGTCAATTTTTTCAACACACTTTCCAGGTCTGTATTCCGGTTGATCCGCCCCGTAAAGGTATGCGTTCCCTCCAGCATAGTATCGAATATATATTCTACATCATACCAACGGGACAACATCCGCATCACCTCTTCCAAACTATTGTCGTTCAGAACAATAATACCATCTTTCCATAAGGATTTCAAACGAATATCGACCTGCCTGATTTCCCACTCTCCCGTCCGTGGCCTCCAACAAGCTTGCCCGCCGGAATGCAAGACATCACGCCATTTTGTATCCCGGACCGCTACTTCCACCTCTCCGGTTATCAGGGTAGTTTGGATTTCGGATTCATCTTGATAGGCCATAACATTAAAAACCGTTCCCAATACTTTTGTTTCCAACACTCCTGATGTCACAACAAAAGGCTGTTCCGGCTTATGAGCCACCTCAAAAAGAGCCTCTCCTTTCAATTCCACCTCCCGCCGATTCCCGCAAAATTTCACCGGATAAGTCAACTCCGATTCCGAATTTAAAAACACTGTCGAACCATCACTCAGAATCAAAGAATAAATTCCTCCGCGAGGTACGATGATTGTATTGAAAACAGGAGTAGTATCTCCGGTCTGCTGCCGATCGGGACAATACCTGGCTTGTCCGGAAGTAATTTCAATATCCAGCACTTCTGTATTTACCAGCGTATCCTGTCTAATCAAAGGAATCTGACGGCCATCATTTAATACCAATACAGCTTGACGGATAGCCGGAAGGATCGGTTCTGTCACCTCTGTCTTTCCCACAGGGACAGAAAAAAAATAATAATATCCGAAAGTAAATAACAAAATCACAGCAGCAGCCCGGGAACACCAATACAGCATTAATTTTTTCCGGAGTCGGGAACGAACGGCAGCCTCCAAATACTTCCAATGCTCCTCCCCATCCGTCAACCGGCATACCTCATCAAAATCGGCATATGTTTTCCCTCCGGACAACTGTAACCATAAACTCCTGTTCGCTTCGGAAAAAGACAACCAATCTTCGAATTCTTGCTTTTCTTTCTCACTCATTCTCGAACCATCCGCTATCCTTCGGACAATCAAATGAGCTATTCTGATGTGCTCTGTCTGCTCTGACATCCCGTTTTTCTTTTTGATTTTTCATATAATTTCACAAAAAAGAAAAACGGGTGAATAAAATCAATAAAATAATAGCAAAAACATTAAAGATTTTAAATCGTAAAGCTGCTCACGCAGGGATTTGTATCCATTTTTTTTCAATGTTTTAACAGTATTCGGAGAAATATTCAATTTTACAGCAATCTCCTCAACAGTCATATCAAGCATACTCAAACGGATCACCCGTTGTGTCTGCGCAGGTAAAGTCGAAATAGCCCGTTGCACCTCACCACAGACTTCAGCCACAATGATAGTCTGCCTTTCTTCGACCGTTTCCGGACAATCCATGTTATCCAAAATTCGTTTATGAATAGAATTATTCCGGAAATGATTCATCACTTTATTCCGGAGGGTAAGATAAAAATAAGTTTTAACAGCCAAAACCTCCGAAAAAGTTTGCCGTTTCTTCCAGAATAACAGAAAAGCCTCCTGAATAAAATCCTCTGCCAATTCTTTATTGCGGGTCAATCTGTATACATAATAAAACAGCCGTTTATACAACTCGTCATGCAATTTTTTAAAAGCCTCACGATTGCCGATAGCTATACTTTCAATGTGTGAGTTTTCAAGCATTCCCAAATCCATTCCTTGTGAAAAACAAATTTAAATAATAATCACGAAAATTCTGGAATATACATTTTTAATCTTTCAAGCATCCGATAGGTATGATTTTTACATTATCTTCACGAGTATATGCCATTTCTCCACCGGTAAGGACAATCAGCAAATCCGGTTCCCGCAATTTTACTTGTTTTTCAGATTTATTCTTTTCTGCTACAAGACGTTTGATTTCAAGAAGATGATTTGCTCCTTCTTCAATCTCCCTACTGCCAAGTTTACATTCTATCAAAGCATATCGTCCATCATCAAGGTGTAAGACAGCATCCGCTTCCAATCCATGTCTGTCATGGTAATACGATAAACGTCCGCCCATTGCCTGTGAATACACCCGCAAATCACGGAAACAGAGGCATTCAAATATGAAACCGAATGTATTTAGGTCAAGTTCCAGACTTTCCGGTGATGCACCTAATGCTGCGACTGCAATAGAGGGATCCACAAAACAACGTTTCTTACCTGTACGAATGACGGTTTTGGAACGTATTGCAGGTGACCATGCCTCTATGTCATCTATAACAAATAATTTCTCCAATGCGCCGACATATTCATCAAATGTCGGCATTGAAGTACCCTCCATTTCCTCTGAAACATCAGCAAGCATTAACGTTTTCTTTGCCAAAGTACAGATGTTTCTTGCATATGAGCGAAGAATCAGACGCGCTAATGCCGGATTACGCCGTATTTTATCCACTCGTGAAATATCCTCGTTGCAAATTACATCAATGTAATCTTTCGCTATCAATAGCTTTGCCTTCCTACTTATCTCATCAAGCGAAGCCGGCCATCCTCCACGACAAGCTGCAAATATAAGTTGCTCAATAGAAAGCTGAGAGATTGCCCCGTCAATATCATATTCAGGTTCATCAAAAAGACGTCCTAACGAAACAGTTCCATTTGATTCAAGTGATTCAAACAGACTCATCGGATACATTGCCATTTTGGAAATACGCCCTGTACCAGTATGCATTATCTGCTCATCATCAATCTCCGTGGAGCCGGTTAAGATAAACTGGCCTTTAGCTCTCCGCTCATCTACGGCGTGACGCACGGCATCCCATATTACCGGAGCAACCTGCCATTCATCAATAAGACGAGGTACCGCACCTTTGAGCAACAGTGACGGTTTTGTCCTTGAAGTTGCAAGATAACCTTCCCGTCGGTCAGGATCCTGCATCTTAATAACGCTTGCCGCGCGACGTTCGGCAGTGGTGGTCTTTCCACACCATTTGGGACCGGCAATTTGTACTGCACCGAAAGCTTCAAGTCTTAAATCAAGAGTCTTGTCAGCAATTCTACTTAGGTATTTTATATCTTTCATAATCAATACAAAAGTAGTGATTCAATCTGAATGGACAAAACAATATAGTGTTTTTGATGAATTTTATTTTGTGTTTTTGATATAAACTACTTTGTTAAATTGACATAAAACATTCCTGCATAATACCACATTAAATGATTAACTTTACTTCCCTATAATACTTGTTTCTTATAAAGAAAAACAAATATATTTGTGCATATTCTTAGATGTACTGCAAAAAGCCGAGTAAAACAGCGAAATCTGCACACGGATTAAACGTCGGACTTTAAAAATGTTGACGGATTAATATATTGGTGACGAAAGGATTACGAAGTGTATTCGAGTCCCGTCCGCACCCAACTTACCGTTTCGGCAGCCCTACTGCTGATTTACTGGGGCAGCCTGAAAATCTGGGACTGGTTTATTCTCTGCTCTATATCCTATACAAACATCACATTTTTATTAAAGCATAACCCTCTCCCGTAAGTGCAAAACATAAAACAGTCCTCTGCGTCAGTATAAACCGGCAAGGATTTAAATACCTGACCGGTTTCAGCAAAATTTTCAGAAGTGATTATCCTAAACAGGGGACAGCAATCAAATTAAACTTTCCTCCCGGTTTCGCGTTTAAAAAAGAAAAAAGCCATGAAAGCAGTTTTCCTTTTCATTGTATTCGGGATATTCTCTTTGTGTCTTCCTGCCCAAACTGAAATAAAAAAAGGGATAAAACAAGACACAATTGTCAAAACCAGAACATTTCTGCAAAATACACAAGTTACCCCTGAAAAGGTTGCCGTCCGCTTTAAAGATACAACACCTCCCGACAATTACTGGAAATTTAATATAGCATACGGAATGGCTTTCGGAGAACAAACCACATTCAATTTTATTCCCCAGGTAAGCTATAGCCGGAATGTATTCTTTTCTATCGGCGGGGGCCTCAATTATATTTATTATCACCTTTCCCGCAAAGACAGAAAAGAACAAACGCACTATGCAGGTCTGAATGCTTTCGCCCGTATTACCCCTCTTCCTTATCTGATATTTCAGGTACAACCAGAAATACTGGAACGCTGGGGCAAACAAAACGGTCGGAAAGTATCCGGCCGCTTTGTACCGGTATTCTTAGCCGGAGGCGGTTTCTGTCTCCCGATAGGTCCGGGAAGTATCAACCTTTTGTTTATGTTTGATATTATTCAGGACGACTATACTCCCTACGGTAATAATTTATATTATACTCTGGGATATTCTTTTTATTTCTGACAATACCCATTTTACCATCACCCGTCCATCATTCATTAAATTTTACGGAAATCTGCAAAATTTATCAGACATTGGCACATTTAATATACCTTTGTCTACTTATTGTATTTGATTTATAAACTTTCAGTTAATTACAATAGCGTATTTATGATTTCAGTAGACGGACTCACAGTAGAATTCGGCGACAGAGCCTTATTTAAAGATATTTCCTTTCAAATCAATGAAAAAGACCGGATTGCCCTGATGGGGAAAAACGGAGCAGGTAAATCTACTTTGCTGAAAATTTTAGCCGGAGAACGCAAAGCTACCCGGGGAAATGTCTCCGCTCCCAAAGACACCGTAATCGCTTATCTGCCCCAACATTTGATGACAGAAGACGGACGGACTGTTTATGAAGAGGCTTCACAGGCTTTTGCCCACCTGTTTGAAATGGAGAAAAAAATTGAGAGCCTGAACCAGCAACTCACGGAACGAACAGACTACGAGTCGCCCGAATATTATAAATTAATCGAGGATGTTTCTGCCTTAAGTGAAAAATTTTATAGTATCGACCTTACCCATTTTGAAGCCGATGTAGAGAAAACTTTACTGGGCTTAGGGTTTAAACGGGAAGATTTGCAACGCCCCACCAGCGATTTCAGCGGCGGATGGAGAATGCGCATTGAACTGGCCAAAATGTTGCTTAAAAATCCGGATGTACTCCTTCTGGACGAACCGACCAATCATTTGGATATTGATTCCATTCAATGGCTGGAAGATTTCTTGATCAATAACGGGAAAGCAGTTGTTGTCATTTCACACGATAAAACCTTTATTGACAACATCACTACCCGGACCATAGAAGTAACCATGGGCCGGATATATGACTACAAAGTCAATTATTCCAAATACCTGGAACTCCGGAAAGAACGGCGCATACAGCAACAGAAAGCTTTTGACGAACAACAGAAAATGATTGCCGAAACCAAAGAGTTCATTGAACGCTTCAAAGGCACTTATTCCAAAACCCTTCAAGTGCAGTCACGGGTTAAAATGCTGGAAAAACTGGAATTGCTGGAAGTTGACGAAGAAGATACTTCTGCCCTGCGGTTAAAATTTCCTCCCTCACCCCGGTCCGGCAGCTATCCGGTGATAGTGGAGGACCTTTCAAAACATTTCGGTTCCTGTGAAGTATTCAACCATGCCAACTTCACCATACAACGAGGCGAAAAAGTAGCTTTCGTCGGCCGGAATGGAGAAGGAAAATCTACCTTAGTAAAATGCCTGATGGGAGAAATTACGGATTATACGGGCAAACTGACTTTAGGACACAATGTGCAAATCGGTTATTTTGCCCAAAACGCAGCTTCCCTGATGGATGAAGAATTAACGGTATTCCAGACTATTGACGACGTAACTCCACTGGAATTAAAAAGCAATACGAAAAATTTACTGGGAGCTTTTATGTTCAGCGGCGACGACATCGACAAAAAAGTAAAAGTGCTTTCAGGCGGAGAAAGAACCCGTTTGTCTATGATAAAACTCCTCTTGCAACCGGTCAATTTGCTAATCCTGGATGAACCAACCAATCATCTGGACCTGAAAACCAAAGATATTTTAAAAAACGCCCTGACCGATTTTGACGGAACAGTCATCGTGGTCTCACATGACCGGGATTTTCTGAACGGACTGGTAAGCAAAGTCTATGAATTCGGCAATAAAAAAGTAACTGAACACCTGGAAGACATTAATGGTTTCTTACGCAAAAAGAAATTAGAAAATCTGAAAGAAATTGAACGGAATAAGCGATGAATATTAAAAAACAGAAATCCGGTACATATAAAACAGGAGGGGCAAAAATAATATCCTATACCCCTCCTAAAACCTTATAAAGTTGAACAATAGCCAATAATTCGTCGCGCACTGCATTATTCAGGGCAATCTGGGCATCAAAATAACCACGTTGCGCATCCAATACGTCAAGATAACTGATGATGCCATTGATGTATTGCAAAGTAGCCAGTTCAAGTGCCGAACGGGCCGCTTCTTCCAGCTTTTTCCGGGATTCACGGATTTCACGGCTTTTACCGGAAGCGATTAAAGCATCACTCACTTCTGAAAATGCTTTCAGCACCACTTTCTGATAAGCATAAACCTCTTGCTCCTTCACTGCCCGGGCTGCCCGGAGTTTGGCCCGGTTTTTTCCCATATTAAAAACTGGCTCCAATAATTCTCCCCCTAAGAAAAAATAAGGTGATTTGAGAAAATCACTCAACGCACTGCTTTCCAATCCATAATGCCCGGTAAGGGTAATTTTAGGAAACATACTCGTAAAAGCAATTCCCACTTTAGCATGCGCCTGACGTAGCCGGAATTCTGCCTGACGGATATCCGGACGTCTTTTGAGCAAATCCGAAGGTAAACCTACCGGTAAAGTTGCAGGCAATTGTTGCTGTTTCAAACTTTTCCCCCTTTGTACCGACCCCGGATATTGACCAGCCAATAAGGCAATTTCGTTTTCTTTCATCCGTATTCTCTTTTCCAATTCGGGAGTCAGAGTTTGAGTACGTGCCAGTTCCACTTGCGCCTGCTTCAATGAAGTTTCAGAGGTCAGACCTCCTTCAAACCGTAGTTTAGCCAACCGCACTCCTTCTTCACGCGCAGACAGTGTCTGACGGACTATAGCCAATTCCTGATCCAATGCAGCCAGTTCAAAATAGTTTTGTGCCACTTGTGCTATCAGGGATAATTGTAAAACTTTACGTCCCTCCGTCGTAGCCATATAATCAGCTATAGCAGCCTGACTCCCCCATCGTAATTTTCCCCACAAGTCCAGTTCCCAGTTCAAAAGTCCTTTCGCTTCAAAAGTATTATCCGGAGTTCTGTCATACTCCCTTTGTCCCGCAATTTTGGCATCTATTTGGGGAAATAACCCGGCCCGGCCTATCCGCTTCATTTCCATCATTTCCTTTACCCGGGCCACAGCTATCTGCATATCTTTATTATTTTCCAGAGTACGGCGGATTAACTGTTGCAATACCGTATCCTGATATAATTCCCACCATTTTATTTCACTAATATTGACAGAATCCTGTATCCCTTCTATTTTTTCCGGAAGATTCAGTTCCGGACGGACATATTCTCCGCCCAGCTTACAGGAACCTGCCAATAAACCCAACAGCAATATCCCTATCCCATATTTCACTTTCATAAATGCACTCTCCAATCTTTAAAATTATAAACCCTTACAACCTGATTTTATCTTCCCCCTGTTCTTTACCATTACAAAGAAAAAAGGTACCAATACAATACCAAGAGTAATGGCTGCAATCATACCGAAAAATACACCGGTACCTATGGAATGTCTGCTGGCAGCTCCAGGTCCGGATGCCAATACCAAAGGCAACATCCCCAGTACAAACGCCAGAGAAGTCATCAAAATAGGCCTGAACCGCAATGCAGCAGCAGTCAAAGCCGCAGTTACAGCATCTACCCCCCTGTCTGTTTCCATTTTAGCAAATTCTACAATCAGAATTGCATTCTTAGCTGCCAATCCGATTAAAGTCACCAATCCAATCTGAAAATAAATATCGTTGTTCAATCCAAGAACGAAAATACCCAGATAGGCTCCTAAGGCAGCTACAGGCAAAGAAAGTAATACCGATATAGGTACCAACCAACTTTCATAAAGAGCCGCCAAAAACAAGAAAACAAATAATAACACCAATGCCAGTACCAGTCCTAACTGTCCTTCCGCCTGTTTTTCCTGAAAAGATAACCCGCTCCATTCCAATCCTACATTTACCGGTAAATGTTTCCGGGCAATTTTCTCCATTTCACGCATAGCCTCCCCGGAACTATACCCCGGTGCTGCATTCCCCCGGATTACAGCAGTCGTAAACATATTAAACCGTTTGATATTACCAGGTCCTGTTGTATATTCTGCATTCCCTATAGCCGTCAACGGCACCATATCCCCGCCGGAAGTACGCACAAAAAACATCCCGATATTCTCTTTCTGAGCCCGGTATGGTGCTTCAGCCTGGATGTACACTTTATAAACCCGGTTAAACATGTTGAAATCATTCACATATACCGACCCCGTATAAGCTTTCATCGTTGAAAATATATCAGACATAGGTATTCCCAGAAATTTCGCCTTATCCCGGTCAACATCAAAATACAACTGAGGGATTTCTGCCTGCAAAGAAGAAGACAATCCGGTAATTTTTTTACTTTCTCCGGCATATTTCATCAATGTATTTACGGCACTGACCAGATTCTCAAAAGTCGCACCGCCCCTGGCTTCCACCTGCAATTCAAATCCTCCGGAAGTTCCAAGCCCGGGAATGACCGGAGGATCAGACAAATATACTTTCGATTCCGGATAACTGTTCAGTTCTTTCCGGGTATCATCCATCACCTTAGCCACTCCCAATCCGCTTTTTTTGCGCTTTTCCCACGGTTTCAGAATAACCGTTAATTCTGCCCGCGCCTGATTTGTTCCCACCCGCGGACTGGTTCCGGTAACGTTCTGTACATAGTCCACTGCCGGATGTTCTTGCAACCACTTGACAGCCCGGTCCGTAACCAAACGGGTCCTCTCCAAGGTCGCCCCCTCCGGTAGTTCCAGTTCTACCTTAAAATATCCCTGGTCCTCTGCAGGAATAAAACTAACCGGCACCACTCGGTTTAAAATAAAAATAAATACCAATATCATCCCGAATCCTGCCAATACACGACGGCGATGCCGGATAGCTCTTTCAATAAATCTGACATACTTTTTGTTTCCACTTTCCAGCCAGCTATTGATTTTCCGGAATATAAAATTTTTATTTCCATGTGAAGGCCGCAATAAAATGGCACACATAGCCGGACTTAAAGTGAGAGCAACCACTGTAGATATCAGAACAGACACTACTATTGTTACTGCAAATTGCCGGTATAACAATCCGGTAATCCCCCCCAAAAAACTCACAGGCACAAAAACAGCAGCCAATACCAGTGAGGTGGCAATCAAAGCCCCTGTCAGATTACACATAGCCTTTTTTGTTGCTTCATGGGGAGATAACCCCTTTTTTTCCATATAACTCTCCACTGCTTCGACAACTACAATGGCATCGTCCACAACAATACCAATGGAAAGAATCAATCCCAACAAAGTCAGTAAATTCAATGAAAAGCCCATCACCAACATCACCCCGAAAGTTCCAACCAAAGAAATCGGAACTGCAACCAAAGGCACCAAAGCAGCCCTCCAGTTCTGAAGAGATAAAAATACCACCAGAATAACCAGCAACAACGCTTCTAACAAAGTTTTATATACCTCATGGATAGATTGAGAAATATACGAAGTAATATCAAAAGGAATCTCATACTCCAAACCTTCCGGAAAATTTTTACTGATTTCTTTCATGGCTTCCCGGACATGCCCGGCCACTTCAACGGCATTTGCTCCGGGAATAGTGTAAATGCCTAAAACGGCAGCATTCTTTCCATTCATACCACTTTCCGTCGAATAAGAAGAAGCTTCCAAAGATACTCTGGCTACATCGCGCAGCCGGATAATAGAACCATCCGGATTGGCCCGCACAACAATTTCTTCAAATTCATTCACGGTAGACAACCGCCCCTGAGCAATAATCGGAATCGTAATATCCAGACCTTCTATCGGCTGTTTACCCAACTCCCCGGCAGCTGATTCACGGTTCTGGTCTTTTAAAGCATCCTGCAAATCTTTTACTGTTAATCCGAAATTAGCCATCCGGTCGGGCATTACCCAAATGCACATACCGTAATAACGGCTACCGATATTGGACACCCTGCCCACTCCAGGAATACGTTTCAGTACATCCAACACATTTATAGTGGCAAAATTACTCAGGTAAATTTCATCAAAACGGGGATCATCAGAAGTCAGGGTCAAAGTCATTAACTGATTAGATGACTGTTTTTCAACAGAAATCCCGTTCTGTACAACCTCTGCCGGCAAACGGGATTCAGCCAGTTTTACCCTGTTTTGAATCTCAACAGCCGCCAAATCCGGATCCGTAGAAATATCAAAAGTTACACTAATCGACAATCCTCCCGAATTGGAACTACTGGATTCCATATAAAGCATACCCGGCGTCCCGTTGAGTTCTTGTTCAATAGGAGTTGCAACAGCTTGCGACACTGTGCTGGCACTAGCCCCCGGATAAGAAGCCGAAATCTTTACTACAGGCGGTGTTATTTGCGGATACTGGTCCACCGGTAACAAATAAAGCCCGATTCCTCCTACTATAACAATCAATATAGACAATACGGCTGAAAAAATCGGCCGGTCAATAAAAAAATCTACTTTCATAGTAAAATCCGTTTCACGTTCTCGCTATAGAGTATGTTATTTCTCTTTATTTTCCTCCACCATTTCCGGTTTTAGCAATACTCCCGGATTCAATTTATGATATCCTTCCGTGACGATCATTTCACCTTCACCCAAACCACGTTCCACCACTACAAAATTGCCAAATTCAGGACCTGTTTCAATCAATCTTTTTTCTGCAGTGCTGTCCCTGCGCATCACATACACATGGGCACCTCCTTTTTCTATAGCGATAGCTTTTGCCGGAACCACCACAGCATTCTCCCGGACATCCAGCAATAACTTTACTTTCGTAAATTGTCCGGGCAAAAGTTTCCTCCCGGGATTAGGTAATGCAGCCCTCACGCCGAACGTACCGGTTTTCGGGTCCACCTGCGGTTCTGCAAAATCCACCAATCCCTTTTCCGGATATACCGAATTATCGGCCAAAGTAACCGTCACAGAAGGTTGCCACGAACGGGAAGTGTCTTGTTCTCCCAACGTCACATTTCTTTGTTGACTCCGCAAGTAATCCAGTGCCGTTAAATTAAAATCCACCAATACGGTATCACTGGCCACCACTGTTGCCAGCAAGGATTTTGCACCAGGCCCCACCAAAGTCCCGATGTCCGCATAACGCTCACTGATATATCCCGAAACAGGAGAACGGACAGTCGTATACCCCAGCTCCAGTTGTGCCTGAGCCAAATCGGCTTTACTCATTGCAACATTAGCTTTTGCACTTTCATACGCCGCTATCGCATTATCCAAGTCCAACTGGCTGGCAGCATTCTGTTCATAAAGAGGACGCAAACGCTTTACATCACGTCCTGTCTTCAACTCCAGTGCCTCATCTTTTTTCAACTGAGCCGCCGCTTTGTCTACTCTGGCTTTATACAACGCCGGATTTATCACAAACAAAGGTTGATTACGGTTCACGTGCTTCCCCTCTTCGAAAAGCATTTTTTCCAAATAACCTTCTACCCGGGCACGGATTTCCACAAATTGCAAAGCACGAATCCGACCTACATATTCACCAAATATCTCCACATTTTGTAAACCAACTTTCCCGACAACCACCGGAATACCTTCCTGAACATGCTCCCGTTTACATCCCGTTAATCCTAATACAATTCCAACGAATAGAAAAAATCCTGTTTTCTGATATTTCATCTTTCTGATTTTTATTTTTCAATAAGATATAGAAAAACACATGCCAATACAGGAAAATATTCATCCCGTCTATCCATACATACCTCTTTCCCTCATGTTTTTTCTTTTTTATTAGTCTTTTTTACTCTTTTTATTCTATTTCTTTCATTTCTTCTTCTTTTAGTTTGTAGAAAAAATCCACAAGCCACTGATGATTTCCACAATTCTACCATTAAAAATATGTACGCTTGACTGACATGTCCTTTTTACGTTCGTTTATTTCTATAAGTTATCACCCGGAACATCTGCCAAACCAACAAAACGATGTAGAATCTTCGTAAAGAATTATTTGAACAAATCAGAATTTTGACTATGTTTGTTCAAAAGAAAAATAGTCATACCTATGAAAAAGTTTGTTGTCATTTGGGTCGCAGGTATTTTCTCCGCTTTCTCCGTCAACGCACAATTGAACAAACTGATGTCCAAGTATCACGAAAAAAACGGAATAACGATTACACAATTAGACCAAAGCCTTTACGGACTTTATCAACGGGAACGTCTCAGCCCCGAAAGCCTGGAAATGCTTCAATCTTTGAAAGAGGTAAACTTACTGGAGCTGGACCGGCATAATTGTTCGCCGGATTTATGCGATAAAATCGTTACTCAGTTCCGGAATATCCTGAGCAATCCGGATAAATACCGGTTGGTAAAAAGCCAGCAAAACGGAGCCGCCAAGCAATTGATTTATACGCAAGGTAAAAACGGGAAAACAACCGATTTGGTGGTCTGGAATCAGACACCTGAACAAATCGACCTGATTGAATTAAGAGGGGACATCCGGTTGGACCGGATTGCTTTATTGCCTGAAACCCTGAATCTGCCCGGTCTGGATGCACTGGCTTCTTTAGCGTCCGGCACTTCTGCCGGCAAGCACCTGCTCACGGAAAAAAAATTGCGTTCTGCCAAAGAAAATATACAAAATCCCGGGGACGGATTTTTTAATCTTTTTGAACACCTTGATGAGCTGATGGGAATGTTTGGTGATTTCCATTTCCCCGACATGACCTTTCCGGAAGGCTTCGGAGAAAATGGAAACAGTAGGAGCAGCTCGGTTCAGATTATCGAAGAAAACGGCAAAACAAAACTGAAAATCGATGCCCAAAATACCAATATAATCTACATCATCGACGGACAGGAAATGTCCGGAGACAGTATACAAATGCCCGAAACAATATTAGACGCCCAACTGATTCCTTCCCGGAACGACATGAAAAAAACTTATCTGTTCATCACTTCCCGGGAGAAAATAGGTGATTTCATCAGCTTAAAAAACGGCGAACTAACTTTCCGGTACAATCATCAGGAATATAAATACAATTTAGATAAACTCAACACACCGGTTTTAGTCATCGACGGACGTATATCCGCTATTTTCGATATCGATCCGGTGGATATCCTGCAAATCCGACCGGTCAGCCAGCTTGAAAAAGAAACCGGTTATTATCCCAATGCCGAAGTCATTATCCATACCCGGCATCAGTTTTAAATCATTATATATTATTTCACCATAATCAAATTTATTTAGTCGAAAACTTATAAAGTCTGACAATCTATAATTAATTCTTTTTCAATATATTAATTAAAAAAGATTATTTTTTTCCAAAAAATCTTTCATCCGATTCACTCTTTTTCGGAATCTCATTGTATAAATAAATGAATATTGAACATGAAGAATGACTACAAAGAGAGAAGAAAAAGAAATCATCCGCTTAATACGGTTAGATTTGTTGGGCTTGCTTTCTCAACAAGAAAAAAACAAGCTGCAAAAATGGCAGGAGCAATCAGCAACAAACGAAAAACTACTCCGGAAAATACGGAAAGAGCAACAGCTTCTCTGTGAGATGCCCCGCTTTTTAAGAAAAAATAGCGAAGAAGCCTGGGAAAAGTTCAGAAAACAAATAGTCATAGTCCCAAAACAGCAACAAAGACATAAAAAATTCCGGCAATGGTTGAAATATGCAGCCGTTGTTTTCCCCTTATTTCTATGCTTTACTGTATGGATGATAACAAAACAAAACACCATTTTACCAAAGCAAAACAAATTACCGGCCACTCCCATGCTGATGCTTCAAAATGGTCAGAAATTCGATTTAAGAAAAACAGCGCACTCTGTCATTCAGCCCGAATCACATTTAGAAATTCTAAATACAGACGGACAATTAATTTATGATACGACTGCCATTCACGAAACCACAATGGAAAATGCAATCCATATTCCCCGGGGATGTGAATACCGATTATTATTATCCGACGGAAGTTCAATCTGGCTAAACGCCGATAGTTATCTGAAATACCCTGTTGTTTTTAATGGCAATGAACGGAGAGTATATTTAAACGGGGAGGCTTGTTTTCAAATAAAAGCTGATTCTACACGTCCTTTTTATGTGGAAACCCAAGATCTTACCGTGAAAGTGTATGGTACGGTTTTCAATCTGAATACCCATTACCTCCAAGGCACACGCACTGTATTGGCCGAAGGTTCCATCGCCATCCTAAGGGAAAAAGGCGAGACTTTGTATATGCAACCGGGCGAACGAGCCGACTTTTACCGGGAAACCAATTCCTTTAAAATCGAAAAAGTAAACGCCCTGTCCTATATTGCCTGGCGGGATGGCTTTTTCATATTCGACGACGAATCATTGGAAGAAATTCTCCACACCCTGGCACTCTGGTATGACAAAGAGGTGTTTTATCTGAACGATAAACGCCGGCAACTGCATTTCACCTGCCACTTGAAACGATATGAACGGATAGAAACGATTTTATCCGCCATCAGTGAAGTAACCGGAGTGATATTTAAATGCAACGAAAAGACCATTCTGATACAATAAATTGATAATCACTAATACGAAAACCTATGAAAAAAAGAAGATTCAACTTGCCTTATGCTCGGGGACTCGTTCAATACCATCTGCTGAAAATAAAGATGGTTTTTGGATTAGTATGTGCACTTGCCTTCTCGGTGTCGGCAAGCACATTTGCTCAAAATGAACGGGTAACGTTCCATCTTACTGATGTTTCTATCAAACATGTCTTAAATGAAATTCAAAAGCAAACCCAGCTGAGTTTCATTTACAATACAGAACAATTGGGACATATTTCAGTAGAAGCCCGGAACGAAGAAGTGGCCAGTCTGCTGGATCGGATTTTCGCCAACACCGGATTGACCTGGAAAATGCAGGACGCCATAATACTGATTAGTCAGTCCTCCCCCTGTGCGAAACCACAATCTCAAAATGAAGAATTTATTCAGTTCTCCGGAATTGTGACGGATGCGAGCAATACACCGCTACCAGGTGTTACGGTAAAAGTACAAGGCTCTATGTTCGGAACAACAACCGATGCCAACGGAAAATTCCGGCTAAATTATCCCAAATCGGGCAGCAGCAACTTGGTATTGGAATTCTCTTTCATCGGTATGCGGACAGAAAAGGTAAAATATGCCGGACAAAAAGAAATTAAAATTACGCTTTATGAAGATGAAGTAGAATTGGAAGAAGCAATCGTAACAGGTTACCAGGTATTAGACAAACGCACACTCACCAGTTCCATCACTTCGGTAAAAGCAGAAGATATTATGATTCCCGGTGTAATGAGCATCGACCAGATGCTGGAAGGCCGTATTCCGGATATGGCTTTTATGCTGAACTCGGGAGAAGTAGGAGCGACTCCACGTCTCCGTGTGCGGGGGACCTCGACATTGCTGGGTAACCGGGAACCGCTTTGGGTGCTCGACGGTATTGTGATGACAGATCCCGTGGATGTTGATCCTGAAGACCTGAATAATCCCGACTACCTCAATATCATCGGAAATGCCATTGCCGGCATCAATCCTCAGGATATCGAACGCATCGATGTTTTGAAAGACGCTTCGGCTACAGCCTTGTACGGGACCCGGGCTGCCAACGGAGTAATTGTAGTGACGACAAAAAAAGGTCGTATCGGAAAACCGGTATTATCATACAACCATTCTTCCAAATTCACCCGCCGTCCCCGGTATACGGACCGTAACATCAATCTGATGAATTCACAGGAGCGGGTAGAATTCGGGAAAGCATTGACTGAACAGCATTATATTTTTCCAGCTCAAATGCCGCTGGTCGGTTACGAAGGAGCACTTTATCGCCTGCAAACCGGACAAATCGATTACAACACATTTCTCAGCGAAGTAACTTGGTACGAACAAGTCAACACCGACTGGTTCGATTTACTGACCCGGGACACTTACTCCCACAACCACAGTTTAAATATCAACGGAGGTTCGGACATTATCCGTTATTATGCTTCTTTAGGTTATGACCGGGATAACGGTGTGTCCAATACGACCTATACCGAACGCTACACGGTTACGGCAAATATGAACATCAAAATGACTTCGAAACTGAATGTGGGAGTAAAACTGAACGGAAATGTACAAAAAAAGAATCATCTGGCATCGAATATCGACGCTATGGACTATGCCTATAATACAACTCGTGCACTTCCTGCTTTCAATGAAGACGGTTCGCTATATTATTACGAACGCTACAAAGGTGGTTACTCCGGCGGTATCGGCAACAAATACTTACGATATAATATACTGAATGAAATCGACAACAGTTCGAACAGCTACGAGGGCAAAGGAATACAAGTAGATCTAAACCTGAAATATGACATCCTGCCTACCTGGGATGTCACGGGAATAGCTTCCTATTCGGTAAGCAGCACCCTGCAAGAAAAATGGTGGGGAGACAAAACGGCTTATATCGCCTCTCTGAAAAACGGAGAATACGAAGACGTCCCCATGCCCGATGAAAAGGGGAAATGTATTCTTCCCTATGGTGGAATCATCCAAACCACCAACAGCGATACCGAAACCCTGACAGCACGTCTCCAATCTAACTACCGCAAATTATTCGGCGGAGACCAACAACACCTGATCACAGCCACCTTAGGTTATGAGGTCAATATAGCACGTTCGAAAAGTATGAATAACGAAAGCCGGGGATATGTCAAAGAGCGCGGAATGCAGTTTACGGACATGTCATCACTGGAATTGGAAGACTTTCCTTATTACAAAGAATGGTTACAAAAAAATCACCTGAGTTTCAACCGGGGGCTGACCAATTCTTTGAGTTTTTACCTGGCTGTTACCTATAGCTATCGGGACTATTTTACGCTGAACATCAACGGCCGTACCGACGCCTCAAACAAATTCGGCAGCCGGAGCAACGAACGTTTTCTGCCTATCTGGTCGGCTTCGGGAATGTGGAATGCCCGCGAAACGCTATTGAAGGACGCTTCTTGGCTTTCGGAAGCCCGAATGCGTTTTTCCTACGGAAAACAGGGAAATATGCTGGACGGACAAACCCCGAACTTACTGATTAATCAACAGCCGATAAACAGTTATTATAATGAAAATATATCGAATGTCGCCCAATTTCCGAACCCCAACCTGAAATGGGAAGAAACCCAACAGATCAATGCAGGATTCGACATCGGCTTTTTCAACGGACGCCTGAATATAATCGGCGATTTCTATTGGAAAAAAACCGACAACCTTTTCAGTTGGGTGAATGTAGCTAAAACAAACGGTATCAACTCGTACGTCATGAACAACGGCGATCTGAAAAATGTCGGTTACTCACTCTCCCTGCAAACCACTCCAGTAAAAATCGGTGATTTCAGCTGGCGTCTTTCCACCAGCTACTCGACCAATAAAAACACGGCCCAAACCGATGCCGTAGAAAACTACGAATTATCCCACTATCTGTCCGGAACGGCTACTGTAAGCGGCGAAGCCGTAGGTACTTTTTATTCCTATAAATTTTTGGGTCTGAATGACGAAAACGGTGTTCCGGTTTTCGACGATTACACCGACCGCCGGCATCTGCTCGAGGATAAACGCTTAGAAGATGTGGTACGTCTGGTAATGGATAAAAGCGGAACCCGCGAACCGATTATGAACGGAAATGTATTCAATACCTTCACTTGGAAAGGTATTACCCTATCTTTCAATCTGGCTTACAGCTTAGGATCGAAAGTTCGTTTATTCGCCCTTTACGAACCGATTATCAGCGGAGTGAGTGCCGAAAACAATGTTCGTAAAGAATTCATCAATCGCTGGCAAGTGCCCGGCGATGAAAAACAAACCGTTATTCCGGCTATTCTCAGCCGCACAGACGACAATTATGATAACTACAATAGCCATTGGTCAAAAGAAAACGGCAACAAAACAAAAGTATTCGCCAAAAGTCTTTGGAATATGTACGATAATTCGGACATTCGGGTAGTGAGCGGCAATTATTTGAAAATGCAATCATTGACGTTACGCTATTCCTTACAGAAAAATGTACTGAAAAAAACACCGTTTTCTTCTGCTTCCATTAGCTTCAATACCCAGAATTTGTTTACAATTTCTACAAAGGCACTAAAAGGCCAGGATCCCTCACAAGCCGGGTTCTCCAAACCCAATCTTTCGATCCGTCCCGCCTATACCCTCGGTATCAATGTTTCATTTTGATAAATCGATATGAATATGAAAAAAATAATATATGGTCTTATCACACTCCTCCTCTCCGGATGCAGCGATTTTCTGAAAGAATATTCGCAAACCCAAACAGTGGCGAAAGAAGTCTCACACTTCGACGAAGTGTTACTGGGAGACGGTTATATTCCGGCTTCTGCCTGTGAATACATTTCAACCAATTATGCCGGTTGGCTGAATACCCTGGACGACGACATCACAACGGTTCCCAACGGCACAGCAGGTAAGAAATGGGCCGGCATGATGCAACCGTTATTCGGTTATTATGCCTGGCAATTGGAAGTAGGACGTAATCCTGAAGGGAATACCTTACGCGATGACAGCCAAACCTGGCTTGAATTCTATCGCCGTATCAATGTTGTAAACATCATTCTGAAAGAAATCGACGATATTTCCGTTGACTCACCAGCCGAAGAAAAAGACCGCATCCGTGTAAAAGGCGAATGCCATTTCATCCGGGGACAATTGTTTTTCACACTGATCAATCTTTATGCTAAAGCCTACAACGAGGCAACAAGCACAACCGATCCGGGCGTTCCCTTAAAACTCACGGAATATGTAGAACACGATAAAGACAAAGACATCCAATTCGAACGCACCCCGGTGGCTCAGGTATACAACCAAATCGTCAAAGATTTACAAAGTGCTGTGACTTTTCTGACCGAAAGTCCCCAATCACGCCCCTTACACCGCGCCTCACGCCAAGCAGCTTTACTGTTGCTCAGCCGGGTATATCTCTATATGCAGGATTGGGAAAATGCCCGCCAAACGGCCGAGGAGTTACTGACCGAACAAGCAACACTTTCACAGATAAACACCCAAGCCTCAGCTTTCCTGACCGAAGAAAATCCGGAAGTGCTTTTCTCCCAGGGGTCTTTAAATGTACAAAACAGTATACAAGGCGAGCAGGGTGATTTCGCCGTATCACCGGAACTGGTGGAGTTATTCGACACTACCGACTACCGCCGAAACTTTTTTGTCCCCCACTTCACCACCGGAGCACTCGGTCTGAGCGCAAAATACAAAACAGGCATTGAATTCGTTTCCCACATATCCGATATTTTCACCCTACGAATAGCCGAAGCCTACCTGAATATGGCCGAAGCCTGCGCCATGCTGGATGCCACAGAAGAAGCCAACCGCTACCTGCAACGGTTACGTGAAAACCGGATAGAAAACTATCGCCACACAGCATACAGCGGAGAACAATTGATAGACGAAATCCGGCTGGAACGTCGCCGGGAATTATGTTTTGAAGGCCACCGCTGGTTCGACTTGCGACGTTATGCCGTTTGTAAAACTTATCCCTACAGTAAGCCAATACGACATCAATTCAATGTATACGAATCCAGGAATTATCATTGGGAACGTACCGATACCTATGTGCTGAAAGAAAATGATCCGGCTTATACATTCCAGATTCCACAATCCGTTTTGGAATATGATAAAGTTCCCATGCCTGCCAACCCAAGAGAAAAACGCCAACCGGTAGGAGAGGACGACGAATAATATGCTGAACAAAAAAGAAAAATGATAAACATATGAAACGAATAAGTTTATATCTGTTACTGGCCTGCATAGCTATCGCCTGTCAGAAAGAAGACGAATTGACCAATCGTATCGATCACCGGAATCTGTATGCGATCACCGACGACGCAACAGATTCTATCCAGCACAAACGTTTTGAATTATATACAACCTACGGAGTGCCTGTGTATTTCAACGATACGATAGAAAAAATATTTATCAAAGTAGACATCTCCGGCGATTCGGTTTTTCGCTACGAAACACTGGATCTGAACTGGGCTTTCAACACCACCAATCAGGGAACAGTGACTTATAAAACGACACCACTAACCACCCCCGACCTGCAAATGAAAGCCCTACGTTTCACGGAAATATTTCTGAAGAATACGCAAGCGGCTCTCTATCCGCATGCAATATGGCTGACAAAAGACTGCCATCAGATCAGTTCTTCGCAATTGACTACCATCTCTTTTCTGAGTCGCTACCGGAATTTAATATTTTCTAATTTCGAATCCCTGAAAGAAGAAGAAATGGAATCGACATCACTCACATACCGGAACCAACTGGTGGAAACGAAACTCGGAAATTACGAAGAAGAACTGAAGCTATTCCATGCCGTAGTAGACGAAAAGTCATACAACCAAGATTGGAGCACTTTTTATCCGGATGAAGAAATTCCGACCTGGATGGGACCTAGAAAACCTTGGACAGCAAGAGCTTTAGCAGAAGAATACAATGAGGATCCAGGTGCCAGCAGTCTTATGGGTACCTTTAGAAACGAAATGACAAAATACGGCAAATGGACAGACGAGCAGGTAGACGAATATATCCTATACAGCAGGGAACTGGTAGGCCGGCAAGGCTTCGTTTATTTCGATAAAAACTATGGAATATACTATACCCCCAGGAATAAACAAGAAGACCTGGAACTTTATTTGCGGGAAATGATGAAATATCCCCGGAAAGAATTTTTATCCCGCTGGAACCATTGCCCGCTGGTGATCAAAAAGTATGAAATTTTATATGCTATTATCCGGGATGAACTGGGAGTCGAACTATAATGAAACTGAATATGAAAAAGATCAACTATTTATACATTCTTCTTTTGACCATGGTATCTGTAGCAGCCTGTCAGGACGAAGAAACCGGTATACCTCCCAAACCCCAGGGAATCACTTACGGCAGTGTTACAGATAAAGCCGGCAACACATACAAAACCCTCACTATCGGCAATCAGACATGGCTGGCGGAAAACTATCGTTATGCCCTTCCCAACGGCAGTCTGGACGGTTGTGTCACTTACGGAGAATCCTACGGCAGTGACCGTGAAATCCTGAACGGTACCAATCAAAATGCCTATCAGAATTTTTGCAGGAGTCATTCAGGACAGCGTTTTTTGCTTTATCTGAGCGAAGCACTATTCAATGCCGGAGAAGAAGGCAAAATCCCTGCCGGAACAGGCACAGGGCAATCCATTTGGCTTTCCCAACAGGTAAGAAATTACAATATTCCTCAATTGATTACAATGAGTGGTACGCTATTGACTCCTGTTGAGGAGGTATTGATGACGATCTGGAATGATGCCATCGATTATCACTTTAATGTAGATAAAGACTACCTGTCCCGTTTCGGCTATCTCTATTCGTACGAAGGGGCTCTACGGGCAGTACAGGAAGGTGCTCCCGACGGCTTTCACCTCCCCACCGATGCCGAATGGATGGTCTTGGAACGAAAACTGGGAATGAATCCTGCCGAATTGGAAGGCCTGGAAAATTGGCGGGGTGAATATGCCGGAGAATTGTTAAAAGCCGGAGAGCAAGGAATCGGTTTTGACGCTTTATACGGCGGAGCAGCAGTGTATGCCTTGTCAACTGCTTATAATTCGCGTTATGCCAACCGGAACAAAGGTGCTTATTTTTGGTGTAGCGATCGGGTGTTTGTTTCGGACAGTCTTTCCAATGGTATTGTGCGGCATATTTCCCTCTATGAAACGGGAATCCGCCGGACAACCAGTCGCCTGATCAGTTCACCGACAGTTGTCCGCCCTTCTTATAATGTACGACTAGTAAAAACAATCACTAAAAAAGAAGAAAAATGAAATTGATTATTTCTCTATTATTATGCTGGCTGACTTTAAACGTAAATGCCCGTGAAAAAACCTCTCAACCAATTCGTTGGTGCACGACTTTGGAAGAAGCTTTACAACAAGCGGCTAACAAACAACAGCCCATCTTTTTTAATTGTTATGCAAGTTGGGCAGGAGCTTCCCAATTGATGGATTCTCTGGTGTTACCCGAGCCCCAGCTGGCTGATTTTATAAACAAACATTTCGTACCTCTGCGTGTAGACATGGTACATACACCGGAAGGCCGGGAATTGGCCAAGCGGTATAATATCCACTTTTATGCTCACTTCCTGATTTTGGACGCCACGGGGGCGATCCAGCACCGAATCGTAGGAGGATCCCAAGCTCCCGAATTTCTGGACAAACTAAAACAAGGGCTGAATCCGAAGACTTCACTTGTGGGCATGACCCGCCGTTATGAAAAAGGCGATCGTTCTCCCCGCTTTTTGCTCAAGTATGCCGCAACCCTGCATAACGCCGATGAAACAGATAAATATAAGGAAGTAAGCGATTATTACATACAACATGTTGATTCGTCGGAAATGTTCAAGCCGGAAAGCTGGGACATTCTTTGTAAACGAAGCAAGTCATGGGGTAGCCCGGAATTCGACTTTATCTACCGGAACCGGGACAAACTGACCAAACGAAATGGAGACAAAGTATCAAAGTTCATTGTACAGCGTGCTTTTCAAGCAATGGCTTCCTACTTGCTATTAGAAAAAAACTACAACGGCCCGATTATCGCTGAAGTCGAAAAGAAACTAGAAGCACTGAACAGCGAATCTTCCGATTGTAGGCAAATGCTGAATTTATGCCGTATTCTGCATTTACGGGAACAGAAAAATTACTCGGATATGATGGAGCTTTGGACCCAAACCGTACCAGGGCTACCGAGCGCAAACACCCGTTGTTATCTGGACGTGACCTTGGGCCAACTCTACGACTTGGAGGAAGCAGATAAAGAAAAGGTAGCTGCTTATCTTACTTCCCAAATGGCAGGAATGCCCGAAGGGACACGGCTTTCCCAATACCGTGATGCTTTGAACAATGTAACATCGTATCAAGGAATTCTTTTTGAACACAGCAGTTTGCAACAAGCACTTGAAAAAGCCCGCCGGGAAAAGAAAAACGTTTTTGTAGATTGCTATACCAGTTGGTGCGGACCATGTAAAATGATGAGCCGACAAGTATTCCCAACCAAACAGGCCGGTGATTATTTCAATCCGCGTTTCGTCAATCTGAAAATCGATATGGAGAAAAACGAAGGGAAACAGTTGGCCAAACAATGGGAAATCAAAGCTTTTCCTACTTACGTGATCCTGAATCCGGAAGGAAAAATAATTTACACCACCCGCGGCTATCTATCGGCTGAGGAATTGATCAAACAAATCCAGGAAGGTGTGAAAGGCTGTAACCAAACAACACATACTGTAAATTCTTAAAATATGAAGACATATTTACATCCATTATACAAAACCATAGCAGCGATAATGCTATTACTATCGGTATTCCTGGCCGGATGTCATGACAATGCAGTAGACGATAGTTTAGTATTTTCTAATGACGATCTCCTCCTGAAAGCAGCAGGCGATACGGCAGTTATCGATGTCACTGCCGGTTCCCACTGGAATGCCGAAAGTATGGCAGACTGGTGTACGATAAAAAAGGGCGTCAACAAAGGGAAATTAATCATTTGTGTTGCCCCTTCCGACGATATTTACGAACGGGGGACTGCTGTAAAAGTAACCTGTGGCGACAATATCGTCCGTCTATCTGTTCGTCAAAACGGAATGGTTTTCGAAGTTGAAGAAGACAAAAAGAATCTGGATTTCAATCGTAAACCCAGCACAGAAGTCCTGAAAATTCGTACCAACATGGCCTGGAAAGTAGAAATCGCCGACAAGTCGGGATGGCTACAAGTGAGCGACACCATCGGAACCGGAAATGCCGACTTGGTATTCAACAGCTCCGACAACAGCCAGGCATACGAACGCACATCCGTGGTCCGCATCCACTATGGTATCCGATCAGTGAAATTAACCGCCACACAGGAAGGAGGAATTCGCCAGGACGGACATATCAAAGCCCATCTCTCAAACCGCCCGTTGGACAAAGCCCTCAACCTTGTCTTCCTGGGCGACGGTTTTATCGCCGAAGACCTGATAACGGAAACGGGAGCTTTCGAGCAAGCGGTCGAAGAAGCCTGCGAAGCACTTTTCGAAATCGAACCTTACAAAACTTATAAAGACTACTTCAACATCTACTCCATTGCCAGTGAATCGAAACAACGGGAAATACCTTCCGTTGCTCCGACAACATCCTCCGCAACTACCCCCTTCTACACTTATTTTACGGAAATGAATACCTTCCAAACGAAATTATCCTATAGCAAGCCCTCAATAGAAGCTTATTGTTCCAAAATACTGGGCATGACGACGGATATCCTCGAACGGAATACAGTAGTTGTTGTTCTGGTAAATGACGAACGCTACGGCGGACAAACCTATTTCTTACCCAACGGGTTAACCATCAGCCTTGTTCCGTTGAACCGTGACACCCAACTCCCCGGCGGATTTACCAACTTGTTCCTGCACGAAGTGGGTGGTCATGCCATAGGCCATCTGGCCGACGAATGGTCGGAATCCGATCGGCTATTTACGACCCAAGCCCAAAGTTATCTGACTGAAAAACGAAAAGCCCTGTTCTCCGGCGACCAACCGGCACGTACCGGATTTTACGGAAATATCGCATCTCACCGACTGCTGTATCCGAGTTTCTTATGGCAATATTACTACAGCTATGTTTTTAAAGGTCACAATGACTATATCGAGCGACTGCAAATATACCATGGAGGCTTAGGCTACACCAGCGACCAGGATGCCAAATTGAATATTTGTCATTCGACAGAAAAAAACTGTATGATCGATCATCTGCCTTGGTTCAATGACATCTGCCGGTACCTCATCGCCTACCGGATCAATGTCATTGCAGGCGAAACCGAAGATTCAAGTTCTAATCTATGGACAGACAGCAAGTTCCCTGTTCTCTTCTTTGAAAAAGACAAACCAACCACGCCGCCTATCCTATCTGTCTCAACAGACCGACCCCATCTGCCGGAACCGATTTGGGAGACATACGAATAAAGTATAACTATCCGGCTAAATATTATAGTTAACCATCTTATTCCGTCCTTTTACCGATTCTTGATAAAATCGGTAAAGGGTCGGAATAAAATTATTTGAAAAGTAACAGACAATTTATAATTTTGTAACACAAGTCCATATTACCGAGAAATACCGCCCGATGTCAGTGCCTTTTATTCCAATAACCGAAGAGAAAGATTTTTTACTCCGTCTGAATACTAAATCAGAAGAAGCCTTTCATGAACTGTTCCGGCAGTTCTACAGTTATTTAGTAATTTTTGCCGAACGGAGGCTTGACAATCCCAAAGTAGCGGAAGACATCGTACAGGAAGTTTTTATCGAAATCTGGCAAAACCAAAAACAATACTATTCGCTTTCGGGCCTGAAAGCCTATCTTTATGAAGCAGTTTTCAATCGTTGCATTAATTATTGGAAACACCGGAGCGTTGAAAATAAATATCTTCAACAAATTTCATACGAAAAACAACAAACGGCTTTTTCTTCTTTTCAGGAAGAAGTGTACCGCGAACTTTATATGACCATCGGCAAATTACCGCCTCGTGCACAGGAAGTAATATTATTGTATGTGGATGGCAAAAGTAATGAAGAAATTGCCCGACATCTGGGCCTTTCGATCGAAACAATCAAAAGCCACAAAAAAAATGCTATCCGTTTTCTTAAAAACCACTTAGGTCATCTAAACCTGCTGATAATCATTTTATACATGAAAAGGACTGAACCGCATTGATTACGGAACAGCCCTTTCTTATGAAAACTAATTTCAATATCAAAAATCCAAGACTTTCACCCAGCCGAATTTATCAGCCTCATCTCCATATTGAATAGCCCGCAAACGGTTATACAACTTCGTACACCATTCTCCCGGAACATCCGGCTGACCAAATTTGATACTTCTATTGTTTTCGATATCATCAATTTGTCCGATGGGGCTGATTACTGCAGCAGTACCGCAAGCTCCGGCCTCTTCGAATGTTTCCAGTTCTTCTACCGGTATGTGACGACGTTCCACTTTCAAACCCATATCTTCCGCCAGAATCATCAGACTGGCATTGGTAATGGAAGGCAAAATCGTATGTGAGAACGGAGTGATATAGGTGTTGTCCTTAATACCGAAAAAGTTTGCCGGTCCGCATTCATCGATATATTTCTTTTCCTTTGAATCTAAGAATATCGCTGTAGAATACCCTTTCTGATGGGCAACTTCCCCCGACCGCATACCTGCAGCATAATTGCCACCTACTTTAATATGTCCTGTGCCGTTAGGAGCTGCCCGGTCATAGTGGCGTTCCAACATTACTTTCGTCGGTTTGAAACCTGCCTTGAAATACGGTCCAACCGGTGCCACAAATACCACAAACAGATATTCTTTAGCCGGAGCCACACCCATCTGGGCACCGACACCAATCAACAAAGGACGGATATACAAGCTGGCTCCCGATTCATAAGGTGGAACATATTCCTTATTTAATTCAATGGCTTTTACCACCGCTTCAGTAAACAATTCAACCGACGGAGCCTGCATCATGACATATTCAGCAGAGCTCAGCATACGCTTTGCATTCTCCTCACAACGGAAAAGACGGATTTTACCATCTTTACCCCGAAAAGCTTTCATACCTTCAAAAGCCTCCTGCCCATAATGCAAACAAGTAGAAGCCATATGGATACTCAGCATTTCAGAATCGCTCACCTCAGGAGCACTCCATTTACCATCTTTATAGCAACAACGAACATTATAATCAGTCTTTGAATATCCAAAAGACAACTGACTCCAATCTAAATTTTTCATAATCATTGGTTTTAGTTCCAGAATCAAAATATTATTTTACAATAGTCATTTCATCAATCAGATTTTTTGCACCCGCATATTTATCTACAATCCACAACATATAACGGGTATCCAAGTTGATACACCTCTGCAGATTCTCTTCAAAATCAATATCTCCCGACATAGCTTCTGAATTACCGTCAAAAGCAGTTCCTATCAGATGGCCTTCTGCATTGATAACACCGGAACCACTATTCCCTCCGGTAATATCATTATCTGTAATAAAATTAACATTCAGATTTCCCTCACCATAAGGAGCAAAGTCTTTCCGGGTATACAATTCTTTCAAACGTTCAGGCACTTCAAATTCTCCTCCTTTTGGCCCTTCTTTTGCAATCACACCGTTTAAAGTAGTATAATAGTCATAGAAAACAGCATCTCTGGGTTTATAACTGCCTACTTTTCCATAAGTCAGACGAATTGTGGAATTCGCATTCGGTGCCCATGCTTTTTCCGGCTGCATTTCCATCAAACCACGCACAAAAAGACGGTCTCCCTGACTGATTTTCTCCTGCATTTCACTGGCATAGGCAGACAATTGTACCCATAATTCGAAATAGGATTTCCCGGCACGATAAGCCAAATCCTTTTCCATTTTCTTGCAATCCGGATGTTCTATAAAATTGTTAAAAACAGCTTCATCCATAAAAACAGAATTCTTTCTCAAATCAGATGCAAACTTATTATAATCACCTTTATACTTCTTGTTGATAAAATCAATAATCTCCGGATGTAATTCAGGCGCAACATGCTCATTGTATATCCTAAATAACACAGCATACAATTCGGCATCTACCTCCGCATTAAAATCTTTATAAAAACCGGCGGCCATTTTCTTCAATGCTTCTTTTATATTTGCTTTTTCCTCTGCATTTTTCTCCTTGCTGCAAAGTTCAGAAATCATTCTGCCGGCACGATAAGCAAACACATGAGATTCCGGCCCTCTTAAAGCTTCATTCAGATAAGTCATAGCCATGGAATATTCCTTCATATCAGCATATCCCTTTTGTATCATCGGCAACACATTTCCGTAAACCTCTTTTCGTCCGGCATCTGCATTTACCCAATCCGTAAATTGTTGTTCAATGGCTTTTTTATTTTCCATCGTCTTCAACTGTTTCAATGCCTTATTCTGTTCAAAAGAATACTTCCAGTAATTTGCACAACTGGCATACTTAGAAGCATATTGAATCCGGGTTTTCGTATCCTTTTGCATTCCCTTACGCATCACTGCCAGCTTTTCCGTCCGTACTTTATAACGGATATCATTCACAACATCCATTGTATTTTCCAATCCATAACTGGTAGTAAAACGGTCTGTCGTACCCGGAAAACCCATAATCATGGCAAAATCTCCGTCTTTTACGCCTTTGGCAGATACCGGCAAATAATGTTTCGGCTTCAAAGGAACATTATCTTTCGAATATTCTGCAGGACTTCCGTCCGGAGCCGTATAAATACGGAACATTGAAAAATCAGCAGTATGACGCGGCCACATCCAATTGTCCGTATCCCCGCCGAATTTTCCCATGCTCTGAGGAGGAGCTCCTACCAAACGAACATCTTTGTAAATCGTATATAAAAACAAAAAGAATTGATTTCCTTCAAACATGGACTGCACCTGGCCGCTAAGTTGATTCCCGTCAGTAGCTTCCTTTACAAGGATTTTAGATATACTATCAATAGCCATTCTCCGGTCCACACTGCTCATGTTATCATTCAAAACAGCATTTACCCGTTCTGTCACATCTTCCATACGTTCCAGAATAGAAGCGGTAATCCCCGGATTGGCCAGTTCGTCTTCCATTTTATATGCCCAAAAACCATTTTGCAAATAATTATGCTCCACAGTCGAATGAGATTGTATTGCATTAAAACCACAGTGATGATTAGTCAGCAAAAGCCCCTGAGGCGATATCAACTCTCCGGAACAAAAATGGCGGAAAGGCTGTCCGGCATTTCCCAAACCAACAATGGCATCCTTTATCCCCGGTTTGTTCACATCATAAATATCTTCGGCTGTCAGTTTAAAACCCATCTGCTGCATCTTTCCTATGTTCTGTTCCTTCAGTTTAGACAACAACCACATACCCTCATCCGCTCTGGCAACAAACACTGCCAACAGAGCCATTGTAATAATTAATAATCTCTTCATTTGCGTAATATTCGTATTTGTTTTAAATTAATTTTTCCACGCCCTTCTAACTTAAATATTTCAACCAAAAAGGCATTTTCTTTAAATTATTATAAGTTTCAGACTAAGATAACTGCAAATATATAATTAAATCTGTTCTTTATCAGATTTTCACTATATTTTAACAAGAACAGAAATTTTTCTGTATAAAAACAAGAAAACTTCCAAAAATAAACTCCCGATTGAGTGAAGAACGAAACACTGCGGAATTGTAAATAATTTAAAATACCAACCTGAAAAATACAGAGTATAAAATTGTAAAACCAAATATGGCGAAAAGCTATATCTTTGCAAAATAATAATCGGCAAATTATGAACCATAAAAAAATAAATATCAGGGAAACTTCCCTGCAAGACATAACAGATTTTCTAACCGGTCACGGTGAAAAAGCTTTTCGCGCAAAACAAATCTGGCAATGGCTCTGGCAAAGGGGAGTAAGTGATTTTAATGAAATGAGCAACTTATCAAAAGAAACCCGCGAACTACTGGAAAACACATACTATTTTGATAAACTCATCCCCTGCCAGACACAAACAGCATCGGACGGCACCGTCAAAACAAGCTGGAAACTTTATGATAATTCCATTATTGAAAGTGTCCTGATTCCCGGCAACCAAAAATTCACTGTATGCGTCTCTTCACAAGTTGGATGCAAACTGGGATGCAAATTCTGTGCAACCGGAACACTCGGCTTTAAACGTAACCTTACTGCCGGTGAAATATTCGAACAAGTCATCCTGGCCAAAAAAGCTGCAAATAGCCAGGGCATGATATTATCCAACATTGTATTTATGGGCATGGGCGAACCACTTTTAAATTATGACCATGTATTAAGAGCCATAGAACGCCTGACGGCTGCCGACGGATTAGGAATGTCTCCCTACCGGATTACCGTTTCTACTGCAGGTATTCCGGGAAAAATCAGACAATTGGCCGATGAGGGAATCCGCTTTAATCTGGCTGTCTCTTTACATTCGGCAAAAGAAATTACCCGGAATTCACTAATGCCGGTAAACAAAACTTATTCTTTGAAAGATATTGCTGAAAGCCTTAAATATTTCGTAGAAAAAACAGGAACACGACCCACTTTCGAATATCTTTTGTTAAAAGACATCAATGACCGGCTCGACGATGCCAAAGCTTTAGCCACTTATTGCCGCCAATTTCCGGTTAAAATCAATCTTATTGAATACAATGACGTAGGAGGGTCAGGTTTCAGCCACAGCCCCGATAAAAACAGGGACGAATTTGTCAAATTTTTAGAAAACTGCAATATGGTCGTCAATATCCGTCACAGCAAAGGGAAGGACATCGATGCCGCTTGCGGGCAACTCGCAGGAAAAATACAGAACCAAACGTCATAAAATAAGGGGAGATATACATCTTTACACTAAACCTATGATTATTTGTAAGGCCGGAGTAAACAGAACGAAAAAAGAAAAATGACAATTAATGTAAAGACATATATAAATACCTAAATAAATTTAGTCCTTACTTTGGAAATTATTTTATAAAGTTTCTTATCTTTGTAAGACTAAAAAGTGGTTATATGCTAACTGAAAACAAAACTTCATTACCTGGGCTTAAAGAAAAACGTTATCAACAAAAAAAGAATATCATCGGGGACCTCTACCGAATGGGAGAATTATCCAAACCGGAAATTTGCAGGCTCACCAATATGACCACCCCGACCATCAGCAAAATTATTGATGAATTAATTGAAGAAGGATGGGTTATTGACCAAGGCCAGGGAGCTTCTATCGGAGGAAAACGTCCTCATATCTTTTCTTTGAATCCGGATGCTGCCTATATCATGGGAGTAGACATAGGACGGGAACATCTGAAAATCGCTATTTTTAATTTACGGAAAGAAATCATCGGAAGCATACAAAATTTCCCCTCACTACTGGAAGCCCACCAGGACAATGATACGATTATCCGGGATTTAAAAATAAAAATAGAAAAAAGCCTGATTGATTTAAAAATTCCACGCTCAAAAATCAAAGTAGCCGGATTTTCCCTTCCGGGTTTATTGGACAGTGAAGGTAATTCTTTCACCTATCTGAATTTTGAAAATACAAATATCCGGAAGATCCTGGAAGACATGCTTCATATTCCCATTTTCATTGATAATGACTCAACCATCATGGCTATGGCAGAACACGCATTCGGTGCCGCACAAGGAGCTTCCCATGCACTATGCGTCAATATTAACGAATGTATCGGTCTCGGAATGATTTTAAATTCAAGGCCATACAACGGATTTAAAGGCATGGCAGGTGAATTCGGACACATACGGATTTCCGGCCCCGAAACGCTTTGTTATTGCGGGAAAGCCGGATGTCTGGAAACCATTGCCTCCGGCAGAGCTATTGTCAAAGCCGCTCTGACGGGCATTAAAGAAGGTAAAGCCACGGCCCTCAGCAATAATAAACTTACTTTTGCAGCCATTATTCAAGCTGCCAAACAAGACGACATTTTTGCTATAGAACTTTTACAAAAAGCCGGTGAAAAAATCGGAGAAGCGTTGGCCAGTCTCATTCATCTTTTCAATCCTGAATTGATTGTAATCGGAGGAGAAATTACCGGAGCAAATGAAATCATCAGTTCATCAGTACGGCAGGCTATTGATAAATATACCATTACACGACTGAAAAATCAATGTGAAATAAAAATCAGCACTTTGACTGACCATTCCTGCATCTTAGGAACCCTCAGCCTGGTTATGGAACATTTGTATTACGATATGGAAAGCAACTTTTCATTATACTAATCCGTCTGTTTCCAGTCTGAAAATATTCAGAAACCGTTTATTTTCAAATGAGTAATGACACAGACACGATAAAGATAAATATTTGATGAACATAAAAAAGATTTATCCCTGGATTATAGTCGGATTATTATGGGGTGTAGCCCTGTTAAATTATATGGACCGTCAAATGCTGTCAACAATGAAAGATGCTATGCAAATAGACATCACAGAATTACAGTCGGCGACAAATTTTGGACGGTTGATGGCTATATTCCTCTGGATTTACGGCTTTATGAGTCCTGTGGCCGGACTTATCGCCGACAGACTCAACCGCAAATGGCTGATTGTCGGTAGTTTATTTGTATGGTCCGCTGTTACTTTCAGCATGGGCTATGCCACTACATTCAATCAGATATATGGATTACGCGCCCTCATGGGGATTAGTGAAGCTTTATACATTCCGGCCGGACTTTCCCTGATTGCAGACTGGCATCAGGAGAAATCCCGCTCTTTAGCCACCGGTATACACATGACAGGCTTATATACCGGACAAGCCATCGGAGGCTTCGGGGCAACCATTGCAGCATCCTCTTCCTGGCATACAACCTTCCATTGGTTTGGCATTATCGGAATTGCCTATGCCGCTATTCTGATTTTTTTTCTACACGAAAATAAAGAACATACTGCCATCCAAAAAATCCGGAAATCCCGGAATCCGGACGAACATACTCCGGTACTGAAAAGTCTGTCATTACTTTTCAGCAATATCGCTTTCTGGGTGATTCTGTTCTATTTTGCAGCTCCCAGCCTTCCGGGTTGGGCAACAAAAAACTGGCTCCCGACTCTTTTTTCGGAAAATCTGAATATGGATATGGCAGAGGCGGGTCCCCTATCCACCATTACCATCGCCATATCCTCATTTATCGGTGTTATTGCCGGAGGTATTCTTTCTGACAAATGGGTACAAAAAAATATACGCGGACGGGTATATACCGGAGCCATCGGTCTCGGTATGACTATCCCCGCTTTACTGTTACTGGGATTCGGACATCATATGGCAGGTGCAATAGGAGCAGGTTTGCTTTTCGGCATTGGCTACGGTATCTTCGATGCCAACAATATGCCTATATTGTGCCAGTTTGTCTCTGCCAGACAAAGAGCAACAGCGTACGGTATCATGAATATGACCGGCGTATTCGCCGGTGCAGCGGTAACCGGTTTACTGGGGAAATGGACTGACGGAGGTAATCTGGGCCTCGGTTTTGCCTGGCTGAGTGCCATCGTGCTCGTTGCAGTAGCCCTGCAACTGTATTTCCTTCGTCCGGAAACAGATAATATGCAATAGTAAAATTCAAACTTATGATTATTTCAAAACTCGGAAACAGCTACCGGATTGAATCACTTCATCCACTATTCAAAAAGTTATTCGAATATGTCAAACAACATGACCTGTTAAATCAGCCAACCGGTAAAATTGTTCTCGACGGTGATAATTTATTCATCAATAACGTAGCCATTGACGGAGTTTCCGGAGACAAACAGCCTTTAGAAATTCACCGGGATTACATCGACGTACACATTTTGCTGGAAGGAAATGAAACCATCGGGTGGAAAGCGTCGGAAGAATTAAAAACAGAAATCAAATCTTATGTGAAAGAAGAGGATTGTGCTCTCTATTCAGACCAACCAACAACTTTTGTAAATATACAACCCGGAGAATTTGTTATCGTATTTCCGGAAGATCCGCATGCTCCGGCAATCGGCAACGGAAAAATCCGGAAACTCATTGCAAAAGTAAGAGTTTAATTTTCCGGTTATGAAAAAAATAAAAACATAGATTTAGCCCATTTTTCACTGAAATTACTCAAACTTCGGATATCTATAAAAAGCAAATATAAAACCTATAAATCAATTAAAATGATCACAAAAAATTACATTGCAAAAGGCGAAGGTGCTGACAGGTTTGAAAAAGTTCCCGTACAAATCTACGAAAAACCTGCAGAAGCTGTAAAAGCCATCGCCTATGAAATTGCAGAACTCATCCGTACAAATGCTGCTCAAAACAAAAAATGTGTATTAGGACTGGCCACCGGTTCCTCTCCCATCAAACTTTATCAGGAACTGGTCAGAATGCATAAAGAAGAAGGATTGTCTTTCAAAAATGTTGTGACATTCAATCTGGACGAATATTTACCTATGCCCAAAGAATCAGTGCATAGCTATCACTACTTCATGCATCACCATTTGTTTGACCACATCGACATAGAACCGAAAAACATTCATATTCCGGACGGAACTCTGAAAAGTGATGAAATAGAAAACTTCTGCAAAGAATATGAACAAGCCATTGAAACGGCAGGAGGCATCGATATTCAGATTTTAGGAATCGGACGTACCGGTCACATCGGATTCAATGAACCGGGCTCTGCACTGAATTCCAAAACCCGTATGGTATATCTGAATGAACTGACCATGAAAGACGCTTCCGGCGAATTTGGCGGAATAGACAAAGTCCCTACCCGTGCCATCACAATGGGAGTAGGTACTATCATGAAAGCCCGGAAAGTTATTTTAATGGCCTGGGGAGAAAACAAAGCTCCAATCATTCGGGCTACCATAGAAGGAAGTATCTCCGACGCAATCCCGGCAACTTTCCTGCAAAATCATCCGAATGCGCAATTTGTCATCGATGAAAGCGCAGCAGAAGAACTTACCCGTACAAACTTGCCCTGGCTGGTAAGCAAAGTGGAATGGAACGACAAACTGATCCGGAAAGCTGTAATCTGGTTATGTCAAAAAGTAAACAAACCTATTCTGAAAATCGAAAACAAAGACTACGTGGACAACGGCATGAGCGACCTGATTAAGACTTTTGGCTCTGCGAACAAAGTAAACATCCAGGTATTCAATGATTTGCAACACACCATTACCGGATGGCCCGGCGGTAAACCCAATGCCGACGATTCTACCCGCCCGGAAAGAGCCACTCCCTATCCTAAACGCATCCTGATTTTCAGTCCGCACCCGGACGACGATGTTATCTCTATGGGGGGAACATTTGCCCGGTTGGTTGAGCAAGGGCATGAAGTGCATGTCGCATATCAAACTTCAGGAAGTATTGCAGTTTTGGATGATTACCTGTATCAGCAAATGGACATCGCCTGTTCATTTACTAAATTGTCCGGCGGCGACTTAACGACTATGGAAAAGGCCTTTGAGCAAGTAAAAAAAGACATCGCATCCAAACAAGACGAAGAACCCGAATCCGCCAATTTATTGAAATACAAAGCAGCCCTGCGCCGGGCAGAAGCCCGCGGAGCCGACCGCTACCTTGGTGTTCCGGAAGAAAGAGTGCATTTCCTGAATTTGCCTTTCTATGAAACCGGTACGGTAAAGAAAAATCCGTTAGGACAGGCCGACGTGGACATCATCGTAAAATTACTGCGGGAAGTAAAACCACATCAGATTTATGCTGCAGGAGACTTGGCAGACCCGCACGGTACCCACGGAGTATGTTTAGACGCCATCCTTCGTGCCTACAATGTTGTCGACGGCGACGACTGGTTTAAAGAATGCAATACCTGGTGGTACCGCGGAGCATGGATGGAATGGGAAATCGAAAAAGTAGACATGGCCGTACCCATCAGCCCGGCAGAATTAACCATCAAACGAAAAGCCATTTACAAACACGGTTCTCAAAACAACGGTCCCGCATTCCCGGGCGATGACCCCCGTGAATTCTGGCAAAGAGCGGAAGACCGCAACCGGAATACTGCCGATATTTACAACCGTCTCGGAATGGCAGAATACGAAGCAATAGAAGTATTTGCCAAATATATACACGAACACGGAGATACGCTGAAATAATTATTTCAATGTACGAATATGTACATTCAATTTTAGAATTATGAAAAAGAAAACAACCTTATTAGTCATGGCTGCCGGTATGGGTTCCCGCTTCGGGAGTCTGAAACAGATTACTCCTCTGGGACCGCATCAGAAAGCCTTGCTTCATTATACAGTATACGACGCCGTTCATGCCGGATTTGATAAAATTGTATTTGTCATCCGTGAAAGTTTTGCACAAGAATTCAAAGATTTCGTCGGCAAATATTCTGAAAGTCTGGTAGAAACCGCTTATTGTTATCAAAGCATGGACAAACTTCCGGGAGACATGCCTCCCATCAACCGGGAAAAACCCTGGGGTACAGCCCACGCTATCTGGTCGGCCAAAGATGTCATCCATGAACCTTTTGCCGCCCTCAATGCCGATGATTTTTATGGAAGCGACGCTTTTGTTAAAGCGCATGACTTCCTGGCTGATAAAGCCAGTGATAAAGAATTCGGATTAGTTGGTTACCGTCTCGCTGCCACCCTATCCGAAAACGGAACAGTTTCCCGCGGAATTTGTGAATCAGACACCAACGGTCATCTGACCTCCGTTACGGAATGTACCAAAATAGGCATTTCAACCGACGGCACTATCAAAGACGATGATTCCGGAAAAATTCTGGCTCCCGACGACCTGGTTTCTATGAATTTTTGGGCATTTACCCCTAAAGTATTCCGGGAAATTGAAAGACAATTCATAGAATTCTACCCGGAAAACAAAGACAATCTGAAATCAGAATTCTATATTCCGAAAGTGGTAGACAAAATGATTAAGGAACAAATAGCCAGCGTTAAAGTGCTGAAAACAGATGCAAAATGGTTTGGTGTAACTTATAAAGAAGACACCCCGGGTGTAAATGCAGCTTTGACAGCTTTCGATAAAGAAGGGAAATATCTGGACCTTTAACTATCTTTCCGGAAAGTGTGGCAAAATCAAATTGCTGATGTTTTGAACATCAGCAATTTGTATTTTTGCCACACCATCTTTTTCTTTTATCATACTTTCTTCCGGCCACATCAACAGAACATCAGGCCATTCCGGACAAAATTTCAGCTATCCTTTCCTATATGCTAAAAAAATTGTATTTTCGTGAAATGAATTATTACATATAATAAATTCAAAACAACCAACTTAGGGACCTTTTAACTACTTCAGCAATGATTAAAATATTCTATTGTGCATTCATATTACTGGCTCTCAGTTCATGTACCAAAACCAATGTTACTATCACCGGAAAAATCAAAAATGCCAATCGTCAAAAAATATACCTTGAACAATTAAATGTCGAACAGCCTCTTATTATTGATTCAACCCGGACAAATGCGGAAGGACATTTCAAATTTAAAACTACTGTTGAATCCCCTGCCTTTTTCAATATAAAAACAAGCTCCGGAGAGTTCATTACTTTCATTGCCGAACCGGAAGCCAATATTGAGCTGACGGGAACATATCAGGGACTGACGCACAACTACTGGGTTGACGGGTCGGAAAATTCACTCTGGATTAAATTATTGAACTTCCAACTGCACAACACTCAGATTGCTTTGGATTCTTTAAAAAAAGCGTTCAATGCCATACCTCAGGACGAAACTCATAGGAAGGAACGGCTTCAGACAGCAACTGCCTGGGATTCGGTCAGGAATAAACAGATTCATTTCTCCAGGGAATTTATTCTGAAACATGCCATTTCTCCGGCTTCCTACTATGCACTGTACCAGAAATTCAATGATGGCCGTTTCATCCTGACCCCTGAAGAGGATTTGCATTCTTTTAAAATCGTTGCCTCTTCCCTGAAAGCCATGTACCCGGAATCCCAATATACCCAGGCTATCCTGAAACATTTAAGCCAAATCAACAAAGGAATCCGTAGCGAACAACTACGCCAATTAATCGCTAACAGCGAAAATACACTGCCGGAAATCAGTCTCCCGGACAGAAAAGGAGATACCGTCTCCCTAAATTCTTTAAAAGGGAAATATGTTGTTCTGGATTTTACGGTATTAAACGCAAAAGACAGCAAAGCTTACAGCGATAATCTGAAAAAAGTATACAACAAATTCAAAGGAAAAGGCGTTCAGATCTATCAGGTATGCCTGGATGATAATCAGGATATATGGCAAAATTTAGTAAAAAAATACGATATAGACTGGATTTGCGTAAGAGATACCAATGGTCTGCATAGCCACGCGGCCAAAGCATATAACATTCAAAGCATACCGGCCAATTATATCATTAATCCGAAATCCGAAATTGTCGGTAAAAATTTAAATGGCCGGCGTCTGGAAGAAAGACTCCATGATTTGTTGAAATAGCCCGTAATGAAAAAAAACAGCCGTGTTTGCCGGATTCCTGACAGAGAGTTCCGGTTGGAATTAGACCAAGGAAAAAAAATATATTTCCTTTCAGATGTTCACCTGGGAGCCCCTGTTTTAAGCAATCACCGGGAAAGAGAATTACAATTGGTTAATTGGCTGGAAGAAATCCGTCCGGAATGCGGCATACTCTGCCTGCTTGGGGACATCTTTGATTTCTGGTTTGAATACAAAAGAGCCGTACCCAAAGGTTACATCCGTTTTTTAGCCAAAATTTGTGAATATACAGACCAGGGAATCCCTGTTCATTTCTTTACCGGTAATCACGACATCTGGGCTTTTGATTATTTATCCGAAGAATGCGGAGTCAGCCTGCATACACACAACGAAATTTTCCGGATAAACGGCAAAAAGTTGTTGGTAGGGCATGGAGATGCTCTCAATCCGCAGGATAAAGGGTATCTATTTTTATACCGGCTCTTTCACCACCGTTTCCTGCAAAAGTGTTTCCGGTGGATACATCCTGATTTAGGTATCCTCCTGGCACAAAAATGGTCATCTCATTCCCGCCTGGAAAACGGCAAAATAGAAGCTGATACTTTCCGGGGAGAAGAACAGGAAGAGATTGTCCGTTTTTGTAAGCAAACCCTGAAAAACAAACATTTTGATTATTTCATCTTTGGCCACCGTCATATACCGATAGATTTGCCCCTCACCAACCACAGCAGATATATAAACACCGGCGATTGGATTACATGGTTCACCTATGCTGTTTTTGACGGTGAAACAGCTAACCTGAAAACAAAAAGCGAAAACAAGGAATTATTATAGGCTGTGAACTTGTTTTATTTATAAAAATATCTTAACTTACCTGAACTTAATCAAAAATGCAGTGTCATGTTGGTCAGGATATTCAGTGGTGCTGTCAATGGAATTGAGGCTACTACCATAACTCTGGAGGTAAACATTCTGAACGGAGCAAAATTTATTATCGTCGGTTTACCGGATAATGCCGTAAAAGAAAGCCAGCAACGCATAGACTCAGCCTTACGGGAAATAGGAAGCCGTATCCCCGGCAAAAGAGTCATCATCAACATGGCTCCGGCCGACGTGAAAAAAGAAGGTTCTTCCTACGACCTTCCTCTGGCTATCGGCATACTGGCAGCTAATGAACAGATAACCTCCGGAACACTGGAAAGTTTTATCATTTTGGGAGAACTTTCTCTGAACGGAAGCCTCGTTCCCGTCAAAGGAGTCCTCCCTATAGCCATCAATGCACACAACGAAGGCTTTAAACACATGATTGTTCCTTTAGAAAATGCCAACGAAGCAGCCGTTGTTGAAGGACTTCAGGTATTCGGATTCCAACATATCCGGGAAGTTATCGACTTTTTTAATCAAAAACAGGATTTCTCCCCCACCATTTTCAATCCTTTACAATCAGAACCGGAAAATACTACTTTCTACGATTTCAAAGATGTTAAAGGACAGGAAACAGTAAAAAGAGCACTCGAAATAGCAGCTTCAGGCGCACATAATCTGCTCATGATAGGTCCGCCGGGATCCGGGAAAACCATGTTAGCCCGCCGTCTTCCGGGTATATTGCCTCCCATGACAGTCGAAGAATCCCTCGAAACAACAAAAATCCATTCCGTCGCCGGGAAACTCCCCCGCAATTGTTCATTAATTACAACACGTCCTTTTCGGGCTCCTCATCATACTATCTCCAATATTGCCCTAATCGGCGGAGGTACTTTCCCTCATCCCGGCGAAATTTCACTGGCCAACAACGGACTTCTTTTTCTCGACGAACTACCTGAATTTCAAAGATCTGTACTGGAAGTCATGCGTCAGCCACTGGAAGACCGGAAAATCACAATCAGCAGAGCCCGTTATAGTGTCGATTATCCGGCCAACTTTATGTTAGTAGCTTCCATGAATCCCTGTCCGTGCGGCTACTACAACCACCCCACCAAAGAATGTAATTGTACAGAAAATGCTGTACAACATTACCTGTCCAAAATCTCCGGTCCGTTACTCGACAGAATTGACATCCACATTGAAGTTGTTCCGGTCGAACTCGATAAAATCACCAGCATTCACGATGCAGAACCCAGCCACAAAGTTCGTCAGCGCGTCATCGCTGCACGGCAAATCCAAACCGAACGATTTAAAGCCTATCCGGGCATTCATTGCAATGCCCAAATGAACCCGGCTTTACTGAGACAATACTGCCCCCTGAACTCCCAATGCCTGTCTTTACTGAAAATGGCTATGGAAAAATTCGGCCTTTCTGCCCGGGCTTATGACCGGATTATAAAACTATCCCGGACAATAGCCGACCTGGAAGCTGCTTCTGACATATCACAACAGCACATTGCTGAAGCTATCCAATACCGCAGTCTTGACCGGGATTCCTGGGGAAGATAAAATTTATACTCTGCTCAGAATATCTTCTAATCCTTCAAAATGATTTTTATAATCTTCCAGACTCCTCCGGATCACCTCATAAGCCTCTTCTTTGCCATAAACATGCGTGATTTCAACTTTACGTTGCCCTTCTTCGCCCGGCATATCCTTGTAAGTCAAAAAATAATGACGCAAACGATCCACTACAATATGAGGCAATTCCGAAATATCATTATAGACATTATAAGTCGCATCATGTTTCAATACGGCAATAATTTTATCATCAGCTTCATTTCCATCCAGCATCCGGAATCCGCCGATAGGGCGTACACGGGCAATAATATCCCCATGGGCAATCGTGCGTTCTGTCAATACACAAATGTCCAAAGGGTCGCTATCTCCCATTATTTCCTTACGCTGAGACTGTTGCATCGCATACTCTGCCACCAAATCGCCGCAATAACTCTGTGGAATAAAACCATATAATGCAGGCACAACATTCGAATACTTCTGAGGACGGTCTATCTTAATATAACCGCTAACCTTATCCAACTCATACTTTACCGTATCAGTAGGAACCATTTCTATAAAAGCCGTAATAACTTCAGGGGCACCATCCCCCACCTCAATTCCATGCCAAGGATGAGATTTATAACGTAATCCCATCAAACGGGCTATCGGATCATTAATTTTATTTCCCATAATCTAAAATGAAACAGAGAACTCTGAATTCCCCGGTATTTATTATCTATCTATCATGAAATAATTTCTGTTTTACCGGATTCCCCTGAATATTCCCGGCCTATAGTATAATTTCAGGACATCCTATGCAAAACATTCTTTCCGTGTTACAGTTACTGCTAATTCTCAGGTCTGCCTAGTTTTCAAAAAAATCTTTTACTTTCCGGAAAAACCCTTTTTTACTATCGACATTGGTAGGTTTTAAAAAAGACTGATTTTTCAACTCCTCCATTGTTTTTTTATCCTCTTTCGACAAATTTTTCGGAATCCATACATTCACTTTCACCAATAAATCTCCCTTACCGTAACCATTCACATCCGGAATCCCTTTCCCTTTCAAACGTAATATTTTTCCAGGTTGAGTTCCCGGTTCTATTTTTACTTTCACCTTACCTTCCAGTGTCGGGATTTCTACCGAATCTCCCAATACAGCCTCCGGAAACCCGATAAACGTATTATACAACAAATCATTTCCATCCCTGACTAACTCCGCATGTTCAATTTCTTCAATCAAAATAATAAGATCTCCGCACTCTCCCCCTCGACGGGCAGCATTCCCTTTTCCGCTCAATGACAACTGCATCCCATCAGCAACTCCGGCAGGAATATGCAAAGTAATCACTTCTTCTGACAATTCAACACCTTCACCATTACAATGAGAACATTTCTCATTAATAATTTTTCCTTCTCCGCCGCAAGTCGGACAAGTCGAAGTTGTTTGCATAGCCCCCAATATCGTATTCTGTACCCGCGTTATTTGTCCGGAACCATGACAGGCAGAACAAGTAGAAAAGGATTTTCCGTCCTTGGCACCGGTTCCCTGACAATGACTATCGGCAACATACTTCTTCACCTTAATCTTTTTCTCCACACCGGTAGCCACTTCTTCCAAAGTCAACTTCACCTTCACCCTCAGGTTACTACCCCTGTTGACCCGACGCGCAGAACGTCCTCCTCCTCCAAAACCACCAAATCCGCCAAAACTTCCGAAAATATCCCCGAAAGAAGCAAAGATATCATCCATACTCATACCGGCTCCGCCAAACCCTCCGGCTCCCCCCATCCCCGCATGACCGAATTGGTCATAACGGCGTTTTTTTTCTTCATTGCTTAATACATCATAAGCTTCTGCCGCCTCCTTGAACTTCTCTTCCGCATCTTTATCTCCGGGATTTCTATCCGGATGGTATTGCAATGCTAATTTCCGGTAAGCTTTTTTTATCTCCGCAGCATCCGCATTTCTGGACACTCCCAGAACTTCATAATAATCTCTTTTCTCTGCCATCACTTTTATCTCAAGTTCAGGTTTGGCTTCCAACTTAACCGTCAGAAAACCAAACCTGAATATTTTAAATTACTTCCATTATTTTAAACTACAGGCACACGAAATAATCATTTGGCAAACTCAGCACACCCCAATACAGTCCTGAGCTGCTGCCCACATTTTATTCTCCAACCACAACTTTAGGAAAACGTATCACCTTATCATGCAAAGTATATCCTTTCTGAATACAATCAACTACTTTCCCTTTCAGGTCCCCGCTCGGCGCAGGTATTTTAGTCACCGCCTCCTGTACTTCCGGATCAAAATCCGTATGCAGGCACTCCATTTCCTTTACACCATTCTGGGACAAAAAATCTTTAAAATTGGAATAAATCAATTCAACTCCTTCCCGCAATGCCGGAACATCATCCGCAGTTTCCATACTCTTTAATGCCCGTTCAAAATTATCCATAACCGGCAATATTTTGGACAACACCTCTTCCCCGGCATTTCTTGTCAATTCCATTCTTTCTTTCAGGGTACGCTTCCGGTAATTATCAAATTCTGCCGACAAACGGAGATACTTATCATTCAGCTCTGTCAGTTTCTGCCTCAACTCTTGTATTTCCTCATCTTCTTTTTTACCCTTCGGATGGCTGCCATCTGCACCATCTTTTTCTTTTACCGATTCTTTCTGCACATTTTCAGTCTCATGCAATTCCTCTGTCCCGTTTTGTTTTTGAGTATCCTTTTTTTCTTTAGACATGACATATATATTTTACTTAATTAATTTCTAATAAATTATCAACGAATTTTATCCCAAAAAGTATCACCGTATACTGTAAAAAATACTAAAGCAAAACTAAACAAAAACTTTGCCAATACCAAAAATGCCATATCTCCGGAATTTATGCTGACAATGTGTCATTTTTTATATTGATTTCCCACCATTTTCAATTTCCCTTCATCCGCAAAACTATAATACCCGTCCCTGCCCACAATCACATGATCGTATAGTTTTATATCCAACAAATTGCCCCCTTCGAAAATTTTACGGGTAATCAATTCATCATACGAACTCGGATGCAAAGCCCCTCCCGGATGATTATGCGCAACAATAAGATTGGAAGCTTTCACATCCAATGCCTTTCTGAATAACATCCTGACATCAATCACGGTTCCGTCCATTCCACCGGAAGACAAACATTCACACCCCTTGATCCGGTTTCCGTGCGTCAGATAAATCACCCAGAACTCCTCATGTTCCAAATCTGCAAGAAAAGACTTGATATAATGGTAAGCATCCTGACTAAAACGAATCGTAGTCTTTTGTTTCAGTTCCACCGGTTTTCTTCTTCTTCCGATTTCCATTGCAGCAATAATGGACGCAGCCTTGGCCATACCGACACCTTTGTAACGATTCATCAGTTCCCGTATTTCACACCGGGCCAGCTGATTTAAATCATTTTGATTATCAGCCAGTATCCGCCGGGCCAACTCCAATGCAGACTCCCCGCCGGCACCTGAACGCAATAGAATAGCAAACAATTCATTCAAAGTAAGCGCAGCAACACCTCTTTGCAAAAGCTTTTCCCGGGGCTGTTCATCTTTAGCCCATGATTTCATAGGAAGATAATGTCCGTCCATAGTTTAATTGATTTAGGATATTAATTTAAAAAAATCCTGTCAAATAAACAAGGGAGAGATTAAATTTATCTCTTACCGATTTCTCCGGTTAATGCATATAAAGAAAGGAGATGAGCAACACCCATCTCCTGTATATCGGTAAACGTTAAAGAAACAAATTACAGCTTATTAACGTGCAGAGCCAATTTAGATTTCAGATTAGCGGCTTTGTTATCGTGGATAATATTTTTCTTCGCCAACTTATCCAACATAGCAACCACTTTCGGCAAAAGCTCTGTAGCCACAGCTTTGTCTGTCGTCATACGCAACTTTTTAACAGCATTACGTGTAGTTTTTGCATAATAACGATTGTGTGCTCTTTTGGTTTCAGTTTGTCTGATTCTCTTTACTGATGATTTATGATTTGCCATCTCTACAAATATAAAAATTCAACTTCTTAATGTAGTCAGTACGGGAATCGAACCCGTGTTACAAGAATGAAAATCTTGTGTCCTAACCCCTAGACGAACTGACCGTAGGGTCTTTGTAATTCTGTAGTCAGTACGGGAATCGAACCCGTGTTACAAGAATGAAAATCTTGTGTCCTAACCCCTAGACGAACTGACCATAATTTCACTTAGCGGATGCAAATATACAGCAAATTTATTTCCTGTCAAAAAAAATGTATTTTTTTTTATCTAAAACAATTATGTTTTTTATAACTCTCTATGAATAACTAATATAGATATATTCATTTATGTTTTCCTATTTTTCTGACAAACTAACAAATTATCACAGCATGTTTTATCACACATTTACAATTTCCCATGTTGAATTTATTACTTTTGTAAAGTTTATAAACTATATTTTCTATCATGGGAAAATTATATTTGATTCCGACTCCTGTCGGAAATTTGGAAGACATTACCCTCAGAGCTCTGCGTTTATTAAAAGAAGCAGACCTTATTCTGGCAGAAGATACCCGGACTTCTGCAAAATTATTAAAACATTATGAAATCACCACTCCTTTGCTTTCCCATCATAAATTCAATGAACATCAGCAAGTGGAACATATAGCAACAAGAATAGAAAAAGGCGAAAACATAGCTTTAATCAGCGATGCAGGCACTCCCGGAATTTCAGACCCGGGTTTCCTGCTTACCCGGACTTGTGTAGAACGGGGTATATCCACCGAATGTTTGCCAGGCCCGACCGCTTTTATTCCTGCTTTAGTCAATTCCGGTCTGCCTTGCGACCGGTTCTGCTTTGAAGGTTTTTTACCTCAGAAAAAAGGCCGGCTAAAAAAATTAAATGCACTGACAGATGAGAGTCGCTCCATGATTTTCTATGAATCCCCTTTCAGGCTGGTAAAAACCTTAGAACAAATGGCCGGCATATTCGGCCCCGGACGTTATGCCTGTGTTGCCCGCGAAATCAGCAAAATGTTTGAAGAGTATAAAAGAGGCTCTCTTGAAGAACTGGCAACCTACTATAAAAAACAAGGTGTCAAAGGAGAAATTGTATTGATTGTCGCAGGCAAAGACTATAATTCGGATGAAAGAGTTGAAATAAAAATTGAAGAAGAGGAAGAGTAACGCCAGTTAATAAAAAAGTCTGTCCCAAAAACATTCCGGACAGACTTTCCCATTTCTTTTATCTGCAGATTAAAAATCATCATAATCTTTAATCACCGTCCTGACTTCCAAAGTCAGAACAAATTTCACTTTTGCATCTGCTTTGACAGGCTCTCCCGAATCTCCCGAAACAGCAGCTTCTAACACAATATTTTTAGTCTTGCCTAAATCCCGGGCAATTTTCTCACTGATATAAAAACTTAACACTCCTTTCTGACCGGCTTTAATTTTCTTTTCGTCTTCATTTTCCCCGCCAACAATTACCGTATCCAAAGGCACATTGTTCTCATCCAGTAAAATCATCTTCGGAACAGACAAATCCAATGTCAAAGCATTTTCCTGTACATGTAAAAGGATAGCCCCTTCTACAATTTTATCTGCAAATTTCTGCTCTATATCTATATCACTTACCGTATCGCTATAAGACAGATTCCCTGTCAATGCCACAGGTACCGATATATTTAAATCCATATCCAGAGAAGCGTCACGATAAATCACGTTATCTTTTTCACCGTCCGGATTTAAAGTAATCTTACCGGAATAAAAAATATCTCCTCGCGGAAGTAAAGACAGAAAATCCACTATATTGGAATTGCTTTTATCTACTTGCCGAGAAGTATCCTTTGTCTCAGTCGCAGAAGAGTTACCGGCAAAAACCAAAGGTTGGTTTAAAAATAAAGTGTCCTTCAAACCGTTTTTATCTTCACCTTCAAAAGTCATATTGACACCAAACGGCACTCCCAATCCTTTGTTCTTCAATACCAATTCCAGTCTTGGGTCTGTAAAACGGATACTTCCGTCAATATCGTTCAGAATATCTATATCTATTTTAAAAGAGTCTTTGTCAATATCTATTCCTCCGGCTTTAACAATTTTCCCTTGAACCTCAGAAAAATCATAATCGGAAAACTGAACCGACAGTCTCAAAACTGTATCGGAGTAAAACCCCTTTTTTAGCTGAGCACATATCGTCAATTCCATTCTATTATTATACAAATCAAATACCCTGTTTTCCAAAGACAACTCTACATCCTGACCGCCGGCAAGTTCATTTGTATCCAATAAAATAACATCCTGACCATTTGACTTATAAAAAACCTGCACTTCATATTCTACATTACCCAAATCCGGCAACTGACAAATACAGCGACCTTCGCCCATCGTGATTCGTTTCAGGTCCGTTCCATCAAATTCACTTGGCAATGAAATAGTTCCCTCAATTATTACAGGTTCTATTATACACCCATCAGGAAACAATTGTTCTATTGGCATACTATTCCCTACTCCTACTTTGAATGGTATTTTCAAATCCGGTTCAAATTTAATGTCCGTTCCTGCCAAATGAAATACATCCGCTATATTGATGCTGTAGATATTTTCTTCGCTATATTTCACCACCAATATAGAATCTCCGTCCATCCATTCTTTTTCAATCCTGAAATCTCTCGCCGTATCCTGCAAAAAATCCCCTAACGTAAATTCTCCGTGTGCGACAGCTCCTTTTATACCCGGTTCCCAGCCCTCAATCTGACTGGACCATTTGTCCGTATCAAAAAGAGTAGCGTCACCGCAAGAAACACAAAACAACAATACAGATAACAGGATTGTATATCCTCTCAAATTAAATTTCATAATTATATACATTATTACACCAATCTGCAAAATTGTGTTAAATTTCCGGAATATCAAATTTTTGAGACAGATTTTTGCCAAATTAAAAATGCCAATACTCCGGCAAATTATCGCTGTACTTTGTATTTTATCAAAGACCCGTTATCTGTACCGGCAAATAAGAAAAAACCATCATTCCCAGAGAAAACGATAGAAAAAGGTGAATCTCCTGCTATAGGGAAACCTTTTGACAATTTACCATCCGGAGTCAGCAATAACATTTTGGACTGACTGGAATCAGTCACACCGATACGGCTGTCTGTCGCCGAAAAGCGATACATATAAGGATAATCCAGACTTACTGACTCTACCTCATTTTCTGAAATAATTTTTCCATCCATCCGGACAATCAACAAACGATTTTTATCTGTAAATATACAATCTTCAGCTCCGTCATTATCCACATCCGCTACATTCATTTTAAAATCATTTCCCATCCCCTTCACCTTAAAAGTTTCGGTCCTGCCTTGAAAATCAACTGAATGAACAGCACCATTATTGCCGGCAAAAACCAGACAATGACGTCCCTTCTTCTTCACCAGATAAATATTAGTCTGAACCGGCAAATCAAATACAGAAGAAACCCTCACCCGTTCATTCCCTTTACGGTCCAGAATATACAACCGGTAATGGTCTGCAAAAACCAGATAATCTTTCCCGTCTACCCGGAAATGCTGAACCTTTGAAACAATCGGCTTGTCTGCCTTTTCCGGTTTCCACCCCTTCACTAAATTCCCGTCCAGACCATACAAATAAATCTCCCGGTCTGCACAAGGCGCAAATATCCGGTAATTCTTGTTATTATCATAATCACAAACAGAAATTCCCTGTTCACAACGTGACCTGAATGTCAAAGGAAAACGACCGGCAGCATTTCCATTCCGGTCAATCAGATACATCCGGGTCGGCGTAGAAAATAAATACTGTAATTTCCCGTTTTTAAATAAATCCACCTGATATACTTCACTATTAATTCTCCCATCTGCCGGGACTTTCCAAAGTACCCGTCCGGCATCATTAATCAAATAGATTGTATTTTGTTCATCCTGAACAAACAATTCCCGTTCACCTGTGACATGGTTAACTACCGGTACAGGCTTCATCCTGACCTGTCCGTCCAAACGGGTCTGCCACAATACATGTGGCTGAATCTCATCCTGTACAGATGCCGGATTCAGGAAAAGTGTATTATACAACATATTTCCTTCATTAGACCATTGCAAAGCCCAGGTTGGAAATACAGGAGATTTTTCCATCCGTTCCGAAATAAACCGCCGCGCTTTTTCTGAAACCAAATCCCGATACTGCGGTAATACTTCCGCTGTTCTGGCAAAATAAGACAGATTATGCTTCCCGGCTAATTTATTTTTCAAATTTTTATACCACTCTGCATCCCGGATAAAACTACCATGCACGTAATCCCGGATAAAATTCTTCATCGCATTTTCCGAAGAGGCAAAAATCAGATAATTATCTTCTACCAATACATAACGGCTTTTTATTCCTTCAAAAATATATCCCCAATAAACCGCAGGCATATCCTCCACAGGAAACCGGTAATAACTGAATATTTTTTCCCTGTCAATCCGGTATTGCCTCAGGTAATTATCCATGGTTCCCTCATCAAAATTCGCATAAGCCTGCATCATTTTTTCCAGCAATATCCGTCCCAAACTTCCTGATTTCAGCGATGCTATGACCAATCCGTCTTTTTCCTGACTGGCTCCGTTATACCCCAGCTCAACGACGGCGAATTCTCCCTGTAACAAATTCTGCATCTCTCCTTCGCACTTCCGCCCGAACATCTTTATATATTGTTGTTTCCGCTCATACACTCTGTTTTTCAATCCCATAGAATAACGGTAAGATTCCAAGGCAGAAAAATAAGCAGAAGGGTGACTCAAATTCAATATACCTAAAGCATTCAGACGAGTAGGCACAACTCCGTCAATATGAATGCCACGGGGCTGCTGTTCCTTTAAAGTCCGTATATAAGATTCTTTCTGCTCTCCATAATGCAAAAAACCGTTCAAATATACCCCCTCCGTACTAAACTCTCCATCCAAAGCTCCCCATTTAAATAAACGGGTAATATCCAGGTGCGGAAACACTTTCTTAGTCTGTACATACAAAGGCATCAGGTCGGTAAAAGCAGTTGTATTAAGAAAAATATTAACACCAGCTCCGGCAGAAAAATATTTATTCAGATTTTGATAACGGGGTTTCGTCAAACCTTCGGTTGACTCCAAATCAAACTGCTTTAACCCATCCTCTATATACAGCTCAGAATCTGATATCAATATTATCCCGCCGCATACGGCAAAATAAACCGTTTCCTGCTGCTGTTTTAAAGAATAAATCTTGTAATGATCATATTTACGAACCTTTTCTGTTCCGGTCCCGAAAGTCTGATTCAAAAATCTCACAATCTCGTTCCGGGACAGTACATTTTTATTGTCCATAACATATAGGAAAGCCACATCATTTTTTCCCTCTACTCTTGCAGCCGTCACATAGGGATAGGACATAACATATTCATGATTACAGAGAGAATCCACTACGCGAACCAACAATTTCCCCCGATAACGATTGATTTCCTCTCCCAATGCCTGTACCATTTCCGGTGAAAAGTCCGGTTTCGCATTAATACTGACTACCAATGCAGAATTATACGGAATAAAAGAATCCTTATTACCGGAACGCATCTTTCCCTCCTCATTGATGTACCAGACAGCAAAAACTATCACACCAATAAGTATCAAAGCTCCCAATGATAACCAAATTCCTTTTTTCATAAATTCCCGACAGAATACCAATGGCTATTTACGAACAAAATTAGTAAAAATCTTTGATTTTTCGACTATAGAAAAATAAGACAAAATTTTTTACTTTTACAACACCAGAAAATATATGAAATCAGCCATCATTTTACATCCGAAAAACATCTGCAAAGAAGAACTCATTCATCTGCTTACTTGTGACGGAGAAGAGGAAAAAGAACTATTTGACTACACCCGGCAATTAAGAAACCACACAATTGGCAACAATGTCTACATGCGGGGACTGATTGAAATTTCAAATATTTGCATAAAAGATTGCCTTTATTGCGGAATCCGGAAGTCTAATTTACATACCAAACGTTATTCCCTGAGCGACGACGAAATCCTGCAGGCCGCCCGCTATGCCTGGGAAAATCATTACGGTTCCGTTGTTTTGCAAGGCGGGGAACGGAATGATGCCGCTTTTATTCTGCGGATAGAAAAATTATTAAAACAAATCAAAAAACTCAGTAACCATAAACTCGGAATTACACTCTCACTGGGAGAACAAACAGAAGATACATACAAAAAGTGGTTCGATGCAGGTGCCCATCGTTACTTACTGAGAATAGAAACTTCTAATATCCGGCTCTACCACAAAATACATCCGCAAAACAACCTGCATGATTTTCATACCCGGCTCAATTGCCTCCGGATTTTACAAAAATGCGGCTATCAGACCGGAACAGGTGTCATGATCGGCCTGCCCTTTCAAACCACAGAAGATTTGGCAGATGATTTACTGTTTTTGAAAACACTGGATGTAGATATGGTAGGGATGGGACCTTATCTGGAACACAGGGAAACCCCTCTTTGGACATTCCGGAACCAATTACTTTCACAAGCCCAGCGTCTTAAATTAGGACTACATATGGTCAGTTGCCTCCGGCTTCTCATGCCCGACATAAATATTGCTGCCACCACAGCCCTGCAAGCCATTTGTCCCGAAGGACGGGAAAAAGCACTGGAAATAGGAGCAAATGTTATTATGCCGAATATCACCCCGGCAATCAATCGGGCTAATTATCAATTGTATGAAAATAAACCAGGGATGGACGAAGGTGCAGAAGAATCAACACGCCGTCTGATTGAAAGTGTACGAAGAAGCGGTTGTGAAATAAAACCGGATACCTGGGGCGATTCACCGCACTGGCAACACAGAAACAAATCATCCGAAACCATCAGGTAGCCGGTAATAACGAACGAAATGGTTCAAAAACTGCCAATATAACCAATCCGCCCAAAATGGTAATAATCACCCCGGAAACCCGGTTTATGGTAATCAACACCCGTAACCGGAATTTTCTGCGGAAAATATTGACCAATGCCGACAAAGTATACCACCACACACCCCCCCCGAGAAGCACCCCTGTCAATACAAAAAGTTCTATCCGGAAAGAAGGCTCATCCCCAAACACAGAAGCCCCCGCAAACACAGCCATAAATACGACAATTGCCACCGGATTGGAAACAGTCAGAAAAAACAAAGTCAGAAAATCCCCCAACAAACCGGTTTTCGAAACTCTTTTTTTCATCCGGATCTGCTTCAAAGGATTATCAAAATAAATCTTCAAGCCTACTATAATCAGAAAAATACCTCCGATAATCTGTAAAACAAGTTCGTGAGTCTGTATAATATTAATTACAAATCCCAGTCCGAATGCAGCCACAGTTGCATAAAAAAGATCGGCACAAGCAGCCCCCATCCCTGCGATAAAACCAGCCAACGCCCCTTTCTGCAATGTCTTCTGTATAATCAATACCCCCATCGGCCCCAATGGCACAGATACCATCAAACCTATCAGCATACCTTTGAAAATATAAACTACATCGAACATTCTATTGCTTTTTTATTTTACACCTCCAGATTATCCTGAGAAAAACGACTCAAAATCGTATCGTCATTAATCTCTTTTGAAAGAGATTCTATGGTATTCATAGGAACATCAAACAAATCCAGAATTAACAATCCGTCCAGACACATATTGAATTTCGGATCTATATTGAAACCTATAATATGTCCGTTCAAAGAAATGTATTTCTTTAGCAAAATAGGCAACTTATCACTTGAAGGCTCTATGTCACCGATAAATTTATCCAAAGCCGAAATATCATTTCCGGAAGCATCTACCATGACATCTACATCCGGATCATTCGTTTCAACCCGGTATTTACACCGTGGGATAATGTAATTCGCCAATTCCTTATCCCAGTGATTCCGCATGATAAACTTCATAATAAGTTCCTTGGACACATCCGTATATTTCCCGCTGATTGTCACAGGTCCGAGCAAATAACGGTATTCCGGATTTTTAATCAAAAAATACAAAATACCCTTCCAAAGCATAAACAACGGCAAAGGTTTCCTCTGATACTCTTCAACCACAAAAGAACGCCCCAATTCTATAGATTCATACAATACCGGCATCATAGCCTTCCGGATTTTAAACAAAGTATTGATATAAAACCCTTTCACCCCGTAACGGTCTATAATATCTTTTCCTTTCCCGACCCGGTAAGCTCCGACTATACAGTCGGCATCATTATCCCAAATAAATAAATGGCAATAATATAAATCGAATTCATCCAAATCTATACTCCGGTTTGTGCCTTCGCCAACCGCCCGGAAAGTAACCTCTCTTAATCTTCCGATCTCATTCAGAATATTCGGGATTTTCATGGTTGGAGCACAATAAACCGAATAATTCTTCATAGAAAACAATAAATAATCCTCCTGAATACCCTTTATTTCTTTCTTCAATACATCCGGCGAAGTGGCAGAAACAACAGGCTCAATATTCTTTTCTGCTTTCTGGGATTTCAGAAAAAATTTCTTTACTTCAAGGGAAGACCCTAACAGATAAGTCTTCGCTCTCAGAAATTTTCCATATTGCATTATATCACTGAAAGAATTCTGAATCTCTGTAGAAATCGGATTACCTATCCGCAATTTTATCACCCGGTTCTTTTTATTCAATAACTCCGATGGTAGTTTCACCGTCCGCAACATAGGATGAATCAAACCCAATACCTGAAATAACATGCTGTTAGAACCTTTGAAATAAACAGGTATAACCGGTACATTGGCTTTACGTATCAATTTTAGAACAGAAGGACTCCACTCCCTGTCTTCTATCGAATTAGAATCAACCTGATAGGCAGATACCTCGCCCGCCGGAAACAATCCAAGCGGCTTTCCGTCTGACAAATGACGGATAGCTTCCTTTAAGCCTCCGGCACTTGATATATCCCTCCGGCTCTCAAAAGGATTCACACCCAAAAAATAATCTTTTATAGGAATGATTTTTTTTAAAAGGAAATTAGCCATCACCTTGTAATCCGGCCGAATCTTGCCCAATAATTTAATCAGAATAATTCCATCCAACCCGCCAAAAGGATGATTGGAAACAGTAATAAAAGCTCCGCTCTTAGGTATCTTTTGCAAATCCTCTTCATTGACTTCAATAGTCACTCCCAACGCTTCTATCAATTGCTCCAGAAACTCTTCAGAATTTTCATTATAAACATCTGAATACAACTTATTAATCTTATTCAACCGCAAAATATACATCACCAGTTTGGCCACAATACTTCCCCCGACTTTCCCGCCAAAACGGTTTAAGTTGCCGGCTGCCTTTATATCATTCGATTCTATCAGATTCATTCCTCAAAAATTCGTTCATCAATATTTATCTCCCTTAATCTTCCCCCGTTCTATCACTTTATAATAATTTCCCGGATGACTTCTCTTCCTACCCGGTCATTCAATGCCCTGACCAATCCTTCTTTTACCAGTAAAATCTCATGCTTTACTACAGCAGAAGTAAATGTAACAAAAAGCTTCCCATCTACAACCTGAAGCCCCTTAGTCCGGGATGCGATCATCTGTCCCACAACTTCAGGCCAAACTGTACAAACCTCGTGTTCTTTAAACTTCTGATACAACCCCATCCCTTCCAGAACCTGGTCCACCAATTCATCTATTCTTTTGGTCTTTCCTTCTTTCATTACAAACTAAACTGCAAATATAATTATCTTAATTAAAATAAATCATAGAAATCAGAAATCTAAAGTCTGATATTCAGACAGACATCAGAATGTCTCCTTTATCCACCGTAAACAACCGATAATCCACCTGTTGCATTTTCAGAATCTCATCAATATGCTCCCGGTTCGTATCTGTGATAAAAATTTGCCCGAATTGTTTTCCTCCAACAATTTTCACAATCTGACTCACCCGGTCTGCATCCAATTTATCAAAAATATCATCAAGCAGCAACAACGGTTTTATCCCACTCATCTGATTCAGCCAGGCATACTGTGCCAATTTCAAAGCAATCAGAAAAGTCTTCTTTTGTCCCTGAGAACCTATTTTCCGTACCGGATACTTACCGATATTCAGAACTAAATCGTCCCGGTGTATACCAACGGTTGTATAATTCAGATAACGGTCGCGTTCAAGAGAATCATGTAAAGCTGTCAACAAACCACCATCAGCTACAGCCGGTTTATACACCAGTTCAACTTCCTCCCGCCCCAATGACAACTGTTTATAATAAGTCTGAAACACCGTTCTGAACTCTTCCAAAAAATGAATCCGCATTTGCATAATACTCTCACCACTTTCTGCCAACTGCTCATTCCAAATCTCTACCATTTCCAGGTCCAAATATTTTCCCGCAGTGGCTTTCAACAAAGCATTACGTTGTTGCAGTGCCTTATTATAACGGATTAATTGATGCAAATAGTTTCGGTTACATTGACTAATTATACCGTCTATCAGTTTTCTTCTCTCCTCACTGCCCCCATCTATCAAAACAACATCTTCCGGAGAAATCATTACCAAAGGCAGTAAACCAATATGTTCGGACAATTTATCATACACTTTCTGATTCCTCTTGAATACTTTTTTAAATCCCCTCTTCACACCACAATATACCTCTATCTTGTCATTATTCCGCTCATATTTCCCCTGCACCACAAAAAAAGGCTCATCATGCCGGATATTCTGAATATCAGAAAGATGAAAATAACTTTTACACATAGAAAGGTGATAAATAGCATCCAGAATATTTGTTTTGCCCACTCCATTTTTCCCCACAAAACAATTAAAACCGGCAATAAAATTCAGAGTCGCTTCTCCGATATTCTTAAAATTAACAATATTCAATTCTTTCAGTAGCATTCAACAGGAGATTATATACTTTGCAAAAGTACTTTTTTTCTTTCATTGTCAGATGCTCCTCCCATTCAAAATATTCGACTTTCAGCCACAGAACCACCGAATTATCAAAAAAAAAGCAGGATATTTCGATATTCAATTAAAAAAACTAATTTTGCACGTTATTAGAAAGGAAATAAAATAATAATAGGATATGTCAAAAGAGCAGAAAAAAAAAGAAGATGGTTTTGAGCAACTGGAGGATGCCCTGACCAATAGTGAACAATTTATTGAGAAAAATCAGAAGATGATTGTCAATGTCATCCTGGGTCTGATAGTTGTTATAGGCATTTATTTCGGTTATAATAAATTCATTTCCGAACCCAAGGCTACCGAAGCTGCAAACCAGATATTCGGAGCTCAGAATTATTTTGAAAAAGATTCTTTCAATCTGGCCCTTAACGGAGATGGAAATGTTTTGGGATTCATTGAGATTGCAGATAAATACAGTTCAACCCCCTCCGGTAATCTGGCAAATTTATATGCCGGTTTATCTTACCTGTATACCAATGAATATGATAATGCTATCAAATACCTGAAAAAATTCTCTTCCGACGACTTATTACTGGCTAATATGGCAATTGCAAATATCGGAGATGCATACATGCAACTCGGTAATTACAAAAAAGCAGCCGAATACTATCAGAAAGCCAGTGCTTCTAAAGTAAACGATTTCTCAACTCCGATTTTCCTCATGAAAAACGGAATAGCATTGGAAAAAGCCAATGATTACAAAGAAGCCGTCAAAGTATACGAAAAAATCGAAAAAGAATATCCGTCTTCTGTTGAAGCACGGGATATAGAAAAATACATCGAAAGAGCCAAATTAAAAAGCGGAAATTAAAACTTCCCAAGTTCTTGAATAAAAAAATCCTCTGTCAAAATTCAGATATTATTTTTGACAGAGGATTTTTTTATTCAGGAACTTTTTTACTAATTTTCTTGCAATTTTTGTTAATAAACGTTTTTTCCTGCCGATAAAACAGACTTACAGGCATAATCCGGAAATTGTATATACGTTTTTATATATCTTTTTCCTACATTTGTAGGCAGTTAGTATCTTACTGAGAAGTCTGATTATTTATGGGGAAAATCATTTTATTTTTTTATTGCCTGCTCTGTTTTCAATTTTTAGCAGCCCAAAGTCTGCCTATCAACGGAAGTGTCGTTATAAACGGAAACAGTCCTGAAGGAGCCAAAGTTATCGTCAACAAAAACGGGAAAAAACTGGATGAAATATCCATCACCAAAAAAGGACGTTTTGATTTGAAACTGGCTCTGGGGGCCGACTATAAAATGACATTCTCCAAAGACGGGTATGTCGCAAAAATAGTAACCATCAATACAGAAGTACCGGAAGAAAGCATTGAAGCCAACCCCAATTTCCCCCCTGTCAAATTAATTATCAACCTTTTTCCGCATGTAGACGGAGTAGATTTATCCATTTTTAAACAATCTATTGCCATTCTAAGCTATAATCCGGAATTGGATGATTTTACTTTCGATAAAGAATACTCTGAAAAAATCAAAACCCGGATTGCTAAAACAGAACAGGAAGTAAGACGTCTGCTTGCCACCCAAAGCAGTGCTATGCTGGAAAAAGAACGGAAATTTGCCGCACTGGTAAATAAAGGCCAACAATCATTTGATAACAAAGAATGGAATACAGCAATCGGATACTGGAATGAAGCATTGCAAATAAAACCTGACCACAAGGAACTGGAAAAACAAATTTCCGCAGCCCGGCAAGAAATAGAACAGGAAGCTTCCCGAAAAGCCACTGAATTACAGAATGAACGTGCCTACAAACTTTTACTTGCAAGTGCCGACAGTATGTTCCACGCAAAACAATACAAAGAAGCCAAAGATAAATACACAACAGCCACCCGGTTAAATGACAAAGATGTTTATCCCGCTAACAAAATCCAGGAAATCAATTCCATCCTGACCGCATTGGCAAAACAAGAAACTGCGAAACTAAAACAAGAAGAAGAAAAAAATATAGCATACCAAAAAGCCATAAACATAGCCAATCAGGCTTTTACAGCCAAAGAATACACCAAAGCAATCGGTGTTTATAAACAAGCATCGGATATTAAAACAAACGAAACATATCCGAAAGAAATGATTGCCAAAGCAGAACAGGCACTGGCCGAATTAAAAAAACAAGAAGCCGCAGAAGCCGAACAAAAACGGTTGGAACTTGAAAGAATTAATCATTTAAAAAATAAATACAATACTCTGATTGCCAAAGCTGATTCCGCTTTCAGAACAGAAAACTATGCCCTGGCTAAAATTCATTATACAAGCGCAGAAAATCTCCGCTTGAACGAAGAGTATCCAAAAGAACAAATCGGAAAAATCAATAAGATTATCAATTCCTCCCAATATAAAACAAAATTGACAGAATACAATAAAAACAAAACTTTGGGAGAAAAGAGCATGCAACAAAAAAACTATGCCGGTGCCAAAGTTTATTTTCAGAAAGCTCTGTCTATCCTCACAATAGACCAGGAAGCGATTGAACAACAAATTACAGAAATTGACCGGTTAATTGAAGAAAGCCGCATAGCAGAAATCGAAAAAAACTACAAAGAAAACATCGGAAAAGCAGACAAAGCCTATCAGGAAAAAGCTTATGCAGTTGCCCGGTTTTATTATAAAAAAGCCCTCGAAATTAAAACCGATAACAAATACGCCTCAGAACGGCTCACAGAAGTTGAAAAATTAATCGGAGAACGACAAAGCAAAGAAACAGAACTTTAATGTTTGTAAACATGAAAATCTACCAGTTTTTCTTATTATTCCTGCTCCTGAATTTTCCAGGCCTTTCAAAAGGACAATATTACCGGGGAGACCAAGGGGTCTTGTTGGGTATAAATGCAGGATATTTTTATCCTACGGGTGATATGGGAAAAATTCTGAAAAATGGAATCGGAGGAAATATTTCAGTCAAATATCTGCTCAATGATGTCCTGGGCATCGGATTTGAAAGCGGATATTATACTTTTAAATCCAAACTGAACCTGGAAAACACCCATACCGACCAAGAGTACAAATGCCATCTCACACCTGTTTTACTGGAAGCCAGTTTCTATTTCCCTACATGGAACCGGACCACCCTTCCATACCTGGGACTGCAATTCGGCGGCTATCTTACACAAATAAAAGTCAGTCAAAAAGAATCGTCTTATTCATATTCTTCTGAACTTTCCAAAAATCTGTTTCTGTTTTCTCCGGGCGCAGGACTACACGGCGGAGTATTATTTCAGTTAGCCACAGACCGTTGGTGGATGGACATGCGTATCCGCGCTGACTATGTACCAAAAATTGAAGATAAGTATGAACTGGACGAATATACTCAGGGCAATATTGGTTTCAACAAGATGTTAAACATCGGAGGAAATATCGGAATCCTCTACAAATTTTAAACCCAAACGTCCGGTAGAGAATGAAATCATGTCAAGTTTGGAAATGAAATCATGTCAAGTTTGGAAATAAAGCTCTGTTCAATTTGCTTATTTTATTGAAATAGAATACTTTTGCATCTATACTTCAGATCTATGGAAAATTACCATCCCCGAATAATAGACAGAATCCTTAAAGACGAATTAGATGCAATGGGTGCAGTCCTATAAATGCACTGAAAAGCATATTTGTCATTGAAGACATGCCGGCATGGAACCCAAACTTGAGAAGCAAATCGGCCATACGGAGTTCCGATACACGCTACTATACTGACCCTTCAATTGCATGTGCCGCACTTGGCCTTGGTTCCGATGACCTTATAAACGATTTAAGTACTTTCGGATTATTATTCGAATGCCTTTGTGTCAGAGACCTGAGAGTGTATTCGCAGGCATTAGATGGTACAGTATATCATTTTCGCGACCGAACCGGCTTAGAATGTGATGCGGTCATACATCTTCGGAATGGGAGTTACGGCTTGGTGGAAATAAAATTAGGCGGTGAAAAACTAATAGAAGAGGGCTCCAAAAATCTTATCGAACTGAAAAACAAAATTGATACAACAAAAATGAAATCCCCTTCATTTATGATGGTTTTAACTGCTATCGGCGATTACGCCTATCGAAGGACAGACGGAGTCTTAGTCGTTCCTGTCGGTTGCTTGAAAGATTAATAAAACAAAATCCCGTCAGGTTTACACCGAACGGGATTTATTTTATAAAAACTCAACGGTTATTTCACTTCCCAAATATCATTTGTCATCAACAACTCTTCAAAATTATGATACTTCTTCTTGGAAGATACTTCTTCTATTTGTTCGTGAACAGCTTCTTCATAGGTCGGAGCCTCCACATCCCGGATAACACCAAGTGCTATCGGGAAATCAGGACCTTCCATTAAGGCAAGCTTCAACTGCAAAGTATTATCCATACAGTGAGCATCGTGAATAAGAATATCCTTTTCCGTAATACCATTCTCACCAGGCTTTACCACTTTCAGTCCGAAACCTTCCTGCATTAACCCGTATTCATTATTCTCACCAAAAAGCATCGGCTGACCATGACGCAAATAAATGGCATTTCTGGCACGGTCTTCTTTTTTAGCAATAGCATCATGAGTTCCGTTATTAAAAATAACGCAGTTTTGCAGCACCTCACAAACAGAAGCCCCCTTATGAAGGGCTGCCGCTTTTAGAACTTCCACGGTTCCCGCATCATCAGTAGCAATCGTGCGGGCAAAGAAACGTCCACGGGCACCAAAACAAAGTTCTGCCGGACGGAACGGATCTTCTACCGTACCGTAAGGAGAAGATTTACTGACAAAACCGCGGGGAGAAGTCGGAGAATACTGTCCTTTCGTCAAACCGTAAATACGGTTGTTCAGTAAAATCATATTCAAATTGATATTACGACGCACGGCATGAATAAAATGATTACCACCAATAGCCAATCCGTCACCATCTCCGGAAATCTGCCATATTGTCAAATCGGGATTCGCCACCTTGGCTCCCGTAGAAATAGCAGCAGCACGACCGTGAATGGTTTGCATCGCATACGTATTCATATAATAAGGCAAACGGCTGGAACAACCAATACCTGAAATCACGGCTGTTTCCCAAGGAGCTATGCCAATTTCTGCCATTGCTTTGTGCAGTGAAGCCAGAAAAAAGTGGTCACCGCAACCCGGACACCAACGGGGCTGCCCTTTTTTAAAATCTTTTGCTGTATATTCGCACATAATGTTTTTCACTTTTTTAATCCTCAATTATTTTGTTGAAAGCCTCCACCAATTCAGCAACAATGAAAGGCTGGCCTTTCACCTCGTTGAATTGATACGGTACAAAATTGTCTACCTTCATGCGAAGATAGCCTGCAAATTGCCCGAAATTTTGTTCGGCAACCACCACTTTCTTATATTTCTTCAAAACGGCAGCCGTATTTTTAGGTAGCGGATTCAGATAAGTAAAGTGAGCAAATGCCACTTTCTTACCGGCTTTGTTCATCTCATCCATAGCTGAATAGAGATGACCGTAAGTACCACCAAAACCAACAATCAACAAATCTGCATCGTCAACATACCCCTGTACTTTCACATCAGGTACAGGAATCTTTTCCACTTTTTCAGCACGCAAACGGCACATGAAGTTGTGGTTTTCCGGGTCAGTAGAAATAGCTCCCGTATTGGCATCTTTTTCCAATCCGCCGAGAATATGCGTATAACCTTCCTGCCCGGGTATCGCCCAATAGCGGACACCCGTTTCAGAATTACGCTTGTACGGTGTATAATTGCCTTTCATTTCCGGAGTAACATAAGGAGGATTAATAGCTGGATACTCCGCCAGTTTTGGCAGTTTCCAGGAACTGGAACCATTCGCAACAAAAGCATCTGTCAGCAATACAACCGGAGTCATATGCTCCAAAGCAATCTTACTTGCCATATAAGCAGCATCAAAACAATCGGTCGGAGAAGCCGCAGCAATCACAGGCATCGGACTTTCACCGTTACGCCCGAACAGAGCTTGCAACAAATCCGTCTGTTCAGATTTCGTAGGCAAACCGGTAGAAGGACCGCCACGCTGTACATCAAGCACCACCAAAGGCAATTCCATGATAACGGCTAGATTCATGGCTTCCGATTTCAGGCAGACACCAGGACCAGAAGTTGAAGTAACAGCTAATGCACCGGCAAAAGCAGCACCGACAGAAGTGGCACAGCCCGAAATCTCATCTTCACATTGCACAGTGGTAACACCTAAGGATTTATGCTTTGAAAGTTCGTGCAATACATCAGTTGCAGGCGTAATGGGATAAGAACCCAGAAACAATTTCAGACCTGCTTTCTCAGCAGCAGCAATAAACCCATAAGCAGTCGCCTTGTTACCGGTAATATCCATATATCTGCCGGGAACCGCCACCTTACTTTCCACCTTGTAAGTATGAGCTACAGAAGCATGCGTATTATGTCCATAGTCATATCCTGCATGTATCACCCTGATATTCGCCTCAGCAACATCGGGCTTCTTGGCAAATTTGTCACGGATAAAATCCTCTGCAATTTTCAAATCACGATTGAACAGCCAGCATACCAACCCCACCGCAAACATATTACGACATTTCAGCATCGCTTTATTGTCCATACCTGTGCCGGCAAGACAATCTTTCACCATTTGCGAAATCGGAGCAGCAATAACATCCTGTTGGATTCCCATCTCCTCTATCGGATTTCCGGTCTTAAACTCTGCCTTTTCCAAATCCCCTTTCTGAAAAGCATCCGTATCTATAATGATACAAGCCGTAGATTTGGCAAATTTATATTGAGTTTTCAGTGCTGCAGCATTCATGGCAACCAATACGTCACACTTGTCGCCTGGAGTGTAAACCTTATCCGCTCCGATATGCACCTGAAAACCGGAAACGCCGGTCAACGAACCTTGCGGGGCACGAATGTCTGCCGGATAGTCAGGAAATGTACTGATGTCATTACCTACAGTGGCCGATACTGTTGAAAAGATGTTGCCTGCAAGTTGCATACCGTCTCCGGAGTCTCCGGAAAAACGAATGACAACATCATGCTTCTCGATTACTTTTACCTCTTGACTCATGATTGAAATAAGTAATTAAGTATTTAATATTTTTTAATACTTTTTTTTATTGAGTGTTTCACATTCTAAAACCTTGGTAAAGGTAACGATTCAAACATATGAAACAAGTTTAAAACCGACATTTTTTATAAAACATAAAACATTGATAATAAGGGTGTAAAATCCTCATTTTCTCATTTCCTAACCATAGAAAACAAATTTTTTCCAAACCCAACAGAAAAAAAACAGCTTTTTCAAAAACCAAACGCTTACGTTTGCGTAAATTATAAGTTCTGCTATTTTCTATCCTCAATCATAACTTAACGTTCTTTTAAGAACAAATCTTTCATTCCGCCCAAAACATTCACCATACCATAATCGTATACCCCTCAAAAAAGATGAATAAGAGCATTATTTTTTGCTGGTTATTTCTATGTTTACTTGCCTGTCAAACCAGCCATAAAATCACTCCTGTATCTCAGGAAAACAGCATTTTAATCACACGCGACAATGTTGGCCCTATCAAAAAGGGAATGTCAATAAAAGAATTAAAAAACACTTTTTCCGGCAATCACATCAAAAAATTAACGAGCCGGAGTGAATTGGCCGGAATAACAACAGACAATTACTATATCTACAACGACAGTTCGAATCTATTGTTCATTGTTTCTCCCGAACAGAAAAACGATGAAAATTCACGGATTGCCCGTATCATAATAAAAGACAAAAAACTGAAAACAAAATCAGGGATAGGATTAACCTCTACAGTTGGCGAAATCCGGAAAGCTTACCCAAAAAGTGAATTCACACCTTCTGTGGATAATATTATTCTTTATATTCCTGAGATAGATGCAAATTTTGAAATCAATTCCGGAAAATTGGCTGCATCTACCTGGAATGATACAACCGGTATCATTCATGCCAGCAATATTCCTCCTTCAACCTCTGTAAATACCCTGACCATAGTCTGGGATTACAGTGCCCGGAATCTTACGGAAAAAGGATTCTGGACAAACCTGACACACCGGTTTACTAACTGGGTAATCACACAAGTACCGTCAATGATCATCCTGACCATCATATTTATCGGACTATTGCGTTTGCTCCGCTTTGTCATAAAGAAAATAAAAAAAACAGCCCAACGCCGGATTCAGCTGAATGAAAATATTGATGCCAATGAAGGCAACAAACGCATAGAAACACTTTCCGGCATTCTCATGGGAATCGGTAACATATTTTTATGGACCATCTTTATACTAATCATGTTGAGCAAATTTAATATAAACATCGGTCCTCTTCTGGCTAGTGCCGGTATTCTCGGATTAGCAGTAGGTTTCGGAGCACAGGAACTCGTCAGGGATTTTATTTCAGGATTTTTCATACTGCTGGAAGATCAAATCCGCACCGGAGACGTTGCAATCATCAATGGCACCACAGGAACAGTCGAAAAAATTGAGATGCGTACCACAACATTACGGGATGCCTCCGGGGTCGTACACATCTTTCAAAACGGCAAAATCAATACATTATCCAACATGACAAAAGGCTGGTCGGCTATTGTCGTAGATATCCGGGTCGCTTACAAGGAAGATACAGACCATGTCAATGAAATCCTGAAACAAGTGGGGGATGAACTCCTGAAAGATAATGCTTGGGAAAATATTCTGACAGCCGTGGATTTATGGGGAGTAGATAGTTTTAACGACAGTTCAGTCACACTCAAAATAAAACTCACCACAAAATCAGGCCAGCAATGGGCTGCCAGCCGGGAATTTCGTCGCCGTGTAAAAAAAGCATTCAACGCTCAGAACATCGAAATACCCTTTCCGCAAGTATGCATCAATACAGGCTATGCTACTTCTCCCTTTCCGATTAAATTAACAGAAGGCCAGGAGACTACTCGCAAAAATCCCCAATAAAAGGGTAAGAGACATTTTTAACACAAACTGTAAATATGGCTCGTTTTTTAAAAGACAAACAAAAATCCAAAGGTGCCGCCCCTGGTTCCCTGATTTTTATCGGACGGCAAAAAATGGAACAAACCCGTATTCGGGTCATTCAATACAATAAAGACTATATTAAAGAGGGTAAATTAAAATCTTTAGAGAAAATCAGCGAATATCTCTCCGGAGACCACATCACCTGGATTTCAATTCATGGCCTGCACAATACCCTGCTCATCGGACAAATGGGTAAAAAATTCGGAATCACCCCCCTGATTCTTGAAGATATTCTCAATACCGACGAACGTCCTAAATTTATTGAAGATGATACCCACCTGTTTGCCATTTTGAAATCCCTGAATTTTAACAAGGAAATCAGAAAAATCTCTATAGACCAAATCTCTCTGATAGTCGGCAAAAATTACCTTATTTCCATACAAGAAACGGAAAAAGACTTTTTCGAAGATGTAGCTCAACGCCTGTACTCCAGCCAGGGAAAAATCCGGAGCTACTCGCCCGACTATCTTTGTTACGCGCTCATAGACACCTTAGTGGATAATTATATCCTGAACATCGAAAAATTAGGAAATGTCATCGAAGAACAAGAAAAAATTCTACTCAATTCAGATAAAAAAACCATAGAAAACATCTACCATTACAAAACAGAACTATCTTACATCCGAAAAAACATCCGGCCGGTAAAAGAATTGATGACCCGATTCGTTACCTGCGATTCCGAGCTAATTAATGAGCACACCTACAATTATTTGCGCGACCTGGAAGGGTTGGTCACACAAGCTCTGGAAGCCATTGAAATTTACTATACCATGGTTTCCGACCAACAAAACAGTTATAATGCCAACATCAGTAATAATGTAAATGATGTAATGAAAATATTAACTATTTTTTCAGCCATATTTATCCCATTAACATTCATTGCCGGCATTTATGGTATGAATTTCGAATATATTCCTTTCCTGAAATATCGTTACGCTTACTTCATCCTCTGGGGCATTATGACCGTTATTGCCATTATTATGCTTTTATTCTTCAAACGGAAAAAATGGTTATAATCTCCTTCCTATCTACCCAGTTCAAATAACGGATTATTTACTCAAACACAACTCACTACTAAACATAAAAAAGCGGCCCATAAGGACCGCTTCATATCTGAATTCCCAATGGAATTATTCAGCTTTAGGTGCTTCTTCCGCAGGAGCAGCAGCCTCTGCAACAGGAGCCTCTTCAACCACAGTTGCTTCAGTCGCTTCTGCTTTCTTTGCACCAGAAGAACGACGGCGACGGGTTGTAGTTTTCTTCACTTCCTGTTTCACCTCAGTATAAGTAGCATTAAAGTCTACCAATTCGATAATACAGGTTTCAGCATTGTCACCCAAACGGTTACCTGTACGCAAAATACGGGTATAACCTCCAGGACGATTTGCAATTTTCGGAGCAACTTCACTGAAAAGTTCTGTAACAGCTTCTTTCTGTTCGAGGTAACTGAAGACAACACGACGGGAATGCGTATTATCATTCTTGCTTTTCGTAATAAGAGGCTCAACATACATTTTGAGTGCTTTAGCTTTAGGCACAGTCGTACTGATTCTTTTATGAAGAATCAAAGAAGCAGCCATATTGGACAGCATAGCTTTACGATGTGCGCTGGTCCGGCTCAGGTGATTAAATTTCTTCTTATGGTTCATGATGTTATTCCTTATCTAATTTATACTTTGTAACATCCATACCGAATTCGAGATTGTTATTTTCCAATAACGCTTCCAGCTCAGTCAGTGACTTCTTTCCAAAGTTACGGAACTTCAGCAGGTCATTCTTATTGAAACGGCACAATTCTCCAAGAGTTTCTACTTCGGCAGCTTTCAGACAGTTCAGTGCACGTACAGACAGATCCATATCCACCAGTTTGGTCTTCAGGAGCTGACGCATATGAAGCACTTCTTCGTCAAATTCTTCATTACCATACTTGTCTTCAGATTCCAAAGATATCTTTTCGTCTGAGAACAGCATAAAGTGATGAATCAGAATCTTGGCAGCCTCCTTCAAAGCATCGGTAGGAGCTATAGAACCATCGGTTTCGATTTCCAACAATAACTTTTCATAGTCGGTTTTACCTTCTACCCGATAATTCTCAATTTCATACTTTACATTCCGGATCGGAGTATAAATGGCATCAATAGGGATAAATCCCGCTTCAGCCTCTGCCGGCATATTTTCAGTACCAGGTACATATCCCCGGCCTTTCTGAATGGTAATCTCCATCTGGAAGTTTACCGATGGGTCCATATGACAGATTTCAAGCTCTGTATTAAGTACCTCAAAACCGGTGAGGAATTTGTTGATATCCCCTGCCTTAAAAGCTTCCTGACCGTTGATTAGAACCGTCAGCTTCTCATCCTCAACATCTTCCACTTTTCTCTTGAACCGAACTTGTTTCAGATTCAGGATAATCTCGGTAACATCCTCAATTACTCCCGGGATAGTAGCAAACTCATGTTCTACACCATGTATTTTAATGCCGGTAATCGCGAAGCCTTCCAATGAAGACAATAGGATGCGGCGCAACGGATTACCAATAGTGATTCCGTAACCTGGCTCCAACGGGCGAAATTCGAATTTTCCGAATTTGTCTGTAGATTCGAGCATGATTACTTTGTCCGGTTTCTGGAAAGCTAATATTGCCATAAATATCTTAAATTTTTACTTAGAATACAATTCTACGATTAACTGCTCTTTAATGTTCTCCGGTATATCAGTTCTCTCCGGTACATTCAGCAATTTCCCGCTCATGGAAGAACCGTCCCATTCCAACCAGGAATATTTACTTACCCGGTTTACACGCAGACTTTCTTCTATTACTTCAAGAGCCTTTGATTTTTCACGGACAGCTACAATATCTCCGGCTTTTACTGCTGCCGACGGAATGTTACAAACACCTCCGTTTACAGTAATATGACGATGAGAAACCAACTGCCGGGCCGCTGCACGGGTAGGAGCAATACCCAAACGATATACTACGTTGTCCAAACGGCACTCCAACATCTGCAACAGTACCTCACCGGTAACACCACCGGCACGTTCTGCTTTTTCAAACAGAATACGGAATTGTTTTTCCAATAAACCGTAGGTATATTTTGCTTTTTGTTTTTCCTTTAACTGAACACCATATTCAGAGATTTTTCTACGACGACGAGCCAAACCGTGCTGTCCTGACGGATAATTTCTCCGTTCCAGTGCTTTATCCGGTCCGTAAATGGGCTCACCGAACTTTCTTGCTATTTTAGACTTAGGTCCTGTATATCTAGCCATTTTTTTTAATTTTTGATTCAGATTTAAACTTCAGATTTCCTGCCGATTTCCGACCTTGTTCGTCAATCGTAAATCTTTAATCATCCATCTGACACGTTCTCTAATAATTAAACTCTTCTACGTTTTGGCGGCCGGCAACCATTGTGCGGCAGCGGAGTAACATCAACGATTTCAGCTACCTCAATACCACTGGCGTGGATTGAACGAATAGCTGATTCACGACCATTACCCGGACCTGAAACATATACTTTAGCTTTACGCATACCCAAATCAAATGCAACTTTAGCGCAATCGGCTGCTGCCATCTGTGCTGCATACGGAGTGTTCTTCTTAGATCCTCTGAAACCCATCTTTCCGGCGGAAGACCATGAAATCACCTGACCTGTAGAATTGGTCAAAGAAATGATGATGTTGTTAAATGAGGAATGAACGTGTGCTTGTCCCACGGCTTCTACTTTAACCAGCCGCTTCTTGTTACTTGATGTAGACTTCTTTGCCATAATTCAACTCAATTATTTAGTTGCTTTTTTCTTATTAGCAACAGTTTTCTTCTTACCCTTACGTGTACGGGCATTGTTTTTGGTACTCTGACCTCTTACAGGCAATCCGATACGATGACGGATTCCACGGTAACAACCGATATCCATCAAACGCTTGATGTTCATCTGAACAGTCGATCTCAACTCACCTTCGACTTTGTACTCCGATCCGATAATCTTACGTACAGCCCCGAGCTGATCGTCGTTCCAGTCTTGTACTTTCAGGTCATAATCGATGCCGGCTTCACTCAGGATAGCACGGGCACTACTTCTACCTATACCATAAATATAGGTCAAGGCTATTTCTCCTCTTTTGTTTGAGGGTAAATCTACACCTACGATTCTTGCCATAAATCTTTTTTAATTTAACTAAATGAATGATTTAACCCTGACGCATTTTAAACTTAGGGTTCTTTTTGTTAATGACGTACAAAACGCCCTTTCTTCTTACAATTTTGCAATCGTCATTACGTTTCTTAATTGACGCTTTTACCTTCATGGTCTTAAATTTTAATTTTTATATCTGAATGTAATCCGACCTTTTGTCAAATCATACGGAGACATATCAACCCGTACTTTATCACCCGGAAGGATTTTTATATAATGCATACGCATCTTACCCGAAATATGAGCAGTAATCACATGCCCGTTTTCCAATTCAACCCGAAACATAGCATTAGACAATGCTTCTGTTATTACTCCATCTTGTTCTATTGACGGCTGTTTTGCCATAAACAATTTTAATTTATGAATTATAGTCTACGATTATCCTCTCAATCTGCAAACCTTCCATCTTATTTATCCGCTCACCGATTTCCGTTCTCTTTTGCCGGAAATCATAAAATCGTCAATTCCCTGACGCTTGCTCTATAAATTCAAATGTAGACAAAATATCTGCTCCCTTCTTCCCAACGGCAACCGTATGCTCAAAATGAGCCGCCGGTTTTTTGTCCCTCGTCCGGATTGTCCAGCCATCGTTATCCTGAAAAACATAACGTTTCCCCAAATTAATCATTGGCTCAATAGCAATAACCATTCCTTCCTGCAATTTTACCCCCTGCCCCTGACGGCCATAATTGGGAACCTGAGGCTCTTCATGCAAATCGCGGCCAACGCCATGTCCCACCATTTCCCTGACAACAGAAAAACCTGAGGCTTCGCACCAGGACTGTACAGCATGACCAATGTCACCAATCCGCATACCAGCCATAACTTTTTCAATCCCCTTATACAAACTCTCTTTAGTTACCCGCAACAATTTACGGACCTCTTCACTGACTTCCCCAACTTCAAACGTATATGCACTGTCTCCGTAAAAACCGTTTTTTAAGGTCCCGCAATCGACAGATACAATATCCCCCTCTTTCAGTATACATTTGGCAGAAGGTATTCCGTGTACAACCACATCATTTACAGAAATACACAAGGTATTCGGAAAACCTCCGTAACCCTTAAATCCGGGCAATGCCCCGTGCGAACATATAAATTCTTCTGCAATACGGTCCAGTTCTAACGTAGAAATCCCCGAACGAATATGCTTGGCCAGCTCGCCCAGAGTTTTACCCACCAACTGGTTACTTTCTCTCAGTAATTCTATCTCCTCTGCCGTTTTTACGAAAATCATGCCGCGAAATTACAAAAAAAATTATAAGTTGCAAAGTTACTCAATTACTAAGTTTCCGGATTTCACCACCCGGGAACTTAGTAACTCAGCAAACTTTAAAACTAATAGGCAGCCGGACCTCCGGGTGTTTTACCTTTAATTCTTCCGGTTTTCATCAACCCATCATAATGACGCATCAACAAATGAGATTCTATCTGCTGCAACGTATCCAGTACAACTCCCACCAGAATCAACAAAGAAGTACCTCCATAAAACTGAGCAAATTGTTGATTAACCCCCGACAATTGTGCAAATGCCGGCAATATTGCAACTATTCCCAGAAATATTGAACCCGGTAATGTAATCCTCGACATAATTGTATCCAAAAATTCCATCGTTTTCCGGCCAGGTTTCACTCCCGGAATAAATCCTCCGTTTTTCTTCATGTCTTCTGACATCTGCATCGGATTCACTGTAATAGCAGTATAGAAATAAGTAAATGCAACTATCAGAATGAAGAAAGTAAAGTTATACCAAAAACCGGTAAAGTTTGAAAATGCAGCAGCAAATCCGGACAATGAGTCAGAAGCAGCAAAATTAGCAAACGAAATCGGCAACAACATGATAGCCTGAGCAAAAATGATAGGCATCACTCCTGCAGCATTAATCTTCAAAGGTATATATTGACGTACCCCCCCGTATTGTTTATTCCCGACAATACGTTTTGCATACTGTACAGGTACTTTACGGGTCCCCTGAACCAATAATATACTACCACAGAATACAAAAAACAGAAATACGATTTCTATCACAAATGCAACAAGACCTCCTCCATGCTGACTTACCCGTGAAGTAAGTTCAGCTACAAAAGAAAACGGCAACCGGGCAATAATACCTATCATAATAATGATAGAAACACCATTACCGATACCTTTATCTGTAATTTTTTCACCTAACCACAGCACAAACATTGAACCTGCAGCTAAAACAGCTACTGAAAAAACAGTAAACATCCAACCTTTCATCATAAAATACTCAGGCTGAATCTGCATATGCAAGTTGGTAAGATACGCAGAACCCTGCAAAACAAGAATAATTACGGTCAAATAACGGGTAATCTGATTAATTTTCCGTCTTCCGCTTTCACCTTCCCGCTGCATCCGTTGAAAATAAGGAATTGCAATACCCAACAACTGTACTACAATGGAAGCAGAGATATAAGGCATTATACCTAATGCAAATATCGAGGCATTTGAAAATGCTCCCCCCGAAAACATATCCAGCAGACCCAATACCCCATTACTTGAAGTCTGGTCCTTCAACGCTGCTAATCCGGCAGGATTGATACCCGGCAATACAATCTCTGTACCTAGTCTGTAAACGAGAATCAACCCTAAAGTCGTCAGAATCCGGGTTTTTAATTCCTCTATTTTCCAAATGTTCTTTAATGTATCAAATAACTTCATAAGTTCATAATTTATAAGTTTATAAAGCTTATAAAGTTATAAAGTTAAAAATGACCTTATAAACCTTATGAACTTTATAAACCCGTTTCGTTTTATAAAACGACTACAGAACCACCGGCAGCCTGGATAGCTTCTACCGCTTTCTGTGAAAATGCATTGGCTTTCACTTCCAGTTTTACACTAATAACCCCGTCAGCCAATATTTTCAATAATTCATTTTTGTTCAGCAGACCTGCATTGATTAACACGTCACGGTCAATCATTTCCAGATTATCCCTTTCAGCCAAAGCCTGCAACATACTTACATTAATTGCTTTGTATGCTACACGATTGATATTTTTAAAACCGAACTTCGGTACACGTCTTTGCAGAGGCATCTGACCACCTTCAAAACCAATCTTAGCATGATAACCTGATCTTGATTTAGCTCCTTTATGTCCTCTCGTAGAAGTACCTCCTTTTCCGGAACCTTGACCGCGACCAATCCTTTTTTCGTGGTGAATTGATCCGCAAGCCGGTTTTAAGCTACTTAAATCCATTGTATTTAGTCCTTAAATGTTTAACAAAATTACTTTACTTCTTCCACACGAACCAAATGGCTGATTTTTGCCACCATACCCAGGATCTGCGGAGTAGCTTCTTTCTCTACACTGCTGTTGGTTTTCTTTAATCCCAAAGCCTGAATAGTGCCAACCTGAGTTTTATCGCTACCGATTTTACTTTTTACAAGTGTGATTTTAATCTTTGCCATGCTCCCAAATATTATCCGTTAAACACTTTATCCAGACTAATTCCTCTATTGGCTGCCACCATCCGGGCATCACGCATTTCCTTCAATGCAGCAATAGTCGCCTTTACCAAATTATGAGGATTGGAAGACCCTTTACTTTTAGCCAGCACATCATGAATACCTGCACTCTCCAGTACAGCACGCATAGCACCTCCGGCCACCAAACCGGTACCGGAAGAAGCCGGTTGCATATAAACCTGAGCACCTCCGAAACGAGCTGTCTGCTCATGCGGAATTGTTCCTTTCAATACAGGAACCTTAATCAGATTCTTTTTAGCTGCTTCAATTCCTTTTGAAATAGCAGTAGTCACTTCATTTGCTTTTCCTAATCCCCAGCCTACAATACCGTTCTCATCACCTACCACTACGATAGCTGCGAAACTGAAAGTACGACCTCCTTTTGTAACTTTGGTCACACGATTGATAGCTACCAATCTGTCCTTTAATTCCAAGTCAGTATTATTTACTTTTTGTTCCATTCTGCTAACTTATTAAAAATTAAGACCTCCATTACGGGCTGCGTCAGCTAAAGCTTTCACTCTACCATGATACAAATAACCGTTACGATCGAATACTACACTTTCGATTCCGGCAGCTTTTGCTTTTTCAGCAATAGCAGCACCTACAAAACCTGCCTGTTCGGTCTTGGTTCCTTTTTTCTCAGCAATTTCTTTACACAAGGACGAAACAGCTACTAAAGTTCTTCCTGCTGTATCATCAATCAACTGTACTGAAATCTGTGCATTTGAACGAAAAACGCTCATACGCGGACGTTCAGCTGTTCCAAAGACAATCTTACGAATTCTCCGTTTTATTCTTAATCTTCTTTCTTCTTTCGTTAAAGCCATAACTTTTCAACTCTTTAGTGATTAAACTTTAGCCGATTTACCAGCTTTCCGGCGAACCACTTCACCAACGAAGCGAATACCTTTACCTTTATAAGGCTCCGGTTTACGGAAAGAACGGATTTTTGCAGCCACCTGACCGATCAACTGTTTATCACAACTTTCCAGGGTGATAATCGGATTTGCACGTTTTTCAGTTACAGCTGAAACTTTTACCTCTGCCGGTAATTGCAAAAAGATAGAGTGAGAATAACCCAATCCTAATTCAAGCACCTGGCCTTCAGCATTGGCACGAAAACCAACACCTACCAGTTCCTGTTTAATCGTATAACCTTCAGAAACACCAACCACCATATTGTGAATCAATGCACGGTATAAACCATGTTGTGCTTTGTGTTCCTTATCTTCAGTGTGACGCTGTACGTGCACCTCATTTTCTTCTACGGCAACAGTCAGGTCAGAACTTACTTTCTGAGAAAGCTGTCCTTTCGGACCTTTTACTGTGACAGTGTTATCCGGACTTACTGCTACAGTAACTCCTTGTGGTATATGAATCGGTAATTTTCCTATACGTGACATGACTTCTTCACTTTAAAATTAATACACATAACACAATACTTCACCGCCGACATTCCGTTGGCGAGCTTCTTTGTCTGTCATTACACCCATAGAAGTAGACAAGATTGCTATACCTAAGCCATTCAATACACGCGGCATTTCTTCCACATTCGTATAGCGACGCAACCCCGGTTTTGAAACACGTACCAACGACTTAATTGCCGGAACCTTAGTTTCAGGGTGATATTTTAAAGCGATCTTAATATTACTTCTAACTCCATCCTGTTCATATTTATAATTCAGGATATATCCTTTTTCTTTCAGGATTTTGGTCATTTCGAGTTTCAGCTTGGAACCCGGGATTTCAACCACTTTATGACCAACACTTACCGCATTCCGAATACGGGTAAGGAAATCTGCTATTGGATCTGTCATCTCTTTTCGTTTTTAATATAAAAATTACCAACTAGCCTTTTTAACTCCCGGTATCAATCCTTGTGAAGCCATTTCACGGAACTGAATACGGCTGATACCAAACTGTCTCATATAACCTCTGGGACGTCCTGTCAGTTTACAACGGTTATGTAAACGAACCGGATTTGAGTTTCTTGGCAGGAGACTCAGTGCAGCATAGTCACCTTCCTCTTTTAATTTTGCTCGTTTCGCAGCGTACTTTTCTACCAATTTTGCACGCTTCACTTCACGGGCTTTCATTGATTCTTTTGCCATTTTGCTTTCTTTTAGTTCTTTTTAAATGGTAATCCAAACTCTCTGAGCAGAGCAAAACCTTCTTCGTCGGTATTAGCCGAAGTCACAAATGTAATATTCATACCCATGATTTTGTGTACGGAATCCATCACAATCTCAGGAAATATGATCTGCTCTTCAAGACCTAATGTATAATTGCCTTTCCCGTCCAATTTGCTGTTGATACCCTTAAAGTCGCGGATTCGCGGCAGAGCACTACAAATCAATCTTTCGAGAAACTCGTACATTCTCTCTTTACGCAAAGTCACTTTTACACCGATCGGCATTCCTTTACGCAATTTAAAGTTAGATACGTCTTTAGTTGAGTTACCTACAACAGCTTTCTGACCTGTTATCGCGGTAATTTCATTTAATGAAAATTCCAGAATTTTTTTATCCTGAATAGCTGAACCCACTCCCTGATTGATTACTATCTTCTCCAAACGGGGAGCCTGCATAACTGACTTGTATCCGAATTCCTTCATCAAAGTCGGTACAATCTCTTCGTTATACTTTGTTTTAAGATTTGGTACGTATTTCATCTATTAAATTATAATTTTTGATTCACGATTGACAATTTTACACATAACAATCCACCGAAAATCAGATTTTCAAGCGGCAAAGGTATAAAATATTTTTAATAATCACTTCGTAAATCCCATTTTCTGTTTTAAATTCACGATTCATGATTGTAGTCTAAACCCAATCATAAATCGTAAACTATAAAATCATTTCAGGATTTCTCCCGATTTTTTAGCGTATCTGACAAGATTGCCTTTTTCATCCAATTTACGTCCGATACGAGTCGGTTTATTTGTAGAAGGATCTATCACATTCAGGTTAGAAATATGGATCGGAGCCTCTTTTTTGATAATACCACCTTGCGGATGTTTTGCATTCGGCTTGGTATGCTTGCTTATCAGGTTGATACCTTCAACGATGGCCCTCTCTTTCTCCGGAAAAACTTCCAGTACCTTCCCCTGCTTTCCTTTATCCTCCCCTGCATTCACCTGTACTAAATCACCTTTCTTAATATGAAACTTTCTATTCATCGCTTTTACATTTTAGATTTCAGATTTACGATCTACCTGCTATTGCATTCAATCGTAAACCATAAATCGTAAATTATTAAAGTACCTCGGGGGCCAACGAAACAATTTTCGTATAACCTTCACGAACTTCACGGGCTACAGGTCCGAAAATACGGGTTCCTCTCATTTCACCGGCATTGTTTAACAATACACAGGCATTGTCATCAAAGCGGATATAAGAACCATCCGACCGTCTGTATTCTTTAGTCACACGTACTACCACAGCTTTACTAACAGTTCCCTGTTTAATTTCACCATTAGGCAGCGCGCTTTTTACAGCAACAACGATTTTATCGCCGACACGTGCATATCTTTTTCCGGTACCACCCAGAACACGGATACAAAGCACTTCCTTGGCACCGCTGTTGTCTGCTACTGATAATCTGGTTTCCTGTTGTATCATGATTACTTAACTCTTTCAATGATTTCAACTAATCTCCATCTCTTCATCTTACTTAAAGGACGGGTTTCCATAATTCTCACGGTATCACCGATATTACACTCATTTTTCTCATCATGAGCGGTGAACTTTTTGGTCTTCTTTACGAATTTACCGTAAATCGGGTGTTTCTCCTTAAAGTGTACAGCAACGGTGATAGTTTTATCCATCTTATTGCTCAGCACCAGACCGATACGTTCTTTTCTAAGATTTCTTTCTTCCATTGCTTTACTTCTTTTCAGTTAATTCTCTCTTACGTATTTCAGTCATCATACGGGCGATGGTCTTACGTGCAGCACGAATCTGCATCGGGTTCTCCATCGGGGTAATGGTATGATTCATAGTCAGCTTATTCAGAGCAGCCTTTTCAGCTTCTACTCTTTCCTTAAGCTCAGTTGTGGTCATTTCTATAATTTCTGAATTTTTCATCTCTCTGACAAATTAATTTTTTACACTTAATAGCCGGAAGACTATTCTTCTACATAGTCACGTCTAACCACAAACTTTGTCGTAATAGGTAATTTCTGTGCTGCAAGACGTAAAGCCTCTTTTGCCACTGCATACGGAACACCGTCTGCTTCGAAAAGTATTCTTCCCGGAGTTACAGGTGCTACGAATCCCTCTGGGTTACCTTTACCTTTACCCATACGTACTTCGGCTGGTTTCTTAGTAATCGGTTTATCAGGGAATATACGAATCCAAATCTGTCCCTGACGTTGCATATAACGGGTTACTGCAACACGGGCAGCTTCTATCTGGCGTCCTTCGATCCATTTTTCTTCCAACGCCTTAATACCGAAAGATCCGAATGCAAGCTGATTACCCCTTTGAGCATTTCCTTTCATTCTACCTTTCTGGCTTCTTCTAAATTTAGTCCTTTTCGGCTGTAACATAGCTCTTTGTTTAATTGATTAAAAGACTATTTACTTTCTTCTCTTCTTAAAGCCACCCTTTTTTCCGTCAGCTTTTCCGGCTGCTGCGGGACGGCTACTGTTGTCACGGCTCTGAAGCAATGAGTTCGGAACGAGTTCACGTTTACCATAAACTTCACCTTTACAGATCCATACCTTGATACCCAGTAAACCATAAGTGGTCAGGGCTTCTGCCTGTGCATAATCAATATCGGCACGGAAAGTGTGCAACGGAGTCCTTCCTTCTTTGAACATCTCAGCACGTGCCATTTCAGCACCGTTCAGACGTCCTGAAATCAGGATTTTAATTCCTTCAGCACCCATTCTCATGGTTGAAGCAATTGCCATTTTAATAGCCCGACGATATGCTACACGGCCTTCCAACTGACGAGCTATATTATTACCTACGATCACGGCATCCAACTCAGGACGCTTAATTTCGAAGATATTAATCTGAACTTCTTTATCGGTGATTTTCTTCAGCTCTTCTTTCAACTTATCAACCTCCTGACCTCCTTTACCAATAATGATTCCCGGACGGGCAGTGTTAATCGTGATAGTAATGAGCTTCAAAGTACGCTCGATAACGATTTTTGCGATTCCGGCTTTTGCAAGACGGGCATTCAGGTATTTACGGATTTTATAATCCTCTACCAGCTTGTCTCCGTAATTCTTGCCGCCGAACCAATTAGAATCCCATCCACGGATGATTCCTAATCTATTGCTTATTGGATTACATTTTTGTCCCATGCTTTACTCTTTTACAGTGTTTTCAACAACAGCGGTTTTACTTCCCAACACAATGGTCACATGATTAGATCTCTTACGGATCCGGTGTGCCCGTCCTTGCGGAGCCGGACGCAGTCTTTTCAGAATACCTGCACCATCCACAAAGATTTCTTTAATATACAAAGCGGCATCATCAATGCGCGCTCCGTCATTCTTCACGCTCCAGTTTGCAATGGCTGAAAGCAATAGTTTTTCCACTTTACGAGCAGCCTCTTTAGGACAAAATTTCAGTGTATCCAAAGCCTTCTGTACGTCCATTCCACGTACCAGGTCTGCCACCAACCTCATTTTCTGAGGGGATGAAGGACAATCATGCAGCACAGCGAAAGCCTTTTGTTTTCTGGCTTCCTTCATCTGATTTGCTCTTATTCTTTTTCTTGCACCCATTTTATACAATCTTCATTTGTTATACTTAATCACGCTATTATTTCTTCTTCTTATCAGCGTGACCTCTAAAGGTACGTGTCGGTGCAAATTCACCCAGTTTATGACCTACCATATTTTCAGTCACATATACCGGAATAAATTTGTTACCGTTGTGTACAGCTACTGTATGCCCTACGAAATCCGGAGAAATCATGGAATAACGAGCCCAGGTCTTAACAACCGATTTTTTGTTGGTCTCATTCATCGCCAGTATTCTCTTTTCCAGCTTCACATCAATAAAAGGGCCTTTTTTTAACGAACGACTCATAACATCAAGTTTTAATCAGTTATTTTTTCCTTCTTTCTACAATATACTTCGACGAAGCCTTCTTCGGTGCTCTGGTCTTCAAGCCCTTAGCCAACAAGCCTTTTCTTGAACGAGGCAGACCTCCGGAAGCACGGCCTTCACCACCACCCATCGGGTGATCTACCGGGTTCATTACAACACCACGAACACGCGGACGACGACCTAACCAACGGGTACGACCCGCTTTTCCGGAACGTTCCAGAGAGTGGTCGGGGTTAGATACAGTACCGACAGTTGCTTTACAGGTTACCAAAATCATACGGATCTCACCTGAAGGCAATTTGATAGAAGCATATTTTCCTTCTCTCGCTACCAACTGAGCATAAGAACCGGCACTACGAGCCATCACAGCTCCCTGTCCGGGACGCAACTCAATGTTATGGATGATTGTACCTAATGGAATTTCAGACAGATACAACGTATTTCCGATTTCCGGAGCGATACCCTTGCCACTTTCAACAGTTTGACCTACAGTCAAACCAATCGGAGCAACGATATACCGTTTTTCACCATCTGCATACACCAACAGGGCAATGCGGGCAGTACGGTTCGGGTCATATTCAATCGTGGCTACCTTAGCCGGAATATTTTCCTTCTCCCGTTTAAAGTCAATTACTCTGTACTTGTGTTTATGACCACCACCTATATATCTCATTGTCATCTTACCGGTGTTGTTACGACCTCCGGTTTTGCTGTTCGGTCTCAACAATGATTTCTCAGGTCTATCTGTAGTCACCTGCTCGAAAGTATTTATTACTTTTCCCCTCTGTCCAGGCGTTACAGGATTTAATTTTCTTACAGCCATGTTATTTAAATATTGCTAAAAAAATCAATACTATCACCTTCTGCTAAAGTCACAATTGCTTTCTTGAACGAATTGGTACGTCCGCTGATTACTCCGGCTTTGGTATAACGGGATTTAGCCGTCCCCTGATAACGCTGGGTATTCACAGCCAGTACGTTCACTCCGTACATTGCTTCAACTGCTTTCTTTATCTCAATCTTATTTGCTCCTTCTGCCACGATAAAAGCTACCTTGTGCTGTTTATCGGTGAGAGCCGTCATCTTTTCCGTTAAAACGGGCTTAATAATAATTTCCATCTCTTCTTTCGATTAGTTAAGATTGAACATTTCGTTAAGGCCCTCCACAGAACTTTCAACTAAAACGAGGTTTTTCGCCTTCATGATGTTGTAAGTTGCGATGTCGCTCACTCTCATTACCTCTACATTCTGCAGATTACGGGCAGACAGAAGTACGTTTTCGTTCACACCGTTCCCCAATACCAACAACAGACGACCATTGTTTACTTTCAGGTTGTTGATTACAGCAACCATTTCTTTGGTTTTCGGAGCTTCGAAGGTGAAATCTTCCACAACCTTCACAGCATCAGCACTTGCTTTCACTGCCAAAGCTGATTTACGAGCCAATTTTTTCAATTTCTTGTTCAGTTTGAAGCTGTAATCTCTTGGTACGGGACCAAAAACACGGCCTCCTCCTCTGAACTCCGGATTCTTAATACTACCTGCACGAGCACCTCCGGTACCTTTCTGTTTTTTCAACTTTTTGGTACTACCGGAAATTTCATTCCGCTGTTTTGACTTGTGCGTTCCCTGACGGTTGTTGGCCAGGAACTGTTTTACGTCAAGGTAGATAGCGTGCTCATTAGGCTGAATTCCAAAAATAGCGTCATCCAACACTACTTTTCTGCCGGTTTCCTGTCCGGCAATGTTTAGTACACTTAACTCCATTACTTCTGAATAATTACGTACGAACCTTTAGCTCCGGGAACAGATCCCTTCACCAACAACAAATTATTTTCAGGAATTACCTTCAAAACTTCCAAGTTCTCTACAGTAATCCGGTCTCCGCCCATACGGCCGCCCATGCGCATTCCTTTGAAAACACGTGCCGGAGTAGAACATGCTCCGATAGAACCCGGTTTTCTCAGACGGTTGTGCTGACCGTGGGTAGCTTGTCCTACACCACCGAAACCATGACGTTTCACAACGCCCTGATATCCTTTTCCTTTAGAGGTACCGACGATGTCAACGAAAGCTGTGCCTTCCAGCATAGTTACGTCAATCACATCGCCCAACTTGTGTTCTTCGGCAAATCCTGCAAACTCTACGAGTTTACGTTTCGGAGTTGTGCCTGCTTTCTTAAAGTGTCCACTTAGCTGCTTCGTCGTGTGTTTCTCTTTCTTTTCATCAAAACCCAACTGAAGTGCTTCGTAACCGTCTTTTTCAATGGTTTTCACCTGAGTTACGACACATGGACCGCATTCAATAACAGTGCATGGGATACTTTTCCCCTCAACACTGAAAACGGAAGTCATTCCGACTTTTTTTCCAATTAAACCTGGTAATTTCATTTCTTTTTCAATAGGTTAATTCTTCTTTCTAACGACATAGGGTTTCGCCGTTAATTACACTTTAATCTCTACTTCAACACCACTCGGTAATTCAAGTTTCATCAGAGCGTCGATAGTACCTGCAGTCGAGCTGTAGATATCAATCAGACGTTTGAAAGTGCATAATAAAAATTGTTCACGGCTCTTCTTGTTTACGAAAGTAGAGCGGTTAACAGTAAACACACCTTTATGCGTAGGAAGTGGAATCGGTCCGCTTACCACAGCACCAGTAGCCTTTACCGTCTTAACAATCTTTTCAGCCGACTTGTCTACCAAGTTGTGATCGTAAGATTTTAACTTAATTCTGATTTTTTGGCTCATGTTATTTGATTATTATATTTAAGCGGTCGGAAAGGAAAACTCCCTTCCGACATTAATTTTTAAATTAAATCCACTCTTCCGTTTGCTTTTTCCACAACTTCCTTAGCAATGTTCTTCGGCACTTCGGCATAGTGGTCGAATTCCATAGAAGAGCTTGCACGGCCGGAAGACAGCGTACGCAATACAGTCACATAACCGAACTGCTCAGCCAAAGGAACTTTTGCCGTGATTACACGTGCACCGATACGGGAATCCATAGATTCAACCTGTCCCCGACGACGGTTCAGGTCGGCAATGATGTCACCCATAAAATCTTCCGGAGTAACTACTTCCAGCTTCATGATAGGCTCCAGCAACACCGGTTTCGCCTTCTGTGCAGCTTCCTTGTAACCCAACTTGGCAGCCATTTCAAATGACAAGGCATCCGAGTCAACCGGGTGGAAAGAACCGTCAATCAAAGTAATCTTCAAAGCCTCCAGAGAATAACCAGCCAGAACACCGTTCTGCATAGCTTCCTTGAATCCTTTTTCAACAGACGGGATAAATTCCTTCGGAATGTTACCGCCTTTCACTTCATTGACAAAAGTCAGGCCTTCTTTGCCTTCTTCTGCCGGTTCCATACGGAAGATGATATCGGCAAACTTACCGCGACCACCGGACTGTTTCTTGAATACATGACGATGGTCTACAGACATCGTAATAGCCTCTTTATAGGAAACCTGAGGTGCTCCCTGGTTACATTCCACCTTGAACTCACGGCGCAGACGGTCAATGATAATGTCCAGGTGAAGCTCACCCATACCGCTGATGACAGTCTGTCCTGAATCCTCATCAGTCTTCACACGGAATGTCGGGTCTTCCTCAGCCAATTTTGCCAAAGCCATACCCAATTTATCCGTATCTTTCTGAGTCAACGGTTCAATAGCAATACCAATCACAGGTTCCGGGAAAGTCATACTTTCCAGTACAATCGGTTTTTCTTCTGAACACAACGTATCTCCGGTACGGATATCTTTGAAACCTACGCAAGCGCAAATATCTCCGGCCTCGAGCACTTCTTTCGGCTGTTGCTTGTTAGAGTGCATCTGGAACAAACGGGAAATACGTTCTTTCTTGTCAGTACGTGGGTTATATACATATGAACCGGCCTCAATCTTACCGGAATAGATACGGGTATAACACAAACGGCCTACAAACGGGTCGGTAGCAATTTTAAATGCCAATGCCGACAGCGGAGCTTCCGGGTCTACCGGGAAATGAACATCCTCACCGGTTTTCGGATCCGTACCTTTACTGTTTGGAATATCCAACGGATTCGGCAGATAAGCAATGACAGCATCCAACAGATTCTGCACCCCCTTATTCTTGAAAGAGGAACCGCACATCACCGGACAAAAATCCATGGCAATCACAGCTTTCCGGATAACAGCCTTCAAATCTTCCACGGTAATGGAGTCCGGGTCTTCAAAGAACCGTTCCATCAAAGCCTCATCCTGTACAGCGGCAGCTTCCACCAATTTTTCTCTCCATTCCTGAGCTTCTGCCATCATGTTTTCGGGAATATCCTTAATTGTTGCCTCCATGGCTCCGTTTTCCCAAACATAAGCTTTCATTTCCACCAGGTCAATAACCCCCTGATAGTTATCTTCCGCACCGATAGGCAATACCAACGGTACAGGATTAGCTCCTAATTTCTCCTTAATCTCACGAACCGCTTTGAAGAAATCTGCACCGGAACGGTCCATCTTATTCACAAAAGCAATTCGGGGAACGCCATATTTATTCGCCTGACGCCATACGGTTTCAGACTGAGCTTCAACACCGCCTACGGCGCAGAACAATGCGACAGCACCGTCCAAAACACGCAAGGAACGTTCTACCTCTACGGTAAAATCAACGTGTCCCGGAGTGTCAATGATATTGATCTTATATTCATCACCCTGATACTTCCAGAAACAAGTGGTAGCAGCAGAAGTAATGGTAATACCTCTCTCCTGCTCCTGCACCATCCAGTCCATGGTAGCCGTACCATCGTGCGTTTCACCGATTTTGTGGTTCACTCCGGTAAAATACAGGATACGTTCAGTGGTTGTCGTCTTACCGGCATCGATGTGAGCCATGATACCGATATTTCTTGTGTAATGTAAATCTCTCTTAGCCATCTATTTTCGCCTCTAAATTAAAATCTGAAATGTGCAAATGCCCGGTTGGCTTCAGCCATACGATGGGTATCCTCTTTCTTCTTGAAAGCAGCACCTTCTTCCTTGTAAGCAGCCATAATCTCAGCAGCCAGTTTTTCAGACATGCCATGTCCGCTACGTTTGCGGGAGTAAAGAATCATATTTTTAACAGAGATTGCTCTTTTACGGGCCGGATTGATTTCAGTAGGCACCTGGAAAGTAGCACCACCGACACGGCGGCTCTTTACCTCCACCTGGGGAGTAATATTCTCCAATGCCTGCTTCCAGATTTCCAGAGCAGATTTCTCTTCTTTTTTTGCCATTTTTTCGTCAACGATATCCAGTGCGTCATAAAAGATTTTGAACGCAACAGTCTTTTTACCGTCCACCATCAGGTCATTAACAAACCTCGTCACCAGTATATCGTTGAATTTTGGATCCGGTAACAGGATTCTCTTCTTGGGTTTAGTCTTTCTCATCTTCTTTTCGTTTACGAATTTGTTCGTCAAGCTGCCCTTATATTGGTCTTCAACGGTTTCACAACCATTTACTCAACTGTTTTTTCGGGAACGCTTCATAAACACAATTCCTGTTAATCACTAATTTTTACTTTTTGCCTTTAGCCGGAGCAGCAGCCTGTCCTGGTTTCGGTCTTTTCGCACCGTATTTAGAACGTCCCTGGCAACGACCGGTAACACCGGCAGCATCCAAAGTACCGCGAACCAAGTGATAACGCACACCCGGAAGGTCTTTCACACGACCGCCGCGGATTAACACGATGGAGTGTTCCTGCAGGTTGTGACCTTCTCCCGGAATATAAGCATTCACTTCTTTTCCGTTGGTTAATCTAACACGCGCAACCTTTCTCATGGCTGAGTTCGGTTTTTTCGGAGTCGTGGTGTAAACACGTACACATACTCCCCTTCTCTGCGGACAAGCATCCAAAGCAGGCGCTTTACTCTTGTCCTGGATCTTTACTCTTCCTTTTCTTACTAACTGTTGAATAGTAGGCATTTTACAAGTACTCTTTAAATTTTATTATACTTTTATCCAAAATGGAGTGCAAATGTACATTCATTTTTAGTAACTACCAAATATTCCTTTCTTTTTTTTGTAAAAAAGGTAAGATTGTCAGAAAGTTACCCGTCTTATCCCCACAAACTTCCCTTGAGCATCCATAAATCAATCAAAATAAAACTTCTGTTCCAAATATAAACAAAAGGCGTGTTTCGGAGAAAATCTTCTCATGAAAACACGCCTTCAAAGCATTCATTCACACCCCTTATTTTTTATCTAAATATTGCCGGTGAATGGCCTGAAGATGTAAATGAGGGTAAAGTGCCGTAGAAAGAACAGGAGCAGGAAAAAAAGGTTCACTGGCCATCAGTTCATAAGCCTTTTTGTAATTCCCTTTTTTAGCATGGGCAGCTGCCAGGTAAAGCAACGTCTCCTTACAGGGAGTATGTTCCAGTGCCTTTCCCGCAATTCCAATGGCCTGTTCAATCCATTCCGGATCCGTCACAGTATCGTCAAAAAAACCGGCTATAATAAGAGTATAAAAGAACTGACCATACAGATAAGGGTGTTTATCGCTGTATTTATCCGCCACTTTTCCAAGTGAGGCCATACCTTTCTTAAAATTCTTCTCAAACAGCATACGCTCCATATCAAGAATCTCCAGATACATCGGCGCATAAAACGATTCTGTCTTACGAATCATTTCTATATGGGCACGGTATTTCTCAGGTTCTTTTATATTGGCAGAACCAGCGCGTACCATCATCCGATACATGTTCACCCAGAAATCATTCCCCTTCTCATAACCTTGATAAATATCCGCATACCGGGTCAAAGAATGGAAAACGATATTATCTTCCGGGAAACGCATAAATCCCCGCATTAACGAATAATTCTCCTTCTGCTGCAACTGCTCTTCCGTAAGGGTGGAAAAATAACTTAACAAACAGCCTTTCACCTGGTCGGGCTGTACCCGTCGGAGTAATCCTATCACGTATTCCTCCACCAATTCCAATGAACGTTCACCACTCTCCCAACGTTTCCGGGCAGCCTCCAACCGGACACTGAAATCAGACCCGACAGCCTCTTCGGCATATCGGATAAAATCCTCGGGAGAAGCAGAACCTGTACGCGTTTCCAATAAATTACCCTGAGCATCCAACCAGAAAAAAGAGGGATAACCATTTGCCCGATAGCGCTGAAAAAAAGCGTGTCCGCTTTCTTTTTCCGCATCCAACTTCAGACAAACAAATTTACTGTTATAATAATCCCCCACGTCCTGACGGGTAAAAACATTCTTAGCCATCATTTTACACGGACCGCACCAGGAAGTGTAAACATCTACAAAAATCTGTTTTCCTTCTGCCCGGGCTTTCTGAAGCACTTCTTCATATGTTCCGTGAAAAAATTCAATGCCCTGCGCAAAAACGCCTCCGACAGTCAGGATAAAAAAATACAATAACGCTAAACTCTTTTTCATCCTGTTACTCGTATTTTTCGTTAATATCAATGACCCTGTCACAAAAGCCCGTCTTTCTGAACACACCGTCCAAATGAATACCACCGGTAGAATTCACTTCGTAGAACACCACCCCTCCCTGTCGTTCCGCACGGCTCAAATCACGTACAGCCAAACGCACCTGTCGGGAGACCCGCGTAGCCAAAGGATTGGACTCTGTAGGTGCAGCCACCGTAATATCCACAAATTGAATACCGGTTACTGCCATATTCTCTGCCTGCATATCCTTCTGCAAAACTTCCAATGCCGAATTTGTAGAAGCATTCAACTGATTTGCAGCAAAAGAATAAACAGCATTTTCCGTAGCATACATAAAAACATCATTATATTCCGGATTCGCGGCAAATCCGATTGCCTCACGCAAATGGGGGGCAACAGAAGCTGTGACTTCCGTCTTGCTGATGCTGCGGAAACTGTTACCCTCCAAAGAAAATTTATACATCCAGTATTTACCGTCCGCCTTATTTTTCAGCAGCATCCAGGCTCCCAAGTTCACCTCCGAAAGAGCACCCCAACATTTAAGTTCCAAATCTGCCCCCAAATCACTCCCGTCAAAAATTCCCGGATCGTTATCCGCTTTACCAAACGTTTTCAGGCTTCCCTGATTCCATGGATTATGCGCAATCAAACGCCCGTACAACTCATCGAAAAACACAGGATTCGAACCGACAGCCAATACCTGAGGTGCCACATGATATTCCCGCGGTTCGTTCATCAGGACCAATCCCGGTTCCCAGTTGATTGCTTTCATATTAGTCGCCCTCTTGCAAACAATACCATTGACAATAATATAATCAATCATCGCTCCCTTATAATACAATTCCGGACTCATTTCTTTTGCCCCGAAGTGATGGTCACAGGCCTCCTTCATCGTTTCAATTTTCTCGAAAGAAAGCGGACTGGCCACCACACCACCGTTTTCATCCCGGCAAAAAATCAATTCCTGCTTCAGGAAAGTGGCATAAGCATTCGGATTCACAGAAAAAATCCGGATCGGATTACGCCCCAAAAGCATTTTATTGGCACTTTCATATACATCTTCAATCACTGTATTTTCTTCATCATCTGAAATAAAATTAATTTCTGCCAGGCCGCCTTCTTCACACAAAAGTACTGTCCCTTTGGTAAACTGCGTGCGCACCTCAAGTTCCATTTCCTCCCGGTAAAAAACGCCGGTTGTATTATCCGTTACTTTCAATGCCAACGTATAGGCTTCCCCCGGCGTAAACAGGGAAGGTTCCGCCAACACGTCCAGATTCTTTTCCCGCCCCAATGTATCCGCTTCGTTACGGGTTGTTGTAGTATAGGCATACCAAACATACGACAGATTCCTGTCATCATTCCGGGAAGTACGGATATCCGGCGTACATTGCAAATGAGTATACAACAAGACAGAATACCGATTCTGCAATCCTTCAATCGTAACCTTATTCAACTCTTTGAACTCATCAATCGTTTTGTCATCCACACATCCTGCCAAAGCAGAAAACATGCAAACCACACCTAATATTTTAGCTATTTTCATCATAATACATCAAATTAGAAAGGATTCCACACCGTAATCAAATTGCCATCTTCATCATACTCCGTATGAGTGGCATAATATTCACACACAACACGCCCCTGCTGCATCCAATAACTATAAAAGTTCAATCCGCCCCATCCAATTAACTCGCTGTCCGTTAAAGGAAAATCATGTCCCATAAGCAAAATGCAACGCTGGTGCTTTACTTTTGAATACTCCCCGAAATAAAGAGCCAACGGCATATCCCAGTAAGAAGGTTTCACCAACTGGTTGGTAATCATCAAACGCATATTAACCCGGTCCGGATAACCCAACGCTAAACTCGACGTTGCTACCAGCGACAACTCCAGTGTCACAGTTGCCTCATCTAATTCCGTTCCGGGTTTCAGCACCACAACCGGAAAAGAAGAAACCGACTGACCGGCTTCATAAGTAAACCGGGGAAGAAGCGGTTCATAATGTTTGCCGGCCACTGCAGAGGAATTTTCCGAAACGGCCACTTCATATTCCCCTGTTTCACTCAACAAATCCCCCAACAACTTAACGTTAATCTGAATCGTATCCCGTTCCGCACCTTTCATGCGAAAAGAATACACCAAACTGTCTGCACCCGTCACATAATCCGGGAAATAGACACCAGACATATCCGTATATACCATACGTTCATTTTCCGAACAAGATGCAAACACCAGCATTGCCATTATAACTGTATACAAATATTTCATAATCCGCATTTTTACTCTATTAAACCAAAATCCAATTCATCATCTGGCAAGGGAATCACATACACCTTCTCCGGATCAACCGCTACCGTCCGGTAAACACCGATACTTTTCAACCCTAAGCGCTTGTAATAGTAAAACATCTGTCCCTCACACATAAACTCCTTGCTATACTCCCGGGCAATCTCTGCTTGCAGGTCTGTGACTCCTGTCATGGCAGCCAGACCCCGGTGGGCACGTAAAGTGTTCAGGTAAGCCAGGCCCTGATTCGCAGAACATTCAGCAGCAATATAGTACAGTTCAGACAGACGAACCAAAGGAATATAGCCCGAATTGGCATACTTTGCCGGCATGACCGCCGTAGCAGTATTCGTTTCCTGGAACCACAACTTCAACCGATAATCATCATCCGCCGGATCCTGCTGTGCAAACAATTTATTCCGGTTATTGACATTCATACTCAAAGCCGTGGAACTGTTGGTAATACCGTTTTTTATCACCGACTCCCCGAAATAGACATCAATATTATCCTGCATTTTCCCTTCTTCCAGAGCAAACAACAATTCACTGTTAAACAAACGCTCACTCGTTACCGCCGCAGTAGCCAACGAAAAAGGCACCACAGGCTCACTTCCGGGTTCTCCCACAATCTCCCGGACGGCTTCCAATGCCTCCGTCCGATTACCTGCATACAATTGTACCCGGGCCAGCAAAGCAGTCACAGCATAATAATTCAGATGCTTATGTCGGTTCCGTAACAACGGATGACTTTCATACAAGGATTCCAACTCCGCATAATTCGGACCATAGGGATCCACCTCACGCATCAACTCACGTGCCGCGTTCAAATCCTTCACCACCTTCTCCAAAACCCCTTCCACCGTCTGCTGACCCTGCGGAAGATTGGTATACGACTCCAGATAAGGGATAGCTTCGCGCTCCTTATCAATGGCCGGAGAGGAAGAAAACAACCGCAACATATCGAAATGGAGCATACCCCGCAAAGCCAGGATTTCTCCCTTATATATGCGATACACCTCTTCACTTGAAAATACATTTCGTTGCTTATCAATAAACATCAGCATGGCATTCAGATTGGCGATACCTTTATATTGCCGGCTCCAGACTGTAGACAAGACCTCCTTGTCATAAGGCTCCGCATAGAGGTAATCCTTTGTCTTGATATACTGATGGGTATTACCGGAAATATTGTAATATTGCGCCAGCACATCCATATAGCCGAACGAAAGCTGACATCCGTAACTTTCAGGAGCGGACATCAGTGAATAAACCCCTGTCAATACATCCCGGAAACCGCTTTCCTGTTGGAACAAATCTTCCGCCTTTACATCCGATTTCGGAGACACGTCAAACCAATTCTGGCAGGCGGAGGAAAAAAACAGCATCCCCAAACATATCGGTAAATATCTTAACTTTTTCATTTGCTTCTTGATTAAAAGGTTACTTGTAACGCTACTGAATAATTGCGGGCAAACGGATAGGATGTACCCCGTTCCATTTTGACCGTCGAAGCGCGAAACACATCATTACCGATGAAGGACAGTTTCAAACGCTCAATCCCGTAACGCCGCAGACGACCGGCATCGAACTGATAAGAAAGATTCAATGACGACAGGGTAATGTAATTTTCCTCCTCTATAAACCGGGAGGTCGGCATCGTAGCTTCGGTATTGCTGATAGCTTTGAATTTAGCCACATCGCCAGGGACCTTCCAACGGTCGTACAACACCCGGCGGTCAGCGTTCTTTTTCGGGTCTACGTTTTCCACTTTATCCACCAGCGTCTGATTGTAAACATCAGCACCGTAGCTGTAACGGAAATAAGCATTCAACTGAAAACCCTTGTACATAAACATCGTGCCGAAATTCCCTTCAAATTTGGGATCCTTGCATCCTAACGGTTTGTAATTATCCGTACTCCATTTATTGACTTTATCGCCATTCTGCGCAATAAACACTTCTTCTCCCGTATTAGGATCAATACCAAGGGATTCGTTCGCCCAAATCATATTGATGGATTTACCTTCCTGATAACGCACCATAGGTGCCCGGGTGGTCCCCTTCTCAACTTTTTCGTTCATCGCATCATCCTGGGTTTTATTATAAGCCGCCAGTGCATCGTTCAGCTTCATCAACCGGTTCTCATTCTTCACAATATTAAAGAATACATCCCACTGCATGCGTCTCTCTGCGTCTTTCACCAAAACGCCCCGGAGATTCAATTCCAACCCCTTATTCTTAATCTCGCCCAAATTGTCTTTATAGGAAGTAAAACCTAAAGACGGAGCCAGCAACACATCAATCAACACCGATTTCGATACATCCTTGTAGACGTTGAAATAACCGCTCAACCGGCTGTTCAACAAAGCAAAATCAACACCAATATTCAATTTCTCCGTCTGCTGCCATTTCAGATTCGGATTACCGAAAGCTTTCAACAATGCCCCGATATAATCATCGTATGTCAATCCGTCAATGGCCGATTCCTTGTATGAATACATCATCATGGCCTGGAAAGGATAAAAATTCTGACCGCCGGTTGTCCCCCATGAACCACGTATTTTCAATTCATTTACATAGGGTGTTTCAGCAAACCATTTCTCCCGATGCAGGTTCCAGGCAGCACCCACCGAACCGAACGTACCCCATCGTTTAGAAGAACCATACACAGAAGAACCGTCGCTACGAACCGAAAAGTCCAACAGATAACGGTTGTCATACCCGTAATTAAAGTTACCGACCACCCCCATCAAACGGCTGACTTCATAATTACCGCTTGGTTTATCGCCTTCCTGATACTCCACGCCCATACCGATATGATCCATTTTATCATTCGGAAAATTATATGCCGTAGTACTGAAAAAATCAGTTTTTGATTCCTTGATATTCCAGACAAAAGTAGCATTGAACAGATGTCGGTTCACCTCTTTCGTATAAGCAGCCATCACATTGGCGTCATACGAGAAATTATCCGTCACCTCTTTCTTATAGCTTCCCTTTAAATCTTTCTCATAAAATGAATTATGATTAGCCGGCAAAAAACGGTCACCTACTGTCATTTTTTTATTCAACGACACGGCACCTTTCAGTTTCAGTCCCTCTAAAACATCCCATTCTACCGAAAAATTGTCAATGAAATTCTGATAGGCATTCTCAAACTTCGTACCCAACGAAGCATTATACAAAGGATTCAGTTCATACTCCTCCCCGTCACCGATTTTCAATACCTGTTTGATATTGCCATTTTTATCCTTCGGATAAAGATACGGATTCATATAAGTATAATCCGAAAATGTACCATAAGGAGAATCCTGTTGTTTCACATGGTCATACGTCAGATTATTCATAAACCGCAAATTCTTGTAACGATATTGCAACTTGATGCCAATGCCGACATTCTGACGTCCGGAACCCTTCATTACCCCCGCCTTATTCTGATAATTCAGGTCTAACCCATACCGCAAACGGGTATCTCCACCCTCCAACAACAAAGAATGCTTATGACCGAAACCAAGCGCATGGACAGGCTTCTTCATCCAGTCCGTATTCACCCCTTGCTGAACCAACTTCAAACGTTCATTGTATGCCTCCTGCAACTCCTCTTTCATTCCGATATTCGAATGCGAATAAAGTCCTGCCAATTGCTCATACTCCAATTTTTCCAATGCATTCATCAGATTGTAATCACTCAGGTCTGCAAAATTAAAATCGCCGGAGAAATGATAAGAAACACGTAACTCACCCATTTCCGGGGCTTTAGTCTCCACAACGACAACCCCGTTCGCTGCCCGCGAACCATAAATGGCAGTCGCCGCCGCATCTTTCAACACAGTGATACTGGATACCCGGTTCGGGTCTAAGTCAAAAATCTTCTCCGCCGAAACCTCGAAACCATCCAAAATAAAAGTCGGCATATTAGGAGAGTTTTCATAATCCGATTTCAGATTGCCGCTACCGTGGATTTGAAATTCCGGGATATGATTGGGGTCACTACCTACTGTAATATCTTCCATCAACTTAAAGGAGGGGTCTATCGTCGATAAAGCCGACAACACATTCCCGGTAGAAATCTCCCGCAACTTCTCTCCCGAAAACGTAGTGGCAGCACCTGTGTAGCTGTCTTTCTTCCGTTGGAAATAACCGGTCACCACCACCTCATCCATCTCCTGCGTATCCTCCGTCATGATAACATCAATCTCTGTCTTTTCCCCAACCGGCAGCTTTTGGGTTTTCATTCCGATAAAAGTAAATTGCAACACCCATTCCCCCTGCGAAGGGCATTCCAATGTATACTTTCCCGCGGCATCGGTAGTCACACCGACACTCGTCCCGTCAATTAACACCGTCACACCGGGCAAAGGCATTCCTCCTTTATCGGTCACCTTACCGGTTATCTTACGGTTTTGCACCTGAGGAACGGAAACCTTACTATTCACCTGTTTGATAATAATGGCACCATTCTCTTTCACGCATTGCAAACCGGTACCTTTCAGACATTTTTCCAATACTTTATCCACCATCACATTCCTGACATCAATATCAATTCCTTTAACGGATGCAATGTCCTCGTCACTATACAAAAACACCAGATGGGTTTTCGCCTTTAATTCCCAAATAATCTCTTCCAAAGAAGCATTTTGTTTTTTCAGGCTCACCGTCTGGGCGTTTACCACCGCAAACAACTGAACCATAGCACACACCACCAATATGAACGTCAGTTTCATACGCAGTAGAATTTTCAACCAATTTCCCCTATCGGGAAAAGCGTCATTTCGATTTTTCTTCATACTTTTGTAATGGTTAAGTTTAATTTTAATATTAACTATGTAGAGACCGGAAATTGTTGGCGCAGGCTCCGGTCTCTTTTTGAAATTATTTCCGGTCAATAATCACCGTTTTCCCTTTCCTTTTCACATTCACTTTATCCATAGCACACAACAGTTCCAACACAGAATCAATATGCTCATAACGTCCTAGATGGGCCGATATCCGTAAATCTTTCACCGACTCATTAGCATAAAAAACATCAACCGTATACCAACGGGACAGGGTATTCATGACATCCTCCAACCGCTGTTTTTTGAAAACGAACATACCTTCCGTCCAACCGGTATAAAGCGTAACATCTACATTCCTCACTTCCGCCCGGTCAGCATGTTTATTCAAATAATATTGCTGAGAAGGTGTCAACCTGACCGATTCGCCCATCGCTTTAGGATTCGCCACCTCCACCGCACCACTCACCAAGGTAGTATGTACGATGTCCTCATACCAGTAGGATTTTACATTGAAACAAGTACCGTTTACCTTTACCTGCATACCCTCCGTTTCTACGATAAAAGGCCATTCCCCGGCTTTTTTTACTTCAAAATAGGCCTCTCCGTCCAAAAATACTTTACGTTCTTTTCCGGAAAACTCTACCGGAAAACGGAATTTCGTTTCACAATTCAACCTCACATTTGTGCCATCGGCCAAAGTGAGTGTATAATCAGCCCCTGCCGGTATCACAAGCGTATGATAAACGATAGCTTTCTCCTCTGTTTGTCCCACGGCTGATGCATCCCGATGATAAGCCAGGCTGCAACTGCTATCATTCACTATCAAAGTTCCGTTGCTTTCCCGGAGTTCAACCCTGTTCTTTTCTAAATGGATACGCTCACCGCTCGCCAAAATCAACTCCGCAGTTTTCCTCCCTTCCAACAAGGCCAACGGCTTTTCTTCAACCATACTGACAGGCCGGGTGTACCGGAAAACCAATGAAACACCAAACACAACCACGACACAAGCTGCCGCAACCATCCATCTCCATCCGCTCCGCCTATGTGAAAAACGAATTTTAGCCTGTAGCCGCTCATACTCCCGGTCCACATCTATGGAATCCTCCATGCTGAAACGCATGAAAGCTTCCTGCTGATTCCGGATTTCCTCAAAAAGTTTCCGGTGGACAGGAACCTGCAACCACACTAAAAATTCAGGATCCAAGAGACCTGCCGGGTCCTGCAAATGAGAAAGAATGTAATCAATATCAGTTTCTTCACCTTGACGTCCCATATCTGCTACGTTTATCGAAAATTAAACCGTGTTGTATATATAACACAGATACGAGTAAAAAAGGGGTGAGTTAAAATGAAATTATTTTTAATAATTTTTTAGGTATGGAAAACAAAGAAGAAGTAACGAAGCCGGAAATTCTTCACGAAGATTTTTTAAGCCAGTGGAGATATGGGTTTTAACAGTATTTACAGAAATGCCTAATATTTCCGCTATTTCCTTGTATTTTTTACACTCGATAAGATAAAGAAACATCACTTCCCTGCACCTGTCCGGCAATGTTCCGATCCGCGCCTTGATTTTCAGAATCAATTCTTCATGTCCGGCATCATCGGCCGGTAAATAAACCTCTTCCGCTTCAGGTTTCTGTTCGGCGTGACGGACTTTCACTTTCAGGTGTTCCAGATAATTAATGGCTCTGTGACGGGTAAGACTAAGCAGATAGGGAAGTATCGGCTGAGCAAAATCAATTTCATCACGCCGGATCCATACCGTCAGAAAAACATCATGCACAATATCTTTGGCAACTTCCTCATCCTTCACAAAACTCATTGCATGAAAACACAACGATTTAAAAAATTCCCGGAAAGAATTTTCAAACAAAATCTTTACATCGCATGCTTCAGTCTCTCTCCCCATAACAACCTGAAAGATATTTTTGACATTCAAAGATAGTGCATTTGCCAAAAACAACAAAACAGGGATTTACCGAAACAGGAAATTCAGCTTGTGTCGTCAATCTTACAATTCCTTGTTCTTCAGCCGTTCTCTATTGACATATCGGATATAAACAGTTCTTCTTTCATTTACGGATTATAGCAGGGACATTAAAAAGCGTCTTCAAAAGCCATTACCTCTTTTGAAGACGCCAGACATGGAATCTTTCCGCAAACCGCTTTTTATTCCATAAACACCATTTCAGGAATCTCCCCGGTGCATTTCGTCGCCCCTTTACGGGATTTTTTGATACCTGGAATCAAGGGACTATTCTCCAATACATGCCGGATGCGTTTATACTGGTCGGCCGTAAATTCGTCCTGATAGGTATATTCGTAATCCATCACATTGCGCGAAATAAAGGTGACACCGCCATCCCCTTTCCGCTCAAACAAACGCTCACTTTCGATGCCTTCGACCGCTATGATTTGCCGGCATTCGTCCAGATAGGCTTTCCGGTTATAATTAGGCGTATCCGCACAATAATCCGTCTGCAATTCATCTGTATTCGAAAATACATGGAACAAACCCAGATAATGCCCCAACTCGTGGGCCACAATCTGTTTGGCATTCAGACGGATGGCATACTGCGTATTCAAAGCAACACAACACATCTTACTTACCGGATGGTTAAAATACATATCCCCGGCTACCAATCCCTTCAAACCGCCCTCCGAAACTGTATACGGCATCGTTGATATACCGGTCATACCCATATTGCTCTCTAAAAACGGAAACACCACAATATTCACATATTCATTCGGATCCCATAGCAACGCCAAGTCTTCCGCACCCGTACTCTGTATGAAATCATAAGCACTGACATTCGTCTTAGCCCATTGCACCCGGTGAATGCCAGGTTCTTCCAAATGCTTTCCGTCCGGAGCAACTGTCGCCATATAAAACTCAACTCCCATATCCAGCCCATTATGCCCTTTCCGGTATAATCCGCTGCAATAAGGCAAAATATCATTCAAAAAATTAGCATGGATATTTTGGTTAATATCAGCGGCATCATCGTATAAAATATGGAACACCACCGGCAAACGATACACATAATCCTGCAAAGCACCGGCTTGTTTGACGGTCACCTTGTGCGGATCTCCTCCTGTTTCCACAACCACTAACTCACAACTCCGCTCTTCCCGGAACACCTGTTCGTCCACCATCACGGTTACGGTATCAGTAAAACTTCCCCGTTCTTTATCTACCCGGCACCATTCTGTCATCCCCTCAATACTCCACGCTCCTGCCGCTTCAATGAACACTTTGTGAATTTTTCCCGCCGCATCCGCCTCAATCAGCGTTTCCGACACCTGTATCGGCAACCGGGGTTCCGACTTATCCCCCCCGTCATCCGAACAAGCACACAGCAGACAACAGCCTGCTGCAAGCACACACCACAATCGCCGTAAAAACTTACAACTTTTCATAATCTACCTTTTTACCAGCTGCTACTTTCTGACAATTCAAAGCCGATTTGTCTGAACTTTTCAACACATAAGCCACCACTTCCAGATTCTCTTTTTTAAATTCCGAAGACACCGGATAAGTAAACGTCTTTACATAATCCTCCGACATATTCAATGTCCCTTTTTCAATCCTGTGTTCGGCTCCGTACAAATCCGTCAAACAATACCGCAACACGTGATGGTGATAATTATCATCATCTGTTTCCGCACCCGTTTGTTTGGCATACAGATTATTCTCCAATATAGCTACAACCAAATTAGTCGCATAATCCACTTTCCCGCTGCCTTTCACCTTCACCTCCACTTTCAGATCATCTCCGTTCCACTCAGTAGAAAGCGCAATACCTACTTTCCCGTCGGCATTCAATGCTTTTGCAAAAGCCATTCCTTCAATACCATCACTGTAATTCCACTTGTCTGCATGGTCAATAACCACAGTCGGGTAATTGCTGCCAAACTTAAACTGTTTCTGAAAAGATTCTATGTATTCATCCACCATAAAATCTTTCATACCTCCCAAAGTTCCGTAAATGGACACCGGACAGATACGTCCCGGAACCTCCTCTTCCGCCTGCGAAATAGCATGTGTCGCCCGCGGACAATAAGTACAACCTATAGCGGTAAATTTCATTACCAATACATTCTTCTTAAACCCGGCACCATTCTCCGCTACCACAGTCACCACTTCCGAACGAATCCCGTCATATTCCGCTACAAAGGAATAAGTACCGGCAACCGAAGTCACAAATACCCCGTTTGTCAATACTTCCCCGGAAGTCTGCTCCTTGATTACCGCTGCCGAAGTAACATCGGTTCCTCCGGTAGTCACCGTAAAATATACTTCATCCGAGCCATTTGCCAAAATTTTGTCACGAGTCGCACTTAACTGCAAACCATTTTTTTCATCACTGTCCGAACAAGCAGTAACACCGATTGTCAACAGACATATAAACCAAACTAATACCTGTTTCATTATTCTATTTTTTATTATTCATTAAAATGAAGAAGTCAATGTCAGATTAAATCCCGTATAAGCCGGCATCTCCCGGCATACACCCCCGGCACATTGCACACCGGCCCGGTTACGGCCATATTGCAACGCCACCCTCGTCCGCGATTTGGAATAACTCAAACCACCATTGTAATAATGGATGTTCGTCTGTCCGTAATTATACATATCCGCCGCAAAAAAACTCCATGCCGGAGCAATTCCCAACTCTGCCGATAAAGCCATCCAATTGCCCTCATCCTGTTTTGTCCACAAATGCTGCCCTTCCAAACGCAGCGAATAACGGTTCGCCCATGTATAAACAGCATCTGCCACCACAATGTGCGCATGGTAAGTTTTACCCGGTTTCCCCCATACAAAAGGACTGAAATCCTGCATACTGTAAAAAAATACCGTTTTCCAGGAAGGACTCCATTTCTTAGTGACATCAATATTTACATCCCGGTAAAATAATTCGTTACCCACACTACACAAGCCTTCTTTCAAATTATAATAAGCCGAAAAATTAGCTTGTAACTTCCAGCCATATTTTCCTCCCAGTGCCGTCCGTTTCCGGAAATTATAATAAAAGTCCACTTGTCCTCCCGTCTCTCCGTTTCCCTGAGTGGCATAAGCATACAAATTTGCCAAAGAATACGTATGCTGACGAGTCAGCGCAGGCAAATAATTCAACCCTTCTTCCAAACCGACAGCCTCCCGCGAAGAACGGAATACCATCCGGTTCAGACTGCGGAAATTCAATTGTATTCCCATACCTTTCCGGACATATCCTCCCTCCAGCAACAGCCCCTGTCCCTTTTCCATCGTATAATTATTATACAATGCAGGATCTTTCGATTTCCCGGCATATTCTCCCCGCAAAGAAAATCCGGAATGCTCCAATGCAAAACGCACGGAATAAGCATCCACATTCGACTCAATTTCCCGGTTTCCCACATACTCCTCATAACGGTTGACAAAACTGCCTTCCACCGCAACACCCGTTTCCGTCCATCCCAATATATTCCCAAAATCCACCTGTAAATCTCCTCCCCTTACCCAAGAAGATGCATGTTTCATAAATCTCCGAGGACGTCCGTAAATACCTTTGATATTGACTTTATCCCGGAACGAATAAAACAAACGGACCCCCTCTACTGACGTATTCAGTCCCAACGAACGTTCCTCGTAAGCCCGGAATACCATACCACTGCCGAATTGTTCATAAAAATCACCTACACGGACCTTCAAATCCCGGTCCTCAAAAGCCACATACTTACCGACAATACCGCAATCACTCAATTCCCCCGCCAATCCCTGCAAAACAGGTACATAAGCCTCAAACAGTACGCCAATAGAGAACTTACGCCACTGATAGTCTAAATTTAAATAATTGTTCGAACCAAACCGGTCGTCCGGACGGATCGCCCCCGTTTTCCCATCTTTCATGTAATAAACCGTATTCGTCTCGAAACCACCGGAAAGCATGCCGTATTTTTGTTCCTGCCCGTCAACAGGACGGGTCAGGATACAAAAACAACCAACTAACACTAACAAGTTTACAACTCTCATCACTTTAACTTTTCAAGGACATTCAACACTTCTGCTTCCGCTCCCGGCGTATATCCGCAATGGGAATAAACCACTTTTCCTGTCTTATCCAGAATAAACAAAAACGGAATGCTATTCACATTCATTGCCCTCTTCAACTCTTGATTCTTGTCCAATAAAAGCTCAAAGGGCCATTCCCGTCCCTCTGCCATCGAACGTGCTCTCAACGCTGCCCGACTGTCGTCCGTCGATACCGCCACCACCTTAAAATCCAACTTTTCTCTCCAATCCTCAAATACCTCACTCAATGCGTCTAATTCCTGAATACAAGGTTTACAAGTAGTTGCCCAAAAAGCCAGTACCACTGGTACGGAATCATTCATCACTTCCTTTATCGCATACCGGTCACCTCCCGGATTCTCTACCGTCACAGCTGGCAATTGTTGTTGCGAAAAACCATTCAGAAACAACAGTACCAAACTAATAACTAAAACACATGCCCTCATAATCAACGGTATTATGACTTATATGCCATACTTGCTATTTTACACAATCCTTTCCACGAATTGTCCGGAATCTCTTCAATAACAATATCATTCGGATTATCTATCACACGATACCCCACCAATCGGCCGGCAGAAGAAGCCGGCTTGGCCGGATTATACAAACCGATATAAAACTCATCTCCGAAAGGAGACATCCCCATAATATATTGTTCGTTCCACATAGCCGTAATCACCTCCGTTACAGGTTGCCCATCCTCCGTAATCCTGTCTTTCCCCTCAAAGTCAAGCAACAATTTCCCCTGTGCCGTAGAATAATCGTAACCATACAAACGACTGCCGACAGTATAAAATATCACAGTCTTTCGCGAACTGCAAGCAAAAAATTCCGCCTTATCTATATCCTCCGCATTTGTTAATTGTTGCGGATTTCTATGAGTAAACTCAAGCCCAGAGAAAGAAACATTTATTTTATATGGATATAAATAATAATCCGAAGGAGAAGAAGAACCCGGATTTTTTAAAATAGTGTAATTCGAAATCATAACATTACGGGAATTAATTGCAGTCACAAAATCTTTTCCGGGAGTCCAGAAATCATCATTTACAATAATATTAGGAATCGGAGCACAATAACCGTTGACTCCGCCTCCCATAGGAGAGGTACTTCCTTGATAAAGGAAACATTTGTTGTCATCATCATACACAACAATCACTGAGCTGCTTGGCGAAGAAAAATCAAAACCCACCTTATTCCCCATTTTAAATAATTCATAATCCCCTTTATAATGATTAGACGGATTTCCTATTTTTTGGTAACCACCAAAACGATCGTTATCAAAATATAGATTGCCGTCTATTGTTTCTACCCGGAAAAACATCATTTGATTAGCATTTTGCAACACACAATTGCCCACTGACGAAAGGTCCCAAAAACTATATTTCAAATGTGCATCTTCAAGCGGAGTCAGACTATTTTTATCCAATTTATAAGTTCCATCCTCCGACCCCAATTGTATTGCATTATCCCCTATCGAAATGGGTAAAAATAAAAACGTCGGTTTCCGCAGAACCGGCAACTCCGAACCATTCAAAATATCTTTCATCAATAATGTATCATTATTTACAAAAGCCAACATATCCAATTGCGCTTCTCCATTCTCATTTTCTCCCCATACCAACCAACCATTGGAGAAATTTGTAATCAGATTCACACCTACCGAACGGGTTACAACCACTCCCGTAGATTTATCTTTAATACGGAAAAACAATGTATATCCGCCTTGCGGACGATTCACCGGCCAAATCAAATCCTTTTCATAGCCGATCTCATCCTTGCCATTCAAAATCCACCGGAATTCGTAATTATCCGGGTCTTGAATGATTGAATTCTCCACTTCAGGGGTAATCCGCAACGTATCAACAAAACTCACATAATTATAAGTTGTATCGACAAATCCGGCTTCCCCAATCATAACTTCATTAATTTCCCGGTAATCGTAATTACCTAAATCTTTGTAGCAAGAATGGAATACCATCCCCCCTAACAATCCACATATAATTAATAACCGTGTTTTCATATATTTTCATTTTAGATAGATTTTCCGGCAGTCATTTTCACTAAATCACCATTTTCGTCCAGTTCGTCTTCATAAATAGTCTTACCATCCTTTTCTCTTTCCTTCAAATATTTATCCAGATTTTGTCCCATAATTCGTGCCCGGGTTTCATCTGCTCTGTTCATTTTATTGAAATCCTCCCATGTCATATGAAAAAGTTCGCACATGATTTCAAACTTCTTAATAGACCAATTCCCCCAATACTCAACCGGCCACCATCCCGGTATCCGCACCTCGTTACTAATCAGAATTACATGACGGATTACATTGACAGAATCTGTACGGCTACCACTAATATCACCAAAAGGTTGCCACCAAGGTAAAGGCAAGGTAAAATCATCATTCGCCTGCAACTCCAAAACCATAGAAAGTGTCAACTTTTCTTTAGCCAACTTCTCTGTCTTTATAAAACGACAAGGTATATCTACCTGCCGTTCATGGGCCGGAATCAAGGGATTCTGATTAAAACCTTCATAATCTTCCCCTTCCTTTACAGTAGATTCCTGAGATACAATCCGGAAAGAGACACTACGGTCATAATCCGTCACATTTCCCATTACCCGTATCCGTATCGGTAATACGGTATCATTCCCCATCACAGAAGAAAAATTAATAAGAGTCGTATCCACATACTCCCACCTTTCCTGTTCGCCATAACCACTCTGAGGAGGTGTCTGCATCATAAAATACACGCCGTCCTTCCCCTCGTAGTCCATCATCTCCGAATCACAATTCCATACCAATAACGGTAAAAACAACAACAAACCTATTTTCAATATGAATTTCATAGCTTTTCCGAATAAAAAAATTAGTAATTAGTTCCTCTGTGATCTTCTTCCTCTTGCGGTAACCGGAACAGATATTTTTCTTTGTTCATTGCAACCTCATCCCCGCTTCCCGTCATGATATCGGTCTGGTTTCTGCGTTTGAAAAACCAAAACAACTGACCTTCACCGATAAATTCCCGTCGGTACTCTTTTTCAAGCTCATCTATCAAATCAGCCCCTTCGCCAACATTAGCGATTTTTCGGGCCCCTCTCAACTTGTTCAGATATTCCACACCCTCATCAGTACATTCCGCCGCAATCAGGTACATCTCCGAAATCCGCATCAAAGGCATGAGATACTGATACCCCTTTCCCTTGTCGTCAACCTCTTTATACTTGACAAAATAGCGCAGATTACCTTCTTCTTTATCTGCACTCGCCAACATTTCCCAATGCCAGGCATAACGGATGTCGTTGATATTGTTCTCGTACATCCAGTCGATATATTCCTCAGTCGGTCTCAACACTCTGGTAGAAGACAAATTATTCGAAAATGTTCCTTCAAAAATAACCTTGCGGTTCAGATTATATACTCCGAATAAAATTTCAGGCTGGTAAATCCGGTCCTGGTGATCTGACTCTTCCGCTGCTGCCCGTTCGATAAACGGGAACCACTTGTTGTCCTCCTGTGCCCCCTTTATTACTTTCAAAGCATAGTCGCCCGCTAACGAAGTATTGTCACCATAAAGTGCCACCCGGGCAATATATGCCTGCACCGCATAGTAATTCATACGCAACGGACGGTAACGCATCGCATTGGATAAACCGTCCTCGGCAGCCGAAAACAAAGGACCTTCTGTAATCACGGGGTCATAATCGGCAAGCATTTGCTCTGCCTCACGCAAATCATTCAAAACAGAGTTCAGCACTTCTTCTGCCGGCAACATTTCCCGCACCACCAAATCGGAAGAACGTACATAAGGCATACATTTCATTTTCTTGTCAAGGTTATACACCGGTCCGAAAATCCGGAGCAATTCAAAATGTAACAACGCTCTCAACGCTAACGCTTCTCCTCGGATAATATGATAACTTTCATCGTCCAATACCGACCTGTCTTCCCCGCAATGTTCCAGTAAAGTATTAGCATTATTAATCAGGAACCAAGCCTTTGACCAAGTCCTGTCCACTGCATCTCTTTTTGCCTCCTCTTCGTAGCGGGACAAAGCATTATAGATATGCTCTTCTTCTGAACAGTCATAATATTGTGCCAGAACATCCATTGTCCCATAAGTCAATGTACTTCCGTACAAAGAATTATCCAGCAAATCAATATATATCCCGTTCAATGCGGTCAAAAAACCATCTTTTGTACTGAACAAATCTTTTTCCATAATCCGGTCTTCCGAACCAATATCCAACCAGTTGGAACAAGACAATTGGCACATAGCCAAAAAAGCGATACAACTATATTTAATTAATGTCTTCATAAAACTCTCCTATTTTAAAATCTTAAACTCAAAGAAAAGGTCACGCTTCGTGCAAACGGATATTCGGTACCTCTCTCTTCTTTGAAAGAAGAAATCCGGAATATTTCATTCATATAAGCCCTCAGTGTCAAACCGTTTGCTCCGATATACTTCAGCCACGTAGCATTCGTCTCATACCCTAGGGATATAGACTCCCCGGAGAAAGTATTCTCTGTCATAACAAAACGTGAAGACATCGGTGTTGTCGAATTATTTTCCTGGATTCCTTTAAATTTGGCATGGTCACCGGGTTTCTGCCACCTATCGTATAAAGCCCTTTTGTCCTGATTACGGTAAACCATTGCATCGGAAATATTTTCCACCTTATTATACAAAGCCGAAGCCATCACCTCGCCACCTATACGGTAACGGAAATTTACAGAAGCAGAAAAACCTTTCCAGTAGAAAGAAGTTCCGATAATTCCCTCCACATCAGGACGGGAAGAGCCAACCACCACCTCATCATCAGCAGAATAAATAAACGTCTGCGTTCCGTCTTTTTTCAAAAATACCTCACGCCCCGTAGCCGGATCAATTCCCAATGACGGCACAGCCCACATATCATCCGGACTTGCCCCTTCATAATACCGTAATAATGTCTTCGAACTTCCTTTCTCATTCAAATAATCCAGCTTATCACCGATTTCCCGGTATTCCGATTGAGAAGTCCGGAAATTAAAATTAATCGTCCAGCTCAAATCATTCTTCTTAATAACCGTTCCGGAAAGAGTTCCGTTCCATCCCTGAGAAATCTGGCGGCCAAAATTCGTATAAATACTAGTTGTACCAAGGGAAGGTGGCATTCCGAGACTTACCAGTAAGGGATCTGTATCTTTGTAATAGTAATCCACTGCTACCTTCAAACGATTTCCGAGCATGGCAAGGTCCACACCGATATTTTTATCCAATGTCCGCTGCCAGTCCAGATTTTTATTACCGAACCTGTCGATAATGGCACTCGTCCCGAATACATTCTGATTCGTCACATTATAACGGTAAGTCTTCATTGCCTGGTAGGCATCGAAATTCTGGTTCCCGGGATTACCGATGGAGGCTCTGATTTTGAAGTTATCGAATATTTCCAAAGCCTTCATAAAATTCTCATTGTGCAGGTTCCATGCCAGACCGACTGCCCAAGTCGTTGAAAAACGTTTATTGGCTCCGAAACGGGACGTACCGTCCGACCGCACATTACAATCCATCAGATAACGGTTGGCAAACGAATAATTGACATTCATAAAAAAACTGGCAGCACGGCTCTTTTCTCTCGAAAAAGACGGTTTTTGTCCATCCGTGAAACCCATGGAAAAAGCAGGATTGATATGAAAATCACTGGTAAAACCAATAGCCGAATAGCCATCCCGGCTCGTCTTGTTCTGATTGATGGACATTCCGCCCACTACATTTACCTGATGCCTTTCGGCTATCAATTTGCCAAAAGTCAGATTCAAATCGCCATTATAAGAAAAAGTCTCGGTTGTATTGCTGGTAAATGACCCCCGCTTCAACTGCTCCGTTTCCCTGAACTCAGGATGTTTCGGTGACTTAAATGCCTCCGTCTTCGAAATACTTTTGCTTAAACCGAAACGTCCCTGTAAACGCAAAGAACTCAAAATCTGCCACTCTGCAATAAAATTGTCCCGTAGAGTAATTGTCTTTGTCTCATTCGTATTTTTAATATTCAATTTATACAAAGGATTTATATATTCATCAGTTTGTTGATCCGGTCCTTCCAGATACATCGGAATCTCACCGTTTTCGGTTGTCTTCCGGTTGTAAGGATTAGCCCAGGCAAAATCGGAAAAACTGACCGGTTCCCGTTCCGAATTTGTCACATCCATACTGAACTTATTGGAAAACAACAAACTCTTTTTCCGGTAAGACAAATCGATATTGCCACTAAAAATATCCCGGTTCGACCCTTTCATCACACCGTCACTATTTTTATATCCCAAGCCCAAACCGTAACGCATAGCCTCATCACCACCATCAATATACAAATTGTGGCTATGATTGAACACCGTCCGTAAAGGCTCGCTCAACCAATAAGTATCCACCCCCCGTTCCACTTCCATCAAACGACGGAAATATTTTTCATCCAACGCCACCTGAGTTATATAACTATTATTCTTATCCGTATATTTTCCCGATAACCGTTCAAACTCCAGTTTCTCTCTGGCATTCATCAAATTGTAATCAGTCAGATCCGGAAATGATATTCCATAATTTCCGTTATAAGAAAGACGCAATTTCCCGGCTTCCGGCTGTACGGTTTCCACAACAATGACACCGTTAGCAGCCTTCGAACCGTAAATTGCCGTAGAAGCGGCATCTTTCAATATCGTCACACTGGCCACCCGGTCCATATTCAGATTGACAATAGTCTGCAAATCCGTCTCCACTCCATCCAGAATAAACAACGGCTGATTCGGGTCGTGCTCGAATTCGGACTGCAAACCGATAACACTCGTCTTACCCCGGATTTCAATATTCGGCAAAGTATTCGGGTCGGAACCCATTTCTTTGCTCTCGAGCATCAACATAGCAGGATCCAGCGTCTTTAAACTTTGAATGATATTGGATGTCCCGATCATTTTTAAATCTTCTTTTGTATACGTAGCTGCCGAACCGGTAAAACTTTCTTTTTTCCGGGTATAAATACCAGTCACCACCGCCTCTTCCATTTCAGTAACCTGCTCAGCTAACACAACAGACAACTCTTTTTCTCCCCGCCAGGTGACCTCTTTGGTCTCCATACCCATAAAAGAACAAACAAGCACTATTTTTTCCATTTTCGGAATCTCCATAACAAATTTCCCATTGGCATCCGTAGCAACACCCATAGTTGTTTCTTTAAGCACAACAGAAACTCCCGGCAAAGTCTGCCCTTTCACGTCCTTAACCACTCCCCGGACAATCACCTTTTCAATTGCATTGGTTTGTTTTGCCGGTTCCTTACGCACAATGACAATGGTTTGATTCATCAATTTATAGGTCAATCCGGAATTTTGCAGACATTCATCCAATACTGTTTTCAATTCCTCATCCCTGAATTTCAGTTCCAAACCTTTTACCTGCTCGATTTGTGCATCCTCATACAGGAAAAGATAACCAGATTCTTTTTCCAACAAACGGATTACTTGTTCCAATGAAGCATTATTCACTTCCAGAGACACTTTCACAACCTGACTGTATACATTTGCAATCAATTGAGAAGAAGAAATGCACAGAAATAAAACCAAAAACTTCATCGCTAAATACATCTTTAACCATCTTCTTTCCAAAAGAAGACATCGGATTCCATTTTTTTTCATAAATTTGTTTAGTTATAATGAAACATCACCGGTTTTGCCGGTCAAAAGACGGGACAGTACCAATGTCCTGTCTTTTTTATTTATTTTTAGCAACACACACCGTTGTTCCTTCAATATTACACTTTACGCTCCCGATTGCCTCTATCATTTTCACAAACACCTCAAAACCTTCATACCGCATCATTCCACCGGAGAAAGTAATGTTTTTCGACTCTTCATCTTTAAACCGGACTTCTACATTGTACCAACGCCCTACCGTCGTCATGATATCTTCCAAACGCTGTTTGCGAAAAACAAAACGTCCATCTTTCCAAGCAATATAAGGATATATATCCACCTTCTGTTTCCAAAGCACACCATCTTCATTAAGAATACTCTGTTCCCCCGGTTCCAATAAAATTCTGGAATCTGCACTTCTAAAACATACATTCCCTTCGGCCAAAGTAGTCACAACCCGTCCTTCATTCCGGTAAGAACGTACATTAAAACCGGTCCCCAATACTTCGATTTCCGAACCGTTTACTTCTACAATAAAAGGATGTTCTGTATCTTTTTCCACCTCAAAATAAGCTTCTCCCGTCAAAAATACCTTACGCCGGCCGGATGCAAATTGCAAAGGGAAACGAAGCTCCGACTCGGCATTCAACCACACCCGGCTACCATCGGACAACGTCATCGTAAATTCTCCACCCCGCGGAACCGTCAAAAAATGATAAGTGTCATCATCACATTGAACTACTTCTTTGGGAGTCCGGAAGAACAACCCATTCGAATCGATACAGATATTTTCCCGGGCAGTAGTGATTGTCATAACTGTATCACCAACGTACCAAACTGAACCATCTGCCAGAGCCAATACTGCTTTTTTATTACCGGGACAAATGGTTTCGGTCAACAAGTCCTCGCTGTCAGGTCCCTGGCCCAACCATCCCCAAGTCAAACCCAGAAACAACATAATTCCTGCTGCCACACCATACCAACGCACTGTATGTCTCCGTCTGTGTTTTTTTAATTTTCGATAAGCTGAAAAAGAATCATATTGAAGTTGCTCCTGCAAACGTCCATTCAGTATCTCCGGACTGCTGAACTCATTCACCGGCTTTTCTTCCTCAATCTGTTCTAAAACCTGCCTGAAAATTTTATCAGAATAATCATATATATCATTCCAGGTATTCATGTCATGTTTTTAATATAAACACACGACATAAAAAAATAGGTAACAAAAAAAAACAGAATTTTAAAAAAAATCGGAAAAAATTGTTGCCAACAACACTCCCCAAACCATTCCCATGCGTTCCCGAATCATAGCATAAGCCCGTTTTTTCTGCATCTTTACTGTATTTTCAGAAATTCCCAGAATCGATGCAATCTCCCGGACTTTATAACCTTCGAGACTTAAATTCATCACATTTCTCTGTTGCCCGGAGAGCTCAGCAAGAACCAGCCGTAATTTAGCTATTACACTTTCTTCAATAGCAAGTTCAATAGCCATCTCTTCAGAATATATAAACTCTGAAGTATAATTTCCCAACAAACGACGGGCATTATTACGGTCTCGAAGCAAATTCAATGCACGGCTATACACAGCTTTATAAAGCCAGCCAGCCAAAGCTCTGACATTGTTAAAATGCAACGAAGAATGCCACAACCCAATCATACATTCCTGAACAATATCCTCTACTCCGGCATTCTCATGAAGCAATCTCGCCGCATAGGCACACAATGCCGGATAAAACTCTTCATACAACCGCAACCAGGCCGTATCTTTCTTTCTGTTCAGTTCTACGATAAAACGTTCGCTGTCAAACATGTCCTTCGTTCGTTTTGTGGCAAATATAGGAAAAAGATAAAAGGAATAAACAGATAAAATAAATAAAATAGGTAAAACGGCTCATAAAATAAATTTACCTGTTTATCTATTTTGCCCATATCCTCCGTTTCTTCTTCCGATTCGGAAAAAACACGCATATTTTTCGGGATTCAGGGTTTTTAATGTAATTTTGTCAAAACGACGGTTTTTTACCCCAAGAAAAGAATTTATAGAGCAAGGACTATGGAAGAAATACAAACCATTAAACAACGATTCGAAATAATCGGAAACAATGCAGGTTTAAATCGGGCAATTGATATAGCAATGCAGGTGGCTCCTACCGATTTATCCGTACTAATCACCGGAGAAAGCGGAGTCGGTAAAGAAATCTTCCCAAGAATTATTCACGCATACAGTGCCCGGAAACACGCACAATATATAGCCGTAAACTGTGGAGCTATTCCGGAAGGAACTATAGATTCCGAACTTTTCGGTCATGAAAAAGGAGCATTTACCGGAGCCGTATCCGACCGGAAAGGCTATTTCGAAGTTACAGATGGTGGTACTATTTTTCTGGACGAAGTCGGAGAACTACCATTGCCTACTCAAGCCCGTCTGTTAAGAATTCTGGAAACCGGGGAATTTATCCGTGTCGGCTCCTCTAAAGTACAAAAAACGAATGTACGGGTCATTGCCGCCACCAATCTGGATATCCCTTATGCGGTAAAAAACGGAAAATTCCGGGAAGATTTATATTATCGTCTGAATACCATACCAATCACAATTCCCCCATTGCGGGAACGCAAAGAGGATATACCCCTGTTATTCCGGAAATTTGCCGCCGACTTTGCAGAAAAATACAGAATGCCAACAGTTCGTTTGTCCGAAGATGCAATACAAACTTTACAGACCTACCGGTGGCCGGGCAATATCCGTCAATTGAAAAATATTACTGAACAAATTTCTGTCATAGAACAAGAAAGATTAGTAAATGGTGCCACTCTCCGGAAGTATATCCCGGAAAATGACCCCATGCTTCCTATCCTTACAACAAACCACGATAACGGAGAAGCCAGTTTCGCATCCGAAAGGGAAATCCTGTATAAAATCCTTTTCGATATGAAAAAAGATATGACTGAACTAAAAAGACTCGTTTATGATTTAATGCAAAATGAACCAAACATACACCAAACTACAGAGCCCGGAACATCACTTGTTCTCAGAAATTTATATGAAAATTACACTTCCGGTCTTCCATCTGCCAATCCAACTGCGTATCCTCACCCTGACGAACAGGAATCAGAGGCCGTTATAGAAGAATCCTTTTCTTTAGAAGAAAAAGAAAAAGAAATGATTCTGAAAGCTTTGGAAAAAAACCATGGGAAACGCAAACTGGCAGCTTTAGACCTGGGAATTTCAGAAAGGACCCTCTATCGGAAATTGAAAGAATACGATTTAGAGAAATAATTATTACTTTTGCATCACAAACAATCCTGTATTCCATGACACAAATCAAATACTTGCTCTTTATACTTCTCACCGTCATATGTTGCAATTCTTGTAAACTGGCAGGATGGCCTAAATACTCATTAACCGGAGCTTCCATCTCTCCGAATGTAAAAACATTTTCTGTAGATTACTTTCCCAACAAAGCTCCTTTGGTGGTACCCTATTTAAGCTCATTGTTTACGGAAAAACTGACAGATTACATGCGTTCCAAAACAGGACTCACGCAAATGACAGACAATAACGGAGACCTGCGTTTTGAAGGACAGATTATTGGTTATGACCAGCGACCTATTGATATTCAGAAAGACGAAATTGCAGCAGCAAACCGTCTTACCATAAGAATCAGAGTAAAATATACAAACACGGTAGACGACGAAGAGTTTACATCCGAATTTTCAAATTATGCAGATTATTCCACAGAAGTCGATTTTAATTCCGTCGAAGAAAGCCTGATTACTGAAATATTAGATAAAATTATTGATGACATATATACAAAAGCCTTAGTCAACTGGTAAACATTTTCAAAAAAGAATGAAGAGCGAAAAATTGATAGAGCTAATCCGTTATCCGGAAAAAGTCAGCAACGAAGATTTACGTGAACTAGACGATCTCGTATGTCGTTACCCTTATTTCCAGACAGCACGTATTCTTTATCTGAAAGTGCTCTACCTAAAAGCAGGCCCCCGCTTCAGGAACGAATTGAAATTAAGTACAGTTCATATAACAGACCACAAACAATTTTTCCGTTATATAAACCAACAGGTACATTTCGAATCTGTTTGCCAAGAATCTGCTAATGCCGGGTTAAAAGAAATTGTTAATGAACGAATACTGGAAATTGACGGACACATCGAAATCCCTTCGCCAGGTATTCCCGCATACCCGCAAAACATAGAAAACGAAAAGCCTGCAGAAAAAGATGAAATCATCAGTCCGGACTTCTCCCGAATGGCACCTCCCCGGCCAGAAAATAAAAGCATTCGCCGTCAGCAGCCCGAAGATTCGAATATTATCTCCAATACAATACAATTAGATAACATCCCTGGAATTATCACGGATTATAATGAGCAAGAGATTGCTCCTTCAAATCCAATATTTACACCATTTGAAACTGCTCCGGCTATACCAATACCGGACTTATCCGGAATCCCAGGGATGATTACCGAAGAAAAAACAGAGACACCTCCCTCGGTCAGGACCGAAAATCCTCCCGTTTTATCTATGGACCTGAACCTGGACGAAGATACAGAGATTATTTCATCCCAAAAATCTCCTTTGGAAACCCCGGAGATTTTAAGCAGTAGTTATTACCTGCCAACTGACAATACGATTATCACCCCTGCTCAAAATTCCACTGAGAAGGATAAACGAAAAAACCGGAAAAAGAAAGATGAATTGATAGAACAATTTATCCAAACCGACCCCGGGATGCCAAAAATCAGCACAATAACAGATAACCGGGATTTATCAAAAGAAAATCCATTTAGCCCGGAAGAGCTTTTTAGTGAGACCTTGGCTAAAATATATGTACGTCAACATCTCTACCAAAAAGCAATTGCAACTTATATAAAATTAAGTTTGAAATATCCGGAAAAAAGTGTTTACTTTGCAGACCGAATTGAAAAAATTAAACAAAACATTAATAATCAAGAATAATCATGTACACCGCAATTTCTGTTTTAATATTTATTATCTGCCTTTTATTGATACTGATTGTATTAGTACAAAACTCCAAAGGCGGTGGTTTAGCTTCTTCATTCGCTTCATCCAATCAGATTATGGGTGTAAGAAAAACTACTGATTTTCTGGAAAAAGCAACTTGGACTCTGGCTGGTGCAATGATGATATTGTGTATTTTGGCCGTATTTTTCATTCCCAAAGGTGGAAATGGCACCCGTTCTGCAATTCAGGACCAAATTAATGCACAACCCGTTCAACAACAAGCTATACCATCTTTCCCGGGAACTGTTAATACTCCGGAAGCTATACCCGCAGAAAACAATGCGGAATAATATAAATTTTATAATTTTATATTAAAAATGTCAGTATGTCAGTCATACTGACATTTTTTATTATGTCCCTGTCAGTTTTCTGAATCACCGTTCCGTCACTTAATGCTAATTTTCAATATTTTACTTGATTTTCTATTCTATCCTTTCCATTTTAATGAATTTTGGCACAAAAAATGATAGACGATAAGACGTTGTAACCATGCAGTCGGTATAATCGTTCAAACCGCTGTAGCCCGTGCAATAGATAAAGAAAATAAAACAATATTATAAACTTTAAATTTTAACATTATGACACTCAAAACCGTACTTAACAAAGTAATTGTTGAGCCTGTTGAAGCAGAAACCGTAACAAAAGGTGGTATTATTATCCCCGATACAGCACAGGAAAAACCACAGAAAGGAACTGTAATCGCAACCGGTAAAGGAAAAACTGACGAACCGATGGAAATAAAAGCTGGTGATACTGTATTATTTGGTAAATATTCCGGTACAGAAATCCATATTGATGATAAGAAATATCTGGTAATGAACCAAAGCGACATCCTTGTTGTATTGTAATTATAAAACTAAGTTAATTATAAGGTATCCTATAAGTCTACAGACTTTTAAATTAAAACATTATGGCAAAAGAAATAAAATTCAATATTGAAGCTCGCGACCTGATGAAAAAAGGGGTTGATGAATTAGCAAACGCAGTAAAAGTAACCCTCGGACCGAAAGGCCGCAATGTAGTTATTGAAAAAAAATTCGGTGCACCTCATATCACAAAAGATGGTGTAAGCGTAGCCAAAGAAATCGAACTGGCTGATCCGTATGCAAATATCGGAGCCCAAATGGTAAAAGAAGTGGCTTCCAAAACCGGAGATGATGCAGGAGACGGAACAACAACTGCTACCATTCTTGCACAATCTATCATCAATGTTGGTTTGAAAAACGTGACTGCCGGAGCCAATCCGATGGAACTGAAAAGAGGTATTGAAAAAGCAGTCTCAGCTGTTGTAAAACACCTCGAAAGCCAGAAAGAAGAAGTGGGTAACAATTTCGAAAAAATTCGTCAGGTAGGCCGGATTTCTGCAAACGGAGATGAAACTATCGGAAACCTGATTGCTGAAGCAATGGAAAAAGTAGGCATCGAAGGCGTTATTACTGTTGAAGAAGCCAAAGGTACAGAAACCGAAGTTAAAACCGTCGGAGGTATGCAATTCGACCGGGGATATATTTCACCGTATTTCGTTACCGACAGTGAAAAAATGCTTTGCGAATTTGAAAACCCATACATCCTGCTTTACGACAAGAAGATTTCTTCCATGAAAGAATTACTTCCTGTTTTGGAGCCTGTTGCACAATCCGGCCGTGCCCTTCTGATTATTGCAGAAGACGTGGAAAGTGAAGCTTTAGCTACTTTAGTAGTTAACCGCTTGAGAGGTTCTTTGAAAATTGCAGCTGTAAAAGCTCCGGGATTCGGCGACCGCCGGAAAGAAATGCTGGAAGATATCGCTATCCTGACCGGCGGAGTTGTAGCTTCCGAAGACAAAGGAATGAAACTGGACGGCATGACTATTGACATGCTGGGACGTGCAGACAAAGTAACGATTGATAAAGAGAATACCACCATCGTAAAAGGTGCAGGCAAAAAAGAATTCATTCAGGAAAGAATTGAACAAATCAAGAAATTGATTGAAAATTCTACTTCAGACTATGACAAAGAAAAACTGAAAGAACGTCTGGCCAAAATGTCAGGTGGTGTTGCTGTCCTGTATGTAGGCGCTGCTTCTGAAGTTGAAATGAAAGAAAAGAAAGACCGCATTGACGATGCCTTGCATGCTACACGCGCTGCCAGCGAAGAAGGTATTGTTCCGGGAGGTGGCGTAGCTTACATCCGCGCCCAAGCTGCTTTAGACGGACTGAAAGGTGAAACCGAAGATGAAACCACTGGTATTGAAATTATCCGTCGTGCTATAGAAGAACCATTACGTCAAATTGCTTTCAATGCTGGAGTAGAAGGTGCTGTTGTTGTCAACAAAGTCCGCGAAGGTAAAAATGACTTCGGATATAACGCCCGGAAAGATATCTACGAAGATTTGAAAAAAGCCGGTGTTATCGACCCGAAGAAAGTAACCCGTGTAGCTCTGGAAAATGCAGCTTCTATCGCCGGCATGTTCCTGACCACCGAATGTGTTTTGGTTGAAGAGAAAAAGGATGAACCTGCAGTACCTGCCATGGGCGGAGGAATGCCGGGAATGATGTAATCCCTTTTCCATATCATAAAAACGGCCGGAGTTAATTCCGGCCATTTTTTTTGCAACATAGTAACGACCACGAGCAATAACATTGAAATATGAATAAAATGTCATATCTTCGTCATATAATTCAAAACTTTGATGCTATGCCACTTCCACACCTTGTACGATTTGATTGGGCCATGAAACGCCTGCTCCGTCACAAAAGTAATTTCGTTGTGCTCGAAGGTTTCCTCAGTAGTTTGTTTGAGGAAAAAATCACAATCCGCAATATTCTGGAAAGTGAAAGCAACAAAGAGGAATTTACCGACAAATTCAATCGTGTTGACCTTTTGGCTGAAGACAGCAAAGGAGAATTGATTATTATCGAAGTACAGAACAACCGGGAATTAGACTATTTTTTGCGCATGCTATACGGCGTTTCAAAAGCCGTCACGGAATACATCTCTGAAGGCGACCTATATGAGAAGATTCGCAAAGTATACTCGGTAAACATTGTTTACTTTGATCTCGGACAAGGAACAGACTACGTATATCACGGGCGCACAGAATTCCGTGGCATTCATAACCACGACGTATTGCAATTGTCTAAACAACAGCGGGAACGTTTCATCTGTCAGGATGCAGGAGATTTATTTCCGGAATATTATGTACTTCGTGTCAACGAATTTGACAAAAAAGCGGTGACCCCTCTGGATGAATGGATCGTTTTCTTGAAAACAGGAGAAATAGGTCAAAATTCCCAGGCCCCCGGACTGGCAGAAGCGCGGGAACGATTAAAATTCTCATCATTGGACAAAAAAGACCGTGCCGCCTATCTCCGTAATATCGAGGATTTACGCGTACAACGCAGTGTAATGGACACTGCATGGATGGAAGGATTGGAAGAAGGACGTATAACAGGTAGAGCAGAAGGCAAAATTGAAGGCAAAATTGAAGGCAGAATTGAAGGCAGAATTGAAGGCAGAATTGAAGGTAAAGCAGAGGGCAGAGCAGAGGGGCTGACAGAAGGAGAAGCCAAAGGCAGAATTGAAAGCCGACTGGAAATTGCACGAAATATGAAATCCCTCGGAATGACAACAGAACTCATTACACAAGCTACGGGGCTTTCCACAAAGGAAATAGAACAATTATAGAATCATATAACAAATTTTGGACACAGTCTTGACTATTAACAAAAAAACTTTGGCATAACAACTAATAACATCATATCCTGCCTGATTACAAAATTTATAAATCTTTCTGCTCTGTCATACGTTTCTTTTACTAAAAAAGAAACTATGAAAACAAGTATCATTTTCACAGGTATTTCTGCCCTGTCATTCATTTTATTTTCAAATGCAGAAGCATGTACCCGGGCAGTTTATCTCGGCCCGGATAATATGGTAGTCACTGGTCGGACAATGGATTGGAAAGAAGACCTTAAATCCAACATCTATCTCTTCCCCCGCGGTATGAAAAGGGCTGGTGCCGACAGCGGGAACACAATTCACTGGACCTCTAAATACGGCAGTGTCATTACTGCCGGTTACGACATCGGCACCTCGGACGGTATGAACGAAAAAGGTCTGGTAGCCAACATCCTCTATCTGACAGAATCCTCCTACAATCGCCCTGGAGACACTCGCCCGGTAATGGGAATCAGTATCTGGACCCAGTATGTATTGGACAATTTTGCCACTGTGGACGAAGCTGTACAGGAACTCCGGAAAGAACTTTTCCGGATTGATGCCCCGGATATGCCCAACGGTGCACAATCTAAACTTCACCTGGCCATTTCCGACACGACAGGCAACAGTGCCATCTTCGAATACATCAACGGCCAACTAATCATCCATGAAGGCCGGGAATGCCAGATTATGACCAATTCTCCTACATACGAAAAACAAATTACCCTCAACAATTATTGGCAACAAATCGGAGGACTAACCATGCTTCCGGGCACCAACCGGGCCGCCGACCGTTTTGTCAGAGCCTCTTTCTATATCAATACCATCCCACAAACTTCCGACCAAAGAGAAGCCGTCGCAGGCGTATTCAGCGTCATGCGCAACGTATCCGTCCCCTTAGGAATCTCCACCCCGGATCAGCCCAATATAGCCTCCACACGATGGCGTACTGTTGCCGACCAGAAAAATAAAGTATATTTTTTTGAATCCACCATGAATCCCAATATCTTTTGGATTACTCTTGCGGATTTGGATTTTTCCTCCGACGCCCCGGTAAAAAAACTGAACCTGGCAAACGGAGAAACATACGCAGGCAATGCAGCATCCGAATTTAGGGAAAGCCAACCATTCAAATTTCTGTTTGAATAAACTTTGGTCACAAAGAAGAGTGTCAAAATTACCTGCAAAATTCCGACACTCTTTTTCTAATTTATTACTGCAACATATTTTAACTGACTTTTTATAAAAATACTAATGAATTCTTACTACAATACTTTCGTAATCTAAACGAGTTTCTTATTTTTACCGTTGCAAAACAGTTGAAATTTTAAAATCTCTAAAATGGATTATGACATCTTTGAGCTTCTGAAGCTCATTGGCTCGTTGGGAGTTTTCCTGTATGGAATGAAACTCATGAGTGAATCCCTCCAAAAACTTGCCGGCAATAAAATGCGTCAGATTCTGACTGCAATGACCTCCAACCGCATAACAGGCGTCCTCACCGGTATCTTCATCACAGCACTTATCCAAAGCTCATCAGCCACAACTGTCATGGTAGTCAGTTTTGTAAATGCCGGTTTACTGGATCTTGTAGGCTCCATTGGCGTCATCCTCGGAGCAAATGTCGGTACAACTGTTACCAGTTGGCTGGTTGCCGGATTGGGACTCGGGGAATTTAGTATGAGTGATCTGGCACTGCCTATCATCGGATGTACCTTACCCCTGTTATTTTCAAAAAAACGTTCCCGCAAAAACTGGGGAGAAATGTTTATCGGCTTTGGTCTTCTGTTTCTGGCCTTACGTTTTCTGCAAGAATCCATGCCAACCAATCTGCATGATTATCCGGGCGTCGGAGATTTTATACAAAAAATTAGCAACCTTGGTTTCCGCTCATGGATGATTTTCTTATTAATCGGTGCCGTATTAACCACTCTTTTCCAATCCTCCTCTGCCACTGTTGCATTAACCCTGGTTATCTGCTCCAAAGGATGGATAGGTTATGAAGATGCTGCTGCCATGATTATGGGAGAAAATATCGGTACCACTATCACCGCCAATCTGGCTGCTGCTGTTGCCAATGTCCAGGCGAAACGCGCAGCTTTGGCCCATTTCATCATCAATGTATTCGGCGTCATATGGCTTTTTGCTATTTTTACTCCTTTCCTGCATTTTATCGGTGACCTCAGTGTTGCTCTCCATCTTTCCCGGTACAACCCCATTTATTCCAATCCTCATTTATTGAACGAAGCCTTCTCTCCGGAAGCACGGGCAGGCGTATTAGCTTCTATAAATGCAGCAATGCCTCTTGTGTTATCGCTATTTAATACGTTGGCAAAAGGTATCAATGTCACCATATTAATTTGGTTCACTAAACTGCTGGCAAAAATCGTAAGCCGGTTAATTCCTCCGAAAGCCGGAGAAGATTCTTTCAAGCTGAAACATATCAAAATCGGAATGCTTTCAACTCCTGATGCATCTTTATTCCAGGCAAAGCAGGAAATATCCCTCTATGGTCAGAATACCCTTGAAATGTATCATAAAATGGTACAGGCATTCCATCTGCCAGCCGGCGAATACGAAAAAGAATTTGAAAAATTACAGCAACTGGAAGACGAAAGCGACCGTGTTGAAGTAGAAATTGCAGATTATCTCACCAAGGTATCTGAATCCAAACTATCCACGGAAAACTCCCAACGTGTCCGTGCCATGTTTAAAATCGTGTCGGAAATTGAAAGTGTTGCAGACTCTGTTCTAAACGTAGCCAAAGCCATTTACCGCCGAAACGAACAAAATATCAGCTTCCCCGAAGAACTTTCCAATAAGTTGCAACATATGTTCTCACTGGTAGACGAATCCATTGTTATCATGTGTTCCAACCTGAATATGGAATACACTCAGGTCAATGCTAAAAAAGCTTACGAAATTGAACAAGCCATAAATGATTACCGTACAATTCTGAAACAAGAACATTTACTGGCTGTGGAAGAAAAACGATACGATTATTCATTGGGTATTATCTATTCCGATATGTTCTCTGAATGCGAAAAAATCGGGGATTATACCATCAATGTTACCCAAGCCATCAAAGAAATCGGACACGAGGAATAAATTAATTTACAACAACACACCAAATACTTATGGACTATAGCCTTTTTGATTTTCTACAGCTCATCGGCTCTTTAGGAGTTTTTCTGTATGGTATGAAGCTCATGAGCGAAGCTCTGCAAAAAGTAGCAGGTACACGTATGCGCCACATTCTTTCTGCAATGACTTCAAACCGGATCAAAGGCGTGATGACCGGAATACTAATCACAGCCATCATACAAAGTAGTTCTGCCACCACAGTAATGGTGGTCAGCTTCGTCAATGCCGGCCTGTTAAACCTGACCGAATCCATCGGAATCATTATGGGAGCAAATGTCGGTACCACAATCACGGCATGGCTGATTTCTATCCTGGGTTTCAAAATAAGCATGGCCGATATATCACTTCCTTTAATTGGGCTCAGTCTGCCGCTTCTATTTTCTAAAAAACGCTCCAGAAAAAGCTGGGGAGAACTTATCATCGGATTCGGGCTCCTGTTTATAGGTCTGGATTTTCTGAAAAGCTCCATGCCAAACCTGCAAGACAATCCGGAAATATTCACTTTCCTGCAAAAGTACACAGACATGGGATATATTTCTTATTTACTCTTCATGTTGATTGGTACGGCACTCACAATATTAATCCAATCCTCTTCCGCAACAATGGCCCTAACTTTGGTCATGTGTGCGAATGGCTGGATTAGTTTTGAAATAGCAGCCTCCATGGTGCTCGGAGAAAATATAGGAACAACAGTCACAGCCAACATTGCTGCAACAGTAGCAAATACAACGGCCAAACGGGCTGCACTTGCTCACTTTGTATTCAATGTATTCGGAGTAATCTGGGTAATGGCTATATTCCCCTTCTTTATAAGATGGGTTGAACAATTAAGCATCCTTTTAGGCATTGGCAATCCCTCTACAAACATCGAAGCCGTTCCGGTGGCACTCTCTTTGTTTCACACAATATTCAATATTACCAATTTGTTGATTTTAATCTGGTTTATCCAATTAATAGCCAAACTGGTAAGTAAATTGATTCCGATGAAAGAAGCCTGCGAAGATGCTTTTACTTTAAAACACATCAAAATCGGACTACTTTCTACTCCCGATGCGTCTTTGTTTCAGGCAAAAGAAGAAATTACCTTATATGGCAAAAATACCCGTGACATGTTCCGTAAAATGACCGAATGCCTGGAATTATCCTCAAAAGACTTTGAAAAACCTTTCGGACAGCTGGTAAAAATGGAAGACGAAAGTGACAACATAGAAGTAGAAATTGCGAATTATCTGACTAAAGTCTCTGAATCTAAACTTTCTACCGAAAACTCACAACGCATACGTGCTATGTTTAAAATTGTCACAGATATCGAAAGCATTGCAGACTCTTCCTTAAACGTAGCCAAAGCCATCAACCGCCGCAACGACCAGAATGTTGTTTTCCCGGAAGAACTGACCAATAAAATCAAACATATGTTTGCATTGATTGAAGAGGCCCTGAATGTCATGTGCAACAATTTAGCAACAGAATATAAAAACGTAAATGCAAAAAAAGCCTACGAACTGGAAAAAGCAATCAATGACTACCGCACTTTATTAAAACAAGAACACCTATTAGCCATAGAAGCCAAAAAATACGATTACCCCACCGGCATTTTGTACAATGACATGTTCTCCGAATGTGAAAAAATCGGAGATTATGCCATCAATATAACACAAGCCATCAAGGAAATCGGACACGTGGAATAGAAATCATATGCAAATGAGACAATAAATATATCCGGGTATCCGTTTATTATTTACCTGGAAAAACAGCAAGTATTTTTCATTTGCATACCGACACATTAATAACATTGACAAATTTATTCTACTTTTGCAGCAATAAATTACACATGTACTATAAAATAAATCTGCATGCCGGTCAGACATCGGCCATTAGTACATTCAAATGACAAATATATGGCACAAGAAGATGTATTTAAAAAATTAGTGGCCCATTGCAAAGAATATGGGTTTGTGTTTCCGTCCTCGGATATATATGACGGTCTGGGCGCAGTATATGACTACGGCCAGTATGGTGTGGAATTGAAAAATAATATCAAGAGATATTGGTGGGAATCCATGGTTCGGTTGCACGAAAACATCGTAGGGATTGATTCTGCCATTTTCATGCATCCTACTATATGGAAAGCTTCCGGTCACGTGGATGCTTTCAATGACCCGCTGATTGACAATAAAGATTCAAAAAAACGGTACCGGGCAGATGTGCTTATCGAAGACCAGATTGCCAAATACGAAGAGAAAATCGAGAAAGATGTAGAAAAAGCCCGGAAACGTTTTGGTGAAAAATTCGATGAAGCATTATTTCGTCAGACCAATCCCCAGATTCTGGAACATGTACGCAAACGCGACGCACTCCACGAAAGAATGTCCGACGCTTTGAACAATAACAACTTGAACGAGGTGCGCCAGATTATCTTGGATGAAAAAATCGTGTGCCCGATTTCAGGGACCTGCAACTGGACAGAAGTACGCCAGTTCAACCTGATGTTTGCCACTGAAATGGGTTCGACTGCCGAAGGTGCCAGCAAAATCTACCTGCGTCCGGAAACGGCACAAGGTATTTTTGTGAATTTTCTGAACGTCCAGAAAACCGGCCGCATGAAAATTCCTTTCGGAATAGCACAAATTGGTAAAGCATTCCGGAACGAAATCGTAGCCCGGCAGTTTATTTTCCGCATGCGCGAGTTCGAGCAAATGGAAATGCAATTCTTTGTACGTCCCGGATCTGAATTGGAATGGTTTAAAAAATGGAAAACCACCCGGATGCGCTGGCATCAACTGCTTGGATTCGGCGAAGAGAATTACCGTTTCCACGACCACGAAAAACTGGCCCACTATGCGAATGCCGCTACTGATATTGAATATAAATTCCCCTTCGGCTTCAAGGAAGTGGAAGGTATTCATTCCCGTACCGATTTCGACTTGTCACAACATCAGCAATTCTCGGGCAAAAAAATCCAGTATTTTGATACCGAACTGAACGAATCATATGTTCCTTATGTTATTGAAACGTCTATTGGTGTGGACCGGATGTTTTTACAAATTATGTCGGCTGCATACTGCGAAGAGGATTTAAGTAAGGATGGGAAACAGGATTCGCGCGTCGTCCTCCGCCTCCCGGCAGCTCTCGCCCCGGTGAAAATGGCTGTGATGCCTTTGATAAAAAAAGACGGTCTTCCGGAAAAAGCCCAGGAAATCATGAATCTGCTGAAATACGATTTCAACTGCCAGTATGACGAAAAAGACTCCATCGGCAAACGCTACCGCCGGCAGGATGCCATTGGTACTCCGTTCTGCATCACCATTGACCATCAAACCTTAGAAGACAATGCCGTCACCATCCGCGACCGCGATACCATGCAACAGGAACGTGTGGCCATTGAGCAGATTTTCGGCATCTTGAAAGAAAAATGCGATATGCAGACTTTACTCAGAAAAATAACTGGGTAATCCCGAAATAAAGTGCTCTCTAAAAGTTTTCTATTTAGCTTTTAAAGGGCACTTTAATCACACATGATACAAAACCCGCCCCTTTGTATCATTAAAACACTTTTATATTATGTCTGAATCAGTTGCCCCCAAAAAATCTTCTGCAACATTTATCGACAGCAAACCCCATTACAAACTTTTAGATGGTTTGAGAGGGGTTGCGGCTTTATTGGTGTTGTGGTATCATGTGCACGAAGGTTTTGCATTTGCCGGAAGTTCTCCGGTAATAAAAGGCATCAATCACGGCTATCTGGCAGTGGATTTCTTTTTCATTCTATCCGGTTTTGTTATCGGATATGCTTATGACGACCGCTGGAAGACCAACCTGACCTTAGGTAACTTTTTCAAACGCCGGCTGATAAGACTCCATCCTATGGTAGTGCTGGGAGCTTTGCTGGGGGCTGTCTGTTTTTTCCTGCAAGGCAGTGTGCAATGGAATGGTACACATATACCTATTCAACAGTGATAGTTGCATTATTATGTGCTTTGTTTTTCATTCCGGTAGTGCCGGGAGCAAACTGGGATATACGCGGCAACGCCGAAGCCTTTCCCCTGAACGGTCCTGCGTGGTCGCTTTTTTTTGAGTATATCCGCAATCTGCTTTACGCCCTGTTTATACACCGTCTTTCCACCAAAGTGCTAACATGGTTTGTCATCTTGCTGGGATTGGGCCTGACGGCTTTTACATGGCTCAATGGGTCGGGATATGGAAATATCGGCGTAGGCTGGAGTATGTACGATGCCGGATTCGGGAGCGGTTTACTACGCATGCTTTTTCCGTTCTCCACAGGCATCCTGTTATCCCGCCATTTTAAACCGGTCAAGATAAAGGGTGCCTTTTGGATTTGCTCAGCCATTCTTTTGGCCTTGTTTCTTGTACCGTAAATCTGTCTCAACGGCGTCTATGAGTCTTTTTGCATCATCGTCGCATTCCCCGTATTGGTATGGACAGGTGCTTCAGGCAACACCACAGACCCGCTATCTTCGCGTATCTGCAAATTTCTCGGGGATATTTCCTTTCCGCTCTATATTATCCATTATCCGGCCATGTACCTTTTTTATGCCTGGCTCATCAAGCATCGGTTTTTCACATTGGCAGATACCTGGCCCGTAGCTATCGGCGTATGCCTCTGGAATATACTGTTCGCTTACATATGCCTCAAGGTATATGATGAACCAGTACGGAAATGGTTAGCAAAAAAGTTCCTGTAGACACAAAGGAACAGGGTTTCTGTATCATTAAAGGAATATAACCCCGTGGATGGCATAATAAGCCTGAATAGTCGTGTATTAGCCTATTCGGAAGTTTTATTTTTTACTTTTTTCATTTTCATACGTATACCTGAACATCGAAAGAGGTTTCACATCAATTACTATGAAGATGAAGAAAAAAGCAGCAAGCATATTATTCGCAATATTGACAAGTAGTATTTATGTACAGACACAAGCGCAAAAAGTAAATGTGGTTTCTGTGTCGCAGGAGCGGGATACCCATAATTTTTACACCATGATGAAAGAGGCTTTTCCATTAGCTTTCAAAGACCCGGCAGCTCCTCGTTTTATCTTCTTCGACGACAATAAAAACTTCCTTTTCGGAATCGGCGGTTATGTTCAGATGAATGCAGCTTATGATTTCAACGGTTTACCGGACTACAATTCATTCATCACGTCACAGATTACCCCCAACGGAGAACAATCCGGCACAAGCTACGGCATGACATTGGAGCAATCGACACTATTTTTTAAACTGCTCGGAAATACAAAGGCCGGAAAACTGGTTTCATATATAGAAATGCAATTCGAAGGACCTGACAACACCCCGAAGTTGCAACAAGCTTTCGTGCAATTCAAAGGTCTCACCATAGGAAAAGCATGGAGTACATTCGGAGATATGACATCGGTTCCCGCTACCATCGACCAGGAGGGACCGGGCAGTGCCATTGAAATACGTCAACCAATGATTCGCTATACATACCTGTTTACCAAACGGTTTAAAGCCTCACTGGCCTTAGAGTATGCAACTCCCTCCTACACCACAGGCAACCACACCAAAAGTATCCGCCAAAAAGTCCCGGATATTCCCTTCAACATCCGGTATACCCTGAAAAACAACGGACATCTGCAAGCCGGAGCTATCCTGAGAAACATCAGTTACAAAAATACGGCAACGGACAAGGACAAGATATGTACAGGCTGGGGGATAACAGGCAGTGGAACCATTCCCCTGAATAAAAACAACAGCTTGATGTTCCAGGGAGTATACGGACAAGGGATTGCCCGCTATATTCAGGATATCAGTGCACTGGGCTATGACCTGATTCCCGAAAACAATACAGAAGGAAAACTCATCGCTCCCACAATGTGGGGTGCTTTCGGGGCAATACAACACAATTGGAACCCTCGTCTTTCTTCTTCATTAATTTATAGTCACACCCGGATGCAAACCCGCAAAACACTGGCAGCAACCGATTACAAATATGCACAATATGCCGCAGCCAATCTTTTATGGAAATTCACGGAATATGGTACAACAGGCATTGAATACGAATACGGACGCAGAAATAATTTTGACAAACAATACGGAAATGCAAACCGCATCAATGTCATGATACAATATCGGTTCTGAAAAAACAAACCAGAAAACAATTTCTATTTTGCCAGATATTCCTCTGCTTTTTTCTGATCCCGGCCCAGTTGTTGTTTCAATTCATTGGTATCCTCAAATTTTTGTTCGCCCCGAATACGGGCTAACAAAGCCAACCGGATTTTCTTTCCGTAAATATCCTCTGAAAAATCAAAAATATTCACCTCAATCCGGAGAATTCCACAACAACTCACTGTAGGTCGGACACCGATATTCAGCATTCCGCCGTATACATCATCCCCTATATAAACTTTTACTGCATATACACCTGAGGCAGGCAATAACTTCCGTTCATCCTCCAATTGTATATTAGCAGTCGGAAAACCCATAGAACGCCCGATTTTATCTCCGGACACCACCACCCCGGCCAGAAAATAGATATAGCCCAAAAATTCATTTACCCGGTTGATATCTCCGATTTGCAAAGCATTCCTGATTTTGGTGGAACTGATGTTAATCTGATTTTCTTCATATGCCTCTTCCTGCTCCAGATAGAAATGATACTTTCCGGCCAGTTCCTTTAACTTTTCAAAAGAACCCTCCCGGTTTTTTCCGAAACGATGATCATATCCAACCACAAGTCCCTTTATGCCTATCCGGTCCACCAAAACATCGCACACAAACTCCTTAAAATCCAATTCAGCCAAAGAACGGGTAAAAGGAAGTATTATCAGATGTTCTACTCCCTGGGCATCCAATATTTTCACTTTTTCATCCAATGTAGTCAGAATTCCCGGACGTTTTTCCATAGGATACAACACTTCGCGCGGATGAGGCTCAAAACTGATAATAACAGTTTCCCCCTGTAAATCGCGGGCAACTCTTTTCAAACATTCTATCACCTGCACGTGTCCTTTATGTACACCGTCAAAACTACCGATAGTGACAACCGGATTTACAATCTGTAAATCTTCTGTTCCGTAATGAATCTGCATTCCAACTTTCATTCTTCTGTTCCACGTACAAAAATAAGAAATTGTAAAACAGGAACAGCGGTTATAGCTTTTTATTTGAAACCCTGTTCCAAATCGCTACAACCGCTGTTCTTTTTAATCCGGAAATACTCCGTTTATCCGCACTTGGAATAACCGCACGTTTTACAGGTCAGACAACCTTCCTGATATACCAAAGATGCACCGCAATGCTCACACTTTTCGCCATTGGCTTCCGTTCCGTTCGGAATGTATTTCTTCAAAGCCCTTTCAACACCGTTTTTCCAGGTATTAATGTTTTCATTATCAAATTCCATAGAAGCCACCAATTCCACTGCCTGATGAACGGGCATACCGTGGCGCAATACTCCGGAAATGAGCTTGGCATAATTCCAATATTCCTTGTCAAACTTATAAGACAATCCTTCCACTGTAGTTTTGAATCCGCGTTTATTCTGGAACTGAAAGTCATAACGGGAATTTCTTTCCTCATCGTAATGTTTTACAATCTTACCGGAAACCACCGCTTTCGGAAGCATAATTCCTTCTTCATCATCGGCAATACCAGTAAAGATTTCGTAGGGACGGCCATTATATAAACCGATAAAAGCAATCCACTTTTCCTTATTATTCTGGAAACGAACGACATCCGCATCCAGTTCCATCGGCCGTTTGGCCGGCATTCCCGCCTCCGGAGAGGTTGCTTGTTTCTTATCTTTATTAGACACCAGCACTCCGGCACGCGAACCGTCGCGGTAGACCGTACATCCTTTGCAACCGCTTTTCCATGCTTCAACGTAAAGCTGTCCTACCAACTCCTCGGTTACATCCGAAGGAAGGTTAACAGTGACGCTGATAGAGTGGTCCACCCATTTCTGCACTTGTCCTTGCATCCTTACTTTAGCCACCCAGTCAATATCATTGGAAGTTGCTTTGTAATAAGGAGATTCGGCCACCAACTGGTCAATTTCTTCATCGGAATAGTGTTTTGTCGTATCGTATCCGTTAATTTTCATCCATTCGGAAAATTTATGATGGAATACTATAAATTCTTCATAGCTATCTCCTGATTCGTCAACAAAATCAATCCGCACATTCTGGTCATTCGGATTCACTTTCCTTCTCCGTTTGTATACCGGCAGGAAAACAGGTTCGATTCCGGAAGTCGTCTGAGTCATCAGACTGGTGGTTCCGGTAGGAGCAATAGTAAGACAGGCGATATTACGACGTCCGTACTTCACCATATCCGTATACAAATCGGCATCCGCCTCCTTTAAACGTTTGATAAAAGGATTATTTTCCTCTCTGCGGGTTTCATAAATTTTAAAACTGCCACGGTCTTTAGCCAGGAATACAGATGCACGATAAGCTTCGACAGCCAATGTTTTTTGTATATCCACTGCAAAATCAATGGCATCATCACTACCATAACGCAAACCGAGAGCAGCCAGCATATCACCTTCCGCAGTAATACCTACCCCGGTACGGCGTCCTTCTTTAGCTTTCTGTTTGATTTTTTCCCACAAACGAATTTCCACCCCCTTAACCTCGTCGGTTTCCGGGTCTGCATGCACTTTATCGAGAATGGCATCGATCTTCTCCAATTCCAAATCAATAATATCATCCATAATCCGCTGCGCAATAGCGACATGCTTTTTGAACAAAGGAAAATCAAAAAAAGCCCCTTTGGTAAAAGGATTCTGCACATAAGAATAAAGATTTATGGCCAGCAAGCGGCAAGAATCATACGGACACAAAGGAATCTCTCCGCAAGGGTTAGTGGAAACTGTGCGATACCCCTTATCTGCATAGCAATCGGGTACACTCTCCCGGATAATAGTATCCCAGAACAAAATCCCCGGTTCTGCCGATTTCCAGGCATTATGCACTATCTTATTCCATAATTGTTTTGCATTAATTGTCTTCTTATATTTGGGCTCTTCTGAATAAACCGGATATTTTTGAATATATTCCTGTTCATTAATCACAGCCCGCATAAACTCATCATCAATTTTTACAGACACATTGGCACCCGTCACTTTTCCTTCAGTCATTTTCGCATCAATGAAACTTTCGGAATCGGGGTGATTGATGGAGACACTCAGCATTAAGGCTCCGCGCCGCCCATCCTGAGCAACCTCCCTTGTCGAGTTGGAATAACGCTCCATAAAAGGAACAATCCCGGTTGAAGTCAAAGCGGAATTCTTCACCGGCGACCCCTTTGGACGAATATGCGACAAATCATGCCCCACTCCTCCCCGGCGTTTCATCAACTGCACCTGTTCCTGATCTATTTTCATCACTCCGCCATAAGAATCCGAAGGACCTTCATTCCCTATTACAAAACAATTGGAAAGAGAAGCTATCTGAAATTCATTACCAATACCGGTCATCGGTCCTCCCTGCGGTACGATAAACTTAAAATCCCTCAAAACTTCAAAAATATCATCCTCACTCAACGGATTCGGATAACGATTTTCAATCCGGGCAATCTCGCCAGCCAAACGACGGTGCATATCATCCGGATTCTTTTCGAAGATATTTCCATAAGAATCTTTCAAAGCATACTTGTTTACCCAAACACGTGCCGCCAACTCATCCCCGTTGAAATAAGTCAGTGAACTCTGAAAAGCTTCTTCCTGCGTATAAATTTCCCTCTCTTTCGTTACATGTTCATTCATAGCTCGTTATTTTTATTCGATTATTCTGCAATAGGATACTGCAAAGATATAGAAAAAGAAATCAAAGTTGGTAATTTTTTAACTTCATTTTTTTTGCAAGTTTTCTATTTCTATAACATAACATAGTGATTATTAGAGAAATAAAAAATTACAGGTACATCAAAAGTTATCCAAAACAATATTTCATAAAACAAGAAGAATGAAACAAACAAATATTTTAACAAAATAATTTTCTGACACAAACACAAAAAAAGAGAAGTCACAAATCCGATAGAAAAGAAAAAATCAGTTCAATTCCGCAAGCTCTGCGGGAATATTCACCTGAAGCCGGCGAAGTTCAAAATCGACATCAGCAATATAAGTTTCAGAAAGAGGCAAAAGAATCTCCTTGCCTAAAATAGAAAGAGCCAAAACAACATTCCCGGAATAATCAGCAACATCCGACACTTCACCAACAGCCCCCGATACGAGGTCTTCCACCTCAAAACCCGCCAATTCAAAAACATCAGGTTCTGCTTCTTCCTCCAACATATCTTTTTCAAGCAACACCTCAGCACCCACCAAACGTTCAGCCTCTTCCAAAGAATCTACATAATCAAATTTAACAATATAAGAAGTATGATTCCGGCAAATTATACCGTCCTGAGCAATAAAAAAAGGAACCGGTGCTCCTTCCAACAGAAGGAACACCGGTTTATCCGCATATCGTTCGGGCAGGTCGCTGTCGGTGGTAATAATCACGGCACCCTGCAGGTTGTGAGTTTTACTAACTTCACCGATTTGAATACAATCTTCCCGTGTAATCATTGCCAAAGCTTTATTCAGCAACCGGAGCTTCCGTTTCTGCAACAGGTGCAGCAACTTCTTCTGCCGGAGCAGCAGCAGCTTCCTCTTCTGCTTTTTTAGCAGCCTCGGCAGCAGCCAATTCAGCTTTTTTCTTTGCAATTACTTCTTCCTTAGCAGCACGTACTTTAGCTTCAGCTTCCAGACGAGCTTTAGCAGCAATATTGCCATCCTGAGCCAATTTTTGAATTTTTGCCTGAATTTTTGCATTCTTTTCTTTCATCCAGGCTTCAAATTTAGCTTCGGCAGCAGCTTCGTCAAAAGCACCTTTTTTCACACCTTCCAGCAAGTGTTTCTTCAGCAACACTCCTCTGTATGACAAAATTCTGGTAGCTGTTTCAGTCGGCTGTGCACCAACCTGTAACCAATACAATGCTCTGTCAAACTTAAGCTCAATAGTAGCTGGATTGGTATTCGGATCATAAGTCCCGATTTTTTCAATGTAACGACCATCACGTGGTGCTCTGCTATCTGCTACCACTACATGGTAGAATGGACGTCGTTTACGTCCGTGTCTTGCTAATCTGATTTTTGTAGCCATTTTTTTAATTTAAAAAATTAATACTCTCCCATACTCGATAGGAGCCGCAAAGATAAAGTAAAAAGGAGAAAGTAAAAAATAAAAGCTACATTTTTATGCCGGCTGAATAACTAAAACGGAAAAATAAGTGAAAACACGGCTCAATATTGCTTCAGAAGAAACAGTATAATACTCGTGCGGTGTTCCCACCTGTTCAAAATAATGATATTGCAACTCCGGATGCCGGGCAATAAAAGGCCGCAAAACAGCCTCACCCAAGGGCACTTTCATAATCACCAATGTACGTTTTGCAACTACGGCTTCCAACAACTCTTCCACCAAAACATCACCAGGTACCACCACCAGCCGTTCCCGCTGTTTCACCACATGCAGACCGACAGAAGCCCCGGCTGCAATAAAGGCCGGCACTCCGGCAATCATTTCTACCGGAAATCCATTCTGCTCCAGTTTTTCATACATATAATTGGCAGAGGAATAAAAACAAGCATCTCCTTCGGCCGTAACAGCCACCGTTTTTCCCGATTCTGCCTGTCGTAGTATTTCGGCACACACTCCCTCATAAGCATTCAGTGCTTCCTCCCGGTTACGCGACATCGGCACATGAAAAGAACGGACTTTTTCCACATCTACAGGCAACTGACTGAGAATATCCAGTGCACGGGACTTGACAGTTCCGTCGCCACTTCGGGTAGCAGGACAATAAACAATATCGGCAGCATTCAATGCTTTTAACGCCTTCAGCGTTATCAACTCCGGTTCACCCGGTCCCAAAGATACACCTATAATCTTACCTTTCATAATAAAAACACTCAGGTCCCGGACACAAAAGTCATAAAAAAATCCAAGCCGTCAAAATAAATATTATCTTTGCAACGTGTTGGTCCTACAGATATGAATTTTCAAATATCGGAAAGGGAATCCGGTGAGAATCCGGAGCTGTCCCCGCAGCTGTAAAGTCTATCCTGTCCCTGACAGATCTTTTCATAAAAGCCCACTGAAACCATAATGTTTCGGGAAGGGGAAAAGATGACAAGCCAGAAAACCTGCCAACTCAATACAATTACAGATTAATCTTATCTTTCGGAGGAAAAGAACATGAAAAATTATTGCCGTCTATTACTGATTGTTTTTTGTTGCTGTCAAATACTGCTTTACGCCTGCCAGTACAAAAATTCAAAAAAAACAAGCGGGCCAACTGCGAATGGAAATCTTTCTGCAGATGTAAATTCCGGCATTCGCTACGCCAGAGGTTTTTGGTTTGAACAAAAACAAGGATACCAACTCTTACACATAAAAGACCCTCAAACTCCCAACAGCACTGAATATCTTTTTGCCCTGCGGCAAAGAGGCACACAACCCGATATTCCGGCAAATACGGAAATCATCGACCTGCCTGTAACAAGTTTGATATGCATGACTTCCTTGCAATTATCTAATTTCATTCGTTTGGAAGCCACCGACAAAGTGACAGGCATCAGCAGTACCCGTTTTCTGTCCAATCCGGTTATGAAACAGCAATTGGCAGACGGAAAAACCCAAAAAATCGGAATTGAAGGCAACTTTGACCTCGAAATCATCATGAATCTGGCTCCCGGACTTATCCTTATTTCCCCGTTTAAACAGGGAGGATATGATGCCATGAAAGAAGCGGACATTCCACTTGTCCCCCACCTCGGTTATAAAGAAATGACTCCGCTGGGACAAGCCGAATGGATTAAATTTGCAGGACTTTTACTCGGACTGGAAGAAAAAGCCAACAGAATATTTGCAGACATCGAAAACAAATACAATGCCCTGAAAACATTGACCGATACAGTAAAACACCGCCCCGTCGTCCTGAGTGGCGAAATACACGGCGGCAATTGGTATGCCGTGGGAGGACAAAGTTTTCTGGCACAAATATTCAAAGATGCCGGTGCGGACTACTTTTTGAAAGACGACCCCCATTCGGGAGGGGTAAATCTCGATTTCGAAACGGTTTACAACCTTTCTGAAAACGCCGACTATTGGCGTATCCTGAACAGTTTCCCCGGCAATTATTCTTACGAATTTCTGAAAAAACAGGACGAACGATATGCAGATTTTAAGGCATTCCGGCAAAAAGGTGTAATCTACTGCAATATGCGCGAAAAAGCTTACTATGAAAATATGCCCATGGAACCGGACTTATTACTATCAGATTTTATAAAGGTTTTCCATCCCGATTTATTGCCGGAATACCAACCTGTATTTTATAACCTGCTAAAAGAGTAATGAATATGGCACATTCCGGCAAAAATATGACTCTCATTCTTTTGCTAATCCTGCTCATTTCCATACTGTTATTCTTAAATATGGTACTTGGTTCAGTAAATATTCCCCTGAAATCGGTCTGGAATATTTTCACCGGCCAGGGAAATGAAGCCGTCACTTGGCAAAATATCATTTGGAAATCGCGTTTCCCCCAGGCATTGACCGCCTTGGTTGCCGGTGCGGGACTCGCCGTAAGCGGATTACAAATGCAGACCGTATTCCGGAATCCGTTGGCAGGTCCCTCCGTTTTGGGTATCAGTTCCGGAGCCAGCTTAGGTGTTGCTTTTGTAGTTCTTTTCTCCGGCAGCATAGGCGGAGTCGCATTAAGCCATTTGGGGTTCATGGGAGAAATAGCTTTATCCGTCGCTGCAATAGCCGGAGCTTTATCGGTCATGGCACTCATTGTCTTTGTCTCACACCAGGTAAAAGGAAATGTAACCCTCCTCATTATAGGCGTAATGATTGGTTACCTGGCCAATGCCATCATCGGAATCCTGAAATTCTTCAGTGTCGAAGAAGATATTAAAGCATACGTTATCTGGGGATTGGGAAGTTTTTCACGGGTTTCCGGCAACCAGATGATGTTGTTTGTCACCATTATGGCCATTTTGCTCCCCCTTTCATTTCTACTGGTGAAAACATTAAACCTGCTCATGCTGGGAGACGGATATGCCCGGAATTTGGGTCTGAACATAAAACGGGCAAGAATACTAGTCATCAGTTGTTCGGGAGTACTGACAGCCATTGTCACTGCTTACTGCGGACCGGTTATCTTTCTGGGTTTAGCCGTACCTCACCTCTGCCGGGCATTATTCCAGACTTCCGACCACCGGATTCTGATGCCAGCCTGTCTGGTAATGGGTGCAGCCTTAGCTTTGGCTTGCAATATCATTGCCCGGATGCCGGGGTTTGAAGGGGCACTTCCTGTCAACTCAGTAACAGCCCTCATCGGAGCTCCTGTCGTAGCCTCCGTATTATTCCGCAAACGTAAAAACGAACTGAATGAATAGGCCTGCAACCATACAACTCCATCAGCTCAGCATAGGTTATAAAGACAAATCCCACCACAAAATTGTCGCCGAAAATATTTGCTGCAACCTGTTTGCCGGCGAACTCACTTGTCTGCTGGGCACCAATGGTGTCGGGAAATCCACCCTCCTCCGGACCCTTTCAGGGTTTCAACCCAAACTCAACGGCAAAATTCTCCTGGAAGGCAAAGAATTGGAAAAATACACCACACGCGAACTGTCCGCAGTCATCAGTGTTGTCCTGACAGAGAAATGCGACATCCGTAACATGACCGTCCGCGAACTGGTAGGTATGGGACGCAGCCCCTATACCGGTTTCTGGGGAAAGTTGAGCACACAGGACAAAACAATCATAGACAATGCCATCCGCTCGGTTAACATCTGCGATTTAGCATCCCGCATGCTCCACACCCTAAGCGACGGAGAACGCCAGAAAGCCATGATTGCCAAAGCATTGGCACAGGAAACTCCGGTCATTTATCTGGATGAACCCACTGCTTTCCTGGATTTTCCCAGCAAGGTCGAAATGATGCAATTATTACATCATCTGACCCGGGAAACCCGAAAAACCATTTTTCTGTCTACCCACGACCTGGAGCTGGCCCTACAGATTGCCGATAAAATCTGGTTAATGGATAAGGCTAACGGTATTTCAACCGGAACACCGGAGGACCTGGCATTAAAAGGCAACCTTAGTCATTTTTTTGCCCGGAAAGGTATCACCTTTGATATGGAAACGGGCCTTTTCCGTATCACCAACAACTATCGGTATACAATCCGCCTCACCGGACATGGCTACCGGTATTCCCTGCTCCGCAAAGCACTCCAACGCCACGAAATCATGGCTAACCGTAACATCGAATCGGACATCCGCATTGACACCAACACACTGCCGGACCAATTTGTCCTTCACCTGCCGGATCAGGAAAGTATCACCACCGACAGCATCGAAGTATTACTGGACAAAATAGAAAAATGGTTCAATCCCTGAAAATAAAGTAAATTTTATTTCTATATTTGTACAATGCAAAAAAATAACGAATAACTCATCAGATAAAATGATTTTATGGGGTTGGAATACTAATATATTAAAACAGGTGGAGCACAAAGAAATAAAATGTCCGATCTGTTTACACAAAGGCAGCATCATAATTTTTCTCATGTGCCGGGTTTACCATTTTTTCTTCATTCCTTTCTTCCCGGACAGCAAATACATCTATGCAATCTGTAAACATTGCAAAGAAGAAATCAACGAAGTGGACGTTGAAAAAGAAGACAGAAAATTATTCAACACCAAATCATATCCAGAACATATCTCCATCCAAAGCTGGACAGGAACCTTTCTTCTTCTAGTGATAATTATTTATTTCTCTCTGCGATGAGCAATATCGTTTTATTACATCAAACGGAAAATTCCATCAGGGTGCAAATTCAAAATCAACGTGCCGCCACAACGAAATTTATTTTGTCGTTTGCTTTGATTGTCAGTTTTTCAATACCCGTAACCGTCGTAATCGCAGCAGCCATTAACGGCATATTAAACTTCGCTTTAATCATCGGAATCTCTGTTTTCAGTTTTTTAGTAATCTATCCTTTACTTAAAACCACTATATGGGAATGCTCCGGTCAGGAAATATTCACCATTTACAAAGACAGGGTCACTTATGAAGCATGTTTTAAATTATTGAAAAACCAGTTCGACAAAATACAAACAAATCAATTGGAAATCTTATTCTCAGAAAAAGAATTGGAAAAAGATGAAAGAATCGGGACACTTGTTTTTCTTTCAGAAGAGAATAAATTAAAAAGTGCCCTAAAAATCAAAGAGACAGATTATCTGCGACTTCTTGAATACTACAAACTTTTGTGATTCTCAAACCACTGGTTATTTTATATCTTCCGGCAAATTTTCCGGAATCAACAACAGACAGATAACAGAGGAATCATGGAGAAATCCGCGGCAAACCTTCTCACATTTTTGCGAAAGCAAAGCAAAAAACGGATGACCGGAAGGCAATAACGTCCACAATTCGCGGGCCAGTTTAATTTGCCGGATCCTGTCGCACAACTCCGGCAAGCAACCGCTTTCCACTGCCAGTTTACTGATAAAACCAACATTCATCACCCTATTCCGGCTATGGGTATCTCCATGCCCTTCTGCCAACTTCACGGCCTTACCTATCATAATGCCCATAGTTACTTTCTCCATTCCTTCCTCCGCCGCAATTTTCAGCGTATCTTCAATATAATTTCCATAGTGTATAAAAGCCTGCGGCAAAAAATCAGGAAAAAGTTCTTTCAGCACCTTTTCGCTTTTGGCCCCGGAATTAATCACGATATGCCGGCATCCCAAGGCTTTGGCCACCTGTATCTCTTTGCGGATAGCAGCAACAAAAGCTTCGGAAGAAAAAGGACGCACCACCCCGGAAGTACCGATAATAGAAATCCCACCTGTAATACCCAATTTAGGATTAAACGTCCGGCGGGCAAGCTCTTTCCCGCCGGGAACGGATATCTCAATAACAATCCCCCGTTGTATCTGATATTTTGTCAGCAATCTCTCCGTTTCAGCCACCATCATTTTCCGGGGCACCGGATTGATGGCAGGTTCTCCGATTTCCAGCCCCAAACCGGGCAAGGTAACTGTCCCTACTCCCTCACCCGCACAAAACCGGACACCCGGCTCAGCAGTCAAAGTCACCTTAGCACAAATTTCCTGTTTATTGGTCACATCCGGGTCATCACCGGCATCTTTCACAACCGTCGAAACCACACCCGAGCCGGATTTCTCAATCCGGCAAACAGGCAACTCCACCTCCTCACCGCCAGGCAATGTGATCGACACCCGGTCCGGCATTTCACCCGTTAACAATGTCAACAAAGCAGCTTTCGCCGCCGCACAGGCACAACTTCCCGTGGTATAACCGCTATGCAAGGGAAAAAAAGCAGGCAACAACCGTTCCACCCGGTGACGCAACCCATGCGGACCGGTAACCTGATAAAATCCGTCAGGCAACACAGGACGCTTAACAACAAAAACCGGAATATTAAATCTTTGCGCCGCACACACTTTTTCCAGGAAATAACCTGAAACCCCGCTCTCTTTCGTCAATATGGCATCCGGTTGCAACTGCTGCAACAATTCTTCTTCGCTTTTTTCCCCATCAAAAAATACCAAACGCTCCGGCGGAAATCCGTATTTTACAGCCAATGCCCCCGACTCCGGACGCTTTAATACCCGGAACCAGCAGTCATTATTGGACCAATATTCTTTCAATTTTGGAATAGTCTGAACCCCGGACAGAGCCAATAATCTTCTTATCCCCTGTTTTTCCATCCGGACACAGGCATCCGCATAGGAATCACACCACACCAAACCGGGGTCACGGGGCGGAAATATTCTTTCGTACCGGACAACCGGAATATCCAATACTTCAGCAGCAATAGCAATATTCCGGTGTAACTGCTCTGCAAACGGATGGGCAGCATCAACAAAAAGACGGATATCGTGTTCCCGGCCGAAAACAATCATCTGTTCCGCCGGCATATCCCCGGAAATCCGGACGCCATACACACTCTTCACTTGCTGCATATCCCCCCGGGTAGAGTAATAATAAACCTGTCCGGCAGCATCCAATGTTTCCACCACAGCCCTGCCTTCCGTTGTTCCCCCAAACACCAATATCATATTGCTATTTCATTTTAAACCGATAATAAATTATTTGTATAAAATTGTCCGTTCTCTTTTTTTACTATCAGAATACTTTCTTTAAATAAACCATATCCACCAACTGTACTCCGTTTTCCCATATCGGGTGGTCATAATAATCTGTAAAAAAATGGGGCACACGATGTGAAAACACAAAGCCGCAACTCTGATAAAAAGCAAGCGTCGCAGGAACATCTCCCGTTCCGGCCAACATGAACCTGCCTCCGGGCCGGTAATATTCCAAAAGATATTCTATCAATCTTTTACCGTATCCTTTCCGTTGATATACCGGATATACCGCTATATTTTTAAGTTCCAATACACCATCTCCTTCATCCGTTACTACCCCAACGGCCTTTAAATCACCCTCATACAAAGCAAACAATTCTCCCCGCTCCAAATAACGGTCCAGCATAGTTTCCTGTTCATCTCCCAGCAACAACAAATCCAGAAAACGCTTTTTACCGGAAACAATCTGTTTTATCTGTATTAAACCAGGCTTTATTTCCATTTATCATTTTTTTATACCCGGAAAATTCATCGGCACCTTTTTAATCCCCACTGCCTTCCCGGAACAAATGGGTAAAATGTCCCGAATAGAGTCTGGACAATCCTTCGCGGTTGCCGATTGCCTCTCCGACCACAATCATAGTAGTTAAAGTCAGTTTATTTTCTTTCATCATAGCTGCCAGATTACGCAATTCACCCCGGAAAATCTTCTCATCTTTCCAGGTGAGATGATAACAGGCTGCAACCGGGGTTTCCGGCGGATAACATTCCAGCAGTTCCCTCTGCACCTCATCTGCAATGGACGCACTTAAAAAAATACACATTGTACTCTGAGAACGTGCCAGCAAATGTAATTTCTCTTTTTCGGGCATCGGAGTACGCCCTTCTCCCCGGGTCAGAATAATACTTTGCACTTTTTCCGGTATGGTAAATTGTGAACGCAATGCTGCTGCTGCTGCAAGAAAAGAAGAAATCCCCGGCGTTATCCGGTAACGCATGCCATAACGGTCAAAAAAAGCCATTTGTTCCTGAATTGCACCATAAATACAAGGGTCCCCGGTATGCAAACGGACAATAAACAATCCCCGGTCATAAAACTCTTTCATTAATGCAAATTGTTCTTCCAATGTCATAGAAGCCGAACTGCGCACTGTGGCACCAGCCTTTGCATAATAAGTCAACTCTATAGGTACCAGACTACCGGCATACAGAATCAAATCAGCCTTTTCAAGCAAACGCTTTCCCCGGACAGACACCAATTCCGGGTCACCAGGGCCGGCACCTACAATTTCAATAAAACCATTCCGTTCAGCATCCCTGTCCAAAGCTACGGCAAACGTGAAATCATGGCCTGTAGTAACCGCTCCTTTCTGCTTTTCTATAAGCAACACCTCCTGGTCCGCACTCTTCAAAGCTGCCGCTTCCGCCACTCCGGCAACCCCAGTCACTTCACACACTTTTTCCGAAGGATTGGGCACCTTGATTTCTTTCAAAGCTGCCGCCGGATAAATCCTCACTTCCGCCTGCAATCGCTCCGCCAACTCTGCCACCAACGGTTCGTCCTTCTTCAGCTCTATAGTATCCACCGTCGCCACCGACAAAGGAGACAACCCGAACATCTCTAACCGATGACAAATATCGTTCACTATTCCGTCAGGATGACATAGCTTCCGGCACCCTACCCCCAAATGAAGAACACCGGGACGATAATACAACACCGGAATCTCACATTCCACCATCCGCGGCGTTACGGCAATAATCAAATCATATTTTTTAATTTCAATCTCTTCAAAACGATAATAAACGTCCACGTGTCCGGGACGGCCTCCCTCCAGCGCATCGGTACCCTTATCGCGAATATCAAGCCACAAAGCAACAGGCCGGCAATTAACAAAAACAGCAATCAGCTCATTCATCGGTTGGCTGTGCTCTGCTTTCCAACCATATTGCTCCGCCAGTAAATCCAATGCCCACAAACCGGTAGTATCACTTTGTGTAGTAATCACCGCTTCCCCCCCCAATACCCGCGCTAACCGGCGGGTAAGCTCGTTTGCCCCACCGATATGTCCCGATAATACCGACACGGCAAAACGCCCGGTAACATCCACATTCACTACGGCAGGATCAGTATATTTCGATGCAATACAAGGAGCTATCGCCCGCACACAAATACCCATAGCCCCGACAAAAACAAAAGCATCATATACATTGAAATATTCCCGGACAAACTCCCCGATTGAGGCAACCGCCACACAACCCTCCCGCTCCATCGCAGAGAATACAGTAATTTCTTCCTTCAATTCCTGCCGGATTACCCCGGCCGTCTCCGCCCCGGCATCCGAAGCAATCAGGACCGCTATTTTCATACCTTTATTATTTTCCGAAAGTCATGCAAAGATAAAACATATCAGCACACCTTTTCCTACCGATAAGAAATAAATCAACTCTTTGGCCAAAACCAAAATTGGATTAGGAAAGTAATTTTTCAGTCCCCACTATCATATAATTAAAACATACTGACAAACAACAACACATTCAGCAACGTTACAATTCCCCCTAAAATATAAAGAATCCATTTGGTAGAAGCGCAATTTTTATATTGCCCCATCACCCGCTCGGACGAAGTAAGATAAACCTGCAAAAAAATCGTAACCGGCAACTGGATACTGAGAATCATTTGCGAATAAATCAAACCCATAAAGGGATTGGAAATAATCATGATGATAAGCAAAGCCAATAAGAGCGAAATCAACACCCCCCAACGGGAATGGTTGTCTTTAATATCATAAGGTTCATGATAAATACCGGCAAAAATTGAACCGGCTGCCATACCGGAAGTGATAGTCGAAGCGATACCGGCAAAAAGCAGAGCCACGGCAAATATAACCGCGGCATTACCTCCCAAAAGCGGTTGCAACAGAGTACTGGCATCCTGCAATTCTTTCACAGATGTTCCGTCTCTGAAGAAAGTAACCGCAGCCAGCAAAATCATCGCACTATTGATTGCCCAACCGACCATCATAGACAAGAAAGTATCCCAAAATTCGTAACGCAATTGTTTTTTGATTACTTTCTCATCTTTCAGATTCCACTGCCGGCTCTGAATAACCTCAGAATGCAGGAATAAATTATGAGGCATCACAACTGCCCCCAATACACTCATAATAACTACTATAGAACCCTGAGGAAAAGAAGGAGTCACCCAGGCTGCAACTGCCTCTCCCCAATCGATATGTACCAAAGAAAGTTCATATATGAAAGATAAACCGATAATAGATACAAAAGCAATAATCCACCGTTCCATTACCCGGTAAGAATTGGTAAACAACATAATAATTACAAATACCGTCACCAGAATCGCTCCAATCCGGATCGGCACACGGAATAACATTTCAAGTGCAATAGCCCCGCCCAGAATTTCAGCCAGCGAAGTAGAAACCGAAGCTCCCATAGCCGTCAACAACATCAACCGGGCATACCGCGGCTTTACATATTTCATAGCCGCTTCCGACAGACATAAACCAGTAGCAATACCCAAGTGAGCCACATTATGCTGCAAAATAATCAGCATGACGGTAGATAAAGATACCATCCACAAAAGTGAATACCCGTAATCTGCCCCGGCCGCCAGATTCGACGCCCAATTGCCGGGATCAATAAAACCAACGGTCACCAACAAACCGGGCCCGATATATTTTAATATTTCCAGCCCTCCCGTTTTTGATGGTTTATACACAAAAGCAAACATAGATTATCTTTTGTTTGAATATATTCTCTTTCAAAAACAATCATTACGGAAAAACAGGGATTTTGTTATAAACAATTAGTATTTAATATAAACCGTTGTTTAACCCGGTAACGTTTATCACTCAATACAAGACATTTATTCACTTAAAATGAAAAAGTTATGTTTTACCATGTAAAAGATTTACAATTTAACGCCCGGGTTTCCCAACCCGACCCGCGTTTTGCCCGTGTATTGCTTGAAGCATTCGGCGGAGCCAACGGAGAACTAAAATCAGCTCTGCAATATTTTGTACAGGCCTTCAGTTGCCACAATCCTTTCCCGGACAAATACGACATGCTGATGGATATCGCCACCGAAGAATTCGGGCATCTCGAAATCGTCGGAGCCACCATCCAAATGTTACTCGGAAACGTTGGCGGCGAAATGAAAGACGTTGTGGAAGATACACCTCTCCGCACCATGATGAGCGGCAAAGCCGCCAAAGAAGACCTGATTCACCAGGCATTTACTTATCCGCATTTCCTGGTAGGAGCACCCGGTAGTCCGGCTCTGACTGACAGTAATGGTAATCCCTGGTGTGCCAGCTACGTTTCCGCTACTGCCGACTTAACGGTTGACCTCCGCTCCAACATGGCAGGTGAATGCCGGGCTAAAATCGGCTATGAGAACCTGATTCCGTTGACAGACGACCCATTGGTAAAAGAAACGCTTATCTTCCTGATGACAAGAGAAGTAACCCATTACCAACAATTCGAAGCCGCTCTGGAAACCATTCAGCCCAACTTCCCGCCAGCCGTATTCCAGACCTCCCCGAAATATAGTAATCTTTACTTCAACATGTCACAAGGAGAAGATGCACGTGGACCCTGGAACCAAGGTAAAAGTACCCGGCTACACGAAGAATGGCAATACATCGAAGACCCCCTGAAACGGGTACGCGAAACGGACGGACTGCTTCATGTAGAACCTCAAGGAACGCAGCGCACGGAAGAGTCTGTAAGAAAAGCAGACGAAAAACTGGCTAAAGAACGCAGTAATGAACTTCTGGCCGCAACACCGAAACAAAATATCCAGTGGAACAAAAAAAAGAAGAAATAATCTTTTTACAACAAACTGGCCGCTATCACCGTAATCGGATTGTGTTTATCCACTGCCAATACGCAAGATTGAACTATCCGGAAACCGGTGGCAGCGGCTTCCTGCTGAAAAAGAGTAAGACTCTCCTCAGAAACGGAATTAAAAACAACTATTCCGCCAGGAAGCATAAGACCAGCCACAATAGCCAGTATTTCCCCCAACTTCCCGCCGTGTCCGCCAATAAAAACAGCATCAGGTACAGGATAAGAAGATAAATCCACAAATGTAAAATCGCCCACAACAGCAGTTATACCGGGAACGCCGAATTTCCGGCTATTTTGCTCCATTAGCCCGCGACCTTCCTCCCGGATTTCAAAAGCCGTAACTTGCAAATGGGGAAATTGCATCTTCGCTTCTATCGAAACAGAACCGGTACAAAAACCTATATCCCAGAAACTATAACGGTTATGTAAACCAAGCATACTCAATGTCAGCAACCGGACAGGCATCTTGGTTATCATTTTCACCCGTCCGTCCAGTAAATGAAACTGATTCTCAGGTATACCGAAAACACGCTCACGACAAGCCGTTTTTTCAATAATCAAACAATTGGGCATCTCAAACTCCAGACGGGCAGCTTCCGGCAATTCCAATGTCCGCACTTGTTCTCCGGCATTTCCGAGCACTTCCCCGACCGTTATCCGGTAATTTGAATACCCGTATTCCAACATCCGTTCTGCTATAGCAGCAGGGGTATGCTGCCGGTCGGTCAAAACCCCGATTTTTTCCCTGCCTTCAATCAACGCACGGTCAAATTCGTGCCACGGTCGTCCGGTCAAAGAAACAACGTGCATATCGTGATAAGGCATCACCAAACGGTGCGCCAACAACTGCAAAGAATTAAACCGGGGAAAAACCCGGATTTCAGCATCCGGTAAACGATTTTTCACCGTATTGGCAAATCCGAAAAAAAGCGGGTCCCCCGATGCAAAAACCACTATTTCCTCATAGTTCCTGTATTTTTCAAACACAGCATCCAAAGGCACTGTAATATCAATCCATGTATGATACTCCGGCAAATCACCGTGTACCAGCCCATAATGCCGTTTCCCTCCGGAAAACACACTATGTACAGCTACAATCCGGGCAACCTCTTCTCCGAATTCCGGTCGGCTATTATCATCTATCCCTACAATATAAAATTTACCCATATTATTTTCCACTTGTCCGGCTCCCCTGTCCACTTTATATTCTCCCGCTTAAAGATCCCTTCCCGGCAATAATTGTCCGGCATCATCAAAACACAAAATTGCATTAACGATTGTCGCCGCCAGGTTACTACCCCCCTTTCTGCCCTCAATAATGATTTTAGGAACAGCAATAAAGGATTTCAGCATGTATTTGGATTCCTTCACGTTCACAAACCCTACGGGTGCTCCCACCACTCCGACGGGCCGTGCTTTTCCTCTGCGCATCAGAGCGCACAATTCCGTCAACGCCGTCGGTGCGTTCCCGAAGACATACAACGCCTCCGGATGCTCCTCCACAGCCAGACGGATACCGGCCTGTGTCCGGGTGATATTCATCCGTGCAGCCATTTCCGCCGTTCTTTCATCAGAAAGATAGCATTTTACCTCCAACCCCAAGCGTTCCAAAGCACCCTTGCGAATACCCGAAGCAACCATGGTGACATCGGTAATAATCGTCCTCACCTCTCCACTGCTCAACGTCCGATAAAGCAATTCCACCGCCCCCTCATCGGCATAAAATATATGTTCCATATCAAAATCAGCCGTCGTATGAATGGTATGCAAAAGTGCCCATTCCCGGTCCAGTGGAATATCCGGATGCTTCAACTCGGAAGCTATCGTCCGGAAACTGCGGAGCATGATTTCCTGTCCGGGTTTACGCTCTCCCCCCGCCGTTTCGCCGTAATACCCCCGGGGAGTAATCATCTTACCCTGCCAGTTATACGATTGGCTGTTACCTATCAACACCACCGTAAACATATCCACCTGTTCCGGGTCGAAATCGGCCAGCGTGGTAACCGTTACATTCTGCCCCTCCCTTCCGGCCTGCCGTACATATCCTACTGGTGTTCCGGCTCCCCTTTCTTTCAAAAAAATCTCTTTCAACCGGTGCAACTGCCAGTAACGGCCTTCACTCTTCGGATTATAAACAGCCGTTACAAAATCAGCAACAGCTGCGGCCTCTATACGCCGTTCTATCTTTCCCCAGGGAGTCAGCAAATCAGACAAGGATATAACGCAAAAATCATGTCCTATAGGAGCACCAAGCAAAGCAGCCGCTTTCTGAAAAGCACTGATTCCCGGCAGGATTTCAATTTCTACTGCAACATTCCTCTCCCGTTTCATTTCCCAAATCAACGGTGCCATTCCATAAATTCCGGCATCTCCGGAACTAATCACACATACCGTCTTGCCTTGTTCCGCATAATCAAAAGCCATTGCCGCCCGGTCGCGCTCCTTCCGCATCCCGGTATCCACACATTCCGCATCCGGTTTGACAAACGGCTGTATGAAAGAAAAATAATACTTATATCCCACTACCACATCCGAAAGCATCACCGCTTTTTCCACCGCCGGTGTAATATCGCCTTCACTCCCGGGGCCGATACCGGCTACATATATTTTACCTTTACTCATTCGATTGATATTTTCTGCCTGTCAGAGTCGCTCGATTTCATCGGGAGACAATCCCGTAGCCTGAACAATGATTTCCTTTGCTACTCCCAAGGATTTGAGATTGCGGGCACTAACCATCATTTGTTCCCGGGCTTTTTGCAGACCCTCCTCCCGGCCTTTCGCCAAACCTTCTTTCAGGCCTTTTTTCAAACCTTCCTCTAAACCTTTCTTTAAACCTTTCTTTAAACCTTTCTTTAAACCTTCTTCCAATCCCCTTGCCAATCCTTTACCCTCTGCCGTTGTAATCACGCTATACATATCCCGGAAATTTTTCAAACTCTCTTCATACTGACACAACTCCCGTCTGCTGAATTTAGCTATCTCAGCGGCCTCGAAAAGGCTGGTGAATACCCGTTCCTGAAGTGCTCGCGGACGCTCCATTAAATAGGCAAGGTTACGCAACACGAAAAGCCATTTATCGAACATCGTGACCAACTCATTTTCCGTCTTGTTGAACTTCGGCATTTCCAAATAGAAAAAAGACAGTTTGTCGTAAAACACTTCCCGCGTCCGAAGGTCCGTCAACTTCACCTCATGGTGGAAATAATCGTCGTCCGTATCATCGAACACAAAATTCAAGATACCGACGACATAAACCGCTTTCAGTTCATAATCCCATTGTCCCCGGGGAGCCTGTTCACGAATCGGAAAAGTGGAATAATAAACACTGCGGTCCTTGAAAAAATTCTGCTCACCCTTCTGCATCTCCACCAAAAAACGCTCGCCTTTCTCATTCACGCAATAAACGTCAAATATCGCCCGCCGGTCGTATTCCTGCGTACCCAGATGCTCCGTATTCAGATAAGTGACGTCACAAATCACTTCACGGTCATACAACAACGCATTCAGAAAACTAATCAACAGTTCCTTATTCATCGCCGTACCGAAAAGCTTTTTGAAACCGAAATCGGTATAAGGATTGATATACTTTTCGCGTATTCCGTCTGTGCCCATAGTATTTGTTTGAATCCGATTATGATTAATACAAAGATAAACCTTTTTTACGAAACAAAATTTCTCCGGAAAGAATAAAATCAAATGGACATATCGTCATCGTTTCTAAATAAATCCAATATATTATACCGATACGAACTAAAACCATCCATTTCACAATTTTGTTCACCCGTTTATCAATGAAAACGAATCGTCAACCCGCCGAAAAAAGTACGTCCCGGTGACAGCGTAGCATAATTCACTCCGAAAGGCCGGGCATCCGTATAGTCAAACAAATTTTCCACTCCTGCCTGTGCTTCCAATCCGAAACGTCCCAAACGACTTATTGTATGCGTAGTAGTCAGGTTACACAGCCAATGACCCGGTGCGATACCATTGGAGGTATGATAACGGCTACTTTGTCCCCGGGCATTCAGATTGACATTCAGACAATACCATTTCCATTCGTTCGTCCAGTTGGCCGACGCCGTACCCGTATGGCGGATACTTCTTTCCAAACGGTCTTTCTCCCCGTCCAGCGTCCCTCGGGCATCGCAGTAACTATACCCGCCGGTCAGCGAGAAACCGGCACCGAAATACGCACTGAGATTCACTTCTGCCCCTTTCAGCGTCGCATCGTTCAGATTCACATACAACTTGCGGGTCTTGATTCCGTCCGCTTTGTCGCCAGGTTCCAAATCGACTTTTTTTGTTGAAATCAAATCATCTACTTTGTTGATATACCCGCTTACTGACACATTGAAACGTTGGTTGGCATATTCAATATTGGCAGAATAATAATTACTCGTTTCGGGGCCAAGGTCCGGATTACCGATACTCAACGTACTCCCCTTGATTTTTTTGTAATACAGCTGCTTCATATCCGGGGCCCGGAAACCGGAAGCATAGTTCACCCGGAAATTAAAATCACCGACGGACATCATAACGGAAGCCTTGGGGCTGAGACGGTCACCGAATTCCTCGTGATGCGTATAGCGTAATCCCGCCACAATCTGCAACTTACCAAACAATTTCAACTCATCTTGTGCGTAAAGAGCCCAAGTATCTGCGCCTTTTGTCTCTTCAATTCCGGCATCAGGGCTTTTTAAGCGGTCTTCACGGAACTCCAGCCCTGCCGACAATTTGTTGAAGCGTCCGAGCGTGAACACCCCTTTCAGATTGCCGTTATAATAATGCTGGCGAAGATTGAGTATTTTGTCGCCTTCTTTCTTTTTTCCCGAATCCTTGATATAATCATACTCATTTTCATAATTATCGTTATACAAATCCAATGAAATACAGGAACGTTTGTTCAGCAAATATTTCGCCCCTATTCCCAGGGTATAATCCTGATAATCCATATCATAAGCATATGCTGTCACCGGACGGTACACGTGCCGCTGATAATAACTTCCTTCAGCGTAAACCTCAAGATTTTTCACGGGAGCAAAACTGAATTTCTGATTGAACACATCCGACCGGAAACGATTGGACGCCTGTTTGGTCGTCTCCACATATCCCCGGGAATCGTCATCATCCGTTTCATAAGGACTCACCTGCCAGCCTCCGGCCTGCAAACGCTGATAAGATGTATGGGAAGAAAACTTTCCGGCATTCACATCAGCCGATAAATTCTGGGTAAACTGCCCTTTTTCGGCAATCCGCGTATGGGAAAGCAGCAACAGATTCTCTTTCGGCTCTTCGGTGATAATATTAATCACCCCACCCATTGCCTCGGAACCGTACAAAGCGGAGGCAGCTCCTTTCAGAATTTCGATGCGCTTCACCCGGTTCATATCAATGCGCCGTAAATCCGTATTTCCTGAAATATCTCCGGCCAGTTTCTTTCCGTCTACCAGAATAAGCACGTAATCGTTCTGCAAACCGTTCATTGTGGTATAATCCCCCATCGCCGTCGTCGAAAAATTGAACGACGGATTCTGCATCCGCAGAACATCGTCAAGTTTCACCAAACCGGCTTTCCGCAACTCACTGCCCGAAATCACTTCAATCGGCACAGGAGAATCTTTCAAACGGTGATGCGTTCCGGTTCCGGTAATCACCACCTGATTAAGGTGTACGGGGAGAGCTTTTAACTGAAAAATCAAATCTTCACGATTACTTTTTACCTGTTCACGCACAGATTCAAAACCCGTAAACGTTACCCGCAACACATATTCCCCCTCAGGCACGTTTTTCAGAACAAAACGACCATCCCGGTCGGTTGCCGTCCCGATAGTAGTTCCTTCCAAACGCACGCTGGCACCTTGCAAACTTTTGCCGTTGGAAGCTTCCATTACTTTTCCACTGAATGTCAATTGCGCCCAAAGAGGAACAATGACAAACGTCATTAGTGCTAACAGCACACAACACTTCTTCATAAAGAAATAAGATTAAAAAGTTCATAATCGTTTTTCTGACCCCGGAAAAACCCTATTATCTATACAATCATGGCAGGTCTCCTGACTTACCCCTGAAAAGCGACCTTCCCGTCCGACGGACAGTGGTGTAAGAAACTTTTCAACACAAGAGGGTTCACAGTAGCGGGCACTGTTCCGGATTCCGACCGGATTCCCTTTTAAACAGACGAAGAAACCGTCCGTTTACCATAATCGGTGACAAAAGTAAAAAAATAATACAGACAAAAAAAACAAAACGGAAGAAAGTTCAGAACTATGAAATAGTATGACGTATCACCACCGCTTTCACATTTGCATCCGGAAACTTGTTCCGGTAATATTCGGTGAGGTCTTTATAAATCCATACGCGATAGCGTGATTCCCCGGGACTTTTGCTTTCGCAAAGCGGATATAAAGTCAGGAATACATCATAATTTCTTGAAGCAGATTGGTCCATTGCGGCAGATGTCTGATATGTAAACTCCCAATTCATGTATCCGGCAATCTCACCCTCCGGCACTAAAATCTTATATGATACCGGAAACGATAAACTTTCAACAGTTTCCTTTTCTATCGCTCCGATAGCTACTATATTAAATTTTTCATCCACGACCGCAAATCTGCTCATATCCTCATTTATCACAATAGAGTGTTTCCAAAGGAGATACGGATTGTTTTCAATATCCGTTTCAACAAATTCTTTTTCATCAGCATCAATAACATACTGAGGGTCTATCGGTTGAAATTCCATACCTTCGGGAAAAAACGCAGGAGGGACATCCGAAGATTCTTTCTTTTCTTTTGATATTACACTTAACAATTTATATTCCGTCCATGCAGGGTCACCCATGGAATAATCAAGATAACCCGTCTCGCCAACACGAATTTTATATTCAAACCCACTTTCATACCCGAAACCGGATATACCGCTAAAACATTCCCATATCTGGGAATTTTCTTTTTTCACTGCATACACTTCACTGAAAAAAGTGGCATTATGAGAATAATAATTCATATTTCCTGAAATCACTTTCTTAGATGCAACAGTGAGGGTATATTCCTTGTAATCCGTTATCTGCCGTCCTTTTTCACCATTATTGTCACAAGAAAACAAAACCATTAAAAAGGACAACAAAAATACGGCAGCAACAAAAGCAGATTGAAATACAACTTTATTCATATATTTCGGATTTCATATTAACAGAGCGGTGAAAATAAATTTTACTTTTCCCCGATAGTCGTTTCTAACATTATCGGACAAAAATAACAATAAAATCCGGTTAAGGCATTGGTTATCAAAAAAAAATGTTATAAATTGAGAAACCGTAGCTATATGTGTGTATCAATTCAAATTTTTAAGCCATGAACATCATTCGTCTTGAACAAATCAACGACAAAATCATTGCTGTCCGGAATAACCAGGTTATCCTTGACAATGATGTGGCAGAGCTTTATGGTGTCGCAACCAAAGAAGTCAATCAGGCCGTGAAAAACAATCCGGAAAAATTTCCGAAAGGATATGTCATCACCCCGTCTGCCAGTGAATGGCAAAAATTAAAGATAGAGATTTTCAATAGTAATTATCTGAGATACAGTGTTTCTGACGATTTGCGGTCAAAAATTTTGACCGCAAAATTCTCCAAAATGAGAGTTAGTCCCAAAGCATTCACCGAAAAAGGGTTATACATGTTGGCTACAATACTGAAAGGTCCCCAGGCAGTACAAACCACCATCGCCATCATCGAAGCCTTTGCCAAACTACGCGAACTGACACGCAGTTTACAATTTGTTCAGGAAACAACAGATAATAGCGAACAAAGGAATCTTTTACAACAAAGCGGACAGTTGTTTTCCGAATTACTCAACGACAACCTGGAACTTTATGATACAGAAACCACACTGGAACTAAACCTTGCACTTTTGAGACTGAAACGCACAGTAAAAAAGAAACGTCCGTAAAAATTAACCGCACTTTCACAATTTTACGATATTTGGATAATTAGTAGAATGCAGTTCGGCCATATCACATTTATTTGCCATAGCACTTACCTTTATCTATATTTGCATCCGATTGAAAAAAGAACAAACCATGTCCAAACCACAATTCCTCATCGGAGCTGCATCGTCGGGAAGCGGAAAAACCACTTTCACTTTAGGTTTATTACGTGCCCTGCACAACCGGAGCATGAAAGTACAGCCTTTTAAATGCGGACCGGATTATCTGGACACCAAACACCATGCCGCTGCTGCCGGACGGGAATCGTATAATCTGGATTCGTTCATGGCACCTCCGGAACACCTCCGTGAAGTATATGCCCGTCACAGCCAGGATGCCGATGTATGTATCACCGAAGGCGTTATGGGTTTGTTCGATGGTTATGACCGGATGCTGGGCAGCAGTGCCGAAATCGCCGGATTGTTGCAATTGCCCGTCATATTGGTCATCAATGCAAAATCTGCAGCCTATAGCGTAGCAGCCGTTCTTTACGGTTTCAAACACTTCCGGCCCGACCTCCGGATTGCCGGTGCTGTTTTCAATTTTGTCGGTTCGGAAGCACATTACGCTCATCTGAAACAAGCCTGCCGGGACGCCGGCGTGGAAGCCCTGGGATTCCTTCCAAAATGCCGGGACATCGAGATTCCTTCGCGGCATTTGGGACTGAACATCGATTCAGAATTTTGTTTCGATGAATTTGCCGAGCGCATTGCCATTCAGGTTGAGAAAACCGTCCGCATAGACCGGTTGCTGGAAATTTGTGCCACCGGATACGGTACACAGACTTTTTCCGGGAGCAATGCCCAAACGGATTTTCCTATCTTAGGCCGGATTGCCGTAGCCCGGGACGAAGCTTTCAATTTCACTTATCCGGAAAATATCTGCCGTCTGAAACAAATGGGAAAAGTCACCTTTTTCAGTCCCCTGCAAGACAAACAACTTCCGGACTCCGATTTTATCTATCTTCCCGGCGGATATCCGGAATTATACCTTCCCCAATTGAGTGCCAACGAAAGTATGCGGCACTCCGTTCTGACCTATTGCCGGCAGGGCGGCCGGCTTTTAGCGGAATGTGGCGGAATGATGTATTTAGGAGAATACATCACCGACAATAATGGCCATAGCTACCCGATGTGCGGTTATCTGCCACAGGGCGCAACAATGGAAAATATGAAATTGCGGTTAGGATACCGGAAAATATTCCTGGAAGGCCGGGAACTCCGTGGTCACGAATTTCATTATTCCCGGATTCTGCCCGGTGTGAACCCGCTCCCCTCCATAGCCCGGGTATACGGAGCAAAAGACCAGGAAACAGACACCGCTGTCTACCGATTGGGAAATGTCATCGCCAGCTATATTCACTTTTACTGGGGAGCCGACGGGATTATACCGGGAACACCGGTTTGAATTTCAGAAAAAAAGCAAAATCAGACCCATTTTCCGGAACTTCCGTATCCGGTTATCTCTCATCCAAACAAAGAATACACCATTATATCCGCACCCAAAACCAACACCACCGTCAACAGCGTCACCCCCTGATTTACCCGGGCAGCTTTCCGGAAATCCTCGTATCCCACCTCCCGCCCGTTATCGCCGATATAAGGTTTTTCAACCAAAAGACCATGATAAACGTGAGTACCCCCGAACCGGCAGTTTAAAATACCGGCCATAGCCGATTCGGGATAGCCGGAATTCGGACTGGCATGTTGCCGCCCATATCGCCGGATAAAACCGAAAATACCGGGACGCCAGGCGACTATCGCCATAAACAATGCCGTCAAACGGGCAGGGATATAATTAAGCACATCGTCGAGGCGTGCGGCACAACAGCCAAACTCCCGGTAACGTTCGTCTCGGTAACCAATCATCGAATCCAGCGTATTCACCATCTTATAAGCCATCATCGCCGGAAAACCGCCTATGGCATAGTAAAACAAAGGAGCAACTACCCCGTCGCTCAGGTTCTCTGCCATAGTCTCCAGTACAGCCGTATAAATTTCTTTCGATGACAATTCCGAGGTATCCCGACCGACAATCCACGACAAACGCTTCCGTCCCGCTTCCAGGCCCCGGTTCTCCAAAGTCCGGATTACTTCCCCGCCCTCCTGAATCAGACTGCGGTTTGCCAACCCGTAAAAAACAAAAACGGCGGCTATAAGGTCATAAAACCAGATGTTCCATTTCCCCGCTACCCAGCCTATTATCCAGGCAACACTTCCTGCCAGCAAAGGAAAAAGAATTGCCACAACACAACCCTTAAACCTTCTGTATTTTCCTTTATTCCATTTCCGCTCAATCCAGGCAATCCCGTTTCCAAACAGAACTACCGGATGAGGCAGATTCCGGGGGTCGCCGAAAATCAAATCCAATATATAACCTGCTGTCAAAGGCAGCAAAACCATTATCCATTCCATATCCATCATATTTCAGCAGGTAAAAATAATCATTGTTTCGGTTTATTCACATTGTTAAAATGATAAGAAACCACCAGAAAATAACAGGAAGATGGCATCGTATGATAAGAAGTCTCGGTATACAAATCATTCACAGTATAATTTATTGTATTCTGCTGGTTCAACACATCATTTGCCAGCACAGCAATGTCTATATTTTTATCCTTTCCGAATTTTTTCCCCAGTTGTACATTCAAAAGATGCCTTGCCTGATTTACAGTCTCTCCTTTCTTATTCACGTAAAAAGTCCCTGCATAGCCCGAAGAGATAAACCACCCTTTCCAAAAAATCCAACGTCCGTAAACATTTACATTTTCATTAAAATTTTGCGTACCTCCGGTTGTCGTATTCCGGGAATAAGTATAGTCCGAATCGGAAGACAAATAAAAATCAATATTCTCTGATATATTCGTATTTATATTCAGCCGCAAACCGGCAGAATGAGCATTTGTCTCATTTTTCAAATCATCGTATATTGACGGCACACGGGAATAACGGTAAGACAAGGCAGTGTTAAAACGCAACTTCAGTTTTTCCCACGGAAAAGAATAATCAACCCGGGCGGAAACATCCCAGTTTCCGTTCAGATTGACAGGGGTTGTGAGACGCACTCCCCTCAATACGGCATAACCGCGAATGACCGTATCCCGCTGAATAAATTTTACATTCGATGCCATCTGATTAAAAGTCTGTCCCCCCGATAAGGCAGCATTCCAAAAAACAGATTTTTCAGGAAATGAGCGGGCATAAGTAAAAGCCACCGAATGATGATAAGATTTCCTCAAGGCCGGATTGCCCCGGAATATCTGCATAGGATTGCTCACATCCAGTAAATCTTGCAACTGGCGGGCGTCAGGAGATGAAGAATACCCCCTGTATGAAAAATCCAGATTACTATTCGCACCCAGTTTCACACCGGCACTAATTAAGGGTGTAACATTGATATACATACTTTTTATCAGCGAATCGGGCACTGCCAAATACTTATACCGGTTACTCATCCGGGTATGACTTAAAGACAATCCCCCGTTCAACCGGATTTTATTCTGAAAATAATTGTAATTCGCCCCATAACTGTGTATCCGGTAAGAATTTCTCAATTCATTGGTCTGTGCCGTATCGATACCTGCCAATTCCCGGAATTCCCGGTCTTTGTAAGTCAAACTTTTTTGGTCAGTATGCTCCGTATTTTCCCGGTAAGCATAATTAAAACCTAACCGGGCATGCTCAGTCAGGGGTTCAGACCACGAAAAAGATGTATTCCAGCTATATCCGCCGCGCCGGTTGGAAATCATCAGATTTCTCAGGGTATCCGCATATACGTTTTCACTATTCAGAGAACGCTCCTGATTATTTTGCAGCTCATCAGAGGTATTTTCATCATAATTACCTCCAAAACGCAACGTAAATGTCCTTCCTTTTTTCGGAAAAGCATGCATCCATAATATCTCCGCTCCGGTATGTATGCTGTTATTTTTATCCCGGCTAAACAAACCGGAACTGCTAATAGTATCGTTGTTTTCAATGCTACTGCCAAAACTCAGTGAACGCCTGTTATCCCGGGATACCGAAAACACAGGCGACAAAGAAATACGGTTATTCTCATTCAACCGGATATCCGTGTGAAGGTTCAAGGATTGCTGACTACCTATTCCCCAGGAATGATTTTCCGCATCATAAATCCGGTTCTCATAACGGTCGGTGGGAAAATATTCTTGTTTAGAAAGAGAAGCCGCATATGAATTGTTGCCGGAATAATGGTAATTTCCGGAAAAATCTGTTTTCTCTCCAAGTTTAACAGAAACATTGGCAAACACCGAATGTGAATTATTGCTTCCCTTTCCTTTATAATCACTACCGGGTAAATCATTATTTTGTCCGGTACTGTTTACATCTCCCGCTACTGTGATTTTCCGTTTCCGGTCAAAAAAATTTCCGGATAAAGTACCCCGGTAATTCTTTTCTTTAAACATATTTTCAGGTGGAATAGTAACCCCGTATCCAGCCGTTGCCATTCCGAAAATTTTCATCTTATCCGGCTCGTGCGTCTGTATATTCAGAGTACGGAATTTTTGCCCGTCGTCATACCCTGAAAATTTAGCCTCTTCACTCCGGTCATCGTACATTTTTATCTTATCCACCAACTTTGCGGGAAGGTTCTTCAAAGCTGCTGCCGGAGCATTAAAGGAATACTCCATACCATCAATATACAGCTTTTTCACCTCTTTGCCCTGAGCCATAATTTTGCCATCCACAATCTCAAAACCGGGCAATTTTTTCAAAAGAGCTTCCAAATCGGCGTCTGCTGCAACTTTTAAAGCCGCCGCATTAAACTGTGTCGTATCTCCGCGCTGAAGTGCCAGAGGAAGAACCGTCTTTACTTCCACCTCGTCCAGGACTACCGATTTCAGCAAAATTTCACCCACATCCAAATCTTCCCTGACATCATATTCTTCTGAAAAATTCTGAAAACCAATATAAGAAACACCAAGCCGTATCTTTCCCGGCCTCAAACGGGGAATAATAAAAACTCCGTCCCTGTCCGTCGTCATGACAGGGACCTGTTTTTCCCCCAGATAAATATAAGCTCCCGGTAATAATTCTTTCTCCTCTCCTCCCGCAACATGTCCCCTTAAAGTCAGAAAACATTGCCCCACCGTATCCTGATGTATAGTATCAGTCTGTCCCGCCACCCGACCGGTCAGCATACACAACAAAATACCCGAAAGCCACACCCTGATTGCACAAATAGTAAACTCCATATCGGAACAAATCTGTACAAAGATATATTTCCCGGACAAAAAGCTATTGGCTTTTAGGATTTTATGATTTATTTAAGATATTTATATACCATTATTTACTATAAATGGTTTCTATTTTTCCGCTCCCACCCTTATAAACAAAACTTCTATATTCGCACGATTTATTCATAGACATTTTAAACAGAAGCGTTTAAACTTGTTCTTAGTAGTACAACCCGGAATAGGTTTACAATACCTGCGTTTCTCATCATGTGATACTTTTTCCTTGGGGTATTGGGAAAAGCAATAAACAATTTACAATGAAAAAATTATTGTTTTTATTCGCAGCATTAGCCTTTGCGACAGCTTGTAGTAATGATGACAAAGAAGAGCAAAATCCAAATCATGAAAACACCGGGGTGAAAATTCTGGCAAAAAAGATTAAAAAGGTCATGTATTATGAGGATGGAGACAACACCCCACATACCTATGAATTCAAGTATGATGAGACCGGCAGAATCAAATCCTGCGGAACTGAAAACTATACATATTCCGATAACAACATCACCGTCAAAAATGAAAAGGAAAAAGAAGAGTACGTTTTTACATTGGAAAACGGACATATCAAATCCTATTCATTCCAAGATGACAAAGCCGATTTTATCTATGACGATAATTACTTGGCTAAGGTGGAAACCTCTTACATAGAAGGCAGCAAGGTTTCGATAACAGAAAACTTTCGGTTTGACGGAGGGAATCTGGCTGAATATTCTTATATCGACAATACTGACAAAGATGATCATGGAAGCATACATTTTACATATGCCTATCAATTAAATAACCTGAATATCGATGTATTCTACTTTTTCGATTATTTTGATAGCTATATGGCCTCTGCACTCCTATTTGGTTTAACCGGTAAACGTTCCTGCAATCTGCCGGGCAGCATGACATTCACAGAACCGGAATGGGATGATAATGAAGATAACATTGTAGGTACTGAAACCTACACGTACAAATTGGATTATAAGATGACAGGGGAATATATTTCTGAAATTACAATAACGGATGAAGATGGTGAGATAATTGAGATTTATAAGATTGAATACGAAGAATAAACATGGATATATCCATAGTGAACGGTGCATTGGAAACGATGCACCGTTTTCGTCTAAATGATTTCCCGTTTATCTTTTACCCGCATAACTTTTTAAAGCACTCAGCAAGGCATTGTTTTTCTCGTCCGTCAACGTGTTCACCCGGAAATAATGATTGTCCAATCCCCGGAAATTAGACGCATTCCTGATTAATATACCGTGATTCTCCAAAAGATAAGACTTCAATGCTGCGGTATCATGGTCTGTCTCTGTCAGGAAAAAAGAAGTATGGGACGGTTGCGGGCGAAAACCGGAAATTCCGGCTATCCGGGCGGAAAATTCACGTTGCCGGTGCAACAGGCCGGTCGCATCAGGCAAACCTGCCTCCCCTTGCGTCAACAAAAATTTTCCGGCTTCAATAGCCAAAGCATTCACCGACCAGGGCCAACCGAAACGGCTGATTTTTTCTACCTGTTTTTTCCCCCCAAGCATATACCCCAAACGTAATCCCGGAATGGCATAACATTTAGTCATCGAACGGATTACCAACAAATTATCATACTTTTTCAACAACCCGACAGCCGTTTGCGCTTCAGGGGCAAACCAAATAAAAGACTCATCCACTACCAGAACCATTTCCGGATAACTTTCAAGTATAAAACCAATATCATCCAGTGTCCATATCTGCCCGTCCGGATTATTCGGATTACAGATAAACATCAAATCAAAACCTTCCGGCAGATGTCTCACATCCGTTTTCTCGGTAAACTCCAGACAATGGCCGTACAACGTACAGGCATCCTCGTACTCTGTAAACGAAGGGACAGGTATCAACGTCCGCCGTCCGGCAAAGGCATGCGCCACAAGGTAAAACAATTCCGTCGCACCGTTGCCCGCCAGCACCCCCGCAGGCTCCACCCCATGATATTCTGCGGCCACCCGGCAAAAAGAACCGGCATCGGGTTCCGGATAATGGAAAATATCCTTCAAATGTACGCTCAAAAAATCGCACAACGGACGGGTATCCGCCTCATACCATACATTTGTCGAAAAATTAGCCTGAATCCGCCCCTGTGTACGGTACAGGTCATCGCCATGCCCATGAATCATAAGCTATATATACAAAGTTGAATAAATATATTCCAAATCGACCGCTCCGCGCACATGGTCCGCCAAAAGGTCATACTGCCGCTCCTTGAAAGCAAAATAATCAAAGCCTGTAACGGCAGCAGCCGTCAGTCCTTCCGCCAGATAATCAAGCACAACGGGATTGTCCAGGATACCGTGCATATAAGTACCCCAACAGCGCGCATCGCGCCAATAGCCCTCCGCCGCACCGTCCGGCAATGTATTGAGCGACTGCCATCCACTCTTATCGGGTGTCGTTTCGCCCATGTGTATCTGATAACCGCAACAATCCGCACTGCTGTCCCGGAAACGGAAACGACTCTGGCAAACCACTTTCGCCTCCCGCATCTCCGTCACCAAAGGCAATAATCCCAAGCCGTCAATCGCCGTCCGTTCCCCTTCCACCCGGTCAGGGTCCAGTATACGCCGCCCCATCATCTGATAGCCGCCACAGATGCCGACAACTTTTCCTCCACGCCGGTAGGCATCCAGAACCGCAGCAGCCGTCCCCCGTTCATATATCACCTGCAAATCGGCAATCGTGTTCTTCGTGCCCGGCAAAATCACCACATCCGCTTTAGCAATTTCCGTCGGCTCATCCGTATAATACACATGAAAACGCCCATCATGTTCCAAAGCATTGAAATCCGTAAAATTGGACATCCGCGGCAAACGTACCACCGCCACATTCACTGCCCCGGCACATGCCGTCGCAGCTTTTGTCTCCAACGACACAGAATCTTCCTCCTCCACTCGGATATCCCGGAAATAAGGAATTACCCCCACAACAGGCACCCCTGTCAACCGCTGCATAATATCCTTGCCTTCGTCAAAAAGCGAAACATCACCCCGGAATTTATTAATAATTATCCCCTTCAACAATCGCCTCTCCTCCTCAGGCAACAACATTACCGAACCGTAAACCGAAGCGAAAACCCCACCCCGGTCTATATCAGCCACCAGATAAGTTGCCGCGTCCGCCTCTTTTGCCATGCGCATATTCGTAATATCCCTGTCCCGGAGGTTCAGTTCCGAAATACTACCGGCCCCTTCCAGGACGATAGGATTGTATTGCGCACTCAATCGCCGGAAAGCCTGAACAGCCTCGGCGAATAATTGCCTCTTGTTTCCTGAACGAAAATATTCGCGGGCAGACATATCCCCCACAGGTTTACCATTCAACACCACTTGCGAAGTCTGGTCCGTAGAAGGTTTCAGCAACACCGGATTCATATCCGTATGAGGAGCGATGCCGCAAGCCTCAGCCTGCACCGCCTGTGCTCTCCCAATCTCTCCGCCGGCAGGGGTGGAATAGGAATTTAAAGACATATTCTGAGCCTTAAAAGGAGCCGGACAATACCCATCCTGCCGGAATATGCGGCAAAAAGCAGTATTCAAAACACTTTTACCTGCATCGGAACAAGTCCCTACAAACATGACGGGACGCAATTTTCTCTTTGTCATTTCTTTTTATATAAAAATGCCTGCCATTTTTCTTCCTCCGCCCCCTGCTTATCCATTTCGTACCGGGCCATAACGAAGAATAAATCAGAAAGACGGTTCATAAAACGCAAAATCACCGCCGGCACCTCATCCGTCCGATTCAGTGTCCATAATCGCCGCTCCGCCCGCCGGGCAATCGTCCGTGCCATGTGGCACTGTGCCGACAAAAGCGTGCCGCCGGGCAAAATAAAATGAGTGGAACCATGGCGCATCGCCCCGTTCAGGCTATCTATCCGTTCCTCACAATATGTGTCAAGATTTTCCGGCAAGATATTCGGATTCTGTGAAATCAGCGCGGCAGGCGTGGCAACATGCGACATCACCACCATCAACGACTGCTGTATACGAAACAACATTTCCTGCCATTCGTGCCCTTCGCCCGCCATTGCCCGAATGACTCCTATCGCAGCATTCAATTCGTCCAATGTCCCGTTCGCTTCAATCCGGACATCATCTTTGTCCACCCGCTGTCCGCCATGCAGTCCGGTTTTTCCCCGGTCCCCCCCCCGTGTATATATTTTCATATTTCCAATCGTTCAATACTTGTATTCTCCATTATCGGCATCTCCACCATATCAAAAGGCTGCTTCCCTCCCAGATAAGCCAATATAGCCCGGTTGAAAGCACCGTGTCCCACCGCCAGCAAACGCTTGCCGGGAAACGTCCCGCGCAGATAATCTATAAAACAAGCGGCCCGGCGATACAATTCCTCGACAGATTCCACACTGGGCGGCAAATGATACCAATCCACATCTTCCAGTGTTTCCCCCGTATAAATTCCCCAATCCATCTCACGAAGCAAAGGAGTTGGTTGCGGTTCCAAACCGTGAAGGCGCGCAACGGCACAAGCCGTGTCATAACTGCGGGCCAAATCGCTGCATACAACCGCATCCAACGATTCGCCCGCCAAACGTTCCGCCAAACGTTCCGCCTGACTCAATCCCAACGGGGAAAGAGTGCCCGGCAATTGTCCCTGAAGCACATGCCGGCGGTTTTCAAGCGTCTCCCCATGACGGGTCAGCAACAAATCAATCCGTTCCATCCTGCTATGATAATAGACTAACTCTTTCAATTTTCAAAAATAGTTCAAACGAACCATTTTTCATCCAATTATTTCATTTTTGTTTTCGTCCGCACGGATTCGCCTGAAATTTGCCAGAGATTGGCTATGGATTGGCTCCTATAGGTGCGGTACTCCTCCGGTGTTGCTGCGGTACTGGTGCGGTATAGGTGCGGTACTCCTGCGGTGGCGACCGGAGGAGTACCGCACCTATACCGTTTCATATCCGCTCCGATGCAAGCCATACCTTAGCCCTCACTATACAAAAGATGACGGTTCCAACCCTTTCAAGTTAAACAGACACACACTCCGCACTTCATTTCCCCGCACTTTTCTATTCTATTTCTTATGAGTTGTTCACTTTTTGATATACCTTTACGACATCAAATCAAAAAACATGGCCAAAAAAATCGTACTGGTAACCGGCGGCCAGCGGTCAGGAAAAAGCGACTACGCACAGCAACTGGCACTGCAATTATCGGAACGTCCTGTTTACTTAGCAACATCCCGTATATGGGATGAAGAGTTCCGCCGGCGCATTGAACGCCATCAACGCCAACGGGGACCCCAATGGACTAACATTGAGGAAGAAAAGTTCCTCAGCCGGCATCTTTTGGAAAACCGGACAATTGTCATTGACTGCCTGACCCTTTGGACCACTAATTTTTTCTTTGACAACGATTCGGACATAAAAAAATCCCTGGAAGAATTAAAATCCGAATTTGACCGTTTCACCGGACAATCCGCCACGTTTATTTTCGTCACCAATGAGATTGGATTGGGAGGTATATCCGAAAATCCCGTACAACGCCGGTTTACGGATTTACAGGGATGGATAAATCAATATGTAGCTTCGCAAGCAGATGAAGTGGTACTTATGGTGGCCGGCATACCTCTGAAAATAAAATAAGAAATTAACCGATAAGTCTCACGAAATGAAAACCTTTAATATCAAAATACCGGACCAGACAATAATACCTGCATTACAAGATAAAATTGACAACCTGACGAAACCGAAAGGCTCATTAGGCCGATTGGAAGAATTGGCTATACAAATCGGAACAATACAACAAACTTTCACTCCGGAGTTGCGCAAACCGCAAAACATTATCTTCGCCGCAGACCACGGCATCGTAGTGGAAGGCGTGAGTTTTTCCGCTCCGGAAGTAACCGCCCAGCAAGTTCCCAATTTCCTGAAAGGCGGCGGGGGTGTCGGGATGTTTTGCCGGCAGCATAATTTCGGCCTGAAAGTAGTGGATTGCGGGGTGAATGCCGATTTCGGGGAACTGCCGGGACTGATAGACCGGAAAATCCGGAAGGGAACCCGCAATTATCTGCACGAGGCCGCCATGACGGAAGAAGAAATGGAACGGGCCATCGAAATAGGAGCCGAAATGGTCGATATGGCACACAATGAAGGAAGCAACATCATCAGTTTCGGCGAAATGGGAATTGCCAATACTTCTTCTTCTTCACTGTGGATGACGTGGTTTACCGGCATATCTCTGAAAGCTTGCGTCGGAGCCGGCAGCGGACTGAATCCGCAAGGCATCGAACACAAATACAATATACTCCGGGCAGCAATGGAAAATTATCGGGGCGACGGTTCGCCACGGGACATCATCCGCTGGTTCGGAGGATATGAAATGGTAGCCGCCGTCGGGGCTATGCTTCGGGCAGCCGAACGCCGGATGCTGATTATCGTAGACGGCTTTATCATGACCAATTGTGTGCTGGCCGCCAAACAACTTTATCCGGCAGTGCAGGAATATTGCATCTTCGGACATCAGGGCGACGAAGCCGGGCATCAGCTTGTACTCGAATTCCTTGACGCCAAACCGTTACTGAATCTCAGTCTCCGTTTAGGCGAAGGGACAGGAGCCATCTGTGCTTACCCGATTATCGAATCTGCCATACGCATGGTCAACGAAATGACCACTTTCCAGCAGGCACAAATCACCAAGTACTTTTAATATGAAATCTTTACTGGCCGCCATCATGATGTTTACCCGGCTTCCCCTTTGGCGAATTGTCCAGGTAAATAAAAAAGATTACACCGGGATATTGCTCTACTGGCCTGTAGTGGGTTTTCTGACCGGGTTGACCACATGGGGTGTTTTATGCCTCACTGCGTCTTATATGCCCACACTTGTCGCCTGTATACTTGCCGTAATCGCCCGCATTCTGCTCACCGGAGCACTCCACGAAGACGGCCTCGCCGACTTCTGCGACGGTTTCGGCGGCGGACACGACAAAGAAAGTATCCTCCGCATTATGAAAGACTCACACATCGGCGGCTACGGCGTCATGGGGCTCATCCTCTATTTTCTTCTGTATGTCGCCCTGCTTTACGAACTGCGACAACCACACGGATGCCTCTATATCCGCGAATACGTACCGCTTGCCACGATTCTCGGTGCCGATGTATGCGCCAAGCTCTGCACGGCAGCTATGATTAATACCCTACCCTACGCACGTACCGAAGAAGAAAGTAAGGTGAAAGTACTCTACCGGAAAATCCGGTTCTATGAATACCTGCTCGTAGCATTTCCTTGCCTCGCCATTCTCCGGGTACTGGACACACCGCTGCTCCCCTTAATACCAACGCTGCTCTCCGTTACCTTTCTCGGTGGTTATCTGAAACGTAAAATCGGCGGTTACACCGGCGACTGCTGCGGTGCCACCGTCCTCATCGCCGAAATAGTTTTCTATCTTTCCACGCTCATCCTTATTCAAAATCCCATCGCATGAAAATCACCCTTATCCGTCATACCAGCGTCGCAGTCCCCTCCGGTATCTGTTACGGCCAGACAGATGTAGACGTCGCTCCGGGCTTTGCCGGAGAAGCGGCGACAGTCCGCAAAAACATTGCCGGTGAAACATTCGATGCAGTATATTGCAGTCCATTGTCGCGTTGCCGCAAATTGGCGGCTTACTGCGGATTTCCGGCTCCGGTGGTCGACGAACGGCTGAAAGAACTCCATTTCGGACGCTGGGAAATGCAAAAATGGGACGACATCACCGACCCAGCCCTCCGGGAGTGGTATAACGATTGGATTCATCTGCCGGCAGGAGGAGCCGAAAGCTACGACGACCAATACAGGCGTGTCGCTGCGTTCCTAAACGAAATCCCGGCCAGCTATCGCCATGTCGCTCTTTTCACCCATCGCGGGGTCATCGGTTGTGCCTTAGTCTATGCAGGACTCTGTAGCCCGGAATCCTCTTTCAAACTCGATATTCCCTACGGCAGCAAAACCGAACTTATCCTTTAAGACAATGGAACAACTATTGGAATATTTCGGAGTTCTGACCGGTTTGCTTTACCTGTTTCTGGAAATCAAACAACACCGTGCCATGTGGATTGTCGGTTTTCTGACCTCCCTTGCCTATGTCTTTGTCTTTTTTCTTTCCAAAATATATGCAGATATGGGGCTGAATCTCTATTACGTGGCCATCAGTGTCTATGGTTTCTGGCTATGGACACAAGGCAAAAAACGCAAAGAGCCTGGAGCAACAACCGCCGCACAAGAAAAGATTCTCTACTGCAACCTGGCTCCCCGTCTTTTCGTGAGAATATTGTTTTCCATTGCCATTCTGTTCACCCTGCTCTACAATGTCTTGCATCATTTCACCGACTCACCGATACCGGCCGGCGATGCATTTACCACAGCCATGGGGATTGTGGCCACCTGGATGTTAGCACGGCGTATCATTGAGCAATGGATTTTCTGGATTATCGTCAACTGCGTCTCCGTCTATATTTATTACCAGCGCGGACTTTATCCGACCTCGTTTCTTTATATTTGTTACACCATACTGGCAGCTATCGGATTATATACATGGAAAAAGAAAGGAATAAAAAGAAATGATAACACCCTATAATTGCGTAATCGTGGCAAACGGCAGTTTCCCGCAAACTGATTTACCGCTTCGTCTTTTACATCAAGCCTCCGTGGTCATTGCCTGTGACGGAGCCGTTACAGCATTAGACAGAGCCGGCATTGTCCCGACAGCTATTGTCGGCGACCTTGACAGCCTTTCGCCCTGTTTTCGCAAACGATATGCCGATCGTCTCCATTTCGTAGAAGATCAGGAAGTAAACGACTTAACAAAATCCATCCGGTTCGCCCACCAATCCGGTCAGCAGGAAGTCTTGATATTGGGAGCAACCGGATTACGTGAAGACCATACATTAGGGAATATCTCACTGCTGATAGAACATGCTCCTCTTTTCCGACGAATTGAGATTCTCTCGGATTACGGACTTTTTACCCCGCTTTTACAAACAACAACACTTAAAAGCAAACCAGGTATACAAGTATCCCTTTTCTCCCTTTCCCCTTCCGGCACGATCTCCACATCTGGTCTGCATTGGCCAATCTGTGACCGCCAATTGACCGCCTGGTGGCAAGGCACCTTGAACGAAGCAACCGGCAATTGTTTCACCGTCACACTTTCACCGGACGCCCGTGTGCTTGTCTACCGCACGTTAGTCATTCCGGCAAAGGGAACGTAATCCGCCGGTTCATGACTCATCATTATCCGGACCAGCAGGAACCAGCACTCCGGAGATAACGGCGGATGCAGATATATTCCTATCCCTTGGTGGCATCCGAATCAGGCATAATGAAAACGAAAACTATTTTAGTTCAGGAACTATCCGTTCCAACCACTCCTCTATACGGACATCGGTTTTATCGGCTTCATAGTCCTCATCCAAAGGCAAACCGATGAATTTTCCATCACGCAAAGCCCGGGAATCATTAAAAACATAGTCCCGGGTTTCTGTGGCCCCAATCAAAATCCCCCCGGCCTCTTCAACCGATTGTGCCAATATCCCCATACCATCCACAAAATTATTCGGATAACTCACATGGTCGCCTAAACCGGCAATAGCCACCTTTCTCCCTTCCAGCCGCATACGGAGCATTTTAGGAATAAAAGCAGACCAAGGGTCCTTCTGTTCCATTTCCCAGGTATTCCGGCCCAGTGTCGAACACACGAAAATTAAATTACGATAATCCAGCAGTTTAAACGGAAAAGCATCCGGAATAACAAAAATATCAGGCCGGAAATCGGCCAATTTTTGCTTAATCATGCGGGCCACCTTATGTACACTTCCTCCGGAAGGAGCATAAAATATCCCGACCTGTTTTTCAGGCTTATATTCCTTATCAATTAAATAATTGCCTTCCATATCAGCTTTAAGCTGAAAATTGGACTGTTGTCCAGTCTGTTCTTTTTCCATAAAACCGGGTATTATTCTGTTTCACTCTTTATTCCGATACGAATTTTACCCGATTTTGTTTCTCTCTGTCCGGACCTCCTACCGGACAGGCTTCAGGGATGACCGGCTTTTGGCAGGAATTTCCCCTTTCCGGGCAGCAACGGCTAAAAGGATGCCCAACACCACTCCCAGTAAAGCCGCACACAACACCCGCATATTCCCAGGCAGTAAAAAAGTAAGAGTATGAGCAGGAAACCAGAAAAACGGTATCGTCTTCTTAAAAACAAAGCCCCACAATACTCCCCAGTTCAAGCCCGTCATAATCTTCCTCATCGGAATCGGAGTAAAAAAACCAGCCAACGTACCTCCGGTAGCTAAAATATGGGTATCTGTAATCTTATGTAAAGTCATAAACACCGGAGCAAAAATGGTATTCATACTCACTGAAACAGCAAAAGCCACCAGTACTTTAAACCAACTCAAACCGGAAGCATGAAAAACTGCCGGAGCCTCCGACATGCCAAGGTATTGCAAAAACACCGGAGTTCCGTTGGAAAAAATAATCATCGCCATATTAATACCCATACCCAATATACCCCATACGAGCATTCGCGGCAGGATTCCGAACCCTTTCCGGCAATATACTCCCGCACTAATCCGCAGACCAATCATTTCACCCAAAGTCGACAAGAAGGCAAATTTAAGAAAACTCATAGCCATGCCGTGAGCCGCATTAAAAGAATGATACCACCGTAAAACCGGCTCAAAGGCAAAAAAGGGTAACAGCAAAACTGCTACCCCTATAACAAATACAAAATCCTGTTTTTTCATATCTCAGAACTTTCAACTTTGCCATATGCCTATGCACCAATAAAACAACGGCAAATTCATTGATACAACGGCAAATTTACACGTCAGTACATTTATTTTTCTATCCGGATTCGGGCATCCACCGCCACCACCTGTTCCTTATTTCCCAACAAAGGATTCAGGTCCATTTCAAATATCTCAGGCGCAACTTTCACCAGTACAGACACACGCGCCACAGCCTCGGCAAACTGTTGCTCATTAACAGGCTCCTGCCCGCGTACACCCCGGATAATCTTATAAGACTTCAAGCCGTGAATCATATCCAACGCTTCCGCTACGGCAATCGGTGCCAGACCGGCTTTCACATCCTTCAGCACTTCGATGAAGATGCCACCCAAACCACACAACACCATGTGTCCGAATTTATCTTCCCGCTTAGCACCGATGAACACTTCCGTACCGTTCAATTGCTGAGCCAACATGACAGCATGTGTATCCTTAATTTTCATCATGCGCCGGAATTCGCAACGTACTGTCTCTTCGTCACTTACATTCAGCGTCACTCCTCCGACATCCGACTTATGAACAGGCCCTACCACCTTCATCACCAATGGAAAACCGATTTTCCGGGCCAATGCAACTATTTTTTCCTCGGTATCCGCCACACCTTCCCGGGCGCGGGCAATGCCTGCTGCATCCAATAGCTCATGAATCTGTTCCGGAGCCAGATATCCGTTGTCTGCCCGGTCTATCACTGCACGTATGCGCTCCTTATCAACCGCAGGCAATTCCGGTGCCGCCGGCTGAGGTACCGGAGTATGATATATCTTACACAAAGCATTCCCGAAATTTACTTCGTAAGGGAAATATACACCGCCTTTTTTCACAAACTCGTCTATTTCAGCTTTCACCACCATCGAGGAAGGGAATATCGGGAATATCGGTTTAGGAGATTCAGCTATTTTTTCTCTCAACACTTCGTAAACATCAAAAACAGGGAAAAGACCGGGACTTCCGAAAATAACCGCTATCCCGTCAATATCATCAAAATCACGGTTGCAGGCATCCAGAATAAAACCCAATTGTTCGGCCGTCCCTGTAGCCAGAAAATCGATGGGATTGCCCACAGACGAACCGTTAAACAATTTTTCCAGCAACGCCTGCGCTTTCGGTCCTTCCAGGTGAGGAACCTCCATACCGCCATTCGAAAGGGCATCCGTCAGCATCACCGCCGGGCCTCCGGCATGTGTTACGACAGCGATATTCTTCCCTTTCAACTCAGGATAAGAAAAAATAGCAGCCACCGTAGCCAGTTCGTCACGCCCGTTACAGCGTACAATACCGGCTTTACGGAATAAAGCATCTACCGCCACATCGGAACTCGCCAATGCCCCGGTATGTGATGAAGCAGCCCGGCTGCCGGCTACAGACCCGCCGGACTTAATAGCAGCAATACGGCATCCTTTCCGGATTAAAGAAGAAGCATGCTTCAGCAGTTTATCCGGTTTGTCAATACTTTCCACATACATCAACTTAATGCGTGAACTGGTAGCAGGGTCAAAAGACTTATCCCAATACTCCAATACCTCTTCAACACCCAACTGGGCAGAATTACCTACAGAAAACACACTGGAAAATTTTACTCCCTTCTGCATGCCGGCATCCATAATAAACAATGCCGTTGCTCCGGACCCAGACACGAAATCAACGCCTGCCGGGTCAAGCTTAGGAATAGGAGTTGTAAATACCCCGTTGTAATTTACCGTCAATACACCGATACAATTAGGACCTATTAAAGCTCCGCCCACAGAATCCACAATTTCCGTAATCTGCTTTTCCAACGCCTTACCCTCGGCATTTTCTTCACTGAATCCGGCCGACAAAATAATAAACGCCCGGGTGTTCTTTTCTTTTGCCAGAACCTCCACCGCAGCAGGACAATATTTTGCCGCAATGGCCAAAATAGCACACTCTGTTTCAGGCACATCCTTTACATCCCGGAACGACCGGACACCCTGAACTTCATCCAATTTCGGATTGACCACATACAAACTTCCGGCAAAACACCCGTCCAGTAAATTCTTCAGCACTTTACCCCCCGGTTTCTGAATATCGTCCGAACCCCCAACCACCACAATACTGGCAGGATTTAATAATTGTCTGTTAATCATATTTTATTATTTAATTTGCACATTCACCCTATAAAATAATTACCTATATATTATTAAAAAACTTCAGGAACTCCGTAATTTTTTTCATCATGTTCTTAGACCCTGTATAAAACGGAACCCTTTGGTGTATAGTCTCCGGCATCAACTCCAGAATCCTTTTGTCTCCGTCCGTAGCCAACCCTCCGGCCTGTTCGGCAATAAAAGCAATAGGATTGCATTCATACAACAAACGTAATTTACCCGTCGGATGATTATTGGTTTCCGGATAAATAAAAATACCGCCTTTCAGCAAATTCCGGTGAAAATCGGCCACCAGCGAACCGATATACCGGGAAGTATAAGGCCTGCCCGTCTTTTTATCCGTCTCCTGGCAATATTTGATGTACTTCTTTACTCCCACCGGAAATTTTTCATAATTCCCCTCATTAATAGAATAAATTGTACCGTTTTCAGGTGTTTTTATATCCGGATGCGAAAGACAAAACTCTCCGATGGAAGGGTCAAGCGTAAACCCGTTTACCCCATTGCCCGCCGTGTACACTAACATAGTAGATGAACCGTAAATGACATAGCCGGCCGCAACCAGTTTACACCCCCTTTGTAAAAAATCATCCAATTTTGCAGCCTCTCCCAACGGGGATTTACGGCGATACACGGAAAATATGGTGCCGATAGAAACATTGACATCTATATTCGAAGAACCATCCAGCGGGTCCATACAAAAAATATATTTCCCGTTCCGGGATAAACCGTTGTCAAAAACAACAATATCCTGATTCTCTTCCGAAGCAACCGCACAACATTCACCGCTCGCCTTCAATTCTCCGATGAATGTTTCATTCGCATACACATCCAGTTTTTGCTGGTCTTCACCCTGTATATTTTCAGCACCAGCCCGGCCCAGCATATCCACCAGCCCGGCCTTATTGACTTCCCGGTTCACCTTCTTGGCAGCAATTCCGACATGATGCAACAAACAGGAAAAACCTCCCGTAGCCTGCGGTACGCCGGCCTGTTGTTCAATAATAAATTGGTTTAAGGTTGTTACTTTATTCATAAAACAAAGTCCATTTTGTTAGTTATTACAAAGATAAAATGATAAATCATAATACACAAACGTTTTCGCAACAACTTTTCCGTAAGAACACTACATCCTCAGTGCTCTGTCACCGGGAAATTCTTATCCTCCAAAGGAAAAATAAACGGGAAACCTGTAACCATCATACTTCCGGAATTCTACCCGGAAGATAGCAGAGAACTTTCCGGAAACGTCCGGAAGAAAACCGGAAGAATCGGAGGAATTGTTGTACGCTTTTTCGATTTAATGACTACATTTGCCTCCTGAAATAAGAAAAAACAACTCGAATGGACATATTCAAATTCGGCGGAGCATCGGTAAAGGATGCTGAAGGTGTAAGGAATCTGTTTAACATCATCAACACACGCAAAGACAACCTGATTATTGTGGTATCTGCCATGGGAAAAATGACAGATGCCCTGGAAGTGTTGTGCAATGCCTATTTCCATAAAACCGAAGAAGCAAAAGAATCCTTGCAACACATCATCGATTTCCACCGGAAAATTATTAGCGACCTTTTCGGAAGCCACACGGAAGAAGTGGATGCCGCCGTCGGCAAACTTTACAGGGAATTGCAGGAAATTCTCAACAGCGAACCTTCCCTGTGCTACGACTATGAATACGACCGTATCATCTGTTTCGGAGAATTATTGTCCACCACCATCATCGCCTATTATCTGGAAAAACAAGGCCGCAAAGCCAAATTTGTAGACATCCGCAAGTGCCTGATTACCGACCAGAATTACAGGAATGCCTGTATCAATCCGGAGCTTTCAGCACAACTGTGCCGCAAGGCTTTCACGTTCCAGGACACGTTCATGTACATTACCCAGGGATTCATTGCCGGCACCACCACCAATCAGACGACAACACTCGGACGGGAAGGCTCGGATTATACCGCCGCCCTGCTCGCCAATCTGCTGGATGCGGAGAATGTCACAATCTGGAAAGACGTACCGGGCATCATGAATGCCGACCCGAAATTATATCCCAATACGGAAATCATTGGTAAACTATCTTACAAAGAAGCCATTGAACTCTCCAATTGCGGAGCTAAAGTCATTCATCCTAAAACCATTAAACCCTTACAAAACAAAGGAATTCCGCTTTATGTCAGATCTTTTCTCTATCCGGAAAGCCATGGTTCCGTCATTCGTGAAATGGATGAAAAACTGAAACTGCCGCCCATCTACATCGACAAGGCAAACCAATTGCTGCTAACTTTATCTCCCCGGGATTTCTCCTTCATCGCAGAAGAAAAGCTAAGCCGGATTTTTGCCACGCTGGCCAAATACAGACTGCGTCTCAACCTGATGCAGAACTCTGCCATCACTTTCTCTTTCTGCATAGACCACAATGAAACCATCTTTGAAAGCTTCATCAATGAACTGCACGACGAATATGAAGTATTATACAACAAAAATGTACGCCTGCTGACTATCCGCCACTATACAGACGATATTATTCATCAGCTTACCTGCAACAAAAATGTCCTTGTGGAACAACGCAGCCGACTGACTGCCCGCTTTGTAGTTACAAATGATACACCGGAATCCGAAAACTGATTTCAGTTTATCGCACACGGTCCGGCAATTGGGGATAATTTATCTTCCATATAATTGCCGGTTCATTATCATCAGACCCCACTTGTGCCACTTTCACAAAAGCCTCCGGATACTTTTGACTGATATATCCCATATACCGCTCTACAGTATTAATTGTCCGATTCGTTTTCCGGGCAGGATCGGCACGCAAACTGGCAGACAGAATATAATCCACCGAATTTTCCTTTAATTTTTGCAACAACTCGTCCGGATAAATTACAAAATCTTTCTCTTTCAACGTTATGCTTTCTTCCCTTTTTACCTGAGCAGTTTCCAGAAGATGTTTAAAATCAGCCATAGGAGCAGCCTCGCCTTTAATAACCAGCAAAGTCTGCTGACCATTAAAATAAAAAGCCTCTGTATTGTCCTTCAGAAAACCGACCAAAGACACCGGAAGCTGCTTTTCTAATTCACCGACCGCAATAATAGCATACTCCTGCGGAGAATCCTGGCATTGTTTCAATAATTCTTCCGCCGATCCTGTCGGAACATTCATCACTCCGTAAAACTGACGTCCGTTTCCGTATACAAACGAAATAGAAGGCTTCCGGCAACCCACAACAACATTCTCAGGTAATTCTTTTGCAGCCCATTCGCTTGCCCTGATATAATTCATCCAATCCGGAGTAAGCCCGTAATACTTATCCGTAACTTTACTGACTTCTTTCACCTTAGCAGATAAACGCCCTGTCTCCGTCATAAACACCAGCACAATCACAAAAGGCAAGACCACATGCATAGCGGACCTCCATTTCCGGTCCGGAAAATAATACAAAGCAGACAATAACAACAACAACAAATAAGGCAAAACAGGCACAATCAGACGTCCCTGATTCCAAAACACCTGCATAATAAAAAAAGTGAGCACCAGAAAACCACCGGCATACAACCCCATCAGGAATATCACTTTATTTTTCCGCCAGGACACCACCAAACCAACTACGCCCCACACAAAAGTCACTACGGAAACCAAAGCAGAGACAGGCATTTCTCTGGTGTATTTACGCAAACCCAGTATTTCATAAAAATGAAACGAAATATAATTTTTCATATTTCCCCAAAACCGTCCCAGAAATCCTCCCAAATCTTCCTGTCCCACACTCGCATTATAAACATCTTTCTGAAGCAGCATGGTCAATTGTCCGGAAAACTCCGCACCGCCTTTTCCCCACAACATCCATTTCAGTAAAGACCAAACTAAATACACAAATACAAAAGCACCTGCTATCAGCCAGGTGTCTTTCCAATATTTACGGTAACAGAGACCAAACAACAAGACCACTATTATGCCTATATATCCGATACTCCTCGCCAACCCCATACACAACAGAATAGCAGCCAGAATCAATGCCATCCCCACCTGTTTACCTCTGGTATAATCCTTATTCCGGTCTGCAAAATGAGTGATATAAAACCACAATGCCCAGGCCACCAACAAAAGATAAAATGCCTCACTATAAGTCTGACTGGCATAATACAACACTTCCGCATTAAAAGCCACCAGCAACAGCACAGCACTGGTTAACAAAGCCGGTACCCGATGTCTGAGTGTCAGAAAAGTAAATGTCTGAAAACCCAGAATACAAAACAAAGAAACAACTTTCAGCAAAACAATATTCATTCCGAATATTGCCATGAAAAAAGACAGAAAAACCGGATACAAAGGTCCCTGATAACCCGGATAATTCCCATACTCCAGAAACCTCTTTCCGCGCTCAATATATGCCGAATCATCACCGGAAAGGCTAATCCGTACATCAAACAATGCATAGCTCAGAATGGCTATGAAAATTAAAGAAAGAAAAAAAAGAAACGTCAACCGCTTATCCAAAAACGCATTTAACTTTTCTACAAATGTATTTTCTGACGGACGGGAAATTGTCTGCCCCGTTCTGTTTCCTCTTTGACTGATTTTCTGTGCTCCCATAAACGACATCCGGATTAATAATAAGCCAACCTGCACTGCCGGCCCGGCTGTATATCTCAATTTTTAACTAAATAAACTTTATTTTCTTGGCTGCAAACACACACATTTTTATCAGCAACCAGCCGTGACGGAAGCGGCTAATCTGTGTAGAGCCATATTCTCTGTCCTTATAACGGACAATAATCTCTGCCATTCTGAGATTAAGTTTTGCCGCTCCGAACAATAAATCAAAATCCCCGAACGGATCAAAATTCCCGAAATATTTCCTGTTATTACGAATCTCCTCATAATCTTTCTTGAAAAGCACTTTGGTACCGCACAAAGTGTCTTTCAACCGTTGTCCCAGCAAATACGAGAAAAGAACTCCGAAACTTTTATTAGCTATCAAATTCAGAAAACGCATGGCCTGTTTTTCCATCGGATATACAAGACGGCATCCGTTAATAAATTCCCCCCTGTTCTTCTTCAACGCTTCATAAAACTTGGGCATCTCCTCCGGCGGTGTTGTAAGGTCGGCATCCAAAATAAAAAGTATCTCCCCCGTAGCAGCTTCAAAACCTTCACGCACTGCATTTCCTTTTCCCTTCCCGCTCTGAACCAATACCTTTATATTTTTATCCTTATATTTTTCCTGCACCCGGAGCATTTCCTCATAAGTATGGTCGGCAGAATGTCCTTCCACAAAAACAAACTCCTGCGAAGCACCAAAGTCAGGCAATCGGGTTATGGCATTCTCAATATTGCCTTTCTCATTACGTGCCGGAACAATTATGGATACGGTATACTCCCGTTCTTCCTTCAATTCCAACGGGCGTGCAACAATCAGATTAACCAAATCCATCTGATTGAAAAAAGGCAGATTGGCAAAAAAACGGTTAAAAATAAAACTGACCAAAGGAATAAAAAAAGGAATCAACAGCTTCCGTTCCGTTCTGATGACTTCAAATCCTTCCAGACCAAGCAGGTTTTTCACATCTCCTGCGGCCAGCCAGTTCTGATTCGGCTGTTTCTGTTTAAGGCCCGTTTTCTCCGCCAGCTTCAGCCACGGTTCCCACAAATAATTATAATTTGAAATAACGATTCGGGTCCGGGGATGGCAAACCTTCCTGATATTCTCAAAAGCAGCCTGGACGTCCCAAAGAGACATCGTCAGGTCGGATAAAATAATATAATCGAATTTTTCACCCGTTGCGGGCAAATACTTCAAATCCTCTATATCATCAGTCTCAAAATGCAAATGCGGAAAACTTTCCCTGGCAATCCGAATCATCTCTCCGGCAAAATCAATACCCAAACCGTAAGACGGCTGCACAGCATTCAGCAACTCTCCTGTGCCGCAACCTATTTCCAAAACTCTGCTGCCTGCAGGAATGATAAAAGAAAAATATTTCTCCAGCGAACGATTGTAATAACTATTTCTTTTCTTCCACTTTTTCCGTTTTGCCGCAATTGAATTAAAATAATCCCGGATAGCAATTTTATTAGCTGCCATAGAAATCATACACCTGTTATCTATTATTAAATTCTGCAAAGATACAAAATTTAAATAAACAATAAATCACGTATGACCTGCACTAAAATAATCTCACTGCAACAGATACCAATCATAAAGCCGCCGTACCCCCTCCTCCAAACCTATCCGGTGATGCCATCCCAAAGCATGAAGCTTAGTGACATCCGTCAGCTTCCGGGGCGTTCCGTCAGGTTTTCCGGCATTAAATTTCAATTCGCCGGGATATCCGGTTACCTCCCGCAGCAATTGTGCCAACCGGGCTATTGTCACCTCTTCCCCGGTTCCTATATTGACATGGGTATTCCGGACCTCTTTCCCATCCACATCCCTGCAAATATCTTTAAAATCCGTCTGTTCCATCAAATACACACAAGCATCGGCCATCTCTTCACTCCACAAAAACTCACGCAAAGGAGTACCGGTACCCCACAACTCCAACGACCGGTCTGTAATACCGTACTTTTGCAAAACATACAGTATCTCAGCAACAGAAGCATCTCCGTCCACCCCTTCCACCGGCAACCTTCCCAAATCTTTCCGGATAGTCTCCCAATCTTTATAAAACAAACATCTTCCCAGATACATCTTTCTCAGCATAGCCGGTAAAACATGCGAACATTCCAGGTCAAAATTATCATTGGGACCATACAAATTAGTAGGCATAACCGCTATATAATTTGTGCCGTATTGCAAATTATAACTCTCACACATCCGTATTCCGGCAATCTTAGCCAATGCATAAGGTTCATTTGTATACTCCAACGGACCGGTCAGCAAAGCATTTTCCGGTATCGGCTGAGGAGCCTCCCTCGGATAAATGCAAGTACTCCCCAAAAACAACAATTTCCGGACATCATTCAAATAAGAATAATGTATTACATTATTCTGAATCATGAGATTCTCATAAATAAATTGCCCGCGATAAACAGAATTCGCCCCGATTCCTCCAACTTTCGCAGCAGCCAGAAATACATATTCCGGTTTTTCGGTTACAAAAAAATCAGCAACGGCCCGCTGGTCGGTTAAATCCAGTTCCTGATGGGTCCGGGTTACAAAATTGGAATATCCTTTTTGTCTGAGATTGTTTAATATAGCCGAACCTACCAATCCCCGATGCCCGGCAACATAAATTTTTGCATCTTTCCGTATCATTCCAAATAGCTTTTTATCCGATAACCGCCTTCTTGTAAAAAATGCTCTTTTTTCATCAAAAGAATATCACTCTCCATCATATCGGCAACCAAAGCAGACAAATCATATTCAGGTTGCCATCCCAGCACTTTACGGGCTTTTTCCGGATTTCCCTGCAGCAAATCTACCTCTGTAGGCCGGAAATACTGCGGATCAACAGCAACAATAGCCTTATGTCTCTGCACTTTTTCCCTCACTAACTCCAGAGAAGCTTCCCCGATACGTGACGTAAACACCTTTTCATCCAAGTCAGAAATATACCCCTTCTCCTCCGGTCCGGTTCCTTCAAAAGATACCTCCAGCCCAATATAGGTCCCCGCCATCCGGACAAAATCACGGATAGAAGTTGTAACTCCGGTGGCTATCACATAATCATCCGGCTTTTCCTGCTGCAAAATCAAATGCATCGCCCGGATATAATCCTTCGCATGCCCCCAGTCCCGCCTGCTGGACATATTTCCCAGATACAACAAATCCTGCATTCCCAATGCAATACGGCTCAGGGCCATCGTAATCTTACGCGTCACAAAAGTCTCCCCGCGAATTGGCGACTCATGATTAAACAATATACCATTACTGGCATGCATACCATAAGCTTCACGGTAATTTACAGTAATCCAATAGCCATACAACTTTGCAACTGCATACGGAGAACGGGGATAAAAAGGAGTACGTTCGGACTGCGGAATCTCCTGCACCAAACCATACAATTCGGAAGTCGACGCCTGATAAATACGGGTCTTCCGGGTCAGCCCCAATAAACGGACAGCCTCCAGAATCCGGAGCGTACCCAACCCATCAGCATTAGCCGTGTATTCCGGCGTATCAAACGAAACTTTCACATGACTCATTGCCGCCAGATTATAAATTTCATCGGGCTGTACCTCCTGAATAACCGAAGTAATATTCATACTATCCGTCAAATCTCCGTAATGAAGAATAAAATCCCGGTCCTGCATATGCGGGTCCTGATAAATATGGTCAATCCGTTCCGTATTAAACGAAGAAGCACGGCGTTTTATACCGTGAACCTCATAATTTTTACTCAGCAAATATTCTGAAAGATAGGCTCCGTCCTGTCCCGTAACCCCGGTAATCAATGCTCTTTTCTTCATGCTACACAGTTTAAGTTTTTGCAAATATAAAACATTCAACCAGAAAAGAGAAACTAATTTTACCAGCCGGTTTATTCCAATTCCATTCAAAAAATAATATATTTGCGCTTGATTATTAAAATAAGTAAGGTGTGTCAATATCTCAAGGCAGATTTTTGACAGATGAGCATCCCTCGTTAGACAGCTCTTATTATCATCGGATACAATTAAACACATACAACAATGAACGAGAAATTTCCTGAATACAAAGGTTTGGACCTTTCCGGCGTAAACAAAGAAGTTCTGAAAACGTGGGAAGAAAACAAAACTTTCGAAATGAGTCTGAAGACCCGGGAAGGTCATCCTTCTTTTGTTTTTTTTGAAGGACCACCTTCTGCAAACGGCATGCCCGGAATCCATCACGTTATGGCCCGGACCATTAAGGACGTCATTTGCCGCTACAAAACCTTGCAGGGATTTCTGGTAGAACGGAAAGCCGGATGGGATACCCACGGCTTGCCTGTTGAATTAGGTGTTGAAAAAAAATTGGGCATCACCAAAGAAGCCATCGGAAAAACCATCAGTGTGGCAGACTATAACAAAGAATGCCGTTCTGAAGTCATGAAATTCACCAAAGAATGGGAAGACCTGACCCAAAAAATGGGTTATTGGGTGGATATGAAAAACCCGTACATCACCTACGACAACCGCTACATTGAAACATTATGGCATTTGTTGAAAAAACTTTACGACAAAGGCTTTTTATACAAAGGCTATACCATCCAGCCCTATTCTCCGGCAGCAGGCACCGGATTAAGCACACATGAACTTAATCAGCCGGGATGCTACCGGGATGTGAAAGATACAACCTGCGTCGCCCAGTTTAAAATTATCCGGGACGAAAAATCGGAAAAATTATTTGCGGCAAGCGATACAGTTTATTTCCTGGCCTGGACAACTACTCCGTGGACCTTACCGTCTAACACTGCCCTGGCAGTGGGTCCGAATATCAATTATTACGTGGTAAAAACATTCAATCCGTATACTTCACTTCCTGTAACCGTCATCCTGGCACAAGACCGCTTTGCAGCCTATTTTAATCCGAAAGCTGCGGACCTTGCTCTGGAAGACTACAAAGAAGGCGACAAACTGATTCCTTTCAAAAAAATCGGAGAATTCAAAGGTACGGAACTGGAACAAATACGGTATGAGCAGTTAATACCGTGGATGCGGCCGGAAGGAGATGCTTTCAGAGTAATCCTCGGAGATTACGTGACGACCGAAGACGGTACCGGAATCGTACACATCGCCCCCACTTTCGGTGCCGATGACGACCGGGTTGCTAAAATTGCCGGTATAGCACCGATGCTCCTCACCGATAAAGACGGCAACAAACAGCCGATGGTGGATAAACAAGGACGCATGTACATGCTGGAAGACATCGATCCGGAATTTGTAAAAAACAACGTCAATAAAGAACTTTACAACGAATATGCCGGACGCTTTGTCAAAAATGCCTATGACCCCGCGCTCACTGATACGGATACCACACTGGATATTGACCTTTCGGTGATGCTGAAGAAAGAAAACAAGGCTTTCAAAGTGGAAAAACATGAACACAGCTATCCGCATTGCTGGCGCACCGATAAACCGGTATTATACTATCCTCTGGATTCCTGGTTTATCAAAACAACTGCTGTGCGGGACCGCATGATAGAATTAAATAAAACCATTAACTGGAAACCGGCAAGCACCGGAGAAGGACGTTTCGGGAAATGGCTGGAAAATCTGGTGGACTGGAACCTTTCACGTTCCCGCTATTGGGGTACGCCGCTCCCCATCTGGATTAGTGAAGACGGTACCGAACAAAAATGTATCGGTTCGGTAGCCGAATTAATGGAAGAGATTGAAAAATCAATAAAAGCCGGATTTATGACCGGAAATCCTTACAAAGGGTTTATTTGCGGTGATAATTCCAAAGAAAATTACGACAAAATAGACTTGCACCGTCCCTATGTTGACGACATCATACTGGTTTCTCCCACAGGACAAAAAATGTTCCGGGAAAAAGACCTGATTGACGTGTGGTTTGATTCGGGTGCCATGCCTTACGCCCAATTACATTATCCTTTCGAACACCGGGAGGATATTGAACAACATCTCCGTTTTCCGGCAGATTTTATCGCGGAAGGTGTCGACCAGACCCGGGGATGGTTCTTCACCCTGCACGCCATTGCCACCATGGCTTTCGATTCCGTAGCTTTCAGGAATATTATATCCAACGGTCTCGTACTGGATGCCAAGGGTAACAAAATGTCAAAGCGTTTAGGTAACGCTGTCGACCCCTTTGCCACCATCGAAGAACACGGTTCCGACCCTTTACGCTGGTATATGATTACAAACTCCCAGCCTTGGGATAATCTGAAATTCGATGTAGCCGGAGTGGACGAAGTAAAACGTAAATTCTTCGGCACCTTATACAATACTTACGGTTTCTTTGCCTTGTATGCCAATGTGGACAAATTTCATTATGCCGAGCCAGAAATCCCCATGGCGGAACGTCCGGAAATCGACCGATGGATTTTATCTTTATTGAACAGCTTGATAAAGAATGTGACGGATGCTTACGAGAACTACGAGCCTACACGCGCCGGACGGGCTATTCAGGATTTCGTTATCGAAAATCTGTCCAACTGGTACGTTCGTTTGTCCAGAAAAAGATACTGGGGCGGTGAATATTCGCAAGACAAAATATCCGCTTACCAGACTTTATACACTTGTCTGGAAACCATAGCTATTTTATCGGCTCCGATAGCTCCGTTCTATATGGATAAACTGTTCCATGACCTGAATAAAGTAACAGGACGCCACACCGGAAGTGTACACTTGACAACATTCCCCGTAGCAAATGAACAATTAATCGATAGTTTGCTGGAAGAGCGGATGGAACTGGCTCAAAAAATATCATCCATGGTCCTGGGATTACGGCGTAAAGTACAGCTCCGTGTCCGTCAACCGCTGAGCAAATTGATTATTCCTATCCTGAACGAACAGATGCTTGGTCAATTGGATGCCGTAAAAAATATCATCCTCTCGGAAGTAAATGTAAAAGAAATCGAATACATTACAGACACAACCGGAGTATTGGTGAAAAAAATTAAACCCAACTTCAAAACTTTAGGACCGAAGTACGGAAAATACATGAAGCAAATCTCTGCCCTTGTCTCCGGAATGGAACAAAGTGATATTTTCGAATTCGAGAAAAACGGCTGTTACAACCTGACAATCGAAGATGAAACCATCAAATTGGGGCTGGAAGACGTAGAAATACTTTCGGAAGATATTCCCGGTTGGTTAGTAGCCAATGAAGGCCGGCTGACCGTTGCATTGGACATCAATGTCACGAAAGAACTGAGAGAAGAAGGAATTGCCCGGGAATTAATCAACCGCATACAGAATCTGCGTAAAGAAAGTGATTTTGATGTAACGGATAAAATCACACTGGCAATTGGACGGCATGCGGAAATCAACGAAGCGGTCGAACATTTTTCCTCATATATCGCCAGTCAGGTATTGGCCGAAAATATCCAATTGACTGATACCCGTGACGAAAATACAAAAGAAGTGGAAATTGACGAAATCCGCACATTTATCAAAATTGAAAAAATCTAACCGGAACAAAAGGTTGGTAAAACAATATTTTTGGACTATCGTAAGAAAGGACAAAAAATTATTAACTTAGACCAAAACTTACAAGCTATGGCAGAAAAAAACAGATATTCAGACGAAGAGTTGCAGGAATTCAAAGAAATTATTCTTGAAAAACTCGAAAAGGCAAGAAAAGATTACGACTTGCTGAAAGGAGTCATCTCAGGCAGCGATGGGAATGATATTGCCGACACAAGCCCTACGTTCAAGGTGCTGGAAGAAGGAGCTTCCGTGCTTTCTAAAGAAGAAGCCGGCCGTCTGGCACAAAGACAAGCCAAATTCATCAGTCACCTGGAAGCTGCTTTGGTCAGGGTGGAAAATAAAACCTATGGCATTTGCAGAGTGACAGGAAAACTGATTTCCAAAGAAAGGCTCCGTGCCGTGCCCCATGCAACCTTAAGCATTGAAGCCAAAGAAGGGAAAGAAAAGTTATAAAGTAAAAAATCAGGGACTCAGCAACAAATATTTTTATGAGTATACGGAACAAACTGGCTCTTTTCATTATTGCCTTACTCGTACTTGACCAAGTTGTCAAAATATGGATTAAAACCCACATGATGCTCGGAGAAGAATTCAGTGTTTTCGGCAACTGGTTCAAGATTTTGTTCATCGAAAACAACGGTATGGCTTTCGGCATGGAACTGGGAGACGGCAAATGGGGAAAAACCGCATTAAGTCTGTTCCGTATCGTTGCAGTTGGCGGCATCGGGTGGTATATCCTGAAATTAGTCAAAGAAAAAGCACCCACCGGTGTGCTGTTTTCATTTGCCCTGATTTTTTGCGGAGCCATTGGCAATATACTTGACAGCCTTTTTTACGGTTTGATTTTCAGTGACAGCCACTACCACATTGCAACGCTTTTCCCTGCCGAAGGGGGCTATTCTTCTTTTTTACACGGCCGGGTCGTTGATATGCTCTATTTCCCTCTGATTGAAGGAACTTTCCCTTCGTGGATTCCCGTTTGGGGAGGACAGGAATTTATTTTTTTCCGTCCTGTGTTCAACCTGGCAGATTCCTACATTACCATCGGAGTTTTACTACTGATTTTGTTTTACAGGAAATTTTTTACAGATAAAAAAGAGACTTCCGCACCAACAACCGATAGCGGCAAAGCAGAGGAATAATACCATACCGTGAAACCAGGGAAATCAAACGACACTGCCCGCATGGATATGCTCCACGGCAGCATCTTCCGAAAGTTGCTGCTATTTGCTTTACCTCTGATTGCAAGCGGCATTTTGCAACAGTCGTTTAACTCAGTGGACGTAGCAGTGGTCGGACAATTTGCAAGCAGTCAGGCTCTTGCGGCTGTCGGCAGCAACGGATTAGTCATCAGTCTGATTATTAACCTCTTCATCGGCATATCAGTAGGAGCTAACGTAGTGATTGCCCACTATATCGGACGAAAAGACGAACAAGGCATCCAAAACGCCATTTCTACGACAGCAGTTATTGCTGCAACAAGCGGCATTTTTCTGCTTATCACCGGATTAGTCATAGCCAAACCCCTACTGGAAGCCTTGGATACCCCGGAAGATGTTATGGATTTGGCGGTGCTTTACCTTCGCATCTTTTCTTTAGGAATGCCATTTATGATGATATACAATTTCGGGGCAGCAATTCTCCGGAGCATGGGCGACACGAAACGGCCGTTTTACAGTCTGGTTATTGCCGGTGTTATCAATGTGGGATTGAATCTTCTGTTGGTCATCGGTTTTAAAATGAGCGTAGCAGGGGTAGCCATCGCAACGGTGGCATCAAATATCGTTAATGCCGCCATCATTATCTGTTTCCTGACACATGAAAAAGGTATTTTCCGGCTGAAACTGAAAAAACTATCCGTATCGAAACCGGAATTGCGGAAAATACTGCAAATCGGAGTGCCTGCCGGCATACAGGGCATGGTATTCTCCATTTCCAATGTCTTTGTTCTGGCCACGATTAATTCATTTGGTTCGGCAGCAGTGGCAGGTTCATCGGCAGCCCTCAACTATGAATACTACTGCTATTTCGTGGTAAGTGCTTTTGCCCAGGCTGCCGTAGCTTTTATCAGTCAGAACTACGGAGCAGGAAAAATCGAACGCTGCAAAAACATCTTCCGGCAAAGCATGTTACTCGGACTTCTGGGATGCGCTTTTTTAAACCTGCTGATTGTATGGCAAAAAGAATTTTTTATTGGCTTCTTCACCTCCGAGCCTGATATCGTCCGATACGCTGCTATCCGTATGGAATATGTATTGTTGTTCCAATTCATGGCAAGCAGTTACGAAATCAGCGGCGCAGCCCTCCGGGGACTCGGCTACTCAATGACTCCCACCGTGCTGACCATATTCGGGACCTGTCTGTTGCGTCTGGTATGGATATTTGTTGTAGTACCTATGTCAAGAAGTTATGAAACGCTGCTAACCGTTTATCCCATTTCGTGGGTGATAACCGGCATCGCAGTCTGCACGGCATATGCCATCATCCGGCGGAAAGCATTTTCCTTGCCAGCCACCCAAACAACCTTTTAGCGGTAATACTGTTCCGATTTGTAAAAATACTTATACACCATCAGAGACTTTGTTCCACTCATCCGGCAAAGACCATATGTTCCGGCAACCGAAAACATGCAGTATGACCTGTTCTCATTCACCGTTTTCTGCCAAATAGGCATCATACATATCCAAAATCCAGGTTGCATCTTCTTTGGCCTCCTTCTTGTGCATTCTTCCCTCTTTGCCTTTAAACCAATTCTTACAAAACTTTTTTAAACCGGGCTTCTTATCTTTCAACAAGACACTATTGACCAGCATGTAAGGATACACTATCTCTCCTTCTTCGCCTTTGTCATGAAAGCGGACTCCCCAATAAGTGACCAACCGCCGCTGAACACCTTGTTTAGTAGGCGTAACATCCCAGTCTTTCCACCAATATACCGTGGCATTCTCCCCTGCTTTCTGCAAGCATACAAGACGACGCAGGGTGCGATAGCGGCTTGAGAATGAAGGTGAGGCTATTGGCCGTGCCTCCCAGCGGATGCCATCGGGGTTATTCTCTGTCTTTTCCGTATAATCAATACAGACCACTTCATCTGCAGTATATTTTTTGGTTTCCTTGTCATCCGGTGTCGAAGTCATTTTAAACGAATAATTACTTTTTTTCAAAAGAGACGTTTCAGCATGCCATCCTTTTTTCAAATAACCTTCGACTTTCTCTCCCGATGTCAATGTCACTACCACACGGCGGAATTCCTGGTCCTTTACCTTTTGAGCTTCTGCATGCCGCATGCCGTATACACACATACTCACGGTCAGAACCGTCCACAACAAGATTTTTTTCATAACCATATAATTTAAAGATTAATTTCCGGGACTATATTCTTTCAGCATTAATACTGTTTTGTCGCGCCATGTATCAGAACGGCGGATACGCCCGCACAATGCCGCATCGTCGGACAAATAATAACAAAGCCGCTCACGAAAAGCATTTCCGGTTCGGGATTTCATCTTTCCCGGCGAATAAAAGACGGTTTCTCCTTTTTTTTGCAGGTAATACTTTACACACGAACTACTGAAAATCCTCTTCCGTTGCCAGATACAGATACCACCATTGGAGTCTATACCATAACCTTTACCAGCATACACACATGCCAGAATATGTGGTGTGCGGAAATAAACCCAGCACCATCCGACATCTGTCGCCGGGATAAATTTCCGCCGGTAAGCAGGAGTCCGCCGATGCCAACAGACAATCGAATCAATTTCCGCTATCGGATAAACCTCTTTTTGTTTAGATTTAGAAAAAGCATTCCGGAATGCCTTCACATTCCTGTTCTTTTTCGGAATATAAATACGGTCATCCCCCGAATATTCTATTCTTTTCCCCCCTTTCAGATAAATAATACCCTCTGCCAACGAAGCCGCCTGAACCGGAAATAATAGTAAAAACAATACTACTGAAAAAAGCAATTTCACTCCCATATGATTTTATTTTTGTCAAAAATAAGGTAGATTAAATAAAATTACTAACAATATATCAGAAATATTTTAACTGCCTTTTTGTCGATAAATATCTGCGGAATTACCCAGGAACCATACCTACAGCCAGCTAACAATAAATAGTCGTAAACAAGTATTACACAAACAGGATAGTTTATTGAATACCAGCTCCCGCAATCTCACTCCGGTTTACATTTTATTATACCATACGATAAAATGAAACATGCTGTGATTTCATTTTTTTTTCGTAGGTTTGCACCCGATTTTAATTTTTAAATTTGGCATGTTACATGTCTGCTAGTTTAAAGGGTATGATTGAGAATCTGGTGATAGTAGAGTCCCCGGCAAAAGCCAAGACTATAGAGAAATTTTTAGGTAGCGGATACACAGTAAAGTCTAGTTTCGGACATATCCGGGATTTAGAAAAAAAAGATTTGGGAGTAGACATAGAGCACAATTTTCAGCCCAAATATGAAATATCTTCCGACAAAAAAAACATTGTCAAAGAACTGAAAGCTCTGGCAAAAGAAGCCAAAACAGTATGGCTGGCTTCCGATGAAGACCGTGAAGGAGAAGCTATTGCATGGCATTTGTTTGAAGTATTAAAATTAAAACCGGAAAACACCAAACGCATTGTATTTCACGAAATCACTAAAGATGCCATCCTGCACGCCATACAAAATCCCAGAAACATTGATAAAAATCTGGTAGATGCTCAGCAAGCACGCCGGGTTTTAGACCGTTTGGTCGGATTTGAAATGTCACCGGTGCTATGGAAAAAAGTAAAACCGTCCCTTTCAGCAGGCCGGGTACAATCTGTTGCAGTGAAATTAATCGTAGAACGTGAAAGGGAAATCAACGCTTTCAAAGAACAACAATATTACCGTGTAACCGGCACTTTCGAAACAACCAACAAAGCTCAGTTAAAAGCCGAGGTTCAGGAACGTTTTACAGATAAAACAACGACACTGGCCTATTTGCAAGCATGCAAAGATGCCAGATTCCAGGTCACCAGTGTTGAAACAAAACCCGCAGTCCGGAAACCGGCCCCTCCTTTTACCACGTCCACACTACAACAGGAAGCTTCCCGGAAACTGGGCTTTTCGGTATCCCAAACGATGTCTGTTGCCCAGAAACTCTATGAGCACGGATTAATCACTTATATGCGTACAGACTCGGTCAATCTTTCCGCTTTGGCAATCCGGAGTGCTAAAGCAGTAATTTGCGAAACCCTGGGCGAGAAATACTCCAAATCCCGGAATTTTGCAACTAAAACCAAAGGAGCTCAGGAAGCCCACGAAGCAATCCGCCCGACTTATATGAATAAGCCGGAAATTGAAGGCGACCGGAATGAAAAACAATTATACGACCTGATTTATAAACGGACTCTGGCTTCGCAAATGGCTGATGCAGAACTGGAAAAAACAAATGTCACCATAAGTTTGTCCAATCATTCCACACCATTCACAGCAACAGGAGAAGTGATTATTTTTGATGGTTTTTTGAAAGTATACATGGAGTCGCACGACGACGAAACTGACGATGAACACAGCGATTTATTGCCGGCTTTAAATAAAAATGACATGCTGAACCGGCTTCAAATCACTGCACTGGAACAATATACCCAGCATCCCCCGCGTTATACGGAAGCCAGCCTGGTAAAGAAAATGGAAGCTTTGGGCATTGGCCGACCTTCTACATATGCTCCGACAATCACAACCATCCAAAACCGGGGATATATTATACGGGAATCAAGGGATGGTCTTGCACGGAACATCGAACAAATCGAATTGAAGGGAAATGACATTGAAGTAAAAACAACCCGGAAAATCTTTGGGGCCGAAAAGAAAAAACTTTTCCCCTCAGATATGGGCATGGTTGTTACGGACTTCCTTTCCGAGCATTTCAAAAATATCATGGATTACAATTTCACGGCCAGTGCCGAAGAATCACTGGACCACATTGCAGAAGGGGCTGTGGAATGGCAGAAAATGATTGGTGAATTTTATTCACCCTTCCATGAAACAGTGGAATCTACACTAAAAAATTCAGAACGGAACAGTGGACAAAGAATATTAGGCACTGACCCGGCAACCGGTGAAACCGTAAGTGTACGCATCGGCCGTTTTGGTCCGATGGCACAAATCGGCGAAGGAGAAACTGTCCGCTATGCAGGCTTATTGAAAGGCCAGCTCATGGAAACAATTACGTTGGAAGAAGCCCTGGGATTATTTAAATTCCCCCGGAAAATCGGACAATATGAAGATAAAGAAGTTTCTGTCGGTATCGGCAGATTCGGACCATATATCAAACACAACAACATTTTTGTATCCCTGAAAAAAGGAGAAGACGATCCGGGAACCATTACACTGGAAACGGCCATCGCCCGCATTGAGGAGAAACGCGAAAATGACCGGAACAAACTGATTAAGGCTTTCGACAATGGAGTGCAGATTCTGAACGGACGTTTCGGACCTTACATTTCATACAACAAAGCAAATTATAAGATTCCAAAAACTTTAAAGGCAGAAGAACTCACTTTGGAGAAATGTATGGAGCTTATCGAGAAAGAAGGAAGTCCGAAAAAGAAAACAACTGCCAAAAAGAAAACGACAAAAAATAAGGGATAAAATACAGAAGAAAGGGGCCTGGAGAAATGAGAGGGAAAATTTGCACAAAATGACACTTTTATCTATCTTCGTACCCACGAAAAAAATAAAGGAGATTATAAAAAACATTAAATTTATAATATAAATGGCAACATTACAAACAATCAGAAATCGCGGCGGACTACTTGTGAGTATTGTGATTGGTATAGCACTGGTAGCATTTATCGTCGGGGATGCTTTAAATTCCGGTTCAAGAATATTTAACGGAGACAGGAATCAGGTAGGAGAAATTGCCGGAGAAAGCATTTCAATTATCGATTTCCAGAATCGTCTGGCAAACAACGAAGAGATGGTGAAAATGATGAATAACACCTCTGCGCTGAACGAGGACCAACAATCTATGCTCCGGAACAACACCTGGCAGCAAATGATTATGGAAAAACTGATGAACCGCGAATACGAGGAAAACGGTATTACAGTGAGTGGTGATGAGCTGTATGACATTATGCTAGGAGAAAACATGAGTCCGGTGATACGCCAGCTTTTTCAGGACCCCAATACCGGTGTTGTGGACAAGGAACGTGCCCGCATGGTCATCAGACAACTGATTGAGCTTCCGGATTCTGACCCCCAGAAACGCTATTGGCTAAATATGGAAGAAGAAATTGCTTCCAACCGGAAAAACACAAAATACAATAATCTGTTAGCCAAATCTCTCTACATCACTGACGAACAAGCGCAGGAAAATGCTCAGGCAACTGCTTCAAAATCCGATATTAGCTATATTGTAAAAAATTACAGCACAATACCGGATTCCACCATCAGTATCAGCAACAGAGAAATCAAAGATTATTACAAAGAAAATCAAAAAAGATTCGAACAACCGGAGGCCCGGAAAATCGTTTATGTAAACTTTGATATCGAAGCTTCCGGCGAAGATTTTGCAGAGACTGAAAAAGCAGTAAAAGAACTGGTGGATGAATTTGCGGCTACGAACGACCCTCTGGATTTTGTCAACCTATCTTCAGACAAAAAAGCCAACCGCACTTACTACAAAAAAGCAGAAATCAGCAACGACAGTCTGGCCGATTTTCTCTTCAAAAACAAAACATCTGTATTCGGTCCCTATCTGGAAAACAATGCATACAAAATCTCACGTGTGGGCAATACAAAAATGTTGCCGGATTCTTTAAGAGCCCGTCACATCCTCATTGCACCACAAAATAACGATTATATGCGTGCAAAAACTGTTGCAGACAGTATTGCCGAACTTCTGAAAAAAGGAGCCAATTTTGAAACACTGGCCAAAGAAAATTCAGCAGACCAGAATTCAGCCATCAATGGCGGAGATTTGGGTTGGTTTACCCAAAATATGATGGTACAGCCATTTTCCGATACTGTATTCTTTTCCCGGAAAAAAGACATCAAGGTTGTGGTGACTCAATACGGAGCACATGTAGTGCAGGTAACCGATATGGCAAAACCGGTAGAAAAAATACAAATCGCAACTGTTGAAAAAGAAGTACTGCCTTCAAACAAAACTACAAACAAAATTTATAACGATGCCCGTAATTTTGCTATGAATATCAACAATCAGGACGACTTTAACAAAAAAGTAGAAGAATCCGGCCTGACTAAACGCATAGCAACCGTAGACAAAAATGAAAAAACTATTGCAGGTATTGATAACGCCCGCGAAATGATTCGCCGTATTTACATGGCCGAAGAACCGGGAGTTGTAAATACCACCGACGGTTCCATCATTTTTGAAAACGGCAACAAATACACAATAGCTGTTCTGACGGAAATAAATGAAGAGGGAGTCGCTCCGATTACCAATGTTGCTGCCGATATCAAACGTATTCTGGTACAGAAGAAAAAAGCAGAACAATTGAGCAAAGAATTAGCTGCGGCCCTGCAAGGCAGTGAAAGTTTGCTTTCTACCGCCCAAAAAACCGGAACTGAGGTGAAAGAAGCCACTGATATCAATTTCACTTCATTTCAGATACCAGGTGCCGGTATCGAACCCAAAGTGATTGCAGCAGCCTCTGTTGCCGAACAAGGCAAGATTTCTGCTCCGATTGCCGGAAACCAAGGCGTATACGTAATTATGGTGAACCACAGAGACACTGACGAAGTTACTCCTGAAACCATACAACAAACCAAAGCAGGAATGCAACAATCTAATATGTACCGTACCAATTATCAGGCAATTCAAGCAATCCTGAAAAACGGTAATATCATTGACCAGAGATATAAATTCTATTGATTCTCCATAATACAGAAGGGGTGTTAAAAGTTCATTTTTAACACCCCTTCTTTTATTATTACCACTTCCGGTCTGCAAAATCGTGATTTGATTTTTCATAATCCTCAGGTATACCGATATCTATAAAATAACCTTCGGACACGAAGCCATTCAGCAACCCTTGTTGCACTTTCTGCTGCAAAATATCCGTCTCAAAAGAAAACCTCTCCGGACATCCCTGAAATAAAGTTTTATCCTTATTCACCCAATAAACACCTCCGTTGATATATCCTTTATCACAATATTTCTTTTCATGAAAAGCACGGATTACCCCATCTGCATCTAATTCAACGTTTCCATAACGTTCAAATTTTTCCATAGGTTTAAGGGCCAGGGAAACAGGCAATCGAGATTGCAAATGAAATGCATAAAACCGGTCCAGGTCAACTTCAAAAAAAGTATCTCCATTCAACACCAAAGCCTCTTTTCCCTGAATATAAGTCAATGCTTTACGAATAGCCCCTCCTGTTCCCAGAGGAGACTCCTCTATGGAAAAAGTAACACCGGAGCCAAATCCTTGTTGTCTGACCCAATCCGTCACTATTTCGTGCTTATATCCCAAAGACAATACGACATGAGTAATCTCATATTGCCGGAGATATTGAAAAATATAATAAAGAAAAGGATGTCCTGCAACCGGAGCCATACATTTAGGGACATCGCTCACTACCGAACGTAAACGGGTCCCTAATCCCCCGGCCAGAATAATAGCCTCTTTCATACTAATCACTTAAAGTTGTTCCGAACAATTTTTCTTCCACAATACAACAAAGAATATGCCCGACAAGAATATGAGCTTCCTGAATACGCGGAGTTTCGGAAGAAGGCACTTCAATACAAATATCGCACCATTCTTTCATCCGACCGCCCCCGGAACCTGTCAGACCAATGGTCCGGATACCCGCCTGACGGCAATATTGCAAAGCCCGGATGATATTTTCAGAATTCCCGGATGTGGAAATTCCCAAAAACACATCTCCCGGAACACCCTGAGACTGCACCTGACGTTCAAAAAGCCGCTCGAAACCATAATCATTCCCGATGGCCGTCATAATAGAAGTATCAGTGGTCAAAGCAATAGCAGGTAAACCAGACCGGTCAAAATAAAAACGACTGACCAATTCCCCCGCCAAATGCTGTGCATCTGCTGCACTACCTCCATTACCTGCAAGCAATACTTTCCTGCACGACTGATAAGCATCCACCAAAAATAAGGCTGCCTGCTTTATCTTGTTTCTCAATGTCTCATCTGCCAGAACCTTGGTCTTTACAGATACAGAATCATTGATTTGCTTAATAATTAAATCTTCTATATTCATATCATTTATATATTTTCCACCCATGAGTTCCGCCTTCACTGAATTGAAAATCTACCACCCGTCCATCCAACTCATTCAATGCCCTGACCACATTCAACCGTCTGGTGGGTTCCACTATAAAAATAATAAATCCGCCGCCCCCTGCACCGGAAACCTTTCCCGTCACAGCCCCGGCCTCCTTTGCCACCCGGAAAGCTTTGTCTATATACGCATTTGTTATAGGCGAAGCCATCTTCTTTTTATTCTCCCATGCCCTGCCCAAAATGTCGGCAAATCTCCCTATATCCCCTCTCAAAAGGGCCTCTTTCATCTCCACCGCACTTTGTTTTATATGGTGCATAGCTTCTATAGCCGTCTGATTTCCCCCCGATGTATTTTTACGCTGTTCGTCAATAATCTCTGCCGACAACCGGGAAGCTCCGGTATAATACAACAAAATGTTGGTTTCCAGTTCGTCTATAATCCAACGCTTCACACGCAACGGATTAACAATTACATGGTCATCCGGCAAAAATTCCATAAAGTTAAAACCCCCGAAAGCAGCCGCATACTGGTCCTGTTTCCCTCCGCTGAATTTCAAATCCAGGCGTTCCACCTCATATGCCATTCTGGCAATTTCATAATCCCCCATCGGCAAATTAAACCACTCCACAAAAGCCTTCAATATAGCCACCACCATGGTCGAAGACGAACCTAAACCACTTCCCGGAGGAGCATCTGAATAGGTGGTCATACGAAAAGACTGACAACCTAAACCAAATTCCCGGATTACTCTGTTGTATACCCCTTTATGTAAATCCAATTGTCCGGAAACCGGCAACTCCCGGCACGAATCATACTCTTCACATTGTTGCAGGTCGCTGGCGCAAATCCGGATTTTTGCATCATTGGTTTCTTCAATCGTACAATAAGCATATAAATTAATCGTAGCATTAAGAACCAACCCTCCGAACATATCGCTATAAGGGGATACATCACTGCCTCCTCCTGCAAGCCCAAGGCGCAAAGGTGCTTTACTTCTGACTATCATGACTCGTTTTTAGAATTAATATCCGCATAAAGTTCCATCATCACATCGGTCATCTTAGACCACGAAAACTGCCCTTTCAATTTCACCGTTTCTTTTTCAAAATCCGTCTGCCGTTCCCGGTCATAAAAATCGGCAATGGCTTCGGCAATGGCAGACACTTCAGGTTTCACAACATATCCCGATTTTCCGTTAGCAACAATTTCCCCCAAGCCCCCTACATCCGTCACCAGCATCGCCTTGTTGAAATGATAACCAATCTGAGTCACTCCGCTTTGGGTTGCCGTTTTATAAGGCTGCACCACCAGATCGGCTGCTCCGAAATAACGGTTAATCAGGACATCAGGAATGTAATCCGTATGCAAAATAACCTTTTCTTCCAACCCCAGCTCACAGATTAATTTCAGATAAGGTTCGCTATCCGAATAGAATTCTCCGGCAACAATTAAACGTATTTGCCTGTCTTTCAACTGTGGCTCTGCCATAGCCCGAATCAGCCAATCCAATCCCTTATAATCACGGATAAATCCGAAAAACAACAAATAACGGTAATCCGGGTCCAACTGCAAAAGTTTCAAAGCTTCTTCCCGGGGCATAACCTCTCCGTAATGGTCATATATAGGATGCGGGGTAAAACGCCGGAGAGGATGAGCCACTAACTTTTCTATATCCGCATAAACCTCATGCGACATAGCAATATACCCGTCCACTCCTTTGGTAAAATATTTGGTAAACAGACGGTCGCCCGGGCGTTTCTCATGAGGAATCATATTATCTGCAATACAGATGACCCGGGTATGACGATTCCGGCGGGCCAGACGGACTATTGTCCCCAAAGCCGGCCCCATAAAAGGCAACCAGTATTTTACTATGATTAAATCAGGACATATTTTTCTCAATTCTCTGCCCACCTTCAGCCAATTGAAAGGGTTTACAGAATTTATTTTCCGGATAATCCGCAAACCCTGAGGAGCAGGCTCATCGGTATATTGCGATTTGCCGGGAAATAAAAAACCCGGATACTGAAGTGTAAAATTATATATCACCACTTCATCCCCCCGTTCCGTCAATTCACGCGCTAACCTTTCATTCATAGCAGCCAATCCCCCCCGGTATGGATGGGCAGTCCCTAAAATTACTATTTTCATTCCCCGAACAATTTGTTGTTCAAAATTATTAAATTATCCCGATTAGCAACAATAAAAAACAAAAATATCGGGTAATATTGATATTATCAGGGGAGTATGTTACCTTTGTAAAGGTTAAAATGCTGTATATGTCTATAGAAGTTTCTGTCATTATCTGTACTTATAACCGGGATAAATACATTTATCAGACACTGGAACATATCGCCTGCAACGGATTTCCGTCAGAGAGATATGAAATTATCCTGATTGATAACAACAGTACTGACCAAACCGCAGCAGAATGCCAAAGATTTTCCTGCAATTTCGCAGACTTAAATTTTCATTATTTCACGGAAACTCAGCAAGGTCTTTCTTTTGCCCGCAACAGGGGCATACAGGAAGCCCAGGGAGAAATCCTTCTCTTTCTGGACGACGATGCTTTTATGCAAAAAAACTACCTGCATCGCTTAGTTCTGTATTTGAAAAATCATCCGGATGCTGCCGCTTTCGGAGGAAAAATCACCCCTTTTTATGAAAACGGCCAAATTCCGGAATGGATGAGCAAATGGACCTATTCCTGGGTCTCGGCCATCGACAAAGGCAACAAAGTATGTCTGTTTAAAGGCCATTCCTATCCCATCGGTGCTAATATGGGTTTTCGCCGGTCTGCCATTCCCGGAACAGGATTTAATACTGCCTTGGGCCGGAACAAAGGCAATCTGATGGGCGGCGAAGAAAAAGATATCTTTAACCGGATGAAAAGTCAGAACGCCCGGCTCTATTATTTCCCGGACATCGAAGTTCTGCATGTCATCCCGGGAAAAAGAACTACCCGGGAATATATCAGACAAATGGCCCTGGGTATAGGAAAAAGCGAACGGCTGAGAACGTTAAAAATTTCACGTTCCGCCTATCTGAAACGGTTATTTTCAGAAGGAATCAAATGGGGTGCTTCACTTATTCTGTATATCAGCTATCTCTTTCGTTGCAAAACCCGGAAAGGTAAAGTTCTCCTCTACTTCCGGTGGTTTGTCAGTAAAGGATTAATCTGCAATAAATAACACGAAAAGAAACCATTAAATCATTCACAAAAACTTAGCAACTAAAAACGTCCGTTTAAATTGTATCTAAAAATTCATTTATATGCGCTCACTTGCCACCTATCGGGACATACTGAAAAAAAAAGGATTTCGTTACAGTTTTCACGAAGCTTGGAAGAAAATACAAAGATTCCACTTACTCCGGGATGAAAATATACTCAACTTACAGTGGGAATATAAAACCTATACTTATTTAAAGAAAAAATATACGGACGTTTTAAACAGGCCTTTTCAGGAAAGGACAGACATTCAAAATCCTTATCCTGATAAAATCTGGATGGCATGGTTGCAAGGAGAAGAAAACGCCCCCGCATTAGTAAAAAAATGTATTGCATCTGTCCGGCAGCATGCTGCAGGCCGGGAAGTAATTCTGATTACAGAAAAGAATATTTCCCGATATGTTACATTTCCCGGATATATACAAAAGAAAAAGTCAAAAGGTATCATTTTTAATACCCATTACTCTGATTTATTAAGAATTTTTCTGCTGGCTCAATACGGAGGTATATGGATAGACGCAACAGTATACCTGACCGCACCACTTCCTGATTATATCCTGAAAGCACCCCTGTTTTGCTATAAAAGTTCTTATTTAAGCCCGGGAAAAATAAAAGCTTCCAATTGGTTCATTGCAGCAAAACCCGATAACGAAATCATTGTCCGGACAAAAGAGCTTCTATTGGAATACTGGAAACGCGAAAATTACCTGAAACATTATTTCATTTTTCATTTCCTTTTTGCAATAGCCATTAATACGATTCCCCGCCTGGCAGAACAATGGAAAGCTGTTCCCTATTTCAGCAATGTAGAACCCCATACGTTATCATTTGAATTAACCGACCCTTTTAATGAAAAACGCTGGGAACAAATTAAGACAATGTCCCCTGTTCACAAATTAACCTACAAACTCACACCCGAACAGATGGAACGTAAAGACACATTTTTACAGATGATTTTAAACTCCTGATTCGTCTTTCAAAGTTTTCACCTCATTCCGGATATAACGGAACAGGAAAAACAACAAGGCCAGTACCAGCAAAGCAGAACAAACAGTGGCAACCCATCTGCCGGCGAGATACCCGTCAGGCTCAAACCGGAAAGAAATAGTATGCTCTCCTGCCGGAACTTCCATACCTCTCAGAATCCAGTTAGTCCGGAAATGCGGAGCCTCCCGGCCGTCAATGGCAGCTTTCCAGCCGTGCGGATAAAAAACTTCGGAAAACACAATCACTCCCGGCTCTGATGAACGGTATTTATATTCCAAACGATCGGGCTTATACGTAACCAGTTTTATTTCTGCCGTAGAATCTATATTCCATTGGCGTTTGCTAATCAACGACTGAAACCGTTTATCCACCAAAGCAATCTGACGCGGCTCTGCTTTCTGCAACTCCGACATTTCCTCATCTGCATTTTCGACGATTTCCACAGCCGGAACAAACCAGGCATTCCCGTAAGCATACGGATTTCTTACAGGAGCATATGACGGATTAAGAATCAGATAGCGCATATTCAGCATATTTAAAACAGGGGTGGACTCAAAAACCCTTCCGGCATCAGCCAATGTCGTCGCCTTAGCCAATCTTTCTTTTATCAGAGCAATTTCCGGCTCCAGTTTTAATTCTATCAAATCCTGATAACGACGTAATTTTGCTGCATTGTATCCGCCGATACTCTTGTGATAATAAGATACCGAACTGTTATTAAACGGCTCAGCCAGTGTCAATACCCGGTAAGACACATCCCGGTCCTGCAAGATAGCCCGGTCGGCAGCCGTCGGAGCATGCAACTGTTTAGTAACATTCGGTTTTACAAAGTGTGATTCATTCAAATAGCGTTTATCCACTCCCCACAAATCAATGAGTACCAAGCCTGCCAATACATAAAACAAATACCGGGAAGGTTTCGCAGAACGGATAAAAAAGTATACACAGCCTCCTCCCAAAAGAATAAAAATCAATGACCGGAAAGCATCAGCCCTTAACAAACTTTCCCGGTCGGCAACCAAGGCATTCATATACCAGTCCGGCATCTGATATTGGGCGTCATACAAAGAATGAAAACTCAACGGGGCAAACAGAGCAAAAAACAAACATAATCCTCCGGTTATCCCCACCGCATAATAAAGAGATTTCAACAAATACTTTTTATCATTCTGCCCACGGTACAATTCGATTAATCCCCAACCTGCCAACAAACAGAATGCAAATTGCGGAATAACCAATGCCATTTCCACCGTTCTGAATTTATTATAAAGGGGTAAATAATGGAATAAAAAAGTATTGAAGCCGTCAAAATGCCGTCCCCAGCTCATAAAAATAAAAAATAACGAAGCCCCGGCAATCCACCACTTCAAAGGATGTTTTATGATAAAAAGTGAAAATACAAACAGCATGCAAATAATAGCCCCCAAATAAACCGGACCGGAAGTAAAAGGTTTATCTCCCCAATAGGTATATGATTGAAATTTATCAGGCACCTGTTGTCCCTGACCCTGCAACACCCGACCCAGATTGGAACTCTTATCCAATAATCCTCCGCTTTCCCCGCCATAAAAATTCGGTATCAACATAGTGAACGTCTCTCCGACACCATAACTCCAGGCAAAAGCGTAATCTTTGTCCAATCCGCTCGATTTATCCGTTTTCCCGTCCACATGATGCGACAATTCCGATTTTCCCCGTATACTTTCCTTTGACAATTCAAGGTTGGAATACAATGTCCCCAGATTACACATCACTGCCACAACAACTGCTATAACCAAGGTAAGCAGAGAAAGATATACCGGTTTCCAATTTTTATTACGGATATGTACAACAACATATCCCAGATAAATCAGACAACAAAAAAAAGCCAGATAATAGGAAATCTGAATATGATAATTCTTAATCTGTAAAGCCAATGTTGCGGCAAAAATCAATCCGCCTGTCAGAAACTTCTGGCGCAATACCAGTACAAAACCAGATACAACCAAAGGCATATAAGCCATTACCCAGGCTTTTGTGACGTGGCCGGCCTGCAAAATAATGATGCTGTAAGAAGAGAATGAAAAAGCCAATGCGCCCAACATGGCTACAGGAATATTAGCTCCAAAAATCAGCATTAAAACATAAAAACCGACCAGTGAAAAAAATACAACTCCGGCATCCCCTGTTCCGATTGCTTTTACCGGAATTTCCAGATAATTCAAAAAATTCACCGGCCCGCCTTGCGTAGAAACAGTATAAGTCGGCATTCCTGAAAACATGGAACCCGTCCAGGAAGAGCCTATCCCTTCTTTCTGATAATACTCCCTCACTTCCTGAGACATCTCCACATACTTTTCAATATCCCCCTGCCGGACCTGCATCCCTTGAAACTTGGGTGCAAAATAAACCAGTGCAATCACTAAAAAAAATAAACATACCAACACATGCGGACGGATTTTTTTCCAGATGAATGAAACAGTATTCATATTTTAAGAGCTAATCAATTACATAAAACAAAAACTTTTCAAAAATAAGGGTTACAAACGAAACTGCCAAATAAGTATCTGAAATCCGTCCTGTATTCATCCCGAAATCCTTAATCCGTATTTTTGGCACAAGGAAAATATTATCCTATCTTTGCCAAAACAGGTAATCAACACAAACATGCAAGCCATCATACTAGCCGCAGGAATGGGCAAACGACTTGGTGAACTGACCCAAAACAACACCAAATGTATGGTTCGGGTCAACGAAACAACCTTGATTGAACGAATGTTACATCAACTCGAATGCCAGCACTTAGAAAGAATTATTATCGTCATTGGTTATCAAGGTCAAAAACTAAAAGATTATATCGCTACTTTAAATATTTCTGTTCCTGTCTTGTACGTTGAAAATCCGGTATACGACCAGACAAACAACATCTATTCTTTATATCTGGCTAAAAATTACCTGCAGGAACAAGACACCATATTGCTGGAGTCTGATTTGATATTCGAAAATGCCGTTCTGGACCGGCTGATACAACACCCTTATCCCAGTCTGGCATTAGTAGCCAAATTTGAAAGCTGGATGGACGGAACAGCAGTTACCCTTGACGATGAAGACAACATAACACATTTCATTACTCCCCGGCAATTCTCATTCGAAGAAATTCCTTTTTACTATAAAACAGTAAATATTTACAAATTCAGCAAGCATTTTTCAACGTCACACTATGTGCCTTTCCTGGAAGCTTATTGCAAAGCATTGGGAAACAACGAATATTACGAACAAGTGTTGCGTGTAATCACATTATTGGACAAACCTGAACTCAAAGCCCTCCGGCTTTCTAATGAATCATGGTATGAAATTGATGATATTCAGGACCTTGACATTGCAGAATCTATTTTTGCAGAGAATCCTTTAAAAAAAATAGCATCCCGTTACGGAGGTTACTGGCGTTATCCGCACATCCTGGATTATTGTTATCTGGTAAACCCCTATTTCCCGAATTCAAAACTATTGGCAGAAATCAAAGCCAACTTTGAACGACTGATTACTCAATATCCATCCGGAATGAAAGTAAATAGTCTGCTGGCAGCAAAAAATTTCAATCTTCGTCCGGAATACATTGTCGTCGGAAACGGAGCTGCGGAACTAATCAAAGGCCTGATGGAAATATCAGAAGGAAAAATCGGTATCACTTATCCTACTTTTGAGGAATATCCCAACCGACGAAAACCAGATTCTATCATCCCGTTCCGTCCGGACAATCCGGACTTCTCCTATTCAGCCAAAGATTTGACAGAATGGTTCGCAGACAAAAATATCAGTCACCTATTACTAGTGAATCCGGATAATCCTTCAGGAAATTTTATACCATTGGAAGATTTGTTTCTGCTCTGCAAATGGACAGCCCAAAGAAATATTACGCTGGTTCTTGACGAATCATTCGTGGACTTTAGCACCGGTTCAACCGGAAATTCTCTGCTCCGGAATGACATTCTGGAAAAATACAGGCATCTGGTAATTATCAAATCCATCTCAAAATCATACGGAGTGCCCGGATTGAGATTAGGAATCATGGCCTCGTCTGATACGCTGCTCATAGAACGGCTCAAACAAGAGGTTGCAATCTGGAATATCAACTCTTTTGCAGAATTCTACATGCAAATTTACGGAAAATATGAATCGGTTTACCATCAGGCATGTCAGCAATTCATTGCAGAAAGAAAACGTTTCAGAACAGAACTGGAGACCATTCCCTGGCTGAAGGTTATTCCTTCCGAAGCGAACTATTTTCTTTGTGAAATCACGGATAAATATACTTCTACAGAACTGACGGAAAAATTGCTGGCACAAAACATCTTAATCAAAGATTGTGCAACCAAACAGGCTTTTAAAGGAAAAAATTATATCCGGATAGCCATCAGAGATACAAAAGACAATAACCGGTTTATAATGTGCTTAAAAAATTTATAATCTATACTTCATATGACTATCTGTATTTGTGGAGGCGGAAATTTAGGACACATACTCGCAGGATATATTAGTGCAAAAAAGAAATTTACCGTAAATCTTCTTACCCAAAAACCCCGGCTTTGGCATCACAATCTTTTTATTACCGATTGCAATCATAAAATTTACCAAGGTTGTCTTAACCTCATTTCCGATAAAGCGCAAGAAGTGATACCACAAAGTGATATCATACTTTTATGCGTTCCCGGATTTGCAATAGAAGATGAATTATTGAAAATCCGTCCTTATCTGGATAAACACCATGTTGTCGGCTCTATCGTTTCAAGTACCGGCTTTTTTTTCATTGCTCATAAAATACTCCCGGATTCCATCGGTTTATTTGGTTTTCAACGCGTCCCGTTTATTTCAAGAATCGATACTTATGGTCAAAGCGCATCCTTACTAGGATATAAAAAAGAATTAAAATTAAGTACTGAATTCATTCCTTCTCCCGACCTGCTGATAAATTCTCTTCGTGAGATGCTGGATACGCCTATACAGCTTGTATCCCATTACCTTGAAGTAACCTTATCCAACAGTAATCCATTGTTACACCCAAGCCGTTTATATAATTTATTCAAGGATTACAAACCGGGGCAATATTATTCAAAACATTTTTTATTCTATGAAGAATGGGATGACAATAGCTCAACCCTTTTAATAGACTGTGACCGGGAATTCTCCTCCGTCCTGAAAAAATTACCTGTTCATACCGACCACATTATCCCTTTGCTGGATTATTATGAAAGTAAGAACAGTATTTCATTAACCCGGAAAATCCGTTCAATTGAAGCTTTCAAAGGAATAAAAACACCTATGAAATATATTCATCCCCAAAAATATATCCCTGATTTCAACAACAGGTATTTTACGGAAGATTTCCCTTTTGGCATCTCAATCATCAAACAACTGGCAGTATATACAAACACGCCGACACCTTGTATAGATAAAATCATTACTTGGGGAAATAAATTTATCCCCTCCGCTACTAAATTTGAAATAAACATTTAATTTCATTCATGCGAAAATACATCATCTTCATTCTTCAAAAATTAGGACTCTATCAATGGGCGGTGAAGCAGGACACCCTTCGCCGGGAACGAAAATTGAAAAAAGCTTTTGACAAATACGGTCTGGAAGCTCTTCAACAGGCAGACAAGGCTTTCCGGAGCGAAGGAAGTTTTATCTTTCCTACTTTCGGAACACTGTTGGGAGCTTATCGGGAAAAAGGATTTATCCCTCACGACAACGACCTTGATGTCGGTTTTCTGTATGAACGTCAACCCCATGACGTTCCCGGACTTTTGAGCAAATTCGGTTTCTGCCATATAAAACAATATTACATCAAAGAAAATAACAAAGTCATTGAAGATGTATATAGTTACAAAGGCGTACAAATCGACTTTTTTATTTATTTCACAACGGACAAAGACATGTATTGCTACATCAGTCGGCGTCACGAACACAAAGACTGGCGCAAGGCCAATGAAACAGACGGTTTCCCTACCGACCTGTCATGGGTAAGTAAATCAGAATTTTCTGAACATCATTTTCTGGGCCTGACATTATATATGCCTGCCCAAACTCATCAATGGCTGGAAGAAATTTTTGGTGTCTCATTTATGACACCCATTAAAAACTGGAATGCCAAAAACCACACAACCCGGATTAAACACCATACAGAAAGAGCTTACCGAAAATATTTCTGTAAATAGATTTGTTCTATGAATATTTTATTTGTCAACAACAGTGAAATCAATCCGTTAAATTCAGGGATTCAACGGATTACTGCCATATTGGCTCAAGGATTTACTGCCAAAGGCCTGAACTGTTATGGGGCTTATTTTGAAAAAAGCAACTCATCGGAAGAACACCTGTTTATTGAAAAAATAAAATTAGACTTTACACCGGAATCCTCCCGGCAATTGAACCATTTCATCCGGAAAAATCAAATTCAAAGAGTCATTGTCCAGGAATGTTGGCCGTTGAAAAAGCTGAATATTGTCCATCAGGCACTTATTTCTGTCCCGGAATGCCGGCTATTTTACTGCTATCACAATAAACCCGGAAAAGAATTTGTGCGGCCTTCATTCTCTGTGGAATGCTACCGGTTTATTCATGGCCCCGAGAAAATAAAAGCCTTAAAAAAAACAATAACTGCACTATTGCCGGCTTTTCTTTATACCCATCTGATTCAAAAGAAAGTGCAGCGAGACTACTCATTTATCTGTCAGGTTGCAGACAAAATCGTTCTGTTGTCAGAAAGTTATATCCCTGTTTTCCTCCGGTTGGCTAATCATACCGAAACTGACTTAAAAAAATGTATTGCCATTGGGAACTGCCTTTCTTTCCGCCAAGGACTGTCCCCAAACGCATTGTCAGACAAACAAAAAGAAGTCTTAATCGTAGGACGGCTATCAGACAGGCAAAAAAGAATTTCAACCGCTTTAAAAATATGGCAGAAAATTGAAAAAACCGGAAAATTCAAGGATTGGAAACTTAAAATTGCAGGAACCGGACCGGATGAAAAATATTATCACCACCTGGTCCGGAAACTAAAATTAAAACAAATCAGTTTCGAAGGGAAACAAAATCCACAACCTTATTATCAGCAGGCCTCAGTTTATATGCTGACTTCTGCCTACGAAGGTTTCCCTTTGGTGTTGACAGAATCCCTGCAAATGGGAGCAGTACCCATCGCTTTCGACACTTTTTCTTCCATCCACGATGTTCTCCGGCAACATGAAAATGGCATCATCATTCCCTCGGACGACCAGAACGAATTTGTCTCTCAACTCTGTAATTTGATGAATTTTCCGGATAAACGCAACAAAATGGCATTTAACGGATTAGAAAGTTGCAACAAATTCTCTGAAGAAAATATAATCCAAATATGGATGAATCATCTACAAGAACCATCAGAATGATGTTAGAGTAGCGTAAAATCTTTCACCGGAATTATCACCAAAATTTTATCATTTGCAGATATTTTTTCATCAATTGACACAACTCTTCGGATATACACAATTTATACATCAGCACAACACATCCTCCGCCTATAAGCAGCGTCCGGTAAATTCCGTCTGCATAAGGATTATCAGTCCAATGAGGTAAAAGCTCATTACAACCCAAAAGAGCAAGGATAATCAAAATCTGCTTAAAAGAATTGAAAGAATAAGGATTCCCCCCTATTTTTTTTAATACAATCCATTGCTGAAAAGAATACCCGACAACACTAGCCAGAAATGTGGCTAATGCTGCTCCTGTAATTCCCCAAACCGGAATAAAAATATAATTGGTCACAATAGTCAAAGCAGTCAGGAAAAAAGTAAAATAAAGTCCCCAGTAATAATAACGTGAAAAAGAAATCAACGTGGAACCAAACCCCAAAGTCATACCTGTCAACCGGGACATAGCTATAAAGAACACCACCCATTTTCCCAATCGATACACCTCTCCGTTAGGCAATATAGAAAAAATATTATCAATATTTATCCAAATCAACAGAAACAAAGTGCTGCCTGCTACAAGCTGATGTAAAGATACCTTTTTATACAATTGATTGGCCACGTTCAATTCTCCGTTTTTCAGAGCTGCTGCTGCAATCGGCGAAGAAATAGAAGTAATGGAACGCCCGGGTATATCGATGACAAAAGCCATATAGGAGGCAATGGTATATATACCTGCATAATTTAACCCCATTTCCGAACTAATCATAAAAAGGTCCAGCTGAGTCATAGCATTCCCGCCAATAGCACCTATAATCAAATACAACGTATATTTGGCAATTTTTAACAAAAGACTCTTATCAAAAAAAGCAAAATTATGCCGAAAAGAGACAGAAGTAATCCGGGATACATAAAAAAAAGTAGCTGTCATCGCCACCCCGTATACGGCCACAAATCCCATTACTAAACCGTTGAGATTAAAACAATGAAAAGTATATAATAAATACACAACGATTAACATCACACGTATCCCCACCTCCCGGATAAATTTGGGAACCACAATGCGTAATAAAATATTAGAATAGGTTTCCAATACCGACCAAAATGTTAAAAACACAATCAATGGTATAATCCAATTATAATAGCCGGTCAATAAAGCAGACTTTTCCTGAAAAAAACCAATGATTAAATCTTTAAAAAGCAAGAAAACACCGATAAACAAAGCAGACCCTAATGCAGGCATCAGCATAAGATAGAAAAAAAATCCGTTATGCTGATTTTCCGGATTTTTAAAATAAGGGAAAAAGCGCATCGCCGAAGCCGAAGTCCCTAATTGAGCAAAACCGGCAATCAAAGCGGCTATTTCATACATAACTTTAGTTAAGCCGATTACCTCCGGTTCCAGAAACTTTGTCAATATAAAAAAAGTTGTCAGAAAACCGATAAAAGCACCCAGGTAATTGAAAACAGTCGCTCTTATGCTTTGCCGTATGATAACCCCCATGTAATCAACTTTATTCCCATTTTAATACTTAATTCAGATACACAGTAAACGTAAAAAGACCCCGCAAATATTCTTTTTTAAGGGTAAAGCCGGATTATATACTTTATTGTATCTTTTTATACCTCGTCTTATTACTTGTGAACCCCGGATTTTCCATAATTTCCGCAAAGCATAAAGCGGTCCCTGTTCCAAAGTTTCCCTGCTCCAGGCAGAATAAATGCTGCTAATCATCCTCCCTGCAAAAAGATCAGCTATTGAAGATTCTTGTATTAAACCACTTTGTTCCAGGTATTCCCCGATTTTTTCAAACAATTTACCCGTAGTATCAAGTCTGAAATAACCGGCTTTATGACTCAGGCTTTCAGGATGAATAACATAATAATAATAAGCCTGAGGTAAATAAATAAATTTACCCCCCCCTTGGTATAAGTTCCCGTAAATCTGAATATTAAACAATAAATCTTCACCTATAATCTGTTTGGTATCGTAAAATTTTATCCGGAATCTTTCTAAAAACTCCCTGCGGAAAATATGAGAATGCACCATCCCCACACGAAGGGTATAATTACCGGATAATAAAGCAAAAAAACAATTTTGCAGAAACTCTTTTCCTTCAACAATGTTCAATTGGTCCGGTTCCTTCAATTGAATCACATTTTCCTGAGGCGGCCTGATATCCATACTGTCAACCAGTACGACATCCGCATCTTTTTGTTTTGCAGCCTTGTACATATCCTCAAACATCCTCAGCTCCTGATAATCGTCATTATCGGCAAATCCGATATATTCACCGGTAGCCGCTTCCAATCCACGGTTCCGGCTTTCCCCGATATGCAGATTCTCCGGATTATACACCAACTTTATATTCGCATATTGCTGCGCATACTCTTCCGCCACCCGCTCACTTCCATCGGTGGGACAATCCAACACAAGAATAATCTCCAATTCATTCAAGGTCTGATGCGTGAGCGTTTCCAGACAACGGTACAAATGGGAACCGGCATTGTACACCGGCACAATTACACTGACCTTAGGTTGCATTTTATTTCCTTAGAATACGTACCCGAATCCGGCATTCAGGCAAACATTATACATTTCAAAACTCATATTTTTTAAACCATCCGGAACAATGGAATTAAAAACTATTCCTTTATATTATTCTTATTATCAAATAAATCGGATTGTAAAGATAAACATTAAATCCCAGAGAACAACCCCATCCCCTCATTCTGTCACCGGTAAAATCCTATTGCATCAGCTCAGGAGTGGTATCCACCCATTTGTACAACTTATCCCCCCTCCGGATTTTTTCCCCCACAGCCATTGAAAACACTGCTCCTTTTTCTATCTTATTCACCGGTTTCAAATCAACCCGGATTTCCGGCACTTGCATTTGTATCGTACCTGTAGTAGGCCCCTGAATTAAAATTTCATCCCCGGTTTGCAAATCAAAAGACTCTAATTTAAACTCTCCGACCTGTAAATTAGTAAAATAATTAGTTACTTTCCCCAGTAATATTTTCTTTTTTGTAGCCTTAGAACCATACACTTCGCTCCATTCTCCCAACCGTTGTCCCAAATAATATCCATCCCAGAAGCCCCGGTTAAACACTGTAGCCAAACGTTTTTTCCATTCCTGGATTTTTTCAGCAGTATAATTATTTTCTGTATAGGCACAGATTGCCTCATGATAACATGCACAAACGGTCCGGACATATTCTGCCGACCGGGCCCGGCCCTCAATTTTAAATACACGCACCCCGGCATCCATCATTTTATTCAGAAAACCAATCGTACACAAATCTTTGGGCGACATGATGTATTCATTCTCTATGTCCAGTTCTATTTCATTCTCCCGGTCTTTTACGGTATATGCCCGACGGCAAATCTGGTTACAGGCACCTCTGTTAGCAGAAGCATTCCTTTCGTGCAGACTCAGATAACATTTTCCGGAAACTGCCATGCAAAGTGCCCCATGGGCAAACATCTCAATTTGAATCAATTTCCCCTTTGGACCCCGCAAATTGTTTTCAACAATCTGACGATGAATCTCCGCCACCTGCTCCAAAACCACCTCCCTGGCCAATACAACCACATCGGCATACCGAGCAAAAAAACGGACAGCTTCGTAATTAGTTACATTACACTGCGTACTGATATGAACTTCAACCCCGACAGAATGTGCATAAAGAATAGCTGACAAATCCGAAGCAATGACAGCCGTCACACCAGCTTCCCCTGCACAATTTATCACCTCCTTCATCTTTTCCAATTCGTCATTATAAATAACTGTATTAACAGTCAGATAAGTCTTCACCCCTTTTTCCGAACATACCGATACAATATTTTTTAAATCGTTTAATGTAAAATTGGCCGACGAACGGGCCCGCATATTCAAACCCTCCACTCCGAAATAAACAGAGTCAGCTCCCCCTTGTAAAGCCGCATACAACGATTCATAAGAACCGACAGGTGCCATTACTTCAAAATCTTTCCTTGTCATAATATTCACATCCATATTGATCCGTAAAGTAATGGCAAAGTTAGTCTTAATCCTGAAATTTACCCTATTATCAAAAAAAACTAATCATTTTAGCTACCTGCCCGGGACAGGGATTTATTATCCGGCCGTTAAGACAAGAATTCAAAACTTTCCATTTTGTATCATTTTTTTTCCTATATTTGCTTTGTTATTCGTACCAACAAATAAAATAAGCATATGAACGAGGAAGTAAAAATGTATATGGATGAAGCTAAAGAACTGATGCAAAATGCTATCGTCCATCTTGAAAATGAACTGGCAAAAATCAGAGCCGGGAAAGCCAATCCTAAAATCCTGAACGATGTTCTGGTAGATTATTACGGTTCACCAACTCCGCTCTCTCAGGTAGCAAATATTACTGTGCCGGATCCCCGTACCATCGCTGTACAGCCTTGGGAAAAAAATATGCTGGCCCCCATTCAGAAAGCTATTATGACAGCTAACCTGGGATTTAATCCGGACAATAACGGAGAAATCGTAAGAATCAATGTTCCGCCGTTAACGGAAGAAAGAAGAAAAGAATTAGTAAAACAATCCAAAGGAGTTGGTGAAAACGCAAAAGTCAGTATCCGGAATGCACGGCGCGACGCCATCGACGAATTTAAGAAAATGGTAAAAGACGGACTCCCCGAAGATGCGGCAAAAGACGCCGAAACCGAAGTACAGAAAATGACAGATGCTTACAACAAAAAAGTTGAAGATATTCTTATTCAGAAAGAAAAAGATATTATGACCATTTGATAATTTTAGATTGTAAATCTGAAATTAAGATTTACAATCTAAAATTAAATTAGCTTTCTCCAAATCTTCCGGTGTATCTATTCCGATAGATTCATGGTCCGTCAAACGAACGGCTATGGTATAACCATTTTCCAGCCACCGGAGCTGTTCCAATGATTCTGCTTTCTCCAGTCTGCCTTGCGGCAAAGCAGTAATTTCCCGCAAAACTTCCGGACGGTAGGCATACATCCCGACATGTTTGTAAAAGGGGATTGCTGTCAACCAGGCGGACTGTTCAACACCTCTGCAATACGGAATAGCAGAACGGGAAAAATAAAGGGCTGTCTGGTGAGCAGAACATACTACCTTTACTTTATTGGAATCAAATACATCAGCACTATTTTCAAATTGCTTAGCCAAAGTTGCAATCTGAATTCGGGAATCCTCAAAACAGTTAATTAAAGACCTGACCTGCTCCGGCAAAATAAAAGGTTCATCCCCTTGTATATTAACCACCACATCGTAAGACTTTTTATTTTGTGCCGTAATGTGTTGATAAGCCTCAAAACAACGGTCGGTACCGCTTTTATGATTTGCAGAAGTCATCACCGCATGCCCGCCAAAGTCTTTTACCCGCTCAAATATACGGTCATCATCCGTCGCAACAAACACATCTTCTGCAACTGAAACGGCCTTTTCAACCACATGTCTGATAACCGGTTTTCCTCCGATTTCTGCCAAAGGTTTTCCCGGGAAACGGGTCGATGCATACCGCGCAGGTATTAATATTAAAACCTTCACCTTCCCGAATATTTATCTATTCCTTAACAGGCTCCCGGCCTTCTTTTTTCAACATCTGACAATTACCGTTGAACATTGCCCCGGGCTCGATAGAAATAGAAGCCGCAGAAATATTCCCCATCACATTAGCCGTATCCTTCAAAGAAACCGACCCGGCAGCCAGAATATCTCCAATAACAACACCTTGCACATCTATGTTGACACAATCCACATTACCTTCCAGCTTCGCTGTTGAACCAACCACCAGCCTTCCCGTTGTGATTATTTTACCTTTGATCATGCCATCTACCCGAATATCATTTTTAGTTTTAATATCACCAACAATGACAGTACCTTCACACAACAAATTAACGGTATTACCCGGATTTTCTTTGCTCATAACAATCACCTTAATTTATTTCGACGCATTCTTTAATTTCAATCCCAAATCAATTTTTGCTCCAAGGGTAATTTCCAGACACGCTGTAGTCAAACTTCCTTTCACTACAGCACCAGCCCCTAATACAGCCTTACCCTCCACACACACATCTCCCGTAATGACACCATTCAAATATAGCTCCTGACAATTCACTTTTCCGGTAATCTCTCCTCCTTGATTCACAATTATCAGACCTGCACACACAACATTCCCCTCAATAAAACCGTCCAGACAAATGTCTTTTTCTGACGTAACGTCCCCCTGAATACTGACATCTTTCAGTATCCGGCAACCAGAATAGCTTATGGTAAAAGAATCTTGATCCATATTATAAAATTCAGACCGAAGATATAACAAGTAATCGAGATAAAAAAGCCGCCAACGCAGCTTTTTTATTTTTTCGGGTCATAAGCCCATTTCAACCAAACTGCTCCCCATGTAAATCCCGCACCAAAAGCTGCCAGAATCAGATTATCTCCCTTGTGCAACTGATTTTCCCATTCATACAAACACAAAGGTATCGTAGCAGAAGTTGTATTTCCGTATTTCTGGATATTAATCATCACTTTGGAAGCATCCAGTCCCATACGTCTGCCTGTTGCATCAATAATCCGTAAATTTGCCTGGTGAGGTACCAACCACGAAATATCTTCCGGTTGCAAATTATTCTTTTCCATAATTTCAGCAGCCGTATCAGCCATATTCGTCACAGCATGTTTAAATACAAACTGTCCGTCCTGATAAATAAAATGTTCCCGGTTTGTCACCGTCTCAATAGAAGGAGGATTCAGAGAACCTCCGGCTTTCATATATAAATGCTCGCGTCCCATTCCGTCTGAACGCAAAATATGGTCCATAACTCCCAACTCTTCGTCTGTCTGTTCCAGCAACACTGCCGCTGCCGCATCACCGAACAAAGGACAAGTTTTCCGGTCGGTATAATCAGTAATCACTGACATTTTCTCACACCCGACAAAAACTACTTTCTTGTATCGTCCGCTCTCCACATATTGAGTGGCAGTCACTAATCCGAACAAAAATCCGGAACATCCTGCATTTAAATCAAAACCAAATGCATTTTTAATACCCGCCATATCAGCTATAATCTGGGCATTTGCCGGGAAATGCATATCCGGAGTCACAGTTGCACAAATAATCAAATCTACTTCTTCCGGTTTGGTTCCCGTTTTTTTCAGCAAATTCTCTACTGCCTGTGCACCCATCCACGCACTACCTTTAGTCGGGTCTTTCAGAATCCTTCTTTCTTTAATTCCCACCCGGGTCATAATCCATTCATCGGAAGTATCCACCATTCGGCTCAATTCCTCATTATTCAGAATATAGTCGGGATAATATGCCCCTACACCGGTTATTATAGCCCTTGGCCTGTTCGTCTGCATAGCAAAAAAAATTAATTACATGTACTCCCTCAGCATTCTAAGGGATAAATCATGAACTACGTAAACAACCATAGCCTCCTAAAGGATAGGAGGCTGGCTGTGTATGATCAAAATAATCCTTTAATGTCAAAATTATGCTACTACCGCTTTCTCAATAGCCAACTTTCCTCTGTAATATCCGCATTCAGGACATACTGTATGATACTGTACAGCAGCACCACAGTTAGAGCACTTTGCAATAGCGGTTACCGTAATAGCATCATGTGTTCTTCTCTTATTTCTTCTCTGTTTTGAGGTTCGATGTTTCGGATGTGCCATTTCTTTGTTATTTATTTAGTTATTAATTAATTTTCTAAGCTCGTCCCATCTGGGATCCGTCGGCTTCGCATCTTCTTCTTTAATATATTTATGAAGGACTTCCTGCATATCTTCATCACATTCTCCTTCCGGATGCACCACCCGAATCGGATAATGAAGCATATAGGTTTCATAAAGATATGAACTCAAATCCAAAAAATCATCCTCAGGTGAAACGATAATATAATCATCCTCATTCCCTTCTTCTCTGACACTTTGCTTGACATACAAATTCATTTCCCCTTCTACCGGAACCTCCATTTCACCAAGACAACGGTCACAGATGGCTTTCACCGTCCCACTGATTTTTATTTTAACTTCCATCAGCAGAGAACTTTTCTTAATCTCTACTTTTGCATCAACTACTCCTTTAGTGCCTTTTGTCGATTCATAACAATCAAAAAACACCTCATTCAGGACAAACTCATAAAAGTGCTTCCCTTCCCCTAATCCCCTGAATGCTATTTTATATTCTCTCAATCTGTCCACTATCTTAGAAGTAAAACGGCGCAAAGATAATAGAAAAACCAAAAAACAGAAAGTAAAAGGTAGATTTTTTCTTACTCATCTTCCTGTTGAGATTTCAGCCCCTACTCCTTATCTATATTTCCCTTCTTCCTCCATCATACTCAGATAACTGGCATACCGGCTCCCGCTAATTTCATCATTTTCAACTGCCGCAAGTACCGCACATCCCGGTTCATGAAGATGAGTACAATTATAGAAACGGCATTTCTTTGCTTCTGCAAAAATTTCCGGAAAATAATGAGAAATTTCCTCCCTCTTCATATCAATCATACCAAAACTACGGATTCCCGGTGTATCAATAATATACCCTCCCTCACTCAACGGAAACATTTCTGCAAAAGTTGTGGTATGTTTTCCGGAATCGTGCGCATCAGAAATTACAGCCGTCTTTAATTTCAGTCCGGGCTCGATTTTATTTATCAGCGAAGATTTTCCCACCCCCGACAAACCGGACAAAACAGACACCTTGTTCCTCAACAACCCGCTAATCACCGGAATATTTTCACCCGTCAGTGTCGAAACGCCATAGCAAGGGTATCCTATCTTTTCATAAATAGCGGATAAACCTCCCAACATGGCCCGGTCCTCCTCGTCATATAAATCCAATTTATTAAACACCAACACCACCGGAATATTATAAGCTTCGGCACTGGCTAAAAAACGGTCAATAAACACAGTCGAGGTCACCGGATGATTTATCGTTACAATCAAAAGAGCCTGCTCGACATTGGAAGCAAGAATATGAGCTTCTTTCGACAAATTAGTCGACTTGCGGATAATATAATTTTTCCGGGGTTCAATCCCGGATATCAGGCAACCGTCCTGACTCTCTTCTACTCTTACTATATCTCCCACCGCCACCGGATTTGTGGTCCGTATTCCGTCCATCCGGAATTTCCCGCGGATGCGGCATTCCGCCAGTCTGCCGTTCTCCAAACGGACAACATACCAACTACCGGTTGATTTAATCACAGTACCTCTCTCCATGAACTTATTATTTTCAGACAAAGATAACAAGAAGATTTTATTTATCTTTGTTCGGTAAATTGCACATTAAATTTTGTACTCTATGAAAATTGTATTCGCAACCAACAACGAACATAAATTAAAAGAAATCAGACAACTACTGGAAAATAAACACGAAATCATATCTCTGGCAGAAATCGGCTGCCATGATGACATTCCCGAAGACCACGACACCCTGCAAGACAATGCTCTCCAGAAAGCCCGGTATATCAAAGAACATTTCGGATATGATTGCTTCGCCGACGATACCGGTCTGGAAATCGAAGCATTAAACAACCGGCCGGGCGTCTATTCCGCCCGGTATGCCGGTCCTGCCAAAGACTCCCGTAAAAACATGGAAAAAATACTGACTGAAATGCAGGGTATTGCCAAACGAAAAGCTTGTTTCCGAACCGTTATCGCATTAATCTTAAACGGAGAAGAACATCTGTTCGAAGGTCGCGCCGACGGAGAAATTCTCACAGAACAACACGGAAACGCCGGATTCGGATACGACCCGATTTTCCGTCCCGAAGGATATGCGGAAAGCTTTGCAGAAATGTCCGCAGAAGAAAAAAATAAAATCAGCCACAGAGGAAAAGCTACTCAAAAACTGGCAGCTTTTCTGAAAACAATCACCTCTGAAACAGTCTGAGCAAACCGGCAACTAAAAAACAAATGGAATGCTGTAAAGCCATCATATTAAAAAAAAACAACTATTCAGACACCCAGACAATTATCCATGCATATTCTCTGGAAAAAGGCTATCTTTCTCTGATTTCCCCTTCTTTTTTCTTTAAGAGAAAAAAACACCCCGTCCATCTCATGCAGATATCGGAAATTGAATATTCCGGAAATGAAAAAGCTCGTCTGCAAAAATTACACACTATTTCCCCCCTGCTGAATTTACCGGACTTGTATTTTGACATTGTCAAAATGAACATCCTTTTATTGTGGGGGGAAGTGCTTCACCTTCTTCTGAAAAACGAAACCAAAAACGAAGAACTGTTTGAGTTTATCACTCATTCTGTTGAATACCTGAATTCAGCCACCCAGGGCATCGGTAATTTCAATCTCTTGTTCCTCTATCGCCTTGCCGGTCTGGTCGGCTACCGTATCAATACGGCATCCTGGCGTGAAGGATATGTATTCAACATAAATGACGGCCATTTCTGTCCCGCAGACAATCAGCCCGCTTGCATTTCAGGCCCCAATACGGCAATGGCTATTTACAAATTATGTACCTGCGCCGTCCACGAAGTGAAAGACATCCCCCTGAATCAGGCTGCCCGTAACATCCTGCTTGACATCATTTTTCTCTTCTACAGTACTCATCTTAATATCAACTTCAACATCAAAAGCATACAAGTAATCCGGGAAATCTTTCAGGAATAACGCTGTTTTTTCAGAATAAATATAGAGTTAATACCCCGGTTTCATCTGCAAATTCCGGACAAAAAAATAATATCAGAATAAACTTATCACTAAAATTTTTGTCTTAACAAACAGAGTGTTGTTAAAAAAAGTAATGATAATCTCCATTTTTGATTGTCTAATTATAAATATTATATAAAAAGCAGACAACAGTAGTCCGGATTAACATCTTTTATTACTTTTATCACGCAAAAAACGTGTGCATTCGCAGAAAAAAAATGATTGAAACAAGAGTGTTATGAACATCAAAATCAAAGAACTGACAAAAGTTTATCCGGACGGCCACAAAGCATTAAACTGCCTCAACCTCGATATCGAGCCGGGCATGTTCGGTTTATTGGGCCCCAACGGAGCCGGAAAAACTTCCCTGATGAGAATCATGACACTCTTACAAAATGCCTCATCAGGCACTATTCTCTTTGATGATTACGACATTTTGCGCGACCGTAAAGCAATACGCTCTATATTAGGCTATCTGCCCCAGGACTTCCGTTTTTTTGAGAAACTGAAAACATGGGAATTCCTGGATTACGGAGCCGGATTGGCAGGCATCAAAGGAGCACGGAAAAGAGCGGAAATCGTCGATGAAATGCTCCGCAAAGTAGGACTTTACGAAGTCCGCGACCGCTGGGCAAACCGTTTGTCCGGCGGTATGAAACGCCGTTTGGGAATTGCACAGGCCATCATCGGAAATCCCAAAGTCATCATAGTTGATGAACCTACTACAGGCCTCGACCCCGAAGAACGTATCCGTTTCCGTAATATTTTATCGGAAGTCAGTAATAAAGATGTCATCATCATACTTTCCACTCACATTGTAGGAGATATTTCCAGTACCTGTAAAAAACTGGCCCTGCTAAATAAAGGCCAACTAAAATTTGAAGGTTCGCCGGACGATATGATTGAATTGGCCACCGGAAAAGTATGGGAAATTTTTGTAACAGACCCGGAACTCCGGCAAATCAAAGAAAAATATCCGATTATATCCACCATTCCGGCTGAAGGAGGCTGGGATATACAAGTAGTGACCGATGAGCTGGAAGGATTTACAGGCAAATCCATCGTTCCTAACATAGAACATGCTTACGTGTACTTTATGGATTATCTGTTAAAAGACAAAATGGAGATGTATAGTGAGAAAATCGGAGGAGAACTATTTCATTAATGCAAAACTCAGACACATCAGAAAATGAATCTGCACAACATCAATACAATAGCACGATATGAAGTCAAACTGCTGAAAAGAAGCTGGCTATTCCGTATCTTTGCTATACTGGCATTTCTAATTATAACTCTGATTACCCTCAGTTGGCAAAGCAACATTGCCAATTCTGCAGAATATCATTGGCCCAGAATGGCTTTAACTTCTTTAATGCCTTTCGTCTCCGTCTATTACTACAACATAGCTCAATCGGTCATTGTTATTTTTCTGGCCGGCAGTTTCCTGAAAAGAGATAAAAAACTGGATACAGCCGAAGTCATTTACGTGCGTCCTATGAGCAACGCAGACTATATTATCGGAAAAACCTGGGGAATTGTAAAAGTATTTCTTTCCCTGAATATTATCACATTACTCATTACCGCATTTTTCAATATCGCAGTCAACCATTCGCCATTCAGCGTGTTTCCTTATGTGTTTTACCTGTTCACCATCTCTTTGCCTGCCTTACTTTTTGTACTGGGATTATCATTTTCGGTGATGTGTGTGTTTAAAAATCAGGCTGTCACATTCATCATCATGCTGGGCATCACCGGAATTGTATTTTTTAAGCTATCTACCAGTCTTTACGGGGTTTTTGATTTTTTCGGAGTGAATATACCTGCTATTTTTTCTGATGTGACGGGACATGCCGACCTAAAATTATTTTTGCTGCAAAGAGCGGTCTATTTCTTGGCAGGCACTGGTTTCATTTGCTTCACCATTGGTTTGGTCAAAAGATTGCCGCATAAACCCTGGAAAATCATTATCGTAAACACATTGGGCGGTATATTCCTTATTGTAGCACTGACAACGGGAGGCTTCTATGTATTGCATTACCAACACCAAATGGAAGTCAGAAACAACTACACAGAGACTTTCAATAAATATGCAAACGAACCCAAGGCCAGTATCCTAACCCACAATCTCACTATTAAGCCCGGGCATCAGCATCTGGAAGGACAGAGTATCATCAAACTCACCAACAATCATCCGGACTCTCTGAAACGGATTGTCCTTTATTTAAATCCTGCATTAGAGGTTAAAACTATCCAGACAAACAGCCATCCGTTGACATTTACCCGGGAAAACCAGGCCGTTCTGCTCAACACTCCACTGGCAAGCAAGGAAGAACTGACATTAAATATAGATTATACCGGAAAGATTGACGAGGCTATATGTTATTCTGATATCAATGATTCAAGCTATTTGGACAATTCCGTACCGGAAGTGCCCTATAAATTCGGGAAAAGATATGCCTGGCTGGAAAACAAATTCACCCTGCTGACTCCCGAATGCCTATGGTATCCCGTTACCATACCTCCCGTTAATCCGGCTGCCCCTTACAAAATTCAAAAAAATTTCACTCAATATACACTGACAGTAGACACCCCTCCTGCCGATAAAACGATACTATCCCAGGGAAACAGCCGGAAGGAAAACGGAAAAACAATTTTTACACCTTCATACCCCCTTCCTGGCATCAGCCTGACCATAGCCGACTATGAGAAAAAAGCATTGAAAGTTGATTCCGTCGACTATGAAATCCTCTATTTTAAAGGTCATGACTATTTTTCCCCATATTTCGAACCTATACTGGACACCTTACCTGTCCTGCTCCGGGAATTAAAAAATGACATAGAAATTGCCAAAGGCCGGGATTACCCTTTCCGGAAATTTGTTATCGCAGAAACTCCCGTCCAATTCACATCCTATATCCGGAACTGGAAAGGCTACACGGAATATGTCTTGCCGGAAATTGTATTCCTGTCGGAACGGGGTTCCGGATTAAACGCCGATTTCGCCGCAGAAAAAGTCAGAAACCAGCTATGGAGAAGACATGACCAAGGTGTTCCCGACGAAACAGAAATTGCAGAAAACACTTTCCGGAATTTCATAGAACGTATCTTCATCAATGAAAACATACAGTTAAACTGGTCCGGCTCCAGTAAAAAAGTTAATCCCACCCACATAGCTCCGATGTTTTTCGCTCACACCGGCTTTGTATATTCAGAAGAATATCCGGTGATGGATATCATCCTGAATACCATGCAAAATATCAGTTCCGGCAGACAATCAATGTGGTGGTGGGGAGGAATCATCAATGACGAACAACGGGCAAACCTTTACCTGGAAAATCATAGTTTCAAGACAGCTATTTCGGCCCGGGAAATCAAACCGGAAATCTTTTACGAACTATTGAAATTAAAAAGTAAAGCACTCAGGAATTACATCAATACCCAAATGCCCCCGAAAGAATTTGATGATTTTCTGAAAGCATTCTCTGAAAAATACAACTTCACAGATATTCCTTTTGAAACTTTCATGCAGGAATTTGAAAACCAATATGGAATTGACCTGAAACCATTTATAAACAATTGGTATACGGAAGAACATTCGCCCACACTTTTCATCAAAGATGTTGATGCCAATCAGGTGATAGTGGATGAAGTAACAAAATACCAAATCAAATTCAAGGTCAACAACCCCTCGGATGTCAACGGTATTATTACTGTCGACATACAACAAGGAGGGGATTTCAGAGGGGGACCCCGTGGAGGAGGAGTGCCTTTCAGTATGAGAACAAACGAAAATACGTCAGAAGCCTATATTATTCCGGCCAAACAAGCCCGCGAAATTAAAATTATTGTCGATGAACGACCTGCCAACGTGAAAATCAATACCAATATTTCACACAATCTGCCATCGTCTTATACTTTCAATTTTCCTAAAATTGAAACCACAGTTTCAGACACTGTCGCAGGCACATTCCCGGTTAATCCGGATGTATTCAAACCCAACCCCAACGAAATCATCATAGATAATGAAGACAGAAATTTTAAAACAATATCTTCCAATAACCGACACAAACTGAAAGACCTTTTCCAAAAAGCCGACCAGGAAAAATACAAAAACTTTAACCGTTGGTGGCAACCTTCCAAATGGACTGCCATCGCAGGCGACTATTGTTACGGAGAAACCACGAATTCGGCAGTATACAAAAGAAAAGGAAGCGGCAACAACTCTGTACAATGGACAGCAGAAATCCCCAAAAGCGGATATTACGAAGTATCCGTCTGGAATGCCAAACAAAGCATAGGAAGAGGACCAGACCGCCGCAGGGAGAAAGAGGAACGCAACCAGACCTATACCATCCAATATGGCAACGAAAAAGAATCCATCACCCTGGACCTCGAACAGGAAGACAGTGGATGGATGCCCTGGGGAAATTTCTATCTCTCCGAAGGTCCGGTCACCATTACCCTGACAGACAAGGTAAGCGGGAATTATGTCATCGCAGACGCCGTTAAATTTACTTTCATCAATGAATAGAAACAACAGAATAACACATAAAATACATCATATGTTAAAACATTCTCTCACTCTGGCCTTTCTGATTGTCTGCGGAATCACTCATTCCATGGCACAAGAAATCCTGACACTCGAAAAAGCATTAAACATTGCCTATGAACATAGCCCATCCCTCATCCAAAGCAAACTTAGCCTGGAACAACGGCAGTTGAACCTGAAAGCCCAGAATGCCTCTTTAAAATCTCAGTTCTCACTGGATGTTAACCCTTTTAGCTACAACCGGAGCAATCAATACGACAGCTACAACAGCAAATGGTACGACAGCAAAACCATGTCGTCATCAGCTTCTTTAGGTATCCGTCAACCGGTAAAATGGACGGACGGCGTCATTTCACTGCTCAACGACTTTTCGTGGCAGGACGCATCCAACAGGACTTCGGGGGGGACAAATACATCTTTCAATCACCGGTTGACATTACAACTGGAACAGCCCTTATTCACCTACAACCGGACAAAAATGGAATTGAAAGAGCTGGAATATCAACTTGAAAATGCTAAAATCAGTTATGCTTTACAGGAACTGAATATCGAAAAAAATGTAACCACTCAATTTTACGATGTCTTCCAAAAACAAAAAGACCTTAGTATTGCCCGGGATGAATACAATAACCAGAAACAAAATTATGAAATCATCAAAAATAAAGTAGATGCCGGTCTGGTTGCCAAAGAAGAATTATATCAGGCTGAAGTCAACCTCGCCACCAGCGAATCTTCCGTCTATTCTTCGGAAATCAGCTATGAAAATGCCAAGGATAATTTCAAATTAACATTGGGCATGCCTTTGGACGAAGACGTCATGGTTCTCCCGAATACAGATATTACAACAGTCTCCGTTAATCCCGACAACGCTGTAAAATATGCTCTAGACCAACGAATGGAACTCCGTCAGAAAGAAATTACGCTCGAACAAGACGTCTTTTCAATCATCAGGACAAAAGCTGCCAACGAATTCAAAGGAAGTATCAGTGCACGCGTCGGATTAACAGCTCTGGGCGAAAAAGTAAATAACATGTACGACAATCCGACAGACAATGAACAAATCGGAATAAGCTTTAATATTCCCATTTTCGACTGGGGAGCGAAAAAAGCAAGGGTGAAATCCAGCGAAATAGCCATGGAATCAGACGAAATAAGCTTTGCAGAAGAAAAGAAAAATATCACCATCAGTGTACGGCAAATTTGCCGCAATCTGCCTGTCTTAATCCGGCAAATTGAAATCAAAAAGAAAAGCATCGAAAATGCCGAACATACTTACGATATAAACCTGGAAAAATACCGCAACGGGAATCTCACAGGTATGGAACTTCAACAATATCAAACCCAATTAACCAACGCCAAACAAGCTTACACCAATGCTATCATCAGTTACAAAATTGAATTACTGAACCTGAAAATACAAACCTTGTGGGATTTCGAAACAGACCAGACTTATCTCCCTGCAAACTTGTTAAAATAAACTGATACAGACAATCCATATTTATAAAATTGGCATATTAACACATGAATACTATGAACTTACATTTAAAAATTGCCGGTATTATTTCTCTGGGACTAATTTTATTTTCCTGCAACAACAACCGGGGGAGTTCTTCTTCTGATACAACAACCCCTGTCTGGGTAGAAGAAGTCCGGCACAGAAACATTGAAGAATACATTACCACTACAGGAACAGCCAGGGCAGAAAAAACCATTGAAATAAAATCCGAGACAACAGGAGCATATTATTTACAAAAAAATCCGAAAACCGGACGCCCTTACAAACTTGGCGACATCGTTGAAGCAGGAGCTGTTATTGTTCGCCTTGAAAATAAAGAATATGAAAATAATGCCCAATTAGAAAGTAAAAAACTACAAATAGAAATTACTGAAAAAGAATGGGAAGGACAAAAAATGTTATACGAAAAAGGAGGAGCCACTCAAAAAGACGTAAACAACGCAAAGAATTCCTACATCAATGCAAAACTGGCACTTGAAAATGCCTGCATCACTCTCGAAAAACTGAGTATCAAAGCTCCGTTCAAAGGTGCTATAGTAAATCTGCCCTACTTCACACCTGGTGTGGAAGTGGCTTCCGGAAGTACGATTGTAGGAATCATGGATTATAGCAAAATGTACATCGAAACCCAGTTTGCAGAAAACAGCCTGACCAAATTAGCTGTAGGACAAGGAGTCCACATCACCAATTACAACATCAAATCGGATACCCTGAAAGGTGTACTCACCCAGCTTTCTCCAGCCATTAACGAAGATACCCGCACTTTCTCCGGATATATCCAAATTGAAAATCCTGGCCTGAAACTGCGTCCCGGAATGTTCGCAAAAGCGGATATTATCACTGTCCGGAAAGATTCCGTACTATCCATTCCCAAAGACATTATCAAAAACCGCCGGGGAGGAAAACTGGTTTATACCGTAGACCGCAACAGTGCCGAGGAAAAAGTCATTCAGACAGGCATCAGTGACGACAAATACATTGAAGTTGAAAAAGGACTTGAAGCCGGCGACAAAATTGTTATCAAAGGTCACGACTGGTTACGCAACCGCAGCAAAGTGAAAGTAATGAAATAATCTGCCATGAATATTACAAAATTTGCAGTAAAATACCCGGTCAGCGTATTAATGCTTACTCTCGGCGTATGCTTACTTGGTATCATATCATATAATAAATTAGGAACAGACCTGTTTCCCGAGCTGAAAAACCCGGCCCTTTATATTGAATTAGAAGCCGGAGAACGTCCGCCCGAAGAAATTGAAAAACAATTTGTTGAAAAAATCGAATCGGCAGCAGCCCGTCAGGAAGGCGTAAAACAAGTCAGCAGCAGCAGCAAAGTGGGAGGGGCCACCATTACTGTCGAATACGACTGGGACCAGGACATGGACGCCGCCTTTCTGGATTTGCAACGCAGTATGTCGCAAATAGGACAAAACGAAGAAATCACATCTCTCAATGTTTCCCGTTACGATGCCAATGCCACCCCCGTGATGATCATTTCCATGAACCACAAGGAAATCAAGGATATGAACGAACTGCGGAAAATTGCAGAAAACTACATGCGCAGTGAGTTAGTACGTTTGGACGGAGTAGCCGACATACAACTCAACGGGCAGGAAGAGGCCTATGTAGAAGTCAAAACCAACTCCTATATGCTGGAAGCTTTCAAACTCACAGCCGAAACTATTGCTTCGAAGATTGAAGGAATGAACCGGAATGTTTCCGGAGGTACCATCGTTAACAACGACATCCAATACACCATCAAAGGAGTTAATCTGCTGAAAACCATTGAAGACATTGAAAACATCATCGTTGCTTTCAATACACCGGGTAGTACCTCCGAATCCAATTCCAATGCAAAAGCACCCGTTTACCTGAAAGATGTAGCCGATATCAGTCTGAAAAACAAAGACCCTGAAAATCTGGTTCGTTATGACGGAGAAAGATCTCTGAGTATCAGTATATACAAGGAAAACAAATACAACACCGTCAAGGCCGTTGAAAACATTACGGAAAAACTCGCAGAACTGCAAAAAAGTATGCCGGGATATGAGTTTAATATCGTCAGCAACCAGGGAGATTTTATCGGAGCTTCCATAGGCGAAGTAAAAGATTCTGCTGTAATAGGTATTTTACTCGCTATGCTGATACTTTATGTATTTTTGCGCCGCATCAATACCACACTAATCGTCAGCATTTCTATTCCGGTTTCTATTATTGCCACCTTCAATCTGATGTATTTCAACGGTCTGACCATTAACATCATGACTTTAGGAGGTCTGGCTTTGGGCGCGGGTATGCTCATCGACAATGCCATTGTCGTAATGGAAAACATATACAGAAACCTTGAAAGCGGACTTTCACCCAAAGAAGCTGCAATAAAAGGAACATCAGAAGTTGCCGGAGCAATCACCTCGTCAACCCTCACTACGATTGTAGTATTTTTGCCTATAGTCTATATTCAGGGAGCAGCGGGAGAATTATTTAAAGAACAGGCATGGACTGTCTCTTTTTCCCTTCTCTCTTCTTTATTCGTCGCTATTTTACTGATGCCCATGCTGGCTTCCAGATACATCACTAAACCGGCAGGTAACCAAGGCTCTGTAAAAATCAAAGGTTATGGCCAATTTGTAGGCAAGCTCCTCCGCCATCGTTACGCCATTGCAGGGACTTCCCTTCTGATAGTCATCGGCAGCTACATGCTAATCCCATTGCTTAACATGGAATTTATGCCCAAAGCCGAATCCAGGGAATTTTCCACTTACATCACACTTGAACCCGGTACGCGGCTTCAAAGCACAGACAATGCCGCAGCCACCATCGAAAACATGATTACCGAACTGGCAGGCGACAACCTGGAATGGCTCTTCACCCTGGTAGGACCCTCCAACACCGAAAGCCAGCTCAATGGAAAACTGGAAGAAGAAAATCAGGCCGAAATAAAAACCAAAATCAAAAATAATTCCAAAATCAGTGCAGATGACATCATCAGCCAATTAAACCAGAATTACAAAGTACCCGAAGGCATAGAAATCTCATTCGAAAAAGAACAATCCGCCCTGCAAAGCATATTGGGAACAGAAGGTGCTCCGGTAGTTGTAGAAGTAAAAGGAGAAGAACTGGAATTAATCGAAGAACTCAGCAACGAAATCAAAGAGAAAATGACATCCGTCCCCGGTCTGTACGACATCCGGACCTCTATGGAACAAGGAGCCCCGGAAGTCAATATCTCCATCGACCGGCTAAAAAGTGGTATTTACGGCGTAGACATTGCCTCCGTTGCTTCACAAGTAAAAAACAAACTCAACGGCACAACTGCCAGTACTTACGAATCGGAAGGAGAACCCATCGATATTGAAATCCGCGTCCCGGAGATTCCTCTGGCAGAATTACAAAATGTCGAAATCGTTCAGGGAGAAAAGAAATACCGTCTGGGAGAAATAGCAGAAATTACCCTGACCACTGCTCCCCGGGAAATCAACCGGAATAACCAGAACCGCATCGGCAAAGTAACTGCCATGCTGGAAAAAGGCTATACACTGGGAAGTGTCACCCCGGAAATTAACGCTCAACTCCGGGAAGTTCAGTTTCCGGCCAAATATTCCGCAAAAATTACCGGAGAAGAAGAAAAAAGAGCTGAATCATTCAACGGACTTTCGTTTGCATTGCTGCTTTCCATCATACTGGTTTATATGGTAATGGCTTCACAATTTGAATCGTTGCGCCATCCTTTCACCATTTTACTTACAATTCCGCTGGCCGGTGTCGGATGTATCTATGCCTTTCTGCTTACAGGTTCGTCACTCAATATGATGGCCTTTATCGGAATCATTATGCTGGCCGGTATAGCCGTGAATAATTCCATATTACTGGTAGATGCGGCAAACAAGCTCAAAGCCACAGGACTTGAACTCACAGAAGCTGTGAAAACAGCAGCCCAACAACGCATACGCCCCATCATCATGACAAGTCTGACCACCATTCTGGCTCTGCTGCCCATGTGCTTCGGATTCGGCGAAGGTGCTTCACTCCGTTCTCCGATGGCTCTGGCTGTAATCGGCGGATTGTTCACTTCTACGATAATGACATTAGTAGTGATACCCTGCGTCTATTATATATTCGATAAAAAGAAAAGATAATGTGCAAATTACAAATAAGGTAATGAATACGAATTTTCACATTAAAACATTATGAATAAACTCATAAATCGCAAAGTTCTCATCTCTATGCTCTTCATCGGACTTACGATGATGGGTGTCTTTTCATATAAGTATCTGAAGATGGAATTATATCCGGATGCAGAATACCCGACTCTCTCCGTCAGTATCACTTCCAATATGGAACTCGACCCCAATTATGTTAAAACGCAGGCCGCCATTCCGGTGGAAGGCGTGATTAGCGGCATGGAAGGCGTAGAGGAAATCAAAACCAGAATTACCAACAGAAATGCAAACATAACCGTATCGTTCACAAAAAATACCAATATCAAATACGCCTATCTTAAACTGGAAGAAAAAATCAAAACACTATCCAAAAACTTACCCGAAGAATTCACCGTCCGGGTGAATAAGGCAGGAGGTAACAAAGCCAGCAACCAGTTTATGACCCTCCGGGTATTAGGCGACGACGATGTGGACTATGTCCGTAATATTACCGATGCCGACATAGCACCCGTCCTCGAAAACACAGATGGTGTCGCTGCCGTCACCGTGATGGGAGGACGGCAAAAAAGTATCGAAATCTTACTCAATCAGGAAAAATGTAAAGCTTTAAATATTACAGCTTCACAAATCAGTTCTCTGATTAACAAAAATATGTCGGAAAAAACCTTTGCCGGCTCTGTTTTTCAGAACTCCAGACGTTTTTTTGTCAACGTCACCGCCGAATATCTGCAAACGGAAGATCTGGGAAATATCGTTGTGGCCGAAGGACCTGTCTTGCTGAAAGATATTGCCGACATCCATTTTGGTATCAAAGAAGAAGAATCTTATTCCCGGGTCAACGGAAAAGAAGTCATTACCTGTATCATTGCCAGGTCGCCGCTGGTGAATCTCATTGAACTTTCGGACCGGATACGGGAAGAAATCGACCGGCTCAATGAAGAACTGGCCCCTAAAGGTATCAACATTCAGGTAGACACAGATGTTGCCGAAATAATGAGTGAAAACATCAACACCATCATTGACCTGGGTATTACGGGAGCTATTCTGGCCATCTTTATTCTGTACCTGTTTTTACGGAATTTCAAAATTGTTACATTTATTGCAATAGCCATCCCCATTTCTGTACTATCGGCATTTTATTTTTTCTACTTTTTCGGCATCAGTATCAATACCCTTACACTGACCGGTATTGCTCTGGCTGTCGGCATGCTGCTCGACAATTCTATTGTCGTCATGGAAAATATTTTCCGCCTCCGGGCTATCGGTACCCCAAGCCAGGAAGCCGCAGTACAGGGCACCAAAGAAGTAGCCAAAGCAGTCATTGCAGCAACGATGACTACAATAACCGTCTTTTTACCTTTTCTATTCTCGGACGACTTTTTCCTCAAACTCATCGGCGAACATGTCGGAGTATCTATCGTCACCACACTATTGCTCTCCCTGGTAGTAGCTTTATTACTGATTCCCATGGCGGTCAACCAGTTTATGCGCAAACAAGGAGAACAAGTTAATTTCAGTACACTATCCATTCACAGCAGACCGGTACAAATTTACATTGCTTTGCTGAAAATGAGTCTCCGCAAACCAACGACTATTGTATTTTCGGCCATCATATTATTAATCGTAACCGTATCCCTGTCACTCACACTCACTCTGAATACCCTCAAAGAAATCGAAACCGATACTTTCAACATATACATGACTTTTCCGAACGGAAACACATTAAGTCGTTCCGATGAAACCGTCCGAAGTTATGAACAACGCCTGAATGATATTCCGGAAATTGAACAATATACTTCAAGAGTACTGGCAAGCGACGGGTATGTCACTATCAAACTAAAAGACAATTACGAAAAAATCGGAAAACGGACTTTAAACGAACTTAAAAATCTGGTTATCAACCTGACTCAGGGACTACGCATCAGTAATGTCAGCTTTGAAGCCAGCGAAAGCAGTGACAACTTTCAGGGAGGAGGAGGTGATGCCATGTTCGGCGGCAGTTCGGACTTACTGAAAAAGCTGGGTATGGGCAGCCAAAGTGAAAAAATCGTAATCAAAGGCCAGGATTTTGAAAAAATGGCCAATCTGGCAGAACTACTCAAATATCAAATTGAAGAACTTGACAACATCAGCTACTCTTCCGTCAGTTCAAACCGGGGAAATCCCGAAGCCCGTATCATTTTTGACCAATATCTTATGGGCATTCAAGACGTTACCCCAAACAACGTAGTAAATGAACTGAACAATTTTTCCCCGCAGAATACAACTTCAATCAAATACAAAGCCGGTGACCAGGAGTATGACATCATCATCAAAGATAAAGAACTGGCAGAAAAAAAAGAAACAGAAGGCGAAAATCCGGTACGCAACCTGGAAGACTTGCGTAATATGGAAATTACCACAACCCGGAATTCCATCACTGATTTACGCAGCTTCAGCCGCATTAATCTCACCCGGGGACAGGGAAATATTAACCGGCTGAACCAGGACAACGAAATCAATGTCAATTACCGCTTTAATTCAGACGTTAACGAATCTAAATCCATCCTCGAAGAAGCCAGATTTGAAATCGACGAACTTGTCCGGAACTCCGACATACCCAGCGGTATCGCTGTGGAAGTCGTCCATGAAGAAGATGAGACCAGTGAATTCACTTTCCTGATTTTGGCTGCATTCGTCATTATTTACATGATTTTGGCTTCAGTATTTGAATCACTGACAGCTCCCGTGGTACTCATGTTTGCCATTCCGCTGGCAGCCATCGGCTCATTATTAGCCCTCCTGTTCACCAGCAATTCCCTGTTAAGTGCAAATGTACTGGTGGGCTTCATCATTCTCATCGGAATTGTCGTCAACAACAGCATTATACTCATCGACTACACTTCACAACTCCGCCGGCAAGGCTACCGTAAACCACGGGCACTGATTATTGCCGGTATTTCCCGGATACGTCCCATCTTAATTACAGCAATCACCACAATTGTGGCCATGTTTCCTCTGGCTATGGGACAAGGAGAATTTGTGGCAGGATTGGGAGCTCCGTTTGCTATTACAGTTATCGGAGGACTTACCATGAGTACTTTGCTTACTTTAATTATTATCCCGACTCTTTATTCAGGACTTGAAGATGCCCTACACCGTCTACGAACCCAAAGCCTGACCATGAAAATATGTCAAATCGCATTACTGGTCCTGGCTGTAATCGGTATATATTCATTCACCGATTCACTGTTATGGCGTTTAGGTTATCTGATTGGAGCCGTTATCCTGATACCGGGTGCCACCTGGTTCATTGAAACCAGTCTCCGGCAAGCCAACAGCCGTATTATTTCCCCGGACGAAGAAATACATATTTCTATCCGCAATCTGGTAAAGATATACGGCCGCCCAAACGAATTTAAAAGAGAATGGCAATCCGGCAATCGGACCCGCAAAAGATTGGGAATCCAAGTGGAATACCGTACTTTTAAGGACCTGAGGGTATTGGTATGGATAATCCCTGTCACCGGTTTTATGATTTACTTTACCTACTTTTATCAGGTACTCACTTTCTGGGCCATCTTTTTTGCAGTTTGTACGTGGGAATTAATATCCCGGCTTGCAACCATAGGAAAAGAATATTTTACAGCCCGGCATAAACGCTGGGGACAATGGTGCATGCAAATATTGTTCTCCGTAATCTATTATATTTCACCTCTTCTTTCATTGATATGGGCAGCAGTCAAGTTTTCCGATTCCGGATTGCCTGTTCTATCAGGCCTGCTTTGGTATACCGGAATAACTATCAATTATCTGGCCCACCGGATCCGGAAATACAACATCAACGTTGACCTGCTCGAAGGACATTTCCGGAATCTCAGAAAAACCATATACCAAGCCGCAACCAAAATCCCGGTTATCGGTTACAAAAAAGAACCTTTTAAAGCACTGAACGCCGTATCTATGGATATACACACAGGAATGTTCGGATTATTAGGGCCTAATGGTGCCGGTAAAACAACCCTGATGCGTATCATCTGCGGAATCTTCGAACAAAGCTACGGAAAAATATTCATCAATGGCATAGACACACAAAGCAAACGAGAAGAATTACAAGGACTTATCGGTTATCTGCCACAGGAATTCGGAACTTACGAAAATCTGACTTCCTGGGAATTTTTGGAATATCAGGCGTTACTGAAAGGAATTTACAACCCGGAGATTCGCCGGAAACGCATTACTGAAGTACTGGAAGCAGTCCATATGTATGAAAACAAAGACAAAAAAATCGGCGGATTTTCCGGTGGTATGAAACAACGTATCGGGATTGCCCAGACTTTACTCAATCTACCCCGCATTCTCGTTGTTGACGAACCTACTGCCGGACTAGACCCCCGGGAACGAATCCGGTTCCGTAATCTGTTAGTGGAACTTTCACGCAGCCGTATTGTGATTTTCTCCACGCACATTATTGAAGACATTGCCAGCTCCTGTAACCAGGTTGGCGTCATCAACAAAGGTTCTCTGAAATATTACGGTACACCGGCAGATATGGCTGAAATCGCTAAAGACGTAACCTGGACCTTCGAAATCCCGGCCCGGGAATTTGCAAAATTGCCGGCAGACTTGTTACTCGTCCACCATATCCGCAACGGCGAAAATATCAAAGTGCGGTGCCTGTCCGAAAAACAACCTGTTCCCCATGCTGTCCGGACTACACCTCTGCTGGAAGACTCCTATTTATGGTTACTGAGAAGTGTCAAACTTGCAAATAACGAACAAATCATTACACAATAACACAAGATTCCATGAAATCATATATCATAGCTCCGCTAACCAAACTTACAAAATACAATATAAAAATCATCTTTGGAAATAAGTTTCTGTATTTTGTACTGAGTGCCGTTGGATTTTATATACTGACCGTAGCATTAAGTCTGATATCGGATGATGAAATTACAACTGCATCCGGTTACAACATGCTACTGGTTCCTTCCATTCTATTGATATTTTATCCCGCCTGTTTCGGTATCCAAAATGACCAGGATGCCAAAATCATAGAAATCATTTTCGGGATTCCCAACTATCGTTACAAAGTATGGCTGTTTCGCCTGCTCATTTCTTATTGTATTTGTTTTATACTGACTCTGTTTCTTTCAGCAGTCACAAACTGGCTGGTGGTCGAAGTTCCTCCGGCCGAATTGGCCATACAAGCCATGGTACCGGCACTATTCATCGGCATGCTTTGCTTCATGCTCAGCACAATCGTCCGGAACGGTAATGGTACCGCCGTATTTATCATTGTCATCGGACTGCTACTCTTCATCCTGAACGGTATTCTGGGAGATAGTAAATGGAACCTTTTTCTTAATCCTTTTCACCTCCCCCTCGACAAAAACCCCGAAATTTTTTATAACACGGTAGTCAACAACCGTATTATTATCCTCCTGGCCAGTCTTATCTGCCTGCTCACCGGTCTTTATAAAACCCAAAACCGCGAGAAATTTATTTAATCCCCGGACACGCCCGTCAGCAATAAGGAGTAAATAAGAGGAGAATAGGGGTTAAATAAAAGTTGAATAGGAAGTGATATGATTTTATAGTCTTTCTACATCCTATTCAGACTATTAAACAGTCCTTTTCAATTTTTCATTCAGGCGGGCGCGGACTTTCACCATGGTATTCTTCTTTTTTATCCACTCCAGCACTTCCTCTGTATTTCCGGCATTCTGAAATTCCAGAATTTTAAGGTCGGCTTCCTTACACATCATCTCTATCCGGCGCATTTTGTAATTATCCACAATTTTAGGAAGTAACTCTCCCAGCATCATCTCCTCAGTTTTAGCCGAAACATCTTTTGCAGTCCATATTTTACTCAATTCATAAGGTTCGCTCAAAATATCAGCTACAATTGCACTTATGTCCGGATTAGAATGGCCAATAAAATATTTTGCTGCTATAAAACCGGCTGTTTTATATTGCCGACGATATTCCTGCTGAATTTCCTGTAATCTGGAATTCAGCATAAGTAGTTCGTCTTCAGCCAATTCATGTATAATGTATTCACCCACTGTTATCAGAACTACCTTTCCCTCATGCTCTTCCTCGTAAAGTTCCTGTTCGCCGAATAATAACAAATAACGCACCAACATCATCTCTTCTATGTCGCAAGGAGTAACTCCGCCTGTCTTTAAAGGAGTCAAAGTTACTTTCGGAACCGGTCGCCCGGGTGTTTTATAAGGCAATGACACCGGTCCGGGTGTTTTCCCTTTACGGAGACGGGCAATCTCGTTATACAACACCTCTTCCTCTACTTTCAACTGATTCGCAGTTTCCTGCACATACACAGAACGGGTAATATTATCCGGAATCAGCGAAATACTCTTTACAATATCCGTAATCAGTTTTGCCCGTTCCACCGGATCGTTACCAGCCTGGTCCAGCAACAGTTTGGTCTTAAAATGAATAAAATCCGTTTCATGAGCAGCCACATACTCCAACACTTCATCAGCAGTATGAGCCTGTGCATAAGAATCCGGGTCTTCTCCTTCAGGCAATGAAACCACCCGGACATTCAACCCTTCTTCCAGCACCAAATCAATCCCCCGTAAAGACGCCTTCACACCTGCAGCATCTCCGTCATAAATGATAGTGACATTAGGTGTCAGACGACGAATCAGACGGATTTGTTCTATCGTCAGTGAAGTCCCCGAGGAAGCCACTGTATTCTCTATGCCCTTCTGATGAAAAGAAATAACATCCAGATACCCCTCAACCAGATAGCAACGGTTGTGCTGCACAATACTTTTCTTCGCAAAATAAATTCCGTATAACGTCCGGCTCTTATGATAAATTTCGGACTCAGGCGAATTCAGGTACTTGGCACTTTTCTTATCATTGGTCATGATACGGCCGCCAAAAGCTATAATCTTACCGGCCAAATCCCGGATAGGAAACATCACCCTCGCCCGGAAACGGTCAAACAAGCCCCGATCCGACTCTATTGTCAAACCGGTTTTTACTAAAAATTCTTGTTTATACCCTTTCCCCAACGCAGCTTTTGTCAACCCGTCCCAAGCCTCCGGACAATATCCTAAACCAAACTTTTCTATAGTCTGGTCATCCAGACCCCTGCGGCGGAAATAACCCATCCCCACTGATTTTCCCTCATCCGTATTCCAAAGTTGTTCTACAAAAAACTCTTCGGCGTAATTGGTGACAATCAACATACTCTCCCGTTCCGACTTCTCTTGCTTTTCGTGCTCGGAAAGCTCTTTTTCCTCAACAATAATATTATACTTGGCAGCCAGCCACCTTAAAGCCTCAACATAAGACAATTGCTCATGTTCCATAATAAAATTCACGGCATTCCCCCCCTTACCGCAACCAAAGCATTTATAAATCCCTTTGGACGGGGAAACGGTAAAAGAACCCGTTTTTTCATTATGAAAAGGACAACAGCCAACATAATTCACACCTCGTTTTTTCAAACTTACAAAGTCTGAAACAACCTCATAAATATCAGCTGCATCAAAAATTTTCTGTACTGTCGCTTGGTCAATCATGCTGCAAAAATACAAAAACAAATACTGATAATACATTATCCCGGCGAATTAAAACTCCCGCTCTTATTTGAATTCTTTTTACGATTTACAGACATTTATACCTGTCTCCGCATCCTATATCACTCCGCATCTATTTCCGGGATACCGGATAAACTAAAGCTAACTACCTGAAACTTATCAGTAACTTCCCATTTATATAATAATTTTTAACAAGTTTTTAATTTCATGTTGGCACGATTTTTGTACTTTTGCGACCCATGGAAACATTTTTTATACATTTCGTTTCCTCCCGTGAATTGTACAAAACGTACAAATCCAAATGTATATTGATTCATATGACAGAAAACGAATTTTACCGGACAAAGGAAGAACTGTTGGAAAATATTTCGGAATTATTTCTGAAATATGGTCTACGTAGCACTTCTATGGATGATATTTGCTCGCATCTCAAAATTTCTAAAAAAACACTATACCAGTTTTTCAGCAACAAAGACGATGTTGTCGAGCAAGTATTCCTCCACCGGAGAAACAACAACCGGACCCGGAAAGATACAGAAAAGCTGAAACAACACAATGCCATCCAAATCATGCTATCCATACGGGACCACATCATAGCCGGCCTAAACAGCAGAATGCCCGCCAACCTATTCGATTTGAAAAAATATCATCCCGATGTGTATCAAAAAATAAATGAACAAGACCAGGTATTTATTCACAGCCTATTCCACGAAGTCATAGACAAAGGTATCCGGGAAGGATTTTTCAGACCCAACATCAATAAAGAAGTACAGGTATACCTGTTTGTAAAACAAATGACTTTTTTGGGAGAACCCGAAATGATCAGTGACATCAAATATCCGCTGGATATAATTGTTTCCACCATCGTAGAAAATGTCATCCGGAGTTTTACCACTCCTCAGGGAATGAGTGAATTGGAAAAATTACTTAATAAATAAAAAAAATAAACAAGAAAAGCTGTTCAGACAAGAAAATTTTCAAATGTATCCCAATATTGGTATATAATTTGTAAAGTATGGAAACAGTGCAAAAAAGGAAAGGAAATAATAAAATCAATAATTTAAACAGAATGAAAAGAGGAGTACTAATCACATTTATTGCGGTCCTTATCCCGTGGATACTACAGGCTCAAACCACTCCGGATGAGCCCAGGAGTCTGACACTGGAAGAAGCCGTAAACTTTGCTGTAAAATACAACAAAGAATTGCAGGTATCGCAAATGGACATTGAATTAAAAAACAAGATGGTAACCGAAGCCATCTCTCAGGGACTACCGCAAATCAACGGAGACCTGAATTACAGTACAAACTTCAAATACAAAATGAGTTTTCCGGGTTCTTCCCAATCAACTGTACTGAAAGACCAGTCAAGTGTAGGAGTCAGCGTATCACAACTCCTCTTCAATGGCCAGTGGATTTTAGGAATACAAACCAGTAAAATCGCAAAACAAATTGCAGCACAACAGGTAGATGTAACAGAACTGGATATTAAAGAAACGGTTTACGATTCTTACTATACGGTATTAGTAAGTGAACGTCTCATGAAAATTGTAAAGGAAAACCTGCAAAACATGAGCGAAATTCAGCAACACACGGAAAACATGTACAAAGCAGGAACTGCTGAAATAACCGACGTTGACCAAATCAGAATTACCGTGGGACAACTAAAAAACAGCTTACTGGCCATGCAACGGACTGTCGACGTAAATTATAATTTATTACGCCTGCAATTAGGCTTGCAAGCCGGCACTCCGTTAACACTAACCGACCCGTTGGAACTTTTCCTGGCAGAAGATAAATTCCTGAAACTGGCGACACAAAAATTTGATATCAACTCCAACCTGCAATACCAACTGATGCAAACACAGGAAGAATTGCAAAAGAAAATGGTGGGGTTGAAAAAATGGGCCTTTTCCCCGACCATATCAGCCAATTACGGATATACTTATAAAATCCTGAAACCCAGCCTGGATTTCAGTCCGAAACATTCAGCAAGCGTGACTATGAGCATTCCGGTTTTTTCAGGATTGCAACGGAAAGCTCAGTTAGACCAGGAAAAAATCACATTGGAGCAAACTACGTTAAACAAAAGTTTACTGGAAGACCAACTGAATTTGCAGGAAGAACAATATAAATTCGCCCTCAAAAATGCTTTGGAAGATTACAATCTGCAAAAAGATAACATACAGGTAGCTAAAAAAGTATTGGAAAACTATCGGCATAAATACAATGCCGGAGCAGTATCAAGCCTCGATCTGACCCAGGCAAACAACAACTATCTGACAGCAGAAAATAATTATACCTCAGCTTGTCTGACCCTCCTGCAAGCTCAGACTCAACTGGAAAAATTATATAACGAATTGAAATAAAAACAATATAAACACAAAAACAATGATAAAGAACATTATTTTATCTGCCTTAGCAATAGCTGTTCTGACCGGATGCGCCAACAAGAAAGAAGCATCAAAAGATACAACAGTCGCTGAAGCTATTCCGGTAAAAGTACAGAAACTGGAAAAAGAAAACATTGCCCGTACCCTGGACTATACTGCCAACCTGCAAGCCGACGAACAGGTCTATTATGCGCCTGCAGCAACCGGACGTATCTCTAAAATTTACGTTGAAGTAGGCGACCGAATCAAAAAAGGACAGTTGCTGGTAGATATGGACAAAACCAATTTGCAACAGGCCGAAGTCCAATTGAAAAACCTGGAAACGGAATACAACCGGGCTAAAATGCTGAATGAGACTCAAAGTATCAGCAAACAAGCATATGATGCAGCCGTTACTAATTATGAAGTAGCTAAAACAAATGTGGAATTCCTTAAAGAAAACACCCAGATGTTAGCACCATTCAACGGTGTCGTTACAGGCAAATATTTCGAAAACGGTGAAGTCTACACCGGAGGGGCCTTCGGAGGAGCCTCAAAACCTTCTATCATCGCAATTGAAAAAATCAATCCGCTGAAAGCCTATGTTAATCTTTCGGAACAATATTTCCTGTCAGTAAAAAAAGGTACTAAAGTCGAACTGAAAAGTAGTCTTTATCCGGACCGGATATTTGAAGGTACGGTCAGCATTGTTTATCCCACCATCGACCCGGCGTCACGGACTTTTACCGTAGAAGTTAAAATCCCGAACGACGACGAAGCCTTAAGACCGGGTATGTACGGAAACATCAATTTCTTCATCGGAAACACAGAAACCGTAGTGGCTCCTGCCATCGCCATATTGAAATTACAGGGTGCCAATGACCGTTATGTATTCCTGAACAAAGCCGGAAAAGCAAAACGGGTAGCCGTAACTTTAGGTAAACGCTTTGAAGATAAGGTTGAACTAATCAGTGACGAAATTCAGGAAGGTGACGAATTAATCGTAGTCGGCCAAGGCCGTTTAGTTGACGGTTCACCATTAAAAATTACAGAATAATGTTTACTCTTTGACCATTGAACAGTCAACTGCCAAACAAACGATAATAAATAAAAAAATATGAGTATATACAACACAGCGGTCAATAAACCCATTTCCACCCTGATGGTATTTATCGCCATTCTGGTATTGGGTATCGCCTCTTATATACAGTTGCCGGTGGACCAATATCCCAAAATGGACCCTCCTTACCTTACTGTAATGGCGACTTATCCGGGTGCCAATGCATCGGATATTGAAGAAAACGTAACTAAAATCCTGGAGGACCAGTTAAACTCCGTGGACAACCTGAAAGAAATGACTTCTACCTCCTATGACAATCTGGGGGTAGTCTCATTAGAGTTTGAATGGGAAGCCAATTTGGACGAAGCATCCAACGATGTGCGTGATGCCGTGGACAAGGCTATGCAAAACCTTCCGGACGACATCGACCGTCCCACAATCATGCGTTTCAATACCTCCATGATGCCCATCCTGATTTATGCCGTAACAGCAAATCAATCCTATCCGGGTATCGACAAAATCCTGGACGACAAACTGATTACCCGTCTGAACCGGGTAGACGGAGTTGCATCCGTCATTGTAGCCGGAGCTCCGGAACGGGTGGTTTATGTGGACCTGGACCCTAATAAACTGGATGCATATAACCTGACTCTGGAACAAATCGGTAATAAAATTCTGGCCGAAAACAAAGACGTATCTTCCGGAAATGTGAAAATGGGACAAATGGACTATGCCTTACGGGTAGAAGGTGAATTTGGAGAAAGCGACCAAATCAAAAACATCGTTCTCGGTACCCGAAACAACAAAACCATTTACCTGAAAGACGTTGCCGTTGTACGCGATACAATCAAAGATATTACCCTGGAACAAACCATCAACCGGGGACGGGGCGGCGTATTATTGATTACTAAACAAACAGACGCCAATGCCGTGGCCGTAGCCAAAGAAGCACAAAAACAACTGGAACTCGCTATCAAGGAATTACCCTCGGACATCAAATTCCAGATTATTTCGGACAATTCGGATTTTATTGTAAAATCTATCAACAATCTGCAGGAAACCTTGATGTATGCGTTGATCTTTGTGGTTTTGGTCGTATTCCTGTTCCTGGGCCGCTGGAGAGCCACATTTATCATTGCATTGACTATCCCGATTTCATTGATTGTCGCCTTCATCTATCTGTTTGCTACAGGAGAATCGCTGAACGTCATTTCCCTTTCTTCGCTCTCCATTGCCATCGGTATGGTAGTAGACGATGCTATCGTGGTGCTGGAAAACATCACCAAACACATCGACCGGGGTAGCCGTCCCCGTGAAGCTGCCAAATACGGCACCAATGAGGTATGGCTGTCGGTTATCGTAACCACTCTGGTTACAGTGGCCGTATTCTTCCCGTTGACACTGGTTACCGGAATGACAGGTATCTTATTTAAACAATTAGGCTGGATTGTATGTATCACAGTCTGTACTTCTACGGTAACTGCAATTTCATTAACTCCGATGCTTTGCTCTCAGTTAATGCGGATACAGGAGAAAGCACAGGATAACAAATTTAGTTTCTATAATTTTGTATCACGGCAACTGGAACGTTTGGATGCAGCATATGAAAAATTGATTCGCTGGGTACTCTGCCACAAAGGTATAGTTATTATTACTATGATAATTTTGTTCATAGGCTCACTCGGTCTGTTCAGGTTTATTAAAACCGACTTTATGCCCCAGAACGACCAGAACACAATGAATATCTATGCTAAAATGCAATCCGGACAACGGGTTGAGGAAACCAAAAAAGTGGCTTTGCAGATAGATTCTGTCATTCGGGCTAACGTTCCGGAAATCACCATCCTCAACCTTTCTTACGGTAGCGAAGAAGAAGCTTCCTTTGCCTCTATGATGAACAGCACGGGAAACAATATCCTGAATATGCGTTTACGAACCGTAGATATTAAGGACCGCGACCGGAGTATTTTTGTCATAGCCGACCAGGTCCGCAGCATCCTGAAAAGCTTTCCGGACATCTTGCAGTATACGGTGAGTACTTCTTCCAGTGGCGGCTCAATGGGCGGTAATTCGGTCGACATTGAAATTATAGGACACGATTTCAACGTAACAACCCGTCTGGCACAGGACATTGCTGTGAAAGCACGCCAGATTCCCGGAGCTGAAGACATTAAAATCAGCAGGGATGACGATAAAGCTGAACTTCAGATTGTACTTGACCAGGATAAGCTGGCCCGTCACGGCTTGACCACCACGGAAGTCGGCTCCTATGTGCGTAACCGGATTTATGGCTTCAGAAACAGTAAATTCAAGGAAAACGGAGAAGAATATGATATCATCGTCCGGCTGAATGAGAAATTCCGTTCTTCACTTACCGAAATTGAAAATATTCTGATTACCGATGCACACGGCGAAAAAGTACGTCTGAAGGAACTGGGTGAAATCAAAGAATATTTTTCACCACCAAACATCGAACGGAAAAGCAAACAGCGCATCCTGAAAGTGTCTATCACTCCGGCTGCCGGCATCGCTATGGGAGACATAGCCCTTGGAGCACAGCAAATCATCAACAACCTCGAAGATGTTCCTCAGGATGTCAGCCTGTATATAGGAGGTAGCTACGAGGACCAGCAGGAATCATTCGGTTCATTGATGTGGTTGTTATTGTTGTCATTGATGTTGGTGTACATTGTAATGGCAGCCCAGTTCGAATCTTTCTTGCATCCGTTCATTATTATGCTTTCCATTCCATTCGCTTTTACAGGTGTTATTCTGGCTTTGCTGTTGACGAATACCACACTGAGTATCGTAGCAGCCTTAGGAGCTATCATGTTGGTGGGTATTGTAACAAAGAATGGTATCGTATTGATTGACTTTATCAATTTAATGCGGGAAAGAGGAGTCCGCTTGTATGACGCCATCGCTCAGGCTTGCCGCTCCCGTCTCCGTCCGGTATTGATGACTTCATTAACCACCATTCTGGGTATGGTGCCAATGGCAATCAGTGCCGGCGAAGGTTCGGAAACCTGGCGTCCGATGGGTATAGCCGTTATCGGTGGTATGGTTTTCTCAACCATCATCACTATGATTATCGTACCGGCAGTATATGCAGTATTGAACAGAAGCGGTAACCGGGACAAAAAGAAAGCACTGGAAAAACAATTCAGGTTTATGAGTGACTTTGACCCGGAAAGAGACCTTCCGAAAAATAACGATTAACGAATAACAAGGAACAACAAATGGTAACAAATTCTGTTTATCATTCGTTGTTCCTGCATTCACCAAAGAAAAAACTATGAAAAAAGCAGTTTTTATCACATACAACCAAGCTCTGACGGAACGCGTTGCCTATATTCTTGAAAAATTGCAAATCCGGGGATTTACGCAATGGCCATTAGTCAACGGAGCAGGAACAGTCAACGGCGAACCCCGTATGGGCAACCATACATGGCCCGAAATGAACTCGGCGACTATGACAATCGTCGATGAAGAAATGGTACCCCTTCTCCTGAAATACATTAAAAAATTAGACGAAGTAAACAAAGAAAACGGTATCCGGGCTTTTGTCTGGGATATTACAGATATGTATTGAGCCACACCGGACAATTATCCCAGGAAGATAGCTAAAAACGGAATAGGGACTCCGGATAAGCATTGCTTCCTAAAAATGGATTAGCGGGATTAAAGTCTCTGAATCGTATGTTTATCAGAAACTTTAATCCCGCTAATCAGTTTAAAAAAACATTTATAAAATGAACATACCGGATTGCTGAATAGCCTCCCTTTCCCCTCTAAAACACATCCGGCCACCTGCAAAACAGTCATTGGATTATTATATCATACGGAAAATAAAAAAACTTATCTCCCCCCCTCTCTTTTGACTTCACAGACTAAAAAAACGTCCGTTTTTATTGGCAATTCTCTTTAACACACACGGACAAAATTAGTAAAATATCTTTTCCTGCAAGATTTTTATATTCAAAATTTTACAAAATTTTTCATATTACTATTTAACCGTAAAACAATTATCGTTTTTTTTCCTAATAAAACGGACGTTTTTATTCATTATTTAATGTTATATAAATCAGCTACTTATAATAATTTATATAAACTATTGAAATTCATAATCACAATAAAATAAACCAAAAAACGGATATTATTTATCATCCTAATTTCTTATTAATAAACTTAATTTTAAAAAACATGAACATTTTAAACAATTTAAAATCGCTTGCTATTATTGCCATTGCAACAATGGCATTCACCAGTTGTTCAAAAGATCAGACCTCATTTTCCATTGATGACATTCAGGGAAAAGCCAGAATTAAAGGTACAGTTTTTTATTCTGAAGGTACTAACAATAGAGGTGACGAAATCATTAAAATGGCAACCAATACCACTATATTAGTGAAAATAGACAATAGCTATCTATCCCCTATAGGTAACGCTGAGGGAACTACAACCTTTGAAACGGTAACCAACGGGAAAGGAGAGTATGAAATCGAAGTCCCCGTATTAGAAGGAGGAGCATTAGTCACTATACAACCTCAAGCTTTCATCGGAAAACAGAAAAATTCGAGCAGCAATGAAACAGAAGAAGGTATCTTTACAGCAGAAGCAACTTGCCAAGTTGTCCCGAACGATATTCAGTTCAAAGATATCGAATATCAATTTAACGCTCGATAAACAAACCGGCTTTTATTTAAAATATACTGAAAACATATGAAAAAAATATTATCTATTCTTTTGGTCGTACTATTCCCGTTTTCAGGAACATATGCCCAGGAAAACAATGAAAAAACGACTCAGGAAAAAGCCCCGAAGCAATACCTTCCGGAAAAAGGCGATTGGGGCATCGGCGTTGACGTAGTTCCTTTATTAAAATACATCGGTACGGCTTTTCACGATGCAAGCGGAAAGCCAAACGACTTGAACGGCTTGGGCGGAACACCTTTTACCAAAGGAAGCAATTTTGAAAAAGGAAATAAAACACTGATGCCGGATATTTCCATCATGGGGAAATATTTCCTGACAAACAAGTTCGCATTGCGTGCCAATATCGGATTAAAAATAAGTGCTGAAACCGATAAAGCTTATTGCACCGACGATAAAGCTGCTATACTTGACCCGTTAAGCGAAGACAAAGTCGTAAATAAAATCCGCAACCGGAAAAACGGCATAAGCATCATGTTGGGAGGTGAATACCGCAAAGGAGAAAGAAGAGTGCAGGGAGTATTCGGTGCAGGCTTGCTATTCGCATGTATGAAAGACAAAGTAAAGTATGACTATGGCAACAGCCTGACAGATATTAACCAGAATCCTTCAGGTTCTGTTTATCCCTCAAATAATAGTAATGTCCCCAAGGGCTATCGCTTGCTTACCGAATTCAATACCGGTGCAAATTTCTACACCGGCATCACTGGTAGCGCAGGCATAGAATGGTTTGTAGGTCCGAAAATCTCCTTGGGCGCGGAAGTGAATTTAAGCCTTTATTACTTATGCGGTAAAAAAATATACATCGAAAGCGAAGGTTACAATGAGGCTTTGCAACGTGTAGAAAAAAGGACAGACTTGGTTTCTCCGGGAAACAGAGGCTTCTATATGGCGACGGAAAGCCTTGGCGGTTCTCTTAACTTCAATTTCTATTTCTAATATAGATTCCGTATTCCTGTTGCACACAATTTACGCCAAGGGCATAAAATCGTGTGCAGCATTATATAAAAAGCAGCCGTTGTCCGGAATGAGGAACAACAGCTGCTTTTTATATACAAATACATCCGACTCAGGACTCCTGCAACGATTTGAAACCATTGCCCAGAATTTCTTTTGAATCGATGACGTTGATGAAAGCTCCCGGATCAATTTCCGCTATCCGGTGACGTAACACCATCATTTCGCGACGTGTCAGAATGGTATAAATCATATTCCGGCTTTCTCCCCGGTACATTCCTACGGCAGGCAGCAAAGTGGCACCCCGGTTAATATCCTTGATGATAACATCCTTGATAGGCTCTACCTTGTCAGTGACTATCATCAACGTCTTATGAACAGCAGCTCCGTCAATAACCAAATCGATAACTTTCCCTTCAATAAACACAATAATCCAGGAATACATAGGCAACCGCCAGTCTCCGAAGGCAACAACCGTCGATAAGGTAATGGTACAATCTACGATAATAACCAATGTACCCAATGATATATGAGTATATTTGTTTAAAATCATGGAAATAATATCAGACCCCCCGGAAGTAGCCCGCGCCTTAAAAATCATTCCGATACCTACCCCGTAAACAATACCGCCGAAAATAGCCGACAAAAGCTGTTCGTTAAGCATTCCGCGGTCTGTTATCCCCGGTTCCAGTAATGCATCATACCCGTAGAAATAATGTATCAGACGCATAAAAGCCGGTATGGCAAACGTACAGACAATCGTTTTTACCCCAAACATACCGCCGAGGAAATAAATTCCCAACAGCAACAAAGGCACATCCATACACAAGGCAGCAACCTCAGTCTCCCACCCCCAAAGATGATGAAACACCATTGACAACCCGTAAGTACCTCCCGGAGCAAAACCATAAGGCTCAGCAAACAAAACTGCTCCCAAAGCAAATACAAAGCAACCTCCTAACAACCACGCATAGGTAATAAAGAAATCCTTGGAGAGAAATTTCTCTTTCGTGACGAATCCCATATTAAACTACAAATTTAGATTTATGATTTACTATTTAACACAGCCAAAATTACAAATAGTTTTTGGCATTTTCTTAGCATACGGTAATTTGCAATATTCATACAATACATTAAAAAACAGACCTTTGCAAAAGCAAAGGTCTGCATATTCATACAATGTACAGCATATTTATACAAAAATACCTATCACAACGAAAACGATTGAAAGCCCGGCTTTCTTACTTTTCCGGACAACGCGCTTCCAGATATTCAATCCAGATACGGGCAGTTTCTTCTATCGTTTTAACGCAAGGACGTTTCTTGTAATACGCCTCACTACGCATTTCCGGAACAGGATTGTCATGTTTCTTTTTATCTAATCCCAACAACTCTGCACAAATCAAAGAACCGTTTCTCTGTACAAACTTATCGGCTAATTGTTGAACCAACCTGTAATTAGCTTCCTTCCCATCTCTATCTTCACCATCTGTACATCCCGTTTCCAAACCTGCCAAAATAAACATCCCGCACGCAGCACCACAAGTCATACGCATCCTTCCGATTCCGCCACCAAAAGAAGCAGACATTCTCAAAGCTTGTTCTTCTGTGTATCCGTACATATCAGCAAAAGCTGCACAAACGGATTGCGAACAATTATAACCTTTCTTAAAAAGTGCCATAGCTTTTTGAATACGCTCTTCCATATACTTAAATTTTAAAAATTGCTGAATTACTAAACCACAAGACTAATGGATATTACCCTGCGAATCAATATTGACCCAGATGGTACGACTGCCCGGTAAACTTGTATTTTCCAAAATAATATGATAATATCCCTCATTAGGATACTGCTGAAATTCCACGCTTTTTACGGAATAATCTTTATAAGCCTCACCTCCTAAAACAGTCTGTACCGCTGCCGGCAAATCAGCGACCGATACAGGCCATCCCGTATAAGTCCATTCCGACAAAGGGTTAAAATGCACCTGTTTCACTTCATTTCCGTCCAACAAATTGACTACATAAGAACCGTCAGACAACTCTACTCCTTCCGTTACCCAACTGTTTGTATATTTCGAAGCCAGAAAATTATTAATAGACCGCGGAAGCTCATCCCGGTCAAGGTCCTCCGTCACAGTATAATGACCATAGGCCTCTGCATCTGCCCATATAGAAACTTCTTCATTTCCGTTTTTCAATTCCACCTCATACCACAACGGATAATTCAACCGTTCCAGCACCTCTGCTGAACGTTGAGGCTTCCAGGACCCTATGGGATAATTTATATTGTTAGTTATATATTCCCTGACTGCCAAAGGCACATCCGTATAAGCCAAAGCATATTCGGTTTGCAGCCAAACACCCGAAACACTATACCAAGCCTCATAATCCGTCGAATTCAACACAAACTCTACTTTCTGAAAAACACCGGCACTTTCCCACTCCACCGAAGAAGCACCAGGATATTTTGCCCGGAAAGCCGTTTCCGCCGACCGGGAAGGAAAGTCAACATGAGAATCATTTCTACTGCATGCCGCAAACATTGCCAGGAGGGAAACTAAAATCATCAATCTTTTTGTTTTCATAATATTCTATTTTAATATTTTCAAATATAACGTAATAAATAAAAGCAAAGTTTAAAATCCGGCGATTAAAGTGGCCGGTTTTTATACATATCTTCAAAATTGGAATACGTTCCACTGATTTTACGGGCCTCTTCCCCGTCCGGATTCAGCTCCATTGCTTTTTTGACATCTTCCAAAGAACCGGCTTTATCGCCCTGCATCAACCGGGCGCGCCCCCGCTCACTATAAGCACGGGCAAAATCAGGTTTCAGTTCTATCGCCTCGTCAAACAATTCAATAGCCTGACCGGGTTTCTCACAGACAATAAAAAGACTTCCCAACTGCAGATAAGCTTGTTCATTAAAAGGATTCAGTTCCGTCACATAACGATAATCTTTTTCTGCCAATTCATAATTCCCCATCGCTTCCTGCAAACGTCCCCGGAGCAGATATGCATTCTCTTCTTCAGGCACAAGTTGTATTGCCCTTTCTGCATCTTCCATCCCATCCTTATAATCGCCTGCATCCAGCATAATCTCCGCTCTCAGCAACCGGGCTTCCGCAAAATCTTCTTTCAAACGGATAGCCTGTGACAATCCGACAATGGCCTCCAGTTGCTTCCCCGCCGCCTTCCTGGCTTTTCCCTGTAAAAAATAAGCCGTTGAATTTGCAGGATCAAGAGCTACCACCTTCTCACTGTCGGTAATTACATCCGTATACTTTTCGGCCAGAAAATTCAAATTAGCCCTCAATAACAAAACCTGAATATTTTCCGGTTCAATTTCAACCATACGACTTGCCGTGACAATGGCTTCTTCCATCCGGTCCTCACGGGTATAAGCATTTACAAGATGGTCCAAAACCTCCGCATCTTCCCGAAGCTTCAACGCTTCATTAAAACAACGGATGGCATAAGTTGTTTTACCTGCCTTTAATGCTTTGATTCCATCATATTTCAATACATCAAAATTCCGCGCAATCTTTTCTTCATCAGTTTGTTCTGTTTCACCCAAAAACAGAGACTTAAAAAAATTAATCATGATTGTTGCATTATATTCAGGACACAAAAATAATAAATTTTCCTCTAATCTTCGCTCAAAGTCCCCGATACCCCCGCGCAACTTCCTGCTTCACACGGATTACCGGAAACTTCAAATTCCAGAGTTGCATGGTCAATTCCCCCATCCTTAAGCCTGCGTTTCAAATTATACTTCAATTCCTCCGTATTTTTCATATCTTCCGTCACAATATGAACAGTCAATGCCGTTTCTGTAGTACTTAAAGCCCAGATATGCATATGATGAAACCCCTTTACACCGGGAGTGGCTGAAATAATCTCACCAATCCGGGCACAACTTATATCCCGCGGAACCCCATCCAGGGATAATCGCAAACTATCCTGTAAAAGTCCCCAGGCAGATACAACAATAATGACAGCGACAGCCATTCCTGTCAGAGAATCTATAATATCCCATCCCGTATACATCATAACCACTCCGGAAACAACAACCCCCACAGAAACCAGCGCATCTGCTACCATATGAAGATAAGCTCCTTTTACATTCAAATCTTTTTCTCTATCCTTCATAAACAACCAGGCTGTAAAAGCATTGATAAGAACACCGGCACCAGCCACCCAGACCACAGCATCTCCGTCCACCGGACGCGGATGAAAAATCTTTTCTATGCTCTCTGTTAAAATAAAACCAACAGCCACCAAAAGGATAACGGCATTCAGTAAAGATACCAATACAGTACTTTTTTTATAGCCATATGTATATTTGGGGGTAGGGTCCACCTTTGCCAAACGAAATGCAAGCATGGCAAAAACCAAACTGGCAACGTCACCCAAATTGTGCCCGGCGTCAGAAATCAACCCCAGGGAATTATACCAGAACCCGGCTGCAAATTCCGCAACAACAAAACCGGTATTTAAAACTATACCAATACCAAATGCTCTATCCAAATTGGCAAACTCATGATGGTGATGTTCGTGAGACATATTCAGTAAAATTTATATTTTCAAAGTAAAAATACAAAATATATTTTTAACTTTGCCAATACTGGTTTTCCTGCTACCGTCCGGTACAGGAAATAAAAGGGAATCGGGTGAAAATCCCGGACAGGCCCCGCTGCTGTGAGCTTCATCACAATATCCGGACAATACTCCTGCCACTGTCTGCCCATGCACGACGGGAAGGCGTCCGGACAGAAGCAAGTCAGAAGACCTGCCAGTAAAGGCAACCGTCTGTACTCTCGTGGATTCAGGGTCGGACATCTGCACTTATATATTTACTGTACTGTTAAAAACACCGGAAACAAAACCGGCATGGGAAATATTGTATCATGTGGCCACAATATCATCTCCCGGTTTGTGTTTGAAGGATCCGCCAGACGCATCCTGTCCGGTGTTTTTTTTATTTTATTCCGAATCATATCACACGGGACAAAAATAAAGCCACAGGCCGGCTAAAACCTGTGACTTGACAACTATAAATATTAATCAATAAAAACTTCAAATGTTTTCCGGAACAAAAATAGATATGATTTACCATTCCTGAAATCCCCAAAAATAGGTATTTAATAAAGGTATAAATCCGGATTACTCCCTCATTATAATGATTCCGTTTTATCCGGTTGTCTGTTTTCCGTATTCCGCATAGAAAATTCACAACCACAATACTGCTGATTATAAAATCCGTTCTCGGCTAACAATATCTTCCGGCGTTCACTTAGTCCTCCTTTCCGCCAGTTTTTTTCCAAAAATTCTACTCCTTCAAACTGCGCAGCCGCCCAATGCCCGGCATCTGCAATCTGTTCTAAGCTTTTCCATCGGGACGATGCCAAAGTTGTCGCAAAATGGTCAAATCCCCGCTCATAAGCTATACGGGCAGTTGCCAGCATCCGAATCCGGAAACATTGCAGACAACGACGCCCCCGTTCCGGCTCATGTTCCAAACCCGCAATCTCTTTCAGCCAATTTTCATGTCCGTAATCACCGTCAACGATGTTCAGTCCCAACATCTGTGCGTAACGCGTACATTCCGATTTCCGGATAACATATTCTTCCGGAGGATATATATTCGGATTGAAATAATACAATACCGGACGGATATTGTTGGTTAACAACCACTCTATAATGGCCGCCGAACAGGGTGCACAACAAGTATGAAGCAATAAACGCATACAGTTAAATTCTAAAATACAAGTGAATCATTTATTCAACGCCACTTCCGTTTCTTAAACAATCCATGTTTAATGGCTGCACGTCCGGGATTCACCAAATAGGTCAAATCCAGCAAGGGAACACAGGCAAATTTCGTTTTATCTGCCAGATTTAAATAAGCCCCTTTACCCGCCACAGAAATTCCCCAATGCCGTGAAATGTAATATGTCAGCCGCAAATTCGCTTCGGCTGCATACTCTTCCCCGAAATCCACAGAATAAAATAAACCATTCAGACTATAATGAAAACGGCTGCCAAAATAGGAATCAAATTGCAAACCTCCGTAATAAAGCACTTTCCCATCCAGCAATTGAGAATGATAAAGCAAATGGGCATAATCAAAAGGCCGGACTTGAGCGGATTCAAAGCTGACATAAAACTCGGCACCAGCCTGTAAAGTCAGAATCTTTTCTGCCGGAGGATTCGGACATCCCCACACCCGGGGATTCATTAACCAGGAAAACAGCAATTCGTGACGCATGGCAATCCCCTGTCCCACCTTTACGGAATCCGGAACCAAATCCCTGAAACCTGTACGTTGTAATATTTTTAATCCCGGCCAAGGATAATAGAATGTATGCCCGCTGGCTAAAGAAAACCGTTTCCCGGACCACCAGAGGTGTTTCAGTCCCGCATTGGGTAAAAAAGGTTCTTCGGCTATCCGGAATAATAACTCCGTCCGCTTTGAAAAACCGACCCGCGTAGGACTGAACAGACTGATTTCCGCAGCATCCGAAGCAATGATGCCCGTTGTACCGGTATGCCATGCAGATAATTCGGGATAACCTTTACTCTTGTTGGGCAATTCACGCGGGTCCCACCTTAATTCGGTGGCGGACTGACGCGCTGCCCGTTCATTCTTTTTGGTTTGTTTGTCCATTTCTTTCTGTCCCCGGCTTTTCACAGGAAGCTTCCGCTGAGCTTCTGCCTGCCACATCCCGGCCAAAAAAAGAAATACAAAACATATCCACGCTTTTTTCATCATCACTACTAAATTTTAATAATACCGGAACCAAATGCAGTTAAACTCCCCGTTCATCTCCCGTAATATTTTTCAATCATCTTGACTACACGTTCCGGGACATCACCGGATAGATTTATTCCTTTACGTACTTTCCAACGTATATCGGTCGAAGAAACAGCGATCTGCGGAGCATTTACCAATACTACATTTTTTTCTTCTGTCCCGGATAAAACAATACCCGGACGAGGATAAACAAACAAGGTATGATTGGCCATGATTTCCCGGTAATTTTTCCAGTCATGAAATTTTTGCAAATTATCACCTCCCATAATCAAAGCAAATTCCCGCTCCGGATAATTTTCTTTCAACAAACGCAAAGCCTGATAAGTATAAGACGGACGCGGCATTGAAAATTCAATGTCACAAACATCCATATTCGCCTCCCCGGAAATAGCTTCCTTTACAATCTCCAACCGTTTCTGTTCCTCCAGTAAATCTTGCTCCTGCTTCCAGGGATTCTGCGGAGAAACAACAAACCAGAGTTTTTCGCAATGCCTTTTTTCCAGTAAATAACGGGCTATTGCCAAATGGCCGTTGTGTATCGGATTAAAAGAACCGAAAAAAAGACCTGTCAACCCCATAGTTTACCATATTTAAGGGATTTATAAACTATCAGCCGGAACAGCGAATTATACATCCGTTCCCAGAAAATTTCTGACTATCTGTTCTGCCTCACAAAGAGCATCTTCCAGACGGTCATTTACAACAACAGTATCAAACCTTTCAGCAAAAGTCATTTCATATTCAGCCTTGGCTATACGCTCCTCAATCTTCTCTGCCGAATCAGTTGCACGTCCGATTAATCGTTCTCTCAGAACAGCTACTGAAGGAGGTTGTACAAAGACCGACAGAGCATTTTTCCCGAACTTTTCCTTTATATTCAATCCGCCAACCACATCTACATCAAATAAAACTGAATGTCCTCTTGCCCAAATTCGTTCTACTTCACTTTTTAAGGTACCGTAAAAACATCCCGGATAGACCTCCTCATATTCTAAAAAATCGTTGGCATCTATTCGCTTTTTAAACTCTTCCTGAGTAAAGAAATAGTATTCTTTACCATGTTGTTCCTGTCCGCGCGGAGCTCTGCAAGTTGCCGATACAGAAAATTCCAGCCCGAGATTTTTTCTCAGCAAATAGTTCACGATTGTACTTTTACCCGCTCCGCTGGGTGCTGAAAAAATAATTACTTTTCCCATGGGATTCAGTTATAAAGTTATAAGACATTCAAGCTCTGTTCCTTAATCTTCTCCAGCTCATCTTTCATCCTTACTACCAACTTTTGAATATCATGCTCATTGGCTTTGGAACCCATCGTATTAATTTCACGGCCGATTTCCTGAGCAATAAATCCCAGTTTACGCCCCGGAGCATCCTCTTTTTCTGCAGTTTCTATAAAATACTTACAATGATTTGCCAGACGGACCTTTTCTTCTGTAATATCCAACTTTTCCAGATAATAAATCAATTCTTGTTCCAAACGATTCTGGTCAATGTGCTTGATATCTGTCCATTCACTAATTTTTTCCTGCAATTTCTGCCGGATGATTTCTACACGCTTCACTTCAAACTGAGGAATCTGATCAGCCAGTTGCTGAATGAGTTCAATGCGGTGTACAATATCTTTGATTAAAGCCTTTCCTTCCTGTATCCGGAACCTGTCAATTTCATCCAAAGCTTTCTTTATCCCCTCCCGCAAAATCGTCCATTCGTTTTCTTCCAGTTCTTCCGCTTTGACTTGCAATACATCCGGAAAACGCATAATGGTTTGTAACAATTCATTTTTATCCGGCTCAAATCCCAAATGCTCCGACACTTCCATCATTTGATTAAAGTATTTGATGACAATAGAATCATTAACCGACACATCTTTATTTCCTTCCAATGTACTATCGTAAGAGATATTCATCTCCATCTTCCCCCGGTCCAATTGTTCTTTCACCATACTCCGGATTTCCATTTCTTTCTCCTTAAAAAGATTCGGCATCCGCAAACTCAAATCGAACTGTTTCGAATTTAAACTTTTGATTTCAATAACAATTTTCTTGTTCCCGGTTTCTACGGTAGTTTTTCCAAAACCGGTCATCGATTTTACCATAATTGCATTATTTTGATTCATCTGCAAAAATAACGATTTGTTTGCAAATTATCCCTCGTCCGGACATTTTCCCTTTCTGATTCAAGCCGGGATACCGTTCCCTTTAAGCCATTTTATGAATTCCGCTTTTTTTTCTATCTTTATCCCCGAATTAACCTGAAAAAAACAGATGGAAAATATACGCAACTTCTGCATCATTGCACACATTGATCACGGTAAAAGTACACTGGCAGACCGTTTGCTGGAATATACCGGTACGGTCACCGGTAAAGATTTACAGGCACAGGTGCTGGACGACATGGAACTGGAACGGGAACGGGGCATTACCATCAAAAGCCATGCAATCCAGATGGATTACCATTATCAAGGTCAGAAGTTTATCCTGAATCTGATAGACACTCCGGGACATGTCGATTTTTCATACGAAGTATCCCGGTCTATAGCTGCATGTGAAGGTGCTTTACTGATTGTGGATGCCACTCAGGGTATCCAGGCTCAGACCATTTCCAATCTCTACCTGGCAGTAGAAAATAACCTGGAAATCATCCCCGTGCTCAATAAAATGGATATGCCGAATGCCATGCCGGAAGATGTGAAAGACCAGATTGTCGAATTGATTGGCTGCAAACGGGAGGATATCATTGAAGCCAGTGGCAAAACCGGTATGGGGGTGGAACAAATCCTGCATGCGATTGTAGAAAGGGTCCCACATCCGGAAGGTTTTCCCAACCAACCTTTACAAGCATTGATTTTTGACTCCGAGTTCAACTCATTCCGTGGTATCATCACTTATTGCCGCATCATAAACGGCAATCTGCATACCGGCGACTTAGTGAAATTCGTCAATACCGGTAAAGAATACACGGCAGACGAAATCGGAGTGTTGCGGCTGAAACCGGAACCACGTTCGGAATTGAAAACAGGGGATGTGGGATACATCATTTCCGGCATCAAAACATCTTCGGAAGTAAAAGTGGGAGATACGATTACCCATGTCAACAAACCCTGTGAAGTGGCCATAGACGGCTTTGAAGAGGTGAAACCGATGGTATTTGCCGGAATCTATCCGATTGAATCCGAAGACTATGAAGATTTACGGGCTTCCATTGAAAAATTACAACTGAATGATGCCTCCTTGACTTTTGAACCCGAATCGTCAGCTGCTTTGGGTTTCGGTTTCCGTTGCGGATTCCTTGGAATGCTTCATATGGAAATCGTACAGGAACGTCTGGACCGCGAATTTAACATGAATGTCATCACAACAGTACCCAATGTGATGTACATCGCACATACAACAAAAGGAGAGGTGTACGAAATGCACAATCCATCGGATATGCCGCCCGCCAGCACGCTGGATTTTGTTGAAGAACCGTTCATCCGGGCTCAAATTATCACCCCGACCGATTATATCGGCCCGATTATGACACTGTGTCTGGGGAAACGGGGCATTCTCATCAACCAGCAATACCATACAGGCAACCGGATTGAAATTACTTACGAAATGCCCTTGGGGGAAATTGTTTTCGATTTCTACGACAAACTGAAAAGTATCACCAAAGGATACGCTTCATTCGACTATTATCAAATCGGTTACCGCAGGGCCAACTTAGTGAAATTGGATATTCTGTTGAACGGCGAATCAGTGGACGCCCTCTCCGCCCTGATTCATTTTGACAATGCCTATGCTTTCGGCCGCCGGATTTGTGAAAAACTGAAAGACCTGATTCCCCGCCAGCAATTTGACATTGCCGTACAAGCTGCTATCGGAGCCAAAGTCATCGCCCGGGAAACTATAAAAGCAGTCCGCAAAGACGTAACTGCCAAATGTTACGGCGGTGATATTTCCCGGAAAAGAAAACTGTTGGAGAAACAAAAACAGGGAAAAAAGAGAATGAAGCAAATCGGGAACGTGGAAGTTCCTCAAAAAGCATTTTTAGCTGTATTAAAATTAGACTAACCGCCATGCAACCCGTCATTGGCATCAGCACCAATTTCCAGACTGTAGACAAAGGCAAGTTTCTCGGTATGGAAAGAATATTTGTCAACAAGGATTATGTTGACGCCATTATCAAAACCGGAGGTATTCCTCTACTGCTGCCTCCAGTGGAGAATACTGAAATACTTGCCCGTTATGTACGGCTCTGTGACGGTGTTATCCTTTCCGGTGGCGTTGACATCAACCCCATTTTATACCACGAGGCCCCTCATCCGAAATTAGAAGAATTTCACACCAGGCTCGACTGTTCCCAATGGCTATTGACACAAGCTATCCTTGCAGCAGACAAGCCCTTACTGGCCATTTGCCGCGGCATCCAATTGCTTAACGTCGTACAGGGAGGTACCCTTTGCCAAGACATCAGTGCTATCGGTCATCCGGTGATGCTGCATAGCCAATCCGGTCCGCGGGGTGATGTTTTCCACCCGGTTGAAATCGCACAAGATTCTATTCTATATAACCTGTTTGGCAACCGACTTGAAGTCAATAGTTTCCACCACCAGTGTCTGAACCGCCTGGGGAAGGGCCTGAAAATCACTGCCACCGCTCCCGATAACGTCATAGAAGCTGTTGAAATGCCCGGCTATCGTTTTGTCATGGGCATTCAATGGCACCCCGAAATGCTCCTCACCGCCTCCGGCACCATGCTGCCCCTTTTCCAGCAGTTTGTCCGAGCATGTTCGGCACAAAACGATTAATTCGTCTTATTGAAAGGTAGTAAGACACGTTTCTATAAAACAAATTTTTAACTTTAATAAACAATAATTACATTTGAGAAATATAAACTTACTATTATGAAAAGTATTACTAACTATTTAAACAGTATGAAATCTATGTATTTTATGCTGTTGGCATGCGTAACCCTGTTGATTGGAGTAGCTTCATGCAGCCAAGACGAGTTTGCAAACTATGAACCCGAGAAACAACAAAAGTATTCAAAAGCCGAACTAATCGAACAAGCCCTCAGCCGCATTCCCCAAACGCGGGCAGAAAATTCGAATGCGGTTATAATGGTAACCATTCAGGATACGATAGCTTTCCAATGCCATACAACTGAAACCATGAAAGTTTTTGTGGATGGTGAAGAACACCCGGCTCCAATTACAGAAATTAACAAAGATTGTAACCACATATTCACTAACGGTTTTCCGTCCCATTCGATAACTATAGTGGGCAGCAAGGAAGCCATTCGGGAGTTAGATATAGATAATAACGGACTTATTATGTTGAATGTTTCTGGAAATACAAACTTAATAGACCTTTTTTGCCAAAATAATCATTTAGATGCGATTGGTCTGACTGGTTGTAAAGAATTGACTACACTTGACATTTCTAATAATGAATTCTCTTTTATTAATATAGAAGGATTGCCTGTAGCAATGTTATACGCAGAAAATAATCAATTAACAGCACTTGACATCTCTAAGAATCTGGAGATGTCCACTTTGAGATTAGGAAATAATTTCTTAAAAGAACTCTACATTCCGGATCATAAATATCTTTTCACTTTAGAAATTGAGAATAATCAGTTGACATCACTGGATTTGTCTAACTGTCCGGATTTGATGACTCTGAATGCTTCATTCAATCCGATCACAGACCTTAATATAGGAAAAAGTGAATCACTGATGTATGTTTATCTTGAACATCTTCCGTTAAAAACAATCAATAATCATCCTCTCGATGACACAAGTTTTGCTATTTATCCAATGCTATGGGATTTGAATGTAGCTTATACCCCCTTTGAATCTTTAGATTTATCCCATAATCTGATGCTTATGGAACTTAATATTTCCAGGTCGGAAATCACACAATTGAATATATCAAATTTAGTAATGTACAGTTTTAATGCTACTCATTCTAAACTAACAAACCTAATCGGAATGGATTCCGGTTTAAAAGGCTTACATGAATTAAGAATAGAACGAACACCTTTTGAAGAAGATTCACTAAATATGTCTTCTCTTCCTTTAGCATTACCCTCAAGAACTGAGATAAGTCCGGGACATTTGTATACGTATTCCCCATGGATCAATTATTTTGCTTCGGACTTTGAAAGAATTAACTGGGTGATTAACTGATGACACAGCGATAAAACGCGAGATGCACCACAAGAGTCGGGATAGTTCAAATATTTGCATGCTAAAAAGAGTATACTTCTTATTTGTTGTATACTCTTTCTTTAGAGTAAGCAAGTATTTCCACGGCATTATCAATATTGGAATTCTACAAAAGGTATGAAGCGAAAAATCATTCACAACGCCCACATCATTACGATGAATCCGGAATCGGATGTCATCCCCCAAGGCACTATTTTGATAGAAAACGGCAAAATCCGGTACATCGGCAACGAGTGTCTTAACGATTCCGATGCGGAATATACCGATGCAGAAGGCATGTTTGTGCTTCCCGGTTTTATCAACACCCACACACATGTGCCGATGACCATGCTCCGGGGATATGCCGATGACTTGCCTTTGCAACAATGGCTCAACGAACATATCTTTCCGGCAGAAGCCCGGCTGGTCAATCCGGAAAACGTCCGTACAGCATGCCGGTTAGCTTTTATCGAAATGATTAAATCCGGCACTACCTGCTTCAACGACATGTATTTTTTTGAAGATGTCATTGCCGAAGAGGCCCGGAAAGCAGGTATCCGCGGAGTGGTAGGAGAATCGCTTATTGACTTCCCGACAGCCAGTTTCCGGAACGTCGACGAAGGAGCAGACCTCTGCGAAAAACTTATCCGAAAATGGCAGGGAGACCCGCTTATCCATCCATCTGTCTGCGCTCATTCGCCTTATACCTGCTCTGAAACAACCCTGCAACGCGCAAAGCAACTGGCAGATAAATTCAATACGTTACTGCAAATCCATTTGTCCGAAACCCGCCAGGAAACAGAAGAACTACTTGCCAAAACCGGTATGAGGCCAGCCGAATACCTTCATTTTATCGGTCTGCTTGACCGGAATGTCATCGCCGCCCATTGTGTATGGCTCGATGCACACGAAACGGAACTGATGGCAGATACCTGCGTTTCCATTGCCCATTGTCCGAAAAGCAATCTCAAATTAGCCAGCGGCATTGCCGACACCGAATCTTTACTTAAAGCCGGCGTCACTGTCAGCCTCGGCACCGACGGTGCTGCCAGCAACAACACACTGGACATGGTCGAAGAGATGCGGTTTGCTGCCCTCCTGCCAAAAATCATCCATTACGACCCGGAAGCCGTCAACGCCCGCCAGGCCCTGCAAATGGCCACCATAAACGGAGCCAAAGCCTTGGGGTTAAGTCACCTTACCGGCTCTTTAGAAGTCGGAAAAAGTGCCGACCTGATTCTGGTGCATGCCGATTCTACCAACATGCAACCGGTTTTTGATGAATATTCCGCCATCGTCTATGCCATGAACAGTAAAAATGTCCGTTCGTCCATGGTCAACGGCGAATGGATTATGCGTAACCGCATGCTTTGTCACCTCAACAAAGAAGAAACCCTGGAAGACATCAGACGGCTAAGCAGGCTTGTCAAGCTATAAAAGCATCAACCGTTATTATTACAAAAGGAGAACACAGGGAAGACTATGCCCCACACATGCCTGCCACCGCATCAGACACCAGACAGTTAGGTGCCACAGATATAAACAAACTACAATCCGAAATAACCTAAAAACACACGGAACAAATGCGGCTCCAACAAAATCGGGTAAATAAAACCGTAAACCGCTCCGTAAAAGTGAGCGTTGTGATTGATATTATCTCCTCCCCGGCGGGCCATATACTGGCAATAAGCCAAATAAAATACACCAAACAAAATACCCGGCACCGGAACCACTGCAAAAAGTAGTATTTTATCCCAAGGATTCAGGAAAATCGCCGAAAAAAGCACAGCCGAAACAGCTCCCGAAGCTCCGATGGACGTATACCACGACGCATTCCGGTACCGAATCACATCACCCGCAGAAGCAATCACCATCCCCCCTATATAAAGTACAATAAAAGCCCATGACCCGAAACCCATATACCGGAAAGCCTGCTCGATGTATTGACCGAACGACCAGAAAGTAAACATATTTACAAAAAGGTGCATCCAGTCGGCATGCACAAAACCGTGGGAAATCATTCTGTACCATTCGCCCGCATGCACAACCCGATAAGGCTTCAACGACAATCTATCAAACAACGGCCGGTTATTGAAACAAGCAATGGAAACAGCTACCGTAACTGCAATAATAACATAAGCAAACATAACTGTCAATTTTTAAACCGCACACTCAAAATCTGATAAATCAGCTTCGCAGCCAGAAAATCAGGTGCCTTGTTTCCGGCATTGGGACAAAGTTCCACAACATCCAACCCGATAATATTGTGCCGTTCATTCACTAACTTCAATAAGTTTAATATATCCCGGTAAGTCAGCCCGTCCGGCTCCGGAGTGCCTGTCGAAGGCATAAAAGCCGGATCGAGTACATCCAGGTCGATGGTGACATACACATGGTCCTGCAATTTCTGCGACACTTCATACATCCAGGTTGAATCGCCCGATTCTTTGATTTCATGTGCATAGAATATACGGTCGGCTTCCACATTGTGCTTTTCTTCAATGGCAGAACTGCGGATACCCACCTGTGCAAAACTCGGGGTAATCTCTTTGCCCCGTGCCATCACACATGCATGGTTATAAGACGAACCTTCATACTCATCCCGCATATCCGAATGAGCATCCAATTGCAATATGGAAAAAGTGTCGTAATGTTTGGCAATAGCCCGGAAAGCACCGATACTCACAGAATGTTCGCCTCCCAGTATTACAGGAAATTTTTTGTCCTTCAGAATGGCATCCATACGCTGTTCCACAGCCTCTGCCATTGCCTTCGGAGAAGCATCCTCCGCCACGGCTTCCAATGTGGCAATGCCATGCTTAAATACTTCTGTATCCGTCTCTATGTCATAAAACTCCATATTGGGAGAAGCCTCCAGAATTGCCTGAGGACCTTTATCAGCACCTTTCAGCCATGTACTGGTTCCGTCGTAAGGCACCGGTAAAATAACTATTTCAGCCTTCCCGTAATCGGTGTACTGTTCTTCAAAATCCCCGAAACACAATTTTTCCATACTTCAACTGATAAGAATTCTATAAATCATGTATACTGCAAAATTATAGTTATTTCACCGGAAATACTCTGCCCGGACGTAATTTTTATTCAACTGTCAGAAATTTATCTGAAACCCTATTCCCAAACTCTCCTTAAATTGCAGGCGCGGCCCTTTGCTACCGTCTTTTTGTACGATTTTGGTATCGTTATCGTAAATCATATTGGTGGTAACATTAGCTGAAAACCATTTATTAACTTTCATATTCAACTGTACATCCCATCTGACATCTACATTTTGCGCCTCTTCCAGATAATTGGAAAACAGGTCTACACGCGAAAAAATCGTCATGTTTTTCAGAAATTCGTAATTCATTTCCACTTTCAGGTTACCACCCATCTCAGAAAAAAGACGTTTTCCCGGTTCCACACCGAAAGCTCCTTCGTCCGATAAAATCTTACTACCCACAAATGTTCCTCTCCAGGAAATAGCAGACAAAGTAGCCGTTATCCACGCCTTAGGATTCCATGTCAAACCAAGACCCGCCGTCAGATAACCCGGAGACATAAAACGGGAAATATATGTCCTGGGATCAGTTTTGTAATCATACCCCTTGGCAAACTGCGTATTATAATTCAACAAGGCACTCAAATACAAATTTTTCCTCATTTCATATCCATACGTGGAAGAATAATACAATTTATCATTCGTCTTCTTGGTGCCGTCAGCCTCTGTCCGATTCAAACCATAAGCCATTTCAAACCGGTTTTGCCACAAATGCTTGTTCTTTTTATAATCGGCACTATAATTCAACAACACATCAAATCCTATGGCATTTTCACCCCCGGCAGCCCAATTACTCAAACTAACCTGATTCAGATTCAATCCTCCGTTTCCTCCGTACATCCAACTTGAATCTTTACTTACATGATTTGCTGCACAGACTATCCTTGGCAGCATTATAAAACACACACCGATAAAAATTAAACGTTTCATAAACCTCTTTATTTCTATTTTGGCACAAAATTAATGTTTTAAACATAAATTCACAATTCAGCATGCCAAAAACAAACTATCCATCAATAAGTTTGCAAAAACAAAGGGTATGTCAAAATTTCCCTTTGTGCATCTGCGAAACGCCCATTTCCTATTTTTATTCCAGATAAGTATATCCGTACAAGCCGGAACGGTAATTGGATAAAAATTCCCGCCCTTCTTCCGGTGAAATAATTCCTTTCTTCACAGAGGTAGTCACCCAAACCTCCACGGTACGGGCCATCCGCTTAGGAGTAAATTGCACATATTCAAGAACATCTGCCACCGTTTCACCTTCTATGATTTTATCTATTACATATTCATTCCCCTTCACCTTAATATGAACGGCATTGGTATCCCCGAACAAATTATGTAAATCGCCCAGAATTTCCTGATAAGCTCCCACCAGGAATACACCAAAATAATAAGGTTCCTTGTGGTTCAATTCATGCACAGGCAAATGATATGAGAAATTACGGGTAGATATAAAATTGTTGATTTTTCCATCCGAATCACAAGTTATGTCCTGAATAGTTGCCGATTTTGTCGGTTGCTCATTCAGGCGGGCAATCGGTATAATCGGAAAAATCTGGTCAATCGCCCAGGAATCCGGCAAAGACTGGAATAAAGAAAAATTACAAAAATATTTATCCGGAAGCATCTTGGCAATCTTTTTCAATTCATCCGGAGCATGTTTGGTTGCTTCAGCCATCTCATATACCTCCCGCGCCACGGACCAGAACAACCGTTCAACCTGTGCCCGGGTCCGCAAATCAATCAGTCCCAAATTAAACAGATTCAACGCATCTTCACGGCATTGCACAGCATCGTGCCAGGTTTCCAACAAACGCGGCTGATTCAGATTTTCCCACAAATCATACAACTCTTTCACCAATTCATGGGCATCCTCTGCCAATTCCTCGTTCTCGTCAAAAGCAGGCAAGCTGGTGCTCGCCAATGCCTCAAACACCAGCACAGAATGATGTGCAGTCAAAGACCGGCCGGATTCCGTGATAATGTTAGGCTGAGGCAATCCATTCTTTTCACAGGCATCCACAATGGCTGAAACCGCATCATTTACGTACTCCTGAATAGAATAATTCATGCTGTTGGAAGTGGCAGAACGTGTCCCGTCATAATCTACGCCCAATCCCCCTCCGATATCTACAAAATTAATATTGTATCCCATCCGCTTCAATTCAACATAAAATTGGGAAGCCTCTTTCAGAGCTGTTTTTATACGACGGATATTGGTGACCTGACTACCAATATGAAAATGAATTAATTGCAGGCAATCTGCCAGTTTGTTTTTTTCAAGTATTTCCAAAGCATCCAGCAATTCACTGGAATTAACCCCGAATTTACTGACATCTCCTCCCGATTCTTCCCATTTTCCGCTACCGGAACTGGCTAATTTGATGCGGATACCGATATTGGGTCGGATGCCCATCTTTTTGGACAAACGGGCTATGGTTTTCAATTCCACCAATTTCTCGACCACCAGATATATCCGTTTCCCCATTTTTTGGGCCAGCAAAGCCAGTTCTATATAACTTTCATCCTTATAGCCATTACAAATAATCATGGCATCATCATCAATATCTATCGACAAAACCGCATGCAATTCAGGCTTGGAACCGGCCTCCAGACCGATATTGAATTTATTGCCGTGACTAACAATCTCTTCAACCACCGGCCGCATCTGATTAACCTTAATCGGATAGATAATGAAATTTTTGGCAGTATATCCATACTCACGGGCTGCAGACTCAAAACAATTCGAAATCTTTTCAATCCGGTTGTCCAGAATGTCCGGAAACCGTAAAAGCACAGGAGCCTCCACATCACGAACCTGCAACTCTTCCATCAATTCCTTTAAATCAATCGAAGGACCATTCGTCTTGGGTGTCACTGCAACATGACCTTTTTCATTAATCGAAAAATAATTCAGCCCCCAACCTTTGATGTTGTACAGTTCCGCTGAGTCATCAATACTCCATTTTCTCATTTCTGTGTGTTGATATCGATAATAATATTTTTAAAATTCGTGCAAATCTACTGCTATTAATTGACAATTAAAAGGTATCATCAGAAAATTATTACGTTTTAAACCACAGATAGTTACTAAAATCCGGAAGAGATAAAAAAGTTCCCGTCAACAACCAGCACACCGCATATTGCAGTCGGGACCGGTATCGCAAGGTATCCGCTTTGCGATGCGGAAGAGATAATCAGGTATGGAACAAACACAACGGCACAAAAAAGAGCGTGGATTCTACCGGTAAAAAACTCCGGCAAATCCACGCTCCATGAAACATATTCCCGTCGGTAGCAGAGACCGGCCTTTTATTTCATGGTAAAATATTTATAAAATAAGGGTATCGTCCGGATACCATTGAAAAATTGTTCCAAAGGATAATTCTCATTCGGAGAATGAATCGCATCGGAACCTAACCCGAATCCCATCAAAATAGATTTAATGCCCAGCACTTCTTCAAAAGTAGCAATAATAGGTATACTACCTCCCGAACGGACCGGTACCGGTTGCTTCCCGTAAACTTCCTCATAGGCTTTTTCGGCTGCTTTATAGGCAGGCAATTCTATCGGACATACATAAGAAGGTCCTCCGTGCAAATAAGTAACTTTTACCCGAACATATTCAGGAGCTATCGACTCAAAATACGTTTTAAACAGTTCAGCTATCTTATCGTGTTTCTGATTCGGAACCAACCGGCTGCTTACTTTAGCATATGCAACCGAAGGCAACACAGTTTTTGCTCCTTCGCCGGTGTATCCGCTCCAAATCCCGCAAACATCAAAAGTAGGACGGATTCCGGTCCGTTCACCAGTTGAATATCCCTCTTCACCGTGAACAGCTTTGATACCCAGTGATTTTTTATAAACCTCCAAATCGAAAGGAGCCTTAGCCATTTTTGTTCTTTCTTCTGTACTTACTTCAAGCACATCATCATAGAAACCAGGTATAGTAATATGCCCCCTGTCATCAATCATATCACCTATCATCTTACAAAGCACATTGGCAGGATTAGCCACCGCACCGCCAAAAATTCCGGAATGTAAATCAGCATCCGGTCCTTTAACTTCTATTTCCCAGTAGGCCAGCCCCCGGAGTCCTGTCGTGATAGACGGCACATCCGGTGCAATCATACTGGTATCTGACACCAATATTATATCAGCTTTCAGCATATCTTTATGACTCCGGCAAAATTCCGGCAAACTGGGTGAACCGATTTCTTCTTCCCCTTCTATCATAAATTTTACATTGCATTTCAAGTTGCCCGTTTTCACCATATACTCAAAAGCCTTGGCATGCATAAAAGCTTGTCCCTTATCATCATCGGCTCCCCGCGCCCAAATCCGGCCATCCTTAATCACCGGTTCAAAAGGCTGGGTATGCCATAAATCCACCGGATCCACCGGCATTACGTCCATATGACCATACACCAATACGGTAGGCAAAGAAGGATCTATTATCTTCTCCCCATAAGTAACCGGATTACCTTTCGTTTCATAAACTTCTGCACGGTCAGCACCTGCGGCAAGCAACAAAGATTTCCACTTTTCAGCACAACGGTACATATCAGGTTTATGTTGCTCCTCGGACGAAATCGAAGGAATCCGGATTAATTCAAATAATTCACTTAAAAAACGTTCTTTGTTCGTTTCAATGTATTGGTCCAATGTTTCCATAGATTTTAGTTATAAATTGATTTAAAATGACAAAATATTCCTTATGAAACGGTATAAAGGTAACCAAAAAAAATAAATAATTTTCATTTCCAATTTTCAATTTATTACTTACTTTTGTCGGATAGTTATATGCCACGTGCATTTAGTGTGTATTTTACAGCGTCTTTATACATAAATATTTGAAACGGCTAAATTATGTCAGACCTTTCCGAAGTTAAAATTTTTTCCGGGGAGAACAGCAAGTACATTGCTGAAAAAATTGCTAAATCTATCGGTTTAGACCTTGGTCAAAAAACTTTATTACATTTCAGTGACGGAGAATTTGCCACTGCATACGACGAAACAGTTCGTGGTGACCATGTTTTTATCGTGCAATCAACTTTTCCGCCCAGTGACAACCTGATGGAATTATTAATGATGATTGATGCCGCAAAACGGGCATCAGCCTATAAAGTCATCGCAGTAATTCCTTATTTCGGTTTTGCCCGTCAAGACCGGAAAGACCGCCCACGTGTAGCCATCGGGGCAAAATTAGTAGCTAACCTGCTACACGCGGCAGGAGTTGACCGGATTATGACAATGGACCTGCATGCAGATCAGATTCAGGGATTTTTCGATATTCCCGTGGACCACTTGTACGGTTCAAGCGTACTGGCTCCTTATATCCGTTCCCTGAAACTGGAAAACCTGGCCATTGCTTCACCGGATATCGGCGGTTCCAAACGGGCGAATTCCTGGGCCAAATTCTTTGATTCAGGATTAATCATATGCCACAAAACCCGTGAAAGACCGAACGAAGTGGCCGATATGAAAGTAATCGGGGATGTAGAAAACAAAAATATCGTTATTGTAGACGATATGATTGACACTGCCGGTACAATCTGTAAAGCCGCCGGAATCCTGAAAGAAAAAGGTGCAAAAAGTGTACGTGCGGTTGCCATTCATGCTGTACTTTCAGGTAAAGCTTACAAAAATATTGAAAAATCAGCACTGGATGAAGTTGTTTTTACAGATTCTATTCCGCAAAGGCAAGAATCCTCTAAAATTAAAGTGATTTCTGTTGCCGACATGTTTGCGGAAACCATCCGGAATGTCGTTGAACATAAATCCATCAGCGATCATTTTATCTTGTAATATTTGCATAAAATATTCTGAAAGCGAAGCTCCGGCTTCGCTTTCTTTTTTTTGAGCAGAACAATTCTTCCCTTTTATCCGTAAAGGAAATTTAATAAATCAGAATCCGTGTTTTCCGGATCACGGAACACGACAACCGGAAAACACATAATTTACATCTGCACACGGCTTAATTTACATAACTACCATGACCCCCGAAACCAAAAAACAATTCCTGCAATTCCAGATAAACGAAATCACCGCATACCACATTTACAAACAGCTTGCTGCCCTGCAGAAAAATAAAAACAACAAGACTATACTGGCAGAATTATCGGAGGAAGAATTCGGACATTACCAATTACTGAAAAAATATACCGGAAAACTACCCGCTCCTAAAATGAGAAAAGTTTATACATATACTTGGATAGCACGGTTGTTCGGACTGACTTTCAGCATCAAATTCATGGAAAAAGAAGAAAAACTGGCACAAAAAGCATATGATAAACATCCGGCATTGAAAGAACTTCAGCAAATAGCACAGGAAGAAGAAGTTCACGAAACCAAACTTATAAAATTAATTGATGAAGACGGACTGAATTACATCGGCTCTGTTGTTTTAGGCCTGAACGATGCCTTGGTGGAATTTACCGGAGCATTAGCAGGATACACCTTCGCTTTGCAACATTCAAAATTAGTGGCACTTACCGGAGCCATTACCGGAATCGCAGCAGCACTTTCAATGGCTGCTTCCGAGTATTTATCCACCAAAGCCGAAAAAAATCCTTCTAAAAATGCCCTGAAAGCAGCCATTTATACCGGAATTGCTTATATCATTACGGTCACAATACTGATACTGCCCTTTGTCATGCTACCCAATGTATATTGGGGATTGGGCATCTGCCTTACCGGAGCATTGGCAATCATCGCTATCTTTAATTATTATTATTCTGTAGTTAAAACGGAAAGTTTTAAACACCGGTTTGTGGAAATGGTCAGCATCAGTCTGGGCATAGCTACCATCAGTTTTTTTATCGGATATATACTGAGAAAAGTAACAGGCATCGAATTGTAATACAAAAATTACCCGAACAATTAAATATTGACCGTTCAACAACCCAAAACACCTGCCTGTTTCTGTAAAAAATCATAAGAGTGCATATCAAAATCAATTATAAGATTTTAACACACACTCCGTTTTTTGTTTGTCCGTCAATCAGGATTGCCGTTTATTTCACCGGATATACCCAGGTCATTTTTTTACCAGGTTCCTTTACAATCTGATTCAATGCATACTGTGCCTCCTGACGCGTTTCATAGCCGTCATAAGTCACCATGCTCATATTGTAAAAAGGTATAATCCTTGAATCATATCCTTGGTCCAATAATTTAGCATTCAGACGTACTGCATTGTCATACACTTTAAAACAACCGGCAACCAGATGATAATTAACCTGTTTTACCTCTGGTTTTGGTTCTTCTTGCGGCGGAGCAACAGGCTCCGGCTGTACTACTTCCAAAACTTCTACTTTTTGCTCCGTCAGTTCTACATTTTTTTTCTTGTCTTTACAAGCTGTAATCAAACCAACCCATAAGAAAGCTAACAAAATAACTATAATTCTCATACCGTAGTAATTTACATATCACTATTACGCTTTTACGGGGCTAAAGGTAATACTATAAAACAATTTTAACAAACTGAAAATTAATTTTTACAACAAACTTATTTCCGCCGGAACAACCACAACCCTGTAAAACAAATAAAAGCATTCAACAAAAGTATTTCAAATCCGAACCGATACCCCCATAACCATTGTTCGGAATAACAATTTATAATGTAGGAAAGCAACGGAGCAAGCAAACAAACAAAAGGCAAATATCTTTCTTTTACTTTATATTTCGTTGCCAGTCCAAAAACAAACAGAGCCAGAATCGGGCCATAAGTATATCCGACAGCTTTAAACACAGCATTAATTACACTACTATCGTTTAACTCCCTGAATAAAATAATCACCAAACACATCAGAACAGAAAAAGACAAGTGTACCCATATTCTTTTCCGCTTATGAGCAGAATCACACAGCTCCATCTTAAGAAAATCTATAGAAAAAGAAGTGGTCAGAGCAGTCAGGGATGAATCTACCGAAGAATAAGCAGCTGCTGTAATCCCTAATAAAAAGAATACACCGACTGTCAGACCAAAATAGTTCAAAGACAAAAAAGCAAAAACATCGTCCGACTTGCAAGGCAATTCTATATTATATTTTTCCGCATACAAATAAAGTAAAACACCCAACAACAAAAAAAGCACATTAGTCAACAGAAAGAAAAAAGAAAAAGAAAACATATTTGTCCGGCAAGCCTTCAATGTTCTGCAAGTCAAATTCTTTTGCATCATATTCTGATCCAAACCGTTCAGGGATACGGTAATAGCTATCCCGGCCAAAAATTGTTTCACTGCATTATGCCCCGAACGCCAATCAAAATCAAAAGTCCGGGATAACGAACTTTCCCGCACCGATGTAATCATTCCGCTAAAATTAAAATCAAGCGCATGACAAATAACAATAATGGTAAGTACCACAGACACCAGCATAAATACAGTCTGCAAAGCATCAGTCCAAACAATTGTTTTTATACCTCCCCGGAACGTATATACCCATACTAATCCTATCGTTATAAATACAGTCACTCCAAAAGGAATTCCTACCGCATTAAAAAAAGCCAACTGTAATACACCTACCACAAGAAAAAGACGGAAAGAAGCCCCGATTAATTGTGAAATGATAAAAAAAAATGAACCTGTCAAACGGGCTTTTTCTCCGAAACGGGTACCTAACCACGAATAAATGGATATCAGATTCAGTTTGTAAAACAAAGGAAGCAAAACCAGTGCAATAATCACATAACCAATGCAATTCCCCATAACGACGGGCAAATACGTCCACGCACTATTCCCCACTTCGCCGGGGATAGATATAAAAGTCACTCCGGACAACTGAGCACCTATCATTCCAAAAGCCACCAAATACCAGGGTGAAGTCCGGTTGGCCGTGAAAAAAGCAGCGTTATCAGCTTTCCGGGAAGTAAAAAAGCTAATCAAAATCAATAATCCAAAATACGAAAGGAGAATGGTCAATACAAACCCGGTTGTCATAATAATCTGAATATGGATTTAGCACAATCGGTTACGAAAGTAATAAATTAAGTGTTATCTTTGTACACTCATTTGTAAATTCGGATATTAGCACATATAAATTTATACCATCATGGAATATAATTTCAAGGAAGTAGAACAAAAATGGCAAAACTACTGGAAAGAAAACCAGACATACAAAGTAGACACAAACCCGTCAAAACCCAAATATTACGTTTTGGATATGTTTCCATATCCGTCGGGAGCCGGGCTGCATGTCGGCCATCCTCTTGGTTACATTGCTTCCGACATTTATTCCAGGTATAAACGCCTGAAAGGTTTCAATGTACTGCACCCGATGGGATTCGACGCATATGGTCTTCCTGCCGAACAATACGCCATTCAGACAGGACAACACCCCGCCGTCACTACAGAAAAAAATATTGCCCGTTACAGGGAACAACTGGATAAAATCGGATTTTCATTCGACTGGGACCGGGAAGTCCGCACTTGCGACCCTTGCTATTACAAATGGACACAATGGGCATTTATCCAAATGTTCAACCATTGGTTCAACAAAGAAAGTCAGAAAGCCGAACCCATCAGCAAACTGATTTCCATTTTCGTCAAAGAGGGCAATAAAAATATTCATGCGGCAAGTTCAGAAGTTCCGTTTTTCACGGCAGAAGAATGGAATGCGATGAACAAAAAAGAACAATCGGCCCTTTTATTGAATTACCGGATTGCTTATCTGGCTGATACAATGGTAAACTGGTGTCCCCAATTGGGAACCGTTTTAGCCAATGACGAAGTAAAGGACGGACTTTCCGTCCGGGGAGGCTATCCGGTCATACAGAAAAATATGCGCCAATGGTCTTTACGTGTATCTGCTTATGCCCAACGTTTACTGGATGGCCTTGAGCAATTGGAATGGTCGGATTCTCTGAAAGACATTCAACGCAACTGGATCGGCCGCTCGCAGGGTGCTGACATTACGTTTAATGTCAAAGATTCGGACATGCAACTGAAAATCTTCACCACCCGTCCGGATACCATATATGGAGTAAGTTTTATGGTACTGGCACCCGAAAGCGAATATGTAAAACCGTTGACAACCCCGGAGCAGGAAAAGGAAGTAACAGATTATCTGGAATATGTGACCAAACGGACGGAAAGAGAACGCCAAAGCGAAGTAAAAACTGTAACCGGCGTATTCACAGGCTCTTATGCTATCAATCCTTTTACAAATGAGGCTATACCTGTATGGATCAGCGAATATGTATTGGCCGGCTACGGAACAGGAGCTATTATGGCTGTACCTGCACATGACAGCCGGGATTACGCCTTTGCCCGTAAATTCAATCTGCCCGTTGTTCCTGTCATTGACAACGGCCAGACCATTGACCTGAGCGAAAGCTCCTACGACGCCAAAGAAGGCAAAATGATTAACAGTGGAATCATCAACGGGCTGGAAGTAAAAGAAGCAATTAAATTTATTGCCGAAGATGTAGAAAAACGCGGCATTGGAAAAAGCAAAATCAATTACCGCTTACGGGATGCCATATTCAGCCGCCAACGCTACTGGGGAGAACCGTTCCCTGTATACTATAAGGAAAATATGCCTTACATGATGGATGAATCCTTATTACCCCTGGAATTACCCGAGATCGATAAATATTTGCCAACAGAAACCGGAGAACCGCCGCTTGGGCGGGCTAAAAACTGGAAAACTGCGGAAGGTGATTCCATTGAATTAAACACTATGCCCGGATTTGCAGGTTCATCTGCATACTATCTCCGTTATATGGATCCGCATAACGATAAAGCCATTGTAAGTCATGAAGCAAATAATTACTGGAGAAATGTGGATCTCTACCTGGGAGGAGCCGAACATGCTACCGGACATCTGATATATTCCCGTTTCTGGAACATGTTCCTGTATGATTTGGGTATAATCTGTGAACCGGAACCTTTTAAAAAGCTGATAAACCAAGGCATGATACAAGGACGGTCCAATTTTGTATACCGCATTGTCGGAACCAATAAATTCGTATCTGCCGGCTTGAAAAACCAGTATGAAACAACAGAAATTCATGTAGACGTAAATATCGTCAAAAATGACATTCTGGACACCGAAGCATTCAAAAAATGGATGCCGGACTACGCCAATGCCGAATTTATCCTTGAAGACGGAAAATACGTTTGCGGCTGGGCTGTAGAGAAAATGTCCAAATCCATGTTCAACGTTGTCAATCCGGACGACATCATCGAACAATTCGGTGCAGACACCTTGCGTCTGTATGAAATGTTTTTAGGACCGCTGGAAGCACACAAACCCTGGGATACACAAGGTATTGACGGCGTTTACAAATTCCTGCGCAAATTCTGGCGTCTCTTCCGGAACAACGAAAACTTCACCGTAAGCGATGAAGAACCCAATAAGGAAGAGTGGAAAATACTTCATAAAACATTGAAAAAAATTGAATACGATATAGAAAATTTTTCTTTCAATACTTCCATTCCGGCTTTCATGATTTGCACCAACGAACTGACAGCCCTGAAATGCAATAAAAGAGCCGTACTGGAACCGCTTGTCATCGCTATCGCCCCCTATGCTCCGCATATCGCAGAAGAATTATGGCACCTGCTCGGACACAAAACCAGCGTAACCGGAGCAAATTTTCCGCAATGGGAAGAGAAATATCTCACAGAAGATAGTTTCGAATATCCGGTGTCTTTCAACGGTAAGGTAAGATTCAAATTGTCCATACCGTTAACTGCAACCCATGCAGAAATTGAAACTGCAGTGAGAACCTCTCCGGAGGCAGAAAAATGGCTGGAAGGAAAAGAAATCCGGAAAATGATTATCGTACCGAAAAAAATTGTCAATGTAGTGATCGGATAAATTCCGGTCACTCTTTTACATTACCCTCTTTTGCATTTTTAGCCGCAGGTACGATAAAAAGTACACATCCTGTTCCGATAGCCCCTAATATCAGCAAAAACAGCCTTATTTTTAAACTTTCCAGAATCCAAAATGCAGATATATAAATCATAAGCCACATACAGGCTATGGAAAATAATTTAGCTCCCTTACTCATCCCTTCACGCGATTCATAACGGCGTATATATTTCCCCAGTGACGAACGGTGGAGCCAATTATACAAACGGTCTGAACTTTTATAAAACAACCATGAACTAAGCAATAAAAAAGGAGTTGTCGGCAATCCCGGAACAAAAATCCCGATTACCCCCAATACCACCGAAATAACCCCCACCGCTATAAACAATACCTTTTTCATAAAACCCTCCGGAATTAAACAGCTAATATTTTTCTGACAGCTTCCGTATACTGAGATAACCTTTGCGCCTTTTTAATACATTTCAATAACTTCCGGTCGGTTTCCGGTAAAAAATATTCCCACAACGTTTTCATCTTAGTCAACAACTGAATTTCGCCCTGTAAAACCTCTGAATAGGCCGAAAAGAGAGCTTCATGAAAAGAAAAAAACGAAAACATACGTTGTTGTAAAGAAAAAGTTGCATTTTCTTTAAATTCCTTTCCAATAAAGGGCGAAGACAGTAGTCCACGACCCATCGACACACCTCTGAGCAAAGGAAATTTTTGTATTATTTGGCGAATTTCCTCTACCGAATGCACATCTCCGTTATAAAAAAGCGGATGCGAAGAAATTTCATAAAACGCAGCGAACGCTTCAGGATGAGTTCCCCCTTTATATTGCTGTTTGCCTGTTCGTGCATGAATCGTGATGTGCTCTAAGCGAAGGGCATTAGTAATATTACATACATCTATACATTCGCTAACATTTTCCCAACCTAAACGCATTTTTACCGAAAAACGCATTTCAGGATATTCATTGCCTGCATTTAAAACTTCGGCAACCTGGTCCGGATAAGGTAACATCCCTGCCCCTTTTCGTTTCGCCGCAATTAAAGGAAAAGGACATCCTAAATTTATATCTGCAGATGAATAACCTTTCTCTATCAATAAATCCGTCAATCGGCAAAATTCATCCCGGCTACCTGGCAAAATCTGGGGAATTAATGTCCTGACAGTATTCCTTTCCGGTTGTATATCCCGCACATCCCGGTTCCGGAAACTCCCTTTTTCAATGCGGATAAAAGGCGTATAATAGACGTCTATTCCCCCGAAATACTTATCAAAAGCATTTCTGAACACACTGTCCGTATACCCCTGTAAAGGAGCAAAATGCAATTTGTAACGGTCCAATTCCATGCCAGTCCATTTAAATTTTGACTGATAAAGGTAAAAGATAAAAACTAAAATGCCGGATTATTTTATAGATTTGCTTCATTATTTTCAAATTTATCATCCATGAAATTCATCATTACGGCTATTACTCTTTTCATCTTATGCCTGAACGGATATGCAGAAAATAATGACCGCGGATACATTGTAAAAATTGGCGATAAAGCCCCCGACATCCGCATCATATATACAGACGGAACACAAAAGAAACTATCCGATTTTAAAGGGAAAATTGTTATGATGACAAGACTTTATGAACCGGCGGAATTTGAGGAAATGTGCAAAGTCATCGACAAATTGCTAAAATAGCATAATAACACTGTATATGTAAAACCTAATCGGCAAACGATACAGGCACGGTTTTGGCCACCCGGGCCACCATAATTCCGCTTTGAGAACTGATACCCTCCATATATTCCTTTAAAGGAAGCTCAGACACCATCACTTTTCTACCAGCACTGGAAGCATGTAATAAATAAGTTTTCCCGTTCTGCTTCAGGGCGAAGCCTATATGAGAGGTATCCAAACCTTTTATATTCGTCGTGATTAGAATGACATCGCCATTCTTTATCCTACCATAAGCCTTTTCAACATTTGCCTTCGGAATATAATAATACGTGCGCTTATTGATTGCACTTTCTATTTCTTTCATCTTTAATCTCATCACACGGTCCCGTTTAAGGGGAGGATACCGGTCATAATGCTGTGTCATAAAACACACCTGAGGCCTGTAATTTATCCCACCGGCAAACAATGTCAAATCTGTCAGCAAACGTTGTTGGCTCATTTCGTACAACCAATCCGAAGAATAATGCAGCCTGGATGTATAATCCTCTATCACACCACGGCGATACCTGATTCTTACTATATTCTTTACAAAAACAGATTCATAACCGGAATTGTAATCCGGAAGGAAAGACAAAGCAAGAACATTTTCAATAAATGTCACGCAATCCAATTCACGTAAATTAATAACAGGCAAATTCTCTTTTGCAACATTAAGAGTATTGCCTTTATAAGGAACATTCAGAAAAAAACGGGCAACATAAGGAATCCGTTCATTCACAGGTAAATCAGCCAATTTATTTTCCTTGGCATACTTCCAGAAATTCTGCAAAATATTCCTGTCTTCTTTACAGATTTGTGTTGCCGTACAACTATACCATACGGACAAGAAAAAGAAATGGAAAAAAATCAATATACGAAACATGTCAATATAAGGCTGTATTGTATTTACAAGTACAAAACTATAATATTCTGAACAAGGTGCATTCCGGAAACGGATTAATTTTACAAAACCGGATTGTCTTTCTTATTATTCCTGAATAATTTTTAAGTTTGTAATTCTCAATAGATACAGATTTAAAAATTAATCCCATGAAAAAAATCATTTATGCACTTTGTTTATTAATCGCAACAAGCTCCTGTGTTCCCAAGAAAAAATTCACTCTTGCCGAAAATGGTCGGCTGGCAGCTCTTAGCCGGGAAAGGGCATTAAATAAGAATCTGAATCAACTCCAGGAAGAAAACACAGGCTTGAAAAAGAAAATTGCCCATCTTGAAGGAGATACCACCCGTATGGGAGAAGCTATCCGGGAATACCGCGAATCGTTATATTCCAATCTGTCGGAGCAAGACAAACTAACCATGCTGCTGAAAGACAAAATGTCGAAACTCGCAGAACGGGAAGCTACCATCAATAAATTGCAGGAAGAAATCAATGCACAAAACGAAAAAGTAGCTGCCTTGCTCAACAGTGTAAAAGATGCCCTCTTGGGATTCAATAGTGAAGAACTCACCGTCACTCAAAAAGACGGAAAAGTATATGTTGCCATGTCCGACAAACTACTGTTTGAATCAGGAAGTGCACAAGTGAACAAACAAGGCAAAGCAGCTTTAGGTAAACTGGCTGAGGTTCTGAAAAAACAAACTGACATCGATGTTATGATTGAAGGACATACCGACAGTAAACCCATCAAAACTGTACAGTTTAAGGACAATTGGGACTTAAGCGTCGTCCGCGCCACATCAGTAGTCCGGATTTTGACCAAAGACTATAATGTAAATCCTTTACAAATTGTACCTTCAGGCCGTAGTGAATACCTGCCGGTAGATAGTAACGAAACAGCCGAAGGCCGCGCACATAACCGCCGGACCGAAATCATTATGGCTCCCCGCATTGACAAATTGATGGATATTTTAAACTAACTGTTGATTACAAGGGGATATCTATCCCCTTAAATTCTCCGGGCCACAAACACAGAAATGAGTAAACATTCCACAAATGAGAAGGACTGAAAAAACATTTACCGAAAAATAGAAAATCAGGATGAAAATAGAACGAAGTTATGACTATGACGTACTGACTATGGTTTGGTTAGCATCTGTGAAAGTCACCCACGACTTCCTCAGCGAAGAAGATACTGAATTCTATCATGGAAAAATTCCTCACGACTATATGCCCCATCTGGAATTCTATGCAATCAAAAACGAAAACGGAAATCCATGCGCTTTCATAGGATTAAGTACGGAAATGATTGAAATGCTTTTTGTCCATCCCGATGCTATCGGTAAAGGTTATGGCCGCACTTTACTTCAATTTGCCATTAAAAATAAAGGACTACGGAAAGTAGATGTAAACGAACAAAATCAACGTGCACTGAAATTCTATCAAAAACACGGCTTTTCCATCACCGGACGCGATAATACCGACAGTGAGGGAAAACCATATCCGATTCTGCATCTGGCATTGTAAACCTCTCCAAAACCTCTCTGGCAAGCAAACAGTATCTTGTTCCGGTCAAATACCTGAACAAAATATGGCAAATCACCTGAATCAACTAAATTACAAATTCCCGAAGAACTTTCAGGGTTTACTCCCGTTATCAGAGACTCTTTCCAGGCTGTTTTGCCTCAAATTGCCGTTGTAAACTGCTCCAAGAATCGGATATCGTTTTCAAAAAACAACCGCAAATCTTTGATACCGTATTTCAACATTGTAATACGCTCGATACCCATTCCCAAAGCAAATCCGGTGTATTTGTTTTTATCAATACCGTTTAACTCCAGCACATTCGGGTCTACCATTCCACATCCTAAAATTTCCAGCCAGCCGGTACCTTTACACACATTACAACCTTCCCCGTGACAAAGGGAACAAGACACATCCATTTCGGCAGAAGGCTCTGTAAACGGAAAATAAGAAGGACGAAGACGTATCTGTGTATCCGGGCCGAACAGCTCCTTTGCAAAATAAGTCAGCGTCTGTTTCAAATCGGCAAACGAAACGTTTTCATCGATATAAAGGGCCTCAATCTGATGGAATATACAGTGAGCACGGGCAGAAATCGCCTCATTCCGGAATACACGACCGGGAGTAACCAAACGAATCGGCAACTCATGAGTTTCCATATCACGCACCTGTACGGAAGAAGTATGCGTATGCAAAACAATATCCGGATTCTTTTCAAGAAAAAAAGTATCCTGCATATCACGGGCCGGATGTTCCTCCGGAAAGTTCAATGCTGAAAAATTATGCCAGTCATCCTCAATTTCAGGTCCTTCTGAAATAGTAAAACCCAATTTATTGAAAATAGCCAAAATCTCATTTTTTACAATCGATAACGGATGACGGCTCCCCAGTTTCCGCACATCGCCCGGTAAAGTCAAATCTATTCCTGTTTTTCCGGTTTCCGTATTACACAAACTTTCCTTTAGCTCATTCACCTTAGCTAAAGCTACAGTTTTCAGGTCATTCAAAGCCTTACCAATGTCTTTCTTCTGCTCGGCCGGAACATTTCTAAAATCATCAAATAAAGCAGCAATACTGCCTTTTTTACTTAAATGCCTGATACGGAATTGTTCCACCTCTTCCGGCGTAGCCGCCACAAAACTTTCAATCTCTGCTATTAATTGCTTAATCTTGTCTAACATTGTTAACGCTTTTTATCAACGTTACAAAACTAACGGAATTAATTGAAAATAGAAAATCAGAATAAAGATTAATTTTTAACATGCAACAACCGCCGGACCACCGGATAAAATAAACAGCCACAAACACCCCCTGCAACATCAGCCAGTAAATCCCATACATCTCCTCCGCGGTTGAAAAAATAATGCTGCAAAAGTTCTGTCAAGCCGCCATATCCGAAAGCAACTCCTACGGCAATGATATAAATCTGTCTCATCGTCAAAGAAGTATGCCATTCAAAAGGCAAAACAATCAACAAGGACATGATAAAAAACATTCCCCAGTGCACTACTTTATCCAAATGAGGAATATCCAAATGCGGGTCAGGTATATCCTCACCTGGCAAGGCACATAATATAAAAATAATTAAAGCCCAAAAAACAGCCGCAGCTATCAACACTCTTTTTTCAATTATTTTTCGCATAGGATTATTTCAAAATCTTTACTTTTATCTTGACGTCAGCCAACGGACGGTCATTTTTGTCCGTTGGCAAAGCTGCTATCTTATCAATCACTTCCAATCCTTCAATCACTTCACCGAAAACAGTATATTCCTTGTCTAAGTGGTGGCTGCCCCCCAATCGGATATAATCTTCCCGTTTTTCATCGGTCATATAAAGTTTGTCTGTATTAGCATTCCAGTCAAAAGCAATATCTTCCTTGATTTTATTCGCAATCTCCCTGAATTCTTTTACTTTTTTCTGACTGCGCAAAGTGTCCAGAATGGCTTTTTTCTCTGGTGTATAGTACTTGCGTTGTATAGCCTTACGAATCGGACCATTGATTCGTTTCTCTAAATTTTCCAATTCAACCGAAGTGTATTTTCTCCCCTGAACGATATAAAACTGAGAAATGTCCGACTCTTTAAAAAAGTTCTCCCGGTCCGGTTGCCGTGGCGCAGCCAATGCTCCCTTTTTATGGTAATGTTCCTGTTTAATTTCTGCATCAATCACAATAGATTCTCCGTAACCTATTGCCCGGCCAGCCATTGCCCCACGACTATCTGAGGATCCACCCTGAATAACAAAATCCTGAATCACCCGGTAAAATAAAGTTCCGTCATAATGTCCGGCTCTGGCCAAACGAATAAAATTATCCCTGTGCTTAGGGGTATCATTATACAATTTTACCACCATATTGCCGAAATTAGTCTCAATCACCGCTTTTACTTCTTTTTCCTGGGTATATCCCTGAAAAAACAGCCCCAACAGAAAAATACAAATGAAAAACTTTTTAACCATATCCGTAATATCAGTATTTCAATTATTCTTACTTATTCACTTAATTTTCTGACCAGATATTTTACCGGAAAATAGGATGCGATATAACCTATCAGTAAAACAGTAATTAAAATGATTGCTATATCTTTAAAAACCAACTGCACCGGATAAGCTTCCACAATATAACTGCCATCTCCCAATGTTATCAGACCAAACTTTTCCTGAATCAGGCAAATAGCCACCCCTGCAATTAATCCCGATAACGCTCCAAAACCAGTAATCAAATTACCTTCCGTCTTAAACACAGAAATCATATTCCCGGCAGTCATTCCCAATGCCTTATAAGTGGCTAAATCTTCTTTCTTGTCCAGAATAAGCATAGATATCGAACCCACAATATTAAACGAAGCAACCAGCAAAATGAAAAGCAAAATCAAAAAAACTGCCAGTTTTTCTGATTTCATCATCGCATAGAAAGCCCTGTTCAATTCAAACTTATCCTCAATACGGTATTGATTACCCATCTGTTCTGCCAAAGCTTTTTTTACTTGTTTCAGCCGGTCCGGAGCAACCAGCTTGACTTCTATTTTGGAAACTTTATTCCCAATTCCGAAAAGCTCCCGGGCAAAATTAATGTCTGTAAGTACATACTGGCTTTCCAAATCCTGTTGTGCTGAAAAAAAAGCCGAAGGATAAACATGCCCAGTATTTAATGCTGCGGTACTGGTTCTTCCACTCCGGTCCGGATAATAAAAAACCATAGGAGTTATAAAATGAATTCCTATCCCCAATTCTGCAGCAACTCCATATCCAATCACCGCTTTATATGCACCCTCACTTCCCAAATGAAAATCACCCTCCAAAATATGAGTTGTAAAATGAGTGTGTTCAGCAAAATCCGGTCCAACCCCTTTGACAATAACCGGAGTAAGCCGGTCGCCATACTTCAGCAATGCCTTTTCCTCCACCACTTCATCATAACTTGCAATCGAAGCATTATTCCCCAACTCTCTCTTCAAAGTACTATCTAAATCAAAAAATTTCCCGTTATCCGGAAAAATCACAAGATCAGCACTAAAACTGTCCGTACTTTTCTGTAAAAGCTGGTCCATCCCATTAAAAACTGAAAGTACAACAATCAATGCCGTTGTACCAATCATAACTCCGACAATACTAATTGCTGATATAATATTAATGGCATTCTGTTTTTTTTTTGAAAACAGATAACGACGAGCAATAAAAAAAGTCAGCCGCATATAAAAGATTTGAAGTTTAAACTCCGGAGTATTCCTGAATCATCATTCTGTTATTTCAGTAATTCATCAATTTTATCAATATAATCCAGGCTATCGTCTACAAAGAAACGCAATTCCGGAATAATCCGCATCTGTTTACCAACCTTTTTCCCCAAAATAAACCGAATTGTTTTATTGTGCTCTTCCAGACTCTTCATCACCTCATCCACACGCCCTGAAGGAAAGACACTTACATAAACCTTTGCATAAGAAAGGTCCGGACTCACCCGTACTGTTGTAATAGAAAGCATAGCTCCAACGGTAAACTCTTTACATTCCTGCTGGAACATCTCACTTAAATCTCTTTGAATCAATCGGGAAACTTTATTTTGTCTTATTGAATCCATGTCGTTAAAATTAAGTTGAAAAAATTTCAACAAATATAGTACATTTTGTTGATACTTTTATTACATTTGCAACCGTAAACGAGATGTAGCGCAGTTGGTAGCGCGCCACGTTCGGGACGTGGAGGCCGCTGGTTCAAGTCCAGTCATCTCGACAGAAAATAAGCAAACCGATTGAAAGCTTTACTTTCAGTCGGTTTTTTTGAATTTACTCCCACAAAATTTTCTGTATAAACATATTTCCACTTCAGATTTTAAATTTATCAGTGTAAGATTTTACTTAACCTCTAAAAATTTTAAATTTGTAGAATTAAATAACTGGACATGTATAAAATTCCTATACTACCTTTAAATCAAGAAATTGAAACAAAGGATATTTTAAAACAAGTTAATCATGCCAACAAAAGATTAGCAGAATTAAAAGGTATAGCAAGAACTATCCCGAATGAAAATATACTAATTAACACTTTAGTATTACAAGAAGCTAAAGACAGTTCTGCTGTTGAAAATATTGTCACTACACATGATGAATTATATAAAGCCGAATTAGACAAAACTTCTTTGACTATCACCAGTGAGACAAAAGAAGTACTACATTATTCAGAGGCATTAAAACACGGATTTGCATTAATTCGTAAGAGCAAATTACTTACTAACAATATAATCCGGGAAATTCAAGAATGCTTGGAACGTAATAAAGCTGGCTTTAGAAACACACCGGGCACTACATTAAAAAATCAGCAAACAGGTGATATTGTATATACACCTCCCCAAGACCGGACAGACATCGAAATATATATGGAAAACCTGGAATTATTCATTAATGACGATTCTGTTTGTGAAATAGACCCTTTAATTAAATTGGCAATTATTCATCACCAGTTTGAAAGCATCCACCCTTTTTATGACGGAAATGGTAGAACCGGACGTATCATAAATATCTTATATATAGTAATTAAAGATTTATTGGATTTACCTATATTATACCTAAGCAGATATATTATTCGTAATAAAACTGAATATTATCGTTTACTGCAAAATGTAAGAGACAATGGAAACTGGGAATCATGGATTCTATTCATTTTAAAAGGAATTGAGAAAACCGCTCAAGAAACAATCGAATTAGTACAAGAAATAGGCCGCTTAATGCAAAACTATGAAATAGGTATTAAGAACGAACTTCCCAATATTTACAGACATGAACTGCTGAATAATCTTTTCAGTCACCCTTATACCAAAATAGAATTCGTACAACAAGAACTAAATGTAAATCGTCAGACAGCTTCAAAGTATTTGCAAAAATTAGCAGAAAAAGGTTTTATTAAAGACGTCAAAGTGGGTAGAAATAAATACTATTTAAATCTCCCCTTGATAAAGTTATTTATGGGGAGTGGAAAGGAAATCGAATCATCACCAGAAAGTATTGAATCTGTCAATTCATAAAGGATACTAATAGTTAAAGAAACATTTATAAAAAGTATTATCCTACGACTTACAATAATATGTCGAAGAAAGCAGAATTTTTAAACATATCATCCATGATATGTCGAAAAAAGCAGAATTTTTAAACATATCATCCATGATATGTCGAAGAAAGCAAAATTCGTAATGTATCAATGACCATCAAATAAGCAAAATTGTTCCTCTGAACAACCGACTGATTTTACAGAAGTGAAGCTTTCCTAAATAATCTGAATTCAGCAGGAAATTTACTTTTATCCATTAATTTTGTTCTTCGGAAAAGGCTGAATCAGAACAAATCAGGTGTTTTTCGCGTATGCCAGACAAAAAATTTTGTAAGGTTATGAAAAAAAAACTGATTTGGATATTTATCCTGCCAGTGATTGGTTGGCTAACCATAAGCGTTAAATTGGAAAAATCTTTACTATACGACCGGCACACATTGAAAGATACCTATAAGTATGGTAAAGGTAAGCGAGAATTTCAGTGGAATAAAATTAAAAATAAAATAGATTCTTTAATCGTGTTTGAAAATAAAGCTAAAGAATTCGGAGTCTTAAACAATTACCGGAACCGGAACGGCTGGGTTCCTGTTGCCGATTCTGCACATCAGAACATACATTACCGGGAAACACAGGATAAGTACGGAGTCAGAAGAAACCAGGCCATACCATTCTATCGGAGAGAAAATCTGACAGTTCCCGAACGCTACGGACGGGATGGAATGTTAGTATCCGTAATTAGTGACTCCGCTGATTATTTGCTGGTCAGTCCGGCAACCTTTAAGGGAGAATGGATTGTTCCGGCAAAATATGTCAACCGTTTAGGAGGAGGAGATTTTCGAAAACTGGTGTTTGTAGATCGGACTAATCAAAACGCTGTGACGCTGGAACGAGGGGATACAACCTGGCTTATCAGGAGTATGAATCCCATTACATCCGGTGTCAAACGACCTCCTTTTTATTGGGAAACACCCGTCGGCATTTATGTGGTAATCGGAAAATTAGAAAAAATGTTTTATTTACAAGATGGAAAAAATGAACTGGCCGGCTATGCTCCATGGGCCAGCCGTTTTTCCGGAGGTGCTTATTTACACGGAATTGCACTGACCTATCCCAATAAAACAGTTTATGAATATAGCTGGTCTTTGGGAACCATTCCACGTTCACATATGTGTGTGCGAAATGCAACTTCACATGCAAAATTTATTTTTGACTGGGCATCCATCGGAAAAGCTTTGGTAATAGTATTTGACTAATTAAAAAAAAGAAATGAAAAAAATTGGGATATTGGTGTTGCTAATCACTTGTTTTAAAATTTCAATGGGAGAACTCTGGTTGCCGGGAACTGCCCATGCCGAAAATTTCCGGCTCTATGAAACCCTCAACCTGTCAGAAACAATTAGTTTTCCGGCCTTTCGGCAAGCCTTGGCAGGATATACAAAATATATAACAAATGAAAATAATTCGTTGTTAGTACTTATTGATTTCACCAAACCATCTACAGAAAAAAGATTTTGTGTGATTGATTTAAAGCAGGAAAAAGTACTGTTCAGTTCCTATGTTTCCCATGGCCGTGCCAGCGGTGAAAATTACGCAGTTTCTTTTTCCAACCAACCCGGCTCCCATAAAAGTTCCCTGGGATTTTTCCTTACCGGAAACACCTATATCGGTAAAAACGGCTATTCCCTTTTGTTGGATGGATTAGAACAGGGCATTAATGACAAAGCCCGGGAACGCTCCATTGTAATTCACGGTGCGGATTATGCTGACCCTGCAGTTCTGAAAAAACAAAACCGGTTGGGCAGAAGTCTGGGATGTCCTGCTTTACCACCCGCTATCAGCTCCCAGATAATTGATACCATCAAAAATGGTTCTCTCCTCTACATATATGGAAAAAACAAAGTTTGAGAAATTTTACTGCCATTTCATATAATCCGATTTCGCCTCAAGACGATTTTCTAATGTATCAGGCAAATGCACAAAGAAATCAATTCCGGTAAAATTCTCTACGGAATCTACAGAAACAATATGGTCAGTAAACTTTTTATTACTTTTTTCGTTCGGTAAAACAAAAGCAATCATCTGTTTCCTCGCAGGCGAATAAATCACTTTATAATAATATCCGGGTATAGTAACCCGACTCTCCCCGATTTTTCCTTTTTCATTCTCAAATACCGGCCCCGTAACGACATGTATCTGCTCTTCTTTCCCCCATTTTCTCACCTGTGCCTCCAAAGATTTCCAGATTCCCCGATTAAAACCCGGAACCTGAGGCGACATATTCGACATATAAAAAGTTTCACTCATAGCTTCAACAGATTGTGTCATATCACCGGCGGGACAAAGATGTCCACGGTCATATCCGCTTTTTACATAATCGGAAGGTTTCGCAGAACCGGAAGCAACCATGTAATCTTCCCGAAAATCATTTGTACGTCTGATTTCATTCCCTTCTTTTCCTATACACGGACTATAATAAACCCAATTGGCCTGTTTATGTGCTGCATTATAGCTCAGAGTAAAAAAACGATGGTATACCATTTCTCCGGTTTTTCCCGGCAAATAGTCTATTTCATGGACCACCGGCTCTGACTCATTCCCGGAAACAATGACAGGGATTGATACTAAACGATGTTCAGAGAAACAATTATAGCTGCAGAATCCTCCTGCAAGTAATCCTACAGCTATCAAAATAAAAAAAATGTTCAGTTTCATACCACTACACCGGTCATTCTTTCACAGCCTCTCTAACCGTTTCATCGTTCATCTGATAAATCGGATAAAAACCTTCGTCATCCAATACATGCCGACCGATAAAAGCTTTTATGGTATTATCCAGGATAGCATAAGACGTCCTGATACCTTTAGCATCCCGCTTTACTCCGCGTTGTACCGCATAATCAGCCATTTCATTAACCAAATCAAATTTTTTCAGATATTCCAGCAATTGCTTATAATCCTTTATATTTTTCATCTCAGAACGATGTCTGTCCATAAAATCAAAAGTATAATCGTATAATATCTGAGATAACCGGTTTACTTTAACCATATACTCCGAATAACCGGAAGTATCTGCTGGTACAAAAACGTCAGGCATCACCCCTCCACCTCCATACACTGTACGTCCACCAACTGTTTTAAATTTCAGATTCTCATCAAAACGGATACTATCCTTCTGACCAAACTCACCATGACGCAAACGGACCAAAATATCTTCATAATATTTTTCTTTTCCCTGGTCATAAGGTTTCTGTATGGAACGTCCCGAAGGAATATAATAACGGGCAACCGTCAGACGCAATGCAGAACCATCCGGTAAAAGACGCTGTTCCTGCACCAATCCTTTCCCGAAAGAACGCCGCCCGATAATAGTTCCCCGGTCATTATCCTGAATGGCTCCGGCAAAAATCTCACTGGCCGAAGCACTGAACTCATCAATTAATACCGCTAAAGGCAATTGCTGATATCTCCCTTTTCCATTCGAATTATAATCCATCCGCGGAGAAGACTTTCCCTGAGTATAAAGTATCAGCTTTCCTTCAGGTAAAAATTCATTAATCATACGGATAGCTATAGGCAAAATTCCGCCTTCATTCTGACGCAAATCAATGATTACTTTACGCATTCCTTGTGCAGAAAGCTTTTCCATAGCCTGCATAAACTCCTCGTAAGTATTCATTCCAAAAGTCCTTACCTTGATTAAACCCGTCGTATCATCAAGCATATATGCCACATCCACACTTTTAATCGGTATACTGCCTCTTGTCACTTTTTTAATTACCGGCTTATTTTCTCCCCGTCTTACAATTGTCAATTCCACATCTGTTCCGATTTCTCCGCGCATCATTTTCATAATGGCATCGGTATTCATATTATTACCGGCTACAACAGAATCATTGACTTTTATAATACGGTCTCCGTCCAATAACCGGGCTTTTTCAGCAGGACCTCCGGGTACTACCTTAACAACAGTCACCGTATCCAGATATTTATAAAATTGCACCCCTATTCCGCCAAAATTACCCACTATCTCCTCATTCACCCGTTGCATATCTTTTGCCGGTATATATACTGTATGAGGGTCCAGGTCTTTCAAAATCTGTGGAATTGCATTCTCTTCTATCTTCTTTACATCCACAGTATCCACATAGGAATAATTAATCATATTCAAAATCAGGTCCAGTTTACTCCCCTGTACCGGCGCAAATACATTCTGATTACCTACACTGATTCCCTGACGGCTGTTTAACAACGAATTAATCACCATCCCCGACACAATGGCCAAAGCCAGTATTAACGGCCAAAGAATTATCTTTAATTTATTATTATACATATTTTCAAATTTCAACTTTACAACATCCCGCTCCGATCTCTACCAGGTCAACCTGAATACCTGCCTTTTCCAACAATTCAATTCCGTCACAACAACGATACAATTCAGAATAAACCACCCTGACAATTCCGGCCTGAATAATCAGTTTGGCACATTCTATACAAGGTGAAGCAGTCACATATAAAGTTGCTCCCTCACTGCTGTTACCGGACTTTGCAACCTTTGTAATTGCATTTGCTTCAGCATGTAATACGTAAGGTTTGGTACGGTCGGTTTCATCTTCGCATAAATTCTCAAAACCGGAAGGTGTTCCGTTATAACCATCAGAAATAATAGATTTATCTTTAACAATAAGAGCCCCCACCTGGCGACGTTTACAATAAGAATTTTCAGACCATATCCGCGCCATCCTTAAATACCGCACATCCAATAACCTTTGTTTAGCAGCTTCTTCCATAATGCCTTGACTAAATAAAACTCACTTCTTACGTCCGCCAATAAAATCTATCATCTCACGGAAATGTATCTTCCGCTCCTCAGGCACCTCTATTTTTTCAAGGGCACCACGGCTTTTTTCCAGATAATCACCTATTTTAGCCATCGCTGCTTCTCTGACTCCCACACGATTGTATATATCTGTCACTTCTTTAATCTTTTCAGCCGCATCAAACTGTTTTTTCTTCAACCATTCGTTCAGAAGTGCTTTATCTTTATCCCCGGCAAGTTCCAATGCTTTAATCAACAAATAAGTCTTTTTATTACAAATAATATCTCCCCCTATACTCTTCCCAAATTCTTTCACATCTCCGTAAACATCCAGGTAATCATCCTGCAACTGAAATACCAGTCCCAGATATCCGCCAAAATCATACAACGCATTATATTCGTGCTCCGGGGCTCCGGCAATCAATGCTCCATGACGCATACTTCCTGCAATCAGCACGGAAGTCTTCAGATAAATCATCTGAATATATTCCTCCACGGAAACATCATCCCGGCTTTCAAATTCCATATCATACTGCTGACCCTTACACACATCCATTGCCACCTGATTGAACCCGTCAATCACAAAACGCAGATAGGAATCTTCCACTGTCTCTATATACTTGTAAGCGGTAATAGCAGCAGCATCGCCACTGAGAATCGCCACATTGCTGTTCCATTTTTTATGCACTGTCTGACGCCCCCTGCGCAACTCTGCATCATCCATCACATCATCATGCAATAAAGTATAATTATGAAAAATCTCTATACCAATAGCCGACTTCAATGCCTTTTCTATATCATCCCGATACAAATTATAAGCCATTAAAGTCAGCACCGGACGCAAACGCTTTCCGCCATCTTCCATGATATACTTTATGGGTTCAAAAAGAGAATATGGCTCTTCCACATATTCCTGCTTATTTAACTCAGCTTTTATAATGTCTCTAAGTTGTTCTATTGTATACATGACTTCTCATTCATATAATTAGTAAGCCGCTAAATTAACAAAAGAAGCTGTAAAATCACCTGGAAAATGAAAAAAGTACTCTTCTCTTCAGCGTTGTATTAGCAAACTTTTCATTTACAATTTTCCAGTATCTGCCGGGCCACTGTTCCGGTTACATCCTGATCTTCTCCATAGCCAACCTTGCGCTCCGTAAACCGTCTTTCTATTTCCTTTATGGTTTCTTCTCCGATTTGAACATCCCCTAAACGAGTCGGCAAGCCCAGACTTTTGAAGAAATCCTCTGTACAGGCAATAGCTTTTTCTATACGGTCCTCCTCACTGTTTCCGGTAATCCCCCAAACCCGTTCTCCGTATTGCAACAATTTAGCCCGTTTCTTTTCTTTCAGCGTCCGGAGCAATCCGGGCAATACAATAGCCAAAGTAGCACCATGCGTTAAATCATGCAAAGCTGTCAGCTCGTGACCAATCATATGGGTTGCCCAATCCTGTCTCACACCCAAAGCGATAAAGCCATTGAGTCCCATCGTAGCACAAAGCATAAAATCAGCCATTTTATCATAATTATCCTGGTGCTGTATAATTTCCGGAGCAATTTCAATAAGCGAATGCAGAATTCCTTCGGCCCAACGGTCCATCAAGCGGGATTGTCCGGGGACAGTCATATATTGTTCCATCACATGCACAAAAGTATCGGCAATTCCGCAAGCCACCTGATACACCGGCAAAGAAAAAGTAACCGTAGGATCTAAAACAGAAAATACCGGATAATTGGAATAAAACGGATATTTTTCAGCAGTCTCAGAACGCGAAATCACTGCTCCGCTATTCATTTCTGAACCAGTGGCCGGTAAAGTCAGCACTGCTCCGAGCGGTACGGTATGCCGGAAACTCCCTTTCAGCACCAATTCCCAAGCATCTCCCTCATACATCAATCCGGCAGAAATCAATTTCGTTCCGTCAATCACAGAACCTCCTCCCACAGCCAGTAAAAAATCCACTTTCTTCTCTTTTCCCAACTGAATCGCTTTACGAAGTGTTTCTATTTTCGGGTTTGCTTCAATTCCCCAAAATTCAACGACATCAAAACCTTTTAAAGCCTCCTTAACCTGCTCATAAACTCCGTTCTTTTTTACACTTCCGCCACCGAAAGTGAGCATCACCCGTTTCCCTTCCGGAATTTCCTTAGACAACTGAGCAATCATTCCTTTCCCGAAAATTAATTTCGTCGGATTCTGAAAGATAAAATTCTCCATACAAATCTAATTTTAATATTATCCGTATATAATATTTCTTTATTTCAGACCAAGTATTCCCGTCCGGACAAAGATACCGAATACACTGTAATAAAAAAATATTTTCTATTTTCGTAAAAACAATTAAATAATGGAAATTATACATTACCCTGAAAATCAAACTTTCCAAACCATCGTCGACGATTATACTGCCTATGTAACTTATTCCATTCAGAAAGGCGAACTGGACATCCGGCATACAATCGTACCTCCTGAAATCAGTGGAAGAGGCATTGCTGCCCGGCTCGTAAAATCAGCCTATGATTATGCCATTTCACAACATCTAACACCCGTTGCCACCTGTTCCTATGCCGCAGTATGGCTGCAACGACACCCGGAATATCATGGTAAAACAAGTAAAGATTACGGCGGAGACAACAGTTGCTGTCTGTAAAAACGGGTATTTGGGGAGATAATTTTGGAAGAACGTAAATACCAAAAACGGAATGCGGTTTAAACCAACATTCCGTTTCTTGTAGCCGAGCCGGGAATCGAACCCGAATTTAAAGTTTAGGAAACTTCCGTTCTATCCATTGAACTACTCAGCCCGCTCACACGGACAAAAGTAGAAAATATTTTAAATATACGGAAATTTACCCGGAAGAAAACGTAAAAGTGTCATATATAGGTCAAGTTATTTGTTTTCTTCCGGAAGGATGATACCTTTGCGAAAAAGGTAATCAGATGAAAGTAGTGATACAACGTGTTCTGGAAGCCAGTGTAACTATAAATACCCAGCTACATTCTTCAATAGGTAAAGGCATGATAATATTGGTAGGTATTCAGGCCGACGACACCAATGAAGACATTGAATGGCTGACTGGCAAAATATGCAATTTGCGGATTTTCAACGACGAAAACGGAGTAATGAATTACTCTGTCCGGGAAATTGGAGGTGAAATTTTAATTGTAAGCCAATTCACATTGATGGCACGCACCAAAAAAGGAAACCGCCCTTCCTATATTGACGCAGCCAAACCTGAAATTTCAGTACCGCTATATGAGAAATTCGTGGAATCCTTGAGCAAAGAAATGAACCAAGAGATAAAAACAGGGGTATTCGGTGCGGACATGAAAATCGGATTAATCAACGACGGACCAGTAACCATCATCATTGATTCCAAAAACAAAATGTAGATTTTACATGGTTCTAACTTCCCAAAAGCTCACTATGGAACTAAAAGAATTACAACAAAAAGTAGACGGCTGGATTAAAGAATATGGTGTCCGTTATTTTAATGAATTAACTAATATGGCTATTCTCACCGAAGAAGTAGGCGAATTAGCCCGCATCATTGCACGCAAATATGGCGAACAATCCTTTAAAAAAGGAGAAAAAGAAAATTTGGCCGATGAAATAGCCGACATTTTATGGGTCCTGACTTGTCTGGCCAATCAAACCGGAGTCGATCTGACCCAGGCCATAGAAGACAATTTCGCAAAAAAAACAAGAAGGGATGAACAAAGGCATAAAAATAACGCTAAAATTCAATAGCTGCGAAATTCTTGTTACATTTGTCCGGTAACTTTCGCTAAAGTTCTGCATAGGGTCCGGAACTCATTCTTGATAGAATTTCATTCCGGCTGGTCAATAAAAATTGAAAAATTTTGTATTGTATTCCACCAGACCACCATTTCAAAAATGCTCACAAAATTATGAGATTTGATATGCTTTGAGAACTTTACCGGTTTTATAAACTAAGTTTATATGTGGACTAAGATTGCAGGGATAATATTGCGTAACCGTACTGTTTTTATCACAGGTATTCTACTCGGAACGGTGTTCATGGGATTTCAAGCCAGAAATGTTCAAATGTCCTATGAAAGTGCCGATTTATTACCAAAGACAGATAGTGCTTATCTGGATTATAATCGTTTCCGGGAAACTTTCGGCCAGGAAGGAAATATCATGGTTTTCGGAATACAGGATTCCAATTTTTATGAATTAGCTAAAATAAATGACTGGATCGCCATGGGGGACAGTATTAAAGCCCTGGAAGGCGTAACCGCACTAATGTCTATCTCCCACACTTTTAACCTGCATAAGAATACCGAATTAAAAAAATTCGAAGTCCGCCCTATTTTTCCTAATCACATTAATTCAAAACAGGAACTGGACAGCCTTGCTTTCATAGCCGAACATCTCCCGTTTTATGATGGACTGCTGATAAACAAAGACAAACACGCCTACAATATGATGATAACTGTCTCGGCCGAAGTCATGAATTCTCCGGCACGGGTCAGATTAGTACAGGATGTCTTGGAAATTACCAAACATTTTACAGGCAAACATCAGATAAAAATGCACTATTCCGGTATGCCATACATACGGGTAATCAACGCCGAAAATATAAAAAGAGAGATGTATATGTTCATAGCATTGTCTCTACTGATAACAGCTATCATTCTCTATTTATTTTTCCGGTCTTTCCGTATCGTCGGATTCTGTGTGGGCATTATCGGGTTAAGTGTTATCTGGGCCATAGGTTTCATGGCTATATTGGGAACCAAAATTACTCTCTTGACCGCTATGCTTCCCCCTTTGCTAATCGTAATCGGAATTCCCAATTGCGTATATATGGTTAACAAATACCACGCAGAATACGTAAGGCATGGTAACAAAATAAAGGCATTGCAACGGATGGTTCAGAAAGTGGGAAATGCATCTCTGCTGTCCAATCTGACAACTGCAGCCGGTTTTGCCACTTTCATCATCACTTCCAGTCGCATTCTGGTTGAATTCGGTTTAATTGCTTTTATCAGTATCACCTGCGTATTTCTGATTTGCCTGATTCTGATTCCCACTGTATTCAGCTATCTCCCTGTTCCCGATGCCAAACAAACCAAACACCTGTATAACCCTTTTATTAATAATATTATAGATAAACTGGTTTTTCTGGTCATCAACCGGCGGCATACAATCTACTACATTGCAGGTATACTGGTCGCCACAGGCATCTATGGTATCACCCTGATGAAAACGACCGGATACATGGTCGATGATTTGAAAGAAAACGACCCTATCCGCCAGGACCTGGCTTTTTTCGAATCAAATTTCGACGGCCTGATGCCCCTTGAAATAACTATTGATTTCCGAAAACCCAATCAGGTTTTCAAACTCAGCAATCTGGAAAAACTTGATTTGCTGAATACGGAGCTATCAAAAGACAATGACTTGTCTAAATCCCTGTCGGTTGTTGAAGCAGCTAAATTTGCCAATCAAGCCTATTACAACGGAAAAGCTGCTTACTACAAACTCCCAACCAACATGACTAAAAATTTCGTGATGAAATACGTGATGGAATCTTCCGGAGGAATGAATAATATGGCTAAATCTTTCGTCGACACTACTATGCAGGAAGTAAGGCTGAGTTTCCGGGTTAAAGACATCGGCACAAAAAAAATGGAAGCCAAAGAAAACCTCTTATATCAGAAAATAGAAGAAATCTTTCCCCGTGCCAAATACAACATAACAGTTACAGGTTCAAGCGTTATTTTTTTTAAAGGCAATCAATATCTGATTACAAATTTGTTTTCTTCTCTGGCATTAGCCATCTTACTGATAGCAAGCTTCATGGCCTGGATGTTCAAAAGCAAACGAATGGTTCTTATTGCTTTGGTTCCCAATGTCATTCCGCAAATCATCACTGCCGCTATTATGGGGTATGCCGGAATTCCGATAAAAGCTTCCACAATCCTCGTATTTAGTGTCGCATTCGGAATTTCAGTTGACAATACAATTCATTATCTGGCAAAATACAGGCAAGAATTACAGGCAACAAACTGGAATATCCGGTCGTCAGTCGTATTGGCATTGAAAGAAACCGGACAAAGCATGATTTATACCTCCATTATTCTGCTTTTTGGCTTCGGCATTTTCTGCCTTTCCAGTTTTGGAGGAACTTTTGCTTTAGGATTACTTACTTCGATTACTCTGTTTGCAGCCATGCTGGCAAATTTGATTCTGCTTCCGTCGTTACTCCTGACCATGGAACACAGCATCACCAAACGGACGTTTCGTGCAGAACCGCTGCTGCAAATTTTCAACGAAGAAGAAGATATCGATGAAAACAAACTGGAAATTGAAACATAGTTATTGAAATGACATTCGGAACGTATAATAAATTCCTTATCATGGGCTTAGTAGAAAGATGTAATATAAATACATGAAAAATTAGAAAATAACAGGATTATTCTCACAGGTATATCTATTCCGCTTTCATTTTTAATGCCTTAATATCCTTTATAACATCCTCTATTAATTGCGAAGCCCCAATCCGGAAATAGGAAGGAGTAAGCCATTCACTTCCCAAAACATGATTTACTATCGTCAGATAACGAATGGCATTCTGAGCTTTAGAAACTCCGCCGGCTATTTTCAGTCCTACCCGTTTGCCTGTTTGCGCATAATATTGCTTCAGAGCCTCACACATCACATAAACAGACTCGGGAGTAGCATTCACAGGCACTTTACCTGTTGAAGTCTTTATAAAATCGGCCCCTGCATAGGCAGCTATCAAAGAAGCATAGAAAATAGTCTCTACATCCTTCAGTTCCCCGGTTTCCAGAATAACTTTCAAACGTACATTTTCACAGACTTTACGGATAGCTTTCAATTCGCGGTAAACTTTTTCATAATTCTTTTCCAGCATATCGCCGACAGAAATCACAACATCAACCTCTTGCGCGCCTGCTGCGATAGCCATTTTACATTCAGCCAGCTTAATTTCAGTAAATGTCTGAGAATTCGGAAAATTACCAGCAACTACGGCCGTTTGTATCTCTGTGGATTGCAAAACCTCACGCACAACCTCGGCAAAATTCGGAAATACACACACAGCAGCAACACCTTTTAAATTGAATTTCTTCAATTTTTTCAACAATTCAATCACGAAATTTTTTACAGAATCTTCCGTATCCGTCAACTTCAAAGTTGTATAATCCATACAAGATATACAAAATTCGAGATTTTCAACACAATAAGTTTGTTTTATCTCTTTTTCTACAACTCCGTCCAAGTCAAACTGTATACGATCATCTAAATTAATGCAATTATACGTCGTAAAAATTTCTGATATACTATCCATTATTTGACTATTTAAATCTTCCGATATGCAACAACAGCTATAGCCCCAGTCGCCGCTTTTCGCAACCAGACAGTTTTGCCACCACCAATTGATAGGACTTTTCTATCCACCTTTGAAGCATACTGTCACTGACAGAACCATCTATTAGTACGGTATTCCAATATTTTTTGTTCATATGATACCCCGGCAACACTGCTGCAAAACTCTCCCTTAATTCAATGGCCTCCACAGGCTCACATTTAAGATTCATTTTCAAATCAGCCTCATCCATAGGCACAAAACAGAACATTTTACCACCAACCTTAAAAACCAGCACATTCTCCCACAAAATCTCTGTTGTTACTTGCTTTAAAGACTGGCAATACAGGGTTAATTCTTCAATATTCATGGATACAAAATTACATAATGTTTATGAGCTTTTAAACTTTTCTTCCCAAAAATATTTATCTTTGAAAGGCATAACAGACAAAGACTTGAGAAAAAAAACTCTATCTTTTTTATTTATAACATGTTCATTATGAACTAACAGAGTTTTTATGTAAGTGTGTAAACAATCAAATAGTTAATCATATGGCAAAAAAAGAAGGAAACGAAACCCCGTTGATGAAACAATATTATTCAACAAAGGCTAAATATCCCGATGCTATCCTTCTCTACCGCATGGGCGACTTTTATGAAACATTCGGAGAAGATGCCATAACAACCTCACGCATTCTGGGAATCACCCTGACCAAAAGATCATCCGGTTCTCCGGGTACTGTTGAACTGGCCGGGTTCCCTCATCATGCCCTTGAAACATATCTGCCGAAATTAGTACGGGCAGGACAGAGGGTTGCAATCTGTGAACAACTCGAAGATCCCAAAAAAACGAAATTCCTGGTGAAACGGGGAGTCATTGAACTCGTCACTCCCGGGGTGTCTTACAGTGAATACAGTACCGATAGCAAAAGCAATGTATTTCTGGCGTCTGTTTACTTCAGCAAGGCAGAAGCAGGTTTAGCTCTACTGGACCTGTCTACAGGCGAATTTCTGACAACCGAAGGCCCCCATGCCACAATCGACAAACTATTAAATAGTTTTCAACCGAAAGAAGTCATATATCCCCGGGGACAAGAAAACCGTTTTCACGAACTTTTTGGTAATAAATATTACATCTATCCCATTGAAGAATGGTTCTTCGACCGGGACGCTTCCGCCGAACGACTGACTAAACATTTTGAAGTGACTTCATTAAAAGGTTTCGGAATAGAAAACATGAACTGTGGTATTTCTGCCGCAGGTGCTGTTCTGAGTTATCTGGAAATAACCAAACACGATATGATTTCACACATCACTTCCATCTCCCGTATTGATGAATCACATTGTGTCTTATTAGATAAATTTACACTCCGGAATCTGGAATTGCTCCATTCCTCTTACGAAGAAGGACGTTCGTTGGCAGATATTATAGACCACACAACAACTCCGATGGGAGGACGTACTCTGCGTCGTTGGCTCTGTATGCCTCTGAAATCTCCGGATGAAATCAATAACCGGCTGGATATTGTAGATTATTTTATCCGGCAGGAAGAAGAACGCCATGAAGCAGAAAATTTACTGGAAAGCATCGGCGACCTGGAACGCCTCGCTTCTAAAATAGGGGCTGGCCGGATTACCCCAAGGGAAATGAACCAGCTTAAAACTGCACTCTCCTGCATCGGACCGCTCAAAAATATATGCTTGCAATCAACCCACCCGGCTTTACAAAAAATGGCCGGTAAACTGGAACCTTGTGAACCTCTGCTTGAAAAAATCAGCAAACAATTACAGGAAAATGCCCCGCATCAGGTTGCCAAAGGCAATATCATCAACGAAGGAGTCAATGCGGAATTGGATGAACTACGCAACATTTCAAGTCATGGCAAGGAGAAATTGCAGGAAATACAACAACGGGAAAGCGAAGTCACTGGTATCCCTTCACTGAAAATAGGATTTAACAACGTATTCGGTTACTACATCGAAGTGACCAAAGCTCATAAAGACAAAGCCCCTTCCTCCTGGATACGCAAACAAACCCTGGTCAACGGAGAACGCTACATCACCCCGGAATTGAAAGAATATGAAGACAAAATTCTGGGTGCGGAAGACAGGATTATGGCCATCGAAACCGAAATTTATAATGCTTTACTGCAGGAAGCTATTCACTACATCCGGTCACTTCAGACAGATGCCAAAATCCTCGCAGCAATCGATGTCCTGATTTCTTTTGCCGAAGTATCTATTGACAATCATTACTGCCGGCCGGAAATCAATGACTCGGATATTATTGACATTCGGGAAGGCAGACACCCCGTCATTGAAAAACAATTACCTCCCGGCGAAGAATATATTTCCAACAACATATACCTGGATAATAAAAAACAACAAATCATTATTATCACCGGACCGAATATGGCCGGAAAATCTGCTTTGCTACGCCAAACTGCATTAATCATGATTCTGGCTCAGGCCGGCTGCTTTGTACCGGCACAAGCAGCCATCTTAGGATATGTCGACAAGATTTTTACCCGTGTAGGAGCATCTGACAATATCTCCCAGGGGGAATCCACCTTTATGGTTGAAATGAATGAAGCAGCCAATATCCTGAACAATATCTCAGACCGTAGTCTGGTATTATTCGACGAATTGGGACGCGGAACTTCCACTTACGACGGTATCTCCATCGCATGGGCCATTGTCGAATACCTGCACGAACATCCCAAATGCCACGCTAAAACACTGTTTGCCACCCATTATCATGAACTGAATGAAATGGAACGGTCGTTTAAAAAAATCCGGAATTATAATGTTTCTGTCAAAGAAGTCGGGAATAAGGTCATCTTCTTACGCAAATTAGTCAAAGGAGGGTCTAACCATTCTTTCGGTATACAGGTGGGTAAAATGGCCGGTTTACCACAATCTGTTATCAAAAGAGCGGACGAAATATTGAAACAATTGGAAAACAACCGGGACAAAAACAATACTATCCAAAAAAATGTAGAACATATTGCATCAGAAAGAGAAGGTATGCAACTCAGTTTTTTCCAACTGGACGACCCCATCCTTTCACAAATCAGGGATGAAATTGCCGGCCTCGACATCAACAGCCTTACGCCCTTAGAAGCATTGAATAAACTTAGCGAAATCAAAAAAATCACAGGTATTTGACCTATTTAAACAACAATAACTCTACGACTTTGTGAATAGGACAATACCATGAATAATTCAGAAAAGAAATACTGAACTACAACCCAAATGGAAATCACTTCCTTTTTAGTTTAGTACTAAGAATAACCACATTCTGCATCGGCCTGTCATGACTGTCTGTCGGAAGACCAGCTATGCGGTCCAGTACATCCAATCCTTCGACAACCTCACCAAATACCGTATAGTCTCCGTCCAGAAAAGGAGTTCCCCCGATTGATTTATACAATTCCCGGCTTTCCTGTGTAAACCGATACGGATTCTCACCGGAGAAATATTTTTCTATTTCAGCGTCAATTTGTTTTACCAAACTATCAGCCTGCAGTCTCTGTCCTTTCCGGAGATAAGCCAGGTGCTCATCTTTTACAGTCTCGTACAACTTTCTCCCCAATTTATTCTTCGCTCTGATCAATTGCTGCTGCTCCAGTAAATCCAGTTGCTTATCTGTATATGTTTTACCTTGCACAATATAAAACTGTTCGCCTGAAGATTTCTTTTCCGGATTAACTTCATCCCCTTGGCGTGCCGCTGCCAGAGCACCCTTTACATGCCGGTATTCCGGCCGGATCTCCGCATCAATCGTATATCCCGGGTCAGTAACTCCCACCATCTTTCCTTTCAAAGCATTTTTAGAATCGGAAGCTCCTCCTTGTATCATAAAATCTTTAATTACCCTATGAAACAACAAACTATCGTAATGACACTCTTTTACCAGTTGCAGAAAATTTTCACTATGCCGGGGGGTCCCTTCATATAATTTCACCTTCATAACCCCCATATTAGTCGTAATCTCCACCAACTTATATTTCTTTGCTCCCGATACATATCCGGAAAACAATACCATAAAAAGCACTGCAAGCCATTTTTTCATATATTCCTCCTATTCTATTTCCATTTTACGGATAACCACATCCGCTACCGGTCTGGCATAATCGTCCGTGCTTTGTCCGGCAATTCTGTCCACAACTTCCAAGCCCTCGACAACTTCCCCAAAAACAGTGTATTCACCATCCAAATGAGGTGTACCTCCAACTGTTGTATATGCCTTAATCTGTTCTTCCGAAAGTTTTAACTTAACACGTTCAAACTGGTTTCTGACTTCATCTGACAACTCCCGGTTTATCCGCATCAGATTCTCATAATCATTAACCAGTTGATATTTCATAATTTCAGCCTCCCTTTTCGCCTTTAAACGATTAAAAAGAGCTGTATAACGTTTATTATTAATATTTTCTACAGCTCTATGCAATGAATCTGCCGAAAATATTTTCCCTTGAACAATGTAAAAGTGTGAACCGCTCGAATTCCGTTCCGGATTAATATTGTCGTTTTCCCGGGCAGCAGCAACAACTCCTTTTTTGTGAAAATACTGAGGCAAAATTTCAGGTTTTATCGTATACCCGGCATCCCCATCACCTAACAACATCCCCGGACGTGCCATTTTAGAAGCAGGATCGCCGGTTTGTATCATAAAATCCTGTATTACCCGATGGAACAACATACCATTATAATATCCCTCCCGGACCAATTTAACCATATTCTCCCGGTGTATCGGCACTTCATCATACAATTTAAACCGGATAGTTCCCAGAGACGTCTCCATCTTGACTACAACCCCTTTATTCTGACAACAACTCCACATCAGCAGACTCCCTGCAAAAACAGAAAGAATTCTTTTCAACATCATAACACCAATCAAAAATGACAAACTCCAAAATATCAGGTGACAAAATTAATCTATTTTTGTGTAAATTTGTGCAGGAATATTTTCCTTAATCTGTATATTTGTACTAAAATTTTCTGACTTATGAAATTAGTGCTGGCTTTTCTGATTATAGGTTGTTGCATCTCCGGATGTAAAAACAAAGATTTGTCCTCCCAACACCTGAGTCGTATTTCCGTTATCCGGGACACAGAACCTTCCCTACCCAATAATAATAAGGCAACTTATACTCCCTCACAAACCGGCATTCAGCAGAATAATACTCAGTATCATATCATCGTGGCCAGTTTCAGCACCAGAGAAAAAGCACGGGCTGAAAAAATGTTATCCCGGCTCAAAGCAAAAGACTACCCGGCCACTCTGCTATATTCTTCACAAAGGTACCGCGTGAGCATTGAAAGTTTCTCCACAGAAGCAGAAGCCAATGCCGCCCGCGATGAATACCGTTCTATTACAGACCGGCAAGACATTTGGGTCCATAAAATAAACTAATCAGCAAAACATAACTACCACTAAACTGATTCCGAATAAAAAACCAGTATAAATTTGCCAGGGGGTATGTTTTTTTAAGTACAACCGGCAAGAAGCAAGTAGACCTGCCAAAATAATCATAAACATAAAACTCTCCCGGACTTCTCCGGAATATTTCAACCCTAAAACCAATAATAAACCACATACACTGCCCATAGCAGTCATATGCATGCTGATTTTCCATCTCAGGGTAACCACCGAAAAAAGAGACAATAAAATAATCAATACCAAGTACAAGCGTTGCACAATATCCGTATAAGCAACCCCGCCTAACAACCAAAAACCTAAAAAAGCAAAGGCTATCACTGCCAAAATAGGATAAATCCTCTCCTGTTTATCCTCCAACCCGTAATCCCTGATTAAATGAAAATGACGAAACAAAGGCAGACAAACCAAAGGTAAAATCACCAATGTAAATAAAGTCACAATGAAACTGTACAATTTTACCCCGGACGGTATCAAAACAAACCAGGAATCTATATAAAAGATAAAAAACAAACTATAAACAGGCATCAACATAGGATGCAACAAAAAAGACATTATCTGCGCAACCCGCTTAATCTCCGGCACCCCATTTAACCGATTTTTCATAACATTATATTTCTCTTCTCAAACGAGCCACAGGAATATCCAGCATTTGCCGGTATTTAGCCACAGTACGCCGGGCAATCTGATACCCCTGCTTTTCCATCAACATTACCAGCTCATCATCCGTCAACGGCCTCTTTTTATCTTCATTATCCACCAATTTTTTCAATACATTCTTTAATTCTCCGGTACTAACTTCCTCTCCATTCACTGTTTGCATACTATTTGAAAAAAAATCTTTTAAAGCATATATACCAAACCAAGTCTGTATATACTTTGAATTAGAAACCCTGGATATGGTTGATACATCCAAACCTGTAATATCAGCAATATCTTTTAAAATCATAGGTTTCAACATATTCTCATCTCCGGTAAGAAAAAATTGTTTCTGAAACTGTACAATCGCAGTCATTGTCAACATCAATGTATTGTTTCTTTGATGGACAGCATCAATAAATGACTTTGCTGAATTTAATTTATACTTTACAAAAGAAACAACATCCTTCTTATTCTTAGCAGATTCACCTTTTTGATACTGCTCCAAAAGCTCCAGATACGACTTATTAATTCGTAATTCAGGAACATCACCCGAATTCAGACTTAACTGTAATTCTCCGTCAACCAATTCCAAAGCAAAATCCGGAATGATTTTTTCCGCATTCTGGACTAAAGAAGCATCTGCTACGGTCCCTCCAGGCTTGGGATTCAATTTCAAAATTTCATCTATTGCCTGTTTCAATTCAGAATCATTCAGCCGTAATCTCCGGGAAATCTTTTCATAATGCTTACGCGAAAACTCATCAAAACATTCTTCCAGAATAAGTTTAGCGTTCCCCAAAATCTTATTCCCCTGATTTTCTGCCATCTTATGCTCTATTTGCAACAAAAGACATTCTTGCAAATCCCGGGCACCAACTCCTGCAGGTTCAAATTCCTGAATAAGCTTCAACAGGCGCAGTACCTCTTTTTCAGAGACCTCAATTCCCGCTCCAAAAGCCAAATCATCCACAATATTTTCAATATCACGCCGGAGATACCCGTCTTCGTCAATATTTCCTATAATATATTCCGCAATACGACGTTCTGACTCCGGCATAGCACGCATACCCAACTGAGCAACCAAACTTTCCCGGAAAGAAGTTCCCTGAGAAAAAATTAAATCCCTGCTATCATTATCTTTCGAAACATTGGAAACCGCAAGCCGATACTCAGGAATATCATCATCATCATCCATATAATCTTCCAGTGAAAACTCATCATCATCCGAATGCTCTTCCTCCTCTCCGAATTCATCCTGCTGGTTACCTGTATCCTCCTCCTGCATTTCTTCCGGAGATGCAGCCTCCGGCTTATCTTCTCCCTCTTCCAGCAAAGGATTTTGTTCCAGTTCCTCCTTTATGCGCTGTTCCAATTGATAGGTAGGAAGCTCCAGTAGCTTTATCAGCTGAATCTGAAGAGGATTAATCTTCAGACCTAATTTCTGTTGTAAATTTTGCTTAAGCACCTGGCACTAATCTGAAATCATTAAAATTCCGCATTCTTCGGAGTACGTGGGAAAGGTATCACATCACGGATATTTCCCATCCCGGTAACAAACAATAACAAGCGTTCAAATCCCAAACCAAAACCACTATGTACAGCAGAACCAAAACGACGGGTGTCCAGATAATACTGCATAGAGTCAACCGGAATTCCGACTTCGTTCATACGAGTTAATAGTTTGTCCAGGTCTTCTTCACGCTGAGACCCTCCGATAATCTCTCCAATTTGCGGAAAAAGCACATCCATCGCTGCAACGGTTTTTCCATCCGGATTCAGTTTCATATAGAAAGCCTTGATTTCCTTAGGGTAACCGGTCAGAATCACTGGTTTTTTGAAATGTTTTTCCACCAGATAACGTTCATGTTCGCTCTGTAAATCCACACCCCAACCTTCTACCGGATACTGAAACTTTCCGTTCTTATTCGGCTTGCTGTTCTTCAATATTTCAACAGCTTCCGTATAACTCACCCGTTCAAAATCATGTGTCAGTACAAAATTTAATTTCTCAATCAACTCCATTGAACGTTCTTCCGCCTTTTTATTCTTTTCTTCTTCCTGCAAACGGGCACTGAGAAATTTCAAATCATCCATACAATACTCCAAAGCATAACGAATCAGATACTTCAGAAAATCCTCAGCCAAATCCATATTATCATTCAAATCATAAAAAGCTGCTTCCGGTTCAATCATCCAGAACTCAGACAAATGTCGCGTTGTATTGGAATTTTCAGCACGAAACGTAGGTCCGAAAGTGTAGACCTTCCCCAAAGCCATTGCACCCAATTCTCCTTCCAACTGTCCGCTGACAGTTAAATTGGTAGCCTTGCCGAAAAAATCCTGTTTGTAATCTATTTCACCTTCTTCCGTCAAAGGAGGATTTTTCGGATCCAGGGTAGTCACCCGGAACATCTCACCGGCACCTTCACAATCCGAAGCCGTAATTAACGGAGTATGTAAATAAAAAAAGCCTTTTTGATTGAAATACTGATGAATAGCAAAAGCCATTGCATGCCGGATTCTGAACACTGCACCAAAAGTATTAGTCCGGAAACGCAAATGAGCCACTTCACGCAAAAATTCCAGACTATGTTTTTTAGGCTGAATCGGATATTTTTCCGGATCAGCTTCCCCCAGAACCTCCAATACAGAAGCCTGAATTTCACGGGACTGACCGGCACCGGCACTTTCAACCAGTAATCCTTTGACATGAATAGCAGCACCCGTAGTTACTTTCTTCAGCAAATCTTCCGGAAAACAATTCATATCAAGCACAACTTGTATATTATTGACGGTAGAACCATCATTTAAGGCAATAAAATTCACTTGTTTATTCCCTCTTTTGGTCCTGACCCAACCACTGATTTCCACTTCTTTACCGCAATCCACTGACTGCAAAAGCTCTTTAACTGACAATTTGTTTGTGCTCATCTCTTTTAATTTACACATTATAATTGATTTACATCTATTCCACCCGGCACAATATCCGGACGGATTTGCAAAAATAATAAAATCAGGCTAAAAAAACATACCCATAATCGGACATTACACAAATAATTCACTAAAAATCCCGTCCGAAACCAACCAACCGCGTTCAGTCATTCTAATACGTTCCCCGGACATCACCATCAATCCCAAATGTTTATAATTCTCTATTTTCTCCGTTAGTTTATTCCACCAACACGGATATTCGTTTTTCAAATAATACGGGTCGATACCCCACATCGTTCTGAAATTCGTCATCAAATATTCATTCCATTTATCTGCATCTGTTAATATCTCTTTTTCAAAATTTAAAAATCTATTATTTAAACTATCAATATACTTTTTTAAATGGGCTATATTCCATTGCCGGGAAATAATATCATATGAATGTGCTGCTACTCCCAAACCAATATATGGTTTCTGCTGCCAATAAGAAGTATTGTGTCTCGAATATTTAAATTTTTTAGCAAAATTAGAAATTTCATAATGTTCATAGTCAATACTTTTTAAATAATCAGAAACCAACAGATATTGTTGGGCCAAAAAATCGTCACTCAAAGGCCGAAATTTTCCTTTTTCAGATAATTTCTCAAAAACAGAATTTGAATCTAAGCTTAAAATATATACTGAAACATGGTCTATATTCAAAACACTTACCTTTTTCAAATCAACCTCAAGCTCTGCCACACTACTACCCGGCAATCCAATAATCAAATCCACACCGATATTATCAAAACCGCTCATTTTTGCATTCTCAATAGCAGTAATGGCTTGGTTTGCACTATGACTCCGGTTGATTCGCTTTAAGATACTATCATGAAATGATTGTACACCAATGGTAATTCTATTAAATCCCAAACGACGGAATGCGGATAGTTTTTCCATTGACGCATCTTCCGGATTAACCTCAATAGAATATTCTGCCTGTTTATCTATATCCCAGACATTGTGTATATTATCCAAAATTAATTCCAATTCAGATTCATTCAGACAAGAAGGAGTCCCCCCTCCAAAATATAAAGTGGAAACAACTTCTTCCTGAAGGTATTCTTTTCTCATCCGGATTTCTTTAACCAACGCATTCAAATAAGCCGTTTTCAACTGCAAAGAAGCCACCGAATAAAATCCGCAATAAAAACATTTACTACGGCAAAAAGGTATATGAATATAAACTCCCGCCATTTTCTATCCTTAACTTTACTGGCAAATGTAGATTATTTTTTGTTTTTTCTTTCTGTTTTAAAATTATATAATCCAGGTTCTACCGCCCCTTCATTTTTGAAGAAAACCGATTTATTCTGCAAAACTATTTGATTATAAATAATCTTTCATTAATTTTGTCCCTCATTTTGAAGTGGTGCATACTTTAAACTGTAAGGCTGAACCTTAGCCATTTACCTTACAGGCACATTAAACTCCCGGGATTTTGGTCTGCCCGACTATGCGTTTTTCCCGAACCGGCTTGATTGCAAGGATTCACCACAACAAAAAACAAACAGATGTATAATTAAAAAACTAAAAAAGTGGATCAAGTAAGTTACAAAACGACTTATGTCAACAAGGCCACAACACAGAAAGAGTGGGTTTTGATTGACGCCGAAAATCAGGTTTTGGGACGTCTTGCTGCTAAAGTTGCGAAACTGTTAAGAGGCAAGTACAAACCGTCCTTTACCCCGTTTGAAGATTGTGGTGATAACGTAATCATCATCAATGCGGAAAAAATCGTGTTAACCGGAAACAAGTTAACCGACAAAGTGTACACCCGTCACACCGGATATCCCGGAGGACAGCGTCACACTTCTCCGGCTGCTGTATTAAAAGCACATCCGGAAAGAGTAATTGAACATGCCGTGCGTGGTATGCTTCCAAAAAATCGTCTGGGAAGAGCTATACTGAAAAACCTTCATCTGTATGCAGGTTCTGAACACAAACATGAAGCTCAGCAACCGAAAGTAATTGATTTAAATTCTTTAAACTAACAGACTATGGAAGTAATTAACGCAATCGGTAGAAGAAAAGCAGCAGTAGCTCGCGTTTACGTAAGTGAAGGGAAAGGTAATATCACCATCAACAAACGTCCGTTGGAAGAATATTTCACCCTCCCTACTCTCCAGTACATTGTAAAACAACCTCTCGAACTGTTGGGAGTTGCCAGTCAGTATGATATCAAGGTAAACCTGGACGGTGGCGGTTTTAAAGGACAGGCTGAAGCCTTGCGCCTGGGTATCGCCAGAGCTTTGGTTGAAATCAATGCAGAAGACAAAGCTAAATTAAGAGCAGCAGGTTTCATGACACGTGATCCCCGTGAAGTCGAACGTAAGAAACCCGGTCAGCCTAAAGCACGTAAGAGATTCCAGTTCTCTAAACGTTAATCTCAGTTTAGTATCTAAATTGACAGGACTCCTTCAGTGGGACTACCTGGCAATTGCTTAAATGAAGAATGTAAACTTTAAAAAAAACAAACATGTCAAATACCAATTTCGACGAATTATTAAATGCAGGTTGTCATTTCGGACACCTGACCCGTAAATGGAATCCTAAAATGGCTCCTTATATTTTTATGGAGCGTAATGATATCCACATTATTGACCTGAACAAAACAGCTATCATGCTGGACAAAGCCACTGCTGCACTGAAGCAGATTGCTAAATCGGGCCGCAAAATTCTGTTTGTTGCAACAAAAAAACAGGCTAAGGACATTGTTGCTGAAAAAATCTCTAATATCAATATGCCTTATGTAACAGAAAGATGGCCGGGCGGTATGTTAACCAACTTCCCGACAATCCGTAAGGCTGTGAAAAAAATGACCACCATCGACAAGATGGAGAAAGACGGAACTTTTGACCATCTTTCAAAACGGGAAAAACTTCAGATTGCCCGTCAGCGGGCTAAGCTCGACAAAAACTTAGGAAGTATTGCCGACCTGACCCGCTTACCTGCCGCACTTTTCGTTGTTGACGTAATGAAAGAATACATTGCAGTAAAAGAAGCCCGTTCACTGGGTATTCCTGTATTTGCAATGGTAGATACCAACTCTGACCCGAATGGTATTGATTTTATCATTCCGTGTAATGACGATGCTTCCACTTCTATCAGCCTGATTATGGAAAAAGTAGCTGATGCTATCAAAGAAGGCTTATCTGAACGCAAAGCGGAAAAAGATAAAGAAGTGACCGATAAAAAACCGGTAGCAAAAAAAGCTGAAAAAACAGCCGACAGCGAAGCAGAAGTTGTAATCGAAGAAACAACCGAAGAGTAATAACTTAATTTTAGATTTTAAATTGACGATTTTAGATTGTTAATTTAAAATCTGAAATTTAAAATTTTAAATTGACACATGGAAATAAAAGCTGCTGATGTAATGAAGTTGCGCCACGCAACCAATGCAGGTATGATGGACTGTAAGAAAGCTCTTCAGGAAGCTGAAGGGGACTTCGATAAAGCCGTTGATATTATTCGCAAACGCGGACTCATTGTAGCCAGCAAACGAGCAGACCGCGAAGCAAAAGAAGGTTGTGTGCTGGCTTTAGCCGAAGGAAAAAAAGGAGTGATGGTAAGTTTAAACTGCGAAACGGACTTCGTAGCTAAAAATGAAAATTTTGTAAACTTCACCCGTCAGATTCTGAATGCTGCTTTTACGAATATGCCTGACACCAAAGAAGCTTTATTGGCAATACAATTAGATGGCCGTACAATTGCTGATCAGATTTCAGAACAAACCGGAGTAATCGGCGAAAAACTGGAACTTGCATATTACGGAAAAGTAGAGGCCGAAGCAGTTGTCGCTTATATCCATCCGGGTAATAAATTAGCAACCGTTATCGGGTTTAATAAAGAAGCAGATGCACAGGTAAAAAAAGATATAGCAATGCAAGCCGCTGCTATGGCTCCTATTGCTGTAGATAAAAACGATGTTCCTCAGGATGTGATTGCCCATGAACTGGAAATCGGCCGTGATAAAGCACGCGAAGAAGGCAAACCTGAAAATATGCTGGACAAAATTGCCGAAGGCCGCCTGAACAAATTTTATCAGGAGTCTACCTTACTCAATCAGACTTTCGTGAAAGATGGCAAACAGACGGTAAAAGCTTATCTGGCAAGCCAGGATAAAGATTTAACTGTAACAGGATTTATCCGTTTCACCTTGAACGATTAAATCTGATTACAATACCTAAAAAGGACTGTCAGGAAAATTCCGGGGACAGTCCTTTTTTTTATCCGGGAATTCATTTCTCTGTTACTAATGTTACATAATGGACAAACTTTGGAGAATGCCAGGAGGTATTGGCTGGCCGCTTATTGTCATCATAAAGTCCGATGACCTCCAGATTTAAATACTCCAATTGTTGTTGTGAAAAAACTTTTTCCGGTTCATTTTCCGATACTAAAACAAAAGGAAACACCGGTACCTTCTGTCCTTTTTCAAAACAATAGGGCAAAATTTTACATCCTGCCTCATATACTATTTCAATACGTAGCTCTTCTTTACAATCATAATAAAACGGAATATGCTTCAGACGTTCTATTTTTCTGACAGCATGTATACTTTTTAAATCCGGATTATTGAACAGCCCGGCAACAACAGGCAATATCACCGTTTCAACCGCAGCAAATAATCCAAAAATCCCCAACAAAAAACCTAAAATTTTATTCTTCAAAGAAGTATAAAATAATAAAGCAGCTATTACCTCCAACAATATCGCAAAACTCACGAATAAACCTAATGTCACCTTTTCCGTAGCATAGAAAAAGAAATAAACCCCAACAGGCAAAAAACATACAATCAAAGCTATCAAAAGCGTATTAATACGCCAAATTAACCGGTCCGCTCTCTGTAAACCTCCATTCTTTACCTTTTCCCAATAATACATAAAAAAATGTGCTATCACCAAAGCCGATGGTATCAGAATAGGCAGCAAATAACGGGTCTTTTTTTCCGGTAACAGAGATAAACAAATCAACACCATAAACACCCAACATACAGCAAACAGATATTCTTTCTTTAAAGATACTTTCTGTTTCCAATAAGTCCAGCACAAAGCGACTAACAGAATAAATGCCCATACTCCGGTTTCCGTGAAAAATTTCCAATAATAATACCATGGACGTACACTCCGTTCCAGCCACGCCGTCGATTCCTTATTCCAAACAGCCAACAATATATCTTTATGTGTCAGATATAATAGCACAGGCCACCAGATACTAATCAACACGCAAATCCCCACCATAACCAGCAATGGCACTTTTTTCCCCCGGAAAGAAGGACGATAGATCCAAAGCCATGCAATCAGAAAAGGCAATAACAAAGCATAAAAAGACACCGGACCTTTCCCCAGAAAAGACAACCCCATAAAAATTCCCGCTCCTATAAACTCCTTCCAGCATTTCCCCGTTTTTTGTCCTGCCCGGAATAAAAAATAAATAGCCCCAACCATAAAACTATGGCAATAAATATCCCAGGTCGCCGTCCTTCCCATAAGTATAATATTAAAGGAAGTACAAAGAACCAATGCACTTATCAGACCAAAAACATCACGCCGGGTTTGATAAGCAGCAAAACCATACAAAAAGAACACCAACAAAGTTGCCATTATTCCTGCGGCAGCTCTTTGCAAAGGTAAGTTATCAGGCGATATCAACTCTATACAAGCTGCCACCCAGGTGGGTAAAGGCGGTTTTTCCAGACGCAATTCTCCGTTCATTGTAGGAATCAGCCAATTACCTTCCATAACAATTTCCCGGGCAGTAACCAGATTCCGGGACTCCATAATATCAGCGTAAATCACCCGGTTATGGACAAAAAAAGAAAAATAACACACTAACAATAAGAAAAAAACATGGACAATTTTCCGATTCATATTATATGCTTTACTATCTATATAAAATTTTCAACTAATTTATATGAAGACATTCAAATACCAATTCTTTTAAGGACAAAAAAAATACCTGAAGTAAAAAATTGCCAAATGTGTTAAATTTTGTAAATTCTATTTATTTTTTTTCCCGTTCTTCTATTTTTGAAAAATTAAATTTTAATCAATTCTATACATGAAAATCCCAAAGTATTTTTGTTTTCTCCTTTTTTTCATACCTCTCTTAAGTTTACGGGATTTCACTCCAAACAACGAACTAAAATACCTGAGCATTGCCGACGAAGCTATCCGGAACAGCCATTTCTTTGCTTTCTGGAACCATGGGGCTGCATATGCCGATAAACCTCCTCTGTATCTGTGGATTGTTATGTTAGGGAAATGGCTGCTGGGAGAACACTGTATGCTATTTATCAGTCTATTCTCTATAATTCCGGCTTTAGTCATACTTTATGTTATGGATAAATGGGTAAAAACTGTCATTCCTGCTCCCACACGACTCAGCGGACAACTGATGCTGATTACTTCCGGATTATTTACCGGCTCAGCCATTGTTATCCGGATGGATATGTTGATGTGCCTGTTTATTGTCCTGTCTATTTATACTTTTTATAAAATCTATACCGGCACTGGTTCCGTCCGGGACCCGCTTCTGTTTCCCGTCTATATATTCCTGGCTGTTTTTACTAAAGGACCGGTTGGCATTTTAGTCCCTTTAACCAGCATTCCGGTTTTTCTCTTTTGGCAGGGAAAACTCCAAACATTCGGAAAGTATTTTGGATGGAAACAATGGAGCATCCTCATCGGTTTATGTCTGATATGGTTCGGAGCAGTTTATCTGGAAGGAGGAAAAACCTATCTGGACAATTTACTCTTTAATCAGACAGTAAACCGGGCCATTGATTCCTTCCATCACAAAGAACCCGTCTGGTTTTATTTGAAAACCATCTGGTACTCTTTAGCCCCCTGGATATTATTCTATGTAGTAACTATCATTTCGGGTATCCGGAAACACCTGATTAACACGGACCTGAAAAAACTATTTCTTACCGTTATCGTTACTACTTTCACAGCTTTATCCCTGTTTAGCGGAAAACTGGATATTTATATGCTGCCTGTTTTCCCTTTCATAGCATATTTAGCTATTTTGCTACTTCCGGATTTAAACGGAAAATACTTAAGTGCAGCCATAGCAATTCCTGCCGGAATCTTACTTCTGGTTTTTCCGGGAATATTTATCCTGAATAAAATACCTGGCCTTTCCGTGCCGAATACAATAGCAATACCCATTGCAGCATTGGTCCTGAGTATCAGTTCCCTGCTTTCCCTCCGTTTCCTTTGGAAAAAGTCCTTATTACATGCCGTAAACAGCTTGGCCGCAGGTTTACTGCTAACCATTTTTATTGGCTCATTTTCCTTATCTGAATTAAATCCATACATAGGTTTTCAGGAAATGAGCAAAAAAGCACAGACCATTGCTAATGAAAAAGGAATAAAAAATTACTACTTTTACAAATTCAGAAGCGGAGAAAACATAGATGCTTATCTCCACCAGGAAATAAAACAACTCGGTATTTCTGAACTCAACAGTCAAGGAAGGCAACAAGAATTTATACTCTTTGTCAGGAACAAGGATGTAAAAAAGGACCCTGAACTAGAGAAAATAATCGGAAATAAAGAGTCTTACAACATCGGAAATTACAGTATTGTCCTATTTCAATTAAATGACAATTAAATGATATTTTTGATTGGTTTTTTAGCACAAACTTGTTTCTCTGCCCGTTTGCTTTTTCAATGGATCATGTCTGAAAAAGCAAAACAGGTGGTATCTCCTTCTATATTTTGGCTATTAAGTCTGTTTGGCTCCTACCTCCTATTCTTTTATGGTTGGTTGCGGGATGATTTTGCCATTATTTTCGGTCAGTTCATTTCATACTACATTTATATTTGGAACCTGGACATAAAACATAGCTGGCAAAAAATTCCCCGGCCTATCCGTTATCTGTTAATTTCAACTCCCGTGTTTGCCATAGGTTATATGTATACAGAATCCAGTACGTTTATTACCCAATTTTTCAAAAATGAAACAATTCCTTTATGGCTCTTGATTTGGGGTGCAGCAGGGCAAGTAGTTTTTACCCTGCGGTTTGTCTACCAATGGGTCTATTCCCGGAAACGGCAAGAGTCCATTCTTCCGATGGGATTCTGGATCATCAGTCTTACAGGTTCATTTATTATCGTTAGCTATGCTCTCGTCCGGCACGACCCGGTTCTGATTCTGGGACAATCCACCGGACTGATAGTATACACCCGGAACATTTGGATTATGCAGAAAAAAACAAAAGTCGAAAAAGCAAATGCTTAGGTTTGATTTTACCAATTATAAAAATACTGTCCGCACAAACTGAAATCTTACAAATTATCTTCCGCAACCTCGTAATTGATATATCTTTTTTTCATCCAGCGGTAAGCAAAACAATCTTTAAATGGTCCGACAAGGCGATTGCATAAATTATATTTGGATTTGCCTGCTATTCGCGGGAAATGGCGCACCGGAATTTGTTTCACTTTTCCATTCTGCAATTGGATTAAAGCAGGCAAAAAACGATGCATTCCGGTGAAAAAAGGAATTCGTTTTGCATAATCTGTCCGGAGAATTTTTAACGGGCATCCTGTATCCTCCACTCCGTCATGAGTCATAGAACGCCGGAAACCGTTGGCAATCCTGGAAGACATATTTTTGATAAAACTATCTTTCCGGCCTGTCCTTATTCCCATTACCATTTCGTAGTCCTCTACGTGTGTAAGCAACAAATTGAAATCTTCCGGGGTGGTTTGCAAATCAGCATCAATGTATCCGACAAATTCAGAATTACAATGGTCAATACCAGCTTTCATCGCAGCACTCAATCCCCCGTTTTTAGCCAATTCCAGATAATAAAAATCCGGATGTCCATGACAAATATCTTTCAGTAGCTTACCACTTTCATCTTTTGAACCGTCGTTTACAAACAGTACGCAGGATGATATCCGGGCTATTTTCAAAAAATCTCCCAGTTCTTTCTCCAACCTTCGGATATTTCCTTCCTCATTATAAACCGGAACAATAATGGTTAAACGGTAATTTGCAGTTTTATTCATAGAATTTCATTTTAGAATCAGACAAAATTAATTAGCTTTGTTCTACTTTATTTATAACTGAGATAATTTTTTTTCGTTTTAAATAATTTATATTGAAATAAAATAAGTTTATCGGAACATTAAAATTTTTAAAACTATGAAATACAAAAGAATACTCCTGAAACTAAGCGGAGAATCACTGATGGGCAATCAAAAATACGGCATTGATTCCACCCGGGTGGAAAGCTATGCACGGCAAATAAAAGAAATTACGGAAATGGATATTCAGGTTGGGATTGTCATAGGAGGAGGCAATATTTTCAGAGGATTGACAGGAACCAACAAAGGATTCGACCGGGTAAAAGGAGACAATATGGGAATGCTGGCAACAGTCATCAACAGTCTTGCTCTCAGCTCTGCCCTGGATAATGAAAATTGTAAAAATAAAGTACTGACAGCGATTCGGATGGAACCCATCGGAGAATTTTATTCAAAATCAAAAGCCGTAGAATACCTGTCGGCCGGATATGTCACCATTTTCAGTGCCGGCACCGGCAATCCCTATTTTACGACTGATACAGGCAGTAGTCTCCGGGCCATAGAGATTGAAGCAGATGCAATGCTAAAAGGTACAAGAGTAGACGGAATATACACGGCAGACCCGGAAAAAGACCCCACAGCGGTGAAATTTGATAAAATCACTTACGATGAAATATACAACAAAGGACTGAAAGTCATGGACCTGACAGCCACTACAATGTGTAAAGAAAATCATCTTCCGATTGTCGTATTTGATATGGATACAGAAGGAAATCTGAAAAAATTGATGAAAGGCGAAAAAATCGGAACTATTGTCTGTTAAACAGCAACCGAATTCTCAATTTTACAAACTTCAAGAATTTGATAAACTAAATTTATGAGCATTCTTGAGCAAATAAATACCCCGGAAGAGCTGAAAAAGATACCGGAAGATTCCCTGATTCAACTATGTCAGGAAGTACGTCAAAAAATTATTGACGATTGTGCAGAAAATCCGGGTCATTTAGGTTCAAGCCTGGGAGTTGTCGAACTGACTGTCGCATTGCACTACACGCTGGATACCCCTTATGACAATTTAATCTGGGATGTAGGCCATCAATCATATGCCCACAAAATATTAACCGGCAGAAAAGAACTATTCAAAACCAAACGAATCTACGGAGGCATCAGCGGTTTTCCGAAGATATCCGAAAGTGAATACGATTCCTTCGGGACAGGACATTCATCCACTTCAATTTCTGCAGCTTTAGGTATGGCAATTGCTGCCAAAATGAGTGGAGAAGAAAGCCGGCAAAGCATCGCTGTTATAGGCGATGGGGCAATGACAGGCGGAATGGCTTTTGAAGCCTTAAACAACGCCGGAGTATATAATTCCAATCTGCTGGTCATCCTGAACGACAATAACATGGCCATAGACCCTAACGTTGGCGGATTAAACGAATATTTGCTTGATATTACAACTTCCAAGGGATACAATAAAATCAAACAAGACATCTGGAATGTGTTGGGAAAATTAAACCGGATTAGTCCGGGAATGAGAAATTTCATACAGAATATCGATAATAGCATCAAATCAATGCTTCTGAAACAAAGTAATCTTTTTGAAGCAATGGGATTACGCTATTTTGGTCCGGTAGATGGCCATGACGTAAATCACCTGGTCAAAGTACTCCGGGACCTGAAAAACATAAAAGGTCCTAAAGTACTCCACTGCATTACAATCAAAGGAAAAGGCTTTAAGGAAGCAGAAACCAATCAAACACTTTGGCATGCTCCGGGAAAATTCAACAAACTCACAGGAGAACGCATAAAAGAAGCTGACAGCAACGTTCCTGCCAAATTTCAGGATGTTTTCGGAAACACGCTCACAGAGCTGGCGAAGAGCAATCCCAAAATTGTAGGAATCACACCTGCGATGCCCACAGGATGTTCTTTAAATATTATGATGCAGGAAATGCCCGAACGTTGCTTTGATGTCGGTATTGCCGAACAACACGCCGTAACATTCTCCGCAGGTTTGGCAGCCAAAGGATATGTCCCTTTTTGCAATATTTATTCCTCATTTATGCAACGGGCCTATGATCAGGTTATCCATGACGTAGCCCTACAAAATCTGAATGTCATTTTTTGTCTTGACCGGGCTGGATTTGTAGGTTCAGACGGAGCAACACATCATGGAGCATATGATTTGGCATATTTTCGCTGCATCCCCAACCTGACCATTGCAGCTCCGCTGGACGAAGAGGAACTACGTAATATGATGTATACTGCCCAGTTGCCCAACCAAGGCCCATTTTCCATTCGTTATCCCCGGGGAAATGGTTTCTTGCAAGACTGGCATACTCCATTCCGAAAACTCGAAATAGGTAAAGGGAGATGCCTGATTGAAGGAAAAGAGATTGCTATCATTTCTATCGGAACAGCAGGCAATATCGCGAAGAGAGCTATTGAAAAGCTGGAACATATATCCGTCGCCTTATATGACATGCGTTTCTTAAAACCCATTGATGAAACTCTTCTGCACGATATTTTCCGGCGATTTGAACAGGTAATTACACTGGAAGATGGCACTATAAACGGAGGTTTGGGTAGTGCTGTTGCTGAATTTATAGCCACTCATCACTACCCGGCCCAATTGGTACGTCTGGGCATTCCGGACAAATTTATAGAACATGGCACCCAACACCAATTATACGCAGAATGCGGATTTGACGAAAAGGGCATTATCCGGTGCGTTACAGCCCTGATAAATCAAAAAGAAGGAAATGTTATAAAAAACATGCAAACTGCTCAGGAATTTTAATCAATATGAAAAAAGAAAAAATATGAGCTGTGAAGTAAATTTACCGAATCCGGAAGCATGTCTGAAAAAACTAAAAAATACATTTCCCCATCTCACAGAGGCAGAATTACAAATCTTACTTACAACGGATGCTATCCGTGCCTATAAAAAAGGTGAACTTCTGTACGAAGAAGGAACCAGAATAAAAGGATGCTATTTTATTTATTGTGGTATCATCAAAATCTATCAAACCGGACACGAGGGGAAAGAACAAATCATAAAATTCGACCAGGAAGGAGACATCTTCGGTTTTCGTTCTGTCATCAGACATGAATTTGCTTGTACTTCAGCCAAAACCTTTTCTGATTGCATCTTGTGCCACATACCAGACAAAACTTTACTCCACCTGTTGCAAAACAATTCGGGTTTTGCGTACGATATGGTTCAAATTGCCTGTAAAGAACTGGGAGATGCCAATCATTACATCCGGGAAATCGCACAAAAATCAGTAAAAGAACGTCTGGCAGAAATTCTATTGCTTATCTCCAGTGAATTTGGTATTGAAGCAGACGGAACACTCAAATTAAATATAACCCGGGAAGAATTAAGTAATTTTGTGGGTACGGCAACAGAAACAGTTATCCGTCTTCTTTCCGACTACAAATCCGAAGGTCTGGTCGAAGCCAAAGGACGCAAAATAAAATTATTAAACATTGAAAAAATGAAAACGATTGCAGGTTTGTAAAAAATATTGTATATTGAAAAACTATTTTATAGAGTACTTTTAAAATAACACGATATGTTACAAATCTCTGACAAAGGTAAAGCTATTCCGGCTTCTCCTATCCGGAAACTCGTTCCGTATGCAGACAAAGCCAAACAGAAAGGCATACAGGTTTTCCATTTGAACATCGGACAACCAGACATTCAAACTCCCGAAATAGCCCTTGAGGTAGTCCGTCGCATGCAGCTCTCTGTAATAGAATATACTGCATCTGCCGGCAATTACAGCCTCCGGACCAAATTAGCCGGTTATTACCAAAAACTGGGTATACCCATCACGGAACAAGAAATTCTCATCACTACCGGTGGCTCAGAAGCCATCCTTTTTGCTTTCATGAGTACTTTAAACGAAGGAGACGAAATAATCATACCCGAACCATTTTATGCAAATTACGCAGCTTTCGCTGTTATGACCGGAGCAAAAATTAAAGCAGTTACTGCTAAAATAGAAAATAATTTTGCTCTGCCTCCTATCAGTGAATTTGAAAAATTAATTACTCCTAAAACCAAAGGAATTGTCATTATAAATCCCAACAATCCAACAGGTTATCTATATTCTAAAAAAGAATTGGAGGCACTTGCGAATATTGTAAAAAAATACAATTTATTCCTATATTCGGACGAGGTGTACAGAAGATATTGTTATGATGGTCTGCAACATTATTCAGTCCTGAATCTGAAAGAAATAGAACAAAATACCATTCTTTTTGATTCGATGTCGAAACGTTATAGTGAATGCGGTATACGGGTCGGAGCCATCATCACCCGTAACCAGGACATATTAAGCACTTCGCTGAAATTCGGTATGGCCCGTTTATGCCCGCCGGCATTAGGACAAATCGCAGCAGAAGCTTCTCTGGATACTACAGATGAATATTTCCAGAAAGTTTATGACGAATACATTCAAAGACGGAATTTTATGGTAGAAGAATTAAATAAAATCCCGGGAGTTATTTGTCCCCTACCAAAAGGTGCCTTTTACTCCATAGTAAGACTACCAGTGGATGATGCCGAAAAATTCGCCCGATGGCTATTGGAAGAATTTGATTATAATGGACAAACGGTTATGCTAGCCCCGGCCAGCGGATTTTATCATACACCGGGATTAGGAAAAAATGAAGCCAGAATCGCATATGTTCTAAAAATCAGTGAACTGCAAAAAGCCGTAGAAATACTTTCGGTTGCACTGCAAACCTATCCCGGCAGAGTCGTACCTGAAACATTAACAAAGAGTTAAGAGGCAATAGCAATCAGCTTTTAACCTTAAACTTTCTGCTTATAGCTTTTTTATTATCTTTGCATCGAAAAAGTATATTATATAAGCATAACAAAAGCAACCCATTTTAATCAAATAATATGACATCGGATTCCGAATTTGACAGTATCAGACCTTATTGCGGGAACGAAATTGAAGCAGCAAGCAACCGTCTGTGCCAATCTCAAGAATTTCTGACACTATTTTCCCGTTTAACGAAAATAGACAAAGACACGATAATTTACACATTAAAAGATATCCGGACCAGAAGCGAATTTCAGGAACATTTCTTCGGTCCGGCCATTCAGTCATTGATTCAAACAACAACTGACGGCGTTTCTGTCACGGGAATGGAATTGGTGAAAAAAGATGAATCTTACATTTTTATGTCCAATCACCGGGATATTATACTGGACTCTGCTATACTGAATATACTCTTAAGAGAATATGGCAATAAATACACACGTGCAGCTATTGGGAGTAATTTGCTTATAAATGAATGGGTAACAGACTTAGTCAAACTGAATTCCTGCTTTGTTATAGAACGTGACATCACAGTCCGGGAAATGTTGACCAGTTCAGCCCTCCGTTCAAAATACATCCGGGAAGTCATCAAAGAAAATGAAAATTCAGTATGGATTGCCCAACGGGAAGGCAGAACCAAAAACGGAGACGACATAACCCAACAAAGTCTTTTGAAAATGCTGAAAATGAGCGGGTCTGCAAACTTTGCCGATAATTTTAAAGAATTGCATCTGATGCCCCTGTCCGTCTCTTATGAATGGGAACCGTGTGATGCCTTAAAAACTCAGGAATTATATACCCGGACATTGGGAGAATATGTCAAAACTCCGGAAGCCGACATGAACAGCATGCTGACGGGTTTGAGCGACTATAAAGGAAGAGTACATTTCCACATTGCTCAACTCACCGGTGAAGAACTTGATAGTCTGAACACTCTTCCTTCTAACGGAAACCGCATTGAAAAATTAGCGGCCATTATTGATGATAAAATCCACAAGAATTTTAAACTATGGCCTAATAATTACATTGCATATGATCTCCTTCATTCCGTAAATAAGTTCTCTCAGTTTTACACACCCGAAGAAAAAGAAAATTTCATACAGATAATGACGCAAAAAATGGATAAACTAGAGGGAAATTTGTCTATGCTAAATAATATTTTCCTGGAAATTTATGCGAATCCGGTAAAAAACAAACTAAATTTATAAATCAGCAATTAGCAATAGCGAAGAACATATTTTGAAATACATTCAGATAAATTCGCACTTATTCACATTCAAATTTATTGAAAAAATACAATTCAGTTTTTTAAATGCACTAAATATGAAAATCATCCGGTTATTAATCATATTAACAGCTTTTCTGGTCATGATTTCAAGTGTAATCAGTCTTTACACGACCACAAACAGGACTCCGGTATACCTGAACGTCAGCGCGATGGCAGTTTTGATAATCATAGTAACTCTGTTGAATTTCAGAAAAAACAATAAAGATGTACAAAGTTAAACGTACCATATATCTCCAGGACCAATCCATTGACGTATGGTTTGGCTTGGTTAGCAAAAATAAAAACGGAAAAAACGGAAAATACACCGTCTATTTGTTAACTGACGACCCGGCTAAACCACTAAATCATGCAGAACCTATTTTAAGCAATATCACTTCTAAAGACACTGCTATACGCCAAGGAATAGCCTATGTAAAATTCATGTTTCAGGAAATTCTGGACAATCAACAAAAACAATCATAAATACTATCAAAATAATGGAAAGAAAAGTCAGAGTAAGATTTGCTCCGAGTCCCACCGGAGCTCTTCATTTAGGAGGGGTAAGAACAGCACTCTTTAATTATCTGTTTGCCCGCCATTACGGAGGAGATTTTCTTTTAAGAATTGAAGATACAGACCAGACCAGATATGTACCGGGAGCAGAAGAATATATCATTGAATCGCTGAAATGGTGCGGTTTGACAATAGATGAAGGAGTTGGTGTCGGAGGAGAATACGGACCATACCGACAAAGCGAAAGAAAAGAAATATATAAACAATATGCACAACAACTGGTAGAATCAGGTCATGCTTATTATTCCTTTGACACCGCTGAAGAATTGGATGCAATGCGCAAAGAGTGCGAAGAGCAGGGGGAAACATTTATGTATAATGCCCGGAGCAGAACCCGGCTAAAGAATTCCCTGAATATGAATCCGGAAGAATTAAAGAAACTGCTAAACTCCGGAATTCATTACGTCATCCGTTTTAAAATGCCGGAAAATGAGGAACTTAAATTATATGATATCATTCGCGGAGAAGTCCATTTTAACAGCTCTTTACTGGATGATAAAGTACTTTATAAATCAGACGGAATGCCTACTTATCATCTGGCCAATATAGTAGATGACCATTTGATGAAAATTACACATGTAATCAGAGGCGAAGAATGGTTGCCTTCTCTCCCCCTGCACGTATTATTATACAAAGCTTTCGGCTGGGAAGATACGATGCCGGAATTTGCCCATCTTCCTCTAATTCTGAAGCCGGTGGGCAACGGAAAGTTGAGCAAACGGGACGGTAATAAAATGGGATTCCCTGTATTTCCGATGGAATTTACAGATCCGGTCACCGGAGAAAAATGGCATGGTTACAAAGAAGATGGTTATTTTCCTGACGCATTTATCAATATGCTGGCTCTTTTGGGCTGGAATCCCGGTACAGACCAGGAAATCTTTAGCATGCAAGAACTTTGCGAACTTTTTTCGTTAGACAGAGTAAAAAAATCAGGCGCAAAATTTGACCCGGAAAAAACAAAATGGTTTAATCATAAATACCTCATCGCAAAATCAAACGGGGAATTAGCAGATTTAGTAGGAAAAATGCTGCTAGCCAATCACTTGGAATACAACAAATCTAAAGTGGAGAAAATATGCGGTCTGATGAAAGAACGGTATAATTTTGTTTCTGAACTCTACCAAGATTGCTTGTTTTTCTTTGTAGCACCCGAAACATTTAATGAAAAAGACAGTAAAAAATACTGGAAAGAAGATACAGCAACCTTAATGAAAGAATTACTGGAACTTTTAAAATCCATTGATGATTATTCTTTTGCTAACACGGAAAAAATAATCTCAGCATGGATTACTGAAAAACAGTTAGGTTTTGGTAAAATAATGAATCCATTCCGTGTTGCAATCGTAGGAGCTGCTAAAGGTCCTCATATGTTTGATGTGATAGAAATCATCGGAAAAGAAGAGACTATCCGCCGGATGGAAAAAGCACTATTAACCTTATAAACTAAAATAAAAATGGAAACAAATAACATGGAAAATAACTCGTCAGTTGTACTGGAACCAACCAATGAAGAAAAACAGTATGCCATGTTTATTCATTTTGCACAATTTGCAGGATTGATTGTACCACTTTTTGGTTGGCTCTTGCCATTGATATTATGGCAAACGAAGAAAAACACCTCTGCTTATATTGACAAGCATGGCAAAATAGTTATGAACTGGATTATTTCAAGTGTCATATATGCCATTATAAGCGGTATACTTTGTCTGATTTTTATTGGAGTACTCTTATTGATTGCTTTAGGAATTTGTAGCTTATTCTTTATCATAATCGGAGCACTGAAAGCAAATAACGGCGAAACATGGCCCTATCCGCTTAGCTTTACTTTCCTGAAATAGCCGGAAATAGATTAAAAGTTATCAGAAATTTAAAAATACCCATCAAAAATTAAAGTTTTTGATGGGTATTTATGTATCAATAGTAATATTCAAATAAGTTATTCCGGCAAAAGCAAAGGATATTCTCCGGAATATTTTCTTTCAATTTCATCAAAAATATGCCATAATTCCTGAATGGAAGGTGCTTGTAACATACGAATCCGAAGTTCCCGGAAATGAGGCAACCCTTTAAACATGGATGCCATGTGACGCCTCATATGTAACAATCCTCTCACCTCATCAATCCACTCTACAGCAAGGAGGATTTGTTCTTTTATAATCTCTATTTGCTCCTTCACTGACAAATCAGGTAATATTTCTCCGGTTTCAAAATAATGCTTTATTTGCCGGAAAATCCAAGGATGACCTATCGTAGCCCTCCCTATCATAACTCCATCTACCCCATATTTTTCAAAAGCCTCTTTAGCCCTTTGAGGAGAAGTAATATCTCCGTTTCCCAATATAGGGATTTTAATCCGGGGATTATTCTTTATCCGGCCTATAGGTTCCCAATCTGCTTCTCCTGTATACATTTGTGAACGGGTACGCCCATGAATAGCCAAAGCCTGAATCCCGACATCTTGCAAACGTTTTGCAATATCTTCTATCACAATATGCTCACAATCCCAACCCAAACGAGTCTTGGCCGTCACAGGAATTTTTACAGCCCGGACAATCTGCCTGGCCATCTCTGTCATCAAAGGAATATCACGTAATAAACCTGCCCCGGCTCCTTTTTGAGCAACGCGTTTCACCGGACACCCAAAATTGATATCAATAAAATCCGGTTTTACTTCCTCCACAATTTTCGCAGCCTCCACCATTGAATCTATAAAACGTCCGTAAATCTGAATTGTGACTGGTCTTTCTTTCTCATCAATCACCAATTTTTTCAAAGACTTATTCACCGAACGTACTAAAGCATCGGCAGAAACAAATTCTGAATATAACCAATCTGCACCATACCGTTTACAAAATTTCCGGAAAGGAGGATTTGTAACATCTTCCATAGGTGCCAGAATTAAAGGTTGTTCTCCCACTTCAACTCCTGCAATCTTCATACAACTATTTTTAAATCTTAACGTTTTTCGTTTACTTGCAAATTCCTTATTTTTACAACAAAAATATACATTATTGCACAACTAAAAACAGCTTCTCAGGTTATTATTCAAAATACTTTTAATTCTTTTCTCCCTTGTACCTGCAACGCATTCAAACCAAAAAAAAATTCATTTTTACTACCTGATGTCCCTCAAAAAATAAAACTGACAGAGGAAACTGCATTCCTGTTTTACGAAAAACCTAAAAATAGTACTTTAGACATTGAAACTGCCCTAATTAAAAAGGAAGTAACCGCACCTTATGAGAATATGATTATTAAAGAAATAGCATATACAATTATTAAATATAAATTTCAAATAACATATTTTAAAATAGTTATCTTCAGAAATAATTGTATTTAAAAAAATATCTATCGAAGCGACAACCTGCTATATGGAAATTCCGACACAGGGAAAATAAATTTTCTTTAATTCTGTCACATTTGAGCAAAATTCTGAAAACAAAAATTAAAAACTACTCATCAAGTTAGTAACTTTTCATTATATTCATCCGTCCTTTTACAGAATAAACAGAAAATAAAGTAACAAACCATACCTTTTAAACGTCATATAAAACTAATTCTAAAATATCAGCTATGAAAATCATTTTATTTTTATTCTGTATTTGCTTAGTAGCTCAACTCCAGGCACAACACACCAAAGATTCACTAAATCAACAAAAAGAAGTACTACTTATTTCTCCGGGACGTTCATCCATACAAGATACAAGCAAAAGAAAAGTGCTCAGGGATTCTATTTTCCAGCAAAAAGAAAGCAATGTGTCCGAATTATTTATCATCGGAAAAAAGGCTTACAAAAAAGGAAAAAACGACTCTACCAGCTACTATTCTTCGTTCAAAGGCCATTGGAGCGGATTTTATTATGGTTTTATAAATTATGCCCGTTTACCTGAAGCCTGGGAAAAATTAGAACTGGATTGGAATCACTCATTTGCCATGCACTTCAATTTTTGTAAATACAATATAAATTTATCCAAACACAATAATTTTGGATTAGTCAGCGGAATCGGTATTGAATATCAACGCCTCCGATTCAATAACGACAACATTTCGCTCCTCAAATCCGAAGGGAAATTAGAAATCATCCATCCTTTGCAAGAATATCCCAAAATAAACAAAATAAAAAGAAGTACTTTTAAAAACCTGTATTTAACTATACCATTACTTATGGAAGTCCAGTTTCCGGCCAATTCTTCAAAAAAAATGTATGTTTCCGGAGGAATTATGGGAGGCTTACGCATACATTCTAAAACCAAAATAGTGTATGAAGATGACAATGACAACAAACATAAAAAAAAGAACAAAGGGAGTTTCAACATGGGACCTTTCAAAGCCGATGCAATTGCCCGGATAGGCTACAGAAAAATCAATATATGGGGCAGCTATACACTCACCAATACATTTAAAAACAAAGATTTACATCTTTATACTGCAGGGCTTGGCCTCACTTTTTGATTTATCCTTTTCCGAAGAATGCGTCAAAGTCTTGAAATAGATTTTGACACATTCTTTTCCTGGTCTGACACAAGAAATCTTAGCCTTATCTTTGATGCCTTCCAGCTTCAAAAAAGCAATAATATTTTATTTCTTATTCATAATTTTTGTCTGCCTGTCAATTGAAGCCTGATGTATGGCTTTAAACACTTTCTCCAGAAATTCACAATCTAATCCCCTCGCTTTGCCTATTTCAGAGACTTTTGCTAAAATATTATCCCAACGTCCCGGCTGCAAAATAGTTATATTATTTTGTTTCTTATATTTACCAATTTCATCAGAAATCTTCATCCGATTGGCCAAAAGTTCCAGCAAATCATTATCAATAATATCTATCTGAGCACGCAAATCGTCAATACTCTCTTTATATTCGAGATTTTCCGTATCTATATTCCGGATAATCAATTTCCCAAGTATGTCTGTTAAAAACGCCGGAGTCACTTGCTGAGCAGCATCACTAAGTGCAATTTCAGGACAAATATGCGATTCCACAATAAGTCCGGCAAATCCTAAATCCATAGCTTGCTGGGCAACCTCTTGTATATATTCTCTTTTCCCGGAAATATGGCTGGGATCACAAATCATCAATATTTCCGGAAAACGCCGTTTAATTTCAATAGGCAATTGCCACTGAGGTACATTCCGGTATTTTGACTTACCATAAACAGAAAAACCCCGGTGAATAACACCAATCTTTTTCAAACCCGCTAAATTCAAACGTTCTAAAGCTCCTATCCACAATTCTACATCCGGATTGACAGGATTCTTTACCAAAACAGGTATATCGATACCCTTTAAAGCATCTGAAATTTCCTGCATAGCAAAAGGATTCGCTGTTGTCCGGGCACCAATCCACAGCATATCCACACCGGCTTTCAAAGCCTCATACACATGTTTTACATTCGCCACTTCTGTAGATACCTTCATTCCCAATTCACGCTGCACCCGCTGCATCCATTGCAATCCGACTGTTCCAACCCCTTCAAAACTATTCGGACGAGTACGAGGCTTCCAAATTCCCGCCCTCAATACTTCTATTCCTGCGACTCTTAAAGCTTTAGCCGTCTCAAAAATTTGTTGCTCACTTTCAGCACTGCATGGGCCGGCAATAACAACTGGTTTTGTCACATTGGTAAATAAACCCCATTTTTCCGCTGAGATTAAATCTAATTGTGTACCTGCCATCTTTTATTATTAAAACATTATTTTACTATCCTTTTGATTTCATTCGCTTTCAGCATCACTCTCAGCCAAACGTATTGTCAAGAAAAAGCCTCCGGAAGCCAGGTCAAAGATATTCTTTTCTTTTTCCAAAACTGTCAATGCTAAAGCAAACATTTGCCAAAATTCAACAAAAAGAACCGTGTTTAAAAGAAGTTAATCTAAAAATGTCCTGATTTCACGTTATGTAAATCAAGGACATCCTGTTTCCCATCTTTATCAAAATTAAAACCAACCGTAATAAACACATGCGCTTTTCTAAAATATATCCTGGCATAAAACAAAATAAACATCAGGTAATCATCCTTTTTACGCAGACTTCCTCTTTTATTTTCTATCTTTGCCGAAACATATACAAAGTTAAAATCATGTCTGAGCCAAAAATTTTATTTCTGCTGGACGCTTATGCGCTGATATACCGTTCTTATTACGCATTTATTAATAATCCGAGGATAACCACAACAGGTATTAATACCTCAGCTACCTTTGGCTTCTGCAATTTTTTATTGGAATTACTGGAATTGGAAAAGCCCACGCATATAGCAGTTGTCTTTGACCCGGAAGGCCCGACTTTCCGGCATGAAATGTATGCCCCTTACAAAGCCCAACGCCCTCCGATGCCTGAAGACTTAAAAAAATCCATCCCTTACATCAAAAAAATCATTACAGGATTAGGAATTTCCTGTATTGATGCTCCGGGATATGAAGCAGATGATTTAATCGGAACACTAGCCAAAAAAGCAGAGAAAGAGGGTTATACAGTTTATATGATTACTCCTGACAAAGACTATGCACAAATTGTCAGCGAAAAAATCTTCATGTACAAACCCGGGCGTTCCGGAAATAAATCAGAAGTATGGGGGATTCCTGAAGTATTAGACCATTTCGGAATCGAGCGGGTAGACCAGGTAATCGATATTTTAGGGCTGATGGGAGATACTGCTGATAATGTACCGGGGTGTTCAGGCATTGGTCCAAAAAGTGCAGCTTCCTTAGTCTATAAATATGGGGATATCGACGGAATATATGCCCATATCGACGAACTGAAAGGAAAACAACGTCAAAACCTGCTGGATTGTCAACCTACCGTACATTTATCCCGTACCTTGGTAACCATTTGTACGGAAGTCCCCACTGATATCACCCCTGAAAAACTGGAAAAACAACACATTGATGTAGCAATTCTGGAACCTATTTTCAAGGAATTGGAATTATTTTCCCTCACCCGCCGCGTATTAAATACTGAAGAAGAAGAAGATAAAACAGAAAAACTGTCCGATATAAAAGTCAACTACACAGACCGCTCAAAAGATATTCCCGAATTATTAAAAGAATTGGAACAAACAGATACTTTTGCTTTATATGTAGCATTCCAATACGGCACTCTATACAACGCCTGGCCGACTCACCTTTGCTTTTCGCTTGCTACCCACGAAGTCAGCTATATCAATCTTCCCGGCAATAAAGAACAAGCGCAGGAAATCATTTTACAATTCAAACCTATATTTGAAAATAGGAACAAAATACTGATATCTGCCGATGTAAAAGACGATATTATCTGGTTAAAAAGAGCAGGCATACAATTGAAAAACAAAATCTTTGATATCAAAATAGCACATTATGTCCTGCATCCGGATATGTCGCATGAACTAAGCCGGATTGCATTGGAATATCTGAATTATAAACTTGCCGGCATCAAAAAAGAAAATCAGCAACTCACTTTACAATTCGATGAAGAAACTACAGAAAACAATGATTTTACGGAAAAAACAGATATCATTTTCCAGCTTTACGAAAAACTTTCCATTGATTTGCAACAAACTGGTCTGTTATCCCTTTACAACGACATCGAAATGCCATTGGTATTTGTTCTGGCTAATATGGAATATGAAGGAGTCAGTATCAACTGTAACGAACTGAAAAAAATTTCCGATAAATTAAAAATCCGGACAGAAATTATTGAAAAAGAAATATATACACTCGCCAACGAAGAATTCAACATTAGTTCTCCAAAACAATTGGGTGAAATTCTATTCGACAAGCTAAAAATAGACAGCAATCACAAAAAGACCAAATCAGGCCAATACAGTACCTCTGAACAAGTATTAATAAAACTAGAAGATGAACATCCGATTATTAATAAAATATTGGATTACCGCGGTTTGAAAAAATTACTGACAACTTATGCAGAAGCCCTTCCGGCTTTTATTGACCCTGCGACAGACAAGATTCATACCCATTTTAATCAATCAGAAGCAGCAACAGGAAGATTAAGCAGCCTGAATCCAAATTTACAAAACATTCCTATCCGGACCGAAGAAGGACGCGAAATTCGGAAAGCTTTCGTAACTGGTGACAATAACTATGTCTTCTTTTCTGCCGACTACTCTCAGGTAGAACTCCGCTTAATGGCCCATCTCAGCCAGGATAAAGAATTAATTAATGCCTTTAATCATAATATAGACGTACATACAGCAACAGCCTCAAAGATATACCACGTTCCTCTGGAAGAAGTTACAACCGAAATGCGCCGACGGGCAAAAACAGCTAATTTCGGCATTATCTACGGAATTTCAGCCTGGGGATTGGCAGAACGTTTACACATCAGTCGGAAAGAAGGAAAAGAACTGATTGAAGGTTACTTCGAACTCTATCCGGGAGTCAAAAAATACATGGAGGAATCCGTTGAAAAAGCGCGGAAAAAAGAATATGTTGAAACAATCATGGGCCGGCGACGCTATCTGCGTGATATAAACTCACGGAACGCTGTCGTCAGAGGCATGGCTGAAAGGAATGCTATAAATGCACCCATTCAAGGCTCAGCAGCAGATATTATAAAAATGGCCATGATATGTATCAATAAACGTATTCAAGAAGAAAACCTACTGTCCAGAATGATTATTCAAGTACACGATGAACTCAATTTCAAATGCCACAAGTCAGAACAAAATCTGTTAAAAAAACTTGTTGTTGACTGCATGGAACATATCGTTAAACTCTCTGTACCATTGACTGTAAGTACAGGTTTCGGAGAGAACTGGTATGAAGCTCACTAAGGGCATATTTTGATTAAAACTTGTTAATAAGTAGCTTTTTTTTTATAATTGCACCAAATTTCAATCCAAATCATATGCAAATTTCTGCTCCAAATAGAATTTTGTTCTATGTGTTGTTTTTTGTACTATCTCAGACTGTATCTGCACAAGATAATACTTTCTCTCAATACTGGGAAAACCGGACTTATTATAATCCAGCTTTCACAGGACTAAAAGAAGGAGAATTAAATGGTTTGCTGACTTACAGAAAATTATGGCCAAAATTTCCGGGAAATTTTTCTACTATTCATCTCTCACTGGATATGAAAACATACAACAGTTACGGCTTTGGACTTTATGCCATTTCCAGCGATGAAGGAGGTGGATTCATAAAATTCAATAGTGCCGGTTTATCTTACTCCTGGCGGGGCTATTTCAATAAAGAAAAAAACATTTATTTTCAATTGGGAATAAAAGGAAGTTACAACGACAAACGACTGAATTTCAATAAATACATTTATTCCGGTAACCTTCATGAAATATACGGGAATATTATTCCTGTTATAACTCCTACTGAGGTAAATGAAAAACAAAATTACTGGGATTTTAGTACCGGAGTTATGGTGTATGTTCCCTGGGAACGCCATTATCGTGAATTTATGCACAATTATATCGGATTTTCTGTTAATCATTTTACCCGTCCTAAAGACAATTTCATTGAGGAAAAAGCGCGTATGCCCATAAAAATCAGTCTGCAATGGCAAAGTTACATCCGTACATTGTTATATAGTCTGGATAAAAAAAGCAGTCTTTATGTATGTCCGGGCCTGTTATTTGAAAACAGAGGAGAAAAAATCATGTCTTCCTCCTCTTTCAATAATTTTGTATTTGGAGCTGATGTTACAACAGACCCTCTATTCGGAGGTATATGGTACAGTTCTCAATTATTAAACAGTTCAAACGAAAATTATAAAGCAATCGTATTTAAATTGGGATTAAAGCTAAATTCACCCCGGAAAAGAGTGGAATACCGTTTAGCCTACTCCTACGATATGTCACTCGGAAATCTGGTAAAAACCACAGAAGGTTCACATGAAATCAGTCTCAACATCGCATATAAATTCAATGCCAAATACAAATATAACATTTTCTCCTTCTGAATCTAGTGATATCTGCTTCTGCCCTGTCACAGACAACACAGAAACAGATACTACTATGTTTGAAATATACCCCCTCGTTCAAAGCAATTTACCTTACAGCAAGCTATCCACCAACACTGATTTGATCGGCGATCTCCTGTATACGACCGGTTTTATGATTATTTTTGCTTTCATCCGTTTACGAGGAAAAGATTTATTTTTCAATTTATTAAATGTTCTAATCAAAAGAAAAAAAGCGGAGATTATTCTGAATGAAGGCATTTCTTCAAACCTCATTTGCTATATTTTATCCTTATGTCTTTCATTTTCAATCCTTGCCGGCTGTATCTCTTTTATCATTTACGAGAATTTTCTGACTATAAATACAATTTATTATTTTATCGGCTTTTTTATTTATCATTTCATTTTACTTATCATTGTAAATATATTGGGATGGACTTTTAATGCCAAAAATATTGCCCATGAAATTATTGTCAATATCTGGACTTTCCATATTATCATAGGCTTGTTAATATCTCCTTTTGTTATTTCTTTGTTCTTTGTTAAAAGTTTCGCTATCATACCTCTGATAAAGATAGTTATATTTAGTTTAGGATTGCTGATGATTGTTAAAAGTATCAGGTGGATTGAAATATTATTCATCCATAGGGTTTCAATTTTATATATGATTTTGTACCTTTGTGCCTTCGAAATCATACCACTGCTTGTGTTGTATAAGGTCGTGGTATAAAATGGGTATAATTTAAAACTTTACAGCTTTGAAGATAAAAAAGATACTCGTATCACAACCACAGCCTGTTACCGAAAAATCTCCTTATTCAGAATTAGCTGAAAAATACAGCTTGAAATTAGAATTCCGGCCTTTTATAAAAGTTGAAGGAGTAACAGCAAAAGAATTCCGGCAAGAAAGAATTAATATTCTGGAACATACTGCCATTATATTTACAAGTCGTACTGCTATTGACCATTTTTTCAGAATCTGTCAGGAATTACGTATCACTGTTCCGGACACTATGAAATATTTCTGTATTTCAGAAGCAACAGCATTTTATTTGCAAAAATATATTGTCTACCGAAAAAGAAAAATTTTTTACGGAGACAAGAAAATGGATGATATGACAAAAATTCTGTTAAAACATAAAACAGAAAATTTTTTGGTTCCACTTTCAGACATCCACAAAGAAAATATCCCGGGTTTATTGGAACAGCTTCATCTGAAATATACAAAAGCTATTCTGTATAAAACTGTCGCTAGTGATTTGAGCGATATTAAAAACCTGAAAGAATACGATATTATTGCTTTTTACACCCCATCCGGAATAAAATCGTTATTCCAGAATTTCCCTGATTTTGTTCAGGACACCACTGTTATAGCCGCATTTGGTCCTGCCACTGCCATTGCTGTAGAAGAAGCCGGATTGCGGTTGGACATAAAAGCACCCACTCCTCAATGCCCTTCTATGACTATGGCTCTGGAGGAATTTATTAAACGTTATAACAAAGAAAAAAAATAAAATAATTTGAAAAGAGACCGTATGGAAAGCATTTTTGGCCGGATAAGCAGTTTCCGGGACTTGACAGTAAAAGTCTGAAAAACTCCTGATTCTCAAACTAAAGTTCCTGATGATGTATTCACTCAGCAAATCAGAACGTTTATGCAGCAAGAAACTGATAGATGAACTGCTAATTTCAAAATGCAGCTTTGTGAAATATCCTTTTCGTGTTCTTTTCAAAGAATCTTCCCAACCCAATGAATTTCCGACACGAATTGCTATTAGTGTCAGCAAGAAAAAATTCAAACGGGCAGTAAAACGAAATCGGGTTAAACGGCTTACCCGTGAGGCTTTCCGGTTAAATAAAACTGAATTCTACAACAAAATGGTCAAAGGACAGACTGTCGATATTCTTTTTATCTATTTGGACGATAACCTCCCTACTTATTCTAAAACAGAAAAAGCTGTAAAAAGTTCCATGCAAAAAATATTAACTTTACTTTCACCAGCTTCATAATTTTCTCAATAGCATGAAATATATAAAACGTATTCTCAGCTATTTATTGCTTATTTTAATAAAATTCTACCAATACAGCATATCTCCTCTTAAACCAGCCACATGCCGGTACATACCGACCTGTTCACAATATGCAATAGAAGCTATATGTAAATACGGTCCGTTTAAAGGATTATGGTTAACCATTAAAAGATTATTTCGCTGCCATCCGTGGGGAGGTAGCGGATATGACCCGGTTCCCTGACCTTAAATAAAATCAACACCTGCAAGAATATGCTAATTTTAAACGCTTCATTTTCCATTTTCAATAATAAACTGTATTTTCGTTAACTAAAATATGAAAGGATAAAATAAGTAACCAACAAATAAATGAAAACGAAAAGAATTTTATTCATTACAATCATTGCGATTGTTTTTACCTGCGGACTAACCGCCTTGAAAACTGATGACAAAAGTTTTGAAATCAGCAAACATCTGAACATTTATGCCACCCTGTTCCGGGATATAAATATGTTCTATGTGGATGAAATTAACCCGGGAGACCTTGTAACTACCAGCATAAAAGCTATGCTGAAATCCTTGGACCCATACACCGTTTATTATCCTGAATCCGAAATGGAAGATGTGAAACTGATGACTACAGGAGAATATGCCGGTATTGGTTCCATTATTAGTAAAAAAGGCGATAAAGTCATTATCCGCGAACCTTATAAAAACTCCCCGGCAGCTAAAGCAGGACTCCTTCCCGGAGACATTATTCTGTCTATTGACGGAAATTCTACCAAAGGAAAAAACACTGACGATGTCAGCACTATGTTAAAAGGACAACCTGGCAAAGAAATTACCATAAAAGTACAACGGGAATATCAGGATAAACCTTTAGAAAAGAAAGCGATACGCGAAAAAATACAAATACCAAGCGTACCTTTTTACGGATTAGTTAATGACAGTACGGGTTATATTTACCTAACCAGCTTCACCGATAAATCCGCTAATGACGTTCGGACTGCACTCATCGACCTGAAAAATAAAGGTGCAAAATCCATGATTCTGGATCTTCGGGGTAATACAGGCGGATTACTGGACCAAGCCGTTGAAATTGTAAATTATTTTGTGCCTAAAAATTCGAAAGTCGTCAGTACCAAAGGAAAAGTAAAACAATGGGACAAAGAATACAACGCCGACAAAAATCCGATTGCACCTGATATGCCCCTGGCTGTACTGATAGACCGCGGATCTGCTTCCGCTTCGGAAATTGTATCAGGAGCACTTCAAGACCTCGATAGAGCCGTTTTAATCGGCGAACGGTCGTTTGGAAAGGGATTGGTCCAAACAGTACGCGATTTAGCCTACAATACAAAATTAAAGGTAACTACAGCAAAATATTATATCCCCAGCGGAAGATGCATTCAGGCATTGGATTACTCCCACCGGAATGCAGACGGTAGTGTAGGTAAAGTTCCTGATTCTCTGATTACTGAATATTCTACTAAAAACGGCAGAAAAGTATATGACGGAGGAGGCATTTCCCCGGATATAACAATAGAAGCTGAAGAGATAGCAAAAATTACTCAAGAGCTTGTAATACAAGATATTACATTTGATTTCGTAAATAATTATGCCCTTCGGCATCCGGAAGTTGCCCCTATAAAAGATTTTAAGTTATCAGATGATGTATACAACGAATTCAAACAATACCTGAAAGAAAAGAAATTCAGCTACGAAACAGAATCACAACAAATGTTGGAAAAACTGATAAAAACAGCAAAAACTGAAAAATATTTTGATAACACAAAAAAAGAAATCGAAAAACTGCAAAAAGAATTTGCCCATTCAATAGACCGGGATATGAATCTATTTCAAAATGAAATAAAATCCTTTTTGACAGAACAATTTATTCAACGTTATTATTATCTGGAAGGAGTTATTGAATACAAAATGAAACACGATAAAGAAATCGATAAAGCAGTAGAAATATTAGCCAATAAAGATGAATACCAAAAGATTCTGAAGTAACAAAAATGGAAAATAACCAATGGGCACCGGCTTTTAGTTTCATGACCGGTGCCCATTTTTTTGACACTCATTCATTTTCCCGAAAATAATTGTAAACAATTCCCGCCCTTTTTTTTCCTATAACCTTAGCCAATTCTTCTATTGACTTTGTTTTAATATTATTAATAGTTTTAAACTCTTGTAATAAAGCTATTTCAGAACTTTCACCTATACCTTTTATATCAGAAAAAATACTCTTTGTTTGTGCCTTTTCACGCAATTTCCTATGAAAGGTAATCCCAAAACGATGTGCTTCATCTCTGATATGCATCAATGTTTTTAATGCCACTGAATTTTTAGCCAACAAATAAGGTTCCTTATCTTCCGGAAAATAAATTTCTTCCATTTGTTTTGCCAATCCTAACACCGGCACTTTTCCGTATAAACCTAATTTTTTCAAACTATTTACTGCCGAATGCAATTGTCCCTTACCACCATCTATCACAATTAAATCAGGCAATTCCAATCCTTCATTCAATACCCTGTTATATCGCCGGTAAATAATTTCTTCCATAGAAGCAAAATCATCAGCCCCTACAACAGTTTTTACATGAAACCTGCGATATTCCCGCTTAGCAGGTTTTCCATCAATAAACACAACACAGGAAGCCACAGGATTAGTACCTTGAATATTAGAATTATCAAAACATTCCATCCTGTGTGGTAAAACAGGTAGTTTAAGCTCAATCTTAATAGTTTTTAATACATTAAAACTGGTATCTTCTTTCTTCAAACTCCTTTGTCTTTCACGATCTATTCTGAAATAGTTTACATTACGTTCAGACAATTCAAGTAATTGTTTCTTATCCCCTTTCTGAGGAATCACATATTGTACGCCCTCCAATTGAACATCCGGATAAAAGGGAACAATAATTTCTTTGGAATTACTATTTACCAATTGCCGGATTTCCAAAATAGCAAAAGACAACAACGAGTCTTTATCTTCTTCTATTTTTTTCTCCAACTCTATTGTATGTACTTGTATTACTGCACCGTGTACTATTCTAAGATAATTTATATAAGCATATTTCTCATTTTCAATATAAGAAAATACATCTGTATCATTAATAGAAGTCCGCACAATTGTAGACTTAGCCTGGTAATTACGAACAGCTTCCAAAGCTTCTTTCATTTGATTGGCTTCCTCAAATTGCAAATTATCAGCATACAAATTCATTTTACGGGACATCACCTCGATAACCAACGATAAATTTCCTTTCAAAATATTTCGGACTTGAATTATAAAGTCATTGTATTCCTCTTCCTGAATTTTTCCTATACATGGGCCGAGACAATTTCCGATATGATACTCCAGACACACTCTGAATTTATGATTATATATAGTCCTTTGATTCAAATTTAAATTACAATTTCTCAATTTAAAAAGAGATTTTATCAAATTAATCAAAATATGAGCAAATTTCCCGGAAGTATAAGGCCCAAAATATTCAGACCCGTCATGCACATAACGCCTTGTAATAAAAACCCGGGGGAAAGGCTCTTTTTTTATGCAAATCCATGGATAAGTTTTATCATCTTTCAGTAAAATATTATAACGTGGTTTATACTTTTTGATTAGATTATTTTCTAATAAAAGAGCATCCTGCTCAGTATTAACCACGATATATTGCAAATCTGCAATTTTATCTACCAAAATCTTGGTTTTATTTGATTGATTACTTTTATTCAAATATGATAAAACTCTATTTTTTAAATTTTTAGCCTTTCCTATATAAATTATTACCCCTGAATTATCCAAATATTGATACACTCCCGGATTATTAGGCAATTTATTTACCTTTTCCCGTAGATATTCATCATATAAAGCCATAATATTCTAAATTATAATTTCAGATTATTCCGAAACAAAATGGAATTTACTATATTCAAATAAACCTTTTTCTCCTATTTTCAATTCAGGAATAACAATTAAAGCCATAAAAGATAATGTCATAAATGGAGAATCCAGACAACAACCCATATGATGCAATTTCTCTATCATGCAATCCCACATCTCAGTCACCTCAAATCCGTTTTTATCTGCCATAATACCTGCAATAGGCAGGGGTAAAACAAAAACTATATTTTCATCTGCAACAGATAGACCACCTTTTTCAGTAATCACGGAATTAATTGCCATGGCTAAATCATAATCTGTACAACCTACTGCTATTATATTATGAGAATCATGAGAAATACTCGTTGCAAAAGCACCTCTTTTTAATCCTATGCCCCGAATATAAGCTATTTGTGGCGTTGTATTCCGATAACGATTCAAATAAACGATTTTCAATATATCTTTTTCCGGATTCGATTGAAAATTTGACACTGGCAATGATAATGAAAAAAAATCTTTCGTAGTAACAATTTCTCCGTTTTTAACTCCTATGCAAAGATTCTTTGTTGAAACCTTTTTCTGCAAATCAGATACTGAAATAGGAGTTCTCAGAAAGTGATTCAAATGAATAACAGATGAACTTTTCTCAAGTTCAGTCTTTTTATAAAAAGGATACATTTCCTTTCCGGATAAATAAACAGTTTGAACTTCAAAAGATTTCAAATCCCGAACAATAATGAAGTCAGCCGGCTCATTTACGCAAAGTGTTCCTACTTGCAGATTATAATGTTGAACCGGATTAATACATGCTATTTTTAAAACATCAAAAAGATCAAATCCATCTTGGATTGCTTTTTTTACGATTTTATCAATATGCCCTAAATGAATGATATCTCCAGGATGAGAATCATCCGTGCAAAACATAACTTGTTCAGGACAAATCTTAATCAACATTTTTAAAGCTTCATAATTCTTTGCTGCACTCCCTTCTCTGATTAATATCTTCATTCCCGAATTTATCTTTTCCAACGCTTCCTCCAATGTCACGCATTCATGATCAGTAGAAATACCTGCCCGGATATATTTCAATAAATCCTTTCCTCTTAAACCGGGAGCATGTCCATCAACAGGTATATTATATCCATGAGCAAGATTCACCTTTCGCATTGTTTCCGGACAATCATGTAATATGCCAAAAACATCCATCATTTCAGATAAACCCACAAAATAATTCGATTTTATTAATTCTTCTACATCATCCGACAATAATACACTTCCGGAAAAATCATGGGAGGTGGCAGGAACACATGAAGGTATGGTAAAAAACATTTTTATGAAAGAACTACGACTATTTTCCAGCATAAAATAGATACCTTCCTTCCCTAATACATTAGCTATCTCATGGGGATCATTGACAACCGCAATTGTTCCTTTTTGAATAACAAGTTTTGAAAATTCAACCGGTGTTAACATTGAACTTTCTATATGCACATGTGCATCTATAAATCCAGGTAAAATATATTCCTCATAGCATTTTGAATTTTGTACCATAGAAATGATGCATCCATCTTCTATGGTAATCACACCCGGAAAAATATTTCGGTTACAAATATCAACAATATTGCCTTCTATCTGTTTTTTCATACTTAACCTCTTCGCACCTTTTTAAGATGTTCCACGTGAAACATTCGCAGCTAAAACAATTTTATCTGCCCATCAAAATTAAAAGAACATTTATATCTGCCGGAGATACTCCACTTATACGGGAAGCTTGCCCTATTGTTCTGGGTTGTATTTTTGATAATTTTTGACGAGCCTCGATAGACAAATTAGTCAATTCTTCATAATTAAATTTCCCGGCAATAATCAAATTTTCTAATCTGGACAATTTATCTGCCAGCATACGTTCCCTTTCTATGTATCCTGAATATTTAAGAGCAATTTCAGCTGCTTCAATTATTTCTTTCCGAATAGCATGAGCTTTAATAAAATCATTTAAAACAGGAATAATTTCAAAAAGTTGACTAAGCTCTATTTGGGGTCTGGACAATACCTCCACTAATTTAACACCCTGTTTTAAAGGAGTAGAATTTAAAGACTCCAAAAGTGAATTAACTTCCTCAGGTTTTACACTACAATTTTGAATATAATGGATTAAAAGATCACGCTTTCTTATTTTATCAATATAAATATTATGTCTATTTTCATTAACTAAACCCAATTCATAACCTTTAGGTGTCAAACGATTATCAGCGTCATCCTGACGAAGTAAAATCCTATATTCTGCCCTCGAAGTAAACATTCTGTAAGGCTCATCAACTCCTTTCGTAACCAAATCATCTATTAAAACACCTATATAAGCTTCATCTCTGTTTAAAATGAAATCTTTATTAAAATGAAGCGACAAATGGGCATTTACTCCGGCCATCAAACCTTGGGCAGCAGCCTCTTCGTACCCGGTAGTGCCATTAATCTGCCCTGCAAAATAAAGCCCGCGTATCAATTTAGTTTCCAGCGTATGATATAACTGCGTAGGTGGGAAATAATCGTATTCTATAGCATACCCGGGTCTGAAAATTTTCACCTGCTCAAAACCTTCTATCAATCGTAATCCTCTCAATTGAATTTCCCAAGGCAAAGAAGAAGAAAACCCATTCAGATAAAATTCATTTGTAGTTTCACCCTCAGGTTCCAAAAACAAATGATGACAATTTTTATCAGCAAATGTGTTCAATTTAGTCTCAATACTAGGACAATACCGTGGCCCTACACTTTGAATAGTACCATTAAACAAAGGGCTGTCCGCAAAACCTTCCCGCAAAGCTTCATGAACCCTTTCATTTGTATAAGCCATATAACAAGGCCGATGCACCAAATCGTTCGTATAATCAAAATGAATAAACGAAAAACAATGAAAATCATTCTCTCCGTCCTGCTCCATTAATTTCGAAAAATCTATGCTGCGACCATCTATCCGCACGGGTGTACCGGTTTTCATCCTGCCAACCTCAAAACCCAATTCTTTCAACTGAGCTGTCAATCCATAAGTAGCAGGTTCAGCTATACGCCCCCCGGAAAAGCTGACACGGCCAATATGCATCAATCCATTCAAAAAAGTTCCATTAGTCAAAATTACTCTCCGGGCATAAAAAATTGCACCAAAAGAAGTTTTCACCCCTTTTACCTGTTGATTTTCAATCAATAATGATACAGCATCGTCCTGCCACATGTCCAAACCATCTGTATTCTCCAAAGAATGTCTCCAATTAGCAGAAAATTTCATCCTATCACACTGAGCCCGGGGACTCCACATAGCAGGTCCCTTTGAAAGATTCAGCATACGGAATTGAATAGAACTTTGGTCAGTTATAATACCTGTCATTCCACCCAAAGCATCTATTTCACGTACAATCTGCCCCTTAGCTATTCCCCCAATGGCCGGATTACAGGACATCTGAGCTATCTTATTCATATCCAAGGTAATCAAAAGTACCTTAGAACCCAAATGTGCCGCAGCACTGGCTGCTTCGCACCCGGCATGTCCTGCTCCTACAACTATAATATCATAATCAGGTAAAAGATTCTCCATTTGAAAGCATTTTAAGAAGGTCTAAGCAAATATTTTCATTTTTACGCATCTGAATACCATCCAAATCAGTTTTATCTTTAAAACCTATTAAATGAAGTACAGAATGACATATAATCCTATGAAATTCCTCCTCAAAAGACACACCATATTCTTCCGAATTCGATTTAACAGTATCCAAACTGATAAATACATCGCCCGATAACACTTCTTTACTACAATAATCAAATGTAATTACATCAGTATAATAATCATGACTCAGATATTGCCGGTTCACTGAAAGAATATATTCATCATCGCAAAAAATAAAATTAATTGCACCTAACATTTTCTGATAATGGGCAGCAATAACTTTCAACCAATTACGAATTTTATCGTCAGAAAAAAAAGAAGGATAATCGGCTTTTCCTTCTTTAAAAAAGAAAATTTCTTCCATCAAAAATTTCTTATATGATTCAGCACAAATAACAAAACCAATCCTTACAAATTAAAAACAAGAGTCACTGAAGCTCCATTATTTTCAAATATCAATTCATTAGAAAGAGTTTTCATTAAATATAAACCACGGCCAGCTATCTTATCAATATTATCAGGCAAAGTAGGGTCAGGTATATTGGTATAGTCAAAACCATCCCCCTCATCGTTCACAGTAACTCGGAATTGATTATTGACCTTTTCAGCAATCACAGTAACCATTTTATCCGCTTCACGCTTATTTCCGGATAAAATAGCATTATTCACTGCTTCTATTACTGATAAACTGATACGGCCAAATAATTCAGGAGACAAGTTAAAACAAGCAGTAAAACTTTCAATAAAATTTTCTATTTTTACAATATTATTAATTTCCGACGAAATTGAAATTTCTAATCTATTCATTACCAAGCTTTATATAATAATTGTTGTACATTGTTTTATAATAATCATTCAATTTTAAACCCGACTTTTGAAAATCAGTTTTTATCAGTCCTGATTTTTTCATAAAATTCAATTTCAAATCCGGACGTTTATATAAAACATCCGTGGCTGATTCAGATTTTCGTTTTTCTTCAAACTCTTCCCTCTGTTTAGAAGCCTTTTCAGACATTAATAATTTATTATATATCAAATTATTACGATGAATCAATTGACCAGATACAGAATAATTTGACAAATCTCTTATATTATCTTCCAATAGCTTATTAATCTCATTTAACAATTGTTTTTCTGTATTTGACAAAGAACCTGATTCAGAAATAAAATCATTCAGACTCTTTCTAAAAAGTTCATTCTGTCTAATCATATTACTGATTCCTTGCTGTAAAGGTTTACCCTTTTCACCATTTTTCATCTTAGAAATTAAATTTTCCAATTGCTGTTTCAAGCCATGCTGGAATTTCTTCATCTGTCCATATCCACCATCTTTTTGTCCTGATCCTCCTTCACCGCCTTTACCTGATTTTGAATTCTCCTTGCTACCTTTTCCTTTACCTTTGGAATCTTGTTGCTCCTTTTGTAAAGCATCTGTTAAAGTTAAGGCAATATCATTCAAATAATTAATAATATATTGCTGTTCTTTCAACAAATCACTCCTCCGGTTATTCTGAATATAGTCAGGCAATAAACCAAATTTGATTTCAATATCATAAAACTTATGACTTAATAAAGATGCAAGCATTAGATTTGATTTAGCTAAAAGAGACAAACTATCTTTCACAATTTTATACTCCTGACGCTTTAAATCCTGCAGTCTTCCTAATTCATTGTATTTTAAACTCTGAGCCTCAACTTTTGAAAACTGGTCCAATAAATCTTCCTGTGATAACGAAATTATCAAAATATTTTGAATTATCAACTCAATATCATTTTGTGGCAACGACTTATTGACAAAATTTTGTTCCTGTTGTTTCTTCATTTCATCAATAAGTTCATCCATTTCCTTTTTAATTTCTTCAGACAATTTTCGATTACGCTTATTTTCAGTAGATTGCTGACCAAGTTTTTCAGATAATTGGTCAAATTTCTGTTCCATTTTATCCAAATGATAAGGTTCAGACAAATTACTATTTTCCTTTAATAAGTCTGAATAATCTTTCTTTATATTGTCCAATTCCTGTTTTATCTTAGAACCAACTTCTGCAAGGGAATCGTTTCTAACGGACCTATTCTTTAGTTGGTCATCATACTTCAACTGGTCGGATTTAAGTTTTTCCAGACGTTTAGAAATCAAATCGTGCCGTTCTTCTATTTGAAACCGTTTCAACAACTCTATATTACGGTCCAATTCTTCACTCATCTGATCAAAAGTAAGCTTCATTTTTTCATCCAAATCATTGAATTTATCTTTTGAAAATTCTTCAGAAAGCTTAGAAAACTCCTTCATCAGATTTTTCATCTCATCGTCCATAATTCTATCCAATAACTCCTGAATTTGGTTTTGTTTAGCCAATAAAATACTGTCTTGACCTGCAAAACTCTTATTTAAATCAGACTTCTTTAAATTATTTTCTTTTACTGAATTCAATAACTTATTCAGTTTGTCTTTCTTTTGAACGATGTCTTTTGACAATTGTTGTTTTTCCCAATTATCTGTATTATTATCCAGCATCTTTTTTTGCAATTCCTTAACACCAGATACAATGTCCCGGACTAATTTTTCGGCATCATTCAATGCAGAATTAACATTTTGATTCACTTCTACATTATAATCAAAGACAGTATTCAAATCAGGAAGCTGATATATTTTTTGTCCGGAACGGGTACTTTTCGGGCCGGAAAGATTATCATTATCAAAAACTTCAAAATAATAATTAATTTGCGATTGTTCCATTCCTGCAAATTCAGCAAAATCAAAACTAAAATAAAATTCCTGAACATTCCTGTTCTTTGCGAAAACGATAGGAATAACCGTATTAGTTTCTTCATTAACAGAATAGCTAAAACGCAAAGCCGAAAAACCATAATCATCCGTAATTACTCCATAATAATAATGCAATGAAGCACGTAATGAATCCTGAATTTCCGTAATCTGTATCCCCGGATATAAATCCGGAATACAAGTTACCGTAAAATTCAGCAAATTCTTCTTCTGTATGAAACGATTTGAACCCACCAGGGAATATTCACCGGATTCCCGGACATTCAGATTCAAAACTGCCGAATTTTTCTTATTATTCAAATCAACATCAGATAAATGTTCGCCTTTTTTCAAATAAAGAGTATCTATATCAGCAACAGATAAATCAAACTTTAAACGGGAACCATATAACACCCGAAAGTCTACAGTATTTTGTTGAACTTCAGACTTCAAACCCGTATAAGCAGGAGGAGTAATAATTGCTTTGTAAGCAGTAAGAAGTGGACTCGGAAGAACCTCAATCTTATAAAAATCACTTTGTTGACCTAAAGCTTTAAAATAAAACTGAATATCATTATTAATAACTTCAAAATCATAAGTAAAAACTGAATCTTTACGATTCATCAAAAATTCTCCCCCACTATAAGAGATAAACACCCGATCTACCCGGTAATCATCACTTTTTAAAACAAGTTTCAATTGAAGTGATTGACCATATTCAACTGTTAAATTCCGATTTAATAACAAAAAAGATAATTCATGTTTCGGGTGAACAGTTTCATAATCAGATAAATCATTATATATTTTAGAAAAACTAACTTGATTGAAGAAAAACAACGACAAAAGAATCCCTCCTGCCAAAGCATATCTGAGTAAGATTTTATCCGGGAATACAACAGATAATTTATTAGAAATTAAGAAATTATATTTTTGAATGAAAGCAGCTTTTTTCAATGATTCATCACCACGAATACAATCAGAATGAAATGCTAAATTATAGACAGAAAGAAAAATATCAGAAGAAAAATATTTTGATATTTCTTTTAACAGAAGATTATTTTTCAGGTTAGCATGTAAAAGGAAACGAATAAACGGATGAAAAATAAAGAATATACATTCCAGAGAAAGAACCGATATAAATACATAAAAATACAGGGTTTTCCACAATACAGAAAGTTGGAAGAAAGAATTGCAGAAAAAATAGAAAAACAAAAAAAACAGAATAGAAATCCCTATTATAACTCCCCCTCTTAGAACATGAAAGAGTAATAATTTACTTTTAAAAACCTGCAAAGTCCACTTAAGACTGTTCTTCAAATTCTGATATTCAGAAACCATCATTATTATTTAGCTAACCAAAGTTCAGGATTTTGTTTTTCAATATCCTTCCACAATTGAAAAATTAAAACACTGCCTTCCTCAGGATCATAACCTACTTTCCCCAGGACATCTTTTGTATTTACTTTATCTCCTTTTTTTACACTTATATTAATTACATTAAGATATAATGTCAAATAATTACCATGCCGAATAATAATAAAATTATTAGAGAAAGGATTATAACCTATCTCTGAAACTACGCCCTGAAAAACAGCACGCACATCAGCATTTTTGGAAGTCATAATATTGATTCCGTCACTAAATGTTTTCACTCTCTTATAAACAGGATCCACATTTATTCCGAATTTTTTAGAAATAAATCCTTGAACAACCGGCCATGGTAATTTTCCTTTGTTTTTTACAAAATCATCAGAAACTAATTTTTCTTCCGGAGTTAATTTATATTTGGTTGATGAAGTACTTCCTGATTTTTTTATTTGTCTGGCAATTAATTTGTTCAATTCTTTAGCCAAACGTTGTTGCCTCTGTGTCTCATTCTGCAATTTCTTTTGTAATTCTTTTTCTTTCTTTTGTAACTCAGACACATACTGATTTTCTTTCGATTTTTCAGACTCAAGTTCCTGGTTTTTAACACATATTGTATTTAAAACTGAATTTTTCTGAATCATCAGAGACTTCAAATCCTGATTCTTCAAATTCAACGAATCATTTACCTGACGAATCAATTCTAATTGTCGTCCCGAATACTCCTGAACCTGCTGAAAATATTTGAAACGATTATAGGCCTGATTAAAGTCGGAGGAAGAAAGAATAAACATCAATTTATTTGTTTTATTTCTCTTTTTCCAGCTACCATAAACCAACTTTGAATAAAGTTTCAGCATAGCATCTTTTTCTGCCTGCAATTCTCCGATCCTCTTTTCATTTAATTCAATATCTTTTTGAATGTAATAAACCTCCTGATTTAAAGAATTGAGTAATTTTTTACTCTGAACTATCTTTTCCTGCAAAATATTCAACTTTTCAATAGAAACAGATTTACTCTTAGTCGCATCATTTAGTAATTTATTCAAATAAGAAATTTCTTTTTCAGTCTTTTCTTTTTGCTTTTTAATATCATTAACCGACTGAGCACACACAGTCAGACAAGGTAACAAAATAATTAAAAACAATATAGTTAATCTACTGAAAATCATAAATTATTTATTCTTTTATACTTCGGTAAAATTTTCAGATTTGATTCTACCGGTACATCAAATTCTAACTTTTGAAATTTTAATTCCAAATTGGTTTTAGCATAATCTGAAAATAAACCGAAAACAATGATTTCCGGAAATATTCTACCCGAAACATTCTTAAAATTCTTATAATCTACACACACGCCTGTATTTTCCTCAACATCTTCAACAGATATACTTAACGGTCTGAATTCCTGAGAATCTATCAAAATCTTCTGTAAAATTAAAATGAAATCTTTATTTTTTCTCTTTTTCTTATACAACTTCTTTATTTTACGACTTAAAGTCCGTTCTTCAACCGTTGATAATTCATAACCTTCATCAACCCTATCCAACTTATATTTTTTACTTGCCGTATCATAAACGTCCGGATTAAAAAAAGTGTTAGTCAACAAATTTTGTAAAAAAGTATAAGTTATATGTGCCTCGTATTTATCTGCAAAATAAGTATAGTCTGACAAAAAATATTTTTTATGATATATATCTGCAAATTTAATAGTGTCATTAGTAAACAAAATCCGGGCTACCTCAATCCCCAAAGGAGCAGTAACAGAAATCTGAATGAAACTATCCCGTTGTATTTTCAATGAGGCTTTAAAATTATTACTTCCCTTATCATTTGTCAACGAAACATCTATGCGTTTAGCAAACAAGGTATTATAATTTAACTTATGATTTTCTATATTTTTAAATAATTTATTTTCAGTTATGACCGGAACATCCTTTTTCACTGTGACTTGTTTTACTGTCCGGCAAGAAACTATTGAAAAGCAAATTATTATAAATAATATGTGATAAACTTTCATTCTGTGAAAAATTCAATTATTCAGGTAAAATTCCGGTTTCTACTTTTTGTTTTAACATATCCATATGATCTGTACCCAATTCAAAAGCTTTTTTCCACATCTTCATAGCCTCGTCTTTATTCCCGCTACGATATAAAATATCACCATAATGTTCATACAAAACACCCGACGGTTCCTTTGTTTTTTCAATAGCCAACTTTATGTAAAATTTAGCCTGAGAATAATCTCCACGTTTATACAACACCCAGGCATAAGTATCCAAATAAGTGGAATTATCAGATTCCATAGACACTGCTTTTGAACTCATTTTTTCAGCAAGACTCAGATTTTCATTCCGAAGTGACAGATAATAAGCATAATTATTTAAAACCAATATATCATCCGGATTCATTTCCAATACTCTATCAAACATACTGAAAGCCTGCTGTACACTATCCATATTATAATAACAATCAGCTAAATAAGAGTAAAACTGCGATTTTAAAGGTATTTTATCATCAGTTAAATCAACACCTTTTTTTAAAAAAGGAAGTGCAGCTTTAAAATCTTTTTGCATCATGAAAGAAATTCCTGCCAAAGCATAAGGTAATGGCTGTTCCGGAAAATACTTAATAGCTTCTATGCTCTTAACCTTCATACAAACAGTATCTGATATTTCATTACATAAAAGCAATAACTCTTCCCAAATCAGATAATTACTTTTATCTTTAGAAAGGATATATTCCAACTCTTTTTTAGCTTCAGATAATTTATTATCCTTTTTCAGAAAATCTGAATGTAAAGCTCTGATTGCCAAATCATCACTATAATTTTGCATCAACAACTCCATATAAGAATCCAATTCAGCATCAGAAACCAAAGTAGTATCAGGATTAAGAATTAATTTTAAGATATATTGTATTTTATATCCACTTTCAACTTGCTCACTGACCAGTGCACGTTTCGTATGTTCATCAGCTGTTTTTTGCTGTTTTTTACTCCTGTAGTAATCTGCCAGATAAAAATGAACAAAACCATTTTCAGGGTCTGCTTTTAATAGACGATCCAGAATTTGTAATCCTTTCTTATCCTGATTATAATTAAAATACAATTCAGCCAACAAACTCAAATATTCATTTCTGTCCGGAAACTTCCGGATAAGTTTTAACAATTCACCGGAAGCTCCTTTTGAATCTTCTAATTTAGTATATAATTTAATCTTTTCAATAGAAACCGGTTCTGTAATTCCATACTGACTTTCATAACGATTATATACTTCTATTGCTTTTTGCCATTTTTCAACAGAAGCATAAAGATTTGCTTCAATTAAATAAAATTCTTCCCGATTCGGATATTTAGAAATAATATCGGCATAAACGTTACAAGCTTCTTCTATCATAGACTTTTTCTGAAGAATATTAGCTAATAATATTTTATACCACATGTTTTCAGTATTACCAGCTACAGCTTCACGAGCCAATTGTAAAGCCCCGTTAAAGTCTTCATTAGTCATCAGAATACCAGCTATTTCAAATTTAGCAACCGGACTGGACGGTAATATTTTCAGACAATTGTCAAACCATCCCAAAGCTTCCTGGTAATTACCGGTAATTTTGTTTCTGACACCTTCCATAAAAGAATAATCAAATTCCAGTCTGCTTTTTTCATCAAGTTCCTGTACAGTCTCTATTTTCTTTTTCTTATCAGCAAAGGCATTCATCACAAAGAAAAAGATAAATATTAAAGCAAGCCTCTTTTTCATATTCTTTTATTTTATCTGAATTATTTTTTACCCGTATGACCAAATCCTCCCTCTCCTCTTTCAGACTGACTTAATTCTTCTACCTGAACCCATTCAGCCTGTTCTACTTTATTGATAACCATTTGACAAATACGTTCTCCATCTTCGATAGTAATCACGTTATTTGACAAATTAACCACTATCACCCCTAACTCTCCCCGGTAATCAGCATCTAATGTACCCGGACTATTTAATAATCCTAATCCCTCATTTAAAGCTAAACCACTCCTCGGCCGTAACTGAGCTTCATATCCTTCCGGTAATTCAATAAACAACCCTGTAGATATCAAACGTCTTTCCAAAGGTTTCAGGGTAACTACATCATCTAAATTAGCACGGATATCCATTCCTGCCGAAGCTTTTGTCTTGTATTCAGGAAGAGAATGTTTGGAATGATTTACGATTTTTACTTTCATTGATGATATTATTTATTTTGTTTTAATCCAATTTTCAAACTTAATACTTTTTATTCATCCATAAAAAAGTACATCTGTAAAAATAGATATTAATTGCTTTGCAAAGTTATACAAAGCCTGTTTTTAACAATCATATATTCATTATTATATTTTCAATTTTTTATTTTAAAAAATGATGTTTATAATAACTTGTTAGTTGTCTTTATAAATGTTGATTATTTTCCTTGTTTATATGGATATTAAAAAAAAAATTGTTGTTTTCAACAGTTTTTTTATTTATAGTATATTGTTTTTCTTTTACTTATATGAGTTGCTAACAATTGTTAGTAGTTTTCTTTTTTGAAAAATATTTTGTCTTTGGTCTGTAAAAAGATGTTAGAAATTTGTATAAAGAAATTCGGAAAAAATTGTTTTTTTATTTGGTTATTTAGAAGAAAAATGAATTAAATAATCTTTTTTCATTTTCCAAATGAAGTTATGAAATTCTTCAGGTGAGTTTTCAACAATTGTTTCATGATTTATCAACAATGAAAAAGTCAGATTTTTTTCAGGATAGAAGTAGTTGAAAATCCTTTTGTCAATTCAATTGTAATTACTTCTCCTCCTTTTGTTTTTACGATATCGTAGCCTGCTATTTCTTCTGGTTGATAATCGCTTCCTTTTACGAGAACGTCGGGTTGGATGAAATTAATCAATTGGAGAGGAGTGTCTTCTTCAAAAAGAATGATTTTATCTGTAAAAATTAATGATGAGAGTAATATTGCACGGGCTTCTTCGTTATTTACAGGTCTGTTTTCTCCTTTTAACCGGCGTACGGAAGAATCTGTATTTAGTCCGATAATCAGTTTATCTCCCAGTTCTGCTGCTTTTGCAAGATATTCTACATGTCCGCGATGCAGTATATCAAAACATCCGTTTGTGAATACAATTTTCTTTTTTTTGAATCTCCATTGATTCAAAGTATAATTCAGATTTTCTTTTTGTCTGACAATTTTGCTTTGAATAAATGATTGATAGTCCATAGATTCAGATGGTAAAATTTTATCATATCCTCTTTTGAGTTTTCAAATTATTTGATTTGTGTTGGTATCTGGAAATACTAGTGTAGGAGTATGCTTTTTGGCCTCTTCAAAGTCCATAGAGGCATAAGAAATAATAATGACAACATCTCCTACAGCACATTTACGGGCTGCCGGTCCGTTCAGACAGATTACTCCTGAACCTCGTTCACCTTTTATCACGTAAGTTTCGAGTCTTTCGCCGTTATTAACATTAACAATTTGTACTTTTTCGTTTTCGATAATATTAGCGGCTTCCATTAAAGCAACATCAATGGTGATACTCCCGACATACTGAAGATTGGCTTCAGTTACGGTTGCTTTGTGAATTTTCGATTTTACTACTTCTATAAACATGTTATTTAAAATACAATGTTATCGATGAGTCTGATTTTGCCTGCATAAACAGCAACACAGGCAACTTTGGTTCCCGGTTCTGACCAATCTTCTGTTACCTTTAAGGTGGTATCATCTACAATTTCCACATATTCGGTATCCAAAAACGGGTTCCGATTGATTTCGTTGACAATCCATTCTTTTATTTCCTTAACTCCCATTTCTGATGCAAGACTACGTGCTTTCTTTAGTGTATTGTAAATGTGAGGAGCATTTTTTCGGTGGTCTTCATCCAATAATGTATTACGTGAACTTTTAGCAAGTCCGTTTTCTTCCCGGACAATCGGACATGCAATGATTTCAATATTGTATTTCAACTGTTTTACCATGTATTTAATAATAACTACCTGTTGAAAATCTTTCATACCGAAAAATGCTTTATCCGGAGCAACAAGGTCAAATAACCGGCTGACAACTTGTCCGACTCCATTAAAATGTCCGGGACGTTTAGCACCTTCCATTATACTTTCCAAATAACCGAAATTGAATTTTCGGGTGTCTGGTTCGGGGTAAATTTCTTCTACTGACGGAGCAAATACGATATCACAATTTACGGATTTTAGTAATTCAACGTCCTGCTCAAGTGTCCGGGGATATCTCTTCAGGTCTTCAGGGTCATTGAATTGAGTAGGATTGACAAACACACTTACAACGGTTATATCACTGTTTTTCTTAGATTCTTTTACCAAAGACAAATGTCCCTCATGCAGAGCACCCATAGTTGGTACAAATCCAATTGTCTTGCCTTCTTTTTTTTGGTTATTAATCAGATTAACCAGTTCATTTCTAGTATTTAAAACTCGCATAGCACTTAATTAAAATACGGGGTGCAAGTTTACTACATATAATTGAGAATTGAAAGTTGAAATTTGAAAATTATTTTTGCAAATATAGTTTTCATATTCAATTATTTGTAGAGAGTATGGATTGCCGGATGAACAGAAGTTAAAGCTTCGACCAGTTCACTGCGGCTTACTCCTTCACGCATAACAATGAAAATGGTATCGTCTCCGGCAATAGTACCCAATATTTCGAAATAGTTTTCACTGTCAATTAAGACGGTTACAGCATTGGCATATCCGGGTAACGTTTTAATTACAGCCATGTTTCCTGAAAAATCGATGCTTAATATGGTATCTGTAATAATTGAAGAGACTTTTTCTTCGCGTTGTTCGTTTTGAATACTTTCTGGTATAACATAGATGTAGCCTTTTTCTTTGTGAGGTATTTTTGCTACTTTCATAAATTTCAAGTCTCTGGACAGAGTACTCTGAGTAGCTTCTACATTCATTTCTTTTAACCGGAATAATAATTCTTCCTGGGAAGATATCAGTTCTGATTCAATTAGTTTACGGATGGTCAGTAGCCTTTTTGTTTTATTTCTCATGGGATGATTTTTAAGCAACTTTGCAAAGATAATAAGTAAATTGTCAGAAGTAAATACAGAATATTAAAAATGATTTCCGGAATTATTTTATGTCTTGTTTCTTTTTTAATACCGGATAGTTTTTCATAAGTATTCGGTATTATTGCATAAATATTTCAGTTCTTTTGTATGCAAAGAAAAGATTTATTAATTTTGCCCCAATTTGGACATTTGGTAAATCAGTTCACAAAAATAGATATGCAAAATTTCAAAAAAGCACGTTTGGTTCTACAGGATGGAACAGTTTATGAAGGTACCTCTTTCGGTTATGAGAAGTCAGTTTCCGGGGAGGTAGTATTTTATACGGCTATGACAGGTTATCCGGAGAGTTTGACTGATCCTTCTTATAAAGGGCAGATTTTAGTTCCTACTTATCCTATGATAGGGAATTATGGTGTGCCGTTTGACGATGAAGAAAATGGAGTCTCGAAATTTTTTGAATCGGATAAAATTCATTGTACAGCCCTTATTATTTCCGATTATTCATTTGCATATAGTCATTGGAACTCACAAAAAAGTCTCGGTCAATGGTTGAAAGAACAACAAATACCGGGACTTTTTGGTATAGATACCCGGGCTTTAACAAAAAAATTGCGTGAACATGGTGCTATATTGGGACGAATTGAATTTGACAATATTTCCGTGCCTTTTTATGACCCCAATGATAATAATATTGTGGCTGAAGTATCTACTAAGGAAATAGTAGAATACGGACACGGAAAATATAAAGTTGTACTGGTCGATTGCGGAGTGAAATATAATATTATCCGTTGTTTATTGAAACGAAATGTTACTATTAAACGGGTACCCTGGGATTATGATTTTACTCAGGAAGAATGTGACGGATATTTTTTGTCCAACGGACCGGGTGACCCGGCAAAATGTGCAATCACAATTGAACATATTAAGAAAATCCTGGACAGGGATAAGCCGATTATGGGAATTTGTTTGGGAAATCAATTGATGGCCCGTGCTGCCGGTGCCCAGACTTACAAGTTAAAATATGGCCATCGTAGTCACAATCAACCTGTGGTGCAACCGGGAGGTAACCGGTGTTATATTACTTCACAAAATCATGGTTTTGCCATAGATGATAAGACATTACCAGCAGACTGGGAACCGCTTTTCGTCAATGTAAATGACGGAACAAATGAGGGTATTCGTCATAAGACAAAACCTTTCTTTTCTGCACAGTTTCATCCTGAAGCTTCCAGCGGACCTGTAGATACAGAATACCTGTTTGATGAGTTTATTAAAAACATGGAAAAAGCCGGAAATTAAGAAGGTTAGCAGAGAAAATTTAAGTATTTAAAATCTACAATTACATTTGAAATGAAGGAAATCAATAAAATATTATTACTGGGTTCGGGAGCATTAAAGATTGGTCAGGCGGGTGAATTTGATTATTCCGGTTCGCAAGCTTTAAAAGCAATCCGGGAAGAAGGTAAATATAGTGTTTTAATAAATCCCAATATTGCAACTGTTCAAACTTCCGAAGGAGTAGCCGACAAAATTTATTATCTACCGGTAACTCCTGAATACGTTGAGGAAGTAATTAAAAAAGAGCGTCCGGATGGAATTTTGTTGTCTTTTGGCGGACAAACTGCTTTAAATTGTGGAGTTGAATTGTATCAGAAAGGAATTCTGGAAAAATATGATGTGCAGGTATTGGGAACTCCTGTGCAGGCTATTATTGATACGGAAGACCGGGAAATCTTTGCTAATAAATTACATGAAATAGGGGTAAAAACTCCCCGTAGCATTGCAGCTAATGATATGGATGAAGCTATAGCAGCTTCTAAAGAGTTGGGATTTCCGATTATTGTACGTGCTGCTTATACATTGGGAGGGCTTGGCTCAGGTTTCTGTTCTGATGAAGAGGAATTGAGAAAACTGGCTGCCGGTGCTTTTTCCTATTCTCCTCAGATATTGGTAGAAGAATCGTTGAAAGGCTGGAAAGAAGTAGAATATGAGGTGGTACGCGACCAATATGACAATTGTATTACAGTTTGTAATATGGAAAATTTCGATCCGTTGGGGATTCATACCGGTGAAAGTATAGTGGTGGCTCCTTCCCAGACATTAAGTAATAGTGAATATCATAAACTGAGGGCTATTGCTATTAAGATTATCCGTCATATAGGAATTGTAGGGGAATGTAATGTGCAATATACTCTCGATCCGAATTCGGAAGACTACCGGGTTATTGAAGTAAATGCCCGTTTATCACGTTCCAGTGCTTTGGCTTCTAAGGCTACTGGTTACCCGTTGGCTTTTGTGGCTGCAAAATTGGGACTGGGTTATGGACTACACGAAATTAAAAATTCTGTAACCAAGATAACAACTGCTTGTTTTGAACCTGCATTGGATTATGTGGTTTGTAAGATTCCACGTTGGGATTTGACTAAATTTGAAGGAGTATCTAAGTTGATAGGTTCTTCTATGAAAAGTGTGGGAGAAATTATGGCTATCGGTCGTACATTTGAGGAAGCAATTCAAAAAGGGTTACGGATGGTGGGGCAAGGTATGCATGGATTTGTAGGAAATAAAATTGAGATTCCGGATGTAGATGAAGAATTGATAAATCCTACAGATAAGCGTATTTTTGCCATAGCAGAAGCTTTCGATAAAGGATATACCGTGAATAAAATTCACGAGATGACCCGGATAGACAGATGGTTTTTGGAAAGATTGCAAAATATTAATAATCTTAAGAACGAATTAAATAAATATTCCACCATTACCGGAGTCAGTTCTGTCTTGTTGAAACAGGCAAAACAAATGGGATTTTCTGATTTTCAGATTGGTCGCCTGGCTATCAAGGACGGAAAGTTGTCTGCTCATCAGAAAATGTTGGCAGTACGGGAATATCGGAAAGGTTTGGGCTTAGTGCCTTATGTGAAACAGATTGATACATTAGCCGGAGAATATCCGGCTATGACCAATTATCTGTATGTTACATATAACGGAGCAGAAAATGATGTCCGGTACGAACAGGATGGACGTTCGGTAATTGTACTGGGGTCCGGAGCGTACCGGATCGGAAGTAGTGTGGAATTTGACTGGTGTGGAGTTAGTGCATTAAACACAATTAAAAAGTCTGGTTACCGTTCTGTGATGATTAATTATAATCCGGAGACAGTAAGTACGGATTATGATACTTGTGACCGTTTGTATTTTGATGAATTGTCTTTCGAACGGGTAATGGATATTGTAGAATTGGAAGAGCCTAAAGGGGTAATTGTATCTACTGGTGGCCAGATTCCGAATAATTTGGCTATGCGTCTGAAAGAGCAACATGTGAATATTCTCGGCACTTCGGCTGATTCCATTGACCGGGCTGAAGACCGTCAGAAATTTTCTACAATGTGTGACCAGTTGGGAATCGACCAACCCCGTTGGAAGGAGTTGACTAATATGGAGGATATCTATAAGTTTGTAGATGAAGTCGGTTTCCCTTTGTTAATCCGTCCTTCTTATGTATTATCGGGTGCGGCAATGAATGTTGTGTCAAACAGGGAAGAGTTGGTTCATTTCCTGGAATTGGCGGCTGAAGTGTCCAAAGATCATCCGGTGGTAGTCACTGAATTTATAGAGCAGGCTAAAGAAGTTGAAATAGATGCTGTTGCTCAGAACGGAGAAGTCAAAGCCTATGCCATTAGCGAACATGTTGAGTTTGCAGGTGTGCATTCAGGAGATGCTACTATTGTTTTTCCGGCACAAAAACTGTATGTGGAAACCATGCGGAGAATTAAGAAAATAGCTCGTGCCATTGCCAGGGAATTAAATATATCGGGACCTTTTAATATGCAGTTCCTGGCAAAGGATAATGATATAAAAGTGATTGAGTGTAATTTGCGAGCATCCCGTAGTTTTCCTTTTGTATCCAAAGTACTGAAATATAATTTTATTGAAATGGCAACCCGGATTATGTTGGGTGAACATGTTCAGGAACTTAATAAATCAGTATTTGATTTGGATTATGTAGGAGTGAAAGCATCGCAATTTTCATTTGCCCGTCTCTTGAAAGCTGATCCGGTGTTGGGAGTAGATATGTCATCTACAGGTGAAGTGGGATGTATTGGCGAGAATTATTACGAAGCAATTCTGAAAAGTATGATTTCAGTGGGGCATAGGATTCCCGAAAAGAATATTTTGATTTCATCGGGTCCCAGCCGTTCGAAGGTTGAATTGCTGAATTCAACTAAGATGCTGATTAGTAAAGGCTATAATATCTTTGCTACAGCAGGAACAGCGAAATTTTTTGAAGAAAATGGAATTGATGTAACGGTGCTTCACTGGCCGGATGAACAAAAAGAACCGAATATTATGGATTATCTCCGTAATAAAAAAATTGATATGGTGATTAATATTCCGAAAAACTATACCAAACGGGAATTGGATAATGGTTATAAAATCCGTCGTGCTGCGGTGGATTACAATATACCGTTGATTACAAATGCCCGTCTTGCCAGTGCTTTTATTTATGCTATTTGCAAAGTGGATAAATCCGATATAGCTATTAAAGCATGGGACGAGTATAAGTGATTCGTTTGAAATCTTTGAATTTTTGTGAACATTTGAATAGTTGTTGTAATGTACTTTTAAAGAAAATAAAGGCAGAGTGATTTTTTGATTATCTTTGTCTTCTGAATTTATACGAATGGGTATGCTAAAGAGATATTGGAAATTATTCGTACTTTTCTGGTCAGTTGTTGTAGCCGGTATCATTGGGATTGTTGTTTTTTTCTGGTTGATTTCAGCTGGGAAACTGGGCTTTATGCCCACATTTGAAGAATTGGAAAATCCGAACAATCGCTTTGCTTCAGAAGTCTATTTTTCAGATGGACCTGTTATGAGCAAATATTTTGAAAAAGAAAACCGGAAATATACTGAATTTAGAGAAATTCCGGTTTCTGTTATTGATGCTTTGGTGGCCACTGAGGATGTCCGTTTTTATGCCCATAGTGGTATAGATGTCCGTGGACTTTTTCGTGTACTCAAAGGTTTATTGACGGCTAATAGCTCTGCCGGAGGAGGTAGTACAATCAGCCAACAGTTGGCAAAAATGCTGTTTCCCCGTGAACCTGATTTGAATGTGTGTGAATTGGCCATTCGTAAATTCAGGGAATGGGTGATAGCGGTACGGCTTGAAAAAAGTTATACCAAAGAAGAAATTATAACCATGTACCTGAATAAATATGATTTTCTGAATCTGGCAGTAGGCATTAGTTCTGCCGCTGATATTTATTTTCAGGTTCCGTTGGATTCTCTTAAAATGGAACAGGCAGCCATGCTGGTCGGAATGGCTAAAAATTCTTCTTATTATAATCCTGTAAGACGGCCTGAGTTGACTTTAAAACGCCGGAATGTTGTATTGCATCAGATGTATAAATACGGTAAAATTACTGCTGAACAATACGATTCTTTGAAAATGTTGCCTCTGGGATTGAATTTTAAACGTGTGGATCATAAAGAAGGGCTGGCTACTTATTTCCGGGAATATCTTCGTTTGTATATGACGGCTAATAAACCGGAACGGGGAAATTACCGAAGCATAGGACAGTTTAAATTAGATTCTGTGGCATGGGAGACTGACCCATTATACGGGTGGTGCAAAAAAAATGTGAAAGTGGACGGTACTCAATACGATTTGTATTCCGACGGACTAAAGATATATGCAACTTTGGATTCCCGTATGCAGAAATATGCGGAGGAAGCTGTCCGGGAACATTTATCACAAGATTTGCAGCCTCTGTTTGACCAGGAAAAGGTGAACAAAAAAAATTCTCCGTTTTCAAATGATATGACTCCGGAGAAAATAGAAGAGGCTTTGATGCGTTCGGTGAAACAATCCGAACGTTACCGTCAATTGGTCAAAGCAGGAAAGGGGATGGCAGAGATCCGGGAAATTTTTGACCAACCGGTTGGGATGCAGGTATTTACCTGGCGTGGGGTACGCGATACTGTAATGTCTCCGATGGATTCTGTGAAACATTATAAGTCGTTTTTCCGTTCCGGTTTTATGGTGATGGACTCAAAGAATGGGTATGTAAAAGCTTATGTCGGAGGACCGGATTACCGTTATTTTATGTATGATATGGTAAGTGTCGGTAAACGGCAGGTAGGTTCTACTATCAAGCCTATCCTTTATACATTGGCTATGCAGGAAGGATTGGGACCTTGTGATAAGGTGCCGAATATTCCGCAGACTTTTGTGTTGCCGAGTGGTGAACCGTGGACTGCCCGTGGAGGAACCAAACGAAAGGGTGAAATGGTTACTTTGCGATGGGGATTGGCAAATTCTGAAAATAATATTTCTGCCTGGGTATTGAAACAATTTACGCCTCAGGCTGTTGCCCAAATGGCGCATAAAATGGGTATTACGAGTTTTATAGACCCTGTTCCTTCTGTATTTCTCGGAACTGCTGAAATTTCAGTTAAAGAGATGGTAGCAGCCTATTCTATTTTTCCGAATAAGGGGGTATATCATTCGCCTTTGATGGTTTCGCGTATTGAAGATAAGTTTGGAAATACACTGGCTACTTTCCAACCGGAATCCCGGGAAGTGATTACAGAAAATACGGCTCATTTGATGTGTAATCTTTTGGAAGGAGTGGTAACAAGTGGTACAGGGGGACGTTTGCGCTTCCGGTATGATTTGAAAAATCCGATGGGCGGTAAGACAGGAACAACTCAGGAGCATGCAGATGGTTGGTTTATGGGAGTAACACCTGAATTGGTTGGAGGTGTATGGGTTGGCGCAGAAGACCGTTCTATTCATTTTCAGAATTTGGCAAATGGTCAGGGAGCAAGTATGGCTTTGCCGATTTGGGCGAAATTTTTGCAGAAAATTTATGCCGATCCTCAATTAAAAGTGTATACCGGACCTTTTGAATATCCGGCAGACCTTGTCAAAAGATTTGATTGTGATGAAGTAACAGTACCCGGAAATGAGGCTGTAGAGATGAATGACGGGATGGATGAAGAAGATGAGGAATTTTATTGATTCATTTTATGGCAAAGTCAAAAACGGTTTTTATCTGTCAGAATTGCGGTGCAAAGGAAACCAAATGGACAGGACGCTGTAATGTCTGCGGGGAATGGAATAGTTTCGTTGAAGAGGTGGAAGTGGTAGCCAAAGGACGGGGCAATGCGATTATCGGTACTCCTTCGTCTAAGGCTTTGCGTTTGTCCGAAATCAGAATAAATGCAGATGAACGGATGGATACCGGTGACCAGGAATTAAACCGGGTGTTGGGGGGTGGAATGGTGCCTGGTTCTATGATACTGTTGGGGGGAGAACCGGGGATCGGAAAATCGACTTTGGTGTTGCAGTTTGCTCTTTACAATCGTTGTGGAAAAGTTTTGTATGTATCCGGTGAAGAGAGTATTTCCCAAATCAAAATGAGGGCGCAGCGTTTGGGAGTTGATAATGATGAATGCCTGTTTTTGTCTGGTAATTCTCTGGAAATGGTACTGGAACATGCAAGAGTCATTCAACCCGATTTGTTGATTATTGATTCGATTCAGACGTTAGCAACTGAAACGGTCGATTCTATTCCTGGAAGTTTATCCCAAATCCGGGAATGTACGAATGCTTTATTGCGTTTTAGCAAAGAGAATACAATTTCTACCATATTAATCGGACATATCACTAAAGATGGTCAGCTTGCAGGACCTAAAATATTGGAACATATGGTGGATACTGTGCTCCAGTTTGAAGGAGACCAACAGTATATGTACCGGATTCTCCGTTCGATGAAAAACCGTTTTGGCTCTACTTCGGAGATTGGTATTTATGAAATGCTGCAATCGGGATTACGTCAGGTTACCAATCCGTCGGAACTTTTACTTTCTAATCATGAGCAGGAATTGAGTGGTGTTGCTGTTTCAGCAACAGTAGAAGGAGTACGGCCGATTTTGTTGGAAGTACAGTCGTTGGTGTCAACTGCTGCTTACGGAGTACCGCAACGGTCTGCAACAGGTTTTGACTCTCGCCGCTTGAACATGTTGTTGGCAGTGTTGGAAAAAAGAGTCGGATTTAAGCTTGCGGCTAAAGATGTGTTCCTCAATATTGCCGGAGGTATCCGGGTAAATGATCCTGCATTGGACTTGGCTGTGGTAATGGCTGTTTTGTCTTCAAATATAGATACAGCTTTGCCGGGTGACACGGTTTTTGCCGGAGAAGTGGGGCTTTCAGGAGAAATTCGTGCTGTGAGCCGGATAGAACAGCGGATTGCAGAAGCCGGTAAACTCGGATTTAAACGTATTTTTGTCCCCTATGGGAATAAGAAAGGATTTATTGGAAAATCTGGTCAGATCGAGGTCTGCTTTGTTTCTAAAATAGCAGATATTTGCCGGAAACTGTTTGGTTGATGCATGGGACGGGGCTTTGTGTCAGAAAAAAACTGTAGTTTCCTGAAAAAGTTGACTCTTCCCCAAAGACAGGATAGTGTTCCAAAAAGTGTGTATAGCCCTTGTTTTTACTGCTTCGTTTTGCTGTATTTTCGGTAAGTCGGGAAAAAGAAAAACTCCTGAAAGTCTTTGTTTTCAGGAGTTTAGTTTGTTTTTCTTCTTGATTTTGTGGGTCCTGAGGGATTCGAACCCCCGACCCTCTGGGTGTAAACCAGATGCTCTGAACCAACTGAGCTAAGAACCCGTGCTCTCTTAGAGATTGCGGGTACAAAAGTAATTCTTTTTTTATTCTTACCAAAGAATTTGCATATTTTTTTTCAAAAATATGGATTATAAATACTTTTGAAAAATTTCATCAAATAATTCTCCCCGGGTCAGACGGCCGTCTTTTACGCAAATGGATTCAACACGCCCTTTTACACAGAGTTTATTGTCGGAAAGACGATATATGTCTTCAAAGAAAACTAATTTGGCTCCTTCGCGGGTAATATTTAATCTTACAACAAACCGGTCACCGCTGATTAATGAAATTTTGTAGTCAATCTCTACGCGGGCTACCATTGCATCAATTCCTTGTTTATGCAGTTTACCGAAATTTGTACCTGCATTTTCCAGGAATTCGTGGCGGGCATGTTCCAGATAGTGCTGGTAATTTGCATTATTAACAACTCCTTGCAGGTCACATTCATAGTCCCGAACTTTCATTTCTATTTCGTAGGCATAAGTTTTCATAATTGCATATGTTTTATACATGTTGCAAAGATAACTTTCTTTCAGGTATTTAAAAATGGTAAGTTTTGTAGCTGTAATTTTAATGTACCACTGAATCTCTGAAAATCAATTCATTTTTCAGTAAAATGGTTTTTGTTTCTTTATTCCCTTTGTTTTCAATCTGATCAATCAATAGTTCTGTTGCTTTTTGGCCTATTAATTTGCCGTTTTGTTCTATTGTCGTAAGAGCAGGACATGTAAATTGGGAAAGAGGGTCGTTCCCGAATCCGCATACGGAAATATCTTCCGGTATTTTGTAATTTAGTTCTCGTAACACAATTAATGTTTGCGCTGCACTTTTGTCGTCTACCGTAAAAATACCGTCAATGTGGCAGGAGAGTAATTTTTTGATGATATTTTTTATTTCTTCCGGTGTAGAATATTCCAGAATCAGTTTCCGGTCTATAGGAATATGGTGGTCAAGAAGGGCTTGTATATAACCCATTTGGCGTTTTTGGGCCCATAACCATTGTTGCGGGGCTGCGATGTGTGCAATTTTGCGGCAGCCGTGTTCTATCAGAAAATTTACAGCCGTACATGCTCCGGAATAATCGTCTCCTATAACGCGGTTGGCAGAGATATTTCCTACTATCCGGCCGAAAAATACTACGGGAAATCCTTCAGATATGAGTTTTCGGATATGGGAAGAGTCGGAGGTTGTTTTGGCCGGGGATATCAGGAGACCGTCTATGCCTGATTTTTCCAGGGAATAACATATGTCTGCTTCTTTTTGAACATTTTCCTGACTTTCGTAAAGTAATATCCGGTAGTTTTTTTCGGAAGCATGTTTTAAAATGCCTTGTAATGCTGCGATATATAAAAATTCGGTCAGATGGGGAACAACCACTGCGAGGAGTTTGAAAGTCCGGTTTCTGAGGCCTGTTGCCATTATGCTTGGATGGTATTGCAATTGTCGGGCCAGTGCTTTTACCCGCTTTTGAGTGGCTTTACTGATGTCAGGATGTCCGTGTAATGCCCGTGAAACTGTTGAAGGTGCCAAATTTAATAGAATAGCCAGTTCTTTTAGTGTCGTCGGAGGCATATGAATATATTTTATGGAATATAACGTCTGGGTCAGGATTAAGTTTCAGAAATCGGTTCCGGAATTTTTGTATATTAAATTTTGTGTTTATGCCATATAAATCTTTTTAATGCGATAGTTTTGATATGAATTCGCGGCAAAGACATAAATAATCTTTACATTTATACGAAAATTGCTGATACAATACCGGATAAATGTTTATTGAGAATTTTAGGATGTCAGGAAAAAGTTACATAGGGCGTTTTGATTATCAGTATTATAGAATATAGATAAAACAACAGTCCATAGGGAGTGCAGAAAAATGTCATGGACGATTCATTAATTCTTATTTTTTAGTAAGTTTGTCACTGTCACACAAAGAGGAGTGACCTGTCTAAAAATAGAATTTAATCGTTATTTAATATTCTTGTCAGAGAAACCGCCAATTTTCGAACAAAAGCAGGAATAGACGTGACGTTCATGCATAAGCGTGGACTGTTGTGTTTTCTAGCTTTTAGGTGCTTGGCGGTGCCTTCTGACTAAACACATCAGACACGCTTATTTTTTGAACTAAAGTGCGTTAAAATGAATGATTGTCCGGAAGAAGTTGAGATTCTTTTCAGGAGTTATGGTTCAATTTCTTTTAAGATTGAAGTAAGTGCTGAGGTGCTGGAAATCAATTGGGGAGATGGAGATATCCTGACTCAATGTCCAAAGGGCTGGTTGACTATTGAACATGAGTTCGATGCCGAAGGAGAATTTTTAGTCCGGATTAAAGGTAAGCGGATTGCCGGATTGAATGTCGCGCGGTTGAATTTGGTGCAATTATTGCTTCATTGTCCTCGATTGGAGTATTTGGATTGTTCTGTCAATGAATTGAGTGAATTAGACCTTTCTCATTGTCCTGTGCTCGAGGAGCTTTATTGCAATTCCAATAATATTGAAAATCTGTTGCTTTCCAAGCACTTCTATTTATTACAGGCAAATGTTTCCTATAATAGGCTGAAAAAACTGGATGTGAGCGGGTGTATATCATTGCGGGCTTTATATGGTTCAGCGAATTGTTTGGTTCAGGTCAGATTAAATGCAGAAAGTCCTTTATCCTATCTGGACCTTGGCAGTAATTTGCTCGACGGAGATGAATTGAATTCTATCTTTCAGCATTTTGCTCCGAAATACGGCAAAGGGATTATTCATTATATGCAGAATCCGGGGACGGATTTATGCGATACCAGTTTCCTTAAAACGAAAGTGTATTTGTAATGTTTTGATATACTTTTTAGTCTTGCTTTTTTACTTTTTATTTGAAAAAATATAAATTTGCAACTTGTAAAGTTGTTGAAATAAGGAATTAAATAACATATATTATGGGAAGAGCGTTTGAGTATCGCAAAGCACGTAAGTTAAAGAGATGGGGTAATATGGCCCGAACATTCACCCGCATCGGAAAGGAAATAGATATTGCTGTAAAAGCCGGTGGTCCGGATCCGAGCAATAACACCCGTCTGCGAATCCTGATTCAAAATGCAAAGGCGGAGAATATGCCGAAGGAGAATGTAGAGCGTGCCATCAAACGTGCTGTATCCAAAGATACTTCCGACTATAAAGAAATTACTTACGAAGGGTATGCACCTCATGGTATTGCTATTGTTGTTGAAGCAGCAACGGATAATAATACCCGTACTGTTGCAAATGTGCGTCATGCTTTTACTAAATACGGAGGTTCATTGGGAACTACCGGTTCACTGGATTTTATGTTCGACCGGAAGTGTGTTTTCAAGATAAACAAACCTGAAAATTTTGAACCGGAAGAATTTGAGCTTGAAATGATTGATTACGGGGTAGATGAAATTTTTGAAGATGAGGAAGGCATAGTCAATCTTTATGGTTCTTTTGATGCCTATGGAAATATTCAGAAATATCTGGAAGAAAATAAATATGATATTGTGAGTGGTGAATTTACCCGTATTCCGACTGATACCAAAGAATTGACTCCGGAACAACGGGCAGAAGTAGATAAAATTTTGGATAAGTTGGATGAAGATGAGGATGTTACCAACGTCTATCACAATATCAAAGAAGATTAAACTGGATTATCTTTGGAGAATTAAAAATATTTTGCATATTTGCACCCGCAAACAGAATTTCCAGTTTTGTTTTTTGGGATGACTTCGTAGCTCAGCTGGTAGAGCAATTGACTCTTAATCAATGGGCCGAGGGTTCGAGCCCCTCCGAGGTCACAGAAGATAAGCCACTTACGGAAGTAGGTGGTTTTCTTTTTGTAGTTTGCATTAAACATAGATATTATTTGTTTGTTTGACAAGATTTATAAAAAAATCGCAACTCGTCATTCGGGTTGCGATTTTTTACGGAAATTTTGAAACAATGCTTTTAAATGTTGTAAAATGTAGTAAAAGCCTTGATGACATACTCTTGGTCGAGCGTTCCGGCGGTCTCCCGGACAGAGTGCATAGCCCACATAGGGTTTCCAATGTCTACACCGCGCATTTCCATTTGGGTGAGCAAAATATTGCCTAGAGTGGAACCTCCCGCCATGTCTGAGTGATTGACAAAAGTCTGGTAAGGAACTTCTGCCATTTTGCATATTGTGGCAAATACGGCAGCAGAGTCGCCGTCAGTGATGTATTTCTGATTGGCATTGATTTTTATCACCGGCCCTTGATTTATGATAGGGTGGTTGGTCGGATCGTGTTTTTCCGGGTAATTCGGATGTAAAGCATGGGCCATGTCGGCTGAGATCATGAATGAATTGTGGATGGCCCGGTACAGGTCCTCGGCTTTACCTCCCTGATTGAATACAATGCGTTCCAGAATTGTACGCAGAATAGGCGAGGCTGCTCCTTGTTTGGTACCGCTTCCCACTTCTTCATTATCGAAAATGGCCAATACTTTTGTTTTATTGCATGGCTTGGAATCCAAGAGGGCTGTCATGCCTGCGTGTACCATGGCGAGGTCGTCCAGACGGCCCGAAGATATGAATTCGTTGTTTAATCCTAGCAATGTTCCTTTGCCATATTCATAAAGTGTCAGGTCGAAGTCCAGAATATCCTCTTCAGCAATTTTCATTTCCTGTGCAATCAGTTTCAGCAGAAAATTGTCTTTTTCAAAAGTGTCATTGATGATGCTCAGTACCGGGAGCATATCTCTCTGTTTACTTAGCGGATTGCCTTGTTCGTTTACTGCGCGGTTAAAATGAATGGCAATGTGAGGGATTTCCAGCAACGGACGGTCAAAGTTGATAAACTGAGTGGCTGGTTTCAGCGGTTTTTCACTTTTTACCATGACACGGCCTGCCATCGACAGCGGACGGTCGAACCAGGTATACATAATCGGCCCTCCATATACTTCCGTATTTAATTTCAGGTATTTTCCTGCTACTGGCATTTCGGGATGAGGTTTTATCCGGAAAGTCGGGGAATCGCTGTGGGCACAGATTAATTTGAACCCTTCTTCTGCCAGATTGCCGTTTCCGGGTACGAAAGCATACAGGGAAGAATGGTTTTTGGTTACAAAATATTTTCCTCCGTGTTCAATGTGCCATGCTTCACCCGAAAATAGCTGTTTGAAACCGTTGTCCAGTAACCGTTGCTTAAGGCTTAGTATAGCATGATAATTGGTCGGACTTTTGTGGATAAAATCAAGTAAATCCAAAGCTGCTTGTGTTTCCATGTTGTATGATTTTTGTGATATGATTACTTTTTGTTTTCCCGACCTCAAGGTATAAAATAATAATTAAAATAGTTTGCTTTCTTCCTGAAATTGCATTTGTTTTCTGATTTTATTTATTTAATTGTATGTAAATCATGTTTTTATGGATTTTTATCCATTTCTTCTTTCGATTTACTTTGAGTGACCAGATATACTCCGGCAAATACAAGGCAGGCAGCTATAGGTTTGTCCCAGCTAAAAACATCCTGGCCAATGATGATGGCAATGATTGAAGCCACAATAGGTTGTATATTATTGTACATACTTACTGTGGTAGGACGAATGCGTTTCAGGGCCATAGGAACCAGAAAATAGGCAACTCCGGTAGCCATAATGACAATATAGGCCAGCCGCAGGATGATATTGGGGCTGGCGGTGTATGAAAATATCCTGGATTCCGGAATAGTGCCGATACCTAAGGGGATAGAAATTAAAGCTGAGAATAAAAACATCCATTTCATCAGGGTAACCGGAGAATAACGTTGGGAAACCGGACGGGTGATGACCAGGTAAATGGCATAAGTGATGACATTAACAATACATAACAGGTTGCCGGTAAGATTACTTGCCTGATTGTTATTGCCGGAAGCGGAGTGCAGGATAATCAGTAAGGCCCCGGATGCACCCAGAAATACTCCGGTAGCTTTTTTGAGGGTGACCGGTTCTTTCAGGACTATAGCAGCCAACAGCATAACTGCAACCGGGGTCATTGCTGCAATGATGGAAATGTTTACCGGCGAAGTGTATAGAAGTGCATGGGCAAACGAGAGCTGCGCACCGACCAGACCGAATAAAGCACCAAAGAAAATGATAACTAAATCCCGGGGTGTTACATGTTCTCTGGCAGAAAATAAACCGGCACACCAGAAAATAAGGGCGGCAAAGGACATTCTGACCAGCGTCAGTGCATAGGGGCTGATCCATTCCGGAACAATGGTTTTGGCAATCGGAGTGTTTAAGCCGAAGATAAAATTTGTGGCCAGAATGGCCATATGTCCGTACCATTTGTCTTTTGTCATTGTCTGTTTTTTTTACCGGAACAAAGGTAAAGTATTCATAAAAATGATGAATTATTTTGTTGCAGATTCCGGAAATAAATATCTGTAATATAAAAAAAGAGAGGTTATCCGGTATATACTGCTTTTTTATTGTAACATTGTAGTCCCGAAAACGTTTGTATAAAAAAATATTTATGAAAAAGATTCAATTGGGATTATTGTCCAAAATCATCATTGCTATAGCTTTGGGAGTGGGTTGCGGAATGTTTTTTCCGGGTTGGTTGGTCCGGATATTTTTGACCGTTAATTCTTTGTTTGGTAATTTTCTGGGTTTTATCATTCCCCTTTTGATTTTGGGATTGGTGGCACCCGGGATTGCTGATTTGGGGAAAGGGGCTGGCCGTTTGCTTTTGATTACTGCTGTGTTGGCTTATGGTTTTACACTATTTTCCGGTTTCTTTACTTATTTCACTTGTAACGGGGTGTATTCCTGGTTACTGACTCCGGAAGACAACATGTCTGCTATAGAGCATAATGCCTTGGCTTCAGAGCCTTATTTTACCGTGGAAATGCCTCCTTTGATGGGAGTGATGACTGCGTTGATTCTGGCTTTTACATTGGGATTGGGGATGTCGGTCATTGACGGGGATTATTTGAAAAGAGTCATGGAAGATTTTAAGGAGATTATTAATAAAGTAATCACGTCTGTTATTATCCCGTTGTTGCCGTTGTATATTTTCGGTATATTCTTGAATATGACACATTCGGGTCAGGTGGCCGGGATTATGGGTGTATTTCTGAAAATTATCGTGGTAATTTTTGTAATGACTGTTGTTCTTTTGTTTATTCAGTTTGTTATTGCCGGGATTATCGGAAAGAAAAATCCTTTCTGTTTGTTCCGTAACATGTTGCCTGCCTATATGACGGCTTTGGGTACTCAGTCTTCTGCTGCCACGATTCCGGTTACTTTGGAGCAAACCATTAAGAACGGTGTGCGTCCCGATTTAGCCGGGTTTGTGATACCTTTGTGTGCTACGATTCATTTATCGGGCAGTACCATGAAAATTGTGGCTTGTGCCATGGCCATTATGCTGATGTCGGGGATGGATATTCATTTCGGGCAATTGGCGGGTTTTATCATGATGTTGGGGATTGCTATGGTTGCTGCTCCGGGTGTGCCCGGCGGGGCTATTATGGCTGCTTTGGGATTGTTGCAGTCTATGTTGGGCTTTGACGAAACGGCACAAGGGTTGATGATAGCTCTTTACATTGCCATGGATAGTTTTGGTACGGCGACGAATGTTACCGGTGACGGGGCCATTGCTGTTATTGTAGACCGCATTAATGATGGCAGAAAATCCTGAAATTCAGTTAATCCGTAGCGTTTTTCTTGTATAAGTTATGCCTTGAAAATGAAAATTTTTCCTAAATTTGCATACCGAAAAGTATAAAAATATGGCCGACTTGCGGAATGAAATAGTAAATAAATCTTTTTTTCAGTTCTTAAATAAAGGCTATAAGGCTTGTTCTTTGAAGGATTTGGAAAAAGCTACCGGTTTGACGAAAGGAGCTTTTTATTATTATTTCCGAAATAAAGAAGAGATACTGAAAGCGGGGATTGAAAAATATTTGTCCGTGAACAGTGAAATGAGCGAGGAAGATTTTTTGCAAATCGGTTCTTTGAAGGAGTATATCCGTGTTGTGGTGGAACGTAAGGAACGGAATGTTGCAAAATTGCAGGAGTTGTTTGATTTTTTTATCATCGAGGTTGCTTTTTTTCAGCTTGTTTTGGAAGTAGCACCTCTTTTTCCGGAGTACCGGAAATGTATTGATGAGTTGTCTAAGGGACGTTTGTCCCGCTGGGAATTTATGATTCTGAAGGCAAAACAGCAGGGGGAGATTAAGTCCGTACTGGATACTTCTGTATTGGCACGCAACTTGATGTCAGTTTCAACGAGTATGCTGAATATAGAATTGAGCAGTGAAAATATGTGTTTTATGTTTTCGGATATGCGTATGCAGTTTGAACAATATTATTTGTTGATAAAACGATGAATAATACAAGGCAGCAAATTATAGAGAAAGCGTTTCTTTTGTTTCTGAAAAAGGGATTCAAGGGTGTGAGGATAAGTGATATTGAGCATGCTGCCCGGATTACGCGGGGTACGTTTTATTATCATTTTTCCGGGAAGGAGGAGGTGTTGAAAGAAGGTATCCATACTTATTATGCGTTGTTGAATATGCAGCGAACCGAAGAGTTCGGGCGTGTTTCTACCTTGCGGGAGTATGTTGGTCTGACTATCCGGAAATTAGTAGGTATTGATAATTATACGGCCCGGACTTTTAGTTCTGAGATTCCTGAAATATTGTGTTTGTCTTTGATTGTAGAGGTTATAGCTGTATTTCCGGAGTTGAAAAAAGTGGTGATGGCTTCGAAAATGCTTCGTTTGTCGAAGTTGGAGCAATTGATTCTTAATGCAAAGCAGTCCGGAGAGTTGAGAAATGATATTGACACTTCGGTGTTGGCAAAAAATTTATTGAATATCAGTGTGGGAGTGATTAATTATCTGATTATGCATCAGGAAGTATCTTATGCTTTGTCGGCTGTTCGTGCGCAATACGAACAATTGTATTCCCTGGCATCTGATTATTAATTTTTTTAGGGAGGTACATACCAAAAAGTATAAATGTAAATGCGTTTAATAAATAAAGGATGAGATAAAATGAAGAGATTAGTTGTAACGCTGATATGGCTGGGCGTAGTATTCGGGGCTTTTGGCCAACAAGCGATGAGTCTGGAAGAGTGCCGGCAATTGGCTGTGGAAAATAATAAAAAACTGAAAGTAGCAGATGAGCAGATTAAGAGTGCGAAAGCAAGGCGTCAGGAGGCGTTTACCAAATATCTGCCTGGAGTGGATGCCATGGGGACATATATGCGTAATCAGAAGGAAATTAATTTGCTTTCGGAAGATGCCTGTTTGCCGGTAGGCACGGTAGGCACGGACGGGAAATGGACTTTGCGTCCGGATCAGATTGTGGTGACGCCTGATGGCAGGCCTTTGCCCAAGGATTATGCTTTGCTGCCTAAGGAGGCTATGACGGTGGACGACCAGAATGTGGCTGTTTTGCAAATTGGATTGACCCAGCCTGTTTATATGGGAGGAAAAATCAGGGCTTATAACCAGTTAGCCGGTTTGTCCGAAAAGCTGGCAGAGACAGGACGTGAGCAGGAGTTGCAGAATGTTATTCAGGAGACGGACGAAGCTTATTGGCAGATCGTGTCCTTGGTCAATCGTCGTAATCTGGCTGTAAAGTATGTGGAGACATTGAAAAAATTTGTCCGTGATATAGAGGTGTTGTATGAAAACGGAATGTCAACCAAGGCTGATATGTTGGCGGTAAAGGTAAAATTAAATCAGGCGGATATGGCTTTGTTACGGGTGGAGGATGGTTTGGCATTGTCCCGGATGGCTTTGAATCAGATTTGTGGCTTACCGGTTGATACTGTTTTTATTCTGAAAGAAGAGTTGTTGAATGTTTTGCCGGTTGCGGAAGATAGTCCCGTTAGTATAGAACAGGTTTATGGTAATCGCCCGGAAATAGGCAGTCTTACGTTGGCTGCCGATATTTACCGGAAGAAAGAGAAGATTGCCCGTTCTGCTTATTTACCGACAGTGGCTTTCATGGCTAATTATTTTGCAATGACACCTTCGTTTTTTGATGGGATTAGTACAAGATTGGATGGCATGTGGAGTGTGGGTATCGGAGTGAAAGCACCTGTTTTTCATTGGGGAGCCGCCCGGAAAAGTGTACGTAGTGCGCGGGCTGAAACAGAAGTAATGAATCTTAAATTGCAGGAAACCAGAGAAAAGATAGAGTTGCAGGTAAATCAAGCTCAGTTCAAAATAAAGGAAGCGGTCCGAAAAGTGAAAGTGGCAGAATCTAATCAGGAGAGAGCCGATGAAAACCTAAAATATGCCAATATTGGATTCCAGGAAGGGACCATTCCCGTATCGAATGTGTTGGAGGCTCAAACTGCTTGGTTGTCTGCCCATTCGGATGTGATTGATTCCCGGATAGAAATGAAATTGTGCGAGGTGTATTTGAGGAAGGCTTACGGAGTGCTGGGGAAGTAAGGGGAAAGTTTTATAGTACATGGTTGGTATATTAATATAAAATTGTATGGAAAAAATTAATGGAAAATTAGTGACGTTTACCGGCATTATTATTTTAGTATTATTGGTGGCCGTATTTGGTTTCATATTCTGGGAGCCGGCTCCCGAATATATACAGGGTGAGGCTGAAGCAGCGGAGGTTCGTATTTCCGGTAAAGTGCCTGGTCGAATTGAAAGGTTTATGTTTAATGAAGGGGACCAGGTACAGCAAGGGGATACAGTGGCCATTCTGGATAGTCCTGAAGTGTTGGCTAAGTATAGTCAGGCCGAAGCGGCGGAGGCTGCTGCCCGGGCATTGAATCAAAAGGCTGACAAAGGTGCCCGTTCAGAACAGATTGTTATGGCTTATCAGACTTGGCAGAAAGCAAAAGCTGCTGCAGAAGTGGCTGGGAAAACGTATGACCGGGTGAAGAAATTATATGAAAATGGTGTTGTACCGGCGCAGAGAAGAGATGAAGCCGAAGCAAATTATAAAGCTATGATGGCAACTGAGCAGGCTGCGAAAGCTCAGTATGAAATGGCAAAAAATGGTACGCAGGAAGAGGATAAGCAGGCTGCTACAGCTCAGTTGAACCGGGCGAGGGGTGCTGTTGCAGAAGTCGAAGCTTATGTAAAGGAGACTTATTTGGTTTCTCCGATTTCCGGTGAGGTCTCTGAGCGTTATCCCAAAGTGGGGGAGTTGGTTGGCACAGGTTCTCCTGTGATGGATGTGCTTGATTTATCTGATATGTGGGTGTCTTTTAATGTCCGGGAGGAGCAGTTGAAAGATTTTAAAATGGGAGATACTTTTAAGGCTGTTATTCCGGCATTGGAACATCGGGAAGTGGAGTTGAAAGTGACTTATCTGAAGGATATGGGTAGTTATGCAGCATGGCGGGCAACGAAAACAACCGGACAGTATGATGTAAAGACTTTCCGGGTGAAGGCTAAACCGGTGGAAAGAGTGGACGGATTGCGGCCGGGAATGAGTATCCTGAAAAAAATAAAGGATTGAGTTTAAGGGTATAGAGATGAGAATGAATTCATTCCAATAATAAAGATAATGATTGTATGAAGTTGATAAACCTGTTGCTGATATTGATGAAGCGGGAATTCCGACGGCTTGCTGCCCGGAGGATTTATTGGTTTATGATGATATTGGCACCGGTATTTTGTTTTGTTTTTTTTGCGGATTTGCTGAAACAAGGATTACCGGTGAATTTACCTATTGCTGTTGTTGATGAAGATAATACCACTTTGTCGCGGCAATTGGTACGTTCCCTGGATGCCATTGCACAAACTGAGATTGTTTTACGGACGGCTGATTTCAGTGAGGCCCGTAAAGCTATGCAGCAAGGTAAGATATATGGTATTTTTCATATTCCCCGGGATTTCCGGCAGGATGTTTCTACGGGTAGACAACCTGTGGTTTCTTATTATACCAATGAAACGTATTTGTTGCCCGGTTCGCTGGCCTATAAAGATATGCGTTTGCAAGCCGTACTGGCTAACGGTGCAGTACAACAGACATTGTTATTGGCTCAGGGAAATGACGGACCACAATTGCAGGCAAAGTTGATGCCTGTCGCTGTAGATACTAATCCTTTGAACAATCCTTGGATTAGTTATGCCATTTATCTGGCAAGTGTTTTAATGCCCGCTTTTGTGTTTATGTTTGCTATGTTCACTGCTTCGTACAGCATCGGACAGGAAATGAAAGAACATACGGCCGGGGAGTGGTTGCAGTTGGCAAACGGTTCGGTGGTGATGGCGTTAGCGGGTAAGTTGTTGCCTCAGACCGGAATTTTTTTCGCAATGGGTTTGTTGTATCTCTCCGTCTTGTACGGATATATGTGTTTCCCTTTGAATAGCGGTTTTTTCCCGATGTTTCTGGCTATGGTCCTTTTGGTAGTGGCAGCTCAGGGATTTGCTGTATTTATGACGGGTATGAGCCGGAGGAACCGGATTGCATTGAGTGCATGTGCATTGTGGGGAGTGTTGTCTTTTTCGGTCAGCGGGTTTACTTTTCCGGCGACTTCTATGCCCCGTTTTATACAGTTGGTATGCAATTTGTTTCCTGTACGTCATTATTATTTGTTGTATGTTGACCAGGCTTTGAATGGCGTCCCCATGTATTTTTCGTGGCAGCCTTATATGGCTTTGGTGGTATTTGCCGTGTTGCCTGTTTTGGTGTTGCCGAAATTGAAGTCTGATTTGAGAGAGAACCGGTATTTGCCTTGAAAAGGTTGGTTAAAAAGTTAAGAGTTTTATCAGATGCTGAGAGATATTTTCTATATATTCCGTCATGAGTTTTATACTGTGTTCAAAGATCATGCAGTGATTACTTTTTTTGTATTTCTTACTTTGGGCTATCCGGTTGTGTATACTTATATTTACAGTGACGAAGTGGTCCGGGAGGTCCCTGTTGCCGTGGTGGACCATGCTCAAAGTCTGTTGAGTCGTGAGTTTCTGAGGATGTGGGATGCGACGCCTATGGTGGATGTAGTTGCCCGCTGTCATGATTTAGAGGAAGCTAAGATGCTGATGAACAAGAAAGAGGTTTATGGTATCATGGAAATACCGGCTGATTTTAGCAAGAATATCCACCGGGGTGTTCAGGCCCATGTTTCTTTGTTTTGTAATATGGGGGCTTTATTGAATTATAAAGCATTGGTGCAGGCTGCCAGTGATGTTTCCCTTGCCATGGGGAAGCAGATTCAGGTGCAGGGTATGGATTATGCTTCGCGGATTGAGGAAAGTATTAAGTCTTCGCCTGTGACAATCTCGGAAGTGAAAATGTTTAATCCTCAGGGTGGTTTTGCATCTTTTATTATGCCTGCCGTTTTGATTTTGGTGATTCAGCAATCTTTGTTGCTGGGAGTGGGTACTATTACTGGTACCGCACGTGACAGGCGCAGAAACGGATTGATGATTCCGGCAAACAGACATTATTGCCGTTCGTGGTGTATTGTGCTGGGGAAAGCTTGCCTTTATCTGCTTATTTATTTTGTAATGGCGTATTGGGTGCTTTTTGTAGTACCCCGGATTTTTAATCTGACCCAGATTGCTTGTAAAGCGGAGTTAATGTTGTTTTTGTTTCCTTTTCTGTTGGCATGTACATTTTTTGCTATTTCAGGTTCTTTTTTGAGTAAAGAAAGGGAGCAGCCTTTTCTGTTGTTTGTATTTACTTCTGTACCATTGATGTTTATATCCGGTATATCGTGGCCCAGAGAAGGGATTCCGGATTATTGGATTGCTTTTTCTAAAATTTTTCCTTCAACGTATGGAATTGATGGTTTTGTAAAGATGAATAATATGGGAGCAAAACTGGAAGAGGTGTTCCCGGAATATATAAGTCTCTGGGTTTTAGCTGCTGTATATTTTATTTTAGCTTGTTTATTGTATAGGTGTCAAATAAAAAAGGTAAATGTCAGTTTTCTTAGAAACTGATTGAGGAGGGATTAGTCTCTGGTTTATTTATCAGAGGCTAATCCGGTTGAACGTTCGAAAACATAGCTTATTTTGTCATATTCTTTTTATTTTTCCGGTTCCTGATTTTGTTCTTCCTGTAGTTTTTTCGTTTTTTGGACTGATGTTTTGAGATAAAAAAGGCGAACTGTTTCCGGTGAAACTTTATAGCGTGCGGCGATTTTTTGAAAAGATAATCCTTCCATGCGCATGTCTGTGATTTCTTTTTCATATTGATGCAGTTTTCCTGCGCGCAAACTTCCTTTAGGACGGCCTAGTTTCACACCTTGTGCTCTTCTTCGGGCCAGGGCTTCACGGGTACGCTGAGAAATCAGGGTACGTTCTATTTCGGCACACAATCCGAATGCAAAAGCTAAAACCTGACTGTTTATGGATGAGTCAAATTTGTAACCTTCTTTGATGCTGTAAATAGTGATTCCCTGCTCAATCGATTGATGGATGATGTTCATGATATTCATCATTTTACGACTGAGACGTGAAACTTCGGTAATAATCAGAGAATCACCGCGTTGTAATTTTTTCAGCAGTGCACCTAATTCTCTTTCACTTTCTTTTTTTGTGCCACTGACAGTTTCTGTACACCATATTGTGATTGTTAATTCCTGCCTGCGACAAAAATTTATGACCTCACTTTTTTGATTCAGAATGGTCTGCTTATCTGTACTCACCCTCAGATAAGCAGCAACTATAGGCGGTCGGTCCTTTAGTTCCTGTTTCTTTTTTTCGGGCATAATTGTCTTGATCAGTATGAAATACTGTAATTGCTTTTTTCTCTTTGATTTGACAAATATAATAAAAGTAAAATATCTATGTCAAACTTTGGTATTAAATGCAAAAGATTGCAAAGATTAATTTAATGTGTTTTCTGAATGAAATGATAAATTCGGTGTTGTTTGAAACATATGATTTCTCTTTTAAGTATATATTAAGACTTTGTCATAATGATTCAGGAAGTTAATAATAAGTATGAAAAGAGAAATAGAAAGTTGTAAAGGAATAAAGTGGATAGGTTTTGCTGTCCTGATGATTCTGGTGAATACGGGTTGCAGGAAATCACAACCTGTTTTGAATATTCCGCAATTGGTAAAAATTACTGAAGTTGCCCAATATGGCGGAAAATCTTCTGTTACTTATCCGGGAAAGATTAAAGCTGCCGAGAATGTAAAGTTGGCTTTCCGGGTGGCGGGGCCTGTTAAAAAGGTGTATGTGAGTGAAGGACAACAAGTGAAGAAGGGGCAGTTGCTGGCAGAAATAGACCCGCGTGATTATCAATTACAGTATGATGCTTCATTGGCTGAGTATACGCAGGTGAAAGGAGAAGCTGACCGGGTTATTGAATTGTACCGCCGTGGAAGTGTGTCTGTAAATGAGTATGATAAAGCGGTGGCGGCCAAGAAAAGGGTTACAGCTTTGTATGATGCGAATCGTAATGCTTTGAATGATACCCGTTTGAGAGCTCCTTTTGACGGGTATATTCAGAATAAATATTTTAGTGCGCCTGAGATTGTTGCTCAGGGAACTCCTGTGTTGTCTATGATTGATGACCGTTATTTTGAGGTGAATGCGGATATTCCTGTAAATGATTTTATACGGCGTGAAGATTTTGTTGGTTATTATGCTGTTGCGGATGCTTACCCTCAGGTGCAATTGCCGTTGGAGTTGATAGATATTAGTCAGGGAGCCAATTATAATCAATTATTTAATGTCCGTTTCCGTTTGCAGGGGAATGTTGTGAAAGGCTTGGCTGCAGGGATGAGCGTTACGGTGACTATCAGTTTCCGGCCGGGCACCGAAGAGCTTTCAGTGGTTCCGGTTTCTGCTTTATTTCAGGAAAGAGGTAAATCGTATGTTTGGTTGTTTGAGGAACAAACCCAGACTGTTCACAAGACAGTAGTCTGGGTTGAGCAAATGAATAAAGACGGGTCTGTGCTGGTAAAATCTGATTTGCGCCTGGGACAAACCATTATTTCAGCAGGTGTAAATGATTTGAAAGACGGACAGAAAGTGAGGCCTTTGCCGTCGGTTCCTGCTTCGAATGTTGGCGGATTGTTGTGAATAAATACTGAATGTTATGAATTTTACAGAATATGCCTTAAAAAATAAGGCTTTGGTATATTTTTTTGTCGTTGTGTTGGTAGTGGGAGGAATCTATTCATTTTTTACTATGAGTAAACTGGAAGATCCTGCCATTACAGTTAAGCAGGCGATGGTTGTTACGGCTTTCCCCGGTGCGTCTTCCTGGCAGGTAGAGCTTGAAGTTACTGATGTGCTGGAGAAGTCGATCCGTTCTATGGGAGATTTAGACCATATAGAATCCCGTTCTATGAATGATGTGTCTTATATTTTGGTGGAACTGGGCAGTACTATACCTCCTGCCGAGTTGCAACAAAATTGGGATATTTTACGAAGGAAAGTGGCGGATGTACAGAATCAGTTGCCGGAGGGGGCACAGCCTTCTATGGTGTTTGATGATTTTGGGGATGTGTACGGAATGTTTTATGCGATGACTTCGGACGGGTTCGGGTATCAGGAAATGGCAGATTATGCGCAGTTGGTCCGGCGTACTGTTTTAGATATTGAAGGGGTGAGCAGTGTGGACATATACGGGGAGCGGCAGTCGTGTATAAATATTGATATTCAGGAGGCTAAAATGGCGAATCTGGGGGTACATCCTGCTGAGATTATCCTTACTTTGAAAGGTCAGAATGCAACTGTTTATTCTGGTTATTATGATAGTGGTGAAAAGAGGGTTCGTGTTGGTGTGGATGGTAGTTTTAATGATGTACAGAGTATTCAGAATTTGCTGATTCGGGGGCATGAGGAAGACCATATCCGTCTGGGTGATGTGGCTTATGTCAGCAAAGGTTATGTCGAGCCTCAACGGGAAGGATTGATATACGATTCTTTACCTGCCATAGCTATTTCTATTGCTATGGAAAAAGGCGGGAATATCATTCAGTTGGGTAAAGTTGTTGATCAGAAATTGGCAGAATTGAAACAGACGGTGATTCCTGCCGGAATAAATTTTGAGAAAGTGTTTTTTCAGCCCACCCGGGTTCAGAGTGCTATTAGCGTGTTTATGGTCAATCTGATAGAGTCTGTATTGATTGTTATCGTCGTAGTTATGCTGGCTATGGGATTTCGGAGCGGTTATATTATCGGGATAGGGTTGGTTGTCGTTGTGCTGGGGTCATTTGTTATTTTGCATATGATGCACGGTACGTTGCAACGGGTTTCTCTGGCTTCTTTTATTGTTGCGATGGGAATGTTGGTGGATAATGCTATTGTGATTACAGATGGTATTATGGTTGATTTGAAACGGGGTGTTCCGAAGCCTGCTGCTTTGATTAATATAACGAAAAAAACTGCATGGGCTTTGTTGGGTGCGACAACTATTGGTATTTTGACTTTTCTGCCGATTTTTATGTCGCCGGATACAACCGGGGAGTATGTCAGGGATTTGTTTATTGTACTGGCAGTTTCTTTGTGGCTGAGTTGGATACTGGCTTTGGCTTATGTGCCTATTCAGGCGGACCGGGCTTTTAAAGCAAAGCCTGTAAAGGCCGGTGAAGAGGATAATCCGTTTAACGGACGGATTTACCGTAAATATCAGAGTTTTCTGAAGTTTTCAGTGTATCACCGATGGATATTTGTTATTGCTACTGTTGTTTTATTAATAGTTAGTGTATATGGTTACCGTTTTATCCGTCAGGGATTTTTCCCGGATTTGAGCTATAATCAGCTTTATATTGAATATCAAATGCCTTACGGTACTAATCCCGAAACTGTAAAAGCAGATTTGGCGTCGATGAAGAAGTACCTCTTGGGACGTCCGGAGATTACAGCGGTAACTACCAGTCTGGGAGGTACGCCGTCCCGTTATAATCTGGTACGTACAGTTGCGGAGCCGGCTTTGAGTTATGGGGAGCTGATTGTTGATTTTACTTCGCCGGAGACATTGGTGGATAGTTTGCCTGTTTTGCAGGCTTATCTTTCTTCTCATTATCCTCAGGCTTATGTCAGGATAAAGCGTTATAATCTGATGTATATGGATTTTCCGGTTCAGTTTATGATTTCGGGACCTGATCCGGCTGTTTTGAAGCAGTTGTGTGCGCAGGTAGAGGAAATTATGAAAGCCGATTCCACTGCTATTTTAGTAACGAATAATTGGGGTCCTGAAACTCCTGTTATGGATGTGAAGTATCAGCAGGCTATTGCCCGGGATGTGAATTTGTCACGGGAAGATGTGGGGTTGGCTTTATTGGCTGCGACAGACGGTTTACCTGTGGGAGCTTATTATGAGGGAGAGCATGCTTTACCGATTTATCTGAAAAGTGTAAATTCTTCCGGAGAACGTCCCGACCAGCTTAATAGTGTTCCGGTGTGGAGTATGATTCCCTCGGTAAATGGCCTCAGTATGGAAACTGTGAAGGAATTGATGACCGGCATGGTTAGTGAGGAGCAGCTTTTGAAACAGGTGACGGGCTCTGTGCCTTTGAATCAGGCAAGTTCCGGAATAGATGTTGCCTGGGAGGTGCCTTTAGTGAGGCGTTATAATGGCCAGCGTTCCATTTCTGCTCAATGTAATAATGCTCCCGGTTTTACTGCCAATGAAGTCAGAAATAGTATTTTGCCTAAGATTAATGCTATTCATATACCACCGGGATATAAAACCGAATGGCAGGGAGAATATTTGGCCAGTACTCAGTCCCAGTCTTATTTGTTTAAAAACGTTCCGATAGCGATTGTTATTATTCTGGCTATTTTGATAGCTCTGTTTAAGGATTTCCGTAAACCATTGATGATTTTATTGTGTTTGCCGTTGGCTGTAACAGGGGTTGTTGCCGGTATGTTGCTGGCTGATAAGGAATTTGGATTTGTTGCTATCGTCGGAGCTTTGGGGTTGGTGGGAATGATGATTAAAAACGGTGTGGTTTTGGTTGATGAGGTGGATGTCCAGATTCGTTCCGGTAAAGACCGTTTTCTGGCTTTGATAGATGCATCGACGTCCCGTTTAAGACCGGTTTTTCTGGCAGCGATGACTACTATTCTGGGTATGATACCTTTGGTTAATGATGATATGTTTGGTGCATTGGCAGTGACTATTATGGGAGGATTATTTATTGGTACTGTTATCACGCTGATTATTTTACCGATTCTATATTCTCTCTTTTTTCACATTCCTTGTCCGGACAAAGAAAAAAAGCCGGTTTCTCAGGCAGAGTGAATGGCGGACAGACCGGAAATACGGGGAATGGAACATATGGGATAAAATGAAGGTAGTTGCATAAAGACAAAGAATATGAAAATATTGACAGGGCTGTTTCTTTTTTTGCCGGTTATTGTTCCGGCACAGGTAGAACTGAATCTCCGGTTGTGTCGGGAAATGGCATTGGAAAGTAGTAAGGAGGTTAGTATTGCAGACAAACAACAGCAGAAAGCCGCTTATGAGGTGAAAATGTATAAAGCTGATTATTTGCCGAAAGTTTCGGCTGTAGGATTCGGATTGTATCATCAGAAAAAGTACAATTATAAATTGAAAGGAGGTTATTTGCCTGCTTATAAACCTGGTGCGGATGGAAAATTGGAGCCGGACGTGATGATTAATCCCGAAACTCAGCAGCCTGTAATCGGACCGGATGGTAATCCGGTGTTTAATATGTATGCCTTTTTGCCTGATATTAAGTTACGATTGAATTTGCGGGGAGTATATTCGGCGGGGATTCAGTTGGAGCAGCCTGTTTATCTTGGAGGAAAAATCAGGGCTGCTCATGATATGGCCAGATTGGGGGAGGATATTGCGTCGGAGAATGTCCGTTATAACCGGTCGGAAATATTGCTGGAAACTGATCAGGCTTATTGGCAGTTATTGAGGGTGGAGGAGCAGGTTCTGGCGGCAATGAAATATAAGGAAGTAGTTTTTGAATTATTGGATAATTTAAAAGATGCCCAGGCTGTCGGTATGGTGACTCCGAATGATGTGCTGAAGGCTCAGGTGCGCTATAATGAGGCGGATTTGATGTTACAGAAGGCACAAAACGGACAAGTCCTGGCACGGATGAATTTATGCAGGCTTATTGGGTTAGACCTGCAGACAAAAGTGAGTTTGCGGGATTCCCTGACTGAAACGGTTGAGCCGCAGATTTGGTCTTTGGACAGTGCCGTTTCGCAGCGTCCGGATTACAATATGCTGGTGCATGAAGCGGATATGAAAAAAAGGCAGGTTGCATTGAACCGTTCGGATTTCTTGCCACAGGTCGGTGTTTCTGCAGGTTATGGTTATACCGGCGGGTTGAAATTGAATGGTAGTGATGAGGCTGGTGCTGCTTTTACGGCAATGGCGGCTGTAAAAATTCCTGTTTTTCATTGGGGAGAAGGGCGGAATAAAGTCCGTTCGGCCCGGATGGATGAAGAGATTAGCCGATTGAATCTGGAAAAGTCTGCGGAATTGATGCATTTGGAAATTACATCGGCCCGTTTTGGTTTGCAGGATGCCCAGACCCGGGTGGATATGGCCCGGAATGCTTTGCTGCAGGCCCGGGAGAATCTGAAAATCAGTTCCGATCAGTATCAGGTTGGTATGGAGAATCTGACTTCCTTGTTGGAGGCTCAGGCACAATGGCAGGAGGCCTGGAGTCAGTGGATAGATGCAAAAGCCATGTTGCATCTGGGTGAATCTGCTTATCTGAAAGCTATCGGGAAGATGGATATAGTTTATTAGCAAGTGAATTTCTGAAGAGAGTAAAAAGAAAGAAAAGTTTTAAATAAAAAACTGGAGAGACAAAATAGCTGCAAAGAGAAAAAAGCTTGGTGAGAAACTTTACAGAACTATTCTGTTCTCCAGAAAAAGATTGCTCTTTTTTGGGGTCGGCAAGTGACTTGGGAGTAACTACCAACCACGTAGTGGTTTTATTTATCTCGGTTCATGAAATGAAAGAGCTTGAAATCTGCTTTTTGTGTTCTTTTGTAGTATTTCTTTACTGAAATAGGTGAGTACTCCTAAGTTTAATTTGCAAAATAGTGTAACAAATTTATGGAGAATATAGGTTATCAACTAATTTTAAGCTTGGACAGTAGCGGGGACAAATGTTGATAATAGTTTTATGTAAATATTTAATAATTATAAGTTTAATTAATGTTTAAAAGGTGGACGCTATTCGGGAGATAAAATGATTTTTGAAAAATGTATCGTTTCCGGTGAGAATATTTAAAAATTTGTCAGATATTCGTCCAAATCAATCTCTTTTTTCAGATAAGCTGATATTTTGCTGCTTAATCTCATTTTTCGTTTTCTGGTGGCATCTAAGGAAATGTGTAAAATGCTTGCCATATCTGATATTTTCCATTGATGATGAATCATTGTAGCCAGTAATAAGTCGTCTGTATTTAAACCGGGGAATTGTTGTTGGAATTTGGTTTCAAAACTTCCGTTGGAACTGGTCAGATGATTGAACAGGCGGCCGGAGTAACTGGCTTTTTGCTGGGTCAGGGCGTTATGGAATTTGTTGTAGAATTCTGTATTGACATTATTCATTCCTTTTGCCCGGTTTAGCATGCGCTCCAGTTCATCATAGGCAATATGATTTTCTGCAATGAATTCTTTGGTGACCAGAAATCCCCACTGGGTATGTTTTGTTATGGCGGATAGATGGTCATATTTTGTTTTCAGTTTTTTGCATCGGTTAGTTAAAAAGAGCACAATTATTGAAATGATGAGCAAGGTGGAAGAAATGAAAAGACCGATTTTTAATTTGTTGTTTTTAGCTTTTAACAGAAGTTTGTCTGTATGTAGCACATAGTTCAGGTTTGTAATGGTATGAAGGCTATCTTTTAGTTTGTGGTATTCTTTGAATAAATGGAGGCATTTTTGATTGTACTCCTGGGCAATGTTCGACATGGAGTCTTTGTTCGGGCAGGTAAGGTTTTTATCGGTTTCCGAAGTATTCAGGAGGTATGTCATCCGGGAAACTGAAAAATTCCGGGTATCCATTTTATTCAGGCTGTCCTTTACTATTCCGGCGGAATTTTTTAATAAAATGTTCGGTTCTTTTAATTGACCAGTATACTGATGATGATGTGAATTGCATGATGTTGTTACCCCCAATAGCATCATCCAATAGAAAATTTTACCCATACCAAGACAATTTATTTTGCAAACATATGGTAACTTTAACAAAATGTCAAAGGTTTTTGAGTTGCTTTTATAAAGTCAGTAATTTTTTAGCAATATACACATTTAATAAATTTATCCGGTATGTTAAGTAATTTTTTTATTTGTCATGGATAACTTTACTACCGGAATTTACCGATTTTTTTGTTATCTCAGGATTTCCTTTATAAACTAATTTGGAGTTACCACATAAATCATATGCTATTTTATCATTTACCCAGATTTCGGCTTTTGCTCCTGTAGCTAATTCAATATTTGTTTCTTTAGTTCCGAAATTTCGGGCATACATTACGGCTGCTGTTTTCAGTTGTGCATTCATGGTTTGTGTTTTTCCTTTCAGTTCGATAATGGCTGCTGTTTTTGCCTCTGCTTTGATGTTTGATGTATGTACAGCAAGTCGTATCCGGCTTCTTGTATTTGCTTCTAATTGCACATTTTCAGTTTCCCATATTTGCGGGGCAGCTTCTATTAATGCGCCTTGACTGGCTCGCAGAATTGCGATTTCCGGGATACTGATTAATATATTCATATGAGTGAACTTCACAATGTTGATTGTGTCCGGAATATAAATTTTAAGTGTTTTATTGCGTACCAGGGTTTTTATATAAGGGAATAAATTGTCGTCGGCTTCAACAGTTAAAGGTTGAAATTTGCCTTGTACCATGTATACCGATATATTCCCGGATACCTCAATGCTGTTGAAAAGATCCGTATCACGTTGTTGTGTCAGGATGTATCCTGAACCTTTGATATTGGCTGCCTGTTGTGCCTGGGAGTGATAACTGAATATCCACAAAAGAATAATTCCTATATACTTTGACATATGGTTTAGAGTTTAATGTTTTTTTATATTTAAAAGCCCTGTTTTGGGTATTCCGGAGTTTTGTGTGTTTACGGTTTAAGGACCTGTCGGGTTGTAAAATACAAAAAAAACTGCTCCGGAGAGCAGTTCACGAGTTTGTAGTATAGAATAGTAGTCAAAATTAACTTATTTTTCTAAATGAAATTTTTATGGATTGATTAGTAAATATTTTTTGGTGTTACTGAGTGGTTTCCAGGAGACTTCTGCGTGTTTACGGTTGCACCGGGACAGGCTGGCCGCTACCGGTTGCATACCGTTAATGAGTTCCAGAGCTTTTCCCAGCAGCGGATCTTCCGGGTCGCCGAAAGGAGGTAAGTAATTTATATATTCCTGACTGTTATAAGTGGGCGGAATACCTCCCTTTACACTTTCTCCGTTTGCATTGGTGTAAGCAAAGGTAACAGGCCATAAGGTCCATTTCTGCAAATCCTGAGGAGGAGTGATCTGGGTCATGCCTACGTATTTCCCGTGGGTTTGGGAACCGATTATAACCATTTCAGAAATGTAGGGACGCAAGCCTGAAATTACTACTTCTGATGCTGATGCAGTGTTTTCTCCGGTCAGAATATAGATTTTTTTTAAATCCAGATTGTTGGCCAGAACACTGGGGTCAAAGCGGATAATGAGTTGTTCGCTGCCATGTTTCTGCTGATATGTGGGATTCCATTGTTCCCGTATAAGAATGTCCTGATTGCGGACGTTGTTTGCCGGAGCTAATAAACTGCCCAAGTGCCGGGCTGCTGTTACTGCGCCGCCGGTATTGTAGCGCAGGTCCAGAATAAATTCGTCGGCAGACGCGGCTTTTATTCTTCCGATTGCCTGGCTTAATTGAGGCAGACTGTTGGATTTATCGTCGTAAAAGTTGCTGTAAACAAGATAGCCTACTTTTTTATTTCCGACTTGGAATACGGTGTCTAATAAAATCGGGTCCTGCCGGAAGATTTCCTGAGCCAGGGAGTAGTCTTGTCTGGAAACAAACAAGGTATCCTGGAAAATGAGACCAGTTTTCAGTACAACTTGCTCATCCGTTAAGATTCGGGTGTAATTGGTTTCTGTCAGAAATTTACCGTTATTAGTAAAAATTATGTCGCCGCGCATTAGTCCGGCTTGTGCAGCAGGGCTTCCTTTGTATACGTATTGAATCATTCCACCAACCAGACTGTCTCTGATCCGGTAGAACTGAATATTATAACCAAAAGTTTTTTCTTTGCCATCTGTAAATGTACGGGTTTCTTTATCATTCACTTCCAGTAATGACCATATATCTTCGGTGTATCGAAGGGCTTTCAAAAATTCTTCCGGTTCTTTGTTCTGGTCGACAGTCGTTTCTTTGATTTTGTCTGCCCAAAAGTAAATATCTTTCATCTGGGTGTTGATGAATTTATTCATCCGTTCATTGACTGTAAGATTTGAATTATCATCAGGGGTTATATCGTCTTTGTTGCAGGCAAAAAGCATATGGAATAATGCCAACAGGATAAATAGCCGGAAGAATTTTTTCATCGGTCAGTAATTTAAAATATCCGGCAAGTTACAAATGTTTTTGGATATTGTAGATTTTAGGTGTTTATTTTGGGTATTTATATACATTTTTGTCAGGAATAAGCAGTGTATAAGTGTTGAATAAGGAGTAATCCTCTTGTTTGTTGCTGGTGTTGCGGCACTTTTCTTCCGGTAAATTGCTTTGTTGTAGATTATTTCCACATCTGTTTTTGAATTTCCACAGTTTTCCGTCGCATAAGTGGAGATTCAGAGGAATAATAGTAAGTATTAATATTCTGATAATTAATAAATTATTGTGGTTTTTCCATGTTTTTCTTTTGGGATGGCATGTTTTTTTCTGAATAATATTATATAGCAGAAAACTAAATTATTAAAATCAGGGATATGAAAAAAAATATAGGAATAGCGGTTGTATTGGGTATTTTTATTTTATCTGTTTTTCTGACAGATATTGTTCCTACTTCCGAATCAATAGCCAAGGATTTGAAAATAAATGAGAGGTTAAATAATCACCCGGAGATTTCACGGATGTCGGGAAAAGAGAATGGTATTGTTTTGAGTGATTTGCCTCAGGTTGTAAAGTCTGCAGTTATTTCAAAATATATTGCTTATTCTATGGAAACAATTTCCAGGGAGCAAGAGAGTGTTTTTCGGATTGTATTGAAAAATGAAAGTTCAAGACTGGTTGTTTATTATACAGAAGAAGGCGAATATTTGCGGCAGGAAGCTGTGAAACCTGTACAGATGGTAGCTTTGTATTGATGTTAATACGGTTTGTGTATAGATATTTCCGGAAGGTGCATTTCCGGAGTATGTTTTGTAGAAAATTCGGAAACCTGTCTGTTTCCTGGGACAGGAATAGAAATATTTCTTAACTTCGCCTTATATTTGTGATACCGAGTACCGTGAAGCTGTCCGGATAGATAGGCTTTAGGGTCGGCTGATTTTAATAATTAGAACGAATGGCGAAAATTTTATTAGTAGATGATGATACCACCTTTTGTTTAATGTTGAAAACATGGTTGGCTAAGCGTGGATTTCAGGTTGATGAATCTTTTTCCTGCCGGGAGGCACTGACTAAAACAAAGGGGACTAAATATGATGTTGTTCTGACAGATTTACGATTGCCTGATGAAGATGGTATGTATTTATTAAAAAGTATAAAAGCAGTCACTCCTGAAGTTCAGGTGATTCTAATGACCGGATATGCAGATATTCATACGGCTGTTCAGGCTATGAAGCTGGGGGCTTTTGATTATGTTGCGAAGCCGGTTATTCCGGATGAACTTTTGAAAAAGATTCAGGATGCCCTGGAATCTCAGTCTGTTGGTACAAAACAAGCCAAAGCAGGGCGGAGTATGGCTTATATTAAAGGGATTAGTCAGGAAGCCGATAAATTGTCCGAATATATCCGTTTGGTGGCACCGACCATGATGACTGTGCTGATTACCGGAGAAAGTGGTTCTGGTAAAGAATATATTGCCCGTCTGATTCATGAACAGAGCAACCGGAGGGATGCTCCTTTTATTGCAGTTGATTGCGGAGCTATTCCCAAAGAGTTGGCTGCCAGCGAATTTTTCGGTCATGTAAAAGGTGCTTTTACCGGGGCGGTGAATGATAAGACCGGATATTTTGTCCAGGCTTCCGGAGGAACAATATTTTTGGATGAAATTGGAAATCTGAGTTATGATGTGCAGGTCCAATTGTTGCGGGCATTGGAAGAACGTAAGGTGAAGCCTGTCGGCGGGAATAAAGATGTGGCTTTTGATGTTCGTATTATTTCTGCTACAAATGAGAATTTGAAAAAAGCAGTTGCTGACGGAAGTTTCCGGGAAGACCTTTATCACCGGCTGAATGAATTTTCTTTGCAGGCGTTGAGTTTGCGTGACCGCCGGGAAGATATTCCGGTATTTGCCAACCATTTTCTGGAGGCTTCAAATGAAGAATTGGGTAAGCATGTTACCGGATTTGAAGAAAAGGTGACGGAGGTTTTCCAAAATTATGCTTGGCCCGGCAATCTCCGGGAAATGAGGAACGTTGTAAAGAGGGCAACTTTATTGTGCCAATCTGATTTTATTTCTATGGAGCATATTCCGGCGGAATTATCTATTTCTGTTGTTCCGCCGGCAGAGCACGACCTGGCTTTGAAACGTGAAAGGCATGAGGTTGATTTGATTCGTGAAGCTTTGGTTAAGTGTAATAACAATAAAAGCGAAGCTGCCCGGCTTTTGAAAATAGACAGGAAGACGTTATATAATAAAATAAAGCTTTATTCTATTGAATAAGTTTCAATAATTGGTTTGCGTTTTCGATAACCTCAGTGACGAGGGTATTTATGATTTCCGGAGTTAAACCAGTTTTGTCTGGGTGTTCCAGTTTTTCTAACGGCTTGATAAGGGAGTTTGCTTCCAATTGCCGGACCATAGGTAACATTTTATGGGCCAGCCGTGCGATTTCTTCGTATTGTTTTTCTTGCAGATATTGTTTGAATAGACAAATGTGTTCCTTGGTAGAAACGATGAACGATTGAATGATTTTTTTCAATGCTTCGGGGTCATTGTCTGCAAATATCAATATATTTTTGAATGTATATCCGGCATTCTCAGGTATTTCCGGAGATGAAGGAGGGACTTGGGAAATATTTGTTTCAATTTGTTGATTTGTTAATTGAGCAATAAGTTGGAATAAATCTGTTGAAGTAAATGGTTTACCAAGGTAGGCTGTGAACCCTCCGGCGATATAGTCTGCATGTGTTTTGCCGGAATCTGCCGACAGAGCTATTACAGGTATGGTTTGAATATCAAGTTGCCGGATTTGTTTTACCAGTTCAAATCCGTTCATTTCAGGCATCTGAATGTCAGATAAAATTAAGTCGTACGTTTTTGTTTGTACTGCCTGAAGGGCTTCGTGAGGATGTGTGGTGATGTCCGGATATATTCCTTTGTTTTCTAACAGGTTCCGGGTCATTTGCAATTGAAGGGGATCGTCATCTACCAGAAGTATTTTCAGGTTCCGGTTTTTATTATTGTTGTTTCCGGGTAATTGTACTGGGGATGGAGGTAAGTTTGAATCGTTAGCGGAGTTGACTTTTTGCAATGGTAAAAGTAGGGTGAAACAACTTCCTTTGCCGGTTTCACTTTGGAGTTGTATTTGTCCGCTTAGCAAATGAATCAGTTTTAAGGTAATGGTCAGGCCCAGTCCTGTTCCTTCTATGTTGGTATGTGATTTTAACCGGGTGAATTCCTCAAAAATCATTTTTTGTTCTTCCGGAGTCATTCCTGAGCCGGTGTCTTTTATTTTAAGGATGATTTGTTTACCGTCGGTGGAAGTGGTGGCTGTAAAGTTGATATGGCCCTGTGCTGTGTATTTGACTGCATTAGATAAAATATTTGTGATAATCTGGCGAATGCGCAGGGCATCTCCCCGGTAGCTTTTGTTTAAATCTTCGCTGAATTTTGCAGTCAGTTGCAATTGCTTGTTTTGGGCTAATGGGAGAAAATTGTCTGTGATTTCCCGGAAAAGAAGTGCCGGATTAAATACAATTTCTTCTATCGGCATTTTATTATTTTCCAGTTTGGATAAATCGAGGAGATTATTGATTAAGCTCAGGATGTGTTCTGAAGAACCTTGCATATTTTTCAGAAAATAATGTTGCCGGTCATTGATGGGCATATTGTTCAGTAATTCAATGTAGCCTAATATGGAACTCAATGGGGATTTAATATCATGTGTCACTGTCAGGATCATTTTTTCCCGGTTTTTCAGTAGTTGTGCTGTATATTGGTTTGCACTTTCCAGTTCTTTGCGGTAGTGCTGGCTACGGGAAAGATCCCGCAAGATGAAAAAAGTGAAAAAAATAACCAGTAGTATAGCAATAACTGTTATCCAGGCAGATATGCGGATTGTTGTAGTGATGGTTTTTTCTCGGTTTTGCTGTTTATGTACTGAATAGTTGATTTCTTCTTTTTCGTATTCTCTCAGCATTCTTTTCAGTTGGTCTGTGATGTTAGTGCTTTGGCGGATCAGGGCATATTCTTTCTGATTGATTTTCCGGTTGATATTTTCTGTTTGTCTCTGGACGTTTTTCCAGGTATTTTTCAGGATATTGACCACAGTATCTGTGTTTTGAGTGGAATAATTTTCATTGAGTGTGTCACTTACAATTTTATGAGTAAGGGAAATTTGAGGAACAGTGTCTACTATTGTTTTAGAGAATATCCAGCGTTTTATCACTTTAGGGGTCAGGACATAAGTTGTGTCCAGCCGGGTGACCATACGTTGCCGGATATTGTGATATTGTTCGGATGAATCTTTTCCGGCAATGCTGGCAATAGCTTTGTTATAGAATTCTTCCGGGGAGAACGATTGTTTTACCCAGACTAATTCCTGTAGGTTTTTGATTTTTTCTTCGAGTAATATATGGATGGAATCAATCCGGATTTGTTGGTCGGTTTGATGGCTTAATGCTCTTAAAGTATCAATGTTTTCTTTTGTTTCTTGTATGATAGCTGTAAACTTCCGGAAATAATTCTGGTTGCCGGTTTGGGTAAAAGCACTACTCAGTGCTTCAGCTTCATACAGTCCGGTTATTGTATTGCTGATAATGAAAAGTTTTTGATTGACATTGTCCGGATGTCCCTCATTGATAGTGAAACGTATGATTTGTTTGTAGATGAGTATGGCTGATATTACGCTCAGAATAATAATCAGGGAGTAGCCGATGATAATCTTCCATTTGGTATATTGGGATTCTTTGTGCATAACGAAATAAAATTATTTCCAAAGATAAAATAATTTTATCGTATAGTAGAGGGAAAAATTTATGCCAAAATTTTGCCGGATGAGCATCTTGGAGAAATGGGCGAATGATTCGTCAATCAGAAATCTGAAAAGGTTTCATTCATCCGAATCGGAAAGATGTTTATCCGGCAAAAATTCATTTTAATGTATGACTTCTTCTATTCGGCTAAGATGGTGATTTCTGCACCGGAAGCGAAGTCTTGTCCGTTTTGTTCGCTCAATGCTGTGAAACGAATGTAGCGGGCTTTTACAGGTTTACTAAATTCTACCTTTTTTTCTTTGTTATTGTTGTCAAAAGTACCTTTATGAATAGGATTTCCCCATGTTTTACCGTCCATACTGACATGAATGCTATAGTCTTTAATGTTGCCATTGGTACCGTTTTGACGGGGTAAATAAGTAAATCCTTTGATGTTTTTTGCTTCTCCGGCATCCAGGTCAACCCAGTGCGGATATTTGGCAACTGTTACAGAATACATGGTGTGCCAGATGGTATTCGGGTTGCCGTCTGTAAGATTGGAAGCATTGCCTTCACCGGCTTCCTGACTGCTGGCATATATTACGACAGTCTGGATACTTTCAATTTTTTCAAATGAAATTCTGGTTTTTATTTCCGGAGAATCTTTGAACCATGCTGTCACTACTCCTCCTTCCCGGAATGGGATAGGTCCTTTATATTCCTGGGCTTTGCTTTTACCAATTGTGTAATAAATGGCTGCATCTTTACGTGCAGAAGATATTTCAACGACACCGGCTCCATTCCGTGTCACGGACAGAGGAATTTCTCCGGAAGGTGCAACATTGCCAATGGTTGACAATTCGTTTCCTGCAGGACGGATTATAAAACCGAAGTTGTGGTTGTTGGCGAATACACGGTCGGGTAGTAGCGGACCGCCCTGACCGCAACTGTTTCCTCCCAATCCGGTTACTGCTGCATCCAGATGGAGGTAGGTGTTGCTTGATTTGGATAATTGATGAGGATGAGAAGCCAGCGTCAGGTCCAGGGCAGAGTATGGCAGAGCGGATGCAGAAAGCCGTCCGGTTGCTATAAATACAATCCCTTCCCCTTCCTTGTTGGTTAGTGCACACCAGCGTATGTCTTCGTGGTTGCCCATATCCTGGGGTTTTGGAAACCGGACAAATTCATCGGCTACGGTGCTGTTGTACACTTCAATGAATTGTCCTGTTTTCCGGTCCGGATAATTTTCTACCGGTCCGCGTCCATAGTAGGAAAAATTGCTGTATTTCTCCGGGACTTTCATTACATAACCCAAGCGCGGAAGTACCAAATTAGGCCGGTTTGAAGTAACACTTGATTGTAGTTCAATGGAACCATCCGGGTACACAGTCCATATCTGGTTGGTTGTGAATTTGAAATCATTGGGTCCGAAAGGCTTTTCTGTCAATTCTTCAATTTTATTTTTACCTGAACTGGTTCCTCCCAGAATTTTGCCGGCATTAGGAGCCTGAGATTCTACGGTGAAGGCCAGTACAATGGTTCCGTCAGGTTTCGGGATAACAGTAGCTTCTGTGGCTTTGTGTTTCAGGTTATGTAAACCGTGGTCGAACCAACTGGAATAAAACCAGTTATCATTGTTTGTGAATGCACGGAAAGCGTCTAATTCCGGACCATTTCCTGCTGTAATAACTGATTTTTTGTTATAAGCCAGACTGTATATGGTTCCTGTCATTAAATCGAATTGTACTTCAAAGTTGTTGCCTTTTATGGTTTTTATATGAGGTTTGTCGCTGCTGATGTTCGCTTTGGTCAATTTTCCGGCTTGAGCTGTAATTTTGTTGAGGGGCAGCCGGTTTGCTTCTTTTATCAGAAATTGTTCTTCTGCAGTTACAAAACCTTTCTTGGCCCAAGGGGCGTCTTTTTTTAATAAGAATTGGATTTTTGCAAAATATTCAGCTTCTTCTTTCAGATTGTTATATGAGTAGGGAATTTTTACCTGTGCATTGTTCCGTGCGGGAATAATACCCGGGTTTATTGTTCCGGTTTGTATTTCTTTTCCGTTTTCATAGAGAGACCATTTGATGTCATAATCAGAAAGGTCTTTGAAGTAATATTTATTGAAAATATTGAATTCACCATTTTCAATATCGGTAGCATTAACGCCGATATGCTGGTATACTTTCTTGACTTCATAGTATTGTGGTTTAGGTTCGAGATTGCCAAATACAATTCCGTTCATGACAAATTGACCATCGTTGGGAGTATCTCCGAAGTCGCCCCCATAAGCCAGGTAGCGTTCTCCTGTTTTCTTGTCGTAATTGTACATGGATTGATCTACCCAATCCCAGATAGCACCACCGCAAAAGAAATTGGTTGATTCTATAGCTGTCCAATAGTCAATGAGGTTGCCTACTGCATTTCCCATAGAATGGGCATATTCTGAAATGTGAAATGGGTATTTGATGTCATAATGTCCTTTGACAGCTTCCTTTACCCATCCGATGGAAGGGTATTGATTGGACCCCATGTCTACGATTGCATTATTACGTTCGTATTGAACCGGGCGGGAGGAGTCGAATTTTTTCAGTGCATCGTAGGCAGCCACAAAATTTTTACCCGGACCAGCTTCGTTGCCTAATGACCAGATTACAATGGAAGGATTGTTGACATTACTATGTACCATTTCCATTACGCGGGCAACATGGGCGTCTTTCCATTCTGCCGGATGAGAAAGGGAAGCAGTGCCGTAATAATATTGGTGTGATTCGATATTTGCTTCGTCTTCCAGATAAATACCGTATTTGTTGCAAAGGTAATACCAGTAGGGAGCATCCGGGTAATGTGAATTACGGACATGGTTGATGTTTGCCCGTTTCATTAGCATAATCTCATTTTCCATTGTTTCACGTGTAATGGCATGTCCTACTTCCGGATTAGATTCATGACGGTTTACTCCTTTGAGTTTTACTGTTTTGCCATTGATATAATAATAGCGGCCTGCTAATCCGAATTCATCTGCTGAAGCCGGAGTGTCTTTAATTTCTACTTTCCGGAATCCTACAATAGTAGAGACGGTTTCAATGGTTTTGTTTTTTGCGTCTTTCAATTCTGCAACTAAAGTATATCGGTAAGGAGTTTCGGCAGACCATTGCCGGGGTGCTTTTACTTTCAGGACAGCTTTTTCTGCTTCCAGTATTTGGCTGGCATTGATTGTCGGTATTGTGGCACTGGTACCTGCATCGGTTACCAAAGTATTTTCATCGGAATATAGTTTGTTGGCATAAAGGCTGTATACTATTTTGTGGTTTTTAGCTGCTTTTTTCCCTGAGTTACGGATGTCTGCAGCGATAGTCAGAGTTCCGTCGGTGTAGCTGGCATCTAAATCAGGTGTTATTACCAAGTCTCGGATATGAATTTTGGGTGTGGAATAAAGAGCCACACTCCGGTAGATTCCTGGTAAACGAAACATATCTTGTGCTTCAAGGAAAGAGCCGTCAGAGCTACGGTAAACTTCTACTGCCAGTGTGTTTTTACCTGGTTGGAGGTATTTTGTGATATTAAAGCAGGCTGCGTTGCGTGAGTTTTTTGAGAAACCGACATATTGACCGTTAATCCATAAATAGAAGAATGAATCTACTCCGTCAAAATTGATAAATACTTCGCGATTTTCCCAGTTTTGAGGGATTTCAAAATCCCGGCGGAAAGAGCCAACTTCATTACGGTGTTTGTAGGTTGTCCAGTTGACCGGAGGGGTGCGCATTACGCCGCCACGCCAGTCATCTACTTTTACACTATGCATGAAAATAACAGGTTGGTTAACATAGATGGGTACTCCATATTTCAGATTGCCGTCTTTCTGGATGCCGTAAATATTCCAGTTTGAAGGTACCGGAATATTGTCCCATGCCGAAACGTCGAAGTTTGTTTTATAAAAATCTTTTGGGCGTGAATCCGGGTCAGCAGCCCAATTGAATTTCCATTCACCATTTAGGGATTGCCAGTATTTACTGTTTTCCGGCAGGACTTTCCGGGCACTTTCGGAATCTTGGAAAGAGAAAAACCATGCGCGTGGTTGTTCTTTGTTTAAAGCTAAATCTTCAGGGGATTCCCATTCTTTTCCTGTCGGAGTCTGTGTTGAAGCGTAGGTATATCCTTTTAAAGGTGGTTGTATACCAAAACTTTGCATGACCAGACTGCATAATACTAAACCTAATGTGATGTTACGCATCATGTTACTTTGTTTTATAAATGTTTATCGAGAATTTTCAAGTTGGTGTGAAAAATGCACATTCCGGTTACAATATTCGTTAAAATCTATGGCATTCCCAAATCATTTGCAATGATTCTGAGATTTCTTTAGTTTGAACCGGAAGTAAAAGAAATGATGAAGAAATCTAACGGAATTTTTTTGAATTGCCTTGCCGGGATAATTGACCGAATTGTGGGAATAAAAATAATGAGAAACAAAAAGAGACTGATAACTTTTGTTATTCAGTCTCTTTTTTCTTGTGATCCCGTGGGGACTCGAACCCCAATCAAAGGAACCGGAATCCTTCATTCTATCCATTGAACTACGGAACCAATTACGCTGCAAAGATAATAAAAAATAAAAGGGAAACTCATAGTTTCCCTTTTATTTTCTTATTTTTTTGGATTATCTGGTAGCTTTTTTTCTACTACCGTAGTTCACCCTTAGAGAGTTGGCTTTACGTAATTCCTGTTTGATATCCGTAACAATTCCCATTGTTACGTCCTGATCAATTTTCAGGTTGTTTGTAATGCTGTTCCTATCTTCTTCTTTTCTGCTTTCACGTTCTGATGCAACAAAAGCCTGTAATTCTGCAATTGTAGCAAAACGGTCATTCAACTGGATTCTGGGCTCCGTACCATAAGCACCCTGATATTGGTCTTTGGGTTTTCCTACGTAAATATTACTTACCAAAGCCTTTTTTTCCAATTTAATGGTTTGGGTTGCTTCGGGCATACCATTTTCTACCATCAAGGATACTTCGCGCATGGTTGTACTCACCATGAAAAAGAATAGCAACATAAATACGATATCAGGTAAAGATGCCGTAGAAATTGCGGGCGTCTCTCTTTTTCCGTCTTTTTTAAATTTTGCCATTATTTTTTCCCTCCTATAACGTTTGGTTCAGCCTCCGAAACCAGCATTGGTATTACATCCTTTACTGCTTCCTGTTGTTCCGTAGTCAATTCATTGAAATTTTTGCCCCATTTCTCGTTTGCTTTCATATTTCTCATCTCATTGAAAGCGGCGGTGAGCTGGTCCTGTACTGCTACATATACTTTATAAGATGTACCCCGGTCACTTTTCAATGAAATAAGACCTTTAGAAACTTCAACCGGACCGAATAACTCAATGGTTTTTATCTCTTTGGAAGGTAAATCGCTTCTGTTACCCGGATTAAGGATGAATTCTATAGTTCTGTCTTTTATCGTATTGACATCCGCCGGACTATCATTTATCATCACCATATCATTCTGGTTTACCAGAATTTGCAAGATATTTCTTTTGGCAACCTCAGGTGCTTTTTGATTTTCTGGTTGATAAGGCGGAAGTCTCCGATAAAGACCGGAATCCACATTCATCGTTGTTGTAGCCAAGAAGAATACAAGCAACAAGAATGCGATGTCGGCAGTCGAAGTGGCATTAATTTCTGGTGTTTTCTTTGCCATATTCCTTTAACATTATTAATCTATTCCCCAGGAGGGGAATAGGATTATTTCACTCTTCTGTAAATTTCAGTTCCTATAATTGCGAGGATTGTTCCTGCAAAGAGGATATACATCGTATAAATAATGGTATCTGAAAGAATCAACATGGACGGCACATTGTCCGGACCATTGTAACCTATGATTTTCATCGGAGTACCATCAGCCATTGCATAAGCAATCAATACTACTACGACGACGACTGCTAATCCGATGAAGCTTTTCATGGCTTGTTTCGGACGGCTGAACAGACGAATAATCGGGAAAATAATAGCAGCAATGATAGCTATACCAAACAGGATATATGCCCAATTTAATAATGTTGATGTATATACAGGTGTGGTGTAGAGCTGATTGGGCACTTTCCCCCCAAACATAAACAACCCTAACAACACTGCTGTAATGACAAACATTACAATTGTTAGTATATTTAATATTTTCTTACTATTCATGGTTTATTTATTTTTTTGCTCGTATTTTACCAGAATATCTAACATGCTTACAGAAGCATCTTCCATATTGTTTACGATGCCTTCTACTTTTGCAACACAATAGTTATAAAATACCTGCAGAATCATTGCAACAATCAAACCACCTACGGTTGTAATCAATGCAACTTTGATACCTCCTGCAACCAATGCCGGACTCATATCACCGGCAGCCTGAATTTGGTCGAAAGCCTCGATCATACCGATTACCGTTCCCAAGAATCCCAACATAGGAGCCAAAGCGATAAACAGACCAATCCAGGTTAATCCTTTTTCCATGAGCCCCATTTGTACAGAACCGTAAGATACTACAGATTTTTCTACCATATCTATGCCTTGGTCGTAACGTTCCAGTCCTTGATAGAAAATACTTGCTATCGGTCCACGGGTATTACGGCAATAATCTTTTGCTACTTCAATACCGCCATTGTTTAAAGCATCTTCAAAACCTGCAATGAATTTTTTTGTGTTGGTATCTGAAAGGTTCAGATAAATAACTCTTTCGATTGCAATGGCCAAACCGAAAATCAGACACAATACTACAGCAGCCATAAACCCAGCACCACCTTCAATGAATTTCTGTTTGATAGCAGCATGCATTGAAGTACTTTCAATGTCTTCCTCATCTGTAATTGAAGAAGTGGTAATTTGTTCTGTCTGTTCTGCAGGTGCTGCAGCTTCTTCTTCCTGAGCAATTAGTTTTGATGCTCCAATAGTAAGCATGCTTAAAACTGCTATTAGTGCAAATAATTTTCTCATGATCTCTTTAACTGATTTTTAGTTTATAAATAATTAAAATTTAACTCTCTAATCTTTGTTGCCTTTCTGCAAACCTTTGTTTTTTTTACAGAACGTATCAAAAGACGCGGCAAGGTACAAAAAAAATGTTAAAACCCAATATGATTCACCGTTATTTCTCCTTTTATGGATGAATTTAAGTATTTTTTTACTTCATTAAGTGACGGATATTTAGCCAGAAGATGCATCATTTTACATACTGCTGCTTCTGTGGTAATGTCGTAACCACTTGATACTCCATATTTTAAAAGTTTTCGACTGGTTTCATAACGTCCCATTTCCACTGTACCGCCCTGACATTGGGTGACGTTGTAAATGATAATTCCTTTTTCAGATGCTTCTTTGATTTTGTTCAGGAAACAATTGTCTGTGGGAGCATTTCCGGAACCATATGTTTCCAGTATCAGTCCTTTCAGTCCGGGAGTATTGATTACCGCATCTATCAATCCCGTTTGTATTCCGGGGAAAAGTTGCAGAATGGCAATATTGGTGTCCATTTCTGTGAAAGCTGAGATGGGCTTTGGCCGGGGAGAATAATTTATTGCTCCGTAGTTGTAATGAATGTGAATTCCGATTTCAGCTAACGGGGGATAATTGAAAGCCTGGAATGCATTGAAACTTTCTGCGTTTATCTTTGTTGTCCGGTTGCCACGGAACAATTTTGCTCCGAATAGAATGGACACTTCCGGAACTACAGCTTTATCTTCGATGGTCGCTGCTGCTATCTCCAGAGCTGCGACCAGATTTTCTCTTCCATCGGTACGGATGGTACCTATGGGTAATTGTGACCCTGTAAATACAACCGGTTTGGTTAAATTGTTGAGCATAAAACTGAGTGCCGAAGCGGAATAAGCCATTGTATCTGTACCATGTAAAATGACGAATCCGTTGTATTTATCATAATTTTCCAATATAATCTCACAGAGTTCTGCCCAAAGAGCAGGTTTTAAGTCGGAAGAGTCGATGATTTCCGGTAAAGTATAGCTGTCTATGGAAAATCCGAATTCTTTGATTTCCGGTACGGTTTTGGCTATCCGTTCAAAGTTGAACGGACATAAAGCACCCGTCTCCGGGTCATTGACCATGCCGATGGTCCCGCCTGTATATATGATTAGAACTGATTTTGCTGCCATTTTCGATTATTATATTATTTTCGGTTTCTTGTCTTCTTCTCCTTTAACTTGCAAATTAAATAAATTCATTGCATTCAGTGTTGTTGTTTCTTCAATTATTTTGCATGCTTCTCCTGTGATTTCTGCAATTTTTTGGGCTATTAACGGAATGTAACTGCTTTCGTTGCGTTTCCCGCGGTGAGGAACAGGAGTCAGGTAGGGAGAATCTGTTTCCAAAACTATATGGGTTGTTCCTATCTCGCGGATGACGTTTGCCATTTGATTGTTTTTGAAGGTCACGACACCTCCGATACCGAGCAGGAAGCCAGAACCGATAGCACGGCGTGCTTCTTCTGTATTGCCTGGAAAACAATGGAAAATACCTTTTATATAAGGATATGGTTTCAATGCTTTGAAAATCTCATCCAACGAATCCCGGGAGTGGATAATTACAGGTAAACCGGTTTCTTTGGCTAATCCTAATTGATGGGAAAATGCGTTTAATTGTTCTTTGTAATAAGTCTTGTCCCAATAAAGGTCAATCCCACATTCCCCTATGCCGTAATATTTATGTGCTCCCAATTCTTTCTCTACTTTTTTCAATTCGTCTTTATAGTCTTCATTTACTGATGTAGGATGCAGGCCTGCCGTTGAAAACAACATATCCGGATGTTGTGCTTCCAGTTCTAACATACGTTTGCGGGATTGGCTGTCTATGTCCGGGAGGATGATATAATTTACTTTTGCTTCTTTTGCCCGCCGGATGACTTCTTCCCGGTCTTCCCGGAATTCCTCTTCGTAGATGTGGGAGTGTGTGTCTATGAACATAAGGGTGTAGAGTTTTTAAGTTTATGAAGGTTTTCCGGAACGGAAATACTGAAAAAGCGTACATTGAAAAATGTACGCTTTTTACTAAAAACTTATGAGCATTTTGCTTTTTATACGTGACCTTGAGCACACATAGCTTCGGCAACTTTGATAAAGCCACCGATATTGGCCCCTTTCACATAATCGATTTTATCACCATCCTTACCGAATTTAACGCAAGTGTCGTGAATATCTTTCATGATTTGTGACAATTTCTGGTCTACTTCTTCTGCGGTCCAGCTGTAACGCATGGAGTTTTGGCTCATTTCCAAACCTGAAACAGCAACACCACCGGCATTAGCTGCTTTTCCCGGAGCAAAAGAAATATGAGAGTTCAGATAACGGACAGCTTCGGCAGTACATCCCATGTTGGAAGTTTCTACAACCATTTGACAGCCGTTAGCAACCAGTTGTTTTGCATCTTCTTCGTTTAATTCATTCTGAATTGCACACGGGAATGCGAGGTCGCATTTTACTTCCCACGGTTTTTTCTTAGCGAAGAATTTAGCACCGAATTTAGCTGCATACGGCTCTACTACGTCATTGTTGCTGGCACGCAGTTCAAGCATATAGTTTACACCTTCCTGAGTAATACCTTTTTCATCATAGATATACCCGTCCGGTCCTGAAATAGTTACTAATTTGGCTCCCAGCTGAACGAGTTTCTGTGCTGCACCCCAGGCTACGTTACCGAATCCTGAGATTGCAACTGTTTTACCTTTGATGTCCTGGCCTTTTTCTTTCAGCATGTGTTGTGCGAAATAAACCGTTCCGTAACCAGTAGCTTCCGGACGTACACGTGAACCACCAAATTCTCTGTTTTTACCGGTCAGTACACCAACAAATTCATTACGAATTCTCTTGTATTGTCCGAACAGATAACCGATTTCACGTCCGCCAACACCGATGTCACCGGCAGGCACGTCAGTGTCCGGACCGATGTGTTTGCAAAGTTCAGTCATAAAACTTTGACAGAAACGCATTACTTCATTGTCTGATTTTCCTTTCGGATTGAAGTCGGAACCACCTTTACCACCACCCATCGGTAAGGTTGTCAGAGAATTTTTGAAAGTCTGCTCGAATCCTAAGAATTTCAAACCGCCAAGTGTTACTGACGGATGGAAACGTAAACCTCCTTTGTACGGTCCGATGGCACTATTGAATTGCACACGGTAGCCACGGTTGATTTGCACTTCACCTTTGTCGTCAATCCATGGAACCCGGAACATGATTACTCTTTCAGGTTCTACCATTTTTTCAAGAATCTTATTGGCTTTGTATTTCGGATTTGCCTGATAGGTATCCCATACAGTTTCAATAACTTCTTCTACAGCTTGGTGGAACTCAGCTTCACCTACTGTTTTTGCCTTTAAGGCATCCATGAATTCTTTTATTTCTGGTCTCATTTGTATAATTTTTAATATGAGTTGTTCAAACGTTTTCGGATGTCAAAATTATCTAATTATTTACGATATCAAAACTTTTTCTAGTTAATTTTTTACTAATGCGGGTCACTTTTGTTTCAGATTGATAGTTATGCGGGGTTTCTTATTGATAATCTGTTATTATGAGCAAGTTAGCCTGATGAAATGTGTTAATTTTTTAAGGTATACCGTTTCCCCGGTAAGGACAGGATTTTGTTTTCCAGCTCTAATTGTAATAAAAGGGTAGATAGTTCTCCTTGAGAAATGGAGGTTGATAAGATGAGTTCATCCAGGGTAATTTCTTCTTTTTTTCCAATTAAGTTTATTAAAAGATTTGTTTTATCATTCATATGGAAAAGGTCAGGAGGTTGTTGATTTATCTGGATATGCGTTAGAGGGATGTTTAGTGCATGGATAATATCTGTGGCATTGTCAACGAGAGCTGCTATATTTTCTTTAATAAGCCGGTTACACCCTGCTGAATATTTATCATCGGATCTGCCCGGAAAAGCCATGACCTCTCTGTTGTAAGATGAAGCTATATGTGCTGTGGACATAGCTCCTCCTTTTTCTGCAGATTCGGCAATGAGGGTTGCATGGCATAGGCCGGCAATAATACGGTTCCGGCGTAGAAAATTGCTGGGGTGGATAGAGGTGATGCAAGGAAATTCGCTGATTAGAGCTCCGTCGGCCTGGAGAATATTTTCTGCCATTTTTTTGTGAGAAGCCGGATAAATCATGTGTAAACCATGGCCTAAAACGGCAAAAGTTCTCAGGCCGGATTTTAAACTGGCCCGGTGGGCTGAAGCATCAATACCGTAAGCGAGGCCGCTGACTATGATAAAGTGATGTCCTGTCTGACTGAGTTCGTCCAAGGTAGAAGTTACTTTGTTTTGGCATCTGACGGAAGCGTGACGTGTTCCTACGATGGCTAAAAATGTTGTTTTTGCTACTGTTTTGATATTTCCTTTATAATAGAAAACCAGAGGAGCATCTTCGCATTGTCTGAGCAAGTCCGGGTAAGTATTGTTTTCTGTGGAACAAATCCGGATGTCATGCTTGTCTATTTGTTCCAATTCTTTGTCTGCTTCCCGGAGTGCTTTTTGACGGTCGAAAAGGTTGGCGGAAATATTTAACTCCTGGTAGATTGCGTTTAGTGCTTTGTCGTTTTCGAGAAAATAGCCTTCTATACCTCCGCATCTTTCAAACAGGGGAAGGCAGAAATTACTGTTTAGACGGGGAATCAGGCTTACTGCAACTTGTGTCCGGGCTGAGCTGTCAATTTTCATAAAAGATGGGTTTAAATCACCATAAATTTATAAAATTTTAATTAAAAACCAAGGGATGGAGTCCTTTAAACTTGTTGGTTATTTGATTTTTACTTTTTAAATTTGTCAAAATTTATGCAGAATGAATAATATTGTTTTTACCCGGGAAGCCAGTGCTGAATTGCGAAATAAGCTGGAAAGTGTTTCTGCTTCAGATGTTTTTGTGTTAGTGGATAACAATAGCCGTAATTATTGTATGGAGCGGTTGAATATGGGATATGTACCGGGGGAGCATGTGATTACAATTGCGGAGGGAGAACATAATAAGTGTCTGGATAGTGTGGCGTTGATTTGGCATACATTGTCGGCTTGCAGTGCCCGCCGTAATTCGGTTTTGATAAATATCGGAGGTGGTTTGATAACGGATATTGGCGGATTTGCTGCTTCTTGTTTTAAGCGCGGAATCCGTTTTTTTAATATACCCACAACTTTATTGGCGCAGGTAGATGCTTCTGTGGGAGGGAAAACCGGAATTAATTTTGATGGTTTAAAAAACGAAATCGGGACGTTTTCAATGCCGGAATGGGTATTTATTGATAGTCATTTTCTGAGTACCTTACCTGAGCGTCAGTTGTTATCTGGTTTTGCGGAAATGCTGAAACATGCCTTGCTGGCTGGCGAAGAGCAGTTGGCGGAAATTATGGATGCTGATTTGTCGCAGGTTTCGGGTGAAAATTTTTTGTCTTTAATTAAGGCATCTGTCGCAATAAAAGCTGCCATTGTACAGGGAGATCCGCGCGAAAAAGGATTACGTAAAGCATTAAATCTGGGACATACGGTGGGACATGCAATAGAAAGTATAGCTATTAAAAAGAATCTTGAAATTTATCATGGTGATGCTGTTGCTTATGGTTTAATAGCTGAGCTTTATCTTTCTGTAAAAAAGATGGGATTTGATAAAAAACATTATGAAGCTGTCCGGAGATTTATTTTGGAAAAATATCCGGTTTATCATCCTGTGAATGAGTCGGAAGAGCTTTATGAATTAATGTTGCATGATAAGAAAAATGAACATGACGGAGTGAATTTTACTTTGTTGAGTTGTCCCGGAGAAGTTGAAACCGATCAATATTGCAGCCGGGAAGAAATTCTGGAGGCCCTGGAGCAAATTTAAATTGTGCGTTTTTAGAGTCTGGAATTGATTCAGATGAATGTATCCCTTAATTTTAAAAATAAGCAGATAAATGGCCGGATAAATTTACCGGCTTCTAAAAGTATATCTAACCGGGTATTGATTATTAATGCTTTGGCAAATAGTGAATTGCCTGTTGATAATTTAGCGGATTGTGATGATACTGATTGTATATTCCGGGTGCTGAATTCGGACAGCAATCGATTTGATATCGGACACGCAGGTACGGCTATGCGTTTTTTGACGGCTTTTCTTTCCCGGATTATTGGGAAGTGGGAAATTACAGGTTCTGAACGAATGAAGCAAAGGCCAATAGGAAATTTGGTGGAAGCGTTGAATCATTTGGGAGCACGGATAGAGTATACGGAAAAGTCAGGATATCCTCCTTTGCGGATTTATGGTTCTCTTTTGGTGGGGGGTGAGTTGGAAATACCGGCCTCTGTCAGTAGTCAGTATATTTCTGCGCTGATGATGGTGGCTCCATACATGAAAGAGGGGTTACTTCTCCGTTTGGCTGGAAAAGTTGTGTCCGGAGCCTATATTGATATGACGGTTCGCATCATGCGTGATTTCGGAGCGGAGGTGGTGCGGGAAGGGGCATTGGTCCGGATTGCTCCTGTCCCTTACAGACCTGTTCGTTTCCGGGTAGAATCCGATTGGAGTGCAGCCTCTTATTTTTATGAGTTATTGACTGTTGCAGATGGCGGAGAGATACACCTTCCGGGATTGCAGCCTGAAAGTGTACAGGGAGATGCCCGGCAGGTTGGACTTTGGGAAAAATTAGGAATTTTGACTCAGTATACCCGTGAAGGGGTTGTTTTGAGGAAAAAGCATCCGCAGATTTCCGGATTGGAATATGATTTTGTAGAAATGCCGGATTTAGTGCAGTCATTTGCGGTGGCTTGTTGTATGTTGGATATTCCCTTTCATTTTAGCGGAGTGGAAACGTTGAGAATTAAAGAAACTGACCGGATTAAGGCTTTGACGGAAGAATTGGCCAAATTAGGATATATTTTGAGAGCTGATGGGGATAACCGATTGATTTGGCAGGGAGAGAAGATGCCACCAGTTTTTTGTCCGGAAATTCATACTTATCATGATCACCGGATGGCAATGGCTTTTGCTCCGGCTGCCCTCAAATTTCCCGGGTTGATTATTTGTGATGGCCGGGTGGTGACCAAGTCTTTCCCCTGTTATTGGGAAGAATTGAAGAAATGGGCAGATATCGGATTTCAGGATTGAAATTTACCGCCGTTTTTTGAAAAACTGTTTTACCAATTCACTGCATTCCCCGGCAAGGATTCCTGTGACCACCTTGGTGCGCGGATGCAGGGGAACAGGAGACAGACGCGAATACCCCCTGTGCGGGTCGGGTGCGCCGATTATTAATTCGCCCAATTGTGCCCATGCCAGTGCGCCTGCACACATTGTACATGGCTCCATCGTAACGTACATTGTACATTCATTCAGATATTTTCCTCCCAAGTACGCTGCAGCCATCGTTGTGGCTATCATTTCCGCGTGAGCCGTTACATCGTTCAGTTTTTCTGTCTTATTGTGCGCACGGGCAATGATTCTGCCTTTGCATACTACGATTACCCCTACCGGAATTTCTCCCTCTGCTGCTCCCTCTGCTGCTTCGTCCAGGGCTTTCCGCATATATTGTTCATGAGTATTCATTTTCCGCTTTTATATAGAAGCCCCTCAACTTTGTGACTATGAAAATCATATTCTGGTAAAGAACCTTCCCGTCGTGCCGGACTTGCTCATACAACATATCTGCACACCGGCTTTTCTCCAATTTGTCAACATAAACGTAATCATCCTTGCGGATATTTCCGTTCGATAACAAAGGTACGTATTCTTTTTGATATTCATTGTATCCTTTTATTCAATCTTCAGAGAACCTTTTTGCTGATTTTATCGGAACTGCATGTGTGGGAGAAAAAAATCTTTTTATTTCGGTTTTGCAAAATAAAATATCCGTAACAGGATTTGTCACTTTCGATAGAATATTTTATAATTGTAACATAATTAATTTCTGCAATTCGGTTAGTACTCATATATGTGGTCTGATGAAACCATCTGCCTTTTGATTAAGCGCAAAGAGAAAAATGGAATGGAATATCTTTTTGAGAAATATTACCGGTCTTTGGTAGTATGGGCAGATACGTTTATCCATGATATGAATGCTGCAGAGAATCTGGTACAGGAATTTTTTATCAGGTTGTGGGAAAAAGAGATGTTACAAAATGTCCAACCTGTGTGTTTGAGGAACTATCTTTATGTAGGTGTGCGTAACCGGGCATTGAATAGTCTGGAGAAAACGGACCTGTTGCGGCGGGTGGGTGAGATTGCAATTCCCGTAGGAGTGTCGGAAGAGTATGATGATTTGAAGGACCAGATGATGGAGAAAGTTCGGGAAGCATTGGAGAGGTTGCCGGAAAGAAGCCGGGAAGTGGTTAAGAGTGTTTATTTGGAAAATCTGAAATATAAAGAAGTGGCAGAAAAATACGGTATCTCCATTGCCACGGTTAAGACCTTATTGGTGAATTCATTAAAAACCTTGAGAAAAGAGTTTTCTGTTTACAGTGGATTTTTTTTCCTTTTTTTTCTAAAAAAAGGAAAAAAATCATTCAACCGTTTTTAAATGTTTACTGTCTATATATTGAAGACAGTGAATCATGGAACAGGAACAAAAAGATGTATTATTGTATGACTATTTGTCGGGGGAGCTTTCGTTGAAAGAAATGGAAGATGTGGAGGCGTGGATAGAAGAAAGCGAGGCAAACAGGACTTATTTTGCAGAATTTCGGAGAGAATTTTTGAGGATGCGCTGGGGTATGCGTTCCGGATTGATAAAAGGGACAGCTGTACTGATGAAACGCAGGATACGAATGCGGGTACTCCGGCGGTTGTCGGTATGGATGGCAGCGGTGTGTGTATTGAGTTTAGGTTCGTTTTATATGCTGAATTCTTTGCAAAAAGAGATGCCTTTGGAGACTGTATCGGGTGTGTGGGGAGAACGGCAAGCTCAATTGATATTGTCATCGGGTGAAAGTGTGGTGCTAAATGGGAATGATTGTCAATTGACGGAAGCAAACGGGATGACTATATTCATAGATACAAACGGGGCTGTGAATTATGCTGTTTCAGGGGAAGAACAGACTGAATTATTGTATAATACGGTGATTACTCCGTTGGGGGGAGAGTATTCCATTGTTTTAGCTGATGGTACGCGGGTGTGGTTGAATGCGGGGACGGAATTTCGTTATCCTGTTTCTTTTACTGAAAATCGACGGGAGGTTTATTTGAGTGGAGAGGCTTATTTTGAGGTACGACAGGATAAAAACAAGCCTTTTGTTGTTTGGACGGGAGAGGTGCAAATTGAAGTGCTGGGAACAGCTTTTAATGTCAATAGTTATAATTCTGATAGGGTGGAGGCGGTATTAGTAGAGGGTAGTGTAAATGTGTCGAATGTAACTGATAAAATAAACTTGAGGCCGGGACAAAGGGGTACGGTTTTAAAAAGTGAACGGGAAATCCGGGTAGATGAGGTGGATGTCTATGTTTATACTGCCTGGAAGGATGGAAATTTTGTTTTTGAAAATCAGACATTGGAAAACATTATGGAACAATTGTCCCGTTGGTATGATGTGGATGTTTTTTATACCCGTGAAGCTGTCCGGCAGGAATGTTTGTCGGGAGAGATGACGCGTTATAGAGAAATCCGTTCGTTGTTGTATTATTTTGAACAGATTTCGGAGGTGCGTTTTGAGATAAAAGGAAGGACGATAGTTGTAAAATAAAACAGGAAAAGACGTTTCACCATCTTTTCCTGCAGGTGTGAATAAACAGACAACAAGACTTTCTCAGGGTGATGTTGTCTATTGTTGAATTCTAATTACAAATTTATGAAAATTTTGAACGTGATGAAATTATTTGCGTTTTTCATGCTGGTTTTCGTCATGGGGGGAAATGCCCGTAGTTATTCGCAGGACCAGTTGGTGACGTTGAATCTGCACGGGGGGAATGTGCGGACATTGTTCAAAGAAATCCGCAAGCAAACGGGAGTGCAGTTTGTTTTTAATGAGAAGCATGTCAGTAAGTTGCCGGCTATCCATGTGCAGGCTGAAAGAAAAAAGTTGGCAGATGTATTGGCAGATGTGTTTGGAGATACTGAGTTGGAATGTCGGTATGAAAACGAGGTGATTTTTATTGTGCCCAGACAGACGATAGGGCCTCAGGATGTGAAAGGTGTAACCATTAAGGGGAAAGTATCGGATAAAAACGGTCCTATGCCAGGAGTGACGGTCATCATTAAAGGGACTTCAATTGGCGTGATGACGGATGCCGGAGGTAATTATTCATTGACATTGCCGGATGTAGCGGAACCGGTATTGTTGTTTTCATTTGTGGGAATGAAGACGCAGGAAGTGAAATATGCGGGACAGAAGGCTTTAGATGTTGTAATGGAGGAGAATACACAGCAGATGGATGAAGTGGTGGTAAACGGTTATTTTACACGCAAGACGGAGGGTTTTGCCGGTGCTGTTACGACTATTAAGAAAGAGGATTTACAAAAAGTGCATACGTCCAATTTATTTACAACCTTGAGTGCACTGGATGCCGGTTTTAAAATTAATGACAATAATGCTGCCGGTTCAAACCCGAATGTATTGCCGGATTTCACTATTCGTGGCAAGGGTTCGTTCCAAGAAGGTTCTTCGGCTCCTTTATTTATCGTAGATGGTTTTGAAAGTTCCATCCAGAAGGTGTATGATATGGATGTAAATCGTATAGAGAGCATAACTATCCTGAAGGATGCTTCTGCTACTATTCTTTATGGTTCGCGGGCTGCAAACGGAGTCGTTGTCGTTGAAACGGTGAAGCCCAAACCAGGGCAATTGCGTTTGACATATGATTTCAAACCTTCTGTTGAGATTGCCGATTTGACTGATTATGACCTGATGAATGCTGCCGAAAAATTGGAATATGAGAAGCGGGCGGGATTGTATGATCCAATTAAGGATGATTTATTAAATACTTACGCCCGGGAAGAATTGTATTACCGGAAGTATAAAAATGTACAAGAGGGTGTCAATACCGATTGGTTGGCACAGCCGGTACACAATGCTTTTAGTCATAGTCATTCATTGATGGTGGAAGGAGGAGCAGAAAATGTACTTTACAGCCTTGATGGTTTTTATGATAAGAACAACGGCGTGATGAAAGGTTCAGGGCGTGACCGTTATGGCTTTGGGTTTAGTTTGCAATATCGTATAAAGGAAAAATTGGTTATCCGTAATTATGCGACTTATTCCAATATGCATTCTTATGATTCGCCTTATGGAAGTTTCAACAGTTATGCTATGGCTAACCCATATGAATGTCCCTGGCGGGAAAATGGAGAGCTGGCTCCGACGCTGATTGACGGAACTGCTAATCCTTTGTACAATGCTTCTTTACCTAATCGTTCGGATAATTACGATGAATATTTCGCTGATAATTTGAGTGCAGATTGGATTGTCGGAAAAGGGTGGAGATTAATCGGACAATTCCGGGTGGAGAAAGGTAATACACGTAGTGAGAATTATCGTTCCCCGTTTTCTTCCGAATTTATGACACCAAAGACGGACCCTTATACGTATGAGGTTACCTATGTGGCTGCTGATATTGAGGATAGAGGGCGTCTTACGTTGGGAGCCGGCAAGTATTTGAATTATACCGGTAAACTAACGGCTAATTATAATAAGTTGTTGGCTGATAAGCACATGTTGTTTTTCGGAGCGGGAGCGGAAATCGGACAGAATCAACGGGAGACCTATTCGTTTACGGCAAGCGGCTTTGCTGACGACCGTTATTCGGATGCAGCGTTTGCCATTCAGTTTTTGGAAAATTCCCGTCCGTCCAGTTCGGAGAGTACAACACGTAGTATCGGTTTGTTGGCGAACTTCAATTATATTTATGATAATCGCTTTTTCTTAGATCTCTCCGGACGTTATGACGGTTCTTCTTTGTTTGGGGCTGATAAACGATGGGCACCTTTCTGGAGTGTTGGGGGCGGATGGAATATTCACAAGGAGCATTTCTGGTCGGCAAGTTCTTTTCTGGATATGTTGAAAGTGCGTGCTTCTTACGGTGTGACCGGTAATCAGGAGTTTCAGGCGTATCAGGCCAAAACAATGTACCAATATCAGACAGGACGTTTGTACAATACATTGATAACTTCTACTTTGATGGGGTATGGTAATAAGGATTTGAAATGGCAAAATCAATATACGACGAATGTGGGTATTGATTTGGGGATGTGGAAAAATCGGCTGGCAATGACGTTTAATTATTATTATAAAAAAACGGATGGTATGCTGGCTGAAATAACGGTAGCTCCTTCTTTGGGTTTTCCGGGGAATATGTTTACAAGTAATTTGGGGGAAATTGAAAACCGTGGTTGGGAAGTATCACTGTCCGGTTCTCCGGTTCGCAGTGAGCAGCATGATTTGGAGTGGCGCATGTCTTTTCAGGCTTCACAGAACCGGAATAAGTTGAATAAGATTTCCAATCAATTGAAAAATTTAAATGAGCGGAACAATCTGGCTACTTTTACTCCCGGAAATGTGTATGAGGAGGGTGAATCGCTGACATCCATCAAGGCAGTTCCTTCTTTGGGTATTGACCCGGGAACCGGACAGGAAGTGTATGTGAAAAAAGATGGAACGCTGACTTATACATGGGATGCTTCTGATAAGGTATTGTGCGGGGATACTGAACCGGATCTTTTCGGAAATATTTCCACTAATCTTTATTGGAAAGGATTTAATCTGAATGCAGTATTTCAATATAGCATAGGCGGAGAGTTGTATAATACCACTTTGTCTTCCAGGGTAGAAGGTGCTAATCCTGCCAATAATGCCGACCGTCGGGTGTTGTATGACCGTTGGCAGGAGGAAGGACAATATGCCCTTTATCGAAATATACGCAATTATAATCAGACGTATATTTCCACCCGTTTTGTACAGCATAATAATTACCTGAAATTTACATCGCTTTCTTTGTCTTATGATGTAAAGAGAGAATGGGTACAGCATTTGAGACTGAGTTCTGTGCGTTTGTCATTTTATATGAATGATTTGTTACATTGTTCGACAATTAAACAGGAACGTGGTTTGAGTTATCCGTTTGCACGTAGTTTTGTGTTTGGTTTAAATATCGGTATCTAATTTATGAAACGAAATACGATGAAAAAATATTATTTGTTTTCGATAATTAGCCTGCTGTTGTGCTTCACCTCGTGCAATGACTGGCTGAATGTAAATCCGCAAGGACAGGTGGAAGCCGAGGATTTATATGCGACGACCAAAGGATGTAATGCTGCACTCGGCGGAGTTTATTATACTTTTTCGGGCAGTAATTTATATGGCCGGAATCTGACTTACGGCATTGTTGATATATTGGCTCAGTATTGGGATTTTTCTACGAATACTTCCCATCAGTTTTATAATGTATCCACCTATGATTATAAATCGTCTGTGGCAGTGAATACTTTCGGGAATATATGGGGAGACCTTTATTATGTAATAGCGCAGTGTAATGCGTTTATTGAATATTCTTCACCTCACAGCGGGAAGATATCGAATTACGATTTGTTGTTGGGGGAGGCACATGGTTTACGTGCTCTTGCTCATTTGTTACTCTTTGAGTTGTACGGTCCGGTTATCCATACCACAACCGATTTGCAAAAGCCGGCAATTGCTTATCGTACAGAATATAGCAATATCAGCCGGGAGTTTGATAGTGGTGAAGTGGTTTTGCAGAAAGCTGCTGAAGATTTGAGCCGTGCGGCAGAATTATTGGCAAATGATCCTATCCGGGAAAATGGACGCCGGGGCGATTTGAATACGAGTATCATTGATTATGAAGATGTGCTGAATTATCGCGGGGCACGTATGAATTATTTCTGTACATTGGGATTGCTTGCCCGGTTGGAGATGTTACGGAAAAATCCTGATGCTGCTTATATCTATGCCGAACGGATATTGACGGAATCGGAAAACATTATTTCTTTGGTGGATAAAGAGAATATCATGGGTTCATCTGCATCCCGTGTCAATAATTATTCTACGGAGATGTTGGGTTCTTTTTATGTGAACGATTTGTATGATATGACGTATGCTTTGTTTGATATGGAGGGCAAGGGAACAAGTGCCAATTCTTCATTGGTACTTAGTGTCAATCAGCTCAATATTTGGCTTAACGGCACTTATAACCGTGCACCTGACGGGACAGGAGCAGATAATCGTTTTATCTATTGGTTTGTTAAAGATGAGGAGACCGGAGCTTATAATTTTACCAAATACCATGAAGCGGAAGAGCGTGTGAATATGGAAGCAGCTTATAATCCGGAGGTGTCCATTATGCGTATATCCGAAGTGTATTATATCGCTTGCGAGTCACAAATCGGAAAAGATAATGAGCTTGCCTTGCAGTATTTGAATAAAGTACGTGTCACCCGCAACTTGCCTGAACTGGAAGGTCCGCTGGATGATGAAACGCTACTTGAGTATTTGGTGCGTGAAGCCCGAAAGGATTTTATAGGTGAAGGACGTATGTTTGCTATGTATAAACGGCTTTTTAAAGATATTTATGTGCGTCAGGGTGTTGTCGTTGAAGCAAGTGATGCCCGGTTTGTTATTCCTATTCCGGATGATGAATATGAATTTACCGGTATAGAGAAACCTGCCGGTAATCAATAATTTTCAAAAAAGAAAGTATTATGAAAAAACATTTATACAGTTGGTTGATAGTTTTCGGATGCCTTTTGTCTGTTTCCTGCCAGCAGGAGGATATTGATGCTTACGATAAGGCGAAAGACTATATTTACATTGATATTCCTTATGTGTTGGATAATTTCGGTAGGGAAACAGATTCCCGTGTGGATAGCATTGCTTATTCGTTTGCCTTGGATGATCTTTCGGTGAAAGATACGATTATTCATGTGGTCGTGAAAAAAATCGGAGTGCCTGCCATGAAAGATTGCCCGTATACGCTTGAATTGGTCGATGAGAAAACGACTGCCACTTCCAACCTTTGGAATCCGGAAGTTTTGGAAAATAGAAGTATTAAAAGCGGGAAAATGGCAGATACAGTGGCTATTCGCATTAAACGGGCATTGATTTTACGTGACCAATGGATGCAAATCGGGCTACGTCTTCAACCGAATGAATATTTTGAAACAGGTTACGCTAATTTGCAGGAAGTGAAGATTTCTTTTTCGGATATTCTGTCACGTCCTTCCTGGTGGGGCTCATGGCAAAGTATTTTCGGAGAGTTTTCCCGGGAAAAATATCAGAAATGGATAGAGATATATTATTTGGGAGCTGACCCTAAATTGGCATCGAATGGAACTCCCTATTACTGGAATAATATGCCATCCTATCCCATGGAATCGTGGTATCCGATAACGTATTCCTATATTCGGATGTTGAGGGAATATTTTGAGAAAAATGAAGTATATCCTGATGGAGATTCTTCAAAACCACGGATTAGAATACCTTTTGCCAATTAACTAAGATGAATATGGAAACGAATAAAATTCTATATGGCTTTTTTGTTGTCTGCTTATTGCTGGGGGCATGTGCGGAGGACAAAGGAAATTACAATTATACGCTTATTAATGAAGTGACGATTGATAGTATCTTATCGACTTACAGTTGTGAAGCGGGTAGCCGTTTGTATATTAAGCCGGATATTAAAAGTCTGGATGAAACGACGGCTGATTTATCTTATTCCTGGTCTATTAAGGATACGGAGGTTTCAACTGATAAGATTTTAGATATTACGTTGCCGCCGTTAGATTATGGTCAACAGCTGGCGGCATTGACTATTACGGATAATGTGACTAAAATGCAGTATCGGAGAACTTTCTTGTTGGAGATAGTAAATCCGTTTAATTGGGGATATTATTTTCTTACCCGCAAAGATGATGGTTCTACGGAGATGGCGTATATTCAGGCAGTGCCGGGGGATGGCCCTGTGTTGAAAGATGTCAAATATGCAACCGGATGCGGGGATTATGAATTTGGTAACGAACCGTCACAGTTAGTAGGTTCTTTTGGTAGTTTGTTAGGTAGTTATTATTGGACAATAACCATTCTGACCCAAGAAGGAAATTATCCGGCTATAATAACCGATAATGCTACGTTTACAGCAAATTCGTTGATTACGGAGGAAAGTTTCAGTGATCAAAGTGCCGGCTATTATTTTAAGCCTGAGCGGAATATTACTACTATCCGGAAAGAACAATATTTTGTGAGTGAAGGAAAATTTCTTAAGTACATTATGGATAGCGGGACCGGGTTGGGAAAATTATACCGTCCGGCTAACCATGATAGAGAATATTATTGGAGTAATCCTTGTTTTGCGGGGAATGGTTTGGCATTCTGTTACGTATATGATGAACTGACCCGGAAATTTTATGTGATAGAACCTTATAAGACCAGTAATCCTGCTTTGGGTATTTATGCCGATGCTAATGCTTTTGATAAGGTGGTGGAAATTGCAGATAATCTGGAGATAAAAGGTGAACTTATTTATACTTCTGTTGCGAATTATGCGACGAAATTGAATGCTTATAGTATAGATGCTGATGGGATTCATACCTATAGTTTTGATAAAAGTAGTGATGGTTATTCTTTTTTAGGTGAGACTGTTTTATCATTTGCTAATCTGAATGAAAAGCCAGCGTTTGCTGTAGGTAATGGTATCGCGGCCAATCATTGGTATATTAACAGTGGCAATGTTATTTATTATTCACCGATTGAAGCACCCCAATTGAATATCTGGAAAGAATTGCCGTCTGATTTGGGATTGGGTACAATTGAGTTTATTGGTTTTTCTGCCCGTGGTTCCCGCATGGTGGTTGTCCTTTATGATGAAAATAGTCCGGAAAAACGGAAAGGAAGTGTTATTTTTATTAATGTTGAAGATAAAAAAATCACACACACTTTTCCGCATATCTTACACCATTGTGTTGATTATGGTAAATTTAATGCTTATGACGGGGCGTATCCTTTTACGAATAATATGGGAGACGAAAAATAAGTTCGTTTTTGTTTAATCCGGAAATCCCTAAAGTTTGGAAAGGCTTTAGGGATTTCCTTTTTTTTCCTACTTTTGTAGGGTAATCTAATGACAGACGTTATGGGCACGAATTTGATTCATTTTGATTGGGCGATGAAGCGGTTGCTTCGGGATAAGAGTAATTATGTGGTCTTGGAGGGTTTTTTGTCAACTCTTTTGGAGGAAGATATCCGTATTTGTAAGTTTCTTGAAAGTGAGTCAAATCAGGCTGATGCTGTAGATAAATTTAACCGGGCGGATATTCTTGTGGAGAATACAAAAGGAGAGTTATTGATTATTGAGGTCCAGAATAACAGAGAGTTGGATTATTTTCACCGGATGTTGTATGGGGTGTCTAAAACAATTTCTGAGTATATTGGTTTGGGAGATGCGTATAGTAAGATAAGAAAAGTGTATTCCATCAATATCGTTTATTTTGATTTGGGGCAAGGGAAAGATTATGTATATCATGGAAAGACTTTTTTCCGTGGATTACATGACCCGGAAGATATTTTGCATTTGTCGGTCCGCCAGCGGGAATTGTTTGTGGGTAAAGAGGCAGGTGATCTTTTCCCGGAGTATTATGTCCTTCGGGTAAATGAATTCGACCGGATGGCAAGCACTCCTTTGGACGAGTGGATTCAATTTCTGAAAACAGGAGAAATAGATAAGACTGCTACGGCAAAAGGGTTACCGGAAGCCCGGGAGCGGTTGAGGGTTGATGCGCTGAGTCTGGAGGAAAAACAAGCATATTATAGAGAAATGGAGGCGATTCGTTATCAGAAAAGTGTGATAGAAACAGGACGGATAGAAGGACGAGCAGAGGGGCAGGTTGAAGAGCAGTTGAAAATAGCACGTAATATGAAAAATTTGGGTCTTTCGTTTGAGGTGATTGTTTCGGCAACGGGACTTTCTGTGGGTGAAATAGAAAAGCTTTAAAGAAAAATATTGATAATTAACAATAATTTTATGCAGACAATTGACACTTATAATTTTCAAGACAAAAAGGCATTGATCCGTGTGGATTTCAATGTGCCTTTAAATGACAAGTTCGAAATTACGGACGATACCCGTATGCGGGCTGCAATTCCGACAATTAAAAAAGTACTGGCAGGCGGTGGTTCTGTTATTCTCATGTCCCATTTGGGGCGTCCGAAGGGACCTGATGCTAAATATTCCTTGAAACACATCCAAAAACATTTGGAAGAACTTCTGGGCCAACCGGTGAAATTTGCTGATGACTGTGTGGGTGAAAGTGCCAAAAAACAGGCGGCGGAGTTGAAACCGGGAGAAGTATTATTGCTTGAAAATCTTCGTTTTTATGCAGAAGAGGAAGGTAAACCCCGGGGATTGGCTGAAAATGTTTCGGATGAAGAAAAAAAGGCTGCAAAAACAGTTGTGAAAGAGTCTCAGAAAAAATTTGTCGCTGACCTTGCTTCTTTAGGCGATTGCTGGATTAATGATGCTTTCGGTACTGCTCATCGTGCTCATGCTTCAACGGCTTTGATTGCTAAGTATTTTCCGAATGACAAGATGTTCGGTTACGTAATGGAAGGCGAATTAAAGGCTGTTGACAGCGTAATGAAGCATCCGCAACGGCCGTTTACTGCTATTATGGGAGGTTCTAAGGTGTCTTCAAAGATAGACATCATTATGAATTTAATGGATAAAGTAGACAATCTGATTTTGGGAGGAGGTATGACTTATACTTTCAAAGCAGCTCTGGGAGGACATGTCGGCAGTTCCATTTGTGAAACTGACAAATTGGACCTGGCTTTAGACATCATGCGGATTGCCAAGGAAAAAGGGGTGAATCTGGTGTTGTCTAACCAGGCTGTCATCGGAGATGCGTTCAGTAACGAGGCTCATACACAAGTTTGTGACCCGATGAATATTCCGGATGGTTGGGAAGGATTGGATATAGGTCCGGAGACCCGTAAACGTTTTGCTGAAGTCATTGAAAATTCAAAAACGATTCTTTGGAACGGTCCTGTTGGCGTATTTGAAATTCCGAAATTTGCCGAAGGAACGAAAGCAATCGCTGAGGCTATCGTAAAAGCTACTGAAAACGGGGCATTTTCTTTGATTGGCGGGGGCGACTCTGTCGCAGCCATCAATCAGTTTGGTTTAGCTGATAAAGTCAGCTATGTTTCTACTGGTGGCGGAGCTTTACTGGAGTATATTGAAGGAAAAGAATTACCGGGGGTTTCTGCCGTTTGCGGCGAATGATAGAGATGAGGCCTGTTAATTTAAGGGGTATTAAAGATGGACTTTTCCAGTTCATTTTTAGTACTCCTTTCTTTTTTTCTTTTCCTTTGTCTTATGTATTTTTGTAAAAGTAAAACAATTTTTGTAAATAATATGATTCAGGTGACACAACCCATAATGGTTCTTAATGAGGAGATTTGTAAAAGTAATATTGCAAGAATGTCGGCTAAGGCATCGGCTGCCCGTGTTGATTTCCGTCCTCATTTTAAGACTCACCAGTCCCGGGAAATCGGAGAATGGTTCAGGGCTTGTGGGGTTGATAAAATAACGGTATCTTCTTTGGATATGGCACTTCAATTTGCGGAATGGGGTTGGGAAGATATAACAGTAGCTTTTCCGGTTAATTGTCTGGAACAGGAAAAAATCAACCAATTGGCAGCCCGGATTCAATTGAACCTGTTGTTGGTTCATTCTGAAGGTGTCCGTCAATTATCTGCTTGCTTAAAATATCCGGTGGGGGTTTATTTGGGAGTTGATACAGGGTATCACCGGGATGGTGTGGATGCTAATAATTACGAAAAGATAGGACGTATCATGGATATTGTCGCTCCCGATGTGAATATGAAATTTGAAGGTTTTCTGACCCATGCGGGACATACTTACAATGCTTCTTCTAAGGAGGAGATTTTACAGATCCATAAGGATAACTTGCGGATGCTGAAAAATATAAAAGAGAAATATATAAACCGTTATCCTCAACTAAGACTTTCTTTGGGTGATACTCCTTCCTGTTCTTTATCGGACAACTTTGGTGTGGCCGATGAAATTCGTCCCGGGAATTTTGTTTTTTATGATGTTACCCAGTTGAAAATTGGTTCTTGTGAATGGACCAATATTGCTATGGCATTGAAATGTCCGGTTGTGGATATTAATCTCAACCGGAATGAAGCAGTTATATACGGAGGGGGAGTCCATTTTTCAAAAGAGCGTATAGATCGTCCCGGTGATAAGCCTTTGTATGGATTGGTGGCAGAGAATCATGCTGATTATTGGGGAAATATTGTTCCCGGAGCGGAACTGGTGTCCTTGTCTCAGGAGCACGGAATCATTCGCGCAACGGATGAGTTTTTAGCCTGTCTTCATGTCGGGGATATCGTAACCGTTCTGCCAATTCATTCTTGTATGACTGCTGAACTCATGAAAACTTATCACATGAATGACGGCCGGTTTGCTACCCATATTTAAGATAAGCTGTATAGGCAGAAGAGCATCGGAGTTTATTGTTGGTGTGACATCTTTAAGAGTTGTATTAAGTTTGTCGGGAAGTGAGTCGATCGTTTTTTTATTTTAATTTCTCGATAAAATGGACAGGATATTTATCCCAATATTTTTTGGATAGTGCTGATTCTTTATATCGTTGAAGTTGTTTTTTTTATCCAAGCTATATTTCTTCATCGTTAAATGGCTCATTATAAGCATACATTACTTTTTCATCTTTTAATATTGAAGATAATGTTTTTATATCTGAAAGGATCATTTCCCGCAATTGTAATCTGGCTGTTTCTAAAATCATGTCCTTTGTAAAACTATATTTTTACTATTGCTCATTTTATTAATTTGTAATAGTCAAGACTTGTTCTGAGAGATGTTTTACTATCGGACAAAAAAAGCGTCAGAACAAGTCTTGACTATTACATGTATCGGAGGTACAAATGAAAAGGATGGCTAAGATTTTTTAGCAACCCTCTTCCCTTCTGTTTTTATTTAATGAAAAAAGGATTCAGCATTCGGTCGGTTAGTAGTGTGAACAGGCTGAAGTTTCCGTTTCCCGGTTCGTATTCGATTTGACAGGAATTTCCGTTTCCGTCGTTTATCTTCACGACATTCCCGTGAGCATCCAGTTCATAGGTGACGGTGTCCGTATCATTGGTAGTCATGAGGACCTGATTGTCATTGTAGGTGAATTTTCTTGAAAAAATTTCTCCCTGAATTCCGGTAAGCTGATATTTTTCATTGTAAGTATAATTATACCGATTATATTCGGTAAAATTGTCCCCTCCTTTGGCTCTGAACCACTTTATCGACATAATCCGGTCATCTTCATACAAGGTTTCGGTTTTATACAATGTACGGGTATAAAGGTCTTTGTCGATGTGGTCGTGGACATCGTATATGATTCTGTTTACACAGACATTACTGTTGGCATTGTATTCGTAAGTACTGGATGTAGTGGTAGACAAGATATAAGCATATTTGAAATCTTTGCCTGTTGCATGGCGATTGGGATTAGGGACATACTGTTTGACAACCGATTTTTTAATCCTGCCGTCTGTATACAGGTAAACGCTTAATTCTTGTAGCGTTTGCGATGTTAGGGGTATACTGTCCGTAAGAGAGTAATTACCGGATCCATACTGTTCTTTCAGCCGATTGTCCAGCCGTAGGATAGAATCTTGGTCAATAGTGGGTACATAATCATTTAGAAACAAACTCCGGGCTCCGGAGTTCCGGACAATACCGAAACTGCCCACCGTATCGCCCAGTGTATTGGTACGGATAATGGAATTCAATTCGTCTTTGTCATATCCCAGATAAAGGGTAAAATCACCCCAGTGAGTGTTCGTTCCTGTTATCCGGATAGCACGAAAAGCATATGTTTTAGGAGAATAAACCGTTTCTTCGGGTGCAGAATATTCGCCTTCTTTGGTGCAACTCATCAGCACCAGAAAACAACTGATAAAAGGTAGAATGTATTTCATAACGAATGTCATTTTAGCGGTTTCTTTTGAGTTTATTGTTTTTGCGGAGTTGTCGCAGTGATTTTTCTGAATCCCCGGAACAAACCGTAATAATCTTTGTTTTGTTCAATCCGTCCGGTGTATATCGAAATCGGAAGTGTCCTGACAAAACCTTCTTTGAGGGAAGGACTGTAAGTGGTCACGACGAGCATATTATTGTTGGAGGTGGTGGTTGCCATGTCTCCTTTGTTGTTGGTATAGTTCATCATGCCATTTCCTAACCAGACAGCCATAGAGGTAATCACTTCGTCCGTGGATTCTGTTGCAGGTACAACGTAATCGGCCGTTGCTGTACGCATTGTCAGGTCGATTGTATATACTTTCGTGGGAGTGGCATAGTAAATGTAGTCGCGATTGTTGGTGCCTGTGAAAAAAAGAGCGTCCTGAATTTCCGGAAATTCGTTTAAATCGATGATTTTAGAGGGCATACCGTTAATCAGTTCCGGGTCTGCATAATAATGGGCTTGTTTTGTATCGTAACAATAGATTTTGCCGTTTGGTTTGGCTTGTCCGGTTGCGGGATCTTTTTCCTGAAGGATGTTATGCCCGATATTGTTTTTTCCTGAGAACATCGCCCGGCAGGTGAAATTTTGTAATTTGTTCGGGTCAAAAGCAGCATCCGGTTCCAATTTGCTGCTATTCATGACCCGTAAATATTTCGTGCCGTTGATTTCCAGGAATCTTCCGTTCATTTCGTCGAAACACAATCCGTATGCCCATTCCGGTTGGGTGGATAAGCCTACCCGGTAATCCGTCATGTCGCTGGTGAGCAGATAATATGAAAATTTATGAATCGCCTGGGTTTGATAATAATGAGTGTACAATTTACCTCCGATAACGATGGTTTCTATGCAACCTGCATTGGAAGAGAATCCCAGACTGGTCACATTATAATTCTGCGGATCGATCATAAAACTCTCGCCATTGCCGTCTACGTATGAATAATCGAAAGGGTCGAGGCGGTCAATGCTGGTCTTTGTGCCAATGGTCAGATAGCGTCCGTAAATTCCGTAAGTGGTTGAAAGAATGGCTGTTCCTACTCCACCAATTTTTCGTTTATTGACTAATGAGAAAAGGTTCCGCATTATGGTGTCCTGGTCTTTCTGGAAGCCTTTGCTGAAATTATAAGCCCGGATCAGAGAAATATCTGACGTTTGGTCGTCTTCGGTTTCCGAAAGAATCAAACCCGGGCCGAAAGGAGTTTCTACTTTTACTCTGAATGTTTGTTCCTGTACAATACCGGTGGTCCGGTCAAGTACTTCATACAACAGGTTATAAGCTACGCTTTGGGGCTGTAAATCAATTCTTGCTTTCAGGGTCATTGTTGTGTCGAGCAGTATCGGAGGTATATAATTGCCACTGATGGTCCAGCGGAAAGCCAGCTCTCCGTCGTTTACTCCTTCTTTATAGACGATTGGCTTGATTTCCAATGTGTCATAGGCAAAAACGGAATAATCCGTATTCTCATTCCCCAGTTCGATATTGATGGGATTGATTAGTGTATAGTTTAGTGAAGATTTGTCTTCATAACAGGAAAATAACAGTCCTGTCAAAAGCAAAACAGATAATATGATTTTTTGTGTTTTCATTTTATTCCGATTTTAGTAGTTTGGTTATATTAAGGCATAATTACCGGTTTCCCTTTTTCCGGTCCGTCTTCATGGGTTAACGGATTTTGCAGATGTTTCCGGTTGTAGTTGTCCAAAGCGACTTTTACCATGGCGGCATACGCTTTTACTTCATATAAAGTCATTGTCCATTTTTCGGGATCCGGATTACTTTTGTCTATACTTCCGTTGGTACTCCAATAGGGAATTGAGGTTAGGCCTGTCGTTTCCAGAATAAAACGGTACCATGAATTTGAATAAGGGCCAAAATAGCTTTTTATTCTGCTCCAGTTTGAAGGTTCGGTAATTTTGTTCGTTAAAGAAAGAGTGAATGTCCGGTTTAACAAATCAACACCCGGGAAATCTTTGTTGGCCGTTAATTGCAAACGGATGCGGTAGACTGAATCATCTAAGGCACTGGAATAGTTGACACGGACCGGAATATAGCCTTTATATTGACAGGCTTCTATACTGCCTTTACCAATGCTGAACATATCGTTCGGGGCTGTGTGAAGAGTGTCGTCCGGAGCGACAATCATTTCCGCTTCCCGGACCCGCTCCACTGCCGAACCGGAAATTTGCAAAGGGATTTTTATTGTATCGAATCCGATTTGAATATGCTCCATGTTTTCAACAAATGTATAGGTACGGGCTACTTCACCGAAGTAAACGGTAGGGGATTCTTCGTACATTGTGACTCCTTCTTTTTCACAAGAGCAGAATAAGAAGGATGCTAAACTCAGACAGCCGGCAAGTATATGATTTTTCATGTTATTTTGTTTTAAAATTGAATTCATGTTCATCTTATTTGTAATCTTCGCGGCCTCCCATTTCTATTTCGTTTTTCGGCAGAGGGAGGATAAACACGGCATCGCCTTCGGCTGTTGCATTGGGAATCATTAGCCCCAGGCGTTTATAGTAGTAAAACATTTGTCCTTCACCGATGTATTCTTTTTGCCATTCTTTCAGAATTTCCTGGTCGATTTCGCTTTCGGAAAGGGTTTCAGGCAAATTGTACTGAATATCGATTCCTCTGGCTTGGCGTACAGTATTTAACATTTCAATGGCTTTTTTTCTTTCGTTCAGCCGGTTGTAACATTCTGCCGCATAATGGAACATTTCCGGTTTTTTTATCAATGGCATTTTGTTTTTTGCTTTAGATTGAGTATTGGGAACTTCTTTAAATTTCAGGAACAGGAAATGTGCTTCGTCCACTTGGTCGTAAAGGGCGGCAAAACGCTGGTCGTTTCCTCCTCCCGCAGTGACTTCATATAGTGCTTTGGCCCGGGCTCCCGAATGAAAAAAGTAGTTGTTGTTTTCGGATATAGTGATTCCTGTCTGGTCCTTGTATTGTTCGATATACATTTTCAAGGGTTCGTACATATTGTGAATATCGAGATTAAAAATATGTTCTGTTGTAAAAGATAAATCCCGATAGGTTAATTCGGCATTGATGACACTCCGGTCGAGGTCTACCCAACTGACGGGTTGGGGATTGCCTGTAAATAAAGATACCCGCTCCAGTGCTTCCCGGTATTTTCCCTCCCACATGTATACCCGGGCCTGGGTTGCTCTGGCGGCGTAGTAGTTGAAACGTCCCCTGCGTTCTTTGTAGAAACCGTCATTGTCGGGAAGTTCATAGTCCTCTTCCTGAGCATCCTGATTGTAGACATCGTAATAAGCCAATAATTTTTCTGCTTCCTCCAGGTCTTGATGGATATATTGCAATGCTTCCCTTACGGTGGATTGGGGAGTCATCGTTTTATGATACCGGGTCACATAGGGAATACACAATTTGTCCAGATTGGCCGGGGTATTGACCAAATCTCCCCAGCCGAACATCCGTAGCAGATCGAAATGCAGGTAAGCCCGCAAACCGAGTGCTTCGGCTTTAATATTGGCATAATTCGTGGGGTGAAGTACCTCTTTCTTTTGGTCAATATTTTCCAATATAGCATTCAGGTTGGCAATTACGCGGTATGCTTTGCTCCAAATGTTGCTGATTTTGCTTTCAATACCGGAGGTGGTGTAAGAATATAGTTTAGCTTGCTGATAAGGGTGGAAAGTATTGACAAAATCATATTGTTGGGCCAGTACTTCCAAAAAGGTGCAGGTTAGTTCCTGACCATAGAGCGGTGTTTCTCCCATGAGCATATAACAACCAATCAGGGCATCTTTAAAGCCTGATTCCGATTCGAACATTCTGTCTTGTTTTACTTCTGTTTTGGGTTGTACGTCCAGCCATTCCGAGCAAGAACCCAGCGTAAAAGTGAGGAAAGAAACCAGACTGATATATAAATATGTTTTCATATCTGCAATGTTGAATTTTTATTATAGATTATAAAGTGATGGCCAATTCGAAATTGAATTTTCGGGCAAAAGGATAATCGGTACCTCTTTCCACCCTGATACTGGAATATTTATGCAGTTCATTGACCGTACACCGGAGAACGATTCTTTCCATTCCGATTTTTTTTACAAATCCGTGCCGGAAAAAGTCATAAGAAAGCTGTACGGAAGAAATCGTCAGTTCGTTGTTTTTCTGGACGAAACGGGTAGTGGGGTAGGTTGTCGGAGAGGCCATTTCATCTTGGCTGGCTACGTACACTTTCCCCAAAGCTTTATAGGGGGAGATATCTCCTGCTTTTCTCCAGCGGCCGGTGAAAATCCGGCGGTCAACATTGCCATTCAAATCTGCGTTTTCGACTTTACCGACTAAGGTGCTGTTATACATTTTAGCTCCCCATTTGTATGTGCATACGGCATTGATGCCGAATCCCTTATATTCGAAACTGATTCCTGCGTTTCCGTTTATTTTTGGGAGTGCGTCTCCGCATACAATCTGCTTGTTGCCATCGTAAGTAAAAGTCCGGTATGGATTGCCTTTTTCGTCGGTAACTAAGTAAATTTCCTGGCCGGTAGCCGGGTCGATGCCCAGGGAAGGAACTGCCCAAATGGCATCCATGGATACTCCGTCATAATATTTGTTGAGCGGTTTATTGCCTGAAGCAGCCAGTGCCGATTGCTGTTGATTGTATGATTTCATGGCTTCTGAAATTTCTTTCAATTTGTTTTTGTTGTGTGACATCATCACCGAAAAACGTAAAAAAGAACGGTCGGCAGGGCGTTGCCAGGCGATGGCGGAAAGCGAAAAGTCGATACCTTTGTTTTCTACCTTGCCAATGTTCTCCTGTACGCTGCTGAAACCGGTAGAAGGCAGAAGGTCGATGGGATTAACGGTGTTATTGGTGGTTTGAAGATAATATTCCAAAGACATTGAATAACGGTTTTTGAAGTTAAAATCCAGACCGAAATTATATTCCATTTTTTGCTGCCATTTTAATGTTTCGTTTTTCATACTTTTCAACTGAGCTCCCAACAAGTTATTGTAATGGCTGTTCAGAAAGTATTCGTAGGAAGCGATGGCATTGTAGGCAGCAGTGCTTTGCGAACCGGTTGAGCCGGCTGTGGCTCTTAATCTTAACTGGCTGATTTCTTTGTCCTTTAACCATGTTTCGTTGTGTAAGTTCCAACTGGCACCTACGCTCCAGAACTCTCCCCAGCGGCTGTCGGCTCCGTATTGACTGGAAGCACTCTGACGGAAAGTGCCGTCTAAATTAAGACGATTGTCAAAAGAATAGTTGAGTGAAAGATAATAACCCACTTCCCGTGTGGTTGATTCGGTGCCTTTCGGTTTGCTATCTTCTGCATATTGGCGGGCGAAAATGATATCGTTCATTTTGTCGCTTGGGAACCCCTCAGCATTGTGTTCGTTGGTGATGTATTTTTTCTGACCGAGGTTGAAACCAGCATTGGCATAAATTGTGTGTCCCGGAAGAAACTCTTTGTTGTATTGTACGTCTATTTTTCCGTCCAGGTAGCTTTCCTCGCCGTTTAGTAGACGGTAGCTTCCTTTGCGGTATTGGTCTTTTTCTGTCATGTTTCTGAATTTCAGATGATTTGCCGGATAGAAAGTATCTTCCCGGCTTCTTTTTTCCGAAAGTCCCAGGCGTCCGGTGATTTTCATTCCTGTAAAAGCAAACCATTGAACTTCGAAATTGTTGGTGAAATCGATGTATTTCTTTTGCAATAAAGTATTGAGTCGGGCATTATACAAAGGGTTGGCCTGGAATTCGATGTCTTTATACCAGTTATTAACTATTACGCTGTTTCCGGATTCCAAATGAGGTACAATATTTTCGGAAAGTTGGCCGTATTGGTCATAAGGAGTGTAATAAGGATTGAGTTTGGCATATTCGCCGAATGTTCCGTAAGGTGAGTCATTTGCAACATTGGAAGTCAGTGTTGACTGGTTCCGGAATAAGAATTTTTCGCGGCGGTAAGAAAGAGATACTCCTCCTGAAATATTAGTACGGTCCGAACCTTTCATCACTCCCTTGATATTATTGTAGGAAAGATCGATGATGGCCCGGAGTTCCCGGTCCCCCAATTCTACGGATACACCGTGTTTTGTACCTACTCCGAGACGTACCGGTTTGGAAAGCCAGTCGGTGTTGATGCCTGAAACTACCGCTGCAAGTTTTTGGTTGTAAATTTTTTGTGCCATCCGCTGGTTATCATAATTGGCATCTTCGTCATCATACATGCCGAATTCTTTTTCGATTTCCAGTTTTTCGGCAGCATTGCATAAATCATAAGAACTGAGGTCCGGTGCTTCGATGTCCACACTACCGTGATAAGTTACCCGCAAGTCGCCCGAAGGATTTTTCTTTAATTCGATGACGATGACGCCATTGGCAGCTTTTGAACCGTAAATCGCTTTGGCCGATGCGTCTTTCAGAATCGTCATGCTCTCTACCCGGTCCATATCCAGGTCCATAACTTTTTGTATTGACACTTCGAATCCGTCCAGTACAAAAAGTGGAGCATTCGGATCGTTTCCGTAGGTTGCTTTCAGGTCGGTTTCTTCCATGTTGATTGAGGATTTACCTCTTAATACCATTTCCGGTATAGCATTCGGGTCGGATCCTAAAGCCATATTGTCTATAAATAAAATCGAAGGGTCCAGGTTTTTCAAGGATTGTAAAACATTTGAGTTGCCTACTCGTTTCAGTTCTTCGTTATTGATGGTTTTTACGGAGCCTGTAAAAGTGTTGGCTTTTCGTTCGAAAACACCGTTTACCACCACGGTCTCCAGAGTTTCAGCAGACTCTTTTAAAATGATGTTTATCTCTTTTTCCTGATTCACTGTGACTTGCTGTGTTTCCATCCCGATAAACGAGAAAATAAGTACAGATTCTTGGTTTGCGGGAATCTGAATACTGTATTTTCCGTGTGCATCAGTTACCACACCCATGCTGGAGTCTTTTATCCGGATGGTTACACCGGGAAGAGGATAGCCGTTAATGTCCTTTACAATTCCGCAAAGAGTCCGGATCGTCTGCGTTTGCCCGGACGGATTCAGTTTATTTCCTGAGTATGCATTGGCAGAAAGTGGACCGGCTACTAATAGCATGCATATGAATGCAATATTCCGGGGTATACTGCGTCCATAAAATTTGTTTTTTTTCATAAATGGTTACTTTAGTTAGTTTGTTATGGATATTTGGATCTAAGTTCGATTTACAATTTTATCGAACATTTCTTTTGGAAAGTGGATAAACAAGCTAAGTAAAGAAAGAGGATAAAAAAGAAAAGTAAAGATTTTTAAAACTTTTAAGTGTAATATATCTATATCATAAGATTGTCAATATTTTAGAAATGAACTATCAACAAAAAAAATAATAGAGAGAATAATTTATAGATATGGTGTGTTATATTATTTAACTATTTGACATCCAAAAGAAATGTTCGTTTTTTTAGTTTAATAATTTCACTTTGTGTTCTTTTTTGTTTTTCAGCTGTGATGGATATATAGTCATTAAAAGTTAATGCTTGTTTTATTTTCTGTTGCGTTATGATTAAAGTCTGCTTCTTCATGAGTTTTCTTTCTGGTTTTAATTATCCTTTTAAGGCTGTGCTGTATTTTCTGAGCCCTTCTATAATGGATTTGATTTCTTGTTCGTTTAGCATTTCAGTTGCTTTAAAGATGGTTTGATTAATCGATTGGGTGGCTTCTGCGAGATTTTTTGCTCCCTGGGCAGATAATAGAATCATTTTGCGGCGTTTGTCTTTTTCGTCCTGATAGATTTCCACTAATCCGTCGCGTACCAGCTTTTTTATATTTCTGCTCATGGTAGAATGTTCAACATGTACAACTTCGGCTAATTCTTGTATGGAAAGTCCGGCATTATTTTCTATGTGGTAAAGTAAATGTCGTTGACTGAATGACAGGTTTGCACGACGCTTAAATAAACCTAATTCTTTAATTAGTTCATAGTTTAATTGCCGTAATGTGTCTATGTAATTTTGCATACAGGTTAATTATCATGTTTGAAATGTGTGTTATGCATATATATCCCTTGTAAATATATGTATTATACATGTATTTGCAAATATAAATAAAAAAATTAACACAAATAATTTAATTTTTTACGATACAGCAGCAGTTCTTACTTGTTTGTCAAACGTTTATAAAGTCTGTTATTTTCTTTTGCTTCCGTTTTTCAGGTTTGCTTTCTGTTGTTTCTTGTTGTTCTTTTTCATTCATTACGGCAGTATGGACCGGGCAAGACTTCTGAATCGGCTGCGTTTGCCAAAAAGAATAAAGATATCATTGGTACTGACAATAAAATTTTCGTCAGGAGTCTCTATTAGTTCCATCCTCAGATAGCCTTTTTCTTCATCGCGGGCATAGTGTTTAATGGCAATCAGTTTGAGATTAAAGTCTTTTTCCAGTTGAATATCAGTTAATTTACGGCCAATGAATGGAGACGGAAGTTTTAGTTCGTAAATGAAATAGTCTGACGTTATCTGATAACTGTAAATTGAACTTGGCAGTTCTGTTTTAGTAGCGAAAAATTCTGCATATTCTTTTTCCAGTTGCACAATTTCGGATATTCCCATGGCTTCAAGGACTGTTTTATGAAGATCTGAAATTGCTCTGGCAATGATACGGTTAGCTCCGTTTTGTTTTAAAATGGCTACTGTTAATATAGAAGCCCCAATGTCTTTTCCTAATGTAACAATGCTCAGGTCAGCATCTTTTAAGGGCAGGTTGCGTGCAGCTTGTTGATTGTTCAGGTCCAGGCAAATGGTGTTTTTGATACTGTTTTTATAACCATTTACTTTGTCCATGTCTTTATCTACTCCGATTACTTCATATCCCATAGCTGTTAACCTTTGAGCTAAGGCTATGCCGAAATTTCCCAAACCGATGATGATGCATTTCATAGGTATAAAATGAAAATATACGGAAGAGTGTACGGATGCTGTGGGGCTGGGTTACTATAGTATGATATTTTCTTCTGCGTAAGTATAGTTCTGGGAGGTTTGTTGATGTATTATTCCTGAAAGCAGGGTGATGAGTCCGACACGTCCGGCAAACATAGTCAGGCATATGATGATTTTTCCGGCTGTGTTCAATTGAGGTGTGAAATCAATACTTAGTCCTACGGTACTGATGGCGGAGATTACTTCAAAAAGAATATCAGAAATCCGGTTTTGAGGATGTAAGGCTGCAATGATAAGAGTGGCTGCAAAAATCCAGAGGATAGACAATAGAATGATGGTGTAGGCCCGTTTTATATTTTCGTTGGGAATTTGGCGTTTGAAAATTTCGACGTTTTCTTTGTTTCTGAGTGTACTGAAAATGCTTTTAAGAGCGATCGTAAAAGTAGTGGTTTTGATTCCCCCGCCTGTAGATAAAGGAGAGGCCCCGATCCACATTAAAAACATGGTGAGGGCAAGGGTCGGGGCGGTAAGTGCCTGTATGGAAAAACTATTGAAACCTGCTGTTCTGCAGGTAGTAGCTCCCAGAAAAGATACGGCTAGTTTTCCCCGTAACGGCAGGTCATGCAGTAGAGCATTATTTTCGAAGAGCCAAAATAACAGGGTCCCTCCTATTAAAAGAAAAAAAGTAGTGGTAATGACGATACGGGTGGTGGTGTTCACTATCCTGACGTGTGAAGGCATACGTTTGGAGGAACCTGTCAGCCGGTAAATAACGTTCCGGATTTTGTGATTGATTAATTTTCCATAGTTGAAAACAATGGGGAAACCTATACCTCCCAAAATGATTAAAACAGAAATCCAGGTCTGAAAACCGTAAAGATGCCGGATGGCAGGATTATACAAATTGTCGTGCAGGGTTGAAAAACCGGCATTGCAGAATGCAGATACTGCATGAAATACAGCAAAAAAAGTGCGGTGGGGTATAATTTCCCGGGGGATATAACGGATTTCCCACCAGATGACCCAGGTGCCGATAGCTTCGATAATTAACGTTGTAAAAAAGGTGTAAAATAAGGTCTGGAATATGTTGTTCATTGATTCTTCGCTCAGGATGTTTTTTAATGCCATTTGGTCACTGAATGAAGATTGGGTGAAAAAAGACAGCGCAATAAAGCTGGTAAAAGTCATTACTCCGATACCCCCGATTTGAATTAACAGCAAGAGTATTACTTGTCCGGTGAGTGTAAAGGTTGCGGAGATATCAACAGTTGTCAGACCGGTGATGCAGACAGCACTGGTTGAAGTGAAAAGTGCATCTGTAAAATCCAGTGGCTCTTGGTGGGCTTTGGGCAGCATCAGCAAGGCTGCTCCGATAAAAATAATGGTGACAAAACTGCTGGCAAACATCATTTCCGGCTGGAGCCGGCGTTGTAAATTGCTTACGACAGCCTTGGATAATTGAATGATGCTAATGAATAACAATAGAGTGTGCAGGAGAATATATTCTGTTTTTTGAGTAATTAACGTAAAAAGCAACAATAACAGTATTATTATTTCTATCCAGAAGCCTTTTTCTTTTCCGATAAGTTTGTAGTTAAGGGCTATTTTAATAAGACTGCCGTAAAGGAAAATCTGCGGGATAATTTTGTAGCCCCAGATGATATATGCTTTCCCGGAATCTGTGATTGTATAACCGAATTCATAGGCCATCAATCCAAGAGTAGCAAAAGAAGTCAGTAAAAAGAGAATTTCAATGAATCTGTCGATGATTTTGTGGGCTATCCGTGTTAAGAGATTTAGTCTGTATGTAAATTCGGTAGAGTGCATATCAGTGGAATTTTCCTTTGTCTGAAAATGAACGTTAGGAAAATAAAAAGGTTATCTGTGTATCTGATGATAACAGATGGCTTATTTCAGATGCTTTCTTTGTACTCCGGAGGAAAGTAAATATACTTTTGACAATAATGATTTTTCGTGAAAAAAGGGGCTGCCTGAAAGTTATAGACAGTCCCTTGGGATATAGTTCCTGTATCATCCCTGACAGTTTGCTTTTAAGGGCTTTTATGGATTACATCTTTTGCATTTATCAGGGAAGTCACAACATGCGGTTTCCGGAATAAAACAAAGATATCTGATACCTCCTTTCACGATAGCAGTAGGGTTTTGAGGGATGGTGATATATACCGTGGCAAAAGGAACGGGTTGTTTGTGCTCATCTATGATACGGCCTTTGATAATTACTGGATTTTCAGCTTGCAGGTCAGTTGACTGAAAATTCAGTAATAGGGTGATAAAACCGGATAGATATAGAAATATATTTTTCATAAAAGAGTAAATGGCTGGTAAGTTTAATTAACGGATGTGCTCATGTTTATATTGTGTTATAGGATGATTTGGAGCTATTTCGGTGAGTAAATCCTGATAAATAAATGCGTCTTGGTCAGTTATATTTTTGAATATTTCATTTTTGTAATAGTTGGCAGAATCAGTTTGATTATTTTTTTTTTTTCGTAATATTTGTACATAAGATAGTTATTAAAGAAAAAACTTCCTGCTGAGAGAGATTTTTCTGCAAATTTTTTCATGTCCTTATCATTTGCTCTAAAATGAGATAAAAGACTTTTGAAAGAATTACTTAATACAAAATATGTTTTATCTTTTGAAATATTGGGTATAAGGTGGGGTTGTAATTTATATTGTCTGTATATTATGCTGTCCATACGTTCATTCAGACGTGCTAAACCTTGTATACAGCCAATTGCATTATAATCTTGGTCAATTATATAAGAAAGCGGAAAACCGGTAAAATATAACGATTGCAATACAAGCATATTCTTTTTATGATAGGTTGCATCAATATAATAACGGGCAACGGGATAATTATCAGGAATGATGTTTGACTGGAATATATTGCAAACACTACAATCCCCAAAAGCTATGGTTAAAAGTACATAGTCATTGTTTTTCAGAAGGGAATCGAGTTTATTTACACAAAATATCTCTGTGTTTTTACTGTGGTCAATGAGGCGGGAAGCGTCTTTTGTTATTATTAAATTTTTAAAAGAAAAGAATAATAATACAATTAATGCCAGACTCCATGTGATTATTAATATCTGTTTCATTGAAAGGTGGTTTTACTTCCTATCAAATATAAACAAATAATTATTAAAACCAAATAATTGTTGATTTTTATTAACAAAATATCCCGTAAGCTTTTTTATCAGGGTGTGATTTAAAAACATTTTGGCAAATGCGGGTTATTTCATAAATACAAAATAAACGGCCATGACCAGACAAACTGCTGCAGCCAGATGATTCCATCTCAAACTTTCTCCTTGGAAAAAGACCATTGTAAAGATGGCAAAAATGATAAGGGTGATGACTTCCTGAATGACTTTCAACTGGACAAGTGTGAACGGTCCGCCATTTCCCTGAAAGCCGAGCCGGTTGCCCGGTATTTGGAGTGAGTATTCAAAAAATGCCATTGCCCATGATAACAGAATAACTCCGATAAGCGGCCAGTTGTTGATAATTTTCATTTCCTGGAGTTTCAGGTGGCCGTACCATGCGAAAGTCATAAAGATATTGGAACAGATTAGTAACAGGATAGTATATAGTCCTTTCATGTTGAAACTTGTATTTAATAGAATATTTATGCCGCAAAATTATTGTTTTTCCGTTTTGGTTATTCGTTTTTGGCATTTGTTTTTCCGTTTTACTTTTCTATCTTTGTTCAAGGAGGAAAAGCTGTTTTGCTTTTATCGGACTTTTAGTTTAAGATTATGATACAATGTATAGAAATCCGGAACTTGTGGCATAAGTATGATTTTTTATGGAAAAATCTGAATCCGGATGTGAATATTTTGATTGGAATCAACGGGAGTGGCAAAACCACTTTATTTAATATTCTGGATGCTATCCTGAAAGCTGACGTGAGACGCTTGAAAACGTATGGGGTGGAAGTAGAAATTACCATCGATGGCCGGAATGTGGAATTTATGCCTGGAATGAATACAGGGTTATTGAAAACTGCTTTGGGAAGTGTCAGTTATCAGAAAATAAGTACTTTTGATGTGCCTTTCCGGGACAGGCCTAAAGCGGGAAAGGAATATAGTCAGTTGTATAATGAGTTGCATACCATTGTATATGATATCGGAGGGCCCAATCCTTCTTTTTCTGATTATCGGTTGAAAGCAACGAATTTTCCCGGGGAGGCAGATAAAATCAATCAGCGGATAAGGGTTCTTTTTGAGACGGTGAACCGTCTTTTTGCCAAAACTCAGAAAACGATACAGATAGACCCTCATACCAATCACCTTATATTTATTGATGATGGGGAAGTTATTCCTTTGTACAAACTGTCTTCGGGTGAAAAACAATTGTTGTTGATTTTGATGCGTGTGTTTCTGATGGAGGAACAACCTTATGTTTTGTTGATGGATGAACCGGAAATTTCTCTGCATATTGAGTGGCAATATAAATTGTTTGAGGAGATCCGCTGTTTAAATCCGAATTGCCAGATTATAACCTCTACACATTCTCCGAGTCTTTTCGGAGACGGATGGGGAGATAAACTTGTATTTGTGGAAGATTTGGTCAGGTTGAAAACCAAAGATTAGAAGTGGTGTTGTTTTTAGCTGATTGTTGCGTTTATGTTTGGGTGTGGAAATAGAGATAGTATAAACAGGAATGTCCATTTTTCCAGAGCTGCGAGGCGTTTTGCTCAGGATGCGAAAATGTTGCGCTGCCGCGCGGCTGTGCATGTGGAAAATAAGGATGATGTGATGTTTTGGAGAAATGTACTGAAACATTTCCGGCCGGGAGATAAATTCCATTTCATTTCCGGGTCACGGAATGAGTATGGACACGAGACTTCGGGTGTGACGCAGTGTCTTAAATATTTTAATTTTCTGAATCCGGAGTTTTTTATTTGCATTGACAGTGACTATCGTTATCTGCTGTGTGAACAGAAAATGGATGTCCGGCATTTTGTGATTCAGACTTATACCTATTCTTTTGAAAATCATCATTGTTTTGCCGGGGGATTGCATGATGTATGTTGCCGGGTGACTCATTTAAATAACACGGTATTTGACTTCAGTGTTTTTTTAAAGCGTTTTTCTAACATTCTTTATGAATTGTTTATCTGGCATTTATATTTCCAGAATGCCGACCCGGTTCGTTTCAGTCAATCTGAATTTGCGTCTTATATTGGTTTGACAAATTCCCGGGCATATCCTTTGGTGTGTGATAATGCAGCCAGAGCTTTGGACGAGCTCCGTCACCGGGTGGAATGGAAAGTGGAATATTTCGGACGGAGGTATCCGCATGCCAACCTTGAAGTGGTAAAACAAAAATATTTGAAATTGGGACTGAATCCCGATAATGTTTATCTTTTTGTCCGGGGGCATAATTTGTATGATATGATATTTTTGGTTTGTAAAGAAGTGTGTAAAGCTATTTTACGAAATGAGAAAAGGAGTCGGAAGATTACCCGTGAAATGGTTAGCGAATTGTATCGTAGCCGGAATAATCTGGATTTGCAGTTGCGGCAGAATATCAAATATGGGGCTTATTTGCCTATTCAAAAAATGGAAGAAGATATTTACTGTTTATTGGGAAGAAATTAAAAATAAAACAAGCGGTAAGTTAATCTTTGTGCCTTTCTGTCCGGGCATTTTGAGTTCAGATTTTGTTTTTCTATTTTTGAACGGGAATAAATCTCCGGGTTTATCCGGCAATAAAGTAGTTGACGGTGGAAATGTCACGGACGGGAGGAGGGAAGTATAAGTCAGTCTTCATTAATTTCAAATCGGAGTTTATGGGTGAATTTGATATCCGGGATAATAATGCATTAAAAGAATCAGACAAAGAGTTTGAAAGGGCGTTAAGGCCTTTGAGTTTTGGTGATTTTCAGGGGCAAAAAAAGATTGTGGAAAATCTGGAAATTTTTGTCCGGGCGGCAAAAATGCGGGGAGAATCACTGGACCATGTGATTTTGCACGGTCCTCCGGGATTAGGAAAAACTACTTTGTCCACAATTATCGCGAATGAGTTGGGGGTCGGGATTAAGGTTACTTCCGGTCCGGTGCTGGATAAACCCGGAGACCTGGCTGGTTTGTTGACAAACCTGGAAGAGAATGATGTTTTATTTATAGATGAAATCCACCGTTTGAGTCCTGTCGTTGAAGAATATCTGTATTCGGCAATGGAAGATTACCGGATAGATATTATGATTGATAAAGGTCCGGCAGCGCGTTCTGTACAGATTCAGATTAATCCGTTTACTTTAATCGGAGCAACTACACGAAGCGGACTTTTAACGGCTCCTCTGCGTGCCCGGTTTGGCATTAATTGTCATCTGGAGTATTATGATCTGGATGTATTATCCGGGATTATAAACCGTTCCGCTTTTATTTTAAATATTGGCATAACCAGTCAGGCGGCCAAAGAGATTGCTTCCCGTAGCCGGGGCACTCCCCGTATTGCCAATGCTCTTTTACGTCGGGTCCGGGATTTTGCTATGGTGAAAGGGAATGGAAATATTGACCACGAAATTACACGTTATGCACTGGAAGCTCTGAATATTGATAAGTACGGACTGGACGAGATGGATAATAAGATTTTGTTGACTATCATAGAGAAATTTAAGGGGGGACCTGTGGGGTTGACGACTATTGCTACTGCTGTCGGTGAAGATGCCGGAACTTTGGAAGAGGTATATGAGCCTTTTCTGATTAAGGAAGGTTTTATTAAACGGACTCCCCGGGGAAGGGAAGTTACTGATTTGGCATATAAGCACTTGGGAAAAGATGTGCAACGTCCGGAAGGGGAACAGATGAGGTTGTTCTGACGGTTACCGTGAAAGGATAGTGTGGGGAACAGATAAATGTAAGCATTCGTTTTAACATTTATTTTGCAGGACTGTGGTGTTTTCATTTTAACAAATACACGGATTATCTAAGGGAGTGTGAAAAAAGAGTATTGTTATGAAGTAACTCTATAGGTTAAAGTGTGTTAAGTATGCAAAGTGTTAAAATTGAAATGTTAAATTTGTGGGTATGAGAAAAAAACAGATTATAATTTTAGGTGTGGTAATGGGGGTGGCTTTGCTGGGTTTGATATTCACGCAGGCCGGTTATTTTCGCACTGCCTTTAAGTTGAAAAAAGCGCAGTTTGATTATCTGGTTAATAAATCTATTAATGAGACTATTTCTGTTTTAGAGGAGAAAGACAGGCAACGGAATGTGCAGGACAATCAGACTGCCGAACCGCATCGGTCCGGTAAAAACGGAACAGTTCATGAAATTCCTTTGGGGCTGAATATAAAACTGGGTCTCCATGCCAAGGAGAATGTAAATATTGTAAGGGATTATTCTGTTTGTCCTGTGGAATATGATACCAAAAGTAAGGAGGTGAGTGCATTATTCGGCCGGTCGGGCAACCGGAGTTTGCAAAATTCGATTGAAAAGTCGCGGCAGGAGTTGAAAAATAGTCTTGGAAAAGATTATGATTTGATGATTGTGGCAAAAACTTCTTCTGTACCTGAAAGGACTTTGGAAGAGCGTATCAGTGGCATCAATTTAGAGCAAGTGTTGACAGAACGTTTAAAAAATAACGGGATTACGGCTAAATTTGAATTTGCTGTAAAAGAAAAGGGAAAGTTTACTCTGATGTCGCAGCATTTTTTTAACCGTCATTCTGAATATGCTTATAATCGTAAGATGTATTTCGGAGAAGCGCAAAGCATTGCCAGTTTGTTTCTGATTTTTCCGGAGCAGATGCATGATATGTTGTCTTCTGTTTTTTTATTGTTGCCAAGTTTAATTATTACTGTCCTGTTAGTGGTCTGTTTTAGTTTTTGTATAGCTGTTATCATCAGGCAAAAGAAACTTTCAGCTATTAAAAATGACTTTATCAATAATATGACCCACGAATTTAAAACACCGATAGCTACGATTTCTTTGGCTGCACAGATGCTGAAGGATGGAGCTGTTAATAATTCTCCGTCTACGATTGACCATATTGCCGGAATTATCCGGGATGAAAGTAAACGGTTGACCTTTCAGGTAGAAAAGGTACTTCAGACTGCTTTGTTTACTGAAACCCGGATGAAGTTGAAATTGAAAAATGTGAATCTGAATGAAGTGGTGGAAAATTTGATTTCTAAGTTCAGTTTGCGGGTTGAGGACAAGGGAGGTCAGTTATTTTGTTATTTGGAAGCAGACCGTGACGAAGCTTATGCAGACGAGGTGCATATCACTAATGTTGTGTCCAATTTGCTGGATAATGCAATAAAGTATTGCATTAAAGTGCCGGAGGTCAGTGTTTATACCCGGAATAAAGGAGATGAAATTATTATTAGTGTGATAGACAATGGCATAGGAATTGCTGCGAAGGAACAGAAATTGATTTTTGAACGTTTTTACAGAGTGTCTACGGGAAATTTGCATGATGTAAAGGGCTTCGGATTGGGGCTTTCTTATGTGAAAACTATTGTTGAGGCACACGGAGGACGTATAGCAGTGGAAAGTGCTGAAGGAAAAGGGAGTCGTTTTGATATTATTTTGCCTTTAGCTGAAAAAAAACAAAAAGTAAAGAGAACTTTATTTTTCTAAAAGCGTATATTTTTCAAAGAATTTATTTAAAAACTAAATAGTTATGGAGGAGAAAATAAAAATTTTATTGGCAGAAGATGATACAAATCTGGGAATGCTTTTGAAGGAATATTTGAGAGCAAAAGGATTTGATACTGTTCTGTGCGAGGATGGGGAAGTGGCTTATGAAGCATTTCTGAATCAGCCTTTTGATATATGTATTTTTGATGTCATGATGCCCAAAAAAGACGGTTTTACCTTGGCTAAAGAAGTTCGTCAGATTAATAGTGAAATTCCTATTATTTTCCTGACTGCTAAGAATATGAAAGAAGATGTGTTGGAAGGATTTAAGTTGGGTGCCGACGATTATATGAGCAAACCTTTCAGTATGGAAGAATTATTGCTGAGAATCGAAGCTGTATTACGTCGTTCTACCGGTCTGAAACCCGAAGATGAACAAGAGATTTTTAAAATCGGCAAGCTGACTTTTAATTCTAAAAAACAAACTTTATTTGATGGGGAAGTGGAGCAGAAATTGACAACTAAAGAGTCTGAGTTGTTAAGATTGTTGTGTTTGAATGTGAATAAAGTGTTGGAAAGGAATTATGCTCTGAAAAATATCTGGGCAGACGATAATTATTTCAATGCGAGAAGTATGGATGTGTATATTACCAAATTACGTAAGCATTTGAAGAAGGACCCTTCAGTGGAAATTATCAATGTACACGGGAAAGGTTATAAACTGATTTTGTAATCAGTAGTAGTTTTGTCCGGAGAGGCGTGTGTCAAAATCTGCTTTGAGATTTTGACACACTCTTTTTTTATTTAACTTTGTTGCTGTCAATATAATCGAATTGTTGTGACTGTTGGAGTTGTTGCAATTGTTTTAACATTAGAGTGAATATGAAAATAGCTGTTGCCTGTGACCATGCTGGTTACGAATTTAAAGAGAAATTAGTGGCATATCTTCGTAAGCAAGGACATGAAGTGAAGGATTTCGGTACGCATTCTGCGGAAAGTATGGATTATCCTGATACAGCCCATCCGATGGCTGCTGCCGTAGAGAATGGTGAATTCGAAAGAGGGATAGCACTTTGTGGTAGTGGTAACGGGATTTGTATGACAGTAAATAAACATCAGGGAATCCGGGGCGCGCTTTGTTGGACCGTTGAATTGGCCTGGCTGGCAAGATTGCATAATGATGCCAACGTTTGTTGTTTACCCGCCCGTTTTATTCCGTATGAAGAAGCCCGGGATATTGTTGAGCGTTTTCTCACAACTGAATTTGAAGGTGGCAGACACGAGCGGAGAATAGAGAAAATACCTTTAAGTAAAGATTGAAATTTATAGAAAGACCGGAGATTTGACCGAAGAGGTGAATGCCGGTTTTTTAGTTTTTTTATTTAAAAAAGCAAGTTCCGGTTTACCGGCAGTGTGTGCTTAAATAAAGGTTGAACCTTCTTGTTTGGGTCAGGTTTAAGATTTCCCGTGTTAACTTGCGGTGTTAAAAATTAAATAGTGATTAATATGATGAAATTTTCTTTTATTGCAGGGCTTATTTTGGCAATTATGTCATGTAATAATGCACCTCAGACCACTGTTAGTCTCCATGTAGAAGGAGCTAAAGCTGATGTACCGGCAGAAGTAGTTACTAAAGATTCTGTTTATTCAGTTACTTTGGATTCAACGGGTTTAGCCTTGATTACTCTGGCAGATAATTTTCAGCCGGGTTATGCTTCTTTGAAGTATGGTCGGGTTGTAATTCCTGTATATGTTGAACCGGGAAAAAGCTTTGACGTTTCTTTGAAACAGAAAGGACGTCGTATGACTCCCGTGTTTACCGGTGAAGGTGCTAAAAAGAATGACTATTTGAATAGTAAAGTTTTCTTTCAGGGGTATCCTGATTTTAAAGCAGATGAAAGTGCTTTTATTTCGGATTTGGAAGAGCGTGAGAATAAATTGTTGATTTATCTGGATTCCATGGCGTTTGAAAATGCATTTATCCAATCTGAAAAGAAAAGAATTCATGCATTGGTGTATGGTTCTTTGACTTCTTATCCTTCTTATCATGGTTATTATAGCGGGGTTCAGAATTTTAAGCCGTCCGAGCGTTATTATGAGGTGTTGAAAGCCGCAGCCGTTGAAGACGAATCTATGTTAAATGTACCTGTATATCAGGAATTGATTGCCGGAACAGCCCGGGTTATGGCTGGTAAGGATATGACCGAATATGATGCGTTGACGCTTGTAAAGAATAAACTGGATTATATACAGAAAAATTTTCAGAGTCCGAAAATCCAGGAGTTTTTTGTAGATGAATTTATAACAGAATATGTGAACCGTTCAGGTGTTGAGCGTCTGGACGACCTGACCTCTGTTTATAATGCGAAGGTTACTTCTCCGGAGAAAAAAGCAAAGTTTGACGAATTATGCAGTACCTGGGCAAAGATAGCTAAAGGACAACCTTCGCCTGCTTTTAAATATACGGATATTAACGGAAAGGAAGTGAGTTTGGCTGATTTGGCCGGTAAATATGTTTATATTGATGTATGGGCTACCTGGTGCGGACCTTGCCGTGGTGAGCTTCCTCATTTGAAGAAGCTGGAACATCAGTATAAAAATAAAAACATAGCTTTTGTAAGTATTTCTTGTGACCAGGATAAGGCTGCATGGGAAAAAATGGTGAAGAGTGAGAAATTGGGAGGTATTCAATTGCATAACGGCGGAGACCGGGAATTTATGCAGGCTTATATAATTAAAGGCATTCCTCGTTTTATTTTGCTTGACCGGGAAGGAAAAATTATTAATTCTGATATGAGTCGTCCTTCTGACGCTAAAACGGCGGAGACATTCAGAAGCCTGAAAGGTATTTAATTTCAGAAAGATAAAATGAAATTGTTACCCATTTACCAGGGAAAGTAATTCGACTGGTAGATGGGTAATTTTAATGGGTCAGTTCTCTGAATATTTTTTCCAGATTGTGTTCTTCTGTTTTCAGTTCAATAATCGGACATTGATGTTGGGCCGCTAAGTTAAATAATTCGACCCTGGGGTCTTGCTGTATGGCGGATGTCCCTTGCCAATATTCACCGGTGTATTGACGGAGGGATTGAAACAGTGTGGTTTGTGCGAGCCATGAACTGTCTGTACCGGGAGCAAAACGGATATAAATATTCATTTGGTTTCCTGCCAGAGACTGCATGGCCTGAATGGGCTGGTCGGCTACAATTTTGCCTTGGTTGATAATGATAACCCTGTCGCAAATGGCTTCGACTTCCTGCATGATATGGGTGGATAATAATACGGTTTTATTTTTTCCGCATGTTTTTATCAATTGTCTGATTTCCTCCAATTGGTTGGGGTCAAGGCCGGTCATCGGCTCATCCAGAATCAATATTTCAGGATTGTGAATCAACGCCTGGGCCAATCCTACTCTTTGCCGGTAGCCTTTGGACAGTTGGCCGATTTTTTTCTTTTTTTCAGGAGTCAGTCCGGTGAGGTTGATGATTTCTTCTGTTTTTTGACAGGGGTGGCTGATGTGGTAAAGACGTGCCACATGTTCAAGGTATTCCCGGATATACATATCAGGATACAACGGATTGTGTTCCGGCAGATAACCGATAAGATTTTTAGCTTTTAAAGGATATTGGCGTAAGTCGGTGCCATTGATTTTAACTGTTCCTGTATATTCTGACAGATAGCCGGTAATGATTTTCATTGTAGTGGATTTCCCGGCTCCGTTCGGACCCAAAAAACCGCAGATGCCCCCGTCTAATACGAAACTGAGGTTGTCTAAAGCTTTTTGTCTGCCGTAATATTTTGTAACCTGATTGAGAGTGATAGCCATTGTGTATTGCTTTTATTTGAACCAACTGTTTACATCTTCATATTTCAGAATGTGGATAATTGTTTTTCCATCGGCAGTAAAGTTATGATGTTTGCAGGCAAACAGGCGGGTGGTCATTTCACTCATTTCTTCACAGGTCAAAGAGGTGTTATAGTCGATGGCAATGGCTTTTGCCAGTGCCGATACAATTCGTTCCTGCATTTTGTTTTTGATATTTCCTTCTGTGTTTTTGTAATATTCAATCAGTTCAATCAATACTTCTTTGGCCCGGTTGCAGGATAAGTCGGGAGGTGTCGCTTGTATGGCATAGCTATTTTTTCCGGAAGCGGTCAGTTCGAATCCGAGGTGTTTCAGGTCGGGCAGCAAATCTCCGATAAGCATAAAATCGGGAGCCGAAAGTTCCAGTGTTTCCGGAAAAAGGGTTTTTTGTCCTGCCATTTTATGAGTATCTGATTCTTCCAGATATTTTTCAAACAGAATGCGTTCATGGGCTCTTTTCTGGTCGATGAGCATTAACCCGCTTTGCACCGGACTGACGATGTACCGTCCTCTTAGCTGGAAATAGCAGGTTGTTGACGGTATAACCGGATTGACAGGTTCTGACATGCCAGGGATAGAGGTCTGGACGGATTCTTCTTTTTCTTTCAGGCCATCAAATAAAATATCCCAGTTGGCCGGCACTTTCCCTTTGCTGTGGACAGGAGAAGCGGTTGTTTTTTCGAAATCGGAATCTTCCGGAGTGATTTTGCCGGTGGTGTAATTAAATGGATTATACCCGGTTTTGTAAGTAATCCGAGGTACGTAAGCAGTGTCTTTTTCTGATTGTACGGGATTGAATTCCGGACTGCCCGCAGTATCGAAATCCAGGGGGGGGGTAATATTGAATTTACCTAATGCTTCTTTTATGCCGGCCATGAGAATTTGGAAAAAATCCGATTCGTTTTGAAATTTGATTTCTGTTTTGGTCGGGTGTATGTTGACATCTATTAAAGAAGGGTCAACCGTGAAATAAATGAAATAGGAAGGAATACAATCCGGATTGATTAAGCCTGAATAAGCTTCCGTCACTGCTTTATGGAAAAATTGATGTTTCATAAAACGGTTATTGACGAAAAAGAATTGTTCGCCGTAAGTTTTTCTGGCCTGGTCGGGACTACAGATGAATCCCCGGATGTTTACCAGACCGGTTTCGCAATTTATATTGATGAGCTTTGTATTTATCGGTTTCCCGAAAATATTGACAATTCTTTGGCGAAGCCCGGAAGCCGGAAGATTGTATATTGTGGTGCCGTTATTGGTTAATGTGAAAGCGACATGAGGATATGTTAGTGCTACCCGTAAAAATTCTGTGGTAATGTTCCGTAATTCTGTGGTATCTGATTTTAAAAATTTGCGGCGGGCAGGAATGTTGTAAAATAGATTTTTGACTGCAATATTGGTTCCTTGCGGGGTATTGACAGATTCCTGGCTTTTTATCTCGGAAGCTGCGATAAAAATGCAGGTTCCGAGTTCTTCGTTTGCTTGTCGGGTTTTGATTTCCACTTCGGCAACAGAGGCTATGGAAGGTAGTGCTTCACCCCGGAATCCCAGGGTATGAATACTGAATAAGTCCCGGGCCGATGATATTTTGGAGGTGGCATGGCGTTCGAACGCCATGCGGGCATCTGTAGGCGACATACCTTTCCCGTCGTCGATGACCTGAATTACAGCTTTCCCTACATTTTTCAGAACTACCTGAATGTGCTGAGCTCCGGCATCGATGGAATTTTCGACTAATTCTTTGACTACAGATGCAGGGCGTTGCACTACCTCGCCTGCTGCAATCTGGTTGGCTACGGAATCGGGTAACAGGTGAATAATATCCATAAATTATTTTTTCGTCTTTTACTTCTACATGCCGAATAATTTGAGAAGGCCTTCGGGATTTTTTATGAATACATAGAAAGCGGCTATGAATAATAATACCAGAATCATAAATAAGCGGATTGTCCGCGCAGGACTGATACTGCTTCGGGCGGCTTTTCTTTTTTCATATTCCCGTCTGAATTGTCCCTGCACGTTGGGGATGTATTGGCCGTCTTCGTCTTTGAGTCCTAATTCAGCTTTGATTCTTTTTTCCCGTAGTTCCCGTTCTTCTTTTGCAGGGTCCCAATAGCGGGGTTTCAGATTAAATTTTCTGTATTCAGGTTTTTTGAACAGTTCAAACATAAAACGGGTATTTTATGGTTAATTGTGAATGTTATTTGTCGTTATTGCTGTTTTTTATTCCCCTGTCCTCTGAAATGTTTATTGACCCATTTCGGTACAATCAGGACTCCGGCGAATAAATAGGGGTAGTATGTGATTAATCGCCACAGGATAGCCATTGCAATGGCCACTCCTGCATTCGGGAGGAATTCTCCCAGGTATTCTTTGAATACAAATTCTGCAAATCCGCTTCCTCCCGGTGTCGGGCTTACTAACATCATAATCCACATTACCAGTTGGCGGGCAAAAATTAAAAATTGGGTGCCCCAGTTATAATGACCGGCCCAGAATGCCATTAGTAAAGCATTTACCACCCAATAACGTGCTGTCCAGGAGAAGAAAGTTGCTCCGAAAGTTTTCAGCCAGAAGGAAAAGGGCATATGACGTAATTCGTAAGAGTTCCGGATGATGTCTGAACCAGCCTCGTTTGCACTGTGACGCCATTTGCGGAGTATTTTCAGTTTGAAACATTTCATCAGAAGGTATTTCAAGCCGCGTGGATTTCTGAATAATCCGTAGCTTAGAATGCTCAGGTATATAAACTTTATCGAATAACCGCCTACAGCAAACCAAATCAGGCTTGTACTTACTCCTTGGTTAACTCCCGGCATGTTCCACAAGGCACTTTGGCTTACACTCAGCAGGATGACAGGAAACATCAGTATGAAATAGAGTTCATCCAGAAAAGAAGTAGCCATAACCATAGCAGAACTCCGTCCCACTTTAATACCCTCTTTATTAACAAATAAAATAGCCAGGCTTGTTCCGCCTATAGCAGAGGGGGTTACGGCAGAGGTAAATTCCCATAGGAAAATGATGCGGATGGCTTTGACCCAGTTTAATCGTCCGCCGGAAAGAATCCGGATCCGGATGATGTATCCCAGATCCCGTATGACCATACATAATATGGCTACCAGAAGCCACCAGACCGAAGTCCACGTAAAAGTAATCAACCGGAAAGCGGTAATATCAAATTCTTTGTAAAGCATATAGGATACCACCCCTAAACCTATTAAAACCGGGTAGATAATTTTATGTGGACTGATTTTTTTTGTCAGTTGTTTTTCGGATTCTTCCATTTCCGCCATATATTCATTGTACTTTAAAAATAATAAAGTCCATAAAGTTAACGGAAAGTTTCCTTATCGGGTATGCTTTCTTACATAAACTTTATGAACTTTACAAATTTTAAGAACTATCGGAGTGGAGAGTATCGGGGTCGAACCGACGACCTCTTGCATGCCATGCAAGCGCTCTAGCCAACTGAGCTAACCCCCCTGGAAAGAATTGTAAACGAAAAGTGTTTGCAATTCTTACGAATACAAAATTAAAATAAAAGCACGAAATTACAAACAATTAAGATGAAAATTCTCACCGGAGAATGCGGATTACGAATGTATTTTCTTTTTTAATTTGAGTTTTGCTTTTACCGGATAATGGTCTGAAAGTTCAATAAGCTCCCGGTTATAGCTGACCGTTTCCAGTCCCGGGGTGTGGAGAATATAATCAATTCGGAAGGAGGGGAATTCTCCGATATAGGTGTTACCCAATCCCCGGCCTTTTTCAATAAAGGCGTCTTTCAGGTTGGTTTTGATTTTTTTGTAGGTGTAAGACAAAGGGGTATCATTGAAGTCTCCGCATATAATTGCCTGATGGGGGGATTGCAGGAGATGCCGTTTAATCTGGTCGGCTTGTTGTGCCCGGTTTTTATTGGCAGTAGTTAGACGGGAGGTGAGTTTTTTAGCACTTCCCGGTAAGTCATTTGTTTTTATGCCCTGGCTGATTTCTTTCATGAATTGCCGTTCCTTTTTGCCCAGTTTATAGGATTCGAGGTGTATGTTGTATAAGCGTACCGTATCTACCGGGGTAACCACGTCACAATAGAGGCATGAAGCTGAAGTTTGTTCCCCGAATGAAAGGTGACCTTTGGAAATGATCGGCAAGCGGGAAAATATAGCCATGTCTTTATGAATATGGCGGTAAGGATAGGCTTGTAGTTGCCGGACTAATGCCTGTTCGTTTGATGTATTTCCTTGCAGGGTAAATTCTTGCAGACAGATAATGTTCCCTTTGAATTCTTTGAGGTAATTAAAAAGTTTGTTTTTGGTATTTTTTTGATTGGACCAATTGTAAAAGTCGAAATAACGGACGTTGTATGAAATGACGGAGAAATCGTAATTTTGTGTTTTTTCCTCGGTATCGGCTGTTCCATAGTAGGTCATAAATGCCGGAATGCCGGATAAAATGATAACCAGTTCTGCCCATGCCATTTTTTTCCAGCGTACAATCCAGTAAAAAAATAAAGCAATGTTTGAAATGAGCAGGTAGGGATAAGCTAAGCCCAGCAGGGACAGATATACAAAGTGATTCGGGTTTATATAGGAAGAAGCGTAAGCTCCTGCTAAACCTGACATGGCAATGATACTGATAAGGAATATAATTTTATCTAATAGTTTTAGCATATTAATTTTTTCCTTTAAATAGAATTTCTTTTTCCTCCCGCGTCAGACTTTCATATCCTGATTTTGATATTTTGTCCAGAATGTTATTGATTTTGTTTTCCTGTCTTTTTTTGTACATATTGTATTCCTGGTCATTCATGTCGGAGACTTTTTTCTTGTATTTTACCCTCATTTTTTTCCGGGGTGTAAAAAGTTTGGTCAGTTTATCTGTCAGATAAGCTATACTGGAGGACAAATCTTTATTTTTCCTTATTCCTGCGACAAAGAGCCAGCCGAACAGTGCTCCTCCCAAATGGGCAATGTGTCCCCCGGCATTCCCGTATGGGATACTTAATATGTCAATCAAGGCGGTGAAAAGTGCCAGATAAATGAGTTTTACCGGTCCTATCAGAAAAATATATACTTTATGCCGGGGGAGATAGGTACACACGGCAAAAACGATTGCCATAACAGATGCAGACGACCCGATTGCCCAGGAAGATAAACGGGTAATCTGGTCAAAATAGGGAAATATGTTATAGGCAGCAATGTATAGGAATGCTCCGCACAGCCCCCCCCAGAGGTATACGCCGGTCAGTTGCCGTTGGCTGAAATAGTTCAGAAAAAAGCTGCCGAACCAATATAGCCATAGCATGTTGAACAGAAGGTGTAAAAATTCAAACTGAGTGAACATGTAGGTAAATAGGGTCCATGGACGATACAGCAGGTATTCCGGGTCTGCAGGGACGCCAATCCACTCCAGCAGGAGGGGATAAAAATTTTTGCCTGTTCCTGTCAGTGAGAAAAGCGAGTAAATGATTTTCAATGCCAGAAAAACACCACAGTTGATATATATCAGCCGGGTTAATGAAGAACCTTGCATAAAAGAGGTCCGGATTCCTTTTCCGACTCCTCCTGTATAATGATTGTGGCCTCTATAAGTTCTGTAAAACATGTAATTTTAGATTTGTAATCTGCAATTCTGGATATCAGTCTACATTAAAACTTATATTAATTTTAGTTTACGTTTTTTTGTTGTACTATGTTGTACTGATAGATGTCTGTCATTTAAAACCGGCAGATAAAGTTGTAATTAATAGAATTTTTGTCTGTTTTTATTCCAGAATCTGAGCAGAAGATAGCCAAATAACATCCCTCCCAGGTGGGCAAAATGGGCCACGTTGTCGCCTGCATTGTTTTGGAGTCCCAGAAATATTTCCAGCAGTCCGTAGCCTAATACGAAATACTTGGCTTTAATCGGTATCGGAATGAACATCAGGTATAATTCAGTGTTCGGGAACAGCATCCCGAAGGCTAACAGGATACCGAATATTGCTCCTGAGGCTCCTATCATAGGAACATTGATTTTCAGGTTGATGATTTCCTGGAATATCTGTTTCCCTGTTTCAATATATTCTGCTGAAGCCGGACTGTTAATCCAGGTGTCAATAACTTCCCATATCCAGGGAGCCGGGTGTGCAAGTTGATGGTTTACAAAGTCGGACAGTAGTGTCGGAGTGGGGGCGGCCTTGAATGCCGTATATTGTTCGAGCATTCGGTGGATTTCAAACCAACCGACCAGGCTGTTCAGAGCCCCTGCTCCGATTCCGCATACGAAGTAAAATATCAGAAAACGTTTGCTTCCCCATAAGGATTCCAGTATGCGTCCGAACATAAAGAGAGCGAACATATTGAAAAACAGATGAGGGAAGCTGCCGTGCATGAACATGTGGGTGATGTATTGCCAGGGAGCCCAGTAGAAAGATTGTGGCAGATGAAGCCCCAGCAGGTTTGCCATATCCACGTGAAAACTCTGTTTAACGAATATGGAAAGGAAATACATCGCCGCATTTAAGATAAGCAGAATCTTAACTGCGGGAGGTATACCTAATGACGGACGATAATTTTGCATGGTTGTTCACTTTATTTATTGAGCATTCTGGTCTGCTTTTGGCTTAGGCCTGTTTTGCGGCCTTTGGTCTCTGCGTTGTTCTGTTCTGGGATTATTGCGCTGGGGGCGTTGTCCCTGATGATTGTTGTTATGGGTACGGTTCTGTTCTTTGTTTTCGTTTCGATGGGCATTATTGTTACCATTATTCCGGTTTTTCCGTTTTTTGGGTTGTTTCTTTTCATCAAAACGATTCAAGCTTTCTTCCCCAACGCCGTCTGTGTATTTAATATCTTCCTGTACATTATCCGATGCTTCAACGGCTTTCGGCGGAATGATACCTTTCCGGTTCAAAGCAATGATTTCTTTTACCCGTTTTACAGGAATGGGGATAAAAATACCTTTCCCTTCTTTGTCTGAAGAGTAGGACATTACTTTACCAAAGATGTCGGTTTTTTGGTGATAGAGAATGCCGTCTCCTGTATTGAGGGGTATATTGGTAGGTGGAAAATCTTTTTGCGCATCAATGTATGCATCAACTTCGTAATTCAGGCAACATTTCAATTTCCCGCATTGTCCTGCCAGTTTTTGGGGATTCAGGGAAATATCCTGATAACGGGCTGCCGATGTGGATACAGAAACAAAGTTGGTGATAAATGTTGAACAGCACAACTGACGTCCGCATGGTCCGATGCCTCCGATGCGCCCGGCTTCCTGACGGGTACCGATTTGTTTCATTTCGATGCGGATACGGAATGTTTCTGCCAGAATTTTAATTAAAGTCCGGAAGTCTACCCGGTCGTCGGCAATATAATAGAAAATAGCCTTGGTTTTATCTCCCTGATATTCCACATCCCCGATTTTCATGTTTAATTTCAGGTCTGCTGCAATTTTTCGGGAACGGATCATGGTGTCATGTTCCAGTGCAATGGCCTGTTGCCATTTTTCAATGTCGTGGGGTTTGGCTTTCCGGTATACCTTTTTCAATGGATTGCGTTCCAAATCTATCCGTTTCAGACGGATTTGTTCCTTTACCAGTTCGCCGGTCAGTGATATGATTCCGATGTCGTGTCCCAGCGCGGCTTCTACTGCAACAATGTCTCCTTCCTGCAAAGGGAGGTGGGAAGGATTGCTGTAAAATCCTTTCCGGGTATTTTTAAAACGTACTTCTACGATGTCGGAAGTACATTCTGTGGCCGGTAAATCTTTTAACCAGTTGTACACATTTAATTTACCTGCTAACAGACGGTGGTCTATGACAGGTTCCGGATGCGGATGTTTGGTGTGAAGTTGCTGAACCTCTTCCTCTTCTTCTTCTTTTTTAGCGGCTGAAAATTCACTTGCTCCGATTATTTCCGTTTTGTCTTCTTTCTTCTGTTCCGGAGCATTGGTCTGTTCCTGGTTATTTTGCGGTGTTATTTCTTCTTCCCGCTTTATATCGTTGTTGTCTTGTAGGTCACTCATAATTTTTATTCTTTTATTCAGGTAAAGATTTAACTGGGCCTGATGTTTTGCATTACCTTAATGCATAAATCCGTAAATATAATTTTGGCGTTACCGTTACGGTTAATATCATTGTACGCTCGTTCGAATTCGTTGGTTAGGGGAAGGATATTCCCTTCGTGTACATAAGGTGCGAAACGGATGGAAAAATTTTTTTCGCGTTCTGTCATATAGTTCAATTCATTTAATCCGAAATTACGGATGAAATTTTCTCTGAGCATCCGGATAGCATGTGTGATAAAATTTTTCTGACGTTCTCTGCCTACACTGGTAATTTCATTTACCCATTCGTTGACAGGAAGCATTTTCCGTTCCCAGCAGAGGCGCATCAGGCTGGCAAATTTTTCCTGATTGTAAATTTGCTCTTCGCTTTCATCCAGGAGGCGGAGTGCCTTGTGCCAATTGCCGGATGCCACATGTGCGTATTCTGCGGCTTTTTCGTCCGGAATGCCTTTGGTCAGGAGCAATTGTTGTTTGATTTGTTCCTGGCGTAAAGGAGGTATATTGATGCGTTGCAGACGGGATTGTATGGTGTTGAGCATTTGTTCCGGATGTTCGGATACCATCAGAAACAATGTTTTTTCGAATGGCTCTTCAATGATTTTCAATAGTTTATTGGAACATTCCGGATTCATTTTCTCAGGTAGCCATATGACCATGATTTTGTAATCTGATTCGAACGGTTTCAGATTCAGTTTCCGCAATATGTTTCCGCTTTCTTCCGTATAAATGGCAGCCTGTGCATTGTCCTCAACTCCCATGTACGAGTACCATTCTGTTAAATCGAAGTAGCTGCTTTGTGAAAGCAGGCGACGCCATTCGTTGATGTATTCGTCGCTTACGGGGCTTTTTGCTTTACGGACTACGGGAAATACAAAATGTAAATCGGGATGAATGTATTTCTGCATTTTCCGGCATGAAGGGCATTCTCCGCACGCATCGTCCTGTTTATTTCCGGTGCAAAAGACATATTGCGCAAATGCCAATGCCAATGCCAGAGAACCGTATCCCGTATCGCCGGCAAATAGTTGGGCATGGCTGATGCGTCCTGTTTTCAGGGAATTCACCAGCCTTTGCTTGATTTCTTCATGTCCGATGACGTCTTTAAACACCGTATGTGATTTTAAACTTTGGATGTGAATATTGTAAATTATAAGTTGGGCTTAATACCCAATTCTTTGAATTGTTCTTCGGAAATTTCAGAAGGTGAATCAATCATTACATCCCGTCCTGAGTTGTTTTTCGGAAACGCAATGGTGTCACGGATACTGTCGAGTCCTGCGAACATGGAAACCAGACGGTCAAACCCGAATGCAATACCACCGTGGGGAGGTGCTCCGTATTTGAAGGCATTCAGCAGGAAGCCGAATTGTTTTTCCGCCTGTTCGGGCGTGAAGCCTAAACATTTGAACATGCGCTGTTGCAATTGTGAGTCGTGGATACGGATGGAACCTCCGCCCACTTCCACTCCGTTGATGACCATGTCATAGGCATTGGCCCGCACTGCCCCCGGATTGCTTTCCATCATACTGATGTCTTCCGGTTTCGGCGAAGTGAAAGGATGGTGCATGGCATAGAAACGCCGGGTTTCTTCATCCCATTCCAGAAGCGGGAAATCAACAACCCACAAAGGTTTGAATGTATTTTTGTCACGCAATCCAAGGCGGTCGCCCATTTCCAGACGTAATTCACACAATTGGGATAAAGTTTTGTTCCTGGGGCCGCAGAGAATTAAAATTAAGTCTCCCGGTTTGGCCTTGCAGGATGTTGCCCAGGCTTTCAGGTCCTCTTCGTTGTAGAATTTATCGACAGATGATTTTAAAGTACCGTCTTCATTATATTTGACATACACAAGACCTTTGGCTCCGATTTGGGGACGTTTTACAAATTCGGTGAGCTCATCCAGTTGTTTGCGGGTATATGAAGCGCATCCGGCAGCACAAATTGCTCCGATGTATTCGGCCGAATTAAATACTGCAAAATCTTTGTGCCGGGCTTGCTGGGTGAGGTCGGTAAATTTCATGTCAAAACGGAGGTCCGGTTTGTCACATCCGTAATATTCCATTGCGTGATGCCACGTCATCCGTTGTAGTTCGGGGATATCAATACCGAGGATTTCTTTGAACAAATGGCGAATCAAACCTTCAAAAATGCCGAGTACATCATCCCGTTCAACAAACGACATTTCGCAGTCTATCTGAGTAAATTCCGGTTGCCGGTCCGCCCGTAAATCCTCGTCCCGGAAACATTTTACAATCTGGTAATAACGGTCAAATCCGGCTACCATTAAAAGTTGTTTGAATGTTTGAGGACTTTGGGGCAGCGCGTAGAATTGGCCCTGATTCATCCGTGAAGGAACCACAAAATCCCGCGCCCCTTCCGGGGTACTTTTGATGAGAACCGGGGTTTCCACTTCCATGAAATGCAGATTGTCCAGATAATTGCGGACCAAATGGGCCATTTTATGGCGTAATTCCAGATTTTTCCGGACCACCTGACGACGTAAATCCAAATAACGGTATTTCATCCGGATTTCATCGCCTCCGTCACTATTGTCTTCGATAGTAAAAGGTGGTATTTCGGATTGGCTGAGAATATTTATTTTCTCCAGGATGATTTCTATGTCACCGGTAGGAATTTTACTGTTTTTGCTGGCTCTTTCAACCACTTTACCGTGTATCTGTATGACGAATTCCCTGCCCAGTGTTGCAGTTTGTTTTTTTATGTCTTCTGATGCTGATTCTTCAACAACCAACTGAGTAATGCCATATCTGTCACGCAAATCGATAAATGTCATGGCTCCCAGGTTTCTGATTTTTTGTACCCAGCCACTTAAAATAACGTTCTGGCTGACATCTTTAAGCCGGAGCTCTCCACATGTGTGTGTCCTGTACATTATATATGAATTTATTAAGTTTATGACGTTAAATGCCTTTTTACCAATTGGCGAAAATACTAAGAATTTATCAAACAATAAAAAAATGGATGTGAAAGATGGAAAATGTAGAAAATCTTCTTGTCGTGTGAAAAAACAACCGCCCAACCGCAACCAGGCAATCGCCATTCTCTACGCTTAAGGTAAAACCGTCAAATGAACGCTGTCCGACACCATCCGTCCATTGGGGGAAGTGGCAAAGCTATATGCCTTCACTTTCAGCGTATCCCACTTTTCGGGCAGGGCGTATTCCGTTTCGCCCGCCACACCGCGACTGTTCAACGCCAACAGACGCACCCGCTGCAACGCCGTTTCCAGCAACATGCCGTATACCTTATCATCCCGCGGCAAAACCCTATATAGAACCCATCTCCGGCATCCGGACGATAGTTGCGGGAAATATCAAAATGATGCTCTGCACAGGGAGAAAACAAGGTGAAGACAGGCAACATAGCCGTTACACCTCCGATTCATCCCTTATCCCCGACAGGTATATATAAGCTATGTATAAGGTATGAATCAGGAGTAATTCCTAACCTGACCTTTTTTAGACCGGCAATTCATTCACAACAGGTTAGTTAATCAAACAGTTAATTTGTTTCCGGAACTACGGATTCGTCCGGAAAAGGAGGCCGGTACGTCCGTCGGAGGCTTAAAGATATTCTGATTCATAGTATGCAAGTTTTTGAATCATGAACAACTGCCGGTCTAACGAACAAAAGAGGCTGACCACAAACAGAAACTCAGGTCGTAAATTTCATTTATTTATCAAAAGTACTTGTTTTCAGCAAGTAAAGTCATGAAAATATTTATATATCATTTCCTAAAACCCGTCCGCGACACATTTTTTAGGCAACAGCGAATAACTGACAATGACCTCGAACGTCCCCCTGCTGTTCCCCTGCCACGCCCTGAAGTTATAATCGTATGCGCACAGGACCTTTACCTCGGAAAGCAGTTTGACACCCGCCAATACGCCGATTTCCCCAATGCTCCGTCCCAGAATGGAAACCTGGAACTTCTCCCGCTGGGTATGGTGGTTCAGGTAAAACGACACCACCCCGTCCACCTGAAAATCGTTTTCATACTGCCTCAGGCAAATCCCCCACTCCATGTCATACGTCGTGGGCGACGCCGTCGTACGGTAGGCCGTGGGCTGGTAGAGGCGGCCTAAAATGCGTGTGCGGTACCTGCCGTACAGGTAATTCGTACCGCCGAAAATATTCCGTCCCTTTTTGAAGAAGGAAAGCATGTTCTGTGCGGAAATCCCGGCACGCAGCGAGCGTCCGGCAATATATTCCGCCCCCACCCCGGTGTTCCACTCCTTTTTCGTGTCCGCCAGACTGGCGAGTACCGGGTCGTTCTCCTCCTCTATGGCCATCTTCTCCCGGTCTACCGCCTGCAACTGGTACGACAACGCCAGCCCCATGTTCAGTGCCCCGTTGCGCAATTCCAGCGAATAGGCATACGACAGGGAGAGGTCCGAGGAACCGACATATCCGATTTTGTCGTGCAGGATTTTCACCCCCGTCTGCATCCTGTACCTCTCCGAATAGAACGTGGCGGTACCGAAAAACGTGACGGGACTGCCCGAAAGTGCCATCCACTGTTTCCGGGCCGACAGGAAAAAATAGGCACTGGCATCGGTATGGACAAACGCCGGATTGATATAATACGGGTTCTCCCAGTAAAAGGCCGTCGCCGGATTGACCTGGCCCTTTACGGAAGATGCCGCCAGCACGGTGACCAGCAGCGTCCCTATGGCATATTTCCGTACCCTCCTGTTCATCGAATCAGTGTTACATATCCTGTTTTTATTCTTTCCCCGTTTGCCGTCCGGTAAAACAGCCGGAAGAAATAGGTATCCTGCCGGGCCTGCCTGCCGTTTACGGTTCCGTCCCATCCGTCCTCCCCCGTATAAATTCTGAGTCCGTTTCGGTCTGTGACCTCAATCCGGAATCCCGCCATGAAGATGTCGTTGACACCGTCGCCGTTCGGAGTGAAGGTATTGAGGGATTTAGGCAGGAAGACCACCTCTATGCGCATGCCGTTTTCCGTGACGCAACTGTCCGCGTTCATGACCCTCAGCGTGACATCGTAGTACTTCCGGGTAACGGCGTCAAACGTATGGGAAACGCTGTCCCCCCGGGCCGTCGTCCCGTCCCCGAAATCCCACTCGCACGCCATATCCTGCGGGACATCCGTGTGAAAGCGGACGGTGGGGTAATCCTCGTCAATGACCCGGCGGTCGGCATGAATGGACACCTCCGGCAAATAGAACGGCACGTGCTGGACGTGTGAGAACCGGTTCTCACAGCCGCTGTGGGTTTCCGCAAGAAGCCGTATCCGGTAAACGCCGGAATCCGCATATTGGTGGAATCCCTCTTCCGAGCGGTATACCGTCCCGTCCCCCATATCCCATTGCCAGGTATCTATCATCATTATCTGCGAGTCGAGAAAGAAACTGTACCCGTGCGTGCTGCAATCGTCCAGCAGGAATCCGATGCTTCCCTGTACCTTTTTCTCTTCGGTGAGGGTCAGGGTGACAACGCTGTCGCACCCGTGTATGCTTTGCAGGTGCCGGACGTGCGTACCGGCTTCGGTGACATTGAAACCGTATCCGGTATACGGTTTTCCCTCGCAGAGCACTCCGGACAGTCGAACGTCATATACCGGATGGACGGAAAGGTCCAGGCTGTATATGCTGTCGCACTGGTGTATGGTCCGCAGGGAGTCGTAGTATATGCCGCTTTCGTACAGGCGTCTTCCCCGGAAATCGACGGTATCTCCCTCGCAGATGCTTTGCGATTCGGGAAAGAGGTAGGGCTGGTAAACGTACAGTTCCAGCGTGACGGTGCTGTCGCATCCGTGTACGGTCTGCAAGGGCAAGCGGTAGGTGCCGCTTTGCCGGATATCGGAGAGGTGGAAACCATATCTGTCGTACCGTTCCGAAGGGCAGACGGAATCACGGACGATGGGATGATATACGGGGAGGACGGTGAGGTGCAATGTGACAATACTGTCACACCCGTGTATGCTTTGCAGGCGCAGGACATGCGTGCCGGCTTCGGTAACGTTGAAACCGTATCCGGTGTACGGGCTTCCCTCGCAAATGGTGTCGTACAGTTGAATGTCATACAACGGGTTTACGGAGAGGAAGAGGGTACGTATGGAATCGCATCCCCAGCGGGTTTTCAGGGTGTCGCTGACTATCGTATCGGTGGTGACGGCTGTGAGGTTGAAGCCGTGATTGTGGTAATCGCTGCCATAGCATACCGCATCGGAAAAGGAAAGGTCAGGGGCCGGATGTACGGTCAGTGTCAGCCGGAAAATGCTGTCGCAGCCGTGGACTGTCCGCAGGGAATCGTCATACACACCGCTTGTGTACAGGCGTTTTCCCCGGAAATCAACGGTATCCCCCTGGCAGATGCTTTGGAATGCAGCACTGAAATAGGTCCGGGAAACGTACAAATGCAACGTAATGGTGCTGTCACAACCATGGATGGTGGGGTATGTTTCTGTAAATGTGCCACCGGTTGTGCCTTCGGGAAAGTGGAAACCGTAACCGTGGTAGCCGTCCCCCTCGCAGATGGTGTCGTAGAATATTTTATTGTATACCGGATGAACGGTGAGGGAGAGGGTGCGGATGGAATCGCACCCCCAGCGGGTTTTCAGGGTGTCGCTGACTATCGTATCGGCAGTGACAGCCGTAAGGTCGAATCCGTGATTGTGGTAGTCGCTGCCGTAGCATACCGCATCGGAGAAACGAAGGTCGTAGGCCGGGTGTACGGTCAGCGTCAGCCGGAAAATGCTGTCGCAGCCGTGAACGGTCCGCAGGGAATCGTCATATACGCCGTTGGCGAACAGCCGTCTTCCCCGGAAATTGACGGTATCCCCCTGGCAGATGTCCTGCAATTCGGGAAAGAGGTAGGCTGGAGCGACGTACAGATGCAGCGTGACCGTGCTGTCGCAACCGTGGACGGAGGGGTATGTTGCCGTAAATGTGCCGCCGCTTGTTCCTTCAGGCAGGTGGAATCCGTAACCGTGGTAGCTGTCATCCTCGCAGATAGTGTCGCGGAATATTTTATTATATACCGGATGAACGGTGAGGAAGAGGGTACGTATGGAATCGCATCCCCAAGGGGTTTGCAGGGTGTCGCTGACTATCGTATCGGCGGTGACGGCCGTAAGGTCGAATCCGTGATTGTGGTAGTCGCTGCCGTAGCATACCGCATCGGAGAAACAAAGGTCATGGACCGGGTGTACGGTCAGTGTCAGTCGGAAAATGCTGTCGCAGCCGTGAACGGTCCGCAGGGAATCGTCATACACGCCACTCGCATACAGGCGTTTCCCCCGGAAATCAACGGTATCCCCCTGGCAGATGCTTTGCGATTCGAGAAAGAGGTAAGGCAGAGAAACATACAGATGCAGCGTAATGGTGCTGTCACAACCATGGACGGTGGGGTATGTTTCCGTAAATGTGCCACCGGTTGTCCCCTCGGGCAGGTGGAAATCGTAACCGTGGTAGCCGTCTCCCCGGCAGACCGTATCGTAAAGGAGTGTTTCATATGGCTGCTGCACGGTCAGATGCAGATTGACGATGCTGTCGCAACCTGTAACCGCACTGGTATATTGGAAACGGTAAACACCCGATTCCGTCCCGACATCAAAAGTCCTGCCGTCCCAAATGTAGGGCAAATCCTTGGCGCAAATAACGACAGAAGTATCAGTGACGATATGGTCACAATCGGGAGGATCACCGGCAACGCAACGGATGGTAAGGCCATAGTTTTTTGCCATCATTACAGAGTTACAAGTCTTTTCATGAATATAGAGAGCCTTGGCAAATGAGTCTGATAACGGACTATTTGACCAATACCACCCGTAATATCCCATATTATTGATTGTACCGCTATCACTTCGATAGTTGACTTTGGGCAGAAAAATAGAATTTCCGGTCGTATTATCAGTAAATTCTCTTCCACGAACTCCGTTTTGCGATGTTTCCATAGAAGTTACATTCATATTATCCAATAACGCACTGAATTCCATGTCAGTAGGTATTCGCCAGCCGGCAGGACACGGATCGTTGGCACTTTCCCAATATTTACCAGATGGTAAACTGATGTCCCATCCGGAAACCGCATCTGTTGCTGACCATCCTTTTTTCCGGTTCCATTGATAGAGCATGCCATAAGATTCAGGCGTGGCGGAAAAAGTTCCCGGACTATCTACGTTACTCTCAGCCCAACATACATTGTTAATTAATACTCCAGGACATGGAGATAGTTCGATTTTTTTTTGCGAATATACATATCCATACGAGAATAAAAACACACAATTAAAAAATAGTATTATTCTCATATTGCATATATATATTATCAGAATTAGAATTTTCTGTGATTTTTATGAGGCTGTCCCCAAAGTCAAAATATCCCTCTGAGAATTGAATATTTGAAAGAAGTCTCCATCAGGAGTACGAACAAAAAGAGGTCAACCCAAACTTTTGGCTCGACCTCATATTTCACATTTCATGGAAAAACTTTCCAATTTTTAGCAGTCAAGAATGAACGCCAAGGTTCAATATATGTTGAAGTTGTACATAGTAAACCTTGACTCATATCCTTTCTACTTGGTAATGCAAGAACCAAGGATTGTACATTCGATTTAACCTCTTGGAAAGGAGTTCTAAGTATACTAATATGATAAGCATCAGGATCCAAATTTCTTGATGTATATGTTAAATTTGTCAATTGAGAATCTGATGCATCCAAATAACATATTTGTAAATTCGATATATCCAACTGAGTTATTGCCGTAGCAGAAATACTAAGATTTTTCACTAATGGATTATTTGATAAATCTAATGAAGTAAAAGGAGTACTGGATATTGTAAGTCTTTCTAATTTTGGAAACACAGCAAAACTCTTAGCATTTATTTGAAGATTATTAATCGTTTTTATAGCAACTCCCCACAAATCAATATTCTTCAGAGCTATATTATTTGTTAAATCAATATCTGTTATTGGATTGTTTCCTATGTCAAAATTTGTTAACTCTAGATTTTCAGACACATTTATGTCTGTAAACAGGTTATTATCCAATGCTAAGCCTTGGAGACGAGGTAGATAGGTAAAATCCATAGCAGATAGCTTGTTGTCACTTACATATAAGAATTGCAGATTTGGACAACCAGTTAAATCTAACTCCTCTAAATCGTTACCACTACATTGAAGCTCTACTAAGTTCGTATTACCTGTAACATCCAAAAGTTCAAGTTCATTCCATCCTACTCCCAAAAACTGTATTGCTTCATTAGAGGTTTCTATGTATATAACATGGGGATTGTTGTCAGGATAGGCATGAGAATATTCAGGATAACTTCCTGTTGTCCAACCTGCAGGTATTAATGTTTCCTCTCCATCACCCCAGTGAACTTTCGCACTTTCAGTAGTACGACAAGAGATAGAAACGGTTGATTTGCTTGTCATCATTACAACAGGAAAAGGAGGAATTGCGCGTGTTTTTGCCTTAAGACTCAGCACTTGTTCTATTAACTCCGCTTTCGAAAGTTGTTTTGACTTTTCGGGGATATTTTCTTCAAAATAATCTTCGCTACATGAAGTTACGCTTGCCATTAGAGCCAAGCACGTAATAAGCATAAAACACCTTGATTTCATGCTGTTTAAATAAATCATTATTTTTTTCATAGTAATTATTTGTAATAATTTCATAAAATAAATAAATATTTATATGATATACAACAAATATCTATGTAATTATTAAATGAACTAAAAAACTCCCGATAAATTTGTATTTTTGAAATCCGGTTTAAATAGGATTTTGTGATGAACTACATTGATATTATTATCCTGCTGTTTTTGCTTTTCGGGGCTTTTCGGGGGTTCTCGAAAGGCTTGATTATTGAAGTGGCAACCTTGGCGGGATTGGTATTGGGAGTGTATCTGGCCATCAATTACTCGCCTTATACGGAGGGCATCTTGCGCGATTTCCTGAATGTTTCGGTGGCTCCCCGTTATCTGTCTTACCTTGCTTTGGCGGTTACTTTTATTGTGGTGGTGGTGGCCGTTTTTATCATCGGGAAGTTGCTGACCAAATTGATTGACATTATTTCTTTGGGATTGCTGAATAAATTGTTGGGTACGGTGTTGGGAATCGTGAAATATTTCATCATTGTGTGTGTATTGCTCTTGATTGTGGATGCCTTGAATGAAAAATTTCAGTTTATCAGCGAAGAAACCCGGCAAAAGAGTTTATTATTCGGTCCTTTTCTTAATTTTGCGACACAAATATATAACGCTATCCGTTATTGACCGGAATATCGGGTGGAATGAACCGGAATACCATAAAACTATCGAACATGAATTTTGTTGACGAATTGAAATGGAGAGGTATGATTCATGATATCATGCCCGGAACGGAAGAATTGCTGGCGAAAGGTCAGACTACGGCTTATGTCGGGATAGACCCGACAGCCGATTCTTTGCATGTAGGACATTTGGTGTCGGTCATGATGATGAAACATTTTCAGATGGCAGGACATAAGCCTATTTTTATTATTGGCGGAGCTACGGGAATGATAGGAGACCCCAGTGGAAAGTCACAGGAAAGAAATTTGCTGACTGAAGATACTATTCAGAAAAATATGACAGGGATTAAAGCTCAATTGTCCCGTTTTATTGATTTTAATTCAACGGCTTCCAATGCGGCAATTATGCTGAATAATTATGATTGGATGAAGCAGTTTTCATTTCTGGATTTTATCCGGGAAATCGGTAAGCATATTACGGTTAATTATATGATGGCCAAAGATTCTGTAAAACGGCGTTTGAGCGGAGAGTGTTCCGACGGAATGTCGTTTACTGAGTTTACTTATCAGTTGGTGCAGGGGTATGATTTTCTTTATTTGCGTAAAAATTACGGATGTATGTTGCAGATGGGCGGTTCGGACCAATGGGGAAATATCACTACGGGAGGAGAATTGATTCGCCGCAAGGAGGGATTGGATGCTTTCGGACTGACCTGGCCTTTGATGACGAAAAGTGATGGCAAGAAGTTTGGAAAAACAGAATCCGGTAATATTTGGTTGGACCCGGAACGTACCTCGCCTTATAAATTTTATCAGTTCTGGTTGAATACTACTGATGAGGATGCGGCACGGTATGTGAAAATTTTTACTATTTTGCCTCCGGCAGAAATAGATGCTTTGATTGCCGAGCACCAGGAGGCTCCGCATTTACGGAAATTGCAGAAGACTTTAGCTAAAGAAATAACTTGCCTGATTCATGGCGAAGAGGCCTATCAGTCTGCTTTGGAGGCTTCTCAGATTTTGTTCGGGAATGCGACTTCGGAAACGTTGCGTAAGATTGATGAACATACTTTCCTGGCTGTGTTTGAGGGGGTTCCTCAGTTTGAAATAAGCAAAGCTGATTTGAAAGCAGGTATTGGTATTGTTGATTTTCTGGCTGATAAAACTACGATTATGTCTTCCAAAGGTGAAGCCAGACGTGCTTTGAAAGCTAATGCTATAAGTATTAATAAAGAAAAGGCAGGGGAAGATTTTCTGGTGAGTGAGGCTCATCTGATTGACGGGAAATATGTTTTAGCCCAAAGCGGAAAAAAGAATTATTTTTTGATAGTTGTGAAGTGAGGAAAAGAAAGGACTGGTTTCCGGAAACCAGTCCTTTCTTTTGTTGAATAGTTATTTGTTTAAACGGAATGAAACGGGGGAGAGTATAATTTAACTATTCAAATTCTTTGGTTTCATCATCCGCATAAAGGAAATCATTGTATGGAAAACGGGCAGAGTGGATGTCTTTGACGATGGTGTAGAGTTTGTCTTTTAATTCTTCAATATTTTCTTTGCGGGTTGCCGAGATGTAAACCGTTTCACCTCCTTGTTTTGACATCCACATTTGTTTCAAATCGTCCAGACTATAGTTTTCTCTTAAAACGGGTGTGAGATCGTCTTCTTCTTTTTGTACGTATTGAAATGCATCAATTTTGTTGAATACAATGAGTGTCGGTTTGGGGCTTTTGATTAGTTCGGCCAATGTTTCATTGACAATTTTCATTTGTTCTTCAAATTGAGGATGGGATATATCTACAACGTGAAGAATGACATCTGCTTCTCTTACTTCGTCGAGAGTAGATTTGAAAGATTCTATCAGATGGTGAGGCAGTTTCCGGATAAAACCGACCGTATCGGCTAATAAAAAGGGTACATTTTTGATGGCAATTTTCCGTACTGTAGTATCTAATGTGGCAAAAAGTTTGTTTTCAGCAAAAACATCCGATTTGCTGAGTAAGTTCATTAATGTTGATTTTCCTACGTTCGTATAGCCTACGAGTGCAACCCGGACCAGTTTTCCCCTGTTTTTCCGTTGGATGATTTTTTGTTTGTCGATTTTAACCAATTCCTCTTTTAACCGGGTGATTTTGTCCCGGATGATTCGCCGGTCTGTTTCTATTTCTGTTTCTCCGGGACCTCTCAGTCCAATACCTCCTTTCTGTCGCTCAAGGTGGGTCCACATCCCGGTCAGACGGGGCAGCAGGTATTGATATTGGGCCAGTTCCACTTGTGTTTTGGCATGTGCTGTGCGTGCACGGCTGGCAAATATGTCCAGAATCAGGTTTGTCCGGTCAAGTACTTTGATACCGGGAAATACGGATTCTATGTTTCGTAATTGAGTAGGGCTCAGTTCGTCATCAAAAATAATCATGTCGGTTGCATGTTCATCGGTATAAGCTTTGATTTCTTCCAGTTTTCCTTTACCGATGAAAGTTGCGTGAACGGGTTTGTCCAGATTCTGTGTAAATATTTTCACGGTTTCTGCGCCTGCTGTTTCTGCTAAAAAAGAAAGTTCGTCCAGGTATTCACTCATTTGCGTGTGACTGATTCCCTGGGATTGCAGGGCTACTCCTACTAAAATTGCTTTCTCAGTTTCTTTTCCGGTGTAATACATACATGTAAAATAAAAGATTAACTTCTTGCGGGTCTTATACAGATTCGTTTATCTGTTTGTTCAGGAAGTTTCGCTCTGTTTATTCATTTGTGAAGATAAAAAAAGGGCTGACGTATCTGACAGCCCCTTTTGTATGGATAATACTTTATCTTAATAACTGCTCAATTGGAAGTTGATAGGTAAAGTATAGGATACCCGTACAGCTTTACCTCTCTGTTTGCCGGGTTTCCATTTCGGCATGGCTTTGATTACGCGTACTGCTTCTCTGTCCAAAGAGGCATCTACACCTCTTGATACCTGTACATCAGTAATCGAACCGTCTTTTTCGATAACGAATTTGATGAATACTTTTCCCTGGATACCGTTTTCCTGAGCTAATTGCGGATATTTTACGTTTTTTGCGATCCATTTGGTCACATTTCCTCCCGGGAATTGCGGCATATCTTCCACAACCATGAAGATATTTTCTTCGCCCGTGTCTTCTCCGTCATAATCTCCGAAATCGGAAATATCCTGTATTTCAGTATTATCTGATTCATCATCTGCATCCTCAATTTCCAGTTCTTCATCAATACTGCTTTCGTCTTCTACAATATTCAGAAGGTCTGATAATTTAGGAGCTGCAGGAGGAGGTGGTGGGGGTTTCACCATCTGCTGTGTAATAGGTATAATCTCATCTTCTATCTGTTCTTCAGCAACAGTCTGGAATTGACTTATTTCTTCTGTGGAAGATTTCCATTCAAAAGCAAATAACAGAATTGCTAAAGCCAGAGCCAAACCAACCTCAAAGAAAATACCTTTCTTTCCTTCAAGGTCTGCTTTCGGTGACTTTTTGATTTCCATGATAATTTGTATTGTATGTTGTCTTTTAATTCTGGGGTAAAAATAAAGAAAATCGGGATATTTACCAATATTTCAAACGTTTTTTTTGAATAAAATGTTAAAGTAAGGGGTGCTTGTATCTATATATTTTTCATTTTTTTAACAACTTAAAAGTGATGAAGTTGTTTTGAATTAAAATTTATCTATATTTGTTTTTCAAGAAATATCCAGATGTTGAACGTTTATTATTTGAAAGTTCCGGATTATGATACTGTCCCGGAGTCGGGATTTTGTGAAAGAATCAGCGAAGAGACCCGGAAAGCAGCCGAAGGTTTCCGTTGTGAGAAAGTGAAGCGTTTGAAATGGTTGGGAGAAGGCATGGTCCGGAGCTTGCTGGAAAATGAGTTGCAGGTCCGGCGGGGCGATTATCTCATTAAAAGAGCAGAGCATGGGAAGCCCTATATTTGTGGTACGCCGTTTCCTGTTTTTTATAATTTATCCCATTCCGGTGATTATCTTGTGTGCGTATTGTCCGACCGGGAGGTGGGGATTGATATTCAGCAGTTTGGAAAATATAATCCGGGAATTGTCCGTCGTTTTTTCCATCCCGGTGAAATCCGGAATTTAGAACAGTGCGGCGAAGAGATGTGTGCGGAGCTTTTTTTCAGGTATTGGTCGGCAAAGGAGAGTTTTCTCAAGTATACAGGAACCGGTTTGTCGGCTTCTTTGTCGGGATTTGAAATTTTGTTTGAAGGTCGGCATGTCCGGATTTCAAAACCCGGTTTTCAGCAACAGGTTTATATCCAAGAATGTCAGATTGATAAAGGCTACAAATGTTATGTTTGTTCTGAATATCCGGAAGCCCCTGAAATCCGTCAGTTTGTTTTTGCCGGATGAATGATTTTCCGGGTCTGGGGAAAGATATTTTTCAGACTTCTGATTGGCGGACTAAAGTTCTGATGATATAAACCAGAGATTTTAATCCTGCCAATTGGTGAAGTGTTCATTTTATTTGGGTTTTACCGGTGTTTCTGTTGGTGAAGATACTCGGCAATTTGTACCGCATTCAATGCTGCTCCTTTTTTAATCTGGTCCCCAACAATCCAGAAAGTTAATCCGTTATCGTTGGCAAGGTCTTTCCGGATTCTGCCTACATATACCGGGTCCTGGCCTGAAAGGAAAAGGGGCATCGGGTAATTTTGTCCGGCCGGATTATCCTGTACGACCAGGCCTGCCGCTTTTCCGAAAGCTTCCCGGGCTTCTTCGACGGATACGGGACGTTCTGTTTCCACCCAGATGCTTTCCGAATGTGCCCGAAGAGCCGGCACCCGGACGCAAGTGGAACTAACCCGGATGTCTGAGTGCATGATTTTCCGGGTTTCGTTAAACATTTTCATTTCCTCTTTGGTATAGCCGTTTTCTGTGAAAACATCTATTTGAGGTATCAGATTGAATGCCAGTTGGTAGGCGAATTTTTCAACCGTAGGTGTTTCGCCTGCCAATACTTGTTTGTATTGAGTATATAGTTCGTCCATAGCTGCGGCTCCTGCCCCGCTGGCAGCCTGGTAGGTAGATACATGTACCTGTTTGATGTGGGAAAGTTGTTCGATGGCTTTCAGTGCGACAACCATCAGGATAGTTGTACAGTTGGGGTTTGCAATAATTCCGCGGGGACGGTTCAGGGCATCTTCCGGATTTACTTCAGGTACAACCAGGGGAACGTTTTCGTCCATCCTGAATGCGCTTGAATTATCAATCATAATTGCTCCGTATTTGGTTATCGTTTCGGCAAATTCTTTAGAAGTACCGGCACCGGCAGAGGTAAAAGCTATGTCTACTCCTTTGAAATCGTCATTGTGTTCAAGTAATTTTACGGTTATATCCTGTCCGCGGAAGTTATAAATCGTGCCGGCACTACGTTTGGAACCAAATAACAAAAGTTCATCTATAGGAAAATTTCTTTCTTCCAAAACCCGTAGAAATTCCTGTCCTACGGCTCCGCTTGCACCAACGATAGCTACTTTCATGTTTTTGAATTTAATTTTGAATAATAAATTTTTGTCGCAAAATTACTTTGGACGTGCTGATTCCTGATTTCGGGTTACAAAGTTAATGTTTTGCAGGTACTCCGGAAATCAGACGATATTTTTTTCAATAAATGTACTGTGTGTTTAGAAATAAACAATCAGTTGTTTTTACAAATGGTTTAAATGTTTTCTTTCTGCCATCAGTTTGTCTTCTTTTTTCAAGCCCGAATTATACCAGAAAATGGGTTTATCGTGGTCGGTCAGGCAGGTTCTCCGCCGGCTTTTAAACGAGGAATTGACCACAGAAAAAGTTGTATCGAGCCATCGGGTTCGGATGGAAGCTATGTCGAGCATGGTATGGAAAGCAATCCGGGTGGATACCGGTTTGTATGTATTTTCCAGTGCGGCATGATATTTCCCGGGGAATGTTTTCTGATATTGTTCTGAAAACCAAAATAAAAGCGGAATGTGTAATTGATAATAAGTCGGGTGTGGTGAAGCATGGAGGAAGCGTTTCCGGTTATCGTCCAGTATATCTTCGCCATGGTCCGGACTGTAATACAATGCGGCTGTACAGTCTGTTGAGTCCAGCATCCGGATTAAACTATTCAAAAAATAATCGGTATAACGGATGCTGTTATCATAGGCATTGATTAATTGCTTCCGGTTCTTTATTTCAATTTCAGTTGCGTTGTCCGGGAGAAAATGTGCGAAATTCCGGGGATAACGTTCATGGTAATTAAAGTGCGACCCGTAAGTGTGGATTATTACAAAGAGATTGTTTGACAACGAATCGATATAATGTTGTAGTAAGGGTAGCATATGGGTGTCGTAGTTGTTTTCCGTGATAAGCCCTCCTGCGGAGGCCGGGCGGATGTTGCGGTAATAATCGGCTTCGGCTGCGAAATAATCCGTGAAAGTGCGGTTCGGAGTCTGGTTGGACAGGAAAATAGTAGTGAATCCGGTTTCTTTAAAAGCTTCAATAATGCTTTTTTGCTGGTATATCATATTGAAATTATCTGCACTGGCTGCCGATAGCATCAAAGGTACACTTTTGTGTGTGGCGTTGGCTTGTGTAATGGCATCTTTGTATAAGACAAGATTTTGTTGCCGGGATAATAAAGGATTGGTTTCCCGTTCGTATCCCCAAAGGCTCCAGTTGGCAGCTCGTCCGGCTTCTCCGATGACGAGTACGTAGATTTCCCGGTTGTCTGCTTTTTTTTCTTTGACAGCATTAAACCTGAAATTCATGGAAGTCCGGGGATATAACATGCTCCGGTTCCATTTTTGAATGGCAAACCGGAGGTTGTAGTATATATTGACCGGAAAAACGTCGTATCTCAGCCGGTATTCACCGGTGTTTTTGTTGTTTGCGGTAAAGGTGAGGCCATAAGATAGTATGACGATAATTATGCCGACGACTGCCATTTTTTTCCGTAGGGCAGTAGTAAGGCGGGTTTTTTGTTTACAGGCGGCAGCAGCAATCACAATGGCAGGAATGTAGAGCATACAGACTGTGATAATTGCCGGCCATAAATTATTGAGCAGTTCATTTGCTTCGGAAACGCTGGTGGTAGCCAGGTTCAGGAACATATCGGCTGCAATGACCGATTCGCCGAATAAATAAAACACTACGATTTGGAAAGCATTGAAGATTAATTGCGGGATGAGCAGCAGTTGGAGCAGTCCTGTATTTTTCAGCAGGCTGTATACAGTCAGGTATATTCCTAAAGGAAATATGAGCAGAATGACTTTCCCTGTAAATGAATAGGGTTCTGTAAAAAACAATAATATGGAAGGGATTAGATTGACAATAATGAAAAAGCAGACTATTAGTCCGGGATTATTTATAAAACGGTTAAAAAGGAGTTTTATTTTTTGAGGCATGTTGAATTTCATGTTTTAACAGTTATAAATTCAGGAATTATCCGGTAAAACAATTATACTTCTGGTATGTTTCCCTTGTTGAAGGTTCTCTGCAAATCTGAGGCCAAAATTGTTCTTTCCCGGATTTTATTGTATGACCTGAAGCGGAAATACTATGAAAGTTATGAACAGGCTTTTTAGCATGCCTTATGTATTGTTGTTTTAATTTTCAGATGTTTAGTAGATAACGGCTTATCTTGTGTCTTTTCATTGCGTATACTTTTTCAGGTATACGTATGATACGGATACTGATGTTGAACCGTTTTAAATATTTTTGATATGAAACATTTGACCAGATTGTATGTATGGATGGCGATGATGTTCATTGCAGTCCAGGGATTCGGACAGGTCGGGGAGAAGGTCGGTCCGGTAAATGTTTTGGATATGAATAATCAATCCGTAAGTTTGCCGATGCTGGGGCAAAAGAATTTATTGATTTTTTATGCAGACCCCAATCATTCCCAGCAAAATAAAGGTTTCCGGGACTATATGAAACTTCATCCCGTTCATGGCCCGAATGTAGATTCGTATGGAGTGGTAAATATGGCTGCTGCTCCTTTGATTCCTAATTCTGTTATCCGGAAAATGGCCCGGAAAGAACTTAAGGGAACGAACGGGCAGGTATATTTTGACCCGAATGAAGTGCTTAGTTCAGCCTGGAATTTGCGGGGTGCGAATGATAATTTTACGATTATTTTCGTGAATAAAGACAGGGTAATAGAATTTTATAAAGCAGGACAATTGACGGCCGGGGAGCAGGAGCAAATTTTGCAGTTGATTGAGAAATACGAAAGGGATGAATGATGAGTAAAGAATGTCTCCCTGTTCCTGTGCTGGTGCAATTTTCGGTATACAGGGAGACATTTCGTGAATTGTTATTCTTCTATTCTTCTGAAGAAGCTGCCCTTTTGCTTTGCCGTTTCCGTTCTGTTTCGTCCAGAATGATTTTACGGAGGCGCATAGCGTGGGGAGTAACTTCCACATATTCGTCTTCCTGAATATATTCCAATGCTTCTTCCAGACTGAATTTTACAGGAGGTGCGATATTTACTTTGTCATCCGAGCCGCTGGCGCGCATGTTGGTCAGCTTTTTGGATTTGCAGACATTGATAACAATGTCTTCCATGCGTGTGCTTTCGCCGATTACTTGTCCGGCGTATACCGTTTCGCCCGGTTCGATGAAAAATTTGCCCCTGTCTTGCAATTTATTAATGGCATAGGCAAATGTATCACCGGTTTCCATGGCTATCAACGAGCCGTTGATGCGCATTTCGATGTCTCCTTTATAAGGTTCGAATCCTTTTAGCCGGTGGGCGATGATAGCCTCTCCGGCAGAGGCAGTCAGCAGATTGCTACGCAGACCGATGATGCCCCGCGAGGGTATATCAAAATCGAGGTGTACCCGTTCGTCACGGGTTTCCATGTTGTTGAGCACTCCTTTCCGTCTGGTGACCATTTCAATGGCTTTGCCGGAAAATTCTTCCGGAATATCGATGGTCAGTTCTTCGACCGGTTCGCATTTTTGGCCGTTGATTTCTTTGATGATGACTTTGGGCTGTCCTACCTGGAGTTCATAACCTTCGCGGCGCATGGTTTCGATAAGTACACTTAAATGAAGAACTCCCCGGCCATATACAATGAAAGAATCTGCACTTAATCCCGGTTCTACACGCAGAGCCAGATTTTTTTCCAGTTCTTTGTCCAGGCGTTCCTTGATGTGGCGGGAGGTGACGAATTTACCGTCTTTACCGAAAAAGGGAGAGTTATTGATGGTGAACAACATACTCATGGTCGGCTCGTCGATGGCAATCGGGGTCAATGCTTCCGGGTTTTCATAATCGGCAACCGTATCTCCGATTTCAAATCCTTCGATACCGACAATGGCGCAGATTTCACCGGCCTCTACTTCTTCCACTTTCTTTTTCTCCAGGCCTTCAAACAACATCAGTTCCTTGATTCTGGTTTTGTTTTGTGTCTTGCCGTCGCGCTTGCAGAGCGTAACTGCCATGCCTGCCTGCAATTTACCACGGGTCAGCTTGCCAATGGCAATACGGCCGATGTAAGAGGAATATTCCAGTGAGGTAATCATCATCTGGGGCGTACCTTCCACGGCTTCGGGTTCGGGAATATCTTCAATGATTGCATCCAGCAAAGGGGTGATGTCTGTGGTTTGGTTGCGCCAGTCGGTAGACATCCAGCCTTGTTTTGCGCTGCCGTATATCGTTTTGAAATCCAATTGTTCTTCGCTGGCACCCAAAGAGAACATCAGGTCGAAAACTTCTTCCTGCACTTCGTCCGGGCGGCAGTTGGGTTTGTCTACTTTGTTGACCACGACAATGGCTTTCTTGCCTAATCCCAATGCCTTTTGTAATACGAAACGGGTTTGGGGCATTGTGCCTTCAAAGGCATCCACCAACAGCAGCACTCCGTCTGCCATGTTGAGCACCCGCTCCACCTCGCCTCCGAAATCGGAGTGGCCCGGGGTGTCTATGATGTTTATTTTATAGTCTTTGTAATGGACGGACACATTCTTTGCCAGAATGGTTATACCGCGTTCGCGTTCCTGGTCGTTATTATCAAGGATTAAATCTCCGCTTTGTTTTTCGTTTTCTCTGAATTGTTTGCCCTGCAATATCATCTTGTCCACGAGGGTTGTTTTTCCGTGGTCGACGTGTGCAATGATGGCAATGTTTCTTAATTTCCGCATCTGTGTATCTATAAATTTAGGGGGACAAAATTACAATAATTTATTGGAGAATGAAATAGGAAAGATTGAAAATGAGGTGTATTGACGGAAATCGCATGAAAAAATCCGGATAAAACGGATGATATTTTTGTGTGGAATAAAAATGCCGGTTGAACGCTTTCCCTTTGAAGATATTGATTAATATATTTTCTTTTATTTGTATTTTTTTGATTATTTTTTTAATATTACCAATTATAGTTGGATGATGATGTGTTTTCGGTGTTATTTCTTAAATACCTAAATTTTTAAAGTTATGAAGATTTTTTTATTGACCGTGTTTGTTTTTAGTTCAATCTGCCTTTCTGCCCAGACATTGACACGGGAAGAGGCGATAGAGGATATCGATTATTTTTACCGGACATTGAAAAGCTATCATCCCGATTTGTATTGTTTTACTCCTCAATCGGTTGTCGATTCGTGTATGGAAGACTTTAAGAGTAAATGTTACGACTTGATGCCTGTTGCCGATTTCCGGTATCATCTTTCTCACCTGAATTATTTGTTTGATTATCATACAGGATATCTGTATCGTCAATACAGGTCAACGAACTCTGAGCGTTTGTTTCCGCGGGTTTATTTTCAGGACCATAAAGTCCGTTTGTCGGCAAACGACTGGGAAGTACTGTCGGTCAATTCTGTTCCTGTGGATTCTATCGTAGCGCGTGCCAGAATGAATTTTGGAGCGGATTTTCATAGACGTGATTTTGAGTTTATCATTTGCTTGAGATATGAATTTCAGAAATGCGTTACTGATTTCGGATTTGATGAGCCGCCTTTTACGGTAAGGTGTAGGACATTGGAGAACCGGGATACGACGGTGGTTTTGGAGGGTGAGACGAGGGCATCGTTGAACAATGCACACTATGCTAAAGATACGAAAATATATGATTTTGAATTGTATCCGGAGGACAAAATAGCGATTGTTCGTTATAGTGAGGTGTTTGGCAAGGAGGAAATTCGGAACTTTGATGTTCGGTTGGATGATTTTTTCCGGAATTGCAGAGCATCTGGAATCCGTCATTTATTTTTTGATGTTTCGAGAAATATAGGTGGATATGTTCGTGGATTTACGTTTTTCTTCCCTTATTTGCAGATAGGTAGAAAAAAGTCTTACCAGCGTTTGAACGTGGAACGAGAATGTCAGTATTGGGAAACCTTGGAGGGTGAAATGGTACAACCGCCCAAGTGGGTCAAACCTTTTAAAGGGAATATTTATGTTTATCAAAGTTTTCATACGGGGTCGGCAGCTCCGGATTTTTGTGCTTGTCTGAAAGTATTGGCAGATGCCGTACTGGTCGGGACGGAAACGGGTGGTGGAATACCGTTGTATGGAGTTTATAAGACGTTTCGACTGCCGAATACCGGTAGTGAATTTATGGTTTCTACTCGTTGTGTAAAAGACGAGAACCCGAAGTTACCCCGCACTCCGGAAGGCGATCTATTGCCTGATATCGAATATCCAATGTTGATTGAACGTTTGTTGAATGTGGAGGATTGCCGGAAGATTATAGAAAAAGCGGGACGGAAAAAATAAACTGCATGATGATAATGGATTTTATTAGGATATGAAGCATTTTTTATTGATTGTATTTGTTTTCAGTTCAATCTGTCTCTCTGCCCAGACATTAATGCGGGAAGAGGCGATAGAGGATATTGATTATTTTTACCGGACGTTGAAAAGTTATCATCCCGATTTGTATTGTTTTACTCCTCAATCGGTTGTTGATTCGTGTATGGAAGACTTTAAGAGCAAATGTTACGACTCGATGCCTGTTGCCGATTTCCGGTATCATCTTTCTCACCTGAATTATTTGTTTGAT
>CAJTPD010000002.1:0-21258 GCA_910578105.1 uncultured Odoribacter sp. | reverse complement strand
ATCATCCCGATTTGTATTGTTTTACTCCTCAATCGGTTGTCGATTCGTGTATGGAGGACTTTAAGAATAAATGTTACGATTCGATGCCTGTTGCCGATTTCCGGTATCATTTTTTTCACCTGAACTATCTGTTTGATTGTCATACAGCATATATAGATAATCAATACAAGGCAACGAACTCTGAGTGTCTGTTTCCTCGGGTTTATTTTCAGGACCATAAAGTCTGTTTGTCGGCAAACGATTGGGAGGTGCTGTCGATAAATTCCATTCCTGTTGATTCCATTGTAGCACATGTTAGGAAGAGTTTTAGTGCGGATTATCATAGACGTTATTGTGAGTTTCTTATCTGTTTAAGGTATGAATTTCAGGAATGCGTTGCTGATTTCGGATTTGATGAGCCGCCTTTTACGGTAAGGTGCAGGACATTGGAAAACAGGGATACGACGGTTGTTTTGGACGGGGAGATGAGGATATCATTAAACGATTCACCGTATATTAAAGACAGGAAACGATACAACTTTGAATTGTATCCGGAGGACAAAATTGCGATTGTTCGTTATAGTGAGGTATTTGACAAGGAGAAAGTAGCGAGGTTTGATGCTCAGTTGGATGATTTTTTCCGGAATTGCAGAGCACATGGAATCCGTCATTTGTTTTTTGATGTTTCGAGAAATATTGGTGGGCTTAGCCGGGGATTTACGTTTTTCTTTCCTTATTTGCAGACCGGGAGAAAAAAATCTTACCAGCGTTTGATAGTGGAACGGGAACGGCAGTATAAAGAAACACTGGAGGGGGAAATGGTACAATCGCCCAAGTGGATCAAACCTTTTAAAGGGAATGTTTATGTTTATCAAAGTTTTCATACGGAGTCGGCAGGCCCGGATTTTTGTGCTTGTCTGAAAGTATTGGCAGATGCTGTATTGGTCGGAACAGAAACGGGCGGCGGTATACCGTTGTATGGAATTTATAAGATGTTTAATTTACCAAATACTGGCGATGAGTTTGTAGTGTCAACTCATTGTGTTAAAGAAGAGTTTCCAAAGTTACCCCGCACTCCGGAAGGCTATCTGTTGCCTGATATCGAATATCCGATGTTGACTGAACGTTTGCTAAATGTGGAGGATTGCCGGAAGATTATAGAATTAAAGAATCAAAAAGGCAGGAATAAATGATGTGTAAATAAAGAAGTACGCTATGAAAACTTATCCTTTTTTCCGGCAACTGGATTCTATGGATTGCGGTCCCTCTTGTCTGCGGATGGTAGCGGCTTATTATGGGCAAAGATTCCAGTTGGCGGATTTGAGAGAAAAATGCTATGCCAACCGAAACGGGGTGACTATGCTTGGTATCAGCGATGCAGCAGAAGCTATCGGCTTTCGCTCTGTGGGGATAAAAACTGCTTTTGAGCGTTTGTGCAAACATGTTATTTTGCCTTGTATCGTTCATTGGCGGCAAGACCATTTTGCTGTAGTGTACGAAATCCGGGTAAAGGGACAGGGGCAAAAGAAAAGAGGATATGTATTGGTGGCTGACCCGGCCTATGGTTTGGTGAAATATTCGGTTGAAGAGTTTTTGGACGGTTGGTTGGCGGACCGGGAAAAGGGGGAAGATAAAGGGACGGTGTTGATGCTTTCGCCGACTATGCGATTTTACCATGCTGGCGAAAATGAGGGACGGGAACAGCAGTATCGTTTGTCCCGTTTTTTTACCTATATCCGGCCTCATTCCCGGATGTTGTTGCAAGTGATGTTAGGAATGCTGATGGGATTATTGATACAAATGCTCTTTCCGTTCCTGACCCAGTCTATGGTGGATATTGGGATTTTAAACAATGACTTGAATTTTATTATTCTTATTTTGGTGGCTCAGGTTATTTTATCTTTGAGTCAGTTGGCGGTTAGTTTTGTTCAAAGCTGGATACTGCTGCATGTGACAACCCGTATCAATATTGCTTTGATTGCTGATTTTATTACCAAAATGCTCCGTTTGCCGATTAGTTTTTTCGAATCGAAAAAGACCGGTGATATTTTGCAAAGGATAGGTGATCATGGCCGGATTCAAAATTTTTTTACAGCCACTTCCATCAGTACCTTGTTTTCATTTTTCAATTTTTTTGTGTTTGCGGTTATTTTAGGATATTACAATTGGTATATGCTGCTTTTTTTTATTGTCGGCCATGCTTTGTATGTCGGGTGGGTTATGATTTTTCTGAAAATACGCAGGGAGTTGGATTTTAAACGTTTTGACCGGGCTGCCCGCAATCAGTCGAATATCATACAGATTATTACGGGAGCGGAAGAAATTAAATTGGCAGGTTGCGAGCAGAAAATGCGCTGGCGTTGGGAAGGGTTGCAGGCGGAATTGTTTGAAATCAGCGTAAAGGGATTGTCAGTGAGTCAGATACAGAGTGTAGGGGCTTTTTTTATTACGACGATTGTGAATGTCGGATTGTCAGTTTATGCCGCCTATTTGGTGGTTAACGGAAATATTACTTTGGGTATGATGATGTCCCTGACTTATATTCTGGGGCAGTTAAAAGGGCCGGTCAGTTCGTTTATCGGCTTTGTGCATTCATATCAGGATGCCCGGATCAGCCTGGAGCGTTTGGGGGAAGTGCATTTCCGGGAAGACGAAGACAAACTGAATGAAAACCGTTTGGCGGAATTGCCGGATGGTGACAGAAGTATTCATATCCGTAACCTGAGTTTCAGTTATCTTGGCCCTCTGGCTCCGCCTGTTTTGAAAGAACTCAATTTGGATATTGAACAGAATCAGGTGACGGCTATTGTGGGGGAAAGCGGCAGCGGAAAAACTACTCTGCTTAAATTGTTGTTGGGATATTATGATTTACAGCAAGGGAGTATTTCTATCGGGCATACGAACCTGAAAAATATCAGTACTTATGCCTGGCGGAGGCATTGCGGGGCAGTTATGCAGGACGGTTTTATTTTTTCGGATACCATTGCCGAGAATATTGCAGTGAAAGATGAGCGGATTGATAAGGAACGGTTGCTGTATGCGGCCCGGATGGCTAATGTACAGGAATTTGCCGAGGAACAATGTGCCGGTTATAATACAAAAATCGGACAGGAAGGGAGCGGATTAAGCCAAGGGCAAAAACAACGTATTCTGATTGCCCGGGCAATTTACCGGAATCCGGATTACCTGTTTTTTGATGAAGCGACAAATTCTTTGGATGCCAATAATGAACGGGATATTCTGGAGAATATGAATGTGTTTTTTAAGGGGCGGACTGTCGTGGTGGTGGCCCATCGGTTGAGTACGGTGAAGCATGCGGATAAGATTGTGGTACTGGATAAAGGAAAAATTGTGGAAGTGGGTGCTCACCGGGAATTGGTGGAGAAGAAAGGTTATTATTATCATCTGGTAAAAAATCAGTTGGAATTGGACGGAGCATCTTAAGTATAGCTTATGGAAAATGAAGAAATCGGTAAGATTGAAATCCGGGAGCATGAAATAGAACATATTTTGGGACGAACTCCCGGTAAATTCCTGCGAATCGGAATAACTGTCCTGTTTGTTGTATTTTTGGTTATTTTGACAGGAAGTGCTTTTTTTTCGTATCCGGATACGGTTACCGCACCTATCCGCCTGCAGACTGAACATGCTCCGGCTCCTTTGGTGTGTAAAAACGGAGGGAAATTATCGGAGATCCGGGTTAAAAATGGCGATAGAGTAAAAAATGGTGACATTGTGGCTGTCCTGGAAAATGCAGCCGATACCCGGGATGTGCTTTATTTGTCCTGTGAATTGAAAAACAAGGATTGGGAGGATGTAACAGAGATGGTACCGGACCGGGAATTGCGTTTGGGAGACATGCAAAATGCTTATGCAGCCTGGAAGTATGCCCGGGTTGCTTATCAAAATTTCAGACAGTTAAGGTATCATGCCCGGCGGATTCAGGCCATGCGGGAACAGCGGGGGTATATGCAGGAGTATTTGGTGTACGGGGAACAGCAACGGGAATTGCTGGAAGAGGAACTGGCGATATTGGACCGGAATTATCAGCAGAGCGAAAGACTGGCCGGACAAAAGATTATTTCCGGGGAAGAACTGGATAATATAAAAACCGGGCTGTTGCAAAAAAAATACAGTTTTGCCGGCAATAAAGCTTCGCTGGCAAATTCAAAGGTGCAAATTGCACAGTTGGAACAAAGCATGATTGATCTTGAATTGGAATATCAAAAGCAAAAGAAAGAACTGGAAAATGAAGTACGGCGTGCGGCGGAAGTTATGTATGCTCAAATGAAAGCCTGGGAACAGATGTATGTGGTGAGGGCACCGGAAGACGGATTGGTAGCATTTACGGAATTCTGGACAACAGGTGATTATGTTTCTGCCGGGAAAACTTTATTTACTATCGTACCGCCGGGAACCGGGGGTATTGTCGGGCAAATGGAGTTACCGATGCTGAAATCGGGAAAGGTAAAACAGGGGCAACGGGTACATGTGAAATTGGATAATTATCCTTACATGGAATATGGAATTCTGACAGGCGAGGTGAATCATATTTCATTGGTTCCGAATGTTGAATTTTATAATGTTGAAGTTGTTTTTCCGCATGGATTGGTCAGTTCTTACGGAAAAACAATTGACTTGTTGCAGGGGATGAGCGGTTCGGCTGAAATTGTAACGGAAAAACAGAGTTTGTTTCAAAGATTGCTTTTCCCCTTGAAAGCATTGATAAAAAACAATAAATAAGAATGAAAAGCAGAATTATTTTTGTGTTATTGTGCTTTTTCTGCGTAAAAGGATATGCACAGAGCCGGTATTTTAACCTGGATTCGTGTATTCAATATGCCTTGCGGCATCGTCCGGAGATTGGCATCAGTGAAAATTCCGGCAGACAAATAACTCTTGAAACTGATTATCTTCGGAAAAGACAATTGCCGGATTTGAATGCTTCTTATGCCCATCAATTTAGTTGGGGACGCTCTTTGAACATGGAAAAGTATGAATGGGAAGATGATAAAAATCGTTTTGGCAGTATGAGTTTATCCTCAGGGATTACTCTGTTTGCCGGTTTGAAATTACGTTATCAGTTGCAGGCTGCCAAATTAAGTTTAGAAAGGAATAACTCGGCTCACCAGAAATTGCAGAATGATATTCGTCTGGAAGTTATTCAATGTTATTATGAATTGCAGGCTGCACAAGCAACTTTGGAATTATATAGGTTATTTTATGACAAGGATTGCAATTGGGAAGAACGAATGAAAGTTTTATATTGTGCCGGACGGCTTGCAGAGCCGGATTGGGAGGATTGCCGTGCACAGACTTTAAAATCTGTGATTGCATGGAGAAATGCTGAAAAACTTTACCGTTTGGCTTTATTGAAATTGAAAAGAAATATTCATTATACGGGCGCGGATAGTCTTGTGTTTCCTTCTTCTGATTTGCAAAAGCCTGTTTTAATTCCTTCTGTGGAGATGATGTATGGTCAGGCAGTCCGTTCTTTGCCTGAATTCAGGATTCAGCAATATGATTCTTTGTTATTGGCAAACCGGGGCAGGCAGTTACGTAGTAATTTTTATCCTGTTCTCTCTTTAAACGGGACATTGTATTCGCGTTATCAAAATAATGCGGCCGACCCTTTGACGGATGGCAGTTATTCGCCTTGGAAACAAATCCGTGATAATAATTACAAACAGGTGGGTATTTCTTTATCGTGGCCTTTGTTCAACCGGGGAGAAGTGAGATATAATCTTCGGTTGCTTGAAATGGAAAAAGTAAATTTGAAAATATCTGCCGGTAAATTATCGGCGGATATCCGTTATGAGATAGAACAGATTTGGCTGGAAGCACAGTCCCGGAAACAAAATTGTGAATTGCTTGAAGAACAGGAGCAGAGTTTTCGTAAAATTTATCACTTGCGGCAGGAGCAATATGAAAATCACCGATTAACACTGTATGATTTGCTGACAGCAGAATCAAATTGGAAAAACGTCCGGCAGGAATTATTGATAGAACGTTTCAATCTGGATTGTTATCTGGAAATGATAAATTGTTATTTGGATGGTTAATCGGGGCAGAGGCCTGTTTGATTGTAGTTTCTTGTTGATACTTTAAGGGGCCGGATAACTTTTATGTTAAACGGCCCCTTGGTTGTTTATTCCACCGTATTGGCACTTCCCAATACATTAGTCAGTTTGTGTTTGTAGAGTTCTTTCAGAGAATCGCGGGCCGGTCCTAAGTACTTACGCGGGTCGAATTCTGCCGGTTTGGTGGCAAAGATTTCGCGTACGGCAGCGGTCATGGCCAGACGTCCGTCTGAGTCGATGTTGATTTTACAAACGGCTGATTTGGCAGCTTCACGCAGTTGTTCTTCCGGAATACCGATGGCATCTTTCAGGGCACCGCCGTATTTGTTGATGATGGCTACTTTGTCCTGGGGAACGGAAGAAGAACCGTGCAATACGATAGGGAAACCCGGAATCCGTTTTTCAATTTCTTTCAGAATATCGAAACGCAATGGAGGAGGTACTAAGATACCGTCCGCATTGCGGGTGCATTGTTCCGGTTTGAATTTATTTGCTCCGTGGGATGTGCCGATGGAAATCGCCAGGGAATCCACTCCGGTTTTCTTTACAAAGTCTTCCACTTGTTCCGGTTCTGTGTAAGTGTGGTGCTCTGCGGAAACTTCGTCTTCAACACCTGCCAGCACTCCTAATTCTCCTTCTACGGTTACGTCGAACTGGTGGGCATATTCCACTACTTTTTTGGTGAGGGCTACGTTTTCCTCATAAGGCAGATGTGAGCCGTCAATCATGACAGAAGAGAAGCCCATATCGATACAGCTTTTGCACAATTCAAAGCTGTCTCCGTGGTCCAGGTGAAGGGTGATAGGGATATTTAGTCCCAGTTCTTTTGCGTATTCAACAGCTCCCTGAGCCATATAACGCAGAAGAGTCTGGTTGGCATATTTACGGGCACCGCTTGAAACCTGGAGGATTACCGGTGATTTGCATTCAACGGCGGCCTGGATGATGGCCTGCATCTGTTCCATGTTGTTGAAATTGAAAGCGGCAATCGCATATTTTCCTGCCATTGCTTTTTTGAACATTTCCCTGGTGTTTACCAGTCCTAATTCTTTGTAGTTAACCATAGTTTGTGTATTTTATTGCTATTTTGATTTCAAAAGTAATGATTTCTCCTGACAAATTATTTCCGTTGTCCGAAAATCCGTAATAACATGATAAATAGGTTAATGAAATCCAGATACAGGGACAGTGCCCCGCAAATGGCCAATTTCTGTGTGTGTTCGTTGTCGGAAGCGTAGGCAAGGGCTTTGATTTTTTGGGTATCATAAGCTACCAAACCGGTAAAAATGAGCACTCCGGCATAAGTCACCACCCAATATACGGTTTCGTTTTTCAGGAAAAGGTTCACGACGGAAGCGATGATGATTCCAATCAGGCCCATCAGCAGCAGATTGCCCAATTTTGTCAAATCGGCTTTTGTGACAAAACCGTATAGGCTCATGACGGCAAAAGTTCCGGCCGTAATGAAGAATGTGGAAGCGATGGATTCTGCTGTAAAGACCAGAAAATAAACTGAAAAAGTGATTCCGGTGAGTACAGAGTACAGCATAAACAGACCGGATAAAGCGGGCAGGCGGAAAGAGGTTACTTTGGCCGAAATTGCCCATACCAGACCAAACTGGGCAATGAGCAACATCCAGAAAATAGCCTTGCTTGAAAAAATAATTTCCAGTAACCGGGGGCTGCCGGCTACTAAAGTTGCCGTAGCACCGGTCAGTAGCAGTGCCGTACACATCCATATATAAACACTCCGTACAAGCGTGTTGGTTGCTGTCCGGGAAGGAGTCTGATATTGTTCTTTAAATACTTGCGGTTCGTAATTATTCATAGCTTTTTTCGTTTAAATATTATTTGTTTCTTTTTACCACTCAATCGGTTTTAATCCATGTTCCTGTAAATATTGGTTGGTCCGGCTGAACTGGTGATTACCGAACCATCCTCCCCGGTTGGCTGACAGAGGAGAAGGGTGGACGCATTTCAGCACCAGATGTCTGTTGGTGTTGATGAAAGCTCCTTTGCGTTGTGCGTAGGAACCCCATAAAAGAAATACAAGGTGTTCTTTCTTTTCGGCTATGGCCCGAATAACTGCATCGGTAAAGGTTTCCCAGCCTTTGTTCTGGTGCGAACCTGCCTGATGTGCCCGGACGGTGAGGGTTGCATTTAATAATAATACCCCCTGGTCCGACCAGCGTTCCAGATTGCCGGATGCGGGAACAGGTGTTCCCAGGTCGTCGTGTATCTCTTTAAATATATTTTGCAGGGAGGGAGGTTGTTCTATCCCTTCGGGTACAGAGAAACAAAGTCCGTGTGCCTGCCCCGGGCCGTGGTATGGGTCCTGGCCCAGAATAACGACTTTGGTATTGTCTGCCGGACAATGGTTGAATGCGTTAAAAATTAATTTGCCCGGAGGATATATCCGTGTTGTGGCATATTCGTTTTTAACAAAGGAAATCAATTCTGAAAAATAAGGTTTTTCAAATTCCTCTTTCAGCAATTCTTTCCAGGATTCTTCGATTTTTACATCCATTATGTGATTTTTTGGGGAATAAACGAATATTATGAAAGGATGGATAATTTCATCTCATCCGGCATAAGAATCATTTATTATTCATTGATTTTGATTTCAAATATTTTTGGCCACCGCTTGCCTGTCACATAAAATGTGTTTTTTTCCGCATTCCAGGCTATGCCGTTCAGCACATCGTCTTTTTCATTGAGACCGGCCCTGTCGCTTTCCGGCAGCAGTCCTGTCATATCTAATTCGGCTTTTACCACACCGGTTTCCGGGTCGATGGCGACAATCCGGTCGGTAAGCCACACATTGGCCCACACCAGGCCGTTTACATATTCCAGTTCATTCAGTTGGCTGACCTCGCCATTGTGGTCGTATACTTCCACTTCTTTGATGATGCTGAAGCCGGAAGGGGTGACGTGATAAAGTTTATTGCTTCCGTCGCTCATAATCAGATGCTCTCCGACGGTGGTGATGCCCCATCCCTCGGAGTTGTAGTTGAAAGTAGATTCCAGCGTAAAAGTTTTCAGGTTATAAATAAAACCTTTTTTTGAACGCCAGGTGAGCTGGTAAATTTTATCATTGCAGATGGTGATGCCTTCTCCGAAATATTGGCTGTCAATGTTTAGTACGGAAAGTATATTCCCGCTTTGCATGTCTGTTTTCCGGATGGAAGATTCTCCGTATTGTCCGGTTCCTTCGTACAGATAACCATTCCAATATTGTAATCCTTGCGTATAGGCTTCCCGGTCGTGAGGAAAAACTTTCAGTATTTTGTAAGTGTATTTTTCCGGAGCCTGGGTCGGTTTTAACCGGATGCGGACTGTGGCAGTGCTTCTTTTGTTGTCCGGATGCCAGCTCATTATTTTTATGGAGGTGTATCCGGCTTTATTTTCCGGCAGGCGGAGGATATGGCGATTTACATTTTTACCCAGTCTGGCTATTTCATGACCGTTTATGAAAACGGATGAAGAATCAATGGGAAAATGCTCTTTGTTTTCAAATTGTATTGTGATGTCTTCCCCGAAATTATATATTTTATTTTTTCCGGGGGAGATTATTTTGATGCTGTTGACATATTTTACTTCATTTTTTCCGGCTGTTGAAAGAGCAATTTCTGTTTCTCCGTTTCCCTTTTCTCTGGTGGAATTTCCCCCGCAGGAACAGAGTAACATCAGACAGATAAAATAATATAAATAAGGCATATAGTAAAGATTAATTTTCTAAGCTCCATTCATATCCTTCTTTGGTGTCTTTGATAATGACACCTGCGTTTTTTAACTCATCCCGGATTTTGTCTGAGGTGGCCCAGTCTTTTTTCTGTTTGGCTTCGGTGCGGATAGCCATGACCATGTCCAGAATTTTGCCCAGAACCTGATGGTCCTGACTGATGGCTTCGGTTTCTGCTTTCAGGCCAAGTATCTCAAAAACAAAATCATGATATAATTTTTTCAGTTTGCCCAGATTTTCTTCGTTGATTTTTTCGTTTCCGGCAATCAGTGAATTGATGGTGCGTACACCGTCGAATAGAAAGGAAATCAGCAAAGGAGTGTTCAAATCATCGTTAATCGCTTCCCGGCATTTGGTGGCAAGTCCGTCAATATCTACAGTATTTTCCGGAGTCGCTTTTATTTTGTCCAAAGCACTTGTTGCAGCCATCAGTCGTTCGTATCCTTTTTGTGCCGCTTTCAGTGCTTCATTGGAAAAGTCGAGCGGACTGCGGTAATGGGCTTGCAGGATGAAGAAACGGATGGTCATCGGAGAGTAAGCTTGTTCAAGCACTTTGTTGTCACCTGAGAACAATTGGTCCAAAGTGATGAAGTTACCCAGAGATTTTCCCATTTTCTGTCCGTTAATGGTCACCATGTTGTTGTGCATCCAGTATTTTACAGCTTCATGGCCGTAAGCAGCCGTGCTTTGGGCTATTTCACATTCGTGATGAGGGAATTGTAAATCCAAACCTCCGCCATGAATGTCGAAACAGTCTCCCAGGTATTTCTGGCTCATGCAGGAACATTCCAGGTGCCAGCCCGGAAAACCGTTGCTCCAGGGAGAGGGCCAGCGCATGATATGTTCCGGGCTGGCTTTTTTCCAAAGGGCGAAATCTGCCGGATTGTGTTTTTCACTTTGTCCGTCTAACTGCCGGGTGTTGGCAATCAGTTCTTCAATCCGCCGGCCTGAAAGTTTTCCGTAGTCGTATTTTTTATTGTAGGCTTCGACATCGAAATAAATGCTGCCGTCGCTTTCATAGGCAAATCCGTTTTCCAGTATTTTTTTGACCAATTCAATCTGTTCAATGATGTGACCGGAAGCGTGGGGTTCTATACTTGGCGGCAGCGTATTTAATTGCTCCATGTTTTTATGGTAGCGGTTGGTATAAAACTGCACGATTTCCATGGGTTCCAATTGGTCCAGTTTTGCCTTTTTGGCAATTTTGTCTTCTCCGTCGTCGCTGTCGTTGGTTAAATGTCCTACATCCGTAATGTTCCGGACATAACGAACCTGATAGCCCAGGTATTTGAGGTAGCGGAATACCAGGTCAAATGTAATGGCCGGACGGGCGTGGCCCAGGTGGGCATCTCCGTATACTGTCGGACCGCAAACATACAGGCCTGCAAAAGGCGGATTGACGGGTTCGAATTTCTCTTTTTTACGCGTGAGCGTATTGTATATCATCAGGTTGTTTTCCATAGTTTTATCAGATAGATATTTAAATTGAAGCGTAAAGGTAAGGAAAAATAGGTTTTTATGCCAGATTGTGGCAAATTATTTCTGAAAATGAAGAGGGAGTTTGTATCGGGAGTTTAACGAAGAAGTATTCTTGACGGAAATGAATGAGCGTGTCGCAGAGGGGCCGGACTATAATTTCCGGTGAACAGGAATTACCGGCATATTGTAAAATTTTATATTTTGGTATGTTTATTTCAGTTTACAATAAATTTTCTCAGGGTAATACATTCCCGGCGGGAGAATTCGGGAGGCCGGGAAATTTTATGATAAGGTGGTGGTGTCTTTCCTGAAGAAAAGTTGTAAAGAAAAAGTCAGACGGATGCAATGGGTGGTATATAACCGGGACATCCGGTTGCGGTTGTGAATGATAAACGGATGCGGACATATCGGTAGTGTCCGGGGTTAGTAAATAGATAACGAGAGTCAGAATTCCTGCGATAAATAGTCTCATAATGGCTCAGTTTTATATGGTTTGTTTCTACTCTGTTCCGTGTCAGCAGAGGGCGTAACAGGGAATACGTCAGGGAACAGCAAAAGGTTGCCGTAGGGACCGGAAGAAGTGTTGTTTGCAAATGGCTTTTAAAATTTTAAACATATCATTGGAAAGAGAAGCCCAATAGGGTAACGCATTTTTTTGCTATATTTGTGACATGATAAAAGAGGAGTTGCATACGATAATTGACTTGCTGGAAAGGAGTTTCCGGAAGTTTCCGGAAAACCCTTATTTGTGGGAAAAACGGGATGGATATTATCGGGCAGCAACCTACAGAGAAACCCGGGAAGCGGTATTGACTGTCGCCGGGGGATTGCTGGCAGCGGGATTGGATAAGGGAGACCGGGTAGCTTTGTTGAGTCAGGGATGCAATGAATGGGTTTATGGTGAGCTTGGAGTATTGTATGCCGGCGGAGTGAATGTTCCGTTAAGCATTAAGCTGACGGTAAATGAATTGATTTTTCGTATCAATCATTCCGGAGCCCGTTTTCTGATAGTATCGGATTATTATGCGGATATTGTCCGGAAATTGGAACCGGAAGTGCCCGGAGTTGAGAAAGTTTTTGTTATTTCCGGTTCGTTAACTGAACAGGGAAAATACCATTCATTTGAGCGGCTCAGGGAGGATGGCCGGCGGTATATGTCTGTTCATCCGGGGAAACTGGAAGAGCGGTTTCTTGCCGTTCAGGCGGATGACCTGGCGAATATTTCTTATACTTCGGGGACGACGGCCGACCCTAAGGGGGTTATGCTGACTCACGGAAATTATGTGTGTAATGTGTTGCAGTCCGATTCTTTGATTCAGATTCCGGCATATTATAAAATTTTGTTATTTCTTCCGTGGGACCATAGTTTTGCACATACCGTGGGTATCTATTCTTTTATGTACAACGGGGCTTCTTTGGCTTCAGTGGATTTCGGGAAATCTCCGCTGGAATATCTCCGGAATATTCCGGAGAATCTGAAAGAGGTAAAACCACATGTTTTATTAAGTGTGCCTGCTTTGGCTAAAAATTTCCGGAAGAATATCGAAACTGCGGTGCGGCAAAAAAATTGGATAGTACGGAAGTTGTATCAGTGGGGATTGAAGTTGGGGTATTATTATTACGGTCCGGGTAATTATCAGCATAAGGGAGGAAGATGCATTCTCTGGCCGTTGGTGAAGTTGACGGATGTTTTGGTTTTCAGGAAAATCCGGAGAATATTCGGTGGTAATCTGAGGTTTTTTGTCGGGGGAGGGGCCTTGCTGGATAGGGAATTGCAGCGTTATTACCGGGCATTGGGAGTTCCGATGTTGCAGGGATACGGGCTTTCAGAAGCTTCTCCCGTTATTAGTTCAAACCGTCCCCGTTACCATCGGTTCGGGTCTTCCGGTTGCATTGTACAGCCCCTGGACTTGAAGATTTGTGATGACAGGGGAAATGAATTGCCGCAGGGCGTGCCGGGGGAAATTGTCATCCGCGGGGGAAATGTAATGAAAGGTTATTGGAAAAATGAGGCGGCTACTGCAGAAGTTATCCGCGACGGATGGTTATATACCGGAGATATGGGCTTTGTCAATGAAGAAGGATTATTGTATGTATCGGGACGTTTTAAATCCTTGCTGATTGCCGGTGACGGAGAGAAATACAGTCCGGAAGGCATTGAGGAAGCCATTGCGGAATTGTCGCCTTATATTGACAATTGTGTGTTGTATAATAATCAGTCGGCCTATACATCCGGATTGATTGTACCGAATAAGGCCGTTTGCCTTGAATATGTCCGCCGGCAGGGAGAAAAACCGGGTTCTGTGGAAAGTTATAAATTAATTTTGGCCAAAATACATAGTGAGTTGATGAAATTTCGTAAAGGCGGCCCTTTTGAAGCGATGTTTCCGGAACGTTGGTTGCCGGCTGTAGCCGGAATTTTGCCGGAACCGCTTTCCGAACGGAACGGGACCATAAATTCCACGGCGAAGGTGGTCCGCCGCAAAGTTTATGAAGTTTTCAGAGAAGAACTGGACTATCTTTATACTCCGGAAGGAAAAGATATCCGGAATCCACGAAATATCCTGAATATGAAGAAGTTTATGGAAGGATAATTTGTGGTGTGAAGGGAAAATACGGAATGTGCGGACAGAAATCATTTTTTTTATGTTCGGATAATTTAGAATAATTATGCGCAGGAAAACAAATTCAGTTAAGATTGGGAATATTACCCTTTCATCGGCTGAGCCGGTGATGATACAATCGATGTTGAATACTCCGACTATGGATACAGAAGCCTGTGTGGAGCAAGCCATACGGATTATAGAAGCCGGGGGACAGTTGGTTCGGATTACGGCTCCCGGAGTAAAGGAGGCCGGGAATCTGGAACATATTCATAAGGCTTTGCGAGCCAGAGGCTACCAAACCCCTTTGTCTGCCGATATTCATTTTACTCCCGATGCAGCTCTTGTTGCTGCCCGTTATGTGGAGAAAGTGAGAATTAATCCGGGAAATTTTGTAGATAAACGGGCTACTTTTAAAAAGTTGGATTATACGGATGAGGAATATGCTGCCGGGTTGGGAATATTGCGGAAAAAATTCACGGAATTTCTTGACGTATGCAAAAAACACGGTACAGCGGTGCGCATTGGGACGAATCACGGTTCTTTATCAGACCGGATTATGAGCCGTTACGGGGATACTCCTGCGGGAATGGCAGAGGCTACGATGGAGTATTTGAGGGTGTGCAAATCCGTCGGGTTCGAGGATGTGGTGATTTCTTTGAAATCCAGTGATTGCCGGGTGATGGTGGATGCTGTCCGCTTGCTTGTCCGTGAAATGAAAAGGGAAGCTATGCATTATCCTTTGCATTTGGGAGTGACGGAAGCCGGAGAGGGAGAGGACGGCCGGATCCGTTCGGCCGTAGGAATCGGGACGTTGTTGAATGAAGGCATCGGGGATACGGTCCGGGTTTCTTTGACCGAGGCTCCAGAAGCTGAAATACCGGTTGCCAGGAGGTTGGTGCAATTGTGCAACCGTCCTGAATTTGAAAAAAGCGGGGATATATTGAAAGGAACCTCTTTCCGACCCGTAATTGTGGCTGATTTGTCTGCTGCCGGCAGATGGGATGAAGGGATTTTGGAGATGCTGGATTTCAGGCGGGATGCCGGGACTGGTGGTTTGTTGTCCGGAGTGAGGACTCCGGAATTGATTTATATGGAACAGACCGGCGATAAGCTGACGGATTTGCCGGAGGAGGTTTCGGTGATTGTTCCTGCGGCACTTTGGCCGGAAGCATGTGCGTTGCATGTCCGTGTCTGGCCGTTGTATGACCGCAACGGGTACTTGGAGAATCCGGAATTACCGGGAGATATTCCGGTTTTGGTGCAAGTGGTTTCTGTGGAAGAACTGGATGCCGGGTTGGCGGAAAAGTTAAAAAAAGACAGGAATGCCGTTTTGGTATTGTCGTTCGGTCCGGAGTATCATGCTTACCGGGAGGCTTTCCGGCTGTTGCGGGAATGGGGTTTGGATAATCGGACTTTGTTGCGTGTTTGTGCGGAGGGCAAAGATGTGGAACGGATAAGCCTGGAAATTGCTGCGCAGGTAGGAGGCCTGTTTTTGGACCGTTTGCCGGGTGGTTTGTGGATTACGGTGCCGGCTTGCTGCGGTCCGGGATATGGTCCGGAGTTGAGTCGTAACATACTTCAATCTGCCGGGGTTCGCCGGTATAAAGCGGAATTTATCAGTTGTCCCGGATGCGGAAGGACTTTGTTTGATTTACAGGGGGCAGTGGCTCAGGTAAAGCAGGCATTCGGACATTTGAATACGCTTAAGATTGCTGTTATGGGATGTGTGGTAAACGGACCCGGTGAAATGGGGGATGCTGATTTTGGTTATGTAGGTGCCGGCAATGGGAAAGTGAATTTATACAAAGGACGTCAGATAGTGCGTGTGGCAGTACCGGAAGAGGAAGCTATTGAAGCTTTGCGGAGACTCATAGAGGAATGAGCTGATTTCGGTTGGCAGGCTTGATTTTTTTATAATTCTTTAATATTGTTTTTTATGTTGAAACAGACTCCTCTTACTTTAGGTTCAGAGGATATCCGGAAATTATTGATAAAGTATGCTGTCCCGGCAATTGTGGCAATGACTGCTGCTTCGTTGTATAATATGATGGACAGTATTTTTATCGGACATGGTGTAGGTCCGTTGGCTATTGCCGGATTGGCAGTGACTTTCCCGTTTATTAACCTGGCAGCGGCTTTCGGCTCATTGGTTGGTGTAGGGGCGTCTACGCTTGTTTCGGTAAAGATGGGGCAGAAAGATTTGAAAAGTGCGGAAGCGGTGCTGGGAAATGTGTTGCTGCTGAATACATTAATCGGATGTATTTTTATGGTTGTTTGTCTGATTTTTTTGGACCCCATTCTTTATTTTTTCGGAGCGAGTGCGGATACTTTGTCTTATGCCCGGGATTATATGAAAGTGATTTTGTACGGGAACCTGATTACCCATATTTACATGGGTCTGAATGAGGTCATGCGGGCATCGGGCTATCCCCAACGGGCCATGGCAGCTACTTTGTTTGCCGTAGCGATTAACGGGGTATTGAATGCTTTGTTCATTTTTGTGTTGGACATGGGAATTCAGGGAGCGGCGTTGGGGACTATTTGTGCCCAGTTTCTTGCATTATTGGGTGTCCTTTTGCATTTTTCCAGTCCCCGGAGTTTTATCCGTTTTCAAAAAGGAATTTTTAAAATAAAATGGCACATTGTTCTCAGTATGCTGGCCATCGGATTATCTCCTTTTTTAATGAATATTTGTAGTTGTCTGGTAGTAATGTTAGTGAATACGGGACTGAAAAATCATGGAGGGGATATGTATATCGGGGCATACGGTATTATCAACCGGGTGGTGTTTTTGTTTATCATGATTGTGATGGGATTTAATCAGGGCATGCAGCCTATTGCCGGATACAATTTCGGAGCCCGGCAGACGGACCGGGTTATCAGGATTCTGAAATATACGATTTTTTGCGGAACCGTTGTCACTACCTTTGGTTTTTTGGTTTGTCAGATTTTTCCGCGTACCATTATCCGGTTGTTTACAACTGACGGAGAGTTGATCGATTTGGCGGAGCATGGTATGCGGCTGATTTTGCTGATGTTGCCTGTGATTGGTTTTCAGATGGTGTCCACCAGTTTTTTTCAGTCTATAGGCATGGCGGGAAAAGCTATTTTTTTGTCTTTGACCCGTCAATTGATTTTTTTGGTGCCTTGTTTGTTTATATTCCCGGTTTATTGGGGGACTGACGGCGTATGGGGAAGCTTTCCGGTAGCTGATGCTTTATCTACTATTACTACCGGGTTAATGTTGGGATGGCAATTGAAGAAATTTAAGGCTGGTGGATTGAATAATGCGAAAGATTCGGTAGCTTTGCAATAAAACAAAACTGTTTTATTATGGAAAAGAGAATCGTTGTAACCATAGGCCGGCAGTTTGGCAGTGGCGGCCGGATTGTCGGGAAAAAACTGGCTGAGCAATTGGGTATTCCTTATTATGATAAAGAGTTGATTAATTTGGCTTCCAAGGAAAGTGGTATTTGCGGGGAGTTTTTTGAGAAGGCTGACGAAAAAAATTCCGGTAGTTTGCTTAAAGCTTTGGCTATGGGCTTTTCTATGAATAATGCTATTTTTCAAAGCAATGATTATCTTTCCAATGAATCTTTGTTTCAGATTCAATCTGAGGTAATCCGGAAAGTGGCGGCTGAGGGTTCGTGTGTCCTGGTGGGACGTTGCGCCGATTATATTCTGAGGGATGAACCGGATTGTGTCCATGTTTTTATCAGTGCTTCATGGCAGGACCGCGTCCGGCGGGCTATGGAATATAATCGAGTGCCGGAGAAAGAAGCAGAAGAATTTCTGAAAAAAGCCGATAAATCCAGGGCTTCTTATTATAACTATTACACTGATAAAGTGTGGGGGGCTGCCGGGTCGTATGATCTTTGTGTCAATTCTTCGCTTTATGGCATTGACAGGACCGTTGATTTTATCAGGCAGTTTGCAGGCATTGATACGGATGCTGACAGATAAGCATTTTTCCGCTTTAGTCCGGGAAATTGCTTGTCTGTCAGCTCTGTATCAGGATGATGGCACATCTTTCTGTTTAGTAACTAAAAGGTAACCTGAAAACCGACACCCAGGGCTTCTTTAAACTGTACTCTCGGGCCTTTGCTGCCGTCTTTTTGAAGTATTTTTGTGTCGTTGTCGTAAATCAGGTTGGTAGTAATGTTGCAGGCAAACCACTTATTGATAGCCATATTCAGTTGAACATCCCAGTTGATGTCAATGTTCTGGGGGTCTTTCAGGTAGTTGGAGTAAAAGCTCAGACGTGAAAGTATAGTCATGTTTTTCATGAATTCATATCTGGCTTCCATTTGCAGATTGGCACCGAATTCGGACCGGAAATGTTTGCCGGGTGTCACGCCGAATTGTCCCTGGTCGGAAAGAATCTTGCTGCCGACAAATGTTCCCCGCCAGGTTGCCGGTGTTAAAGTGGCGGTAAACCACGGTTTGGGTGTCCAGGTCAGACCTCCTCCGACTAATAGATAGCCGGGTGACATAAAGCGTGAAATATAGGTCCGGGGGTCTGTACTATAATCGTAACCTTTGGCAAATTGAGTCTGAAATGTTAATAGACCGCTCAGATAAAGATTTTTTCTGAGTTCATAACCGTAGAGTGAAGACAGATAAATTTTATCGTTTGTTTTCTTGTTTCCGTCTGATTTTGTCTTATTTAGGCCGTAGTCCAGTTCCAGTTGGTTGTTCCACAGGTGTCTGGCTTTTTTGTAATTGGCAAAATAATTGAACAGGAAATTGAATCCTACCGCATTGTCTCCTCCTGCAGCCCAATTGCTGAGGCTTACCTGGTTGAGGTTAATTCCGATGTTTCCTCCCCGTCGCCAGGTTGTATCCAGTCCGGGTTGGGCGTTGGCCGGTAATATTATTCCGGTCACTATGACCAGTAATAATGTATAAAATCCTTTGCGTATCATTTGTTTTTTTTGTGTGGTTTACGGAAAAGCGGTCAGAAATGTTTTTTTGTATCTGGTTGGTGTCAGGTTATATTCCCCGGTTGTTGATATTGTAACCTTTTCAGGCGTTATCCGGTAAAAACCTATACGAATATTAAAACAGATTGCTTATGTCATTTTTATGGTTTATTATTGTAGGAATTGTTGCCGGCTGGGCAGCCGGTAAGGTTATTAAAGGAGGAGGATTTGGTTTGATTGTCAACTTCCTTATCGGAATTGTAGGTAGTCTTCTGGGCGGTTGGCTTTTTAGTCTGATCGGATTACATTCTACAGGCGGGATTATTGCCAATCTGATTGTAGCTTTTATCGGAGCAATGGTCTTGCTTTGGATTATTTCTTTGTTTCAAAAAAGACCCAGAGCTAAGTAAATGTGTTATTCGTTTGACTGTTTAATGATTTGAAACAGAATTGTTTTCTGTTCAATCAACAGTTAAACGAATAAATAATAATTTGATGTGTTTCTTCCTCTTAATTGCCGGCATTCTTTTGTTATTTTTTTCCATATTCATGTTTTCCCATATATTTACCTATGAACATTGCAATCCAGCCTAAAACAAGATAGATTGCAGCATACATAATAAACCAGATTTCTTTTACATCAAAGGAAAACCAGGTCCCGAACAGGAACATCACCGCCGAAACCAGCGGAAGACTCCACATTTGCCTGATATTTTTTCCGCAATTAATTCCCAATATTATTGAATATACCGGATTAAAGACAAGAAACAATATCATGCACAATGCCATGCCGCTGCACTCCGAAGCAAGACGGGCCACCGCAAAAGGTAGAACGAGCGTTATGACCATCGTGGCACATAGCCAATAAAGGTATTTCTTATTCTGATGTTTCATATGTTTTAAGGGATGAGGGATATAGCTATTGTTCGGCAAAGAGTGAGCAGAAGCCCTGTTTGTTGAACTGATAGTACATTCCGATGCGTTCCGTCGTGTCATTTTCAAGCAACAAAAGCAGTTCTTTTGCAAATTCGAGCGTTGCGGAGCCGTTGGCGGTTACTATCTTGTTGTCGGCGACCGCCTGGGTATGGACGTAGCCGTCCGGATTAGTGTAGTTTCCGCCACCCCAGAGTTTCAGTTGTTCCAAGCCGTTGCCGGTATGTTTGACAGAATTGAGGAATCCGTGCTTTGCCATGAACGAAGCCCCGTTGCAGATTGCGCCGACAATCTTGTCTTTCTCAATGGCTTGTTTAACAATCGGTACTACCTGGTCTGCAACAGGTGTACTCCATCCGAAACCGCCAATCAGTACCAATGCCGCATAATCGCCGGGCATCGTTTCAAACGAGTAATCGGGCAGGGTTCGGAAGCCGCCAATGGATTTAACCGGCTCCAATGTCGGGGTTACAACCTTATTGACATATTTCGGATTCTGTTTTAAAGCAAATTCATCGGAGGCGATAGCCTCTGAAAGATACACCGCCTCATGCGCAGCATAGTCCGGCAGGAGAATATATAGAATTTCATTATTCATAGTGAACTTACTTTTCCAGCGTTTATGTTATTGTAGATTATTTTGCAATAGTGTCACAAATATAAATTAAATTTCAGTGCCCTGCAACTGTTCTGTGAGCCGGCTGTGTGGCGAAAGTTATCCATTTTATCATTTGGCGTTTTTTGTGAAACGCACTAATATATCAACATCACTATCTTCTGTTTCTTCTCCATGCGAATAAGAGCCAAATACCCATGCCTTTTCAACTGACTGGCATGCGAAAAATTGCTTTAATTTGTTAATAATTGTTTGTTTCATAAGTCCTTTTTGCAGATATAGTGATTGTCGTAGATATATCAATGAAAGAGTTATACTAATTTTTGAAAAATAGCTGTTACTATTTTTACTGTTTTTCCCAGTAAGTCCAAATACAAAAAATCCTGCCGGAACAACCCGGCAGGATTCTGGATATAAAGTCCGTAACTTTCTGATTACTTAGCCAATGCCTGAGCCACTGATACGGCAACAGCCACGGTAGCACCTACCATCGGGTTGTTACCCATACCGAGGAAGCCCATCATTTCCACGTGGGCAGGTACGGAGGATGAACCGGCAAACTGGGCGTCGCTGTGCATACGTCCGAGGGTGTCGGTCATACTGTGGGGAAAAGCAATCCGGAAATTTAGAATCCTGTAACTGCTTGATTATAATTCAGTAATAAAAGAACTTCTCTGATTAATAATTTCTTCTTCAAAAATGGCTGCTTTTAAGTCACAAAATCATTGCTAACCTTTGTTTTAGCAGCATTTCCGTAATTCAAATATACTAATTATTTTCATAAATGCTAATGCAAAAAGGAGTAATAAAATACTGACTTTATCTCCTCCTGTACTCGTATATTTCCAGTTGGTGGTAAATTTTGTAAAAGGTATATATAACTGGAATTACAGTATTTTTT
>CAJTPD010000001.1 GCA_910578105.1 uncultured Odoribacter sp. | reverse complement strand
GCGTGTTTTTAGCCAATGAGGTGAGTATGGAGAATGTGGCGAAGATTCTCGGACATGCCAATATCAAAATGACACAGCATTATGCCAAGGTGCTGGACCAGTCTATTATGCGGGATATGGGGAAAGTGGAAAAGAGTTTTTTAAAGGAGTGTGTATAATGAAAAGAGGGATTATTACTATCAGTGAAACGGGGACAGTCACCGTGCCGGAGGTTCCCGTGTGGATGACTTTACCAGAAATCGCTGACATGCTCGGTGTGTTTGAGTATGATGTACGCAGGAGTATCAAGTCCATTTACCGGAATGAGGAACTATATGAGTTTGAAACGATGAAATACATCAAAAAAAACGATGGTATTAGTTACGATGTGTATAACCTCGAAATGGTTATAGCAGTTGCATTTAAAATACAGAGCAAGAGGAGCCGTATGTTCCGACAGTTTCTGATGAAACGGGCATATTCCGGGAAGGATAACACTATTACGCCTCCGGTGTATTTGGTGGTATATAAGGACGGTTTTAACCGAAAAGGGCGGAAGAAAGGAAATATGTATAATTAATAAATAAGTCTTCTCCGGCAATCGCTTGTTTCCATTGTTAGACTCCTATTTGATAGTAACCAATGGAAACAAGTGATTCCAGAGAAGAAGAGTTTGTGAATAATATTCAAACTATACGTTCAAAAAATAATATATCCGAATCTAAACATACTCATTGAATAGGCCAAATAAGCCTATTTTCAAATTCTAATGACCATTGAACCTGCCATACTTTACCCCCAATCTGGTCAAGCAAAATAAAGTTATATATGTTTTGTGTTGGATATAGTGTAAATCTTCCATTTATTTCTTTTTCCTTACTAACAAGCGGGGAAAGATTTAGAAATGTTTCAATGCGATTATCACCTTTTGTGTCATATTGTACCTGCCACATTTGTCCATTTCTTGTATTTAATTTAATGAATGTCCACATATTTTGCGTCGGGAATAACTTATAAACTACAATATTCTTATATGAAATTGAATCATTCTGTTCATCTCCTAATTGAAGAGTAGTGAAATTAGTAGGCAGGAAATTAGCCCAAGTGAAAGACATGCATCCAATGCAAACTAAAACTATCAAATTAATCAAACGTTTCATAGATTTATAGTTCAATCTTTTAATATCTTAAAAAATTTATTTCCACACAAGGTATCGAATTACATAATATTTCTAATTTAAAACCATAACTTTTCTGTTTAACTTCAATAATATATTACTTTAGTTTTTACTTAACGGTTCACAGTAAGTCTGATTAACTACCCGTTCCCGCATTAACTGTTTATCTTTAAAATTACGCGAAATATTACGTACTATATCGCTGTAATTATCTTTTTCATTAGAAATCTGATGGTAAAAAGGTTTGATTGACATGCAATTGGAATGCTCAAATAATGTATTAAGCAGGGTGCGGTCAGAATTTCCGCACGAGTGTCCCATAATAAAAATCTGAAAATATCCCGATTCTGCAAACTCCAATAACCGCCGATATCCATCTGTCCTATGGTATCCCGTTGATTTTATATACTCTAAATAGCGGTTATCATTGCGGTCTTCGATAGCCTTATAATTGGTATCCAATTCATCTCCATATCCAAAAATTATCGGATTAGATTTATCCTTCAAGCGTCCATGAATATAAATGCACTCTACATGAGGGAGCAAGGCTTGTGATGATGCTGGAATATATCGTTCAACGGTATCTGTATAATTAAAAGTAAGAAGCAATATCTCTTCCGGTAGAGATAAAAAGGAAGGAAGCATATCCATACATTTTCGGATTTGTTGGCGTCGATTTCCTCGCTCTTCAATAGCTCTAAGTTCACTAACCCATTTTTGAATGTTGCCATTCCTGAAATCTTCTATATCATAAATATCTGATAACTCAGTATTTTGCTTTGCCAGCCGTTTCTGTTCGACATCAATTTTATCTATCCGTTGTTGAATATGCTTAGTTAGTCCCATTTTATGAGAGTGCGCTATATCCTGTGCCCTTAAAGGAGCTAAAATCTTATCTTGAACAGAAAGTATTTTAGCATTTGTCTTTTCTATTTTGGATAAATATTCTTCAAGCAATCTACGTACAGCAGTAAAATCATTATTCAATTTTTCCAAACTCGGAATTTCATTGGAATTGTTGCGTTCATGACTTTTCAAAATTTCCACTAAAGCTGCATAATATTCATTCTCCACATCTACCCAATTATTTAATGAGGTTTCAGAAAGTCTCTCAAAAAATTTATTTAAAAATACAAATTCAATAGATGGAGTATTGCATGAATCAAGCAATGATTTGAATTTAGAGTATGAAGTTATTCCACTACTATATTCTGGAAGAATAAATGTTAAATTGTATCTCTCGCCAGGAATTTTAAAATATATAAACTCGTCTTGATAAGATTTGAAAGAAGAACCATCAAAAATTTCATTTCCCACGCTCTTCCAATAATCGTCCATGAATTCCTGATAAGTCGTAGCCATTCCATGCGCCTTATCAAATCCGTTGCCCACCAAAATAATCCGATTCATATCAATTATCATTTTTAACAAAAGTACACATTCCCCAAAGATAAAGCCACTTTTCATCACAAAACTTTAGTACAAAAGGCTATCCGGCTTTTCTATTCAGCCTCCCCACCATCATATGAAAATAGTATAACTTATTCTTTTTCTATTGTTTCATATCCCATTAATATTGAATACTTTGACTATTTTAGGTTTTATAAATTTCTCAACGACATTCTCCTATATTTTTGAATACAATTCTTACAAGCAGAGGAAGATGAAGCTACATTTTTTATAAATTTAAAACCTTTAAGAAAGAAATAGATACAATTAATAAACAAGTCCATTCTTTCCATCACTTGTTCCTGCTGTCCGGATGCAAAGATGGGTGTGTTTTCTGCTGAAAACTGCAAGGTCGGGCGGCAGAGCCGTTTCGGATACAATCTTCCTCCCTTGGAGCGTATTCTATCCGAAAACCTTGCATCTGTCAATGGCACACCCCAAAAAGCACCCGGCAACGGGAACAAGCGACGGAAAGAAAACAGAAAAAACAGCTTATACCAAACATTCCGACTGGATGTCACCCGGTAAGCTGTTTTTCTTTTCAAGGATGGCTGACACCAGACGGAAGGCAGACGGAGAACTGCGCTCCTTCAAGAAAATCAGAAAGCACTCCTGTCTTTCAACCGGAATGCCTCCCGGTAACACTCCTCCAATGTCTTTTCAATATCGCTTTCCCGGTATAAGATTTTACCACCCAACTGGATATAAGGAAGGCGACCTTCGTTCCGATAATCCTGTAAGGTACGGCGGCTGACTTTCAGCCGGGCGGAAAGTTCCTTGTCGGTCAGATAGTGTTCGCCGTTTAAAAGAGAACGGCAACTGGCAGCAAGCTGCTCTATTCCTTCCGTCATTCGTTCAAGACTTTTCATGAAGTGGATGACCCACTCGTTATTTTTCGTTATCAGTTCATTGTTCATAAGCATTTGGTTTTAGTTTATTCTTCATTCATGGTTTCAAATTGTTCTGTTCCCGAATCCTGCTTCTTTCCGTTTGTTTTCTACAACGGAAACAATACGCTGGACGTCTACGGCTTTGTAATAGATTTTGTGGTGAATCTGGCTGTAAGCCAAGGTACCGTTATCCCGAAGGGTCTGCAAGGTCCGGGGACAAATGTTCAGTAGTTTACAAACCTCCTGATTGTCTAACCATTCTCCCATGCCTTTGTCATCGCTCCGGTGACAGACATTTTCTATCCGTTTGACAAATTCGTCGAATTTCGCGGTCATTTCCTCAAAGGTTTTCTTTTCAATGGTGATTATTTCCATACATTTTACTGGGTTAAGTGTGATTACTGGTTTTATTCCGTCTGCGAAATAAAACGCTTTTATTCAGACTATCATACATGTCGAAGGAACTGGCAGCATTTGGCATAAGGTGGTTGAGGTTGGCACCGATTTCCTGTTTATAAGGATTGGGGGTATGGTTGCAAATACCCGGCATACAAGAAAGGTCGTACAACTCCAATAGAAAATCTGTGGACAGACCTACACATATTCTATAATAATGACTACACTCACTGTACTTGTTTTCTACACACATTCCAATCCGGCAAATCAGTGAAGTACATACAGACACCAAAGTCCAGTCCGTAGCAATATCCGACAAAATTGACACGTCGGCTCCAATCGTTTGGCAGAGGGCGGTATCTTCTTTTCTTTTGCTCCCGATAACAGGTTAACGGGTATATACCTGAACCATTTTATAAACCTTAAAACACGATTCATGATGACAGAGAAAAGAAAAACACCAGCAGGAAACGAAGAGGAGTACCGGGACTTTAATCCGGAGAATTATATCCCGGCAGAGGATGCACGACAAAGGGAGAGGTACATCCCCTTCCCTCAATATCAGACAGTAGCAGAAGAAGCGAGTTTTTATCCTTCACAGACAGCATCTGATGCAACAGGGAACTCAACGGAAGTAACCACACATGCTGAGCAACCAGAGCAAAATGCCTCCATTGCAGCCGAGACATCTGCCAAGCGCGCCAGCAGCAAGCAGCGCAAATTATCATTGGAGGAGTATCGGACTACCTATTTGCAAGTCCCACGAATCGAAGACCGCAAACCAGTATTCGTCAGCCGTGAGGTACGGGACACACTGGACGGGATTGTCCGACGGTTGGGAGGAAGGCGGATGAGTGTCTCGGGACTGCTGGAAAACATGGTACATATCGCCACCTATCAGGATGACATCGAACAGTGGCGCAAATTATAATCATTAAGACAATAGCAAGCGTGGTGTTGTTTCGAGCAACTCAAAACGTGAAGTGTTTTATTCTTGAGGTAGCAAGTTTGTGTTTCGGGTGCACCGAAACTACTTGCTACCCACTTCCCAAATTATAGGAAGCGGCATCCCGTTGGTCTATACAGTACACACAGTATTCACAGTAAACACATTGAAAATGGAACAGAAGAAAGAATACAACAAGGGCGGTCGTCCCAAAAAGGAGGAAACCGAGAAACTAAAATATCGTGTCGCGGTGAAAATGGCGACTCCGGATTATTTCCGTCTGTTAACACAAGCACATAAAACAGGCATATCGCCTAGCGAATACATGAGAGAATGTTTCCGGAACGGTCAGGTGAAAGAACGGCTGTCGGAGGAACACACTGGATATATACGCCAGCTCTGCGGCATGGCGAACAACCTCAACCAGCTTGCACGCAAGGCGAACGCCAGAGGCTTCTCCGAAGTTTGTTGGGACTGCAAGGTGGCAGTGGCAAGGATTCACGAACTCATCAATAGGATAGGGATATGATGGCGAAAATCGTAAAAGGAAGCGATTTCAGAGGTGTGGTGGATTACATACTTAACAAGGATAAAGGAACGCAGATAGTGGCATACGACGGCTTGTTTATGGAAAATAGGGAAACCATTGCCATGAGTTTCAATGTCCAATCGCAAATGAATAACAAGATTGCGAAGCCGGTCGGACACATCGCACTGAGCTTTTCCAAGGAGGACGAGCCGCGCCTGACGAACCGCGTTATGGCAGGTATAGCCCTTGAATATATGGAGCGAATGGGCATCCGGAATACGCAGTTCCTCATCGCCCGTCACTTCGACAAGGAGCATCCGCACCTGCATATAGCCTTCAACCGCATCGACAACAACGGCAACACCATTTCAGATAAGAATGAGCGTTTACGAAGTACCCGCATATGCAAGGAACTTACTTTGAAATATGGTCTGTATATGGCAGACAGCAAGAAAAATGTCAAGCGTAATCGCCTAAAAGAGCCGGACAGAACGAAGTATGAACTGTACGACATCCTCAAAACGGAAGTCGGCAGGTGCGGAAACTGGAAAGTGCTTGTCGTCAACCTGAACCGGCAAGGCGTAGAAGTCCGCTTCAAGTACAAGAGGCAGACAAACGAGGTTCAAGGTGTTATCTTTACCATGAACGGCTATCGTTTCAACGGTTCCAAGGTGGACAAGCGTTTCAGCTATTCCAAAATTGATGCAGCTTTGCAACGAAACAGAATGGAAGAACACACGAGGCTAATGCCAAGAGGTTATGAAACAGCCATGCCCGATGTACCTTCTGAGACAACACATAGCGAGTTTTTTAATGGCTCATTAGGCTTGCTGAACGGGAACGCTTCACCTTACAATGCCGCTGATGCAGAAGCCAATCAAGAACTAGCGGACATACTTCGCCGAAAGAAGAAAACTAAGCGTAAGCGAGGAATGAGATTCTGAATTGCTTTGTAATAAAAAATTTTCCAAAAAATAATTGTGATGGGCTATCAAGTTGTGGCAGGATTTACAGGATTGGTTAAAAATCTATGAATTTCTTCCATATATGTGGTCTCTTGACATTTTTTTACTTTTGCAATATTCTATTTAAGTGTTTATAAAGATTGTGAATTTCACGATTTCATGATTCTTTGTTATACTTTCATGATTGCTACATATTTACTATATTTGCATAATCTTTCTCGCAGAAATCGGTTTCTCTTATAACCCTTTATATGTTGGAGGATTTGCAGACTCCACTCTTGCCCAACATAACCGCTTGAGTATGATGTATCTGCGATGAGAGATAAGGAGAAGTTTATGGAGAGATAGAATATATCTACAAAGAAATATAGATTAATAATGTTGAGGATACTATTATTATCAGACATTCATTTCATTCATTGCGAAGACGACGAGAATGAGTACCGCTCCTTAGAGACGGCATTCATAGAGGCAATGGATGATATCCGTGATGGAGGTGGAGTCAATCAGATATTGATATGTGGTGATGTTGCTAATAAAGGTAAGGCTGAAGAATATGAAAAAGCGGAGGCATTCATTAAAAAGGTACTTGAACGTCTTGATTGTGACGAAAAACAAACTCAACTTTACGTCGTGCCTGGCAATCACGACATTGACCGCGATGTGTATAAATCATCACGTCTATTGTTTCGCCCTGCGCTACTTGATTCCGCTAAAGGTGATGATTTCATTTATAAGGCAAAGCACAAAGAGCATAATGCTCTTCGCATATTGTATTCGCCATTGGAGGCCTTTCACAAGTTCGCAAACATGCATTCGTCCGCAGATGCTGTCGCCGTAAGCATTCTTGAAGGAGTTACTAATTTCAACAACAAAGGGTTTCGCAAAGAGGTAAAGTTGGGGACTCTTGATAACTATGTCATCATTCTTCACTGCCTTAATTCCACATTAGCATGCGATGAGGACGATGTAAACGATCCTAATGCTATGGCCCCAAAAGAGCATAAGCTCTTTTTAACAAAATACGCATATAATGCTGACACACCAATTACAGCTGTCAATATTTCTATGATGCATCATCCGCTGGCATGGTTCGAGAATAATAAAGCCATGCAGGAAGAATTTGACCATAAGTTTAAGGTACAAATATATGGTCATGTTCATACGCAGTCCATACAGCAAGACAAAGAAGAAAAATCAGCAATCAGGTTGCAGTGCGGATCACTACATCCCGGCAAATCCGGTAATCCCGAACTTTATCCACCAATCTATAATATATTAGAGTTCAATGTTACTAGAGGTGTACTAAGATTGAATGTGATATGTTATAGTTGGGATGGAGAACGGTTTATGAAGAACGACCGTTTTTGCTTTACCAAAAAGATAATTCTACCCGAGAAGAACAAGCGCTCCACACAGCAAAGAAGGGAAGTAAGTCAAACAAAGTCAAAGGAAATGAATGCCAAGGAAATGTACGAAATCAGATACAGATTTTTCAATTCTCAACATATCAAGGAAATCATTCTTGCCATAAACCCGAAGGTATACGACGAGAGAAAACCTGAATATGCCAATGCCATTTCTTTCTTCCGAAGCATTTCTGCAAAAGCAGATGAAATGGCAAGACTTCAAGAACAATTGAACACTTATTTAGATTAGTCTATGAACAACAATCTCAAAGACATACTTACCGAAGTACTGGTTTTCCCTTACGATAAGGCAACCATTGAGAGTCTCTCCGAGGCTTGCAAGACATACGCAGAGGAAATATCCTTGCCAGAGTATGAAGCATGCGTTCTCCATCTTTGTCTTGATATCCCTGATACCTCGTTCATAAAAGCTATCAATGAAACAACAAAGCGCACCTTTCCAGTTCAAGTGTATCGCGCTCTAGCTGGTTATGTTGTGGGGCTGGTTCTTTCAACAGACCAAGAAGGTGTGGACGAGTTACTCTATCCGTTGGCATTGCGTAATGTGCTGAAATGCCAACAACCAAGTTCTGCTGGTATCATTAACAAGTGCATAGACTCATCTCGTTTTGATGCTATTGAATCCTATTGGCATAAGAATGCAAAAATACCTGCTATAGAGCCTTTAGATTTACTTAAGAACATTTACGACAAGGATTCATGGGCAGATTTATCGCTTGATATAGAAGACCAATTCGAAGGCATAAAATCATTGGCAAAGTACTATTGTCGTTCTGAATTCGAAAAATGCTATTCAGCAAAGACTTTCCAGCCTAATCAAGAAGCATATGCATTTATGAATAATGTGGCACAGGATTTAGCCTCACGCAGCTGGCTATATGCATCTGAGGAACCTGTGGAAGTGTTTAAAAATCTTAATGTTAGCGGAAGTCTAATTGCTCTGTCTACAATAAAAACCCGTTTGCAAGGCTCTGATGTTAAGATATATACCAACATAGAGAAAACTTCCGTGTTCCGCCGTTACATATATTCTAACGATTACCATGAGATAGGTCAAAAACGTATTAGTCCTTTACACTTTGGTATTGCAGTGTTTTATGAGTTGCTTTACGAATACTTAAAATCCGAATGTTATGAGTGAACCTGTTAATATTAAGTTCAACACAGAGATTGCTGCTCCTCAGCCTACTCTGCAGACAGAAGGTGCGGCAATTGAGGAGTCTACATATCGTTATGATGCTCTACGGGATGCGGATGTCAATGGGCTTTCATCTGATCGGCGTCCGACGCTTGTTACCTTGTTTGGCATCAGCGAGTGTGGCAAGACTACTTTTGTAGGTAGCCTGTTTGCCATCCTTTGTCGTCGTCCTCAGCTATTGAAATCCACTTTTATTGACTCCGACACGCTGACAGGATTTCAACGTCGTGTGCACACTCGATTTTTGTCGGAAAAAGGTCTCTCCGAACCGCCTCGTACTCAACGTAGGGCGGGAAGCATATTGAATGTGGTATTGGGAGACGAGCACGGAGATAATCAGCGGATGATAGTATTCTCAGACCTTTCTGGTGAAATATATAACGATGCGGTCTCTAAAGATGATGTAGTCCTTCAACAGACTGCCGTCAGATATGCTGACAAATTGGTGATTTTTGTTGATACGGAAAAGTTACTTCCTGCAAAGAACAATGCTTATAAGGCTTTATTTCAGTCGTTACTCACCCGCTTTAAAGAAAAGGGTATGTTTACGCAAGATACAGAATATTTCTTGGTATTTAATAAAGCGGATTTGGTAAAAGAAAAAAACAATAAAGCAGCTGAAGGAATAATAGATGATGTCGAATTGAAAAGAAAACGTGACGAAGTAACGAACCTTTGGGAGCAGCGCAAGCGGTCTATATTGAATATAATAAGTCCACTTATAACCGTGCCGTCGAACAATATCTACGAAATTTGCTCAAAAGGAATAGAGTATGAGAGTGAAGATACTAAGTTGATAGAACTTTTCAATCGTCTTATCACAGAGAAAACGCCAGCATCATTATCGCCAGAATACAATTGGATTCAAAAATTAGTCAAGAAAAAGTGATATGGAAAACAATATAAAATGTATAGCCGTAGGATTACAGGATACAGGAAAGACCTCCTATATCACCGCCTTCTGGGCTATAGAAAAAAACGGGAACACAGGCCACCAGTTGACTTTCGACAAGTATCCCTCTGACACCAGTTATCTGGACTCTATGGCAACCTTGTGGCTTGATCAAACTGCTGTACAACGCAGTCAGATCAACATTACCGACCTGGCTTTCGACTTAATTCATATGGAGTCAGAACGCAAGTTTCAAATGGCTATTCCTGACTTCAAGGGAGAAAGATTCAAACTCATTCTCCAAAATAAGACAGTTGAAGAAGTCGATAACTGGCTGAAACAAGCAGATTGTCTGCTATTCTTTCTCTCTCCCAATCCGGAAAAGAAGTTTAATGAAGAGTATTACAGGGCAATTTCTCAGGAAAAAGAGAGCTATCAGCCTTTGGCAGAGTTCACCGTGGATGCCATTGATGAGTGGATTCAGAATATCGAACTGTTGAAGTATATCCGTGAAACTCGTGGAAACTTAAAGATTGCTTTTTGTGTCTCGAAATGGGATACAATGGAGAGCAAGCAGATTGACGTTGAAAACTGGATAAGGCAGGAACACCTATTTTTTTACACTTTCGTCAAATACCATTTTGACAATGTTAAGTATTTTGGTGTGAGTGCTCAAGGACTCGACTATGACAACCGAGGAAAAATGACCGAAGAAGAAGTCTGTGAACTGACCGACCAGAAAAGACGTGCCTTTGTCTCTTCCGGGAAAAACCGTGACTATGATATTACCCTGCCATTATCATGGCTGCTTGAATTAGATGTATGATAGAACTACACCAAATGCTCCATGGATATAAGCTTGGACACAACTATGTCCAAGGAAGTATCATCTTGCCTTCGAGCCATGATATGGACAAAATTGCTACGCTTAGTGACTGGTCTGAGTTCGTGGATAAAGCCGGAAAACGTGACTATATAACAGCCTATCCTTTGTTTGAAAGTCCCTATTATGTGATTGCCAAGAGCTGGTACGCCAACGAGATGCGTCGTCCGGGGTGTGTGTGGACACATAGTCTGCTCATTCAGCGCAATGATTTGGGAAAGATAACTGATTTTTGTCAGTTGTTGATGCTTTTTAAACGACCTGCCGTTGACGAGAAAGACTTCTCAGACTATAGCAAATCCATTGTATTAAACGAAAAATCTATCTATCAGGAAAGCAAAGGATATTCCAGTTTGACCGAGGCTAAGGTGGCGGAGTTGTATGCAGCTATGTTGTCACCACGGCCAGTTTCCATATTAAAGGAAACAGACAATGCTGAACTCCAAAAATTGCTGTTGAATCTGTACAACTATTTACCGTCTGGCCTGTTGTGGCAGAGATCTCTCTGTAGTGGAACAGCATTGCCGCGTTCTTATGAAGGTCAACTATTGTCGCTTCAATTCGTTACGCACGATGGGGGAAATGTCACTTATTTAAGTAACAAGATTCCTTACCATGGTTCACAACTGGTAGCTGCCAGTCTGTTGAATGAGCAAAGACAATTGCCGGAGCTTATCCGACATTTTGAAGCTGAATTAGCCGATGACGAGCGGCGGTTGCGAGGATTTTTGGAAGTGGTAGTGCTGGTCAATCAAGTATGTAAAAATGAGGAAGAAAAGCGACGAGTGCTATTGTCTATCCTAAGTCAACTCAGTGAGATTTTTCCTCAACCTACCGATGGTGATAATATTAAGCGGTCTGTGCTACAGCCGTCACTTTCGAGAGATTTGAGGGGTGAAGAAAACTTCCTATACACAATTTCTACCATAAATATGTCATCTTTCACAGAGGAACAGATTGGTTATACAAAGCGCTTACACGATCTGTCTTCTGAACAATTCTTAAGTCTGTTAAAGCGACTTTATTCTTCAGAGATCATAAACGAATGGGGAGCGAAGGTGGTAAGGAGTATTGATCAATTCGTAAGCTATGCTGATGTTGCTAGGTTGAGACAAAACGACAGAGTATTCTTCCTGACTATTATTAGCAGCAATACAGAATTGCTTAATCAGATTGCATGGGCAGAGTTTTCCAAAGAAGAATTGGAATCAGTACTTTCTATTTTTTCAGATAGTGAAGTGGTAAAGGCTTTCAAGCATTGGAGAGAACTATTCAAAACAATGCTTGAGTTAAAAGTGCCAATAGCACAAGAACTTGCAAGTATGGTTTTGGCGCACGATGAAGAATGTGTGAGTGAGTATTTGACCTATATTAACAAGGAAGGACACGATCCTCACTATCCCCAATTACCAGTATCTTTGGAACTCAAATTCTATCCCAATGCTGTATTGACTTGGTTATCTGGAGAGGCGTATGTCACACACACAGTTGCAATTGTATTGATGAACTCAATTGATGAGTGTAGTCCTTTGGTTAAAAGCAAAGGAAGCAAAATATGGATGCCATTTGCTAATGTACTTAATAAAAAAGACCCCATACAATATTATGTATTTCTCTATAGGCTCTCATTTAATTGGCAAGATCAGGATGCCCTTTCATATTTGCGTATGGCATTCTATCCAATACATACTCTTTTGGCACAGGACAAGTTGGATTATAGCCTATGGTACAAGGTCGAGCCTTATACAGAACGTATATCTTTGACATTTTGGGACAAGTGCAAGAAAATGAGAAAGATGGTAATCAAACGACTGAAGGATGCCGGTTACCCCAGAACAGCCGTGGTCGATTACACCCCTGATACTCAGACGAATAGCTGGCTTATTAATGAATGGTAGTAATCATTAACGTGAGTTCGACATAAGAATTAATATCTTTCAAAAATAAAACGAGACAGCAGTTCAATATAACTGCTATTCTTTAATTAATCAAAAAGTGATAGAAGAGTCCTCATTATCTATATCGCCTATAATATAATTTGTATCACTTGAAGGAGAGACTGTTATTTCCAGTTCTGTAGAACTTATAATTTCCTGCTCAAAATCTTGGAAAGAAATATCAGGAATTGGAGAGGATGCAGAATCATATTGAATAGTCTCACTTACAGCTTTAATATAATCATCCGAAAAGCCAAGTTCCTGTAATTTAATTTCTAAGGATTTCATTATCTTTGGTGTCTTTGTGGAACAATTATAGGTGAAATATTCCGGATTATACAATAATTATCTGAAACAAATATTTTAACTATGGGTGTATTTTCAAATAACCAATAAAACAAAGCCCACATTCTACGCATGGCTCTATCTAGACCTGCAATAGATTCAGAATGAGTTATCTTTAAACGACAAATGTTCCATGCTGTATCTCTATTAATGGCATGACCGTGACTTTTCCATTCCGTATGACTACACAAAAGATTTGCAATCTCATCTGCCCTGTTCCTTTTGTCATCATTGGTAACAGATTGTCCATTATGTGAGTGTTGAATCCATGACTTGAATTTATAACTAAACAGAAAATTCTTTACCATATCTATAGAATATCTACTTGCACTTTGTGCCAACCCAATATCTCTAGGATCTATGTTTTTTAGTAATTGAATGTCAGTCCAATCTGGTTGTTCGTGATTTTTAATTTTTTCTGCCCCTCTCTTTCTAATATCATCTAATGTTACAAGAATAGATTGAGCTGGAACAAATCGCCCTTCTCTATTTGGAATCTGAGGATCAATTGGTCCAAATTTAGATTGTTGTGACATAATTATTTCATCCCCAGACATTATAAAAATGGTACCAGCACTCATTGCCATATTAAGGACAATGAAATTAACCTTTTCAAACCTAGGACGAAGTGCATTTACAAAATTACTGACTTGATTAGCTAATCCACCTGGAGTTACAAGGATGACATCTATTTCTTTAATGTCGTGAGGTACAGAATTAACCATTTCATGAAAAGGCAAATCATCAGTACTGTCAATAAAATTATTAACATTGCTTTTTAACACGTTAGCTATATAGCAGATGGCAGGATGTTTTCTAGTACTTTGTATTTCAGAAATACTTCTTCTAATTTCATTCAATACATCCAAATTATTATATTGATAGCCAATTAGGCTTTCAAATTCCTTCCCATCTCTCATTACATCTAATAGAGAACTTGCAATTCTTATACCTGACGGATTCATATTATTCTGTAATTTTAAGAAGATCATCCAATTATATGATACAAAAGTACTAAAAAATTTATGCGAGATAGTCAATCTATGAATATTTTATTGCTTATAAGATTTTTCAGTCGGATTTCAAGGGGGTAAATTGAATATAACTCAATTTATTGCTATATTTGCAGTTAAAAATAAGCAAAAAGCATTAGAAATGGCTAATAAAGACTTGAACCGTATCAAGGTCGTACTAGTTGAGCATAAGCGCACAAACAAATGGTTGGCGGAGCAGTTAGGGAAAGACCCCGGCACTGTCAGCAAATGGTGTACAAATACCTCTCAGCCGTCAATCGATATGTTTTTTAAGATAGCCGAACTTTTAGGTGTAGATTATACGGAATTAATTGTTAAACCTCAATAGTGCGGCTATGACAGATCAGGAACTCAAACAACTCAAAGATAATCTATGGCACTCGGCAGATATGCTTCGTGCCAGTGCCCATCTTTCCGCCAATAAGTACGGACAGCCTATTCTCGGTCTTATTTTCTTGCGTTATGCCGATATACTCTTTAAGCAGCACAAAGAAAAGATAGAGGCGGAATATAACAAGTATAAAGGCACGAGAATGGAGAAATCCTACAAGGATATTGCCATTGAGGAGTGCGGGTTCTTCCTTCCCGAATGTGCATATTTTGATAAACTCAACAATGCACCAGATGATGCAAACAAAGCAGTGCTTGTCAAGAATGCGATGCAAGCTATTGAGAAAGAAAACCCGAAAATGGATGGAGTTCTCCCCAAGGAAGTGTATGGGCAGTTAGTTCCGGAGGAAGAACCGGAGCTGCTAAGCAAGATTATTCGTGTCTTCAAAGATATCCCCGAAAATATCAGCATTGACCTTTTCGGTGAAATATACGAGTACTTCCTCGGTGAGTTTGCACTGAGCGAAGGTCAAGGCGGCGGTGTTTTCTATACGCCGGCCTCAGTTGTTCAGTATATGGTAGAGGTCTTGCGACCCATTATCGGAGACAAGAAGTTTCTTGACCCGGCATGTGGTTCCGGTGGTATGTTTGTTCAGGCAGCTCGTTATATGCACCGCCATAACGCCACCAACAGCGATATGATGCGCTTCCGTTGCTACGGTGTGGAAAAAGATCCGGATACGGTCAAACTCGCCAAGATGAATCTTTTACTGAATAATGTGCGAGGAGATATTATCGAGGCGAATTCTTTCTACTCCGACCCTCACGATGAATTCGGTAACTTCGACTATGTCATGGCAAATCCGCCTTTCAACGTTGATGAGGTCATAGTAGATAAAGTCATTGATGACAAGCGGTTCAATACCTATGGTGTCCCCCGCAATAAAACAAAGTCGGGCAAAAAGGCTTCTGATAAAAAAGAAACTGTCCCGAATGCCAACTACATTTGGATAGGACTTTTTGCAACTTCTCTGAATGATACGGGAAAGGCTGCACTGGTAATGGCTAATTCAGCAAGCGATGCAGGTGGCTCGGAGTTGGAAATCCGTAAGAAAATGATTAAAGACGGCATCATTTCACAGATGGTAACGCTGCCAAGCAATATGTTCTCAACGGTAACTTTGCCGGCGACGCTTTGGTTTTTCAATAAGGAGAAAAAGAACAAAGACGAAATCCTGTTCATCGATGCAAGGAATATCTTCACCCAAGTTGATCGTGCTCACCGCAAATTCAGCGACGAGCAGATAAAGAATCTCGGTATCATCACCCGTCTTTACGAGGGAGACAGTACCGCTTTCTGGACTCTCGTAGATGAATATAAAAAAGCAGGAAAACAGGAATAGGTTGATTGGCTGTTGGAGCGTTGGCCCGAAGGTATTTACAAAGATATCATCGGTCTGTGCAAAGTCGCCAAACTTGAAGGAGAAGACGGAATCATTGACCAAGATTATTCCCTCAATGCCGGACGCTATGTCGGAGTTGTGATTGAGGATGACGGTATGACCGAGGAGGAGTTTGCCAAGACAATGAAAGCCAACCATGCCGAACTCAAAGCCCTCAATGCCGAAGCGGAGACGCTTATGGCGGAGATAGAGAAGAATATAAAGGAACTATTTGGATAATAGTGGATTAATGTATGGAAACCAAAGTATATAAGATATCCGATATTTCAAAAATCCGGAGCGGGAAAAGACTTCCTGCTGGTCATAATTTTTCTATAGAGCCTACCATGTTTCCATATGTGCGTTCAAGAGATATTAAAGGTGGTAAAATATTAACAGCCAATTTGGTATATCTGTCCCAAGAGACACGAGAAGTTTTACAGCGTTACATTATAGAAGAGGGAGATATTGCGATAACTATTGTTGCAAACATAGGCGATGTGGGATTTTGTGAGGTACATTGTGATAAAGCAAATCTTACAGAAAACGCTGTAAGATTAACAGAGTTTGATCGTCAAATAGTTGATTCCAAATATTTATGTTTCTATTTAGGACAACCTTATATGAAACAATATATGGAATCATTAGCAGCAGGTGCAGCACAATCGAAATTAGGAATATATAAAATTGAAAAAATAAAAGTTTTTCTTCCGATTCTCTCCGTTCAACAGAAGATAGCCTCTATCCTCTCCGCATACGATTCTTTGATTGAGAACAACGCAAAGCGGATTCGTTTGCTGGAACAAATGGCAGAGAATCTCTACAAGGAATGGTTTGTCCGTTTCCGCTTTCCCGGATATGAGAAAGCCGAGTTTGTAGAAAGTAAACTTGGAAGGTTGCCGGCTACTTTCCCAGTTACAAATATGAATTCTATATTTGAATATTACATCGGTGGAGGTTGGGGAAATGATGATTATTCAGAAGATTATCCTATTGAGGCCAGCGTTATAAGAGGCACAGATTTTCCCAGTGTTTGGCGATATGATTTATCAAGTTGCCCAAGACGCTACCATAAAATAAGTAATTACAAGACGCGCCAGCTAAAGGATGGAGACATCATTATGGAAATTTCTGGCGGAACATCGGAACAACCAGTCGGTCGAAGCGTTCTTGTTACTCAGGATATGATTGACCGCTTTAAGGAAGGGCGAGTTATGTGTGCCAGTTTTTGCAAACTAATTCGCTTGAAAAAGACAGATGTATTTCCGTATTTCTTTTATTATTGGATGCGCTATCTGTATGATACTCGGATAATAGATAGATTTCAATTACAGTCTACAGGCATTATTAACTTTAAGTTCGAGACATTCCTTCGCAAGGGATTGGTTATGTTACCGCCTATGGACATAATGAAGATATTTGAAAGCCAAATTATTCCAATCATTAAAGGAATCAACAAACTGGCAATGCAGAATGCAAATCTCATAAAGCAGCGGGACGCTCTTTTGCCTCGCCTGATGAGCGGGAAGTTGGAAGTAAAAGCGTAAATTTGGAAGATATGAATAAGATAACCGACACAGAAAATGGCATCGTTGCAGATATGAGTTTTGAGAGTGACATCAAGCATATCGTGAACTCAGCCCGAGAGTATAGCTATCGCGCAGCAAATCTCATGCAAGTAGCTTCCAACTGGCTGCTTGGCTGGCGCATCGTAGAACAGGAGCAACATGGCGAGCGACGCGCCGAATATGGGAAACGCGTGATAGAACAGGCGTCAAAAGTCTTGACGGAGGAATTTGGCAAAGGGTTTAGCGAAACAACTTTACGGGCTTACAGACAGTTTTATCAAACGTTTCCCAATCTGCAAATTCAGCAGGCATTGCCCGCTGAATTCAAAATGACCATTGAGCAGATTCAGCGACCCCTGCTCGCTGAATCCGGGAATATAAATAAAGAACAGACTATGAATGTGCAACCCCTTCCTGCACAATTGTCGTGGATGCATTACGAACGATTGATGCGCGTAAAGGATGCACAGGTCCGGGAGTGGTATATGAGAGAGGCATCGCAGGAACAATGGGATTATCGCACCCTCAAAAGAAATATCGATTCTCAGTATTATTATCGGCTGATGCAAACACCTGATGCAAAGAAGCATGAAGTTACTGAGGAGATGAGAGGGCTAACAGCAGATTATCAACACGAAAAATCCGTTTTTATCAAGAATCCGTTAATCGTTGAGTTTCTTGGACTGAATCAGAATGCCGCTTTCACAGAGACTACATTGGAAGAGGCGATTTTAACCCACATTACACGGTTCCTGATGGAAATGGGAAAGGGTTATGCTCTGGTGGCGCGTCAGCAGCACATTCATACCGAAGACGATGACTATTACATAGACCTCGTTTTCTATAACTATCTGCTGAAATGCTTTGTTCTCATAGATCTTAAAACAACTAAAGTCTCTTATCAGGATGCAGGTCAGATGGATATGTATCTAAAACTCTACGATACATATAAAAAGACAGCAACAGACAATCCGACGATAGGAATCATACTTTGCGCAGAGACGAATGCCGATGTGGCTCGTTTCTCATCACTCGCAACTAACAAGCAGATGTACGCGTCAAAGTACCTGACATATATGCCTTCTCCGGAAGAATTGCGCCGAGAAATAGAACAACAGAAAGAAATATACAAACTACAATATCCTGACGATAAGCAGTTATGAAATCATTCATCAGCGAAGACAATATTGAACAGGCGATATGCACACGGCTGTCACAACCGGAATACGGATGGCAGCGCATAGAATGCGATCCCAGCGTCGAGGGGCAAAATGATTTGTCGAAGACGGGACGCGCGAATGTAGAAGAGTGCATTCTTCCTGAAATATTCCACAACGCACTGCGGCGTATCAATCCCGGGATTGACACAGAGATTCTTGACGAGATTGTGCGCGAATACCGGAAAGACTATACCGGCACGGATATGGTGGACACGAACTATAAGTTCTACAGCCAGATTCGCAACGGCATCAAGGTAAAGACACGCAAGCAAAATAGAGAAGATTTCGATATTGTACAGCTGATTGATTTCAACAATCCAAAGAACAACGACTTCCACTGCGTCAATCAGATGTGGATAAAAGGCCGGTTCCGCTACCGCCGTCCGGATGTATTACTTTTTATCAATGGTCTGCCGTTGGTATTTATAGAGTTGAAGAACTCAACGGTGAAGATTGAGGAATCTTACAATAAAAATCTCGTTTCATATCGAACAGACATTCCTAACATATTTGCGATAAACCAGATATGTGTTCTATCGAATGGTTTGCAGACGAAAATCGGGGCGTGGAATGCCGGATATGAGTTTTTCTTTGAGTGGTTGCGCGTGGATGATGAGAAAGAGAAAGTAGACCGCAAACAGATAGAGGAACACGGTCTGAGCATCACGAACCTGATTGACGGTCTTTTCCGCAAAGAACGACTGCTTGATTACATAGAGAATTTTATCTTCTTCGACAACAAACGCATTAAGATTATTGCCAAAAACCACCAATATCTGGGAGTCAACAATCTAATGAAGAGCGTTGAGAATCGGGAAGAACTGAAAGGGAAATTGGGTGTATTCTGGCATACACAAGGTTCGGGCAAGAGCTATTCAATGGTGATGTTTGTGCGCAAGGTAAAGCGCAAACTGCACGGGAACTTCACTTTCTTGGTGATTACTGACCGTGAAGACCTCGACACGCAGATACACAAGACCTTCGTGCGGTCAGAAGTGATTGGGGACAAGGAGGAGTGCCAGCCTAAGAATGCCGCACAACTCCGAGAGTTCCTATCGGGCAACAAACCGATGGTATTCACGCTTATTCACAAGTTCCAGTATGACAAGACAAAGAAATATCCCATACTCTCGGAACGGAATGACATCTTTGTACTTGTAGATGAAGCGCATCGCACGCAATACAAGCAGTTAGCGGAAAATATGCACACGGGACTGCCCAATGCCAATTACATCGCATTTACCGGTACACCACTTTTGGGTAGCAAGTGCCTGACAAACCAATGGTTCGGCGACTATGTGTCCGAATATAATTTTGCCCAGGCCATTGAAGATGGTAGCACTGTACCCTTGTTCTACAGCCGCCGAGTCCCTGAGGTCGGACTTACTAATGATTGGCTCGATACTGATATTGACCAGATAGTGGAGGATGAAAATCTGAATGATCGTGAAAAAGAGTTGCTTGAAAACTCGTCATCCCGTATCCTGGAAGTAATTAAACGCGACGAGCGTCTGGATAAGATAGCACAGGACATTGCGCATCATTTTCCGCGTCGCGGTTTTCTCGGTAAAGGAATGGTCATTAGTGTAGACAAGTACACTACGGTAAAGATGTACGATAAAGTACAGAAATATTGGGCAGAGGAGAAAAAGAATCTTGTCAAAGAACGCAGCCATGCAACGACGCTGGAAGAACGCGACCGCCTCACAACAATGCTCGACTATATGAATAAAGTTGAAATGGCGGTGGTAATCAGCAAAGATGCCGATGAAACAGAGAGATTCGCTGCACATGGACTTGATATTATACTTCACCGCAAGAAACTGAGTGAGATAACGCCGGACGGCAAGGATATAGAAGACCGCTTTAAGGATCCGAACAATCCATTGTGCCTTGTATTCGTATGCGCGATGTGGCTGACCGGCTTTGATGTGCCGTCGCTCTCCACGCTCTATCTTGATAAACCGATGAAGGGGCACACGCTGATGCAGGCGATAGCCCGTGCAAACCGTGTATACCCCAGCAAGAGTTGCGGTATTGTGGTCGATTATGTCAATGTATTCAAGTATATGCAGCGGGCATTGAATGACTATGCGTCCAATAATAATGGATCGGAATATCCGGCAAAAGATATTGAAACACTTATCCAAAATATAGATGAATGTATTACGGAATGTGAAGTGTTCCTTATGCAGTTGAGTATAAACATAGAAGATATTATAGCAGAATCCAATACGCTTGACCAACTTGAACTTTTACGACTGGCGTATGTAAAGATTCTCGAAAAAGACGAATGGAAAGACCGGTTCAAGGTATTGAGTAACCTGTTGATGAATCTTTATGACGCCAGTAAACCGGAAATATTCGAAAGAGGCTGGATAAACGATAAGTTTGCGCCGATAAGTTATATACATGGACTTTTCTGCAACCAGATAGACGATGAGAAACTAAATCGTGCCAAGACAAGAATGGCATATACGCTTGATGACAGTGTGTCGGCTAATGTGGTAGAAGATCCGCAAGCCCATTATGGTATAATATATAAAAGTAAGGTTATCGACCTTAGTAAACTTGATGTAGATGCGGTACGCAAAGTTATAAGTGAGTCTCCTTATAAGGCACTGGAGGTAGAAAGTTTGCGTGAGTATATTGAAGCTACCTTAAAGCAACTCATCAATAAGAATTGTACACGTATCGTATTCTCCGAACGGTACAAAAACATCATCGACCGGTATAATGCCGGTGGTAGTGAAAATGAAGACTATTACGAAAAACTTCTTCAACTCATAGAAGATCTGAAGCGCGAACAGAATCGTGCCACCGAAATGGATTTGGCGGAAGAAGAGCTTGAAATCTTCGACCTACTTATCAAGGATCGCAAACTGACGCAGAAAGAAGAGCAGAAGGTTAAGTTAGCCGCTAAGAATCTGTATAAGAAACTTTCCGAGGAGAAGAATAATGTAATGGTCGTGGACTGGTACAAAGATGAACAGCCTAAACAAAAGGTTATGACCATCATTAAGGACTCCTTAAATAACGACCTGCCGGAATCGTACGACCGGGAAGTATTTGCCACCAAAACAAACCTGCTGATGAATCACTTCATTGATATGGCAGTACAAGGTTACGGATGGCTTACGGCATAGAACGGAGTAATAAATTAAAAACACTTTATTCATAATGTATTATGAATCCTATAAATTTTCAAAACAGAGCTATCGCATATAGTGTTTTGGCACACATTTATGATAAAGCAACCTTTGCTAATGGACCGTTAGATATATTTATTCCTATAGTAAAGAATGCCCTTTCTGAACTTTATCCCTCTGGAACAACAAGAGGTCGTAGCATCAGTGAAATCGCTGAGGCAATAGACCAAAAATTTTCTATAGCCATTCCCTTACCTGTACTAAATAATATTCTAAAGGCAATTGCCGTTGAAGTTAATGATAAGAGTAATCGAGAAGATATGCGCATCTTTGATGACGGATCTTTCTGGATTGAGAAATTTATTTTCGAGGATTATTCCGAACTGATACAAAAAGGGAAAGATGATATTAGTAAAGTTGTTCAGATCTATAAGAATTTCTGTAAAGTATACAATACAATCAATGATTGTAATGAGGTAGATTTATTTAAGTTTATAGAACAAAATCGTTTAGATATTTCGTTTTATTTGGCCAATAATACGGATAATACTAAGAAAACGTCCTCTCATAATATTATTGTTGCACAATTTATTGATATGCTTAAACAAGTTCCAGAAGTTTATGATAAAATAAGAGATATTTATTTGGGGTCTATGCTATCAAGTTATCTGGATTATCAACCGTCAAATGTAAATATGAACGTTGAGCTGTTATTGGATACCAATTTTATCATAAGCCTATTAGATCTTAATACTCCAGAGTCTACAGATACATGTAATACCCTGATTAAAATAAGTAGAAATTTAGGATATTCTTTTAGTGTACTGAAAGATACTATAGAAGAAGTACAAGCTCTATTGTCATATAAGGCAAACAATTATAACACTGCTATTATTGCGAAGAATATTAACAGAGAGGATATATATAATGCTTGCGATAGACGACACCTAACAGGAACTGATTTAATGAGAATTTCTGATAATATTGAGAATACGCTCACTAATGAGTTTGATTTTCACATTATACCTAATACCCAAACTTGGTATGGCAAAGCAAAGTTTAGTAAAGAGTACTCTATCTTTAAGAAATATCGCAATTCTGAAAAAGCAGCACTTCATGATGCTACGGCTTTAGTGTATGTCAGAGAGAAGAGAGGTAATAAATATATAAAAAATTTCGAAAAAGTTAATTGCTGGTTCGTAAACAATTCTATTACTCACGACAATGACTACGAAGATTCAGATTATCTAAGTTTATATAATTCTCAGGATCATCAACCGGAAATAATTAAAGTAGATAATCTTTTGAATATACTTTGGTTAAGTAATCCTTCTATAAAAATTGATACCGGAGATCTCTCCAATATGGGGATTACTTCTTTATTGTCATACACACTTAATTCATCTTTACCAAAAGCTAGAATAATAAGGGAATTGGATGAAAATATTCAGAAATATCGTAAAAATTACAATATTACAGATAAAGATGTAATAAATCTCTCGACACGGATAGTAAACAGACAAATAAATGATGTTCAGGAACTTAATAATTTAGCTCGCAGAGATGATGCTGCTTTTGCCGCCAAAGTAAAGGAAGAATCTGTGAAGCAGGAACAAATAGAGGCGAGTCGCGTTCATAAGTTTGAGGATATGGTTCAAATGCTTCATGGTGAAATCAAAGAGATTCAAGGAAATCAGACTAAGATGCAGCAGAAATATAACGAAAGAATGCAAGGACTTGATGAGCGAGAACTAGAAATAGAACAGCGTGAAAAAGCTATAAAAATAGAAGATTTAGCCTTAAAGATAGAAAATGAAAAACTTAGCATAAAGAAAGATAAATACGAAGCTAAACTTAAATCTAAGTGGAAAGAAGAAAATGAAAGACGGGACCAACAAAAAGAAGAATTTATTGACAATGCAATAGCTAAATTAAAAAATAAAGCAAAATGGGTCTTTTGGCCTGTCCTAATAGTGCTACTCATACTAATAGTATATTTATATTATTTTTGGAGGACTGCTGATAAAGAAATTGTTAATTCGATAAATGATTTGTGGAATTTTAAGCCCATATCTATTATTTTAACTATACTCACAGTCATAATAAATTGTTTTACCGCTACACATTTTTATAATTGGTGTTTCAATCCGTCATATATAGTAAGCAAGAAGAGCTTAATTAAAATTCCTAAAGAATATCTTCCAATTACTTGGGAAGAATTTATGAAAAACAATTAGATATGATTGCTTAACTGTTTTTAATTGTGTCTTACTTTTCCAATTAGGCACTTAACGACTTCATGCCAAGATATTTATGACTTAAAGAAAAGATTGACACTTGGAGATTCAAATGATTTTAGTTAATTTATAGGCAATATTTGCTTCTTATAAAGAAAAACAAGTATATTTGTACATGTTCTTAGACTTACTACAAAAAGCCGAGTAAAATAGCGAAATCTGCGCACGTATTAAACGTTGGACTTTAAAAATTTTAACGGATTAAGATATTGGTGGCGAAAGGATTACGAAGTGTATTCGAGTCCCGTCCGCACCGCTTGATGAAGATGAAAAAACAAGAAAAGTCCTGAAGTTTAATACTTTGGGACTTTTTCTTTTTCCACTTACCCCGGCAAAAAGTATCCGAATCCGGCAGTTGCTACGGGCTTAAATCGTTGGACTTTTCAGGATGGGATGGAATTGTTTTCAATAAATGCGGTTACAATTTCGTTACAGAAAAGCCGGGAGAGGAAAATTGTAACGATTTTCTTCTTTGCCCGTTTGTTTATCAAAAGAGAATTAGGTGCAACATTTACATCAGGAAAAATTATCTGAATGAGGGGAATTAGGACAAACTTCCGTCTACGCTGCTTAATGAAAACGAAAAAAGCAGATATATATTTTTTAGTTTTGCCAGTTGAAGAAATGAAAAATGAATGAATTTTTGGGATACAAAAAAATCCGATTTAAAATTCGGATTTGTTGTTCAACCTGGATTCGAACCAGGACTAACAGGACCAGAATCTGTTGTGCTGCCATTACACCATTGAACAGTGGAGCCTTTGTTTTGACGTCACAAAAGTATATATATTTTTTATTTTCAACAAAAAAATCCGATTTAAATTCAGATTTGTTGTTCAACCTGGATTCGAACCAGGACTAACAGGACCAGAATCTGTTGTGCTGCCATTACACCATTGAACAGTGATGTCTTTTATTTTGACGTCGCAAAAGTAATATTTTCTTTAAATCCAGCAAAGTTGAATTGTGCTTTTTTTGATATTTTTGATTATCTGTTTGTGTTTGAAATAGAAATGAATTGTTCCTTTATGCATTCATAAATACTTTCTGTAAAATGCAGGGAAAAAGAAAAGCCTGGTTTTTGCCAGGCTTTTCTTTAGATATTTAATGTCCGTTTTCGGACTGTATTTTATTTTGTTGCATTTTCCAGACGTTTCATCATCATAAAGATGAACAGGGCTGAAATTACACACAGAACGATAAGGATGGACCACAATGCCCATAATTCCATATGTCCCCATAACATACCGATAATAGATACCAGATAGTTTCCGACTGCAGTAGCCCCAAACCAAAGACCCATCATCAGCCCTTTGTATTTAGGAGGTGCAACTTTTGATACAAATGATATACCCATCGGTGAAAGGAATAATTCTGCGAATGTCAATACAAGATAAGTGTTGATCAATACAGAAGGAGATACCAGTAAATTACTTGCAACGACAGTCGCTCCGTCCGGATTAGGAGTAGGGAGTCCCATTGAAGCGAATGCCATTACTGCAAATCCTAAAGCGGCGATAAGCATACCGATGCCGATTTTGCGAGGTGCAGAGGGTTCTTTTCCGCGTTTGGCTAAAGCTCCGAATACAGCCAAGGATACCGGAGTGAGGGCAACCACAAAGAAAGGGTTAAATTGCTGGAACATTTGGGGAAGGACTTCAATAAATGAACCGGGTTGCAATGCCATGTATTTGTATACCAGAATACCTGCTGAAAGAATTGCTACAGCAGCTGATATCAGGCGTGATTTGATTTCTTTGGATTGGAACAGTGAAAATAAACTGTATATTAAGGTAATAACGAATACCAGATTGAATACATTAAAGCTCATTCCTAAAGCACCGGCTGCAGTTCTGGCCGTATAATCACGGGCAAAGAATGTCAGCGTCAGACCATTTTGGTGGAATGCCATCCAGAAGAAAATAACTACTGCAAATACCAGAACTAGGGCTGTGATACGTGATTTTGTCTGCTCTGGTGTCAGCTCGACAATGTTTTCTTGGTTGCCGCTTGCTGCAGCCTGTTTTGTGTTAACATCTGCATGTTTGAATGTTCTCTTGAATACTTGATAGATGAGCATAGAGACGATAAGTGAAAAACAAGCCACTGCGAAACCATAGTGGTAAGAAAGGGATAATTCGTTGATATATTTATTTGCAAATGCTGTCAGGTCGCCATTAAATGCCGTGGCTTGCGATTGAGCAAATTCGGTCAGTGTGTGAAGCGACTCTGCTGCCATTTGCTGTCCTTTTTCCAGGAATTCGTGACAAAGGGCAGGTATATCACCTTGATATTTCAGACCAGCCTGGCCCATAAAGTGTTCGGTAATTTTTGAAGCGGCGGTCGGAGCGAAAAGAGCACCGATGTTAATTGCCATGTAAAATAAACTGAAAGCTGTATCGCGTTTATCTGAATATTTAGGGTCGTCGTAAAGATTACCAACCATTACCTGAAGATTACCTTTGAATAATCCTGTGCCTAATGCAATCAAAAAGAGTGCTCCGAACATGGCTCCAATGCCAAAACTGTCGCCGCCGGTTGGAATTGCAAGGCAGGTGTAACCCGCAAACATGACAATAATACCGGTTGTTACCATTTTTCCGTAGCCGAATTTATCAGCAAGAATACCTCCTAAAATGGGCAGGAAATATACAAGGGCTAAGAAACCAGCAAAGATGTTGGATGTTGCTACTGAACTGAAGCCAAATTTTGCTTGCAAAAAGAGAGTAAAAATGGCAAGCATTGTGTAGTACCCGAAGCGTTCTCCTGTGTTGGCCAGTGCCAGGGCATACAATCCTTTGGGTTGGTTTTTAAACATAGATTTGATTATTTTTAGTTAATATTAATTTTATGCACGGCAGCAAATGTAAGAAATTTTCTGTATTTTTCGTCTTTAAAAGGATAGTGTTGATGTTATGAAAAAGTTAAATAAAGTTTTTTTGACTGCTCAGATTCGGGAAATAGATAAATATACGATTGAGCATGAGCCAATAACCTCCATAGAGTTGATGGAACGTGCCAGCCGTGTTTGGTGTGAATATTTTCTGAAAAAATTTGCTTCTGCTTCTTCTGTTGTAGTAATGACAGGGTGTGGTAACAATGGCGGAGATGGTTATGCCATAGCCCGGATGTTAAAACAACAGGGCAAAGAAGTTGTTGTCTGGCAGTTGAAAACAGGTGCTTCCGTAACACCAGATTGTGAGGTAAATGCGTTACGGTGGAAGGAGGCTGGTGGAGAAATTTTTGCGGTTCATTTCTCGGAAGAGTTTGAAGTAAAAACAGATGCGGTGATTATTGATGCTATTTTCGGTTCCGGTTTGAACCGGAAGGTAACCGGAATAGTTGCGGAAGTGATCAGGAAACTTAATAGTTTGAATAATATTGTGGTTGCGGTGGATATTCCTTCGGGTTTAATGGGAGAGGACAATTCTGTCAATGACCGGTCGGCTATTGTATGTGCCGATTATACTTTTACTTTTCAATTTCCGAAGTTGTCTTTTTTCTTACCGGAAAATGCTTGTTATGTGGGGGAGTGGTACGTGTTGGATATCGGTTTGCATCCGGTTGTCATGGAGTCTGTTCCTACTGATTGGTATTATACAACAGCGGAGGTGGTTTCCGATTTAATGCCTCGGCCCGGAAAGTTTGACCACAAAGGTACCAATGGATGTGGACTTTTGATTGCCGGGAGCTACGGGATGATGGGAGGGGCTATTTTGGCAGCCCGGTCGGCAATATGTTCCGGTATCGGGTTGTTGTATTGTCATATACCACAACGTGGGAGTGATATTGTACAGATTGCGGTGCCCGAAGCGGTGTTGGATATGGATATATCGTCGTTTTGTTTTTCCGGGGAAAAAAGCAGCAGAGAATATGATGCTGTGGCTGTGGGACCAGCTTTGGGATGCGCCCCCGAAACAGTTTCGGCGTTGAAAGAATTGTTATTGCGACGCAAACAAAAGATAATTATTGATGCTGATGCTCTGAATATTCTGGCAGGGCATCCTGAATTGCTGGACTATTTACACCGGGGGTGTTTGCTGACTCCTCATATGAAAGAATTTGAAAGATTGGCAGGAAAAAGTGCAAATGATTTTGACAGGTTAAATAAATTAAGCATTTTTGCACGTCGGTATAATGTGTATATTATATTGAAAGGGGCTTATTCAGTGATAGCAACTCCGGAAGGACAGCTTTATTTTAATATGAGTGGTAATCCCGGAATGGCCAAAGGTGGTTGTGGTGATGTATTGACAGGAGTATTGCTGGCATTGGCTGCTAATGGTATGGAATTACTGGATGTGGCAAGAATCGGGGTATTTGCACATGGACTGTCCGGAGATTTGTTGGTCAGGGAATACGGGTATCGGGGAGTTACGTCCCATAAAATAGCTGAACAGATGGGAAAAGCCTGGAAGATATTGGAAAATCCGGAGAATAGGAACCAAAATTAGTTTATAAGAAGAGATGAAAAACGTATTAATTATCTTGTTCATGCTGGTGATGTTTTTTACGGCAGGGGCTCAGAAAAAGAAAGAACTCAGCACTTTGGTAAATGTCAATTATTGTTTGCCAAAGGTAGCTTACAATATAGAGGTGACGTTGGAATGTACCCGGTTTATTCCGGGACCTTATAGCAGTTATGCAGAAAAGGAGCTGAGATTGAAACCGGAGATTACTCAGGCCGGGGAGCGTTGGGAAATAAAAAAAATAGATATAAAACCTCAATATATACCGGATGAAAAGGCTGTTTATTCTGTTTCTGCTACTAATGAGTATACACCGGTAATGCTGTCTTTGAGTGCAGAAGGTTTTCTGGCTGGAGTCTCCGGTGGCGGAGCTCCTGAGGTTTGTACTGAATTGAATGAAATGAAATATTCGGAGGATGTCAGGAGTGAAAGTGAGGAGATAGCTATTGTGAAGCTGAATACCTATAATCACCTGAAAGAAGTATTGGATACCAATTATACTTATCAGGAAGTTGACGGGGAAATGAAAAAAATCTGGGATCCGATTATACGTTATATACCCAAGACTGAAACAGATAATGTGAAAGAAGCAGTGAGTGAAATTTTCCGGATTCGTTCCGAAAGAGTAAAATTGCTGGCTGCGGAGAATAGTGTGCCGGACGGTAAGTCTTTAGAGATTATTCTAAAAGAATTTGACAGAATGGAGTCCAATTACTTAAGTTTGTTTATGGGAAAAACGGAAAAACGGCAAGTGAAAAGGGTAGTAACTTGCATACCGGTGAGTGTGGACGAACCGGTAGTTGCATTCCGCTTTTCGGAAAAAGGAGGAATTCAGGATATAAAAAATGTTTCTGCCATAGCCTATTCTTTGAAAGTTTCTGAAGTTACAGTACCTGCTTCCAAGCCGGTTGCCGCGGGGGATAATGCATTGGCTGTATACTATCGTGTTCCGGCTGTCGGTGAGTTGCAATTGATGAAAGGGAAGGAAAAAATTATGAGTTTGCAGACAATTGTTCCGCAATTGGGGGAAATCAAAAGATTTCCGGTGGATGTTATTGTTAATGAAGGGTTGATTTTGGAGTTTTATCCCCGTTTTGGAGCTCTTAAAAGCATCAAAAAGAAATGATGGTTAATGTACCAATGTATAGCTGCTTGCCATATTTGTTAAGGTATGGGTATATCGGGAAGTGAGAGCATTGGTAAATGGTATTATATTATGTCGTGGTGGAATAATTGGTATGTACGCTTTTTAAGTTGGCGTGTACGCCACATTAAGGAAAGAAATTTTATCATTGTCCTGAGCCTGTTGGTAGGTATTATCACAGGACTGGCAGGGGTATTTTTGAAAAATTCTGTTCATTATACTCACCAGTTTATTACTGAACGGCTTCAGATAGATAGCGGGAGTTTGCTATTTTTTATTTTGCCTTTTATTGGTATCTGGTTGACTTCTTTGTTTGTTCGTTATTTTGTAAGAGAGGATATTAGTCACGGGGTAACTAAGGTTTTATATGCGATTTCGCGACAGAATAGCATTATTAAACCTCATAACAATTACTCTTCGATGGTGGCCAGTACCATAACGATTGGTTTTGGTGGTTCGGTGGGAACAGAGGCAACTATTGTATTGACAGGTGCGTCTATTGGTTCGAACCTGGCCCGTTTTTTCCGGATGAATTACAAGGTGATGACTTTAATGATTGGTTGTGGTACAGCAGGAGCAATTGCCGGCATTTTCAAAGCTCCGATTGCCGGCATTGTCTTTACTCTTGAGGTTCTGATGCTGGATTTGACAATGGCTTCACTAGTACCTTTGATGATTTCTGCCATCTCTTCCTATGTGATTGTCTATTTTATGATGGGCAAGGGAGTTGTGCTTGAATTTGCTGTGCGTGAACATTTTGCTTTGGCAAATGTACCTTATTATATTATTCTGGGAATTTTTTGTGGTTTGGTGTCTGTTTATTTTATCCGGTTGAATATCCAGATTGAGAAATGGATTACCGGAATTAAAAGTCAGTTTAAACGGATTTTAACGGGTGGAACTTTGTTGGGATTATTGATTTATATCTTTCCTCCGTTGTATGGTGAAGGTTATTTGTCGCTGGGTGATTTGCTGACTGGTAACGCCGATGCTTTATTGAATAATACTTATTTTTTTGATTTCCGGAATTATGCTTTTGTTTTGGTTTTGTATGTGGTCGGACTTGTTTTTCTGAAAGTATTTGCCACGGCGTTGACCAATGGCAGCGGGGGAGTAGGCGGAGTGTTTGCTCCCAGTTTGTTTACCGGAGGTGTAACCGGGTTTTTAATAGCTACTCTGATCAATATGACAGGCATTATTCAGGTTCCGGTGAGTTATTTTGTATTGGCAGGTATGGCAGGAGTAATGTCGGGAGTAATGAATTCTCCTTTGACTGCCATGTTTCTGATTGCTGAGATTACGAGTGGGTATAGTTTGCTTGTACCTTTGATGATTACTTCTGTGACAGCTCATTTGACCGGACGAGGAATGGAACCTTATTCAATTTATGCCCGTCGGTTGGCAATGAAAGGTGATCTGATTACTCATAATAAAGATAAGGCAGTGCTGACTTTAATGAAGCTGAATAAAGTAATAGAGACTGATTTGCAGACCATATCAGTGGATGCAACTTTGGGCGATCTGGTAAAAAAGGTTTCCCGTTCTTGCCGGAATATCTTTCCGGTTATTGATCAGAATGATGCTTTATTGGGGATTGTCCTGCTGGATGATATTCGTAAAATCATGTTTAATCAGGATTTATACGATAAAACCTTTGTGCGTGATTTTATGACCACGCCTCCTACTATTGTAAATATCAATGATACGATGGATGTGGTGATGAAAAAATTTGAGGATACGCATGCCTGGAACTTGCCGGTTATAGAGGATGAAAGATATATTGGTTTTGTTTCTAAGGCTAAAATTTTTAATACTTACCGCAGGGTTTTACAGCATTTCTCTGATGAGTGATAATACTAAATTGCATTTTGGGTACCGGGAGGGAGTGGTTTCTGTTGTATTGAATTTCCTTCTTTTTGTTTTGAAATATTATGCAGGGATTGTGTCTGCATCAGTAGCTTTAACTGCTGATGCGTGGCATACGTTGTCTGATTCTTTAACATCTGTCGTAGTGATTGTAAGTATCAGACTTTCGTCGCGTAAACCGGATAAAGCGCATCCTTTTGGGCATGGACGCTGGGAGCAGATTTCAGCTTTAATAATTGCTATGTTGCTGGTATTGGCAGGGATTGAATTTGTCAAAGATGCTGTTTCCAAATTGCAGGAGCAGGAAGCAGCTCATTTTGGGTGGTTGGCTTATGTGGTAACTGTTGTTTCTATTGTTTGTAAGGAGGGATTGGCACAATATGCTTTTTATATTGCCCGTTTGACGGGAAATGTTTCTGTAAAAGCGGATGGCTGGCATCATCGGAGCGATGCGTTGTCTTCGGCGGTTGTATTGGCCGGACTGTTTTTGAGCTGTTATTTTTGGTGGATTGATGCTGCTTTGGGAATTGTTGTTTCTCTGATGCTTTTTTATGCTGCTTATGGCATTATCCGCGAAGCAGTGAATAAAATATTGGGTGAGGAGCCTTCGGAGGAAATTGTGTTTGAGGTGAAAGAAATTGTAAGAGTTGTGATGGGAGAACAAGCTTATCCGCATCATTTTCATATTCATAATTATGGGGATCATACGGAATTTACTTTTCATGTGAAAGTTCCGGGAGAAGAGACTGTCCGGACAACTCATGCCAAGGTGACGTTGATAGAACAGGAAATAAAGGTAAAGATGAATATGGATGCTACAATACATATGGAGCCTTTAGAAGTGTAACTTTAGTCTGGTTTATGACGTTGTAAAGAGGAAGAGTTTGAAAAAACGGATGTTAATTTGTTGATTTATTATTGTTTATTTCACTAAAAGATATACTTTTGCGAAAATTTTAAGGAAACGCTAAAAACGCTATACTATGTATTGGACACTGGAACTTGCTTCAAAATTGGAAGATGCACCATGGCCTGCATCCAAAGATGAATTGATTGATTACGCTATTCGTTCGGGAGCACCCATGGAGGTCATTGAAAATCTTCAGGATATAGAAGACGATGAGGAAATCTTCGAGAGTATTGAGGATATTTGGCCGGATTATCCCAGTAAAGATGATTTTTTCTTCAACGAAGACGAATATTGATTAGTTTTTACTGGATCAAGTGTATAAATGTCAGCGCGATGAACAATGAAAATTGTTTGTCGCGCTGGTGTTTTCTGGTCTTTTGTCGTTTCTGTTTGTAAAGTTCAGAGATTTGTGTGGAAAGCAATAAAGTTTTTTTTACTGAAAAAATTGTCAATGTCATAGTTGTTCTTTATTTCTTTTATCTGTGTCTTTTGGTTGATGAAAATTAATATATAGAAAGGTTGATTGTAAATTTTATCTTTCTTTTTTTAGAAGTTGTCTATGAATGGTAAAAATTCATGTATATAAAGAAAGAATGGATATTATTGCAAAATAAATTGGGCGCGAAGGGTGGGGAAATAAATAATTAATATATGCAATATGGTATCCAGGATTTTGTTATTGATTGTGCTAAGTTTTTGTTTTTGGAACTGTAAAATGAATGATGTAGCATGGACTGTCCGGAAAGTGGCGGTATCCGATTCTGTTTTGGAAGTAGTGAAAAAGTGGCCGGGATTGGTTGGAGACAGTGAAAAGAGGCTAAAAAATTTTGCGGTAAAAATAGATGGCGCATATCGTCCGATGCATACTTCGTCCCGTTTTTCCCTGACCGGGCATCGCCCTTGGTTTTCGACAGGTCTGTATGCACCTCCTTGTGAAATTATTTGTGTGACAAAACCGGCTTCTTTACAGGGAAAGAAGGTTTTGTGCCGGATCGGAGCTTCAGGCAGTGTTTTGCGGGAGAAAAATAAACCTTGGAAGCGTTTGCCAAAAACTTATGAAGTGAAAGAATTAAAGGATGGGGATACAACCTGTCTGTATAATATAAATGGGGGGAATATCTATATTATTCCGGAAGAACCTTTTGCAGTACCGGAAACCTTTATTATCAGTGGTGCGGTGAAGTCTCCTGATTTTGTTTTGGGAAAGACCAGGCCGGCTGCCTGGAAAAGGGAAATAGCCTCAACTACGGTACCTTTTGCTGAGATTGGCTGTGAGCGGGTAATTTGGTCTATGTCTACTAAGATATTGAAAACTTTGAAAAGGCCGAAGACTTTAATGAAATTTTACGATGAAACGCTGGTAACTGATTTTAATGCTTTTCACGGGCTTTCAGATACGGCTTCACTTTGGTTGCATCGTTCACCGGAGTTTCCTTCCCGTTGTGTGCAGGACATACAGATTCACGCAGGAGCTGCTTATGCCAGCTATCCCAGTATGTTTGGAGGAGAAAGGTATGCCAAAAGGGCTGTTAATATGGAAAGTATGCAGAATGAGGGAGAATCCTGGGGATTTTATCATGAGGTTGGGCATACTTATCAGGTGGCTTGCTGGAAGTGGGGAGTTTTGGGAGAGGTTTCCAATAATTTCCATGCTTTATATGCGGGGAACCGGCTGCGTAATACCTGGGGAGAATCACGTACTGCCAAATGGCAGGGATTTATTGACCAGTTACAAAAGATAGAACAAGCGCAGCGAAATTTTGATACCGATCTGAGTCATGATAGTCGTTTAATTCCTTTTTGCCAGCTTGCCCAGCAATACGGATGGCGATTGTATGCTTATCTGAGCAAATGCGCGAGGGAATTACCGGATGAAATTGCCGCGGTGGTGACTTCTTCCAATGATTCCAGAAGAGACTTCTTTTGCAAAAGGGTTTGTGAATATGCAAATGCCGATTTGCGTCCTTTCTTTGATTTTTGGGGAATAAAATACAGTTCTTTGGGTGCTGCCGATATGGCTACATTACCTAAGTATCAGGGCGAGAAATTTTGGGAAAAATGGGATGTTACTATAATTCCGGATTGTTTTACCGAACGTATTCCGCAAACAAAGCTTAGATAATATTTCCGTTTTGTTAAAGAGAGGAAAGTGAACCGGGCAAATTAAAAGGACGTAATTTCGATATGGGACATTTGAATGTGGGGACCTATTATTATGTGCTGACATATTCGAAACATGGAAGGCAGCAAAAGAAAAAAAAAGGATTTGTTGAAATTGTGCGTTAATTACTGTTTTGAAGTGGGTAAACGCTGGACAGTCCGTCCGATGGCACTTTATGCCTATAATAGTTATTTTGATGAATATGAGGAAGTCGGGATATTGGGAGGTTATAATGATGGGATTGATGCTGGTGTGTCTTATCGCTTTAATCGCTTTGTATCGATTATGATAGAGCTGAAAGTCCTTGATTTCTTTTCCATCGGATATAATTACAATGTCAATACGGCCGGAAACTATTGAAGAATGATAATCCGGTAGTGCGCCTATTATCAAGCGGGATCGTAATCGGATTATCATGTTCTTGTTATACATATACCCCCGAAAGTTTTTTGTCTAACTTTCGGGGGTGCATGTCAGTGGGGACTTTTTTTCTTATTGAATGGGTTATTTCAACCACTTATCCAACCAAGATTTGAAAGTGCGTTGCCACAATATACCGTCCTGGCAACCGGTAACCCAATGACACTCATTGGGGAAATACAGGTATTGTGCCGGGATTCCGCGCATGCGGGCGGCGTTAAAGGCTGCCATTCCCTGGGATACGTCGATGCGGAAATCTTTTTGACCGTGAATAACCAGGATGGGAGTATCCCAGTTGCCTACAAAAAGGTCGGGGGAATTGGCAAATGTGCGTTGTGCCACTTTGTTGTTTTTTTCCCAAGGTGCGCCACCCATGTCCCAGTTGGCGAACCACATTTCTTCGGTGGTGTTGTACTGCATTTTCAGGTCGAAAATACCACAGTGGGCGATGAATGCCTTGAAACGTTTGTTATGGTGTCCTGCCAGATAATATACGGAATATCCGCCATAAGAGGCACCGACACACCCCAGACGATTTTCGTCGATATAAGGCTCTTTTTTAGCATCGTCAATAGCCGACAGGTAGTCCTTGATGTTCTGTCCGGAATAATCTCCGCTGATTTGCTCCAGCCATTCTTGTCCGAAACCCGGAAGTCCCCGACGATTGGGCGCAACGATGATGTAACCGTTGGCTGCCATTTGCTGGAAGTTCCAGCGGTAACTCCAGAATTGACTTACCGTACTTTGCGGACCGCCCTCACAGTAGAGAAGGGCCGGATATTTTTTATTCGGATCAAAGTGGGGAGGGTATATCATCCATACCAGCATGTCTTTTTTGTCAGTAGTTTTCACCCAGCGTTTTTCTACTTTGCCCATGGTCAATTGGTCCAGAATGGGTTTATTGACGAAAGACAATTCTTCTTCTTTGCCGGTTTTTGGGTCTACCCGGTAGATTTCGGCGGGTTTGCTCATGGAAACTTTTGTAGCAATGAGCGTTTCCCCCGCAGGAATGACGGAAGTATAATTGTGTGTTCCCTCTGTGTGTTTGTTGATTTTTCCGGTGGTAATATCCAGCGAATAAATTTCGTCAGTGGCATGCCAGTCGGAGATAAACCAAATCGTGTGGTCGTCTCCCCATTTCAGTCCTTCGGCATTCTGGTTAAATCCTTCCGTAAAGTCCTGTTTTTTTCCGGTATTCAGGTCCATAACAAACAACCGGATTTTGTCTGCTTCATATCCGTCCCGTTCCATGCTTTCCCACGCCATGTATTGACCATTGGGCGAGATAACCGGATTTTTGTCATATCCTGTCATTCCCTCTGTCAGATTGGTGGTTTTGCCATTCTCCGTGTTATAGGCGTACAGGTCCGTATTAGTGGATTCCGCATAGTCGATTCCTGTTTTTTTCCGGCAGGTGTAAATCAGTTTTTTGCCATCTTTGGTCCAGGCCAATTGCTCTGTGCCTCCCCAGGGACGCACAGGGGATTCCCAGTGTTCACCTTCCATAATGTCCCTTCCTGTAGTGATTTGTTTTGATGGTGTATAATCTGCAACAAATAAATGCGTATAGGCATCTACCCAATCATTCCAGTGGCGGTAAAACTGGTCATTGATAATCCGTGCCTGGGCTTTCGGTAAATCCGGGTGCAGGTCCTGAACGGTAGGTTCAAGTTTGACCTCTTTAAGGTAAACGATTTTGGACATGTCCGGTGCATAAACATATCCGTTTATACCTTCTTCGATATTGGTGATTTGTCGCGGGTTGCTACCGTCCGGATTCATTTCCCACAATTGGCCTTTGGCTAAGTATGTGATGTATTTCCCGTCGGGAGTCCAGTTGGCGTCCGATTCGTTGTATTCCGTATCGGTCAGTTGGATGGATTTCCCGTCTTTCAGATTCAGCAAATACAGGTCGGTGTATCCCCGGTCTTTTTCTTTGTTGAAATAGGTCACGTCATAGACAGCATGGCTGCCGTCGGGAGATACGCAGACATTTCCTATGCGTCCGAAGGACCAGAGTATTTCAGGGGTCATCACATCTGATGGCAGTTTTAGGTCCGCCGGAGTTTTGTATCCCTTGGTTTCTGTTGTTTTTTCCGTATTGTCATTGCATGCCATCAGGGATAATATAAGTGCAAGAGAAATTATGTTTTTTTTCATAAATGAATATTGATTTTCAGGTTTTAATCCTCGCTTTCTGCGGGAGTATTGTTTGCCGGGACGGATTCTTCCGTTATACCGTTCATGGCGGCGATAATCTTTTGTTTGATTTCTTCTGCCAGTTCCGGATTGTCCATAATCAATTGTTTGACAGTTTCACGTCCCTGGCCGAGTTTGTTTTCACCGTAGGAGAACCAGCTACCGCTTTTTTTGATGACATTGTATTCAACACCCAGGTCAACGATTTCACCGGAAATGGAGATACCTTCGCCATACATAATGTCAAATTCGGCCTTGCGGAATGGGGGAGCCACTTTATTTTTTACCACTTTTACGCGTGTATGGTTTCCGAGAATTTCTTCGCCGTCTTTTATCGGTCCGACTTTACGGATATCCAGACGGACGGAAGAATAGAATTTCAATGCATTTCCTCCGGTGGTGGTTTCGGGGTTACCGAACATAACGCCGATTTTATCCCGCAATTGGTTGATAAAAATACAGCAAGTATTGGTTTTGCTGATTGTACTGGTCAATTTCCGCAGGGCCTGCGACATCAGCCGGGCCTGGAGTCCCATAACGCTGTCGCCCATATTGCCTTCAATTTCCGCTTTGGGGGTCAAGGCTGCCACCGAGTCAATAACGATGATGTCGATTGCTGCCGAACGGATTAACTGGTCTGCAATTTCCAATGCTTGTTCGCCATTGTCTGGCTGTGAAATAAACAAATTTTCAATATCTACTCCTAATTTTTCCGCATATGTCCGGTCGAAAGCGTGTTCTGCGTCTATGATGGCTGCGATACCGCCTTGTTTCTGGGCTTCTGCGATGGCGTGTATGGCCAGTGTTGTTTTACCGGAAGATTCCGGTCCGTAAATTTCTATTACCCGCCCTTTGGGGTATCCGCCTACTCCCAAGGCCTTGTCGAGAGAGATGGAACCGGACGAGATTACCGGAATATTCTCCACCTGATTGTCGCCAAGTTTCATAATACTTCCTTTACCGAAGTTTTTTTCTATCTTGTCGAGTGTCAGTTGCAGGGCCTTTAGTTTTTCAAGATTCGTTTCTTTTGCTGCCATATGATTTGTATTTGATATTTAATTATTTTGAATGAAGAATCTGTGACGCCGCATTTTTGGTGTCTACTTTAGTGATGACCCGTTCAATCTTTCCGTTTTCATCGATAAGGAAGGTGGTCCGGAGTACTCCCATGTATTTGCGTCCGTACATGGATTTTTCTGCCCAGACTCCATAGTTCTGCAGTATGATTTTTTCAACATCTGCAATCAGATGAAAAGAAAGGTTATATTTTGCAATGAATTTTTGATGGGAATTGATAGAGTCCGGACTGACGCCTACCACTTCGTATCCTTTTACTGTCAGTGTATCGTAATTTTCATTGAAACTACAGGCTTCTGCCGTACATCCCGAAGTATTGTCCTTGGGATAAAAATAAAGAATGAGTTTTTTGCCTCTGAAATCGTCCAGGCTGATTTCCCGGCCGTCCTGATTTAGACCTTTGAAAAAAGGTGCCTTGTCGCCTTCTTTTAATGGTGTCATTTTGTTCTGTATATGATTTACAATTATTTATACGGTACTTATGCATCACGCCGTCTTATACAAATGTATGAATTTTTTACTGAATACGGATACGTAAAAAACGGAAATAATTTGTCAATAGGTCAATAGGCAAAGTATCAATACATTGATGAATTGAAAATATACTTGTGCGGGAATGGGATTTTTGTTGTGAATATGCTATATTTGACAAATATTGAATGAACATGACAGAGATTAACCCAACAATGATGAATAGTATGGAAAACGATGTGAAACAACTGAATGAATTTTGCCGGAATACTTTAGTAGAGCATTTGGGGATGGAGTTTACCGCTGTCGGGGAAGGGTGGCTGGAGATGAAAATGCCCATAGACCACCGGACATGCCGCCCGGATGGGGCATTACACGGGGGGGCTAATATGGCTTTGGCTGAGACGGTTGCAGGGGCATTGAGTGTAAGGTCAGTACCTGAGGAAATACGTTTCCATGTTTTCGGTATAGAGGTGAACGGGAATCACATGAAACAGGCACAAGGTAAATATGTAGTGGCCCGCGGTACTTTCATCCACCGGGGAAAACGTACTCATGTGGTGCAAGTGGAAATCCGTGATGAATCCGGGGTATTGGTGACAGTAAACCGGATAACTAATATTGTTGTGTAATATCTGGATGATTTTTTATTGGTATTTAACTCACTAACCTATAGTGTATGATTTACCGTAATGAAACGTATCAAGACAGTAATAACCCCTTGTTCATCTCCTATTCACTCCTTATATATCCCTGTCGGGAATAAGGAGTGAATAGGGTGTAATATGGTATTCCGGGCTTCACTTTCCTTTTACAAATACTTTATAATTTATAGTTCCATTGTTTTAAGGCAAAATCCCAATGTTTCTCAACAAGTTCCACTGTACGGGGTTCGTATTTATAGGCATTTTTTTTGTAATTTTTCTTTTTATCGAGGTAGGCGGTAATGGCCGGGCGGGCTTGTTCAAAACCAGGAATGGAAAGGGTTTTGTAAATTTTTTCCGTTATTTCCAGTGCGTTTGCCTCAAAGTCCTCAAATTTGATTTCAATCAGATTGCCTTCCGGAATCAGTTTTTTCTCTTCTTCGTAGGTATGATACAACCGGGAATATACTTCAAGGATGTTTTTTTCCATTTCCTCCGGGCTGATTTTCTGTAATTGCAGCGGAATGATGGTGTTGTTGAAAAAACTGCGGGTGGATTCAAATACGGTGTATGGATTGCGTATCAGGTAGATGAATTTCGCATTGGGAAACATTTCCAGTATTTCTTTTATCTTACCGGTGTGGGGAGGATTTTTGCTTAAAAATTGTTCTCCTTTGGTATTCCAAAGTGAAATTTTAATCAATTTCAAGAATGTGTCTTTAAATATCTGACGTTCTTCCGGAGTAGCTGTTTTCATTGTCAAAAAACGGTCGCAATATTCCAACATGTTTTTTGGCAGGAACCAGAAATCATAATAGGAACAAGGCATCATGTTGGACAAGGCAAATTCCTCTTCCTGGGGGAGGTCGACGTTCAGTTCCATATTGTCTGTCGGACGTTTGTCGGGCATGAGCCAGGCCATTGTCTTTTTAAACATGGGTTGTCCCCACATCATCATGTGCGGAAAAACGGTTTGATAAGTGGTTGTATAGCCGAAATGTTTGTCGTGTGCCAACACATTGTGGACGAATGTAGTACCGCTCCGCCAATGGCCGAGAATGAATACAGGTTCCATATTTATGGACTGCTCTTTCAGGCGTTTGTTGTAACGGTGGTCCTGAAGCGGTTTTAATGAACTCAATAACCAGCAAATGCATTTGGTCAGACAATATTTGGTTTTGTAACCTTTTTCAATCTTTTGTCCTTTGGTGATTCCCTGAAATGTTTTCCAGTCCGCACCTACTAAAGTATTGACCGGTAATTTTTGAAATTCTAATACCCCCATTTTTGATTAACGATTAATGATGAATGATTAACGATTTTGGTGATAGTTGCACAAGGCACTGATTTGGGCTCCTGCTTTTTCGATTTTTAATCTTAGATAATTGACAGTTTCTTTCTCTATGTATCCTAATCTTTGGGCCAGTATCAGATGATTCATTGTTTCCATAAGACTGCTATAGGCAATGGAAAGGAAATGGGCCGTATCTTTACCGGTATTTCGTGAATTTCCTTCTGCAATGTTGGCAGAAACAGCAGTCATTGCTCTGCGAATTTGGTCGGTCAAAGAAAATTGTTCTGTTAAATGATAAATTTCTACAGACATGTCCATTGTATCTTGCCAAACTTCTAACTTTTCAAATGCAAACATATCTTTAATCGTTAAACTCTTCGTTCATCGTTCATTCACTTTAACGCAAATCCCCTGACGGTCCAGTTCGTTCACAACTTTCCGGATGGCTTCGTAATGCTCGGAAGAAATATTGAGTTTGGAAAGATTGATTTCCGGAATTTCAAACTCCTGTATGTCTTTCATTTCCACTTTATCAATGATCATGCCGACTGCACAGGTGTTGTTTGTGATGGGGTCAATCAGGATAAAGGCTCCGGTATTTTTATTTTTTTGATACGAATCGAAAAACAAAGGTTTGCCCGTACTAAAGACCACCCGTGCTATTTCATTCAGTTCCAGTGCATCGCAAGATGATTGTTCCAGGGTATTGACATTGACTTTATAGCGGATTTTGTCAATTTTCACGCGGGTTAGATTGGTGGTATGCTTCATAAAGAATTGTTCTTCCGGATTCATTTTTTTCTCATCCATCCAGACTAACATGGCTTCGAAATTCCGGCTGACTATCGGGAGATTATCCGGATGTACCAGCATTTCCCCCCGGGATATGTCGATTTCATCCTCGAGGGTAATAGTAACGGCTTGGGGGGGGAAAGCGTATTCCTGTTCACCTTCGTAGGTTACGATAGATTTAACCCGGGAACGTTTCATGGAAGGCAGGGCCAGCACTTCATCGCCTTTTCTGACTATACCGGAAGCCATGGTGCTGCTAAACCCGCGGAAATCCAGGTTGGGACGAAGGACATATTGTATGGGATAACGGAAATCTGAGAAATTTTTATCACTGCCGATATGGACGGTTTCCAAAAATTCCAGTAGTGGTTTCCCTGTATACCACTTCATATTTTCAGAATCTTCCACTACGTTATCACCTTTTAGAGCGGAAAGGGGGATACAGGTGATGTCCGGTATGCCTAAAGGCTCTGCAAAATGCCGGTATTCGCTGACAATTTGGTCAAAAACTTGCTGCTTGTAATTGACCAGGTCCATTTTGTTGACTGCAAGTACCACATGTTTGATGCCTAACAGGGACACTAAATAAGTGTGGCGGCGGGTTTGGGTGATAACCCCGGAACGGGCATCTACAAGGATAATGGCCAGATTTGCTGTTGAGCCGCCGGTGATCATATTTCGGGTATATTGCTCGTGTCCCGGAGTATCTGCGATGATAAATTTTCGTTTGTTGGTGGAAAAATAGCGGTAGGCTACATCGATGGTGATGCCTTGTTCCCGTTCGGCTTTCAGACCATCCAGCAGAAGGGCATAGTCTATATTTTCGCCGGCATTTCCGTAACGTTTGGTGTCCCTCTCCAAAGCATCGAGCTGGTCTTCATATAACTTCTTGCTGTCAAAAAGTAATCGGCCGATCAAGGTGGATTTTCCGTCGTCTACTGAGCCTGCGGTCAGTAATCTCAGCAAATCTTTTTTTTCGTCCTGATCCAGGAACTCTTTTATATTTAATTTTTCCATGCTTTCAAAATCATTAATCGTTATTTACTTTTAACTTTTCTGTGAATTAAAAATAACCTTCTCTCTTTTTTTGTTCCATACTGGCATCCTGGTCGAAATCAATGACCCGGGTGGTACGCTCTGATTTGGTTGTGGTCATCATTTCTTCCACGATTTTTTCAATAGTGTCGGCTTCCGATTCGACTGCTCCGGTCAGGGGCCAGCATCCTAATGTGCGGAAACGTACTTTGCGCATTTGTATCTTATCCCGGTATTGTTCCGGCATCCGTTCATCATCCGGCATAATCAGATTGCCGTCAATTTCAACAATGGGACGTTCTTTGGCAAAATAAAGCGGTACAATGGGTATGTTTTCCATGCGGATGTATTGCCAGATATCCAGTTCGGTCCAGTTTGACAGAGGGAATACACGGATGGATTCTCCCTTGTGTACGCGTGCATTGTAGAGATTCCATAGTTCGGGGCGTTGATTTTTCGGGTCCCATTGATGGAATTTATCGCGGAAAGAATAAATACGTTCCTTGGCGCGTGATTTTTCTTCATCGCGGCGTGCTCCGCCAAAAGCGGCGTCAAATTTATATTTGTCTAAGGCTTGTAACAGGGCTTGGGTTTTCATCAGGTCTGTATGGACTTTACTGCCATGAGTAAAGGGGCCTACGCCTTCCCGGAAGCATTTGGTGTTGGATTCCACAATCAGGTCCCAGTTGTTGTCCCGGGCATATTTGTCGCGGAATTCAATCATTTCCCTGAATTTCCATTTGGAGTCGATGTGCATTAATGGAAACGGGACTTTGCCCGGATAGAAAGCTTTTTCAGCCAATCGGACCATTACTGAGGAGTCTTTTCCTATGGAATACAACATCACCGGATTTTCAAATTCTGCAACCACTTCCCGGATAATATGGATGGATTCAGCTTCCAGTTCTTTCAAATGACTTAATTTGTATTCTTCTGACATCTTTCTGATAAATTTTAATGTTTACGGTTTTGTTGCAATTTACAGATAACTGCCTTGTTTTTTGCTTTCAGCGTATTTTAGGCATGATGGCTTTCATCAGTATCTGGACGGATTCTTCTAAGGGGTGCCGGGAGGTATCGAGGGAGATAAATGGCTGCTCCGGAGCCTCAAAAGGTGAAGATATTCCGGTAAAATCTTTGATTTCGCCACGGCGGGCTTTGGCATATAAACCCTTGACATCTCTCTTTTCGCATTCTTCAATGGGAGTACTGACAAAAATTTCCAGGAAATCTTTTTTCCCGATGATTTCAGAAGCCATATGACGGATGGCTCTGGTCGGACTGATAAAAGCCGCAAGGGTAACGATGCCGCAGTCAACGAATAGTTTGGAAACTTCGGCGATGCGCCGGATATTTTCCGTGCGGTCATTTTCCGAAAAACCCAAATTGTTGTTGATGCCGCTACGGATATTATCTCCATCGAGAATGCGGCAGAGAACGCCCTGGTTATATAGTTCTCTTTCCAAGGCAATGGCCAGGGTACTTTTTCCTGACCCGGAAAGGCCTGTAAACCAAATCATCGTACCCTTTTGTTTCAGTAAGGCTTCCCGGTCTTCCCGTTGTAACATTTTCTCAAATATCGGATATATATTTTCTGCCATATTTATTGTATTAATCATTCGTCATTCAATCATTTCACGACGAACCAAGGATTCAGTAAATTTTCTTTATTGTAGGCCAGAGGCGTTATGCCGTCCATTTGGTATATTTCCTTACCGGCTGCTTTGGCAATAGCGTGTCCTGCCGCAGTATCCCATTCCATCGTGGGGGCAAAGCGGGGATAAATATCTGCCGAACCTTCGGCAACAAGACATATTTTGATAGAGCTGCCTATGGAAGTCAGTTCGACTTTTCCTTTTTGCAGGCGTAATTCGTCAATAAATTTTTCAGTTTCAGAGCTCATATGTGACCGTGATGCGACAACAATGCAGGATGAACCCGGATGACCGACAGGCAGACACAAAGCCTTTTCCTGTATCTTCGAAAAGTCCAGGTCCGGCGAATAAACGACATGTTCAACCCGGAAAGCTTTGTTTTCACAGCCATAATAAAGGGTTTTCCTAACAGGAATATAGATGACCCCTAATACGGGAGTACCGTTGCGTACCAAGGCAATGTTTACAGTAAATTCCCCGTTGCGCTTGATAAATTCCTTTGTGCCGTCGAGCGGATCGATAATCCAGACGGTTTTCCACTGACGCCGGATTTCAAATGCGATAGCCTTGTTTTCTTCGCTGATAACCGGATAAGAGGTAGTTGTCAGGTAGTCTATGATAATTTCATTGGACTTCCGGTCTGCAACGGTTAATGGTGAATTGTCTGCTTTATGTTCTATACCGAAATCCGACTCGGGATTGTGATAGATACGTAAAATTTCTTCACCGGCTTTTAAGGCTGCTGTGATAGCTGTTTCTAATAATAAATTCATAGTAAATTCCGCATGCGGCGCAAAGGTATCAAAATTTTTAGTAATTCTTTTTTATCTTCGGAAAAATAGCCGGGAAAATGTTATCTTTGTGTGCTTTTAATCACGTGAAATAAATTATTATATAAAGCATGACAATAGTTTTCTATCAGAAAGACGCCACGGTGTATGCTGTGCAGTATCAGGTGTCTGAAAATCCTCTCGATGTCAGTAAATTGGAATGGTTGTTCAGTGGTGCCCGTAAAGTGCCGGGAGACGCCATGAAAGGTTATTTTGTGGGTCCGCGCCGTGAAATGATTACCCCTTGGAGTACAAATGCCGTAGAGATAACTCAGAATATGGGGATTAGCGGTATCTTGCGGATAGAGGAATTTACACAGGCCGAATGCGATAAAATATCGTTTGATCCGATGTTAAAAGCATCTTATAATGAGTTGAATCAGCATATATTCACGGTTGACAAACAACCGGATGCCATTGTGTATATAGATGATATCCGGGCATATAATGTACAGGAAGGTTTGGCTCTGAATCCCGATGAGATTACCTATCTGGAGGGGCTGGCTCAGAAATTAGGCCGGAAACTGACAGATTCCGAGGTGTTTGGTTTTTCGCAGGTAAATTCGGAACATTGCCGCCATAAAATATTTAATGGTACTTTTATTATTGACGGTAAAGAGAAAGAAAGTACGTTGTTTAAGTTAATTAAAAAAACTTCTCAGGAAAATCCCAACCGGATTGTTTCTGCCTATAAAGACAATTGTGCTTTTATCGAAGGTCCTGCCGTGGAACAGTTTGCTCCGCATACACATGACAAACCGGATGAATATGAAACAAAGGAAATAGAAACGGTTATTTCTTTGAAAGCCGAAACCCATAACTTTCCGACGACTGTAGAACCTTTTAATGGTGCAGCGACAGGGAGTGGTGGTGAAATCCGTGACCGGATAGCGGGGGGACAGGCAGCACTTCCGTTGGCCGGAACGGCGGTTTATATGACTTCTTATCCGCGGTTGGATGCTTCCCGGCTTTGGGAACAATGCGTATCTCCCCGGAAATGGCTGTATCAGACTCCCGGGGATATACTCATCAAGGCTTCCAACGGAGCTTCTGATTTCGGAAATAAGTTCGGTCAACCGTTGATTTGCGGTTCTTTGTTAACTTTTGAGCACGAAGAAGACGGGCATACTTATGGCTATGATAAAGTCATTATGCAGGCTGGTGGTATCGGTTTTGGCAATCGTAAGCAGGCAATGAAGCATACACCGGAGGCGGGGGATAAAGTTGTGTTGTTGGGAGGTGATAATTACCGTATTGGTATGGGTGGCGGAGCCGTTTCTTCTGTAGATACCGGGGTATATGCCGGAGCCATTGAGCTGAATGCCGTGCAACGTTCTAATCCTGAGATGCAGAAACGGGTTTGCAATGCCATCCGGGCCATGGCGGAAAGCGAAGTGAATCCCATTGTCTCTATACATGACCACGGGGCAGGCGGACATTTGAATTGTCTGTCTGAATTGGTGGAGGAGACAGGAGGAAAGATTCATATGGAAAATCTGCCTGTCGGTGATCCGACGTTATCCGCGAAAGAAATTGTAGGGAACGAGTCTCAGGAGCGTATGGGATTGGTCATGAAAGAAAAAGATGTAGCCGGATTGCAACGTATTGCTGAGCGTGAACGGGCTCCCATGTATGTGATTGGTGAAACGACAGGGGATATGAAATTTACTTTTGAGAATGCGAAAACTCAGGAAAAGCCTATAGATCTCGAATTGAAGGATATGTTCGGAAATCCTCCCAAAACGATTATGGAGGATAGGACTATAAAAGAAAAATATGCAGAATTGGAATATACTGCCGATAAGCTGGAGGAGTATCTGGAGCAGGTTTTGCAATTGGAGGCAGTAGCTTCCAAAGACTGGTTGACCAATAAAGTGGACCGTTCTGTGTCCGGTCGTGTTGTCCGCCAGCAAGGGGTTGGACCGTTGCATTTGCCGTTGAGTGATGTGGCAGCAGTGGCTTTGGATTATAGTGGTCATCGGGGAATTGCAACTTCCATCGGACATGCTCCGGTGGCTGCTATGGCTGATGCTTCTGCCGGTTCGCGTCTGGCGATTGCCGAAGCATTGACCAATCTGGTCTGGGCTCCGGTGGAAAAGGGATTGAAGGGAGTCTCTTTATCGGCTAATTGGATGTGGCCGTGCCGTAATGAAGGAGAAGATGCCCGTTTGTATCAGGCGGTACAGGCAGCCAGTGATTTTGCCATTGAATTGGGGGTGAATATTCCGACCGGAAAAGATTCTCTTTCCATGACTCAGAAATATGGAGATAAAAAGGTCTATGCTCCTGGCACTGTGATTATTTCGACTGTGGGTGAGGTGACGGATTTCCGTAAAATTGTCGTTCCGGTTTTGAAGGATGATGCTGCAACAGAAATCGTTTATGTGGATTTTTCATTCGACAAATTGAAATTGGGAGGTTCCAGTTTTGCACAGGTTTTGAACAAGGTGGGTAAGGAAGTGCCTGATGTAAAGGATAGCGGGTATTTTGTAAATGCGTTTATGGCTATTCAGCAACTGGTTGCTGATGGGGTTGTGCTGGCAGGGCATGATATTTCGGCAGGTGGTATGATTACGGCTTTGCTTGAAATGTGTTTTGCGGATAATCGTTTGGGAATGGATGTTGATTTTTCGTTCCTGCCTGAAAAGGATATTGTCAAGATTTTGTTTGCTGAGAATCCGGGTGTATTGATTCAGATTTCCGATAAGGATGCTAAGAAAGTATCCGCTTTACTGAATAAGGCCGGAGTGGCATATGGTTTTATCGGAAAACCGGGCAAATCCGGAAAACTGAATATAAAGAAAGAGGAGGCTTTTTGGTCGTTGGATATTAGTTCGTTGCGTGATTTGTGGTTTAAGACGTCTTATTTACTTGACCGGCGTCAGAGTGGCGAAGAGAAGGCATTGGAAAGATACAAGAGCTATAAGCACAATGAATTGAAATATAAGTTTCCGAAAGGATTTACCGGGGAATTGGCGGATTTGGGATTGGATTTGCACCGGAGAACTAAATCGGGTGTACGGGCTGCCGTTATCCGTGAAAAGGGGTGCCAGTGTGAACGGGAGACTGCCTGGGCATTGCATTTGGCCGGTTTTGATGTGAAAGACGTTCATATGACCGATTTAATCAGCGGGCGTGAAACTTTGGAAGATGTGAATATGATTGTCTTTGTCGGTGGTTTTTCAAATTCTGATGTTCTGGGTTCTGCCAAAGGTTGGGCCGGTGCTTTCAAATACAATGAAAAGGCTCGCCGGGCTCTTGAGAATTTCTATAGACGGGAAGACACCCTGAGTCTTGGTATTTGTAACGGTTGTCAGCTTGCCGTGGAATTGGGGTTGATTTATCCGGAACACAAGGAAATGCCGAAGATGTTGCACAATGATTCCCATAAATTTGAATCCGGTTTTGTCAATGTCACAATAGAACCGAACAATTCGGTGATGTTGAAATCTTTGGCAGGCAGTCGTTTGGGAATCTGGATTGCCCATGGAGAAGGTAAGTTCGGTTTACCTTATGCTGAAACCGAGTACAATATACCTATCAAGTATAGTTATGACGTTTATCCGGCCAATCCGAATGGTTCTCCGTTTGCGGCGGCAGCTATTTGCAGCAAGGATGGCCGGCACTTGGCAATGATGCCGCATTTGGAAAGAGCTATTTATCCGTGGAATTGGGCTTATTATGAGGAAGGACGCGGAGGAGATGAAGTCAGCCCGTGGATTGAAGCTTTCGTGAATGCCCGGAAGTGGATTCAGGCTAAAAAATGAGGATGGAATCATTTAGTAATAAGTGAGATGCCCGTTCGGAAAATCGGAGATATAGATTTTGCCGGACGGGTGTTCTTTTCAGGGATGGGTATTTTTGTTTTCTGCAGAAGTTTGCTTTTGATATCTGTTCCGGCTATTGTTTTTTTATGTAAATAATTGTAATTTTAAAAACGGATTTTACAATTGTTGCCATGGGATATCATGTGATTATAGAGCCGGAGTTGTTTCCGATAAAGTACACTTATGTGGACCGGATTAATGAGTTGGTTCTGGTGGAAGGGATAAACGAGAAGTCGGTTATAATTGAAGGAAAATCTGAGAATCCGCCTCAGCAGGTGGGAGTTTCGGTAAATTTCCGTCATTTGGGGGAGGAATGGTACCGGGCCGGATTGCGGGCTTTGACGATATTTGCCAAACTGGCTCGTGACAGACAATTGGTTTTGGAGGAATTGAGTCACGGACCGGAAAACGTCCGGTCGTATGTAAGAGCAAAAAAAGGGGCAGCAAAAAGGGGGGATTTCTTGGTCAGAAACCGGGGGAATGCAGAGGTTGAAGTGAAATGCCGGTCTTTTTATGGCAGGGGAAACCGGAAATATTTTCTTATTTCTCAGGAAGATTTAATGAAGCATTTAAATATGGAAAATGCAACCCGTACTTCTGTTATATTGGCGGTTTTTGAGAGAAAAGGAGATAAACCTCAGGAAGATTCTTTGTGTATGATCAGGATTGACCGGATAAAAGAGTTGCTTCCGGAGTTAGTGAGTGAAGAAAAAGAGTATGGATGGGTTTATCGCATTCCTTTGCAGGAGACAGTAAGTGGATTTGATTTGTTGGGTAGTTACGGTATGGATGACCAGGAAGATATTGTTGATTTGGTGGAGAAAGAATCAGAGAGCCGGATAGGAGCGGATGAGGTACCTTGTGTCATTGTGTCTTATTATAAAAGCAAGGAACATCTGGAATGGATTGTGCGGAATGGGTTGTATAACCTGAGGGCGGGAGATGGACGGGGAGTTTTTTCCGTAGGGCCGCAAGAAGCCTGTGCAAAATATATTTTGTTGCATACTGAGGGTGAAACGTACACAGGTAAGTTGTTCCAGATATTGGAGGTCGGACCGCAGGTTTATACAAAGAACATGCTAATCCGGAAGCAGTATCCCGGAAGTCCCGGACATGAATTGTATTGGGTCTATAAAGTTGTTCCTGTATTGGAAGAGGAGTTGCGGAAACAAATCTGGGACATTTCTCTGTTTCCCGGTTATATTACCGGACATGGGGCTGCTTGTCCTTTTACTATTCCTTTGGCAGAATTAATGAAGTGAAGAATGGATAGAGAAAAAATATATAAAGAAGCAGTAAAATTCAGGCGGTATTTTCATCAACATCCGGAAGTATCCATGAAAGAATTTCGGACGCAGGCTTATATTGTTGAGATTCTGAAGCAGTATCAAATAGCTTATACAACTTATGAGACCGGTATTATAGCTATTCTTGGTGAGGGAAAGCGTTGTGTTGCTCTGCGTGCGGATATGGATGCATTATGGGTACAGGAAGATACTGGTTTGTCTTTTAGTTCTGAAAATCCCGGAGTGATGCATGCCTGTGGCCATGATATGCACATGGCTATGTTGCTTGGAGCTGCATTATTTTTAAAAGCTCGGGAACAGAATTTGGGAGGTGTTGTAAAACTTGTTTTTCAGCCAAGCGAAGAAAAGCGGCCGGGAGGTGCCCGTTTATTATTGCCTTATGTGATGGAAGCTCCGAAACCGGAAGCTATTTTCGGGCAACATATTTTTCCCGGCCTGCCTGTAGGTACGATTGGTATACGTTCCGGAGCTTTCTTTGCATCTTCGGACAATATTGTTTTTACCGTAGAGGGGAAAGGGACACATGCAGCAATGCCACAAATGGGTTCAGACCCTATATTGGCGGTTACAGCCTTGATACAGTTTTATCAGACGATTGTTACAAAATTCCGGAATCCTTTGACTCCGGCTGTTCTTTCAATTACTTCTGTTCACGGAGGAACGGCTAATAATGTTATTCCGGATCGGGTGGAAGTAAAAGGAACTGTCCGGACACATGATAATGAATTGAGGCGTCATATCTTTGAGTTAATTCATGAAAAATCTCCGGCTATTTGTGATTTATATGGTTGTTGCTTTGTTCCTGATATGTTCTGGAATGGTTTGCCTGTTTTGGTAAACGATTCTGTGCTGACCGGACAGGTGAAGCGGGTTGGTGAACAATTACCCGTAGTAGATAAAGTGGTGGAAATGGATCCGTTGACGTTGGGGGAGGACTTTGCCATTTATTTGGAGGAGTTACCGGGTGCTTTCTGGACACTAGGTGTGTGTGCTCCGGAAACCGGGCAAATGTCTCCTTTACATAACCCGGGGATGTCTCCGGATGAAAGAGCCATACCGGTGGGTATCGAAATGCTGGTGGCCAATTGTCTGGAATATTTTAGTTCTTAGTTTTTGTTATAAATCCTTTATTTTGATGATATTGTATGATATTCCCTGGTCATAAACGTCAGTTTGGTCTGTTTTCTTGATGTATTTGACAACCTGGATGGTTACAGGCAAAATTATTACTTCGTACAAGGATTTTAAACAAGCCTGGGTTACCACCATAATCAATAGTTCGTATACAGGAATTAATCCGCCGAATGCTATTGGAAAAAACAGGAGTGAATCGGCACTTTCTCCAATCAGAGTGGAGGTTATTGCCCTCAGAGAAAAGTGTTTCCCGTGGCTTGCTATTTTCATTTTACTCATGATGTATGCATTGAGAAATGAACCGGCCAGAAAAGCTAACAGACTAGCTATAGCTATCCGCGGAGCCAGACCGAACACAAAATTGAAACTTTCTTCTCCTTCCCAAAAAGAGGCTGCGGGCAGAAGGATGGCAATCCGGGCAAAACCGATGGTAAGGAAATTCATGGCAAAACCGCACCAGATGATTAGCCGGGCTTTTTTGAATCCCCATATTTCTGCAATACAGTCATTGATAATGTATGAGATGGGAAATACAATCAGCCCTGCTGTTGCCGTAACAGGACCAAGTTGAATTACTTTAGTTTCCAAGAGATTGGATGCTACCAGACATACGTTAAAAAGAATCCCCAGCAGCATAAAGGGAAGGCTGACATTTTTTTGCATGTTTCTTGTTTTTTACGTGGTTGGGCAAGCACACGGATAACCTGAGGTATCGGTCAATAATTTATGTTTTTCAAAGTTGATAGTCCACACAGGCACGCTCTTCTTTAATTGGCGCAATTCTGTTTTTTACAATTTGCTGGTGAGCCGGATGATTGGCATAGGTATCCAAGTCCTGCATTGTGTCAACGATAGCTTCCAGGCTCATGTCCCATTTTTCTGCGGAATTGATGTTTAAACCGATGTGTATTTCCTTTAATTCCGGAATAATAGCGGGCAGGTTTTCCAGTTCGTTTTTTATATTCAACATTTGCCCAGTCTTGTCTGCCGAGTCTTTAAACCTGAATAAGACTATGTGTTTTATCATGGTATTTTCGTTTTTTAGGATTGCAAATATAGTAAATACCTTAATAAATTTACCAGGGGAAGTAAAATGAATTTTGAAAGGCAGATGACTTCCCCTGTGTTGTTTGTTGCAGGCCCGGTCCCGGATATTTGTTATTATTTTACAACCCGGTATTAAAACGGGTAAGTATTTCTCCGGCAGCCTCAGAGAGTTGTTTTACCAACTCGGTTAAACTCACACAAGTAACTGCGATGATAGCCGTAATGACAATCAATAACAAAATTTGAATGAATAATTGATTACCTTTTGTTCTCATGGCTCAAAATTTTTATCTGACCAGCAGATTGTTTTCCTGTCTTAAAAATATGAAAACGTTTTCATATTAACAACTGTTTAACAAACAAAAATCAAATTTTAACATTCTGAAAATTTCTATTTGACGGGAGTAGTTTTTATCTTTGTAAAGTTTTGAGCAACAAGATACAAAATGAACGATGTTATCATTGGATTGGGGGAAGTCCTTTGGGATATATTGCCTGAAGGCAAGAAAATAGGAGGAGCTCCGGCTAATTTTGCCTATCATGTTTCGCAATTCGGGTTAAATAGCCGGGTTGTCAGTGCAATTGGGGAAGATGCGTCTGGTGCGGAAATTCTTGAAAATTTTAAGCAAAAACATTTGAAATATCATGTTGATAAGGTTCCTTATCCTACTGGTACTGTGTTGGTGGAATTGGATGGGCAGGGAGTTCCCCGTTATGAAATCAGGGAAAATGTAGCGTGGGATAATATTCCGTTTACACCTTCTTTGGAAAAATTAGCCAGACGTACTTGTTGTGTGTGTTTCGGTTCGCTTGCCCAGCGTAATGTCATTTCCCGGACTTCTGTCTATCTTTTTTTAGACAGTATGCCTGCTGATAGTTATAAAGTGTTTGACGTAAACCTGAGGCAGGAATTTTATACGAAAGAGGTGGTATGTGAGTCCCTTTACCGGTGTAATATATTGAAACTGAATGATGAGGAGTTGAAAGTGATGGGCAGGTTGCTGGGCTATCCGGAGGAGAGTCCGGAGGAGCAATGCCGGATTTTATTGCATGATTTCGATTTGAAAATATTGATTTTGACCTGTGGGGTTAAAGGTAGTTATGTTTTTACTCCGGGTAATGTATCATTTTTGGAAACTCCGAAAACGGAGGTGGCTGATACGGTGGGGGCCGGCGATTCCTTTACAGCAGCATTTTGTTGTGCTATACTGAAAGGCAGACAGGTGGGGGCCGCCCATCGGTTGGCGGCAGATGTTTCTGCTTTTGTTTGTTCTCAGCAGGGAGCAATGCCTGTATTGCCGGACGAATTAAAGAGCAGGCTTGACTAGTGATTTACTTTAAATATAAATTTTTATGAATAAAAAGTTTTATTTACCTGTTTTGGCTTTGATACTGACAACGGGTGTTGCTTGTGAACAGAAGCGGAGTGGGGGCATTGAAGAGGCTAATTTAGACCGGTCAGTGTCGCCCAGTACGGATTTTTATCAGTTTGCCTGTGGGGGATGGATGAAAGCACATCCGCTTACCGATGAGTACGGACGTTTTGGCTCCTTTGACTTGTTAGCTGAAAATAACCGGCAACAAATTAAAGGGTTGATTGAAGAGCTTGCTGCAAAAAAATCTGATGCCGGAAATGTGGCATGTAAGATTGGCGATTTGTACAATATGGCAATGGATAGTGCAGCTTTGAATGCTGGCGGATATATTCCTATTCAGGCACAATTGGATAAAATTGCGGCAGTGAAGGATAAAAAAGAGTTTGTCAAGTTGATTGCTGAGATGACCCGTCAGGGATTGGGGGCGTATTTCGGAGTATATATCTCTGCTGATGATATGAATAGCAGCCAGAATTTGTTACAGACTTACCAAAGTGGTTTAGGGTTGGGAGACCGGGATTATTATTTGAAAGGTGATGAGCATAATAAGGAAATCCGTAAAAAATATGAGCAACATGTTGTTAAGATGTTTCAATTGGCAGGATTTAGCGAAGAAGCTGCCCGGAAAGCTGCTGCCCGGGTTATGGAGATAGAAACCCGGTTGGCAACTGCTTCTTATGAAAAGATAAAGTTGCGTGATCCCTATGCAAACTATCATAAGATGAGTTTGGAAGAATTGAAGAAAGAAATACCCGGAATTGATTGGGATGTATATTTTACAACTATTGGATTGCCCGGATTAAGGGAATTGAATGTCGCTCAGCCGGAACCTTTAAAGGAGGTGGCCTGTATTTTGAATCGTGCAGGGATGGATGCTCAGAAAGCTTATTTACAATGGAAAGTGATAGATGCTGCAGCACCTTATTTGAGTGATGATTTTGTTGTTGAAAATTTTGAATTTAATGGTAAAGTGCTTTCTGGCGTCAAAGAAATGAAACCGCGTTGGAAGAGGGCTGTGGCTACTGTAGACGCGGCTTTGGGCGAGGCTGTCGGTCAGATGTATGTGGAGAAATATTTTCCGGCGGCCGCCAAAGAAAGGATGGTGAAACTGGTCGGTAATCTTCAGGAGGCATTGGGACAACGGATTCAGGCTTTGACCTGGATGAGTGAAGAGACGAAAGCCAAGGCATTGGATAAGTTGGCTGCCATTTATGTGAAAGTCGGATATCCGGATAAATGGCGGGATTATTCGGCATTGGAGATAAAAAATGATTCGTATTGGGCCAATATTTTACGTTCCAATGAGTTTGATTTTGACTATATGCTGGCAAAGGCCGGTCAGCCGGTGGATAAAACGGAGTGGTTAATGACTCCTCAGACTGTGAATGCTTATTATAATCCGACGACCAATGAAATCTGTTTTCCTGCCGGTATTTTACAATATCCATTTTTTGATATGAATGCAGATGATGCTTTTAATTACGGAGCTATCGGAGTAGTAATCGGTCACGAAATGACCCATGGCTTTGATGATCAGGGACGGCGGTATGATAAAGACGGTAATCTGAAAGACTGGTGGACGAGTGAGGATGCGGAGAATTTTGAAAAACGTGCTCAGGTGCTGGTGGATTGGTTTGATGCTATAGAAGTGTTGCCGGGGCTTCATGCCAACGGACAGTTGACATTAGGTGAAAATATTGCCGATTATGGCGGGTTGCAGATAGCTTTTCAGGCTTTTCATAATGCAACTCAGGAAGCACCTTTGAATGAACTGAATGGTTTTACTCCTGACCAGCGTTTTTATCTGGCCTATGCAAATGTCTGGGCAAGTAATATCCGGGATGAGCAGATTCGTTTACTGACTCAAATGGATGTCCATTCTCTGGGACGTTGGCGTGTTAATGCGGCTCTTCCGCATATAAACGGTTGGAATGAGGCGTTTGGTATTAAAGAAGGGGATGCAATGTATCTGGCTCCTGAAAAACGGGCCTCAATCTGGTAAATTATTTTTCTGAAAAGGAGAAAGTTTACAGGAAAATATTTATTTTTGAAGAAATTAAATTTTTAGAAGTATGGCTAGTATTAAGAGATTAAAGAAAGACATTGATTATTTGACTTTTGCTGTAATTGACGATTGTCTGAATTGTCTGTCTTATGGGAAAAGCACCGATGATATCAGTGGTATAGTGCAGGATGTAATTGATGCCCGGAATAGCATGCGTCAACGTGTAAATGTTGGCAGAAGTCTTGCTAAGAATGAAAAAAGAGCGCATTATCGTGCTATTTATAAGGATTTGATGATTTCTGTCGACGGTGCTTTTTCTAAGTTGAGTGAATTGGTAAAGGAAGCTTGATTTGTAGTATAAATTTTACGGGAAGTCATCTGAGAAGATAAGATATTGATTTTTGAGATGGGCATTTCCTTTTGATCATTGGCCAGCACTATGCTGCCAGGCTGGACTAAAGTTTCTGATTTATATTTTTCTATCAGGACTTTAGTCCGTCAATTTTTTGTCTAAATACTTTTTTAATCGGACTTGGAGAGCCGTTTATTTTAATATTTGTGCAAATGGTTGGGAAATAATGGAAGTGATAGAATTAGCCGGAGTAGGAGAAATTAAAGTGAGGCGCGGGGCAAATATCAAATATTTACGGATTCGTATGGCACCGGGGAGGGGAATATGGGTGAGTGTTCCTTTTGGGGTGAGCCGGAAACAGGTGGAGTTTTTTTTGGAAGATAACCGGAAATGGCTTGCAGAAACCCGTGAAAATATGAAAGTATATGAGCAGGATACTGGTGTCGGATTACAGGTAGGAGCTGAGGTAAAGACTAAATTTCATACGTTAAAAATAGCAGCAACCCATGAAATCAGACCTTCTTATAAGATTGAAGGGGAGTTGATTGTGTTATCAATTCCTGAAAAGGTGGAATTTTGTCGGGTAGAGAAAATTGTACAGCAATTTTTGTTGGAAATATATGCATTGGAGAGTCGTCGTTATTTTCCTGGAAAAGTAAAATATTATGCTGAAAAATTCGGATTCAGATATGGAAAATTGAGTTTCAGGAATAATATTTCAAATTGGGGGAGTTGTTCCTATGATAATAACATTAGTTTGAATATCAAATTGATGAAATTACCGGATGAAATCATTGATTATGTGATTCTTCATGAATTATGCCATACAGTAGAAAAGAATCATTCTGCTGCTTTCTGGAAGTTGGTAGGTAAAGTATGTCCTGATTATGCCGGTTTACGCAACAGGTTAAAGAAATATAATACAAGGATATAAAAAGACCGCTTATTGATCCGGTTTTTCTGAGGACTATTATTTATTGGATTGAACTTGTCAATCAGAGTTATGCAGAATATATAAGCGGTCTTTTTAGCAGATTAACGTTCTAAACGATAGTAGACACTTGCTTCAGAAATTTGGTCTATATAAGTTTTGAAATCCGGGTCCTTTTCTGCATAATATTTTAATAAAGCAGTATAAGATGGTTTGTCAAAGGTTACTTTTAATGTATTATCTGTTAATCCTGCATCGGCTGTAAGATTTTTAGGATTATCGATAGGTAATACGATGGAAAGAGTGGAATTATTCAGTGTATAATCAAAAGTTTCGCTTTTCATTTCTGCTCCGTTGAGTGAATAAGAAAAAGTTACTTTTGTGCTGCTGAATACAACTTTTGAATTAACTGCTACCTGAAGATAATTGGCTATTGCGGCTTCAATTTCTGCTTCTGTGTTGGAAGCATTGGCATTCAGGCTGACTCCCACCCGGCTTTGTGCAACGTTCCAGGTGCCGATAATGGTGGTTTGGTCATCTTTATCATGATCTTTACAAGAACTTGTGAACACGATTGCTCCGCATACGATGCTCACTGCGATTAAAAATTTTAACACTGTTTTCATAATTATTTGATTTTTAATTGTTTAATTCGGTGTGTTTTACGCTTAGGAGAGCATATAGGTTGTAAGTTATTGCTTTTTTTTACTTAAACATTCTTATCAAGTTCTATTGGTATTGTTAAAATGGTAATTTTCTTATTTGATGTGCAATAATTGGTGATTTTTCATTAATTTCGTTACCAATTTTGGGCTATTATTTACAAAAGTTATGATGCAGGACAAAATCAAAGAAATCCGGGAGGTATTGAAAGAGGTTAAGTATCCCGGGACAGTAAAGAATATTGTAGAGCTGGATATGGTTCAGCGGATTCAAATTGATGGGAATAAAGTGATGTTCAGGTTGGTTTTTCAAAATTCCGGTGATCCGTTTGTAAATGTCATAAAGAAGAAATGTGAATCTTTATTGATTGATTATGAGAAAGTTGAAATTGAAACACTTTTTATGCATGATTTGGAGCGGCCTTTATCGTTAGAAAAGGTAAAGCATATTATTGCTGTTTCCTCCGGAAAAGGAGGGGTTGGTAAATCGACTGTCGCAGCCAATTTGGCCGTCGCCTTGGCTATGCAGGGATATAAAGTAGGGTTGGTGGATGCCGATATTTTTGGTCCTTCGATGCCTAAAATGTTTGGTTGTGAAAAGGCTCAGCCTTATATGGAAAAGATTGAAAATCAAGATATGATTATTCCGGTAGAAAAGTACGGAGTTAAAATTTTATCCATTGGTTTTTTTGTGGACCCGGCTTCTGCAACAGTGTGGCGTGGTCCTATGGCTTCGAATGCCTTGAAGCAGATGGTAGAGCAAGGCTTTTGGGATGAACTGGATTACATGTTGATAGATTTGCCGCCGGGGACCAGCGACATTCATCTGACGTTGGTGCAAACGGTAGCTTTGACGGGGGCGATTGTTGTGAGTACGCCGCAGCAGGTTGCGTTGGCAGATGCCATAAAAGGTATTAATATGTTTGAATCTCCGGGTATCCATGTTCCTGTTCTTGGATTGGTGGAAAATATGGCTTGGTTTACTCCGGCAGAATTGCCTGATAATAAGTATTATCTTTTTGGAAAAGAGGGTGCAAAAAAATTGGCAGAGGAAAAAGGATTACGTTTGCTGGGACAGATTCCGGTGGTACAAAGTATTTGTGACGGGGGGGATTCCGGTGAACCCGTCGCTTTGGATCCCGATAGTATTACGGGAGCAGCATTTGCCCGATTGGCAAGAGAAGTGGTGAAAGCTGTTGAAGAAAATCAGGCCCAGACTAAACGTGTAAGAATAACAAAACATTGAGGATTTTTCTATTTATAATATACCTGATACTGGTAACGGGGCTGTGTGGTTGTTCGGTGAAAAGAAACAATTTTTTTTCGCGCAATTATCATCAGTTGACTACCCGTTATAATGTTTATTTTAATGGAAACCAGGCGTTGAAGTCTGGAGTGAAGAATATGAGAACCAGGCATAAAGAGGATTATACAACTCTTTTGCCTGTTTTTGTGTCCAATAATGAGCAGACGCGGGCTTTGTGTAGTTCGGATATGGATCATGCTATAGAGAAGGCTGTAAAAGCCATAGATAAGCATTCCATTACGGTAAAACCCCGGAGACGGAAAAATAAAGACTCTAAAAGTTATCAGACTTTTCGCAAGAAAAAGGAATTTAACAATCAACTGGACCGTTGTTATTTGTTGTTGGGGAAAGCATATTTTTATAAAAAGAAATATGCAATGGCCAATAATACCTTTCGTTTTATTCAGCGTCAGTATGCTGAAGATGAAGAGATACAGACAGAGACAGCTATCTGGTTATTCAGGAGTTTGACGGAGATGGGAAGATATGATGAGGCAGCACAGTGGATGAATCATTTGGAAGGGAGTAAGCTGAAACGCAAGCAACAGGAATTGGTTGCTGCAGTGAGGACTGATTTTTATGTACGTCAGGGTATGTATCCCCAGGCTATTACTGAAGCAGAGAATTTAGTCAGGATATGCCGGAATGTGAAATACAGACCCCGTTATACTTTTATGCTGGCCCAATTGTATTTGAAGGAAGGACAAGATGGAAATGCCATGGCAGCTTTAAGGAAGACATCACGTTTCAATTTTAATTATGAAATGGTTTTTAATGCTAAGGTTAATATGGCTTTGGCTTATCAGGGAAAGGATGCCGTAATAGAAAAGAAACTGGAAAAAATGTTGAGGGATTCCCGGAACGATGATTTTCAGGACAGGATTTATTATGCATTAGGAAATATTGAGGAAAAACAGGGGGAAGAAGATAAGGCTGTCAACTTATATTGGAAATCTGTCCGTGCTTCGGTTGATAATGATAATCAGCAGGCACTTTCTTTCCGGAAACTGGGAGATTATTATTTTAAGGAGAAAGATTATGTCCGTGCCCAGAGCTGTTATGATTCTTGTATGTATGTAATGGATTCCCGGTATGAAGATTATGACCAGTTGAAAATGTTATTGGGGGATTTGACTGATCTCACCCAGTGTTTAAGTGCTATTCAGTTGTTGGACAGTTTGTTGAATTTAGCAGCTATGCCGGAAGCAGACCGGAATCAAATCATAGATCGTAAGATACAGGAGATAAAGGACAAAGAGATTGCCGAAAAGGAACAGGCTCGTCAGGCGATGAGTGAGCGGAATTTTTATGAGCGGAACAATATGTTAGGCAATCGGAATGCTTATGGGACTAATAATAAAAGGAGTGATTGGTATTTTTATAATCCGGTAACTATTGCAGTAGGAAAAAATGAGTTTAAACAAAGATGGGGACGCCGGAAATTAGAAGATCATTGGCGGAGGCAGAATAAGGCAATGGTAGATTTTTCTGAGAATCCGGAAACCATGGCAGATGAATCCGGGGACGAAAAAGGAGGAGGAGAAAAAGATACGAAAAGCCGGGAGTATTATTTGCAGGGTTTGCCTATGACTGAAGAAAGTAAGCAGATTGCCCGGAAAAAAATAAAAGATGCTTATTACAGAGCCGGAGAGATGTATTTGTATAAGTTTAATGATCCGGCGAAAGCACTCGAGTGTTTTGATGCTTATATCCGGCGTTTTCCGGATGATAGTAACTTGCCTATGGTTCATTATCTGGCTTATAATGCGGCAGAGAAAAGCGATAAAATGGCTGTGGCCGAGAATTATAAGCAAGAACTACTCCGGCGTTTTCCGGAGAGTGATTTTGCATTAGGTTTACAAGATCCTGAATATTTTAAAAAGACAGGTAATGTATTAAAGACTATTGAGGAGCTCTATGGACAGGCTTATGCCCGTTATGAGCAGGTGTATTACCGGGAGGCCGAACAGATTTGTGATGAGATTTTGCAGAAATATCCGGATAATAAACTGAAGGTTAACGTACTTTTTCTGAAGGCAATGTGTATGCTGAATACTGCGTCAGTACAAGAGGGTAAGGAGGCTTTGGAAAAAGTGCTGGAGCATGGACCTTCTGAGGAGATGCGGAGTGTTGTGAATGATATATTGGCTTCTGTATCAACGGGTAATCAACCTGTGATATATAGTGTCAATGACATGGCTCAGGCGCGTCATTTACAGGCTAATCGTAATTGGACATTTGATACGGAGGTTATGTCGGGACAGACGCATAAAGAAGCCACGACATATCAGATGGCAAAAGATAATGAACAGGTGGTGGTGATATTGTTGCCTGAAGATTTTAATTTGGCCGAAGAGATGCGTTTTAAGGCGCGGTTGACTTTTATACATGCTTCGGAAGCTGCTGAGGGAAAAAATTATGAACTGAGCAAAGAAGAGTTGTGGTATAAGCAAGAAGCCTTGATTATCCGTAAGTTTGAGAATAGTCATAAAGCTTTGATATATTTCAGCCGGATGGCAACGGATAAATATTTGTTGAAAATTATCGGAAACCGTTCCTACCGGATGTTTATTATGGATAATAATAATTTGACGCGGTTCAAGCGATTGAAGGATACAGAAAGTTATTCGGAATTTTTTATAGAAAATTATTTTGTGGACCGTCAACGGGGGGAACGGTTGTGTGGAAAAAACGGAACGGCAGCTCATACGTTTAACTATGAAGAATCTGCTGTCCATCATTTGGTATTGGCGGTTCCTTTCCACGAAGTGAATGCAAAACGGGTTGCAGAAGTATTACATCAGGTAGACCCTGCTTTTATGTTGACTAAAGAAGATTATAATGAGCAGATGGAATTGATTGTAGTGAAAAATGTGGGGACAAAAGAATACGCTTTGGATTATATGAATGCTGTGTTGAGAGATAAGGAAATATTTGACCGTTTGGCCGGGATGAAGTATGAGATTTTTGTTATTACAGAACAGAACCTGAAAGCTATGCGCGAAAATGAGTGTCTGGAAGAATATGTAAAATATTTTGGTAATAATTATTTGAAAGGGGCAGGAGCTATCGGGGTGGAAGATGGGGAATATGTATATAACAAGAGTGTAGTTCATAAGTTTATTTTGGTTTATCCGAATACGGTAGACCCTTTCAGACTGAAAACAGTGTTTGAAGAATTCAATTTTTCAGGTTTGTCTTTGAAAAATCAGAAATTTGATGAAGATAATGATTACATGGCGGTATCCGGATTCAGGGACAAAGAGGAGGCTATGCGTTATTTCAGGACGGTGTTGAATAATCGTAGATTGTTTAAATCGCTGAGAGGTGTAAATTATACGAATTTCATCATTACGGACGTAAATTTAGGAACCTTGCTTGAAAAGAAAACAGTAAAAAATTATCTTGAATTTTTTAAGAAATATTATTTGAATTAGTGTTTGGCAATTCGTGTCATGAAATGGAGAATTGATAATCTGGAAGAGATAAACAAGGTTGCGGCAGACTTTCTGGAATATGCGGGCGACCGGACTATTTTTGCATTATATGGGCCGATGGGAGTAGGAAAGACAACTTTTGTAAAGGCTATCGGAGAGTGTATGGGGATAGAAGATGATGTTAGTTCTCCGACTTTTGCTATAGTCAATGAATATGGGACTAAAAGTGGCGAACCGGTATATCATTTTGATTTTTATCGCGTAAATAATATTTCCGAGGCTCTCGATTTCGGATATGAGGAGTATTTTTACGGGGGGAGCAAATGTTTTATTGAGTGGCCGGAGAAAATAGATGAGTTGTTACCGGAGCATATTGTGAATTGTTATTTTTCGGAAAATGAAGATGGTAGCCGGGAACTAAGGGTGGAAATGGAATAAATAGTATCCTCTAAGATTAAGAGTATGGGCAATACCGGAAAAATGTCAGGGACGATTAATAAACAGTGGTTTCTTTATCAGGAGAAAGAAGTTTTTAAAGACAGGAAACAGAAACGTCTGATTATCGGAATACCGAATGAATCGGAGAAGGGAGAAAACCGGATTTGTCTGACGCCGGAGTCTGTACATGTTTTGGTGTCTATGGGAAATGAGATCTGGCTACAGCGGGGAGCGGGGAATAATGCACATTATACGGACCGCGAATATGCTGATGCCGGTGCTATGGTCGTTGAATCAATAGGGCAGGTTTATGCTGCGGATATTGTGATAAAAGCGACTTCAGTGTCTGTTTCTGATACAGTGTATATGCATGACCGGCAGGTTGTTTTATCTCCGCTAAAATTGGGAGAACTCCGGAAGGATGCTATTGTTGAGATGATGCAGAAGAAGATTACGGCAATAGGTTTTGATATTCTTAAGGATGAGGACGGACTATATCCGGTGGTGCGTATTATGAGCGAAATTGCCGGGAATGCAGCTATTATGATAGCCAGTGAATATCTGAGTAATGCCAGAGGGGGGAAAGGTATTATGCTGGGGGGAATTAGTGGTATTACGCCTACTGAAATCGTTATTTTGGGAGCCGGAACATTGGGTGAATATGCGGCCCGGACTGCTTTGGGATTGGGAGCGACAGTCAGGGTTTTTGATTATTCTGTGAACCGTTTGAGAAGATTGAATGAAGTATTGGGGCAGAGGGTGTATACTTCGGTATTTCATAAGCCTGTGTTGGAGCGTGTATTGTCGTCTGCTGATGTATTAATCGGAGCAATATGTTGTTTTGATAAAGCTGATAATATGGTGGTCACAGAGGAGCAGGTAAAGTTGATGAAAAAGGGGGCGTTAATTATTGATATGGCAATTGACCATGGCGGGTGTATTGAGACGTCGGGACCGACCACCCATGATAAACCAGTTTATACTTACGAAGGGGTAATACATTATTGTGTGCCCAATGTGTTGTCAAGAGTGGCCCGGACTGCTTCCATTGCTTATAGCAATGTGTTTTTACCGTTATTCCGGCACATTTCCTGGCAGGGAGGAGTGACTAATGCTATCCGATTGAATATGGGATTGAGAGAAGGTGTATATTTGTATAAGGGGATATTGACTAAACCGTTGATTGCTGATAAATACGGATTGATTTCAAGAGATATAGATTTGTTACTGGCTGCACTATAAAGTTAAGTGTTTTATGAGGTATCTGATTTTTTTATGTGGTGTGATTTTGCTGGTTTCTGCATGTTCTTCGCGCTATTATATGAAACGGGGAAATGTGATATATGGGACCGGCCGGTATGATAAAGCTGCTTCGAAATATGAAAAATCCTATAACAAGGCGAAAAAGAAACCTGCGCGGGTAAATGCTGCTTTGAAGGCCGCAGGGGCTTATGAGAAAGTAAATCATCTAAAAGAAGCTTATAGTTGGTATGGTAAGGCAAGGTTGGCTGATAAAGATAAAGAGCGGCCGGAAGTATATTTGAAGCTGGCTCAGATTTCTACCCGTTTGGATGAGGATGTAAATGCCCGTAATTATTATAAAGAATATGAGAATTTGGCAGATGACGGGAAAGGTGATGATGGTCTTTATTATCTGGAACAAGTAGAAAAAGATAAGAAGAAATTGGGACGATATACTGTGCAATTAAAAAAGGAGTTTAATTCCAGGTATAGTGATTTTACTCCTGTTTATGTAGCGGGTGATACTTGTTGTGTCTATTTTGCTTCGGCTCGCCGGACGGATGCCCAACGGCGGATGAAAGCTGATCCGGTTACTGGTGAAGGATATAGTCATATTTACCGGATTGAATATGTACAGGATGTCCGGACCGTGGGTAAAGACGGGCAGGTTAAAGTAAAGCATTTTAAGGAACCTCGTTGGTTAAAACCGGTATTGTTGCGGGATTCTCTGTATTCCAATCGTCATGAGGGAGCCATGTGTTTTACTCCGGATGGTCAGCAAATGTATTTTACTTCTTCCCGGATGGTCAAAGGGAGTAATGTTGGAACGCGAATTTATCGGGCAACGTTGAAAACCGGTGAGGATAGGGAGGGGACGGAGAAAAAGAGCTGGACGGGGATAGTTCCTTCCGGAGTGTGTGGTGATTCGGTTTGTGTCGGGCATCCGGCATTGACTCCTGACGGAAAACGGATGTATTTTGTTTCAGATGCCTTGCCTGGTGGTTTTGGAGGCAAAGATATCTGGTATGTTGAGCTGGAAGGTGGAAAATGGGGAAATCCGGTAAATGCCGGAGCAATGATTAATACAGAAGGAGATGAGATGTTTCCTTATGTCAGAGATAACGGTGAATTGTATTTTGCTTCAAACGGGCGTTATGGTTTCGGAGGACTTGACCTTTATAAGTTAGAGGAAAAGGAAGGAAAAAAGAGTGTTGTGCATTTACCTGCACCAATGAATTCATATGGTGACGACTTTGGGATTATTTTTAAACCCAATGAGGAAAGAGGATGGTTCTGTTCTTCCCGTAGCGGGCGCAGTGATAATATTTTCAGTTTCAATTACATCCCTCAGCAGTTGAAAGTGAAATTGCTGGTTTTGAATGCCGTAACTGAATTACCTGTTATGAAAGCAGAGATAACTGTAACGGCAGACGACGGGACAGTCTCTTATTTGGAAACTGATTCTGCCGGAATGGCAAGTATGCCTGTTGTTACTGATAAAGAATATGTTTTTGTCTCGGAGCATGCTCAGTATTTGAAAGGAAAAGGAATTGTTTCTACTTATCGTGAAAAAGAAGACCATTTGTATGAACTGGTAATTGGTATGCAGCCCATTGAGAAACCCATTGTGATTCCTAATATTTATTTTGACGTTGCGAAGTGGGATTTAAGAACGGATGCTATGAGGAATCTGGAACAATTGCTGGGAATTCTGAAAGATAATCCGAATATAGCTATAGAACTTTCTGCGCATACTGATATGGTAGGGAACGACCGGGCTAATATGATTCTTTCTCAGAACCGTGCCAGTTCTGTTGTGGATTATCTGATAGAAAAGGGAATTTATTGGGATAGACTTGAAGCTAAAGGATACGGAAAAACGCAACCTCGGGAAATCAATGAGAAAGATGCCAGGGAATATAATTTTCTGAAAGTCGGGGATATTTTGAATGAAAGATTTGTAAATCGCCTTAGAGGAGAACAAAAGGAGATTGCAAGGCAGTTAAACCGACGGATAGAGTTTAAGGTATTGCGCACAAACTATAAGCCGGGTCCTAACTCTCTGCACAATCCTAATCAGAAGGCTTTGTCGGCAGAAGAAGGGGTAAAGAATATTGGTAAAACCCAGTTAAAAGCTCTGAGTTCGTTAAAAGGAAAATTTTATACTTTACAATTGGGAGTATATAAAAATGTTCCTGCTTTTATTGATCAATTCCGGGTGATTTTTACAGAGAAACTACCCAACGGTACGGTTCGTTATTGTGCCGGTGTTTATGATACACATGAAGAGGCAACTGCGGCTGCTTTAAAATTAAAAAAACGGGGAATTGACTGTCTGGTAAAGGAATTTGCCAGGTAGAAGTTTACATAAATTGTTTTGATATATTTAGAAAAACAACTATATTTGTCGTGACTTATACCAACTCGCGGTGGGGAAACTTGTCGGGTGATTACAGGTATTTGGTGTACCTGAAATCTACATACGGCGGTTCCGTACCCCCGTATGGAATGTTAATGCATCCATAACCGCGAGTGTGGTATAAGTCAACGGGAAGGACGGAACCGTTTTTCTCTGTTTTTAATCCCTGTTACGATGAAAATCCATCCGATCATTTTACCACGTCGTGCTTTCCGGAATAAAAAAGTTTGCAGTAAAGGGAGTATTGCTTTTCAAGTGCATGTATTAGATTCGACCGGGATTGTTATCGGGTTGTCTGCAATTGCCTATGAAATTGATTGGGGAGATGGTTTATGGGATTCTGATTTGATGCATACTTATGAAAAGGCCGGAATTTATCAAATCAGAATTTATGGAGTAGAGATTAATGAATTGAATATTTCACATTGCTGGGTTAGGGAAATTGATGTTTCAGAGTGTCCCTGGCTGGAATATTTGAATGTGTCATACAATGCTTTGAAAAAACTGGATGTTTCCAGATGTCCTTATCTCAGTTTTTTGGATTGTTCTGTTTGTATGATACAGGAATTGATACTGGGAGATTATTTGCCGTGGTTAATTTATCTGAATTGTAGCCGTAATTTATTAAAAACTTTGGAATTTCCCAGGGAATGTAATTTATATGGAGTGATAGCTCATCATAATGAACTTGTTAAATTAAATATGCGTGTTTGTGCCTCTATCCGTTGTGTGGATATTGCTTACAATGCCATGCAATTTCCAGATTTACGGGATACACTGGAGTCTGTTCCTGTTGTATCAGGAGATGAACCGGCTTATATTATGTATGAAATGAATCCGTCTTCTTTTGAAGTTGACGAACAGAAAATTAAAGCAAGAGGGTGGAGATTGCAGGCCGATTGAAATGCATTTAATCGGTCTGGTTGGTGGCTTTTGTGACCAATTGTTGAAAGGAACACTAATCTGTAAAGGGCAAAATACTGACTTGAAACTCTTTTTATTCTGAAAACTTTTCTTTTTTCTGAAAATAAGTTTGGATATTATAAAATAAGAACTGTGTAAAATTCAGATTTCGATAATAAAATAATTATAAATAATTTCTTTAGCATAAAAATAGATATTTATTATTTTTTTATCCCGAAATGTTATTAAATTTGCTCCGATGCAAAGAGTTGCATCATTTCATTGATGTAAGTTTATTCTTTTTCTTGTGGTAAAGTCGGCACACTTTAATATGGACAGGAAAGATAAAGCTATACGTCACGTATCAGATATGTGGCCGATTAGTTTGTCTCTGTCCGAGGAATTGCCGACTCCTTCCAAGAAGACAGTTAGTCGGTCACTTTTTGATGTGTGCGTATTATGGAAGAAATTAAAGAAATTAACGATACTGTTTTGATGGCTGAAGTGCTTGGGGCCATCGTGCAGGAAAGAAGCGAGTTAGTATGGGTGGTGCCCTTTTCTAAAGAAATTGAAAAGCAGGTTTGTAAAGAGTTGTTTTGCCGTTTTCCTATTGCAAAAAACTGAATTTTGAAATAAAAATAGTGTTTTTAGGCAGGTATTCTGTCTGAAAATTACTATATTTGTATTCATGAAAAAGACCCGGAAAAATATAGTTGCTCTGACTCCGGTTTGTACTCCGGAGCGTAAATTTATCCTAAATTCCATGATTGCTTCTTTTCGTATTGAAGGTATTTCAATACCCGCTTCGCGCGTTATGACTATTTATGAAAGGGTAAACGAAAAACTTAAAAAATAGTCTTGATTACTTTTTCCATAGGTAAGTAATTTTTTTCACTGACACGTTGTACAGCTGCAACGTAATCTCTGAAATTTATTTTTTCAAAGTGTAATCCTTCATATCCTTGTTTGCGGACCATGAGATTGGCAAGAATGCGGGCTGCCCGGCCATTTCCTTCGCGAAAAGGATGAATGAAAAGTAGTTCTCCGTGTACTTGAGCAATGTCTTTTATTAATTGGTTTTTATTTTCATAAAAGTCAGGAAGTTTATTTAAAATTTCATTTTCCAATAGTTGCATGCTTTGCGGGATAAAAAGAGCTGCCGGAAATAAAAAGCCTCCTTTGGACATATTTACAGTGCGGTATTTTCCGGCAAATGAATATAATTCTTTTAGTGCAAGTTTGTGAATATTGCAAATGTATTTACAATCAAAGCAAGTTTCGGGAGTGAGTTGCTCAGTCAGCATAATTTCGGCCATAAGAAATCCTTCGAATTCAGCTTCGGCAATTTCTTCCTGCCGTGTCAAACCTTTCAGATTAGGCAGATACTGGCTCTCTTCTTCGTTGGTGGTGTATTTGCTCATAGCTGTCACATTTTACAGAGCTGTATGTAAAAGTAAAGAATTTCTTTGATATTTGTATTCCTCAATGAGATTAACGTGTATTTTCAGGAGAATTTTCCAGGGATTTCTGTTTAAAAGAAAAAGACCGGTATAAACCGATCTTTTTGGTAGCGGGGGCCCGACTCGAACGGACGACCTTTGGGTTATGAGCCCAACGAGCTACCACTGCTCCACCCCGCAATTACAATCAATACTTCCTGTATTGCGGTTACAAAGGTAAAACTTCTTTTTTATAAATCAAATTTTTACCAGAAATAATATACTTACTTTTTATTAAAACTTGAGGTATACTTTGGAATTTGATTAATTTTGCCTGAAATTAAAATGATTATGAACTAATAATTTATAAATTGTTTAGTAAAAATAAGATATGAATCGGATTAAAGGTCTGCTTTATGGAATAATTTCTTCTTCAACATTTGGTTTAATTCCTCTTTTTGCACTACCTGTAATACAACGAGGAATCGGAGTGGATTCGGTGATGATTTACCGTTTTGGAATTTCGGCTTTGGTGTTGGGGATATGGTTACTGTTCAGACAACATGAACTGAAAGTTACTGTGAAAGAATTATTGACTTTGACTGTATTGGGGATTTTTTATTCGTTGACAGCTTTATTATTAACCAGTTCCTATTTATATATTTCCAGTGGTGTGGCCACTACGATTCATTTTCTTTATCCAGTGGCCGTAACCTTAGTCATGATTCTTTTTTTCAGGGAAAAAGTGTCTTTTCCTTTGATTTTAGCTATATTAATGGCTATTTCCGGGGTGTATCTATTGTGCAATAATAGTGCAGGAGGAACTATCCATCTGAAAGGCTTTATGATGGTGTTGGTAACAGTGGTGACTTATGCTTTGTATATTGTGGGGGTGAATAAATCCTGTGTACAGCAAATGGACGGACTGAAAATGACTTTTTATGTTTTATTTGTCGGAACTGTGGTATTCGGGGTAAACTTGTTGGTGAAAGGTATTGCTTTAGACCCTGTCCCTGATATTCAAACCGGAATAAACTTGTTGTTATTGGCTTTGATTCCGACTTTAGTTTCTGATTTTACCTTGATTTTGTCTGTGCAGCACCTGGGGTCTACAACAACTGCTGTGTTGGGGTGTATGGAGCCTTTGACAGCAGTGGTAATGGGTTTTTTATTTTTGCATGAGGAGTTGGGACTCTGGCAATTGGGGGGAATGTTTTTGATATTATTTGCTGTTTCTATTGTCATTTTAGCCAGTAGTAAAGAGGGATTTTCTCTTAAAAGTTTGATTCCGGCGGGGTGGTGGAAACTGGAAAGGAAATAAAAATGTAGTTTTTTCAGTTTGTGTTTATCACACAAACTGAAAACTACATTTATTTGTGTTATTGGTCTGGAAATTTCTTCAGGCTATTTAACGGATTTCTGCGTTTAACAGGTGTTTGTATGTACCCATTAATTTATTCATGATTTTATCAATCTGTTTGTCTGTCAGAGTTTTTTCTTCATCTTGTAAAGTAAAACTAACTGCATAAGATTTTTTATCGGCTCCAAGTTTTTCCCCTTCATACACATCAAATAAATTGACGGCTTTTAACAGGTTCTTTTCTGTTCTCATGGCTATATCCCGGACTTCTTTAAAACCGGTTTTCTTATCCAATAACAGAGCTAAGTCGCGTTTTACAGCCGGGAATTTAGGCATTGGTGTGAAACTGATGGTGTGATTTTTTACAGCTTTTAAAATATTTTCCCAGGAAAATTCTGCATAATACACATCTTGTTCTATTCCGGTCATTTTTAGTATTTTGTGACTGAGCATTCCCAAAGTGACTATGTGTTTGTCTTTCTGAGAGTAGGTTATCCCTTCCCGGTAAATATCTTCGGTTGCCTCATCAAGAGTAAGGTTTTCTACTTTGAATCCCAGACGTTTCAGAATCATTTCGGTATAAGATTTGATATTGAAAAAATCAGTCTTCTGTTCTTTACTATTCCAGGAAGGCTGAATTTTATTACCGCTGATAAACAGGGCCAATTTATCTTCTTCTTTATACTGTTTCAAATGGTTTTCACCTTCTTTGGAGTGAAAAGTATAGGCTTTGCCGAATTCAAAAAATCTCAGGTTGCTATTTTTACGGTTGATGTTGTAAGATATGCTTTCCAGTCCTCCGAATAGCAGGCTTTGCCGCATAGCGTTCAAATCTGAGCTAAGGGGATTGAATAACATGACTGTGTTTTCTGGTTTGTAAGTTTCCAGATTTTCAAAATAGGAAGCTTTGGTCAGGGAATTATTCATGATTTCATTGAATCCATTCGCTGCCAACAAATCGGCAATTTGGTTTTTTAACCGGAAATCATCTGGTTTTTGTGAAAAACTCAAGGTTGAGTTGACTTTTGCCGGTACTTCAATGTTATTAAAGCCATAAATACGGAGAATGTCTTCGATGATATCTGCTTCACGGCGTACATCTACCCGGTAGGGCGGCACATGTAGCAGTAATTTGTCTTCATCTTCCCGTACAATTTTAATTTCCAGGGCCTTCAGAATTTTTTTTATTCTTTCGTGTCCAATGGCTTTGCCGATTAAACGGTCTATGTGGGCATAATATACTTCCACTTCAAAATCGGCTATTGGGGTGGGGTAAATGTCTATGATTTCGGAGGTAATTCTACCGCCTCCTAATTCCTGAATCAGCAGAGCTGCCCGTTTTAAAGCATATATTGCAATATTGGGATCTGTTCCTCTTTCAAAGCGGAAGGAAGCGTCTGTATTCAGTCCATGACGGCGTGCGGTTTTACGTACAAATACGGAATCAAAACAGGCACTTTCCAGAAATACGTTGGTTGTATTTTCAGTGATACCGCTTTTCAGTCCGCCGAATACTCCTGCTATGCACATAGGTTCTTCCGTGTTGCATATCATCAGATCATTTTCATTGAGTTCACGTTCAACTCCATCAAGTGTGGTAAATTTGGTACCTGTCGGAAAACTGCGGATAATAACTTTATTTCCTTTGATTTTATCTTTATCAAAAGCGTGAAGAGGTTGTCCTAATTCAAATAGAATAAAGTTAGTAATATCTACAATGTTGTTGATGGGATGAAGACCGATGGCTTTCAGCCGGTTTTGCAGCCATTCCGGAGATTCCTGAACCTTGACACCTTCAATACATACTCCGGCATAACGCGGACAAGCTTCAGGTCGTTGTACCTCAATGCTGATTCCGGCCGTATTACTGTCGGCTTTAAAATGTTCCACAGCAGGTAAAGTGTAACAACTTTCCTGTTTTTGCTGTAAATAAGCACTTAGGTCGCGGGCTACTCCCAGATGAGAAGCACCGTCTACCCGGTTAGGGGTAATATCTATTTCAATGGTATAATCGGTGGTGATGTTATAATATTCTGCGGCTGGAGTACCCACTTTAGCATCAGCCGGCAAGACGATAATTCCTGCATGGTCGTGTCCGATGCCTATTTCATCTTCCGCACAAATCATACCTTCTGATTCCTGGCCTCGTATTTTGGATTTTTTAATTACAAATTCTTTATCTCCATCATAAAGAACAGTGCCGATAGTAGCTACGACAACTTTTTGCCCTGCGGCAACGTTGGGGGCCCCGCAAACAATTGGAGTAAGACGACCGTCTCCAAGGTCTACTGTTGTTATATGCAAGTGGTCGGAATCCGGATGGGCTTCACATGTTTTAACCTCACCAATGACTAAACCTTTTAATCCTCCCCGGATAGATTCGAATTTTTCAAAACCGCCTACTTCAAGTCCGATGCTGGTGAGTATTTCACAAATTTCTTCAACGTTCAGGTCTGTTTTCAGATAATCTTTTAGCCAATTTAAAGATATATTCATTTTTTTTCAAATTAGTTTTTCAGTTGTTTGCAATTAACAAATTTCAAGCATCCTTGTGATAGGAAGTAGTGCTTTTTGTCGGATATTTTCAGGAACTTCGACCACATATTGTTCCTGTTCGAGTGTCTCAAGGATGTTGTTTAAAGTAACTTTTTTCATTTGTCCACAGATAGTTTGCGGATGAACAGGAATAAAATCTTTTTCCGGATTGTCTTTTTTCAGTTTATGGATTGTTTCTATTTCTGTAGCAATGATAAATTGTTTTTTAGGTGAAGCTGCTGCATGTCTGATCATACCTGCAGTTGAATACATATAAGCTTGAGGCATATTGAGTATCCGGTCGTCATGTGAACAATAAGATTCGGGATGAATCAGAATATCGGCTTCCGGAAATTCCTTGCTTTTGTTAATGATTATATCAGCAGTAATTCGTTCGTGCACACAGCAGTTGCCATTCCACAATTCCATTTGCCTACCTGTTTTTTTTATAATCCATGCTCCCAGGTTTTTATCTGGTACAAACAGGATTTTCCGGGACTGAGGAATACTCTGGACTACTTTTAATGCGTTGGCTGAAGTGCAGCAAATATCTGTCCATGCTTTTACTTCGGCTGTTGTATTAACATAACTGACTATTATACCATCCGGATTTGCTTTTTTCCATTCCCTCAGGTCGTATCCGGTAATACTTTCAGCTAACGAGCAGCCGGCAGATTTGGCAGGACTCAGTACCTTTTTATCCGGAGAGATGATGGCGGCAGTTTCTGCCATAAAATGTACGCCGCAAAATACGATAATATCAGCATCAGTTTTTCCTGCCTCCTGGGATAATCCTAAAGAATCTCCCAGATAATCGGCAATATCCTGTACCTCAGGACGAGTATAGTAATGCGCCAGAATAACAGCATTTTTTTCTTTTTTCAATGACTGTATTCTGTCAATGATTTCTCTATTCGTCATAGTTTTTTTATTTTCGATTACAAAGATAACAAAGAAAGGGAAAAAGAAAAAATAGTTTGTAGTTTATGATAAGGGCCGGAAAAGAAGTTGTGCCGAAGAGATTTTTGTACCGGATGAATGTTTTTGAGCTTTCCGAATGGCATACTAAAATCCTGATATATGTTTATTTATCAGGATTTTAGTGTGGATAATTCATATCAGAATATAAAGTAATAATTTAATTGTTTTTTATGTTCATGCTGATATCAAGTGCACTAACCGAATGAGTAAGTGCTCCTACGCTGATGAAATCCACCCCGGTTGCAGCGACCTCTTTCAGGCGGGGAATGCTCATATTACCGGATGCTTCTGTTTGTGCTTGTCCATTGATTATTTTCACGGCTTCAGCCATTTCAGTATTACTCATATTGTCAAGCATGATGATGTCAGCCTGGACTGCCAGGGCTTCCCGGACTTCATTCAGGTTGGTAGTTTCTACTTCAATTTTTATACCAGCCGGAATATTGGCACGTACTGCTTTAACGGCATTAGTGATTCCTCCGGCAACTTTGATGTGGTTATCTTTAATCATGGCCATGTCATATAGTCCCATGCGATGGTTAGTTGCACCACCATCCTTGACGGCCATTTTGTCAAGTACCCGTAGGCCAGGTGCCGTTTTACGGGTATCCAGCAACCGGGTATGTGTACCGGCCAATTCTTTGACGTATTTTGCAGTTTCAGTTGCAATACCTGACATGCGTTGCAGGATATTCAGAGAGAGACGTTCTCCCAGAAGGAGGCAACGATAACTGGCTTCTATCCGGAGAATAATATCTCCTTTTTTTACCGGACTTCCGTCTTTTACACAAGGTTCCCATAGTATGTCTTTTTCAAAATATTCGTAGACACGACGTGCTATTTCAAGTCCGGAGATAACTCCATCGGCTTTCATTTTCATTTCTGCAACAGCACGCGAATGGGCCGGTATAATAGAATTTGTAGTCACGTCGCCGGTGGCGATATCCTCTTCAATAGCAAGATCGATTAACTGATTTATTAATTTGTCGTATTGCATAACTTTTATTTTTGATTTATGATTTTGAGAAAGACAGGAATTTACTGGTTCTAAGTTTCTGAAATTCGTATTATCTGAATTATTTTTGGGTATTTATCGGTGTAGTTGTAATTTTTTTATTCTTTTGTTGTATGATGTGATACAAATAATTGTCATCGGATTGAGGAAAATCTTCCCGAAAATGTCCGCCCCGACTTTCTTTCCTGCGAAGGCCCGAACATATAATCAGACGGGCAACCGTAAGCAGGTTGTGACTGAGCAAAGAATAATATTCATTTTTTTCGTTTGGTATTTTGTTTTCCAGTATTTGTAACTTATCCAGTCCTTCTTGTAATAATTTTGCATTACGGATAATTCCGGCGTGGACAGTCATTAGTCTGGAAATATCTTTTTTAAGCTGGATATATACGGACGCATATTGCTCATTGCAATGATAACAGGGGAAGAAATGCGGAATCTCTTTCTGGGCCTTAGTGTTGCGGGAGGCTTCAATGGCTCTTTTTCCGAAAACCAGGCACTCAATCAGAGAGTTTGAGGCCAGACGGTTGGCTCCCATGATTCCGGATGAAGCCAATTCACCGACTATATAAAGATTCCGGAGGTTAGACTGACCGTTCAGGTCTGTTCTTACGCCGCCGACCATATAATGGGCTGCCGGAGCTACAGGAATACGGTCGCACATATCAATGCCCAGTTCCCTGCATTTTTCATAGATATTGGGAAAACGGCGTTTGATCATCTCAGCATCGAGGTGCTTCAGGGATAACCACACAAAATCCTGATTGTATTTGCACATTTGGCTGTATATAGATTGAGCTACAATATCTCTGGGTGCCAATTCTGCCAGTTCGTGGATGGCAGGCATAAACCGTTCTCCGTTCTGGTTAATCAGATGTGCCCCTTCTCCCCGGACGGCTTCGCTGATTAAAAAAGCTTCTTCGGAATCGGTATAAATGGCAGAAGGGTGAAACTGAATAAATTCTATGTCGGCAATTTCACATCCTGCATTATAAGCCAGAGCCAGACCATCTCCTATGGTAGTGTGGGGATTGGTGGTGCGCTTATAAATGGCTGAAGTCCCGCCCAAAGTCAGGAAAGTATGGGGAGCCGTATAAAGTTCTTCGGATTGATTTACCAAATTCCATGCCCTTACTCCATAACAACAGTTGTCTTCGTGTAATATACTGATGACAGAGTGATTTTCAAAAATGTCAATCCGGGGATTATTGATTACTTTACTAATCATAAAGCTGGTAACCATTCTGCCCGTTGCATCTCCTCCGGCATGTAATATTCTTTTCCGGTGGTGTCCTCCTTCCAAACCAAGTGCCAGACTTCCATCTTCCATGTCAAAATGCATACCTGCTTCTATTAATTCCAGAATACGTTGCGGTCCTTCATTCACCAGGATATCCACAGCCGGATAGTCGCATAATCCCCGGCCGGCAATAATCGTGTCTTCGAAATGCAGAGCCGGGGCATCGTCTTCATTTGTTACTGCTGCTATCCCTCCCTGTGCAAAGTAAGAGTTACTTTCTGTTATTCCGGATTTCGTCAACAGAGCAACTTTTCCATAAGAAGCTGCATGATAAGCGGCATAGAGTCCTGCAAGTCCGCTTCCTGCGATAATGTAATCGTAATGGCGCATTTTTAATCCATGTAAATTGATGCGAAAGTACCATTTTTTTATAAAAAGGGGATTGCTTTACTTATTATTTTAAGAAATAAAACTAAAAAACGGGTGAATAAAAGTGTCTTGTATTTGGGGACAGACAACCGGTGGGAAGAGAGTAAAGTGAATTTTTAACCGATATTTCTGTTTTCTGTTATTTTGTCGTATTTTTGTACTTTAACTCATAAAAAATACAGGAAAATGATTACAAAAGATAAATTTGTGACGGTAAGTTACGAACTGAGAACAGAAAAAGACGGTGAAATACTTGAAACGGCCGGAGCAGACAGGCCTCTTGAATTTATTTGTGGTCAGGGGCAAACTCTGGAGTATTTTGAAATGAATCTGCTGGACAAAAACGAAGGAGATAAGTTTGAATTTCGTATTCCTGCGGCTAATGCTTATGGTGAATTCAATAATGATATGATTGTTGATTTACCTAAAGATATATTTAAGGAGGTTGATGCCGGAGATATGGTTGTCGGTAATGTATTACCTATGATGGATAGTATCGGTCGACGTTTACAAGGTAGGATTTTATCGATAGGGGAAGAGGAGGTGCAGATTGATTTTAATCATCCGATGGCTGGAAAAGACCTTTATTTCAGAGGGGAAGTGTTGGGTGTCCGTGATGCGACGGAAGAAGAGATTGAAGCTTTACATGTCCATAAATGCGGCGGTTGCAGTGGTTGCGGTTCCGAAGGTAGCTGTGGCAGTGACTGTGGTTCTCAGGGTGATGGCTGCGGATGCTGCCATTGATGAGGGAAAAATAGTATGGCAGGGAATACGATAGGAAAATTTTTTCGGCTGATGTCTTTCGGTGAGTCACATGGCGTGGCTGTCGGGGGAATAATAGACGGTTGTCCGGCAGGTGTCGGGGTGTCGATTGAATTTATTCAGGGGGAACTGAATCGCAGGCGGCCTGGTCAGTCGGAAGTGTCTACTTCCCGGAGTGAGGAGGATAGGGTGGAAATACTTTCCGGTGTGGTTGAAGGGAAGTCTACAGGTATGCCTATTGGGTTTGTGGTGTATAACCGGAATCAAAACAGCAAAGATTACGATCATCTTAAAAATTTATACCGGCCTTCGCATGCTGATTATACCTGGGAAAAAAAATATGGTATTCGGGATTACCGGGGAGGCGGGCGTTCTTCCGCACGTGAGCATATAGCGCGGGTAGTGGCAGGAGCTGTTGCCAGGCAAGTGCTTTCGGGATATGGTATAACTATCAGGGCCTATACTTCTCAGGTTGGGTCAATTGTTATGCCGTGGTCATATCAGGATGTGGAATTGGGGCGGACTGAGGACAATATAGTCCGTTGTCCGGATGCTGAAACGGCGGAAAAAATGATTGCTTTAATCCGGGAAATCCGGGAGCAGGGAGACAGCATCGGAGGAGTGGTGAGTTGTGTGATAGAAGGTTTGCCTGTTGGTTTGGGTGAGCCGGTATTCGATCGTTTTCAGGCGCGTTTGGCACAAGCCATGATGAGTATTAATGCAGCAAAAGGGTTTGAGTATGGAATGGGATTTGCTGCTGCTGCCATGCGGGGAAGTGAGCACAATGACCCTTTTGTAATGAAAGAAGGGAAAGTCAGAACTGCAACTAATTATTCCGGAGGAATACAGGGAGGAGTGACAAACGGGGAGGATGTATATTTTCGGGTGGCTTTTAAGCCTGTTGCTACTATTACGAAACAACAGGATACGGTTAATCAGAAAGGGGAAGAAATGAAACTTGAGGCTCATGGACGGCATGATCCCTGCGTTGTTCCCCGGGCTGTTCCGGTTGTGGAGGCAATGGCAGCGATTGTGGTACTGGATATGTTGTTAGAGGTACAGAGTATGAATATTAAAATGAAATCTGACTGATTGCCAGGCTGATATTATCTTCAATATCGAGCATGGCATTGATAAGATAAAGGCGTTGGTATTGGGACAAGTCCCGGATGCTGATGTCTTTTTCTTTTATTTTCCCCTGTTGCAAAAGGTATTGGCGTTTTGTACCATTGAGCAGGTATGTTGTTGGAGTAAAATAATTTTTCCCGTCATAGAGAACGACGTTACTATAACTGGTATCTGTTATCCGGTTGTTCCGGCAAATCAGTATTTCGTCGTTTGTCCCTTTGATTTGTAATAATTCAGCCAGACATTTACGGTCTGCATATTTCAAATGATAGTCCAGATTATTACTTTCCACCAGCTTTAAGGCCCCGATAGACCGGGGACGGTAAAAATCAAAATTGATTTGATGGATGGTTTGACTGTAAGTGATCCGGCATTTTACAATCCCATGGCGTTTTTCTTCCGGAATCAGGTTGTCGGATAGAGAAAAGGAAGAATGATGGCCGAATACTTCGTGCTGGGTTTGTTGTATACGCAGAAGATGAAGTTCCGGATGAATGAATTTGCCATCTGCGACTTTTAGTGTATCGATGAAAAAAGGAGAATTTTCCATTTAGTTTTTGTTCAGATGGGTAAATAAATTTTTTTTAATACTTCCTGGTATTCTTCTGCTGCGCAACTGTTGACAGTAATTCCTCCACCGCTGCGGAAAAAGTAACAATCTCCTGCTTTTTCAATGTAACGGATCAGGACGCCGCTGTCCAGATTGTTTCCATCAAAATATCCGAAAACTCCTGTATAATACCCGCGGTGTATTTGTTCGGCTTCTTGAATCAGCCGGATTGTGGCGGGTTTCGGTGCACCGGATATGGAACCTGCAGGAAGTAAGTGAAAAATCAGATCTCCCAGAATGTGATTCCAGTTTTGGGGTAAGGTGCCACAGATTTCTGAACTTGTCTGCAAAATTTCACCATGAATGGTCCGGACTCTTTCCATGTAACGAAAGCGGTTTACCTTGACGTGAACAGCAATCTGATTCAGGTCATTGCGAATCAGGTCGACAATAGTATCATGTTCACATTTTTCTTTGTAATTGTCCAGTAAAAGTTGTTCTGCCTGAGGAATCGTTGCGTCGAGGGTTCCTTTCATCGGATAAGAAAATATTTCTCCATTTTTGATTTGTACAAAACTTTCGGGAGAAAAACAGACGCATTGTCCGGGTAATAAAAGTTTATATTTTGCCTGACTATGCCAGAAAATTTGTTCTAAAGTCAGGTTGGTCAGAATAGGGGTTCTTTCGGTTAGATTCAGCAAAAAACTGTCTCCGTGTAAAAGTCCTTTGTGGACCGTATCAAATTTCTGTTGATAGGCTTCGGCGTCAGTCCGGAGAATTTTTAATTCCGGAACAGGTATTGGAGTTGCCGGGATCCGGACGTTGCTGGTTTGACCTATAACAAAAGGAATGCTTGCGTTTTTCAGTGGGTTTTCTACAAAAAATCCATTGCTCTTTTCAAAATCCACACCGAACAGGAAAGGTGTGCCTGCGATTCCGCAACGGTTCATCTCTTTTCGTACTAGGTCAGCTTTCATTATTTTGTTATTATTGGCTACAAAGCTATAAAATACAAATGAATAAAGTTGTTAAGTTATCTGATGATATTAATTTTGTATCCATGAAGAAAATTTTGGTCATCAATAATTACGATTCTTTTGTTTTCAATATTGTTCAGTTGCTCCGGGAGTCTGCGTTATCTCCGTCTTTTGACATGATGTACAACGACCGGATTGTCTGGAAATGTCTGAAAGATTATGAGGGGATTATTCTTTCGCCGGGACCTGGTGTACCTGAGGAAGCCGGTGATTTGTTGCATTTGATAGATTATTGCAAATATTCGCATCCCATTTTAGGGATTTGTTTGGGGCATCAGGCAATTGCGCAATCATTCGGAGCGAATTTATATAATTTACCTTATCCGTTGCATGGTCATCCGACTATTTTAAGGCGTATAGATTCTGATGATATCCTTTTTACCGGATTACCGGATCCTTTGGTAGTAGGTCGTTATCATTCATGGGTAGTAGATGCGGCAACTATGTCGTCGGATTTTGTCATCAGTTCTCTGGACGAGTCAGAAAACGTCATGTCTTTTTATCATTCGGATTTACCAATCCATGGAGTGCAATTTCATCCTGAGTCTTATATTTCCAATTGCGGCAAAGAAATTATGGAGAATTGGCTGAAAGAATGCAGGGAGAGTGCCTGTTTTTGATGTTATATACAATATAAGATGGAAATATTTGTAAAAAAGTAATCATAAATAATAAATTATAATTATTTTTAAAGCAAATAAAATTTCCTGATATGCGTTTGAGGTTAACATTGAAATTAGTTGCAGGAACGACTTTACCTTGTAATTATATGTATGAGTTGTCGAGTTGTTTGTACAAGGTATTGAATGAAGGGAATCCGGTATTTGCTGATTGGCTGCACAATAAAGGTTTTTGTAAAGAAAGAAAGGTTTTTAAATTATTTACTTTTTCAAATTTTCATATTCCGCGTTTCAAGATTATTGGAGACCGGTTATTGGTATTGTCGGACACTATCCGGTTGGTTGTTTCTTTTTATCCGCTAGAGGCTATTGAAGCTTTTGTTATGGGAGTATTTAAAGATAGGCAATTGGAAGTAGGGGATCGGAAGTCTAAGATTGTTTTTGAAGTAGCAGCTATAGAACGTATTGCAGAGCCTGTATTTGAGACTAAAATGTGTTTTAAGACACTTTCTCCTGTATTTATTGAAGAGCAGTTTCCAATAACTACGCGTACACTTCATCTGGCTCCGAATGATCCGAAATTTGCGGAGTTGTTGCACCTGAATCTGCTGGAGAAATACCGGGCTTTTTACGGACAGGAACCGGATGCATCCTGGCCGGTAACCCGTTTGCGTCTATTGTCAGTCCCGAAAGCCAAGACCATTACTTTGAAAGCCGGTACACCTCAGGAAACGCGGATGAAAGGGTATTTATTCCAATTTGAACTGGATGGACAGCCTGAACTCCTGCGTTTAGGATATGACGGCGGCTTCGGACGACTCAACAGTCAGGGATTTGGGTGTGTGGAGGTGATAGTTTTGAAAAGAAGGAATAAATGAGAAATTATAATATCAAAGCGTATGAAGTTCTTGCAAATTTTTGTACGGGATAAAAAAGAAGTTGAACAATGAATGGGGAAAATGAAAAAACTCCGGAAAAGTTCCGGAGTTAAAGGAATTCTGCTTAGTTCAATTGAGACTCATAGAATAATACATTTCAATTCTATATAGGGCAATTATTGTTCATGAGTATAATTGGACAGGACAAAAATAGTATATATTGTGATACAAATCAAATATTGAAAATGAATTAAAAAAAATCACTCATAAAATAATACTGGATAATTATTTTTTCCTATGTTTGTGGCATAAATTATAAAATACACAAATTGATGGAAGATTTTACTTATATTTCGACCGAAGGTGTCGAATTTGACGAGGTGGATGTCATGAATTATATCAGATGGAAAGTTGCTGATTTAAAACGAGAAAAGTATTCTGATGGGGATATAAAAGAATTTATTTTGTCAGATGACAGCTTGGAGGGGAATATGAGTAAATTGATAAAATTTCTTGAAAAAACGCTGGAAGAACATAAATAGTAAAAGTATGAATCAGCAGATTGAAAATATCGATTACAAATGGTTAACGGAGTCAACGGGTGATTCTTTTGCGGATGCCGGAGGATATGCTTTGAAGGAATTTGCCAAAAGGTATCCGGAGAAGAATATTCTGGAACTGATTGAAGAGGTGACGAAAATCTATGTTTATCGGTGGGAAGCAAAGATTAATCCGTTTTTCCTGAATTCGAAGGTGACTCAACCGGCTTTTAAGGCGGAGCGGAAGATAGACGAAACGATGAAATATTTCAGGGAATTGATAGAGGGAAAAACTTCCATAGGGACAGGATATTGTCGTATTTCCGGACGGAAAGCCCAGTTATTTGTTGCCGGGCGGGATAATTCGATTTTGTCCGGTTCCGGTACGTTTGTGAATTTTCACCACACCTTTGAAGCGGGAATTATGGTGTCGAAGGAAATGTTGGTGCGTTTTCATTTTGTGCCGTTGGCTTGTATCTTGTTGCAAGGACGGATTGCTTTGATTCATAGTAATGATAATCATCTGACAGAATTTTTTGCTGCGGAAAATTGCAGTAAGAATTTGCAGGATGTCGCTATGAATGTGTCTGATGGAATTTTGAAATCGACTTGTAAAGTGCCCGCAACAGCTCTTTTCCGTTTTATCGATGAGGCTGTTGAGGCAAGCAGGGATGAAAATGAAATCAAAAATTTCTCACTGACTCTTTATCATTTCACGAATTTCGGGGCTAGTCCGGAGGTGCAGATTTATACTCTTCCGTCGGAGGTGTTTGCTTTTTATTTCTTTACGAGGAATGAAAAAGTGAAGGAAGTTTGGGAACGTTTTGTGGGAAGTTATTACCGGAGTTCTGAGTTTAAAGGGATAAAATACAATGAGATGACCCGACAGTTCGATTTCAGCAGAAAGAATGAGGTTGAAAATATCGGGCAGGAGGTTTACCAGAATTGGTCGAATGTGGTTTATAATCGGTTGTTGGAAGGACGTTCTATTTTGCCTCTGATGCGTGCATGGTGTGAGGAGCATGTTTTTAATTTAAAAATTGTGGATTTATATTTAACTAAAGTCAGACATATGAAACAGGAAGCACAGAAAAAAATACTCGAACTGGCAGAGCTTATGGTGGAATTTGAAGGGGAGCATAAGATTGGAAAGTGTATTCAGGAAATTAAGAATGCCAAATCTTCGTCGGGCTTAACACGGTTGTTGATTAGTAAGGTATTAGCTAAGAACTTGGAAATGAAAAATCCGACGGTTCTGACGGTTCAGGAATGTTGTGAATATCTTTTTCCCGAAGGGGTGTTCTGGCGGGATGTGAGGGACCTTTTTTTAATTGGTATTTATCAGACACTCCATGAGAAAGGGATTTATCTGAATGCAGCGGAGACGGTTGTTGAGGATGAATCATTGGATTAAACGGGATTGGAGGAAGTTGGCTTTTTTCTAAATATGGAAAGAGGTTGTTGGGAATGAACAAGAATGTAAATATATTAACGAATAAACCGATAGTTATGAAAAATTTGAAGACACAAGGATTTGTTCTTTTGGATGTGGATGTGGTGGCATTGAACAATGCCGGGAAAAGTGAAACCACATTGAATGATAATGGGGTGGCTACAAAAACCATCACCAAGAACGGACAGAGGTATGCCTATGTTTCCGGTCAGGCGTGGCGGTATTGGTGGCGGGAATCTTTGCAGAAGAATTGCGGTTGGAAATTGTCGCCTGTTATCCGCGATTCGAAGATTGCCTATACAAATGCCAATCCGGTGGAATATGCCGATGACGATGTGTTTGGGTATATGCGTGCTGCCACGGAAATTGTAAAGAACGATAAGGGGAAGGAAAAGAAAGAAAACATTACGGTGACCCGGGTATCGCCTTTGAAGAATTCGGCCATTGTTTCGGTTGCTTCGGTTACAGTTACGGAAAACTGGTCGAGTATGGCACGTCAGGAAGGGGATTCGGTTCCCTACAGCAAGCAGGAGTACAGTGCGGTGATGAAAGGAATGTTTAGTCTGGATCTGATGATGGTGGGGACGTTTTCGAATTATAATAAAACCGGTTATATGAATCTTTCTGAAGCTTTGAAAAAGGAGGCGGTGGAAAAAGGAGCAAGGGAGACAGACGATCCTTTTGTTTGTGGGCAGAAGTTGATTCGCTTGGATAAGGCTACTCGTGTGCAGAGGGCTGTGGATACGGTGAAGGCTTTGAAATATATTTCCGGTGGGGCGATGCAGACCAATAATATGGGGGATGTGACGCCTAAGTTTATCGTTCTGGCAACGACAAATACCGGGAATCATCCTTTTTCGCATGTGGCTTCCGCTAAAGGTGCTTTTGAGAAAACGGCGCAGTTGAATACGGATGCTTTGAAAGAAGTGATTGAAGATTACCGGGATACTTTTGTAGGGAAGATATTTATTGGTAAACGGACGGGTTTCTGGGACGAAGAGAATGAGAACCTGAAAGCTTTGGCGGAGCAATATAAGGATTTGGTGGTGTTGAGTACGGTGAATGAAGCAATCGATGCCTATTGTGAACAAATTAAAAATCAGATGGACGAATGAAATTTTACCGGATAAAAATCAGTTCCTGGACAGCCGGCTTTCGTTATCCCAATATCCTTTCAGGTTTCCAGCCGACGCTTGAAGTTCCTCCTTTGAGTACGGTTTTGGGACTTATCAATGCCTGTGCTGGAAAGTATCTGGAGTATCGGGACTTTAAAATAGGGTATTATTTTGAGTTCGGAGCAAAAGAGGTAGACCTGGAGACGATTTATCAGATTGAGCGGACGGAAAAAAATACTCCGAAAAATGATGTAAAGTCGAATGTTCTCCGGCGTGAATTTTTGTATGATTGCCGTTTATATCTCTATTTGCAGGATGAGAAAATGGCAGATTACTTCAGGCGTCCTTATTTTCCGTTGTTATTGGGGAGAAGTAGTGATTTAGCTTCTGTCGACAGTATAGAGGAGGTGGAGTTGGAGGAGATTTTGGATGCCGACCGGATTTGCGGGCAAATTGTTCCCTTTCGGGGAAATTTCCTGCCGGGAGGGATTCAGGCGTTGCCGCAGTATTTTACAGATGAAATTCCTCGACGGAATTTAGGGACTATGCCTTATACCGTTATTTCCTGTAAGTCGGTTAGCGGTGAGACGACGCTTTCTGCTTACAGGGATGTAATCGAAGGGAAAGACGTGGATATTTACTTGCATCAGTTGGCATTGGAAAATGAGTGTTGATTGTTCCCGGATTCTGGCTAAGTCTCATCCAGTAGTGAGTGCAGAGCAGCATATTGAGGATTGTTTGTGTATCGGCAGGCAATTGCAGGAGTGTATACCGAGTATTCCTTTACCGGATACTGAAAGTTTCTGGAGGGTATTGTATGTGGTTGTGGTGATGCATGATGTAGGAAAGGCGCATGCTGATTTTCAGGCTTTGTTGCGTGGTTTGAAAAATAATTGGCATCGGCAAAGGCATGAATTGTTTTCGTTGAAGTTTGTAGACGGATTACAACTACCGGAAGCGCAAAAGGAGTTGGTGGCTTTTGCCGTTGCCGGACATCATAAGCAACTGGGTGAGTTGGACAGCTTTATCCGGAAGAATTATAAATTGGAAGAGACTGATGGCTGTTGGGGTGATTGGGAAGAGGAGAAAACGGATTTTGAGCAGGAATGCCGGAAAATAGATACCGGATATATAACAGCTCTGTTGAGTCGTTATGCGATTGAATGGAACGATGTGCGAAAGGGGTTTGATATCGGAATCGCGATTCGGAGACTAAAGCGTACTTGTCCGGTAGCTGAGAATGATGGATTCTGGGAAAAATTATTGTTGGTCGGGGCTTTAAAGCAATGCGACCATTTGGCTTCGGCAGGGATAAGAAAGATTGGAGGATTGCAGGTGAAGGACTTTGATTTTCTGCTTGGTTATTCTTTATACGAACATCAGCGAAAGGCTGCCGGAGCAGTGGGAAATGTTATTTTGACAGCACCAACCGGAGCAGGAAAGACCGAGACGGCTTTGTTGTGGTTGAGGAAACAGTTTGGGGTGAAAGGACAAGGACGCGTTTTTTATGTTTTGCCTTATACTGCTTCGATTAATGCCATGTACGAAAGATTGAACCGGGATTTCGGAGGAGAAGAAAGGAAGGTGGGGATGTTGCATGGTAAATTGTCGCAATATTTGGAATACCGTATGGCAGAAGAGGACAGTTTTCCGGAGGAGGCTGAAAAGAAGCAGTTGTTAGAGGATTTTAAGTCTTTGGTTACTCCGTTGAAAGTGGTTACTCCTTTTCAGTTACTAAAGTCGTTGTTCGGGTTGAAAGGTTTTGAAAAAGGGATGTTTGAATGGTGCGGGTGTTATCTGATTTTTGATGAGATTCATGCTTATGACCCGAAGGTGTTTGCGCAGATTATTGTTTTATTGAAATTTATGCTGCAATGTATGAAGGCCAGTGTGCATATTATGACGGCAACTTTGCCCCGGTTTATGCGATGTGAATTGGAGAAAGTAGTCGGGTCTCATACGGAAATCTGTGCTTCTGCTGATTTGTACGAACAATTCGGGCGGCATCGGGTGAAGGTGAAGCCGGGTAAATTGGTCGATTCTTTGGAGGAGATTCAGCAGCGACTGGAACAAGGGCAAAAAGTGCTGGTGGTATGTAATACGGTGATTATGGCTCAGCAAGTTTATCAGACTTTAAAGGCGGAACGTAGGGTTTTGTTACATGGGGCTTTTACCGGGCGGGACCGATACCGGCATGAAAGGGAGTTGCAACAGGAACGGATTGACTTGTTAGTGGGAACTCAGGCGATAGAAGTTAGTCTGGATATTGACTACGATTGTATTTATACGGAGCCGGCTCCTTTGGATGCTTTGATACAACGTTTTGGCCGGGTTAATCGAAAAAGGGAGAAGGGAATATGCGATTGTATGGTTTTTGAGGAAAGAAATGAGGTTGACCGGTTTATATATCGAAACGAACAGGTGATTGCACGGACGTTAGAGATACTCAAGCAAATGGCAGGGAAGCAAGAGGGAATTGTTCGTGAGGTCTTTTGGCAGGAAGCGATGGATTATGTATATCCGGATTGGGAAGAGAAAGACAAGGAAGATTATGAGCAGACGGTATGTTTATTGGAATATACGGTGTTTCATGAATTGAGTCCTTTGGTTTATTCGGAAAGAAGGGAGGAGGAATTTAAGGAACAGTTCGCCGGAGTTCAGGTACTTCCTGTGGCTCTCCGTTCTGAATATCAACAGTTGCTGGAGGAACATCAGTTTGTGAAAGCCGAGAGCTTGCTGGTTAACTTGAATGAAAAGCGTTTTATGAGTCTGAGAAAAAATCAGCAGGTTGTGAGAGAGAGATTTGTGTTTGAAACGGATGATACGGGGAAATTGTATGACAAAAGCGTGTATTCGATAAACCGGAGGTATACGGAAGAGTTGGGCTTGCTGATAAATGAGCAGGAAACGGATTTAGAAGAGAATTGTTTTTTGTAATTAAAAGATAGTAGGATGGTAACGGCAACTCACATTAACTATTATCATGTTTGCCGGAGGAAGTTGTGGTTGTTCGGGAATGGGGTGAATATGGAGCATACGTCGGATTTGGTGACGGAAGGGAAGTTGGTGCACGAGACTTCGTATCCGAACCGGGCGGCGCGTTATGAGGAGGTGAGGATAGGCGGTTCGGTGATTGATTTTTATGATCCGCGAGAAAAGGTGGTGCATGAGATTAAGAAATCGGCGGCAAAAGAGGAGGCACATGTCTGGCAGGTGAAATATTATCTGTATCTTTTCGAACGGGAAGGGATAGAAGGGGTGATCGGGCGGTTGGAATACCCGTTGTTGCGGGAAACGATGCGGGTGGAATTGGAAGAAGGTGACCGGGAGAGATTGCAGCAGATGGAAACGGAAATCCGGGAGATTATCGGGGCGGAGGATTGCCCCCTGCCTTTGCCGAAAAGAAAATGCGGGCAATGTTCATATTATGAGTTTTGTTATGTGGGGGAAGAGGAATAAAATAAGGGGATATGAACAATGTCAAACAGGAGATGCTCCAGAAGAATCCGAGGAGGAACAGAAAAGTATTGAATCATGAAACGGACCTATTATTTGTTTAATCCGGGCAGATTGAGCCGGAAGGATAATACGCTGAAGTTTACGCCTGTTGATGAGGAGGGGCGGGAAGGACAGCCGCGTTATATTCCGATAGAAACGGTGGATAATCTGTTTATATTCGGTAGTCTGGATGCCAATAGTATGCTGTATAATTTCTTGGGAAAGAATCAGGTGGCAGTGCATTTCTTCGATTATTACGAGCATTATACGGGCTCATTTATGCCAAAGGATTATTTGCTGTCCGGGAAAATGCAGATTGCCCAGATGAAACATCATATCCGAAATGATAAACGGATGGTGATTGCCCGACAGTTTATCAACGGGGCTGCTTTCAATATGCTGAAAAATTTGCGGTATTATAATAATCGGGGGAAGGATACAGTGCAACAGATAGAACGCATTGAATCGTATGTACCTTTGATAGCAACGGCTACGGATGTACCTATGTTGATGGGAATCGAGGGCAATATCCGGCAGACGTATTACGAAGCTTTCGACCGGATTATTGATGGGTTTACGATGGGCAACCGGACAAAGATGCCGCCATCGAATGAAGTGAATGCCATGATTTCTTTTGTCAATAGTATGTGTTATTCGCTCTGTTTGGATGCGATTTATCATACGCAATTGAATCCGACAATCAGTTTTTTGCATGAACCGGGTGAAAGGCGGTATTCTTTGGCATTGGATATAGCAGAGATATTTAAACCGATTTTGGCAGACCGTCTGATTTTTTCAATGTTCAACCGGAAGCAGTTGCGGGAATCGGATTTCGACCAGCATCTGAACCGTTGTTTGCTGAAACCGTCTTCGCTGAAAAAGGTTTCTCAGGAATGGGAGGAGCGTACCAAGGAAACGATCAAGCATAGGAAATTAGGACGAAGTGTGAGTTACAAACATTTGGTCAAGTTGGAATGTTATAAGCTGACGAAGCATTTGTTGGGGATGGAAGAGTATAAACCTTTGAAAATCTGGTGGTAGGATGTATGTGATTTTAGTGTATGATGTGGACCAAAAGCGTACGGCGAAAATGTTGAAACTGTGTCGTCGTTATCTTTCTTGGATACAGAACAGCGTTTTTGAAGGAGAAATTTCGGAAGTGCAATTGAAGCAACTGGCTGCGGAAGCTAAAAACATCATGGACGAAAAAGACAGTCTGATTTTCTTTAAAAGCCGGGATGAAAAGTGGCTGGAGAAGGAGATTATTGGGGATGAAAAGGCCAGTGTTTCTAACTTTCTGTAGCGTCGACCCGCTTTGAAAATGGAAAAGAAGGGAAAGATTTTATAAAAGATTACCACTTAAAGTTCTTTGACATGTTGAAAATCAAAATTTTATATTTTGTTGTCGAACCTCGGGGAAAATCTAAGTATTGAAGGTAGACTGCAATTTATTGCTAACAAACGAAAGTTTTTAAATGTATATGATTCATTTCTAATGTTTTTATTGTAATTTAGTGACGACTATTAATTGAACTATAGTAGAATTGAAATGAAGAAGAACGCCTAGAATAAACTTGCGAAAGCGTCCTATTAATTGAACTATAGTAGAATTGAAATTATGTATCCAACAGATCAAACTGCTTCTCAACCACTATTAATTGAACTATAGTAGAATTGAAATTTAGAATCAACTTGATTTACAGAACTAATATAATCCTATTAATTGAACTATAGTAGAATTGAAATAATGATTTAAGTTAACATCAATATTATAAAAATAAAACTATTAATTGAACTATAGTAGAATTGAAATTACTCACCTACAGCAAGATAACGAAAATCAGTAGGCTATTAATTGAACTATAGTAGAATTGAAATTTGAGAGGTGCTGTAAGACAGCGTCTTCATGACTATCTATTAATTGAACTATAGTAGAATTGAAATTGAGAGGTGCTGTAAGACAGCGTCTTCATGACTATTCTATTAATTGAACTATAGTAGAATTGAAATTTTTAGTGTGCGTGTGCCATCGAAAAGTGTGACAAAACTATTAATTGAACTATAGTAGAATTGAAATTTTTGAACAACAACGGGTTAAAGGTAATGCAAGTCGCTATTAATTGAACTATAGTAGAATTGAAATGCGGAATTCAAAAGGCTCTCTATGGTAGATTGAAAGCTATTAATTGAACTATAGTAGAATTGAAATTCTTTTGAAGGTGTTGAAGTTTTAAGAAAAAGGGATGCTATTAATTGAACTATAGTAGAATTGAAATTAAGCATTGCTTTGAGGATGACGTTAAAAGAAAAACCTATTAATTGAACTATAGTAGAATTGAAATCTCTTAATAGTGATTTTATTTCTATTAACCCTGATACTATTAATTGAACTATAGTAGAATTGAAATATGTCGAAGTATTCTTTATTTAAATTTGCTTGATACTATTAATTGAACTATAGTAGAATTGAAATACTACTCACAGGCCTCATTATCACTTGTTGCTTTTTCTATTAATTGAACTATAGTAGAATTGAAATGAAGTATAATGCAGAATTACAATATAAATCTGCATTGCTATTAATTGAACTATAGTAGAATTGAAATTATAAAGGAAGGTGTTGATTTGGTATACTAGGGTTACTATTAATTGAACTATAGTAGAATTGAAATCGTTCCTGACGTGTTGTTGTGAATTGTGCTAAGTTTCTATTAATTGAACTATAGTAGAATTGAAATATTATAGGGCTTATAAGAATAAGAATAATTCAAAGACTATTAATTGAACTATAGTAGAATTGAAATCTTTCTTCGGTTTCTGATGTCAATCGAGTTTATTCCTATTAATTGAACTATAGTAGAATTGAAATCACAAAAATTCGGGTCGCTGCAGACGATAATCCCGTCTATTAATTGAACTATAGTAGAATTGAAATGTAACAAACTCCTTAAAATAACGTACACGACTTGACTATTAATTGAACTATAGTAGAATTGAAATGGTTTAAATTTGATTTCACAAACACTCTAGGTCTACTATTAATTGAACTATAGTAGAATTGAAATTACAACGGTTCCTCGAGTTTAATGCGATTGGAGGTGCTATTAATTGAACTATAGTAGAATTGAAATGGGTGTTGCTCGCCAAAATCTTAAGTTTGACAAGTTCTATTAATTGAACTATAGTAGAATTGAAATTTGTGACAGGTTTTTCAGGATCAGCCGACTCTGAATCCTATTAATTGAACTATAGTAGAATTGAAATGCCTCTTTCAGCTGACGCATCTGTGCAGAAGGAGAACTATTAATTGAACTATAGTAGAATTGAAATTAACTCCTGCAAAGGTTCAGCAGTTGACTGAGAAAGGCTATTAATTGAACTATAGTAGAATTGAAATATGTGGATTATAGTCGGCTTTCTTCAGGTCCTCAACCTATTAATTGAACTATAGTAGAATTGAAATGACAGCGTCTTATTGATGCTACTATTCGTAATTTAGCTATTAATTGAACTATAGTAGAATTGAAATGTTATAAGCTGCATAATAATGTTACTTGTACTATGCTATTAATTGAACTATAGTAGAATTGAAATAATATTGATTATTCTCACTATCAGGCTGGTTCGCAGACTATTAATTGAACTATAGTAGAATTGAAATCAAGGTACAAGAGAGCTTTCACCTGTGTAAGGATTCTATTAATTGAACTATAGTAGAATTGAAATCATTTGTGTATTATAATCATTCTGATACTTAGCAATCTATTAATTGAACTATAGTAGAATTGAAATTAGAAATTGCGCTTCGTATGACATTGAAAGAAAAGTCTATTAATTGAACTATAGTAGAATTGAAATACATTTTTGTTTAACAATCGAAGCGGAACAAAATACTATTAATTGAACTATAGTAGAATTGAAATGGTTAGGATAGGGGGAAGAAGAAGCAGAAGAGCCTCCCTATTAATTGAACTATAGTAGAATTGAAATATGACAGCTCCTATTATGGGGCAAATTGATGTTAACTATTAATTGAACTATAGTAGAATTGAAATAGGAACGCGAAAAAATGATAAAAAAACGTAAAATTTCTATTAATTGAACTATAGTAGAATTGAAATGATTCAGAAAGCTCTTATGGATAGATTGCAAGGTCAGCTATTAATTGAACTATAGTAGAATTGAAATTGTTGACTCTTATCTCGGCAGGTATAGAGAAAAAGACTATTAATTGAACTATAGTAGAATTGAAATTTCATTCGCATGGACCCGTTTACCGCTCCAATTATGCTATTAATTGAACTATAGTAGAATTGAAATGAGAATACTCCTTCTTTTGAAGGAGTAGAAGTATTACTATTAATTGAACTATAGTAGAATTGAAATTTTGTTCGTATGGACCCGTTTACCGCTCCAATTATCTATTAATTGAACTATAGTAGAATTGAAATAGGAACTGATGACGATTTGAAAGAATTTGGCTATGCCTATTAATTGAACTATAGTAGAATTGAAATGAGAGGTAATAGTAACTTCTCTGGAAATTGTGGAATCTATTAATTGAACTATAGTAGAATTGAAATCGAACACGAACGGGAGGAAATCAACAAGCGTCTGGAGCTATTAATTGAACTATAGTAGAATTGAAATTGAACTTCGTTTTCCCTATGTTTATACTCGTAATACTATTAATTGAACTATAGTAGAATTGAAATTTTTAATGTATCAAAACGAGTAGAAAAAGATTCTTTCACTATTAATTGAACTATAGTAGAATTGAAATCCGATGGAGACTGGATATATCTAGATTTAACATCCCTATTAATTGAACTATAGTAGAATTGAAATGTAGGGTGTAAATTTCTTGTGATAAGTGATAATAAGCTATTAATTGAACTATAGTAGAATTGAAATTCGGGAATCATGTACCAGCTGAACCCTCCGGCTTTTCTATTAATTGAACTATATAGAATTGAAACCAATAAAGGATAATGGTTGAATTAATCTTATTAAAAAGGATTATAAAAAAATATAAAGTTAATTTTAATTTTATATTTTTGCGCGCTGAAAAAAGATAGACGATGGATTTTCTGACAATAATAGATTATATTGGTACTTTTGCTTTTGCGATTAGTGGTATTCGTTTAGCATCTGCTAAGCGGTTTGACTGGTTTGGTGCTTATGTGGTAGGATTTGTAACGGCCGTTGGTGGGGGAACGATCAGGGATTTGTTATTGGATGTGACTCCGTTTTGGATGTTGCAGTCTTCTTATTTGGTGGTGACAGCTGCAGCTCTGGGATTTGTTATTTTATTTGGGAAATATGTCATTCGTTTAAACAATACTTTTTTTATTTTTGACGCTATAGGTTTAGGACTTTTTGCTGTAGTAGGTATTGAAAAAAGTATTACTCATGGATATCCGATGTGGGTTGGGATTATTATGGGGACTTTGACAGGTGCTGCGGGCGGAGTATTGCGGGACACTTTGATTAATGAGGTCCCTTTGATTTTCAGGAAAGAAATTTATGCCTTGGCTTGTGTTTTTGGCGGTTTAGTATACTATATCTGTATCCATTGTCAAATGGGGCCGATATTGGCTCAGATTATTGCGGCTGTTTCTGTAATTGTTGCCCGGATACTTGCAGTAAAATACCATATCAGTTTGCCAAACCTGAAAGGAGAGAATTAAAGCTAATCTATATCAAATACACAAAGCCAAATGCATACCGGATCAATACTGGTTTTTTCTACCCGGTGTTTACAGTTTTTAGGAATATGCATATAGTCTCCGGCTTTCAGATTTACCATACGGTCTTCAAATTCCAGGATGGCTTCTCCTTGAAGCAGCATAATAAATTCGTCATTTTCCTGGTCGTACCAAAATCCTTTTGGCGAACTGTGTCCGGCTGATATAATACGGTCTATCCTGCAGTTCGGAGATTTGAATATTAAATTAAATTGTTCTTCTTCGCTTGCTTTGGTTATCTGAGCAAATATATTATCAACTTCCATATTGGAAATATTTCTATGAATTAACTTGTAATCTGAAACATTTCAGATTATTTTATTTTTAAATCGTTTGCAAATATACAGTTCTTCTTTCAATCGTCATCGTTTTTAATAAAGAATATTTTGTGTTTTTAATATGTAAACTCATAAATATAGTTTGGTATCTATGAATTTTTTGAAACCTTCTTTTTTTCTTTGCGTAAAATAGTGCATATATGAATGATTGGATTTATGATTTTATTTTAGCTGTTATTTAGATTAAGATTATTTAGCACACACCACGGGGGAGGGGAAGTTTATTAACAAGCTGATTTGCGGATAAGTTCTTTAAATATCTGGAAAGTGTTCTACGGGAATAATACACCACGCACATATACACCACACACAGACGCACGCACATATAACATCTTTTCATTAATCCCTCCATTTTCCGAGTTAAAGATATACCGAAAATGCCTCCCTTTTTCTTTTTTTCACCTACCTTTGCAGGTAGGTATTCTGCTTTTTGATATAATTATCGTTTAAATTTGTCATGAGAAAAAAGGTGTGTTTGTTTTTGGCGTGTTTGTTTGTTTTCAGAATTATATATGCCGGGGAGAGCCCGGCAAGGCGGGCATGTTTGAAGCAGATTAAAGAAAATTATCTTCGTTTTTTGGTTTCCTCGGATGAAGAAAGGAGTGCTTATCTGAATTTGTTGGCAAAAATTCCGGTGGAGCGGGAAGTTTCTGATCAGAACATTGTGGAACTTTACCAGCGTTTTCCTGTAACAACAGAAGAAATTGAATTGTTGGTCAGCACCTTAGGACCCAATGGGGCCTGGCCGGATATTGATTATCAGGATAAAAAACGGTCGGGGTGGGAACCTAAAAAACATACAGAACGTATTTTGAAATTAGCCAGATATTATTACGAATCGCGTGTTTTTTATCCGGAGCGGTTAACTGATAGTTTGCTCAGAACTATTCATTGTTCCTTGGCTTTTTGGTTTCACCGGGATTTTTCTTGTTTAAACTGGTGGTATAATCAGATCGGGGTTCCCAAGACTTTGGGTACGGCTTTTCTGTTGTTGGAGGATGAATTGAGTGCGGATGAGAAAATGTATGCTATCCGGGAAATGAAATATTCCCGGTTTGGGATGACTGGTCAGAATAAAGTGTGGTTGGCAGGAAATGTGCTGATCCGGGGATTGTTGGAGGAGGATTATGCTTTGGTAGAGGCAGCACGGGATACCATTGTTTCGGAAATTGTATTGGGAAAACCGGAAGGTATAAAGAGTGACTGGAGTTTTCACCAGCATGGTCCCCAGCAACAAATGGGAAATTACGGGCTTTCGTTTTTGTCGAATATGTGTATGTATGTTGAATTGTTTGCGAAGACTCCGCTGGCTTTTTCTTCCGGGCAACAGAATGATTTGTTTTCTTTTTTCAAGGAAGGATATCAATGGTTTATTTGGCGCGGTTTTATGGATGTCAATGGGCTGAACCGGCAATTGTTCCGTTATGCCGATATTCATAAAGCCTATACTTTGCTTTTTTCTGTTTTTTCTTTGATGCAGGGATGTACTTCGGAACAGGCAGAGGAAATCAGGGAGTTTGTCCGGTATAATTTTTTAGAACCCATGGGGAATAATTTATGGGTGGGAAATAAAGTTTTTTCAGATTCGGATGAAACTATTCACCGGACTTCTCAATGGATGGCTTCGGTAAAGATGGCTTCCAGAAGGGTGATAGGGACTGAGTTGGTTAATGAAGATAACAAATTGGGATATTATCTTGGTGACGGAGCTTTATATATTTACACAGACGGGAATCCTTACCGGAATATTTTTCCATTCTGGGATTGGCGTAAAATACCGGGAATCACGTGTATAGAGTCTGTTACTCCGATACCAGTCCGTTATGGTCCACGTTCCCGGAATCAGAGCGATTTTGTCGGTGGAATATCGGATGGCACGTCAGGTGTTACTGCTATGGAGCTGAACCGGGATGGGATATATGCACACAAGGCGTGGGTTTTTACAGAAAATGGTGTATTGTGTTTGGGAAGTGAGCTTTTTGCAAATGAGGGAGAGCTTACAACATCTGTGGAGCAAGCTTTAAAATCCGGAGATTTGCTGGTGGAAAAAAAAAGGAAATGGCAGGCTATTAAGCGTGAATTCTCTATTGCAGGACAGTCGGTTCGTTTTTTTCACAGAAATACCGGGTATATTGTCCTGCAAGGTGACACTTGCATAGCTAAAGTTGAGAATCGTTGCGGAAAATGGAGCGATGTTATGGGAATGTATAAACCACAACTTCAACAACAGGAAGTGACAGCCTTATATATTAAACATCGGGGCGGGATTCCTTCGGCCTATCAATATTTGATATTGCCCGCCCGGACAAAAGAAGAGGTTTTGAAATATGATTTACGACAGATAAAAGTGGTTCGGAATGATCGCGATATGCAAGTCGTATTAGTGGGAGGGAAATGTTATGTTGTGGCTTACCGTCCCGGTGGGTTTATATTGCCGGATAAAAATAAAGTGGACATTCAGACTGCCGGATTATATATTATAGATTTCGGAATGGAAAAAGGTAAAATTTATGCAGCCGATCCAACCCGGACAGTGGAAAGACTTTATTGTACAATAAATGGGTATTTCCGGGAACTTTTTTTGGATAAACATACCTTTACTTTTAGTGAATAGATTTTAGTCTTTCATTTTTCTGTTTGACATATTTCCCTTATTTTTGTAAGTTAATTATTAGGGAGTAGAAAAAAAATGCAGGGAATACAGGATGAAAAAGAGCAGATAGCCATTTATGGTGCGCGTGAGCATAATCTTAAGAATATAGATTTGACTATTCCGCGGAACAGCCTGATTGTGATAACAGGGCTTAGTGGCAGTGGTAAATCCTCTTTAGCTTTTGATACGATTTATGCTGAGGGACAACGGCGGTATATGGAGACTTTTTCTGCTTACGCAAGACAATTTCTGGGGGGAATGGAACGTCCTGATGTTGATAAGATTATCGGTTTGAGTCCGGTGATTTCTATTGAACAGAAAACTACCAATAAAAATCCGCGTTCGACGGTTGGAACAACAACTGAAGTATATGACTTTTTACGTTTGTTATATGCCCGTGCCGGAGAAGCTTATTCGTATATTTCCGGTAGTCGGATGGTAAAGTACACGGATGAGCAGATTCTGGATTTGATTCTGAAGAATTTTATTGGTGAGAAGATATATCTTCTGGCTCCTATGGTAAAAGGGCGTAAGGGGCATTATAAAGACCTTTTTGAAGGTATGCGTAAGAAAGGGTTTATTTATGCCCGGGTAGACGGGGAAATCAGGGAGATTAGTCTGGGAATGAGTGTAGACCGTTATAAAATCCATGATATAGAAGTGGTTATTGATAAGATGGTTGTGGAGGAGGTTGATATGAAGCGATTGAAAAGTTCGGTAGCGACAGCTATGAAGGTCGGGAAGGGGGTAATGATGGTGAAGTCGATGGGAAACGAGGAGGTGAAATATTACAGTCGTCACCTGATGTGTCCGGACACGGGTATATCTTACCGTGATCCGGCTCCGCATTCTTTTTCATTCAATTCGCCCCACGGAGCTTGTCCGAAATGTAAAGGATTGGGGTGTGTAACGGCAGTGGATTTAGACAAAATCATTCCCGATAATGCGTTGTCTATTTATGAGGGAGGTATAGAACCTTTGGGAAAATATAAAAATAGCATTTTATTCTGGCAGATTGAGACAGTCTTGAAAAAGCACGGTTTTGAATTGCATACTCCCATTAAGGATTTGTCTGAAGAAGCATTGACAGATGTATTATATGGTTATCCGGGTCAGATTCGTTTGGAGAACAGTGCTTTAGGAGTATCTTCCAATTCTTTGTATAATTTTGAGGGAATTATCAAATATGTGACCATTCAGGAAGAGAATACTACCTCCAAGAAGGCCAACAAATGGGCTGAGCAATTTATTTCGGTGGTGGAATGTGATGTGTGTAAAGGTCAGCGTCTGAACAAAGAAGCTTTGAGTTTCCGTATTGCCGGAAAAAATATTTCTGAGTTGGCAACGATGGAATTGAGTGATTTGTATGAGTGGGTTTGCCGAACGGAGTCTCAATTGGAAGAAAAACAACGTCAGATTGCGGGGGAGATTTTTAAGGAGATTCGGACACGGCTGAAATTTCTGTTGGATGTGGGATTGGAGTATCTTTCTTTGAATCGTCAGTCGATGACTCTTTCGGGAGGTGAGTCGCAACGAATCCGTTTGGCTACCCAGATAGGTTCACAATTGGTCAATGTATTGTACATTCTTGATGAACCCAGTATAGGTTTGCACCAGAAAGACAACCGGCGTCTGATTCATTCTTTGAAACAATTACGGGATAACGGAAATTCTGTCATTGTGGTGGAGCATGACCAGGAAATGATGGAAAATGCGGATTATATTGTTGATATGGGACCAAAGGCCGGGCGTCAGGGTGGGGAGGTGACGGCTATCGGTACGATTGAGGATATAAAACAAAGTAGTAGTCTTACTGCACAGTATTTGAATGGTACCAGAAAAATAAAAATACCTGAATTCCGGCGGAAAGGCAGTGGAAAATTTCTGACTTTGAGAGGTTGTACTGGAAATAATCTGAAGGGTGTGGATGTATCTATTCCTTTAGGTATGTTGGTGTGTGTAACAGGGGTTAGTGGAAGTGGAAAATCTTCATTGATTAATGGTACATTGCATCCGATATTGGCTAATAAATTTTACCGGGCAGTAACAACTCCTTTGGCTTATACAACACTTGAAGGAGTTGAACATATTGATAAAGTGGTTGTGGTGGACCAAAGTCCTTTGGGCCGTACTCCGCGTTCGAATCCGGCCACTTATACCGGAATTTTTACGGATATCCGTAAAATATTTGAAAAACTTCCGGAAGCTCAAATCCGGGGGTATGGTGCCGGACGGTTCTCTTTTAATGTAGCAGGAGGACGCTGTGAAGAATGCAAAGGAGCCGGGGTTAAGACGATAGAAATGAATTTTCTGCCTGATGTTTATGTACATTGTGAAGCTTGTGACGGAAAGCGGTACAATAAAGAAACCCTTGAAGTCAGGTATCGTGGCAAATCGATCGGGGATGTATTGAATATGACTATTAATCAGGCTGTGGAATTTTTTGAAAATGTATCTTATCTGCAGCAGAAATTGAAAATGTTACAGGATGTTGGCCTTGGTTATGTAAAATTAGGGCAACAGTGTACAACTCTCAGCGGGGGAGAATCACAGCGGATTAAGCTGGCTACAGAACTGGCAAAAAAAGATACGGGAAAGACTTTATATATTTTGGATGAACCGACAACGGGTTTGCATTTTGAAGATATAAATATCATGTTGGAGGTGATACAGAAATTGGTAAATAAAGGGAATACTGTAATTGTTATAGAACATAATCTGGATGTGATTAAGGTTGCTGATTACCTGATAGACATGGGTCCCGGAGGAGGGAAAGAGGGAGGACGAATTGTGGCTCAGGGGACTCCGGAAGAGTTGGTTGAAATAAGAGAATCGGAAACCGGGAAATTTCTTAGAGAGTTGATTATTGATGAGCCATAGAAAATTTTTGTCATGTGTGGATAAGGTATATTATTTCTGCCTGCTTCCTTAGATTTTTATCAGAAAAACTTATCTTTGCAGCTAAATCAAAACATATAAAATGCAGGAAAAAATTTTGATATTGGACTTCGGTTCGCAGTATACTCAATTGATTGCGAGAAGGGTGAGGGAATTAAATGTATATTGTGAGATTTATCCTTACAATCATTACCCGGCTCTTGATGCTTCAGTAAAAGGAGTGATACTTTCCGGGAGTCCTTTTTCGGTGAGAGACGAGAAAGCACCGCGACCCGATTTGTCTTCTATAAAGGGACATTTGCCTTTGTTGGGGGTGTGTTTTGGAGCACAGTATCTGGCTCATAATTTTGGGGGAGAAGTGAAAGCTTCCAATAAGCGTGAATACGGACGTGCCAACCTTGCTTTTGTAGAACGGCAAAGTGTGTTGTTTCAGAGAATTAGTGATAATTCGCAAGTATGGATGTCCCATGGAGATACAATAGAAAGATTGCCGGAAAATTGTCGGGTCATTGCCAGTACGGCAGATGTGAAAAATGCTGCTTTTAAGGTGGACAATGAAGTGACTTACGGTATTCAGTTCCATCCGGAAGTATATCATAGTACCGAAGGTAAAGAGTTGTTGAAAAATTTTGTGGTAGGGATTTGTGGTTGCAGTCAAAACTGGACGCCCGATTCATTTGTTGAAACAACTGTTGCCGGGTTGAAACAGCAATTGGGGGATGACCGTGTGGTTCTGGGGTTATCCGGTGGGGTCGATTCTACAGTTGCAGCTATGTTATTGCATCGTGCTATTGGAAAAAATCTGACTTGTATTTTTGTGGATAACGGGTTACTTCGGAAAAATGAGTATAAAAATGTATTGGAAAATTATCAGGAATTAGGATTGAATGTGGTCGGGGCCGAGTCCGGTGATTTATTTCTGGAACGTTTGAAAGGAGTGACAGAACCTGAGAAGAAAAGGAAAATAATAGGTAGTACCTTTATTGACGTATTTGATAAAGAGGCTTCCAAGATAAAAGATGCAAAATGGTTAGGTCAGGGAACTATTTATCCTGATGTGATAGAATCGCTTTCTGTGAACGGACCTTCCCAAACGATTAAGTCCCATCATAATGTGGGGGGATTACCGGATTATATGAAATTGAAGTTGGTGGAACCACTTCGTTTGTTGTTTAAGGATGAAGTTCGCCGGGTGGGTAAAAGTTTGGGACTGGCTGATAAATTTTTGCAAAGGCATCCTTTTCCGGGACCCGGTTTAGCTATACGTATTTTAGGGGAGATTACTGCGGAAAAAGTGTGTTTGTTACAAGAGGCTGATGATATTTTTATTTCCATGCTTCAGGAAGAAGGTTTATATAATCAGGTTTGGCAGGCCGGAGTTATTCTTTTGCCTGTACAAAGCGTTGGAGTTATGGGAGATGAGAGGACTTATGAGAGTGTAGTGGCACTTCGTGCTGTGGAATCTACTGACGGAATGACTGCCGACTGGTGCCATTTGCCTTATGAATTTCTGGCCAGAGTATCTAACCGGATAATAAATAACGTGAGGGGGATAAACCGTGTAGTATATGATATCAGCTCAAAACCACCAGCAACAATTGAGTGGGAATGAAAGCAGGTGGAGAAGATGCCCTCTGTAATTATATAAAAACTGTCCGGAAAAGAATTTTTCGGACAGTTTTTTTATTGCCGGAAGCTACGTTTTGTTAAAATCCGGGCTTGCGGTAAATATTGGGGTAAAAATTCGGGTTTGTTGGCACGAACGGGACATATGTCAATTCCGCCACGGCGGGTATATAAACAACTGGTCATCAATATTTCAGGTTGAAACAGGTCGGAGAGACGTTTATAGGTCATTTCGCAGATTTCTTCGTGAAAATGATTCTCATTCCGTAGAGAAATGATGTATTTCAGTAATGCCTGTTTGTCAGGAAGTGTTTGGCCTTTCAGCCGGATATAAAGGGTGCCCCAGTCCGGTTGCCCGGTGATTTTGCAATTGCTTTTGAGCAGGCGGCTGCATACTTTTATTTCGCCGGCTGACCTGGAAATGTTTTCTTCCAGCCAGGCCGGCTGTTCCTGATAGACGGAAAATGAGATTGAATCCGGTTGAACAGAGTCTTCCAGAATTCTGTATTCATTGAAATCAAATGGCATTTCTGACGGGAAATCCGAGTAAAAACATACATTTACGCGGACAGATAGCAATTGACTAAGGTCTTCTTCTATCCGGCGGGTGTAATTGGAAATACCTGTAGTTTTGTCTTGGCCCAATGAGAGCATGTTGAATGAGCCCAAATACAATTTCAGGGATTTACTTTCAACAATATATAAGCTATTTGATGGGTATACTATTTTTAAAATACCAATGACTGGCATACCGTTGTCCAACAAAAAACTGCATTCATAACAATGCCAGCAATCCCAGCCGCAGAATAATTCCTCTGCCCGGAATATTCCGTAAGTTTCCCGGTTCTGAGAACGCGGTACGGCTACTAGAATTTCCGGGCAATAGCTTTTCGGATAATCTACTTTTTTGCCCAATAATTTTCCTTCTTCCGGTATCATATCAAAAATTCTGCATGTAATAAAGTTTTGTATAAATGCCGTTGAGTGCCAATAATTCCTCGTGTGTACCCTGTTCAGCAATTTCTCCTTCATGAAATACACAGATTAAGTCCGCATTTTTAATGGTGGAGAGCCGGTGGGCGATTACAATAGAGGTCCGGTTTTTCATCAAATTATCCAAAGCCTCCTGTACGAGTTTTTCCGACTCTGTGTCGAGGGCAGAAGTTGCTTCGTCCAGGATCATGACCGGAGGGTTTTTCAGGACTGCCCGGGCAATGCTCAGGCGTTGCCGCTGGCCTCCGCTGAGTTTTCCTCCCCGGTCTCCGATAATGGTGTCATAGCCATTTTCAGTTTGGATAATAAATTCATGAGCATTTGCAATACGGGCAGCATTTTCAACTTCTTCCCGGGTTGCATTTTCAACTCCAAAAGCAATGTTGTTGTAGATAGTATCGTTAAACAAAATGGGGTCCTGGTTGACATTTCCCATCAATTCCCGCAGATTATAGAATGGCAGGTTTCTGATATTAATACCGTCAATCGTAATTTCTCCTTGATTCACGTCATAAAAACGGGGTAATAAGTCGACAAAGGTACTTTTGCCGGAACCGGATTGTCCGACCAAAGCAATGGTTTTTCCTTTTGGGATCCTGAGGTTGATGTTTTTCAGAACCTGTTTGTTGTCATTGTAGGAAAAAGAAACATTTTTGTAAGTGATGTCCTGTTGGAAGTCATTTATTTTTTGGGGATTTTCCGATTCTTTGACAGAAGATTCGGCATAAAGTATGACATCAATGCGCTCCATGGCTGCCAGGCCTTTTTGGACGCTGTAATATGCATTTGTCAGATTTTTGGCCGGATTTATGATGGAATAAAACATTGCGATGTACGAAATGAATGCTGCTGCTGACAAGGAACTGGTATGGTTGAGTACCAGTGTCCCTCCGAACCAGAGGATAATGACGATAACAATGGTTCCCAAAAATTCGCTCATCGGGTGGGCGAGAGAACGGCGTCGCATTAAACGATTCTGTATCCGGCGGTAAGCTTCATTTTCGTCTGAAAATTTTTGTTTCATTCTTTTTTCGGCATTGAAAGCTTTTATAATCCGTAGACCGGACAGTGTTTCTTCCATCAAGGCCAGAATTTCTCCCATTTTAGTTTGTCCTTCCCAGGAATGCCGTTTTAAATTTTTTCCAACTTTTCCGATGAGTAGTCCCATTAAGGGCAATAATACGAATACAAATAAAGTGAGTTCCCAACTCATATAAAGCATAGCTCCCAGGTATACCATAATCAGAATCGGGCTTTGAAAAAGCATATCCAGGGAACTCATCACTGACCCTTCGACTTCCTGTACGTCGCCTGTCATCCGTGATATGATATCTCCTTTGCGTTCTTCAGAAAAGAAAGGCAGGGGTAGGGATAGTATTTTGGCATATATGTTTCTCCGGATATCTCTGACAACTCCATTGCGGATATAAATTAATTCGTAAGCTCCCAGATAGGCAAATCCTGTTTTCAGTCCGGTGGTAAAGACAGCAAAACAACCAATTAAAATTAAAGTTCCGGAAGGACCATAGGTTATTTTAATGGCTGTAACATAATAGTTAAAAATTTGAGACAGGGTTGTGAGGTCCGGGTGAAAGGGGACTAACTCAGTCACTTCTTCCTGGTCATTGAATATGATTTTCAGTATGGGAATCAGCATTGCAATGGAGAGACTTCCGAATAATGCGTGTAAAATATTGTAAATAATACTTTTAACAACCCGGGATTTATAGGGAGGAATAAATCTTCGGAGGATAGTGATAAGGTCGTGCATAAAGTAATGTTAAGTTTATGAAGTAACAAATGACAAAGACAGGCTTTTGTTGCTCTGTCCCTGTCATTTTGATACCAAGTCTCAGATGCCCGTATAGTTAGACGGTGTAATTTGTTTTAATTGTTGTTTTAAACCATCAGAAATTTCCAAAGTATCAATGAATTCGGCTATGGATTCCTGTGTTATTTTGTTGTTGGTACGGGTGAGTGCTTTCAGTGCTTCGTAGGGATTGGGATATCCTTCGCGGCGTAAAACAGTCTGGATGGCTTCGGCAACAACTGCCCAGTTTTTATCCAGGTCTTTTTCTATGGATTCTTGATTAATAATCAGTTTGTTGAGACCTTTTAAGGTTGATTTGACGGCAATAATTGTATGTGCCAGCGGGACTCCGATATTCCGTAATACGGTAGAGTCTGTCAAGTCCCGTTGTAAACGGGATATTGGTAATTTATCACTTAAATGCTCAAATATTGCATTGGCAATTCCCAGGTTTCCTTCTGAGTTTTCAAAATCAATAGGATTTACTTTATGGGGCATTGCCGATGAACCGACTTCTCCGGCCTTGATTTTTTGTTTGAAGTAGGTCATGGAAATGTATGTCCAGAAATCCCGGTCCAGGTCAATAATAATGTTGTTGATTCGTCGCAGATTGTCAAATAAGGCGGCAAAGTTATCATAATTAGAAATTTGAGTAGTATAGCTTTCACGTTCAATGCTCAGTTTTTCGTTCAGGAATTTATTTCCGAATTCTGCCCAGTCAATTTCCGGAAAAGCAATATTATGTGCGTTGAAATTTCCGGTTGCGCCGCCAAATTTACCTGAGATGGCTACTTTCTTCAACAATTCCAGTTGACGGGTCAGACGATAGGTGAACACTTTGATTTCTTTTCCCAGGCGTGTCGGTGAGGCTGGTTGTCCGTGAGTTTTTGCCAACATAGGAACTTCTTTCCATTCTTCGGCCAATTCTTCCAGTTTGGCAATTAATTCGTCAATTACGGGATAATATACATCGTGTACGGCATCCCGGAAAGAACAGGGAACTGCCGTGTTATTGATGTCCTGTGATGTCAGGCCGAAGTGAATAAATTCTTTATAATTGTAAAGGTTCAGGGCATCAAATTTTTCTTTGATAAAATATTCAACGGCTTTTACATCGTGATTGGTGATTTTTTCAATGTCTTTGATTTTTTGGGCATCTTCGACGGTAAAATTCCGGTAAATTTCCCGGAGTTGTTCAAATAGCCCGTGATTAAATCCGCTAAGTTGCGGTAACGGTATTTCGCACAGAGAAATAAAATATTCTACTTCGACAGTTACCCGGTAGCGGATGAGGGCACTTTCAGAGAAATAATTTGCCAGGTTTTCAACTTTATCCCGGTATCTGCCGTCTATCGGCGAGATAGCTGTTAATGGTTGCATGATATAAATCCTTTAATCGTTTGTTTAAATTTTAGTATTTATGAAAAAATCGTCTTGCTGATTTTGCACAAATGTTCACAAAAGTATAAAAAACGCCGGAAAAATCATGGAAAAAATCTATAAAGTAGTGTAGATAAAGATTATGAACTGCCTGAAAAAAATTATCTTTGGGAACAATTTTGATTACGTGTTGTTACATTTAAAACAATTGTATTATGGGATTTTTTCTGGGAATCCGGGCGTATGGGAAGGCTTTTGAACTCTTGTTTAGTCGTAAATTCTGGTGGTTCTTGTTTTTTCCGGTGCTAATTTTGTTATTTTTATTTATCGGGGGAAATATATTGGTTTCTTATGCAGGAGACAATCTTTACGGATTGTTTGGAAATCAGCTCCGGAATTTATTGGAGGAGGTCTCTTGGCTGCAATGGGTGAACGGTGTTTCCAATGTTCTGCTCAAAATAGTTTTAAAGATTATTTATTTCTTTTTCTTTGCGGCATTTGGCGGATATCTGGTTTTGATATTTATGTCTCCGGTATATTCCTGGCTTTCTGAACGCACGGAGGTATATTTGTCCGGGAAAGAATATCCTTTTAGCTGGAAACAGTTGTTTTGGGAAATTTTCAGAGGGGTGGGGATTGCTTTGAGGAATATGTTTGTTCAGCTTTTATTTTCTTTGTTTTTTTTCCTGTGTTCATTTATTCCTTTGGTTGGTTTGTTAGTTCCTTTTGCTTTGTTTCTTATTTCTGCTTATTTTTACGGTTTTGCGTTTATGGATTATACCATTGAGAGGAGATGTTTTAATGTCCGGCAGAGTGTCCGGTATGTAAATAAGAATATCGGTCTGACAATGGGGATAGGTAGTATTTTTGCTTTTGCACTGATGATTCCGTGGATTAGTATCATTGCTTGTAGCTTTGTATCTTTGCTTTCAGTTATTGCAAGTGCTGTGGCATTGCATGAAATAGAAATTAAAGAGAATGGAATAAAGAATTAAGAGATAAGGAATGGGTAAGAGATTGTTTTTTGTTTGGGTAGGGATTTTACTGATTTTGGGGGCGGGAGCCACTGAAAAAAGAAATGCAGTTGTTTGGAAAGTAGATATTAAATCTGAAATCGGGCCTCAAATATGGAGGCTGGTCCGGAAATCGTTTGATGAATCGGAGAAGCAGAAAGCAGATTATGTGTTGATTCACATGAATACATATGGGGGAATGGTTGTTTATGCGGACTCTTTACGTAGTCTTATTCTGAACCATCCCAAACCTGTCTGGGTGTTTATAGATAATAATGCAGCTTCTGCCGGTGCTTTGATTTCGATAGCTTGTGATAAAATATATATGCGTGAGGGTTCGAATATCGGTGCGGCCGCGGTAGTGAATCAATCCGGAGAGGCGATGCCGGATAAATATCAATCGTATATGCGTTCCATGATTCGGGCAACAGCTCAGGCTCACGGAAAAGACAGGATGGTAAGCGGACAGGATACGATTTGGCGTTGGAAGCGTGATCCTCATATTGCAGAGGCTATGGTGGACCAGAATATCCGGATTGCCGGGATAAGTGATAGTGGTAAAATTGTAACTTTCACTCCGCATGAAGCTATTCAGTACGGTTTTTGTGACGGAATTGCTGAGAATGTCGAAGAGATATTGGCTCTGGAAAAAGTTGATGATTATACGATAAAAGAATATAAGCCGGATACAATAGACCGGATTATCGGTTTTTTGATTCATCCTGTTTTGCGGGGAATATTGATTATGGTGATAGTTGGCGGTATTTATTTTGAATTGCAGACTCCGGGAGTAGGATTTCCTTTGATTGCTGCTGTTACTGCATGTTTGTTGTATTTTGCACCTCTTTATCTGGAAGGTATTGCCAGTCATTGGGAAATTATCGCTTTTATTTTTGGCCTTATTCTGTTGTTGTTGGAGATATTTGTTATTCCTGGATTTGGAATAGCCGGAGTTGCCGGTATTATTCTGATTATTTTATCTTTGGTTTTTGCCGGTATTGACCAGATTTCTTTTGAATTTCCGGGTGATTTTGTTCTGGTGATAATTCAATCTTTGTTTTTGGTTGTTTCCAGTTCGGTGATTGCGTTAGGGGGAAGCATGTGGTTAGGGGCAAAACTTATGGGGTCCCGGCGTTTTGCTTTTGCTTTGCATGCAGAACAGAAAGTTACGGATGGGTATGTCGGAGTGGATATGGGTATACAGCAAGTGGTCGGTAAATCCGGCCATGCCCTGACTGATTTGCGTCCGTCCGGAAAGGTATTGATTGAAGGAGAAGTTTATGATGCAGTTTCCTTACTGGGAGGATATATAACGAAAAATACGAAGGTTACCGTCAGGAAATATCAGGCCGGTCAGATTTATGTAGAGAAAGATGTGTCAAAAGATTGAAAAAAACTGACAGTATTTTGACACATCTTTCTTTTCCGTTTCGTTTTTAAAATTGGAGAAGCATGGCTCCGCAGGAATACCCTCCGCCGAATACAGCAAGTCCTACCAAATCACCTGGTTTTACTTTATTGAGATTTTCTGATAAGGAGATGGCACAACTGGGGCTTCCGGTGTTTCCGCGTTGTTCGATGTTCATTAAAAAACGGTCTTCGGGAATATCTGTTTGTTTGGCAATGGTTTTCATGATTCGCAGGTTTGCCTGATGGGAAGAAATCCAGTTCAAGTCCTGCACTTTTTTTCCGTAATTCCGGGTGACTTGCTCCAATGCTTCTACCATATAATGACAGGCATTTACGAATACATCCCGGCCTTCGGGCATACCAATGCCTCCGTTTTGAGGACGCAGGTACACAGCATCGGCAGCCTTTCCGATATGTCCCAATCCCCGGGTATAAATGTCAATGATTTTAGGATCATGTCCGCTGTAATTCTGAGCGGATACAAAGACTGCAATTGCTCCGTCTCCCCACAGGTGACCGCTCTGAGGGTCGGTTTCATTGGCATAGGCCGAATTGTGTTCGGAGCCGATAACAAGGGCTTTGGTAGCTTTGCCCATGGCAAAGTATCCCTGAACGATTTCCATGGCGTTGATAAAAGAAGAACAGGCTGCAGAAACGCTGAGGCATTGAGCATGTTCTATGTGATACCTGCGTTGAACCATATGGGCTGGCGTTGCTACTGTGTCATAGGGTGAATAAGTTGCTGCAATGATCAGGTCAATTTCTTCTATAGGAAAAGGAAGAGTTTTAACTGCCTGGTCTACGGCTTTGATACCCATTGTATTTGTATTTTCCTCATTTCCGGCTTTGGTGCGCGTTTTGATGCCTGTACGGGAGTAAATCCATTCGTCATCCAAGCCGTTTACTTCTTTGAAATAAGAATTAGGGACGGTGTTTTCCGGTAGGTAATGAGTAATTTTGTTGATGTATAATTCCATAATTTAGCATTGTTTCTGTCAGTTGCTCCGGGCAGTTGTCCTGAGCGTACAACAACTATGCCAATGGAGTCAACTTTTGTTTAGTATTCCGTTAAATAATAAATCTACATATTCCCTCAATGACTGATAGTTTCTTTTCCGGTGTCCGATGATGATAAAAGGTTGTTCCAGACTTTTAAACATAATCAGCAATGTTTTGGCAAATGATGAGGGATTGTTGATATTAAAAAGACCTTGTTCCTTACCGGTTTGTAATATCCGGGTCAGGAGCTGCCGTTCTTTTATATCAATTCTTTTCCTCAACTGTTCAACCCGCAGATTATTAAAAATAAAATCGTAGCGAATATACTTGTTTTGCCGGACCAGGTTGTCAATGGCATTGAAACGGGCTAAAATATATAGCTTCAGTTTCCGGTCGGGCGGAAGAGCTGAATCTGCAGCCTGCTGCAATTTTTCATTAATATTTTTAACGTGGTCTTCGACAACATACTGATAGATTTCTTCCTTACTTTTGAAATGCATATATAATGTCCGACGACTTATGTTGGCCGCATTGGCAATGTCGTTCATCGTGGCTTTATATACACTTATTTCGGTAAAAAGTGATTTGGCTACATGAATGATTTTGTTTTTAGTTCTGCTTAGTTTTGTTTTCATAGGCTGTTGTGGAACCAAATTTGCACAAACAGCGAATTTTTGTGCAAATCTAATTATTTTTCCCAATATTTATGACAAATGTACAAAGAATAATTGAGAATGGGTGGGGAATGATAAAATAACGCGGTTTTGCCGTTATGGTAGTTTTTCAAAATAAATGCGGATAAGAGTTCAGACAAAGTCAGCTATTTTTATACCTTTGCACAATTTAAAATGTTTTGAGTTTGTTGGGGTGATTTATGAAAAAAGTAAACATAATTAGTTTGGGATGTTCTAAAAATCTGGTAGATACCGAGGTATTGCTAAAACAGTTGGATAAAGCCGGGTATGTTACTGAGACGGATGCAGAAAATTCGGATGCTGATGTGGTCATAGTGAATACTTGCGGTTTCATTGGCGACGCGAAGGAAGAATCAGTTAATACTATTTTGGAACAGGTTGAACGTAAGAAAAAAGGTGAAATACAACAGGTATATGTCATAGGTTGTTTATCACAGCGTTATGGTCCGGAACTTGAAGCAGAAATTCCGGAAGTGGATGCTTTTTTTGGAAAGTTTGATTGGAAGGGGGTTTTGGACAGAATGGGGGAACATTTTGATGAATCTATTCGCAGCCAGCGTTTGTTAACTACACCTTCCCATTATGCTTATCTAAAGATATCTGAAGGCTGTAACCGGACTTGCTCTTATTGTGCTATACCGATTATGACCGGCAAACATAAGTCCAGGAATTTTGAAGAGTTGTTGGAGGAGTGCCGTGAGTTGGTGAAGCATGGGGTGCGGGAAATTTTGGTTGTGGCTCAGGACCTGACTTATTATGGGGTTGATTTGTATGGTAAGAACCGTTTGGCTGAATTGATTGGCCGGATTTCGGAGATTGACGGGCTGAGATGGATAAAGTTGCATTATGCTTATCCGGCCGGTTTTCCGGAGGATTTATTGAAAGTGATGAAAGAGCGGCCGAATGTTTGTAAGTATCTGGATATTGCATTGCAGCATTGTAGTGATTCGATGTTAAAACGGATGCGAAGAGGTATTACAAAGCAACAAACTATTGGGCTAATCCGTAAAATCCGCCGGGAGGTACCTGATATTTTTATCCGTACTACTTTAATGACCGGGCATCCCGGTGAGACACAGGAAGATTTTGAAGAGCTTTGTGAGTTTGTCCGGGAGATGAAGTTTGAACGTTTGGGGGTATTTCCGTATTCGCATGAGGAAGATACTTATTGTGATAAATATTACGCTGATGATGTTCCGGAAGATGTGAAAAAAGAAAGGGCAGAGCAGATTATGGAGATTCAGGCTGTTGTATCTGAAGCTGTTAATGCTTCTCTGGTGGGGAAAAGATTATCGGTTTTAATTGACCGCCGGGAAGGGGATTATTATATAGGACGAACCGAACATGATTCGCCGGAAGTTGATCCTGAAGTTTTGATAAGTAGTGATAAAGTATTGAAAATCGGAGAGTTTTATAATGTTGAAATTGTCAGTGCAGATAATTACGATTTGTATGGTCGGATATGAAATGATGAATAACTCAATAAATTAAAACAGAAAAATGAAAACAATGAAATTAATGATGTTTGCTCTGCTGGTTGTATTGGCAGGCTGTAAGGGAGATGAAAATTCCTTGAAGTTCTTAAAAGGACGTGAATGGCAATTAAAGAGTATGCAAATGGACGGTAAAGCGGTTCAGAATCCCGCGGAAGTACCGGTTTTGCAGTTTAGTGACAGTACTGCTGTATATGGTTCGGCAGGCTGTAATCGTTTTTTCGGTAAATATACGGCTGATGCAAAAGGCAATATGACAATCCAGCCTGGTGGTTCGACAATGATGTTTTGTCCGGATATGGAATTTGAAGATCAGTATATGAAAAGTTTACCCCAAGTGAAAAATTTTGAAATTACCGGTCAGCAATTGACTTTAAAAGGAGAAAGCGGAAAATTGCAATTGGTTTATACAGTAGTGGCTGATACTACAAAAAGTGAGAATAGCCAAAGATGAAAAATATTTCTCCCGAAAGTGAATAAATAAACTTTCGGGAGAATATTTTTAATGAATTTTTTATAATAAGGCAGTCTTTCCAGAGGTACTTCTACGGTTATTTTGCAGGGACCTTTGAATTTTTCCCTTCTTCGTCTTTCCATAATCCTTTAGGCAGCATGACTGTCCGGGAATTTCCTTTAGTTACCATAGGAGCGACCAGATATTGGTCTTCCAGCATAAACTGGTCTTTACAGTGGAGAAATCCTTGATGGGGAAAATCGTATTCCATGTGTCGTATGATAGGTTCATGTTTTTCTGTTCATAGATAGAAATTTTAATTTATAAAATGAGTCTGTAAATATGGAAAAAATTGAGAGATTAATGATGAATTTATCCGAGAAAATCTGACTTTGTGTCCGGTATGGTTGCCATATGATTTTAGTATAAAAATCGCACTGGAATATGAGTAATTATTTTGTGATATTCTAAGGAAAAATGCTTATATTTGCATGTTTTGTGAAAAAATCAATTAAACAAAGAATATGAGTGAAGAGATAGAGAAAACAGCAAGAGAGTATTCCGCGGATAGTATTCAGGTACTGGAAGGTTTGGAAGCTGTCAGAATGCGTCCGTCTATGTATATTGGAGATGTAAATGTAAAAGGTTTACATCATTTAGTATATGAGGTGGTAGATAACTCCATTGACGAAGCATTGGCCGGTTATTGTAACCATATCCAGGTTACTATTAATGAGGATAACTCAATATCGGTGCGGGATAATGGACGTGGAATACCGACAGCCCGTCACTCTAAAGAAAATAAATCGGCTTTGGAAGTGGTTATGACGGTTTTGCACGCAGGAGGTAAATTTGATAAAGATTCTTATAAAGTATCGGGTGGTTTGCATGGTGTCGGAGTATCCTGTGTAAATGCTTTATCTACTACTTTGACAGCGGAAATCTGCCGGGAAGGTAAAGTATGGCGTCAGATTTATCATAAGGGAATTCCTGCCGGTGATGTTGACATTATAGGAGAAACGGAGCGTACAGGGACTACTATTACTTTTAAACCGGATGATTCTATTTTCTATGTCACAGAATATAGTTATGATATTTTGTCAACCCGTTTGCGTGAGCTTGCTTATCTGAATAAAGGGATACGCTTGTCTATCACGGATAGGCGGGATGTGGATGCGGAGACCCACGAACCACGTCATGAGGTATTTTATTCAGAGTTCGGTTTGCGTGAATTTGTAGAATATCTGGATGCAAGCCGTGAGAAGCTGATAGAAAATACTATAGACATTACCACGGAGAAGAATGGTGTACCCATAGAGGTGGCTTTGCATTACAATACCGGTTTTTCTGAAAATGTTTTTTCTTATGTTAATAATATCAATACGATAGAAGGAGGTACTCACCTGTCCGGATTTAAGCGTGCTCTGACTACTACGTTAAAGAATTACGCAGAAAGCCATGGTATGCTGGCTAAGTTAAAGTTTGATATTAACAGTGATGATTTTCGTGAAGGATTAACGGCTGTTATTTCCGTTAAAGTGGCTGAGCCTCAATTTGAAGGACAAACGAAAACTAAATTAGGAAATACTGAGGTTGGTACGGCTGTAGCGCAGGCGGTTTCTTCCTTGTTGGAGAACTATTTGGAAGAGAATCCGAAAGAAGCCAAGGCTATTGTAGATAAGGTGATTTTGGCGGCAACGGCGCGTCATGCGGCTCGTAAAGCCCGGGAATTGGTTCAGCGTAAAACGGTGTTAAGCGGTTCCGGACTTCCTGGAAAATTGGCAGATTGTTCTGATAATGATCCTGTAAATTGTGAAATATTTCTGGTGGAGGGAGATTCTGCAGGGGGTACGGCCAAACAAGGACGTGACCGTCGTTTTCAGGCGATTCTGCCTTTGCGGGGTAAGATTTTGAATGTGGAGAAAGCGATGCTTCACCGTGTGTTTGAAAGTGAGGAAATCAAAATAATCTTTCAGGCACTGGGCATTACGATAGGTACTCAGGAGGACAGTAAGGCCGTGAATTTGGAAAAATTGCGTTATCATAAGATTGTTATTATGGCCGATGCCGACGTTGACGGTGCTCATATCGCTACTTTGATTATGACTTTATTTTTCCGGTTTATGCGTCCTGTTATTGAGAACGGCTATTTATATATAGCCACGCCGCCTTTGTATTCTGTGAAGAAAGGAAATAAAGAGCAGCGTTATTGCTGGACGGATAAAGAACTGGAGCAGTTGGTTAATGAAATGAGCAACGGAAAGGGAGATGCCGGATTGCATATCCAGCGTTACAAAGGTTTGGGTGAGATGAGTAAAGAGCAATTGTGGGAAACTACGATGTCTCCGGAAAACCGGATTTTGCGTCAGGTGTCTATTGAGAATGCAGCGGAAGCAGACCGTATTTTCTCTATGTTGATGGGCGACGATGTTCCGCCCAGAAGGCAGTTTATAGAGCAAAATGCGACTTATGCGACTATTGATACTTGATGATATAAAAGAGTGCTTCGGCACTCTTTTTTGTTGGAATACAGAATAAAATTTACAAAAGGATGAGAATTGCAGTGTTTTGCGCCTCTGCTGAAGGTACCGGACCGGTTTATATAGAGGCAGCCAGGAAATTGGGCAGAAATATCGGGGAAGCTGGTTATGAATTGGTATATGGAGGAACGAATGTTGGATTGATGGGTATAGTTGCTAATGCGACAATGGATTATGGTGGCAGAGTTACCGGAATAATTCCGGAATGCATATCAAGACGTGGAGTGGCGGCGCAGGGGCTGGATTGCCTGATTGAAGCTGTTGATATGAAAGAGCGTAAGGCTTTGTTGCGTGAACAGGCGGATGCTTTTGTGGCTTTGCCGGGCGGATGGGGGACCTTAGAGGAAATTATTGAGGTAATTACGTTAAAACAGTTGGGAGAACATAGTAAACCTATTGTATTTTTGAATATTGCCGGTTTTTATGATGGTTTATGGAGATTCATAGGAGATATTCGCAAACAAGGATTTATTTCATCTGCTTATGATTGTTTGTATGAAGTGATAGGAGAAGTTGACAAAGTTATACCTTATTTGCAGCAGTATAAAGAAATTTCTGTGGTTCAGAAATATGGGAAAAGTAAAGAATAAAAGAGAACTGACAGACTTCAGATTAACGAAAGGTTTTGGCTTCCGTTAATCTATTGAAGTACTCATCCATTTTTGTTTTTTTATTGCTCTACCAAACCTCGTCCTGTTTTTATGATTTCATTGGAATCTTTCAGTAAGGACACCGTTTTATCCAGTACACCGTTGATGAAAGCACCACTTTTGGGCGAACTGTAAGTTTTGGAGATTTCTATATATTCATCCAAGGATACTTTAACCGGGATAGACGGAAAATTTTTGAGTTCGGAAATGGCACATGCCATGATTAGTTTATCCATATCTGAAATACGGTCAAGTTCCCAATTGTAGGTAAATTTATCAATTAACTGAATATTTTTGTTGTATTCATTAAAAGCTTTACGCATTAAAGTACGGGCAAATTCAGCATCTTCCTGTGGTTTATAGACCGGGTACAGGATATTGTCGTCTTCTGTTGTATTTGCTTTGAGGTGCCATAAGGTTTTATATACGATACTAAGCACCAGTTCGAAGTCGTCATTCCAGTATATGTTTTTGTCTTCCATGGTCTGATAAAAGATATCGTCCTGAATGATTAATTCCGAGAACATATCCAGTACCAGTTGTTTGTGTGTTTCAAAAGAAACGTCTTTATGGTGCATGTATTTTTGATAAACAGGCCATTCCAATAATTTGTTATAGAAATAGAGGATTGTTTCCTGTGTATCGTTCCAGGAGACCGGGTTATTATTGATGTAATACTGGAATTTTTTATTTTTTTCGATGATATCGAATACCGGATTGGAAATGAATTGGGTATTGGGGTTTAAATCTATATTGGAACTTAAGCGACGATTGCGTGCTGCATCGATTTTCAGAAAAGCTTTGTGCCTGATTTCAGTGATTAGTAAAAGAGTTTCATAATAGAGATCTGTACTTTTTGACATACTTTGCATTAAATCGCGCTCGATGTCTGCCAGATTTGCACTTTCTTTTTTACTAAAGGCGTAAAGTAGTTGCAAAACTTTGATTCTGATTAATCTTCTGCTTGTCATTTTTATGAAGAACTATGATAAATAATTATGTCTTTTTGACGGCGTAAAAGTAGTAAATTTATTGAAATTGAAAAATTGAAATTGGAAAATTGTATCTTTGTGATATAAAAAAGATATCAGAGATGTGGAATAAATTTTTTTTTATTTTCGGGTGGTTGGTACTTGGTGTGAGTGGGTTAAAAGCACAGGAACTTAAGTGTAATATATCGGTTACTTCTCAGAAAATTCAGGGAACTAACCGGGAGCTTTTCAGTAATATGCAACGGGACCTGTATGAATTTCTGAATAATAAACACTGGTCGGAACATGTCTTTGCTTATGATGAGCGGATTGAGTGCAGTTTGCAGTTGGTTCTGAATGAGCAGATTGGAAGTGATCAGTTTAAAGGCACTTTACAGGTCCGGGTCAGCCGTCCTGTATATAACTCTTCTTATAGTACGACGTTGCTGACTTTCAGGGATAATGATATTGATTTTTCTTATCGTGAATTTGAACCTTTGGTCTATAATGAAGGTGGACAGAATAGTAATTTGGTGAATCTGATGGCTTTTTATGCCAATGTAATTATCGGATTGGATTATGACAGTTTTGCCTTAATGGGAGGGAATGAATTTTTCAGCCGTGCGGAAAATATAGTAGCTCAGTGTCAAAATACCCGTGAGGCTGGCTGGAAGTCGTTTGAGAGTCATCGCAACCGTTATTGGTTAATCAATAATTTACAGGACCGGAGTTATGCTATTGTGCGGGAATGTATATATCGTTATCACCGGTTGGGACTCGATGTGATGGCGGGTAATGTCAATGACGGGAGACTGGCCATTACTGAAGCTTTGGAATTGGTCCGAAGGGCACATCGTGCTAAACCAAATTCTTATCTGATACAGGTTTTCTTTGACGCAAAAGCGGAAGAAATTGTGAATATTTTTAAGCCGGCTTTTACGGATGAGCGGAAAAGAATTTATAATATTGTATCGGAAATTAATCCGGCTAATAGTTCAAAGTATAATGCATTAATCCAGGATAAAATGAATTGAATTTGTTTGAGTATGATAGAGAAGATAGATATATCAAATTATGCTTTGATAGACCAGACTGAGGTTATTTTAGAAAAGGGATTTTCTGTAATTACCGGCGAAACGGGAGCCGGTAAATCCATTTTATTGGGAGCAATCGGACTGACCTTGGGACAAAGGGCGGATGCTTCGGTTATCCGGGATAAATCCAGGAAATGTGTAGTTGAGATAGAGTACAATGTAAGCCGTTATTGTTTGCAGGAATGGTTTGAGGAACACGATTTGGATTATACTGAGTGTGTGGCAGTGCGTCGGGAAATTACGACTGAAGGTAAATCCCGTTGTTTTATTAATGATACGCCGGTGAATAATAAGTTGCTGAAAGAATTCGGTAATTTTATGATAGATATTCATTCTCAGCATCAGTCACTTTTGGTGGGGAAGCCGGAATATCAGACTGAAATATTAGACGCTTTTTGTGGAAATGCTGCTTTATTGTCCAGGTATAATGCATTGTATCAGAAATACCGGAGGTGGTCTGTAGAATTGCAGGAATTGAAGAGCCGGGCTGCAGATATTGAAAAAGAGGGGGATTATCTGAGATTTCAGTTCAATCAATTGGATAAAGCTCATTTGAAGAATGGGGAAAAGGAAGAGTTAGAACAGGAATTGTCTTTATTGACAAATGCGGAAAGTATAAAATCTGCTTTGGCGAATGTTACCTGGAACCTGCGGGATACGGAACATTCTGTGACGGAAATATTGAAGGGGGTCCGGAATGTTTTGGCTGGTGTAGAGCATTCTATGCACGAGGCGGAAGAATATCGTCAGCGGTTGGATTCTGTCTTGATAGAACTCAATGATTTGGCAGACGAAGCAGAACGGAAAGCGGAGGGAGTGGAATATAATGCCGGGCGGATAGAAGAGATTAACGGGCGGTTAAATGTTATTTATGATTTGCTTTTTAAATATAAAGTGGAATCGGTTGCAGAATTAACGGTTGAACGTGAGCAATTGAGGACGAAACTGGACCGGATGGAAGGGGGAAATGAGGAGATTGAACGTATGGAAAAGCAGTTGAAAGAGGTAACCGGACAACTGAAAGGTCTGGCTGCTGAAATTCATCGGGTACGGGCAGGGGCTGTGGGAAAGTTGTGTGAAGAGATGAAGCATTTATTGATGGAGTTAGGAATCCGGCATGCGGAATTTGTTGTGGATTTGTTGCCTTTAGAGCATTTTACTCCTTGCGGATGTGATGATGTCAGGTTTCTGTTTGCAGCTAACAAGAATCAGCAGCCGGGAGAAATTGCTAAAGTTGCATCAGGAGGAGAAATATCGAGGGTTATGCTGGCTTTAAAGTACGTTTTATCGGGAACAAAACAGCTTCCTGTCATTGTATTTGATGAGATAGATACCGGTTTATCGGGAGAAGTAGCTCATAAAATGGCTGAGATTATGCGGGAGATGGCGGGGCGAATGCAGGTCATCAGTATTTCTCATTTGCCACAGATTGCTGCTGCCGGAAACTGTCATTTTAAAGTCTATAAAGAAGACAATTCAGAAGCAACTGTTTCCCGTATCCGAAAATTAGAATCCGGAGAACGTGTACGTGAAATTGCTGGAATGATTAGCGGAAAAGAGATTACTCCGGCAGCCCTGGAAGCAGCAGAGAGCTTGTTGGCATAAAAAATCCGTTTTTTTTGTATCTTTGCAAATTCAAACAGTTGCTTTTGTGTCCGTTTCGGATGCTGCAAGTAAATAAATTAAACAGAAAAAAAATGGCTTATAATTTATTAAAAGGAAAAAAAGGAATTATTTTCGGAGCATTAAATGAAATGTCTATAGCCTGGAAGGTGGCTGAAAAATGTATAGAAGAAGGTGCTGAGATTGTTTTAACCAATACGCCTTTATCTATCCGGATGGGAGGGATTCAGGAATTTGCAGAGAAAAACAATATTCCTTTAATTCCTGCTGATGCTACTAATGTGGAGGATTTGACTAATCTGCTCAATGAGGCGATGAAACATTTGGGTGGTAAATTGGATTTTATCCTGCATTCAATAGGCATGTCGTTAAACGTGCGGAAAAAGAAATCCTATGATGATCTGGATTATGATTTTCTGCAAAAGACTTTGGATATTTCTGCAATTTCTTTTCATAAGGTGCTACAGACTGCTAAGAAATTGGATGCAATAAATGAATGGGGGTCGGTAGTCGCTTTGTCTTATGTGGCTGCACAGCGTACAATGTACGAATATAATGATATGGCAGATGCAAAAGCTATGCTGGAATCTATAGCCCGGAGTTTTGGTTATATTTACGGACGTGAGAAAAAGATTCGTGTAAATACAATTTCTCAGTCTCCGACAATGACGACAGCCGGAAGTGGTATTAAAGGATTTGATTCTTTGGTGGATTTTGCTGACCGGATGTCTCCGTTAGGAAATGCTACGGCAGAAGAATGTGCTAATTATTGTGTTGCTTTGTTTTCGGATTTGACCCGTAAAGTTACTATGCAGAATTTATACCATGATGGAGGATTTTCCAGTATGGGTATGAGTTATAGAGCTATGCATCAGTATAATAAGAGTTTTGAGCTCGACGATAAGTAGGATGTACCTTTTTTTTGATACAGAGACAACGGGGCTTCCTGTACGTTGGAATGCCCCTGTTACTGAGATAGAAAATTGGCCCAGACTGGTGCAGTTGGCATGGATTTGTTATGATGACCGGGGAGAATTTATTGCAAGTCAGGACGTACTTGTACAACCGGATGGATTCATTATTCCGCCGGAGGCTGCAAGGGTGCATGGTATAACGACAGCTATTGCCCAAGAGAATGGAAAGCCTGTTCGGGAGGTGATGGAGCAGTTTGCTGAACAGGTAGATGCAGCAAATGTTTTGGTAGGTCATAATATCAGTTTTGATGAGTGTATTGTCGGAGCTGAATTTGAACGGTTGAGGATGATGACCAGTCTGTTTCTGAAACCTAAATGCTGTACCATGAAAAGTTCGACCAATTACTGTAAGCTTCCTGGTAAGAAGGGGTTTAAATCTCCGAGATTGGCTGAATTGCATCAGATATTGTTCGGAGAAGGATTTGATAATGCCCACAATGCTTTGGCTGATGTTGAAGCCACGGCCAGATGTTTTTGGGAATTAAAGAAGAGAGGAGTGCTCAGGTAATTTTGGATGTGATTAAGGTTGTATGCCTTTTTGAATAATTGAAGTATGGCAAAAAAATCGGAATTTGGTGCGAAAAATGGTCTACAGGATTTGCAGGCGGAGTATGGCAAAATGCCACCTCAGGCAGTAGACTTGGAAGAAGCAGTGTTAGGAGCATTGATGTTGGAACGGGATGCTTTTTCTATTGTGGGGGATTTGCTGGAGCCTGATGTTTTTTATAAGGATGCGCATCAGCGGATTTTCCGGGCTATCCATAAATTGTTTATAAATGATGATCCGGTAGATTTGCTCACTGTCACGGAAGCATTGCGTCAAAGTGGTGAACTGGAGCAGGTGGGAGGAGCTTATTATCTGGCTCAGTTGACATCCCGTGTGGCTTCTGCAGCACATATAGAATTTCATGCTAAAATTATTGTACAGAAGTTTTTGCAACGGAAATTAATCGGGGTATGTACGGAGTTGCAGGAGATGGCTTATGATGATGCAACGGATGTGTCAGATTTGATGGATAAGGCTCAAAAGTCTGTATTTGATCTTGCTGATGGCAATATCAGGAAAGATACTGCAGAGATTGCTCCAATTATAGATGAAGCCATCAAAGGAATTCAGGCTGCTGCTGAGAAACCGGATGGTATTAGTGGGATTCCGTCTGGTTTTCAGGCATTGGATACGGTGACTTCCGGTTGGCAACCATCTGATTTGGTGATTGTAGCAGCTCGTCCGGCGATGGGTAAAACGGCTTTTGTATTGTCTATGGCACGGAATATGGCTGTTGTACATAAACAGACTGTTGCGGTGTTTTCCTTGGAAATGTCTGCCGTACAGTTGGTGAATCGTTTGATTGCCAGTGAAACGGAATTGAGTTCTGAAAAATTGAAGACGGGCCGTTTGACTGAGGAAGAGTGGCAGCAATTGCATAGCCGGATAAAGGCTTTGGTAGAGGCTCCGATTCTTGTGGATGACACTCCTGCTTTGTCTATTTTTGAGTTGCGTGCCAAGTGTCGCCGTTTGAAACAAAAATATGGCATGAAAGTACTGATTATAGACTATTTGCAGTTAATGACAGCAGGTGCTGATATGCGTGGTAACCGTGAACAGGAGGTTAGTCTGATTTCTCGTCAGTTAAAGATTATTGCCAAAGAGTTGAATGTTCCGGTGTTGGCTTTGTCACAGTTGAATCGTGGAGTTGAATCCCGTCCGGATAAGAAGCCTATGCTTTCGGATTTGCGTGAATCTGGTTCTATTGAGCAGGATGCAGATATGGTGATGTTTATTCACCGGCCTGAAAAATATGGTATTACCGTAGATAATGAAGGGAATTCTCTATTAGGTATAGCAACTATTATTATCGCCAAGCATCGTAATGGTGCGGTTGGTGAAGTTAATCTTCGTTTCCGGGCAGAATTGACTCAGTTCTGTGATTTGGATACTACTTCACCATTTGCCTCAAATGCTTCTACCGGTGAGGTTGTGACCCAAACTTTTAGTTCCCGGATGAATGATGAGCCTGTGCCGTTGCTGGAGCAAGGATTTGATAATATACGGGGAGATTTTGAAGTTCCTGGAAGTCTTGGGGAAGCACCTTTTTAATAATGAAATGTGATGAAAAGCTGGTTGTTTTTTATTTTTTTTCTGATGAGTGCTGGTGTGAAAGCAAATCACATTCTGATACCTATGGATCAGAGTCAGTCTAATCACCTGAAAGCGTATGGTGTAGCTTATCACGCCTTGAAACAAGGGTATGAGATTCAGTGGTTGTTGAATTATCGGGGAGGTAGTTTTGTATTGCCTTTTGATGCGAAAAATCGGACAGAGTGTTTATTAAAGGGGGTCAGTTTTGAGGTTATTCCGCCTGCCCGTTTGAATGCAATTTTGAGTGAAATAGCTGATTATGAAGTAAATGCAGATGCTGTTAAATTGGAGAAAGCCCCTAAAATAGCAGTGTATTCTCCAAAGGAAAAGAAACCCTGGGATGATGCGGTTACCCTGGCACTGACTTATGCCGAGATTCCTTATGATGTGGTGTATGATTCAGAGATTATGGATGGAAAGTTGAAAGATTATGACTGGTTGCATTTACATCATGAGGATTTTACCGGGCAAATGGGGAAATTTTACCGAAATTACCGTCATATGGATTGGTATAAGACTGAGGAAGCCGCTAATAAACAGACAGCTCAAAAGTATGGTTATACGAAAATTTCAGAGTTGAAGAAGGCTGTTGTACGTGGAATCCGGGATTATGTGGCGAATGGCGGATTTATGTTTGCTATGTGTTCTGCAACGGATACGTATGATATTGCTTTGGCTGCTATGGATGTTGATATATGTGATGTTATGTTTGACGGGGATCCTATTGACCCTGATGCTCAATCTAAATTGGATTATTCAAAAACGTTTGCTTTTAAGGATTTTAAATTGGAATTAAATCCGAATGTATATGAATATTCAGATATAGATGTCACTGATGTGCGGAAAGTTCCGGAAAGAGAGGATTATTTTTTGTTGTTTGAGTTTTCCGCAAAATGGGATCCGGTTCCTACGATGTTGTGTCAGAATCATGAAAATATGATTAAGGGGTTTATGGGGCAGACTACGGCTTATAACCGGAAGTTCATAAAATCGAATGTATTGGTGATGGGAGAAAATAAAGCTGCAGGAGAGGCCAGGTATATTCATGGGGAATATGGTAAGGGCACCTGGACTTTTTATGGGGGACATGATCCGGAAGATTATCAGCATTACGTAGGCGATCCTATTACTGAGCTGGATTTACATAAACAATCTGCGGGATATCGTTTGATTTTAAATAATGTGTTGTTTCCGGCTGCTAAAAAGAAGCAGCACAAAACTTAGTGTTTTCTATTACTGATGAAAGCAAAATTAATATTTCTGCTGAAATACTATCTGTTTTGGGTAGGTCTTTCGGTTGTAGCCAAAGTGATTTTTCTTTTCTATCAATGGCAGGACACAGAGACTTTGGAGGGCGGGGATGTGTGGCATATTATTGTGAGAGGTTTACAGCTTGATTTTTCTCTGGGAGGATATATCATGATGTTTTCTGCATTGATTCTGGCTTGTAGTCCGTTTTTAAAGCAAAGGGTGGTACGAATGGCATTTTCTGTACTGACGGTTCTTTGTCTGGTATTCTTTTCCGTTGTGATGACAATTGATTTGGAATTGTTTAAGAATTGGGGATATCATATTGACACCACTCCGTTGATGTATCTGAAAACTCCCGGGGAGGCAATGGCATCTACTCCTGTGTGGCTCATTTGCTGTCTGATTTTGTTTGCATCTGCTTTTTGTGTGGGGGCATGGTGTTTTTTTAAGCGTTTGTTGTTATCCGGTTTGAAATATTCACCCGGTCAGTATTGGAGTATTCCTGTATTTCTTCTTATTGGAGGGGGGATGATTATTCCGGTAAGGGGAGGTTTTAATGTGGCTCCGATGAATAGTAGTTTTGTGTTTTTTCATCCTGAAAACATGTATGCTAATCAGGCGGCAATCAATCCGGTGTGGAATTTTGTCTATGAACTGATGCATATCAAAAAAACAGGGCAGTCTTATTCTTTTATGCCGACGGAAAAAGCAGAGCGGCTTATCAGGGAGGCTGAACAAACTGAGGGGGAATTTCCGGAATTATTAAGGATGAAAAGGCCTAATATTGTATTTCTTTTATTGGAAAGTTTTACTGCCAATGCAATAGAGGTGTTGGGAGGTTTGCCGGATGTCACTCCTAATTTGAATGCTTTAGCAAAGGAGGGAGTACTTTTCTCAAATATTTATGCGACAGGTTCCCGCTCAGACCGAGGAATGGTGGCTGCTATCAGCGGTTTGCCTTCTAATCCTTCTCTCGCATTAATCAAATATCCGAATAAGATAGTGCAATATCCCCGTTTTCCAAAAGACTTGGAGGGTGTAGGATATACTACCCGTTATTATTATGCCGGAGATATTAATTTCGGGAGTTTCCGTTCTTATGTTACCATGAGTTTTCAGAGTGTCGTGACCGAAGATGATTTTTCGGGGGCTGCTATAGAGAACAGATTTAAATGGGGGGTACATGACGAATACATGTTTGAGCGTTTGTATGCAGATTTGACAGTAGCTCCTCAGCCGTTTATGTATATGGCTTTTAATATGAGTAGCCATGAGCCGTTTACTGTACCTGGTGAAAAAGTTTTTTCCGGCGATGATTCGGAACATTTGTTTATGAATGCGATACATTATAGTGACCGTTGTATTGGTGATTTTATCCGGAAATGCAAAGAGTCGGGAATTTGGGATAGTACTTTGTTTATTTTGATGGCGGATCACGGAACGCGGGTAATTAAGCATATTGATCCTAATTTGCCGGCGGCTTATCATATTCCTTTGCTTTTAGCCGGAGGAGCCTTGAATATACAAGACACAGTGATTCATACAATCGGTTCGCAAACTGATATGATTGCAACTGTATTGGCTCAATTGGGGATGGATCATTCCGGATATAAATACAGCCGGAATCTTTTGGCTGTTTCTGCACAGCCTTTTGCTTTTTATTCTTATCCCAATGCTGCAGCTATTGTTTCGGATAAAGGGGTAAGTATTTTTAATCTTCAAAACAAACAATTTGTTGCCGGGGACAGTATTCAGGAGAATACAACATTACTGAAAGCGTATTTGCAAAGTATCACGACAGAATTAGGAAATACCTTTAAACCGGATAAGCAGTAAAGTCAAATCGTCTGTTTGTTTATGTGTATCTATATGTTGAGTGATGTCTTCCAGTATTGCTTGTATGATTTGTTGTGGAGAAGAGGCTGCCATTTTTTCAGCACATCTGATTAATTTCTCTTTGCCAAAAAACTGACCTGCCGGATTTTCGGTATCTGTAATACCATCTGTATAGAATAATAGTGTATTGTTTTTGGGCAGGGTGTAAGTATGTTCTGTAAAACAATGATTTTCGAGGATACCAATAGGCATGTCCGGGCATTTATCCAGGAAATGGGAAGTTCCGTTGTCATGAATGACTAATGGATAGGGATGTCCTGCATTGGTGTATGTCAGGATACCTGTATTGATGTCCAGGATTCCCATAAACATTGTGATGTACATATCGTCTTCGGTATCTTCGCACATGTGTTGGTTGATGGTGTTGCATATTTGAGCGGTGGAGGTTAGTGTACAAGCTACATACCGGAAAAGTTTGGAAATAGACACCATATAAAGTGCGGCAGGAACTCCTTTTCCGGAGACATCGCCAATGGCAAAGTACAAACGATTTTCCCGTATGAAAAATTCATACAAATCTCCTCCGACTTCCCGGGATTGGCGAAGCTCTGCTGCCAATTCAATATGGGAAGGCAAAGTAATGTGGTGGGGCAGAAAACGTTGTTGAATTTTTTGGGCAAGATTCATTTCTGAATTCCTTTGTTCTTTTTCTGCTGTGGAGATTTTCAATTTTTCGATGTAGTTGATAAGATTGTGTTGTAAATAACGGAAAGAGTTGTAGAGTTCATGTATTTCATGACTGCATTTGAGGCGTGGAATAGGGGTGTCAAATTTTCCGTCGGCAATCTGACGGGCTGTATAGGCCAGTTGTTTTAAAGGATAAGATAACCGATGTACAATATTGATAGTTCCGATAAACAGAAATAAAAGTCCGCCTCCCAGGCAAATGAAGATAATCCAATAGAGTTTATTGGATGAATTTAAGGTTGCATAAGATGGACATACAATTCCCAGATACCAGTTTATATAAGGAATAGAGGTGTAGTGAACAAAGTAAGGTATGTTTTTATTTTTATAAATCATTGTTTTTGTGCCACCTTGGGTTATTTTTTGTTTCAGATAGGGGAACGGAGCAAATTGCGACAGATTGACAGTGCCTTGTTGAAAAGGAGGTACCAGATAATTTCCCGCAGAATCAATGATAAACAAATAGCCGTATTTATATAATTTATGATTACAAATGAAATTTGTAATTGTTTTGTAGGGAAAATCTAATTTAAGAAATCCTAATGGGTGTTTGGCGTTGCCGTATAAAGGATAGCAAAAAGCAATGGTCTTTTCTTGTCTGATATTGGAATGAATCCAGTATCCATGCCGGGCTTGATGGATAATCTGCTCTTGGGTCGGAGGGCGGAATGTGCAATACCGGGGTTTGTTGAGTTTTATTTCTCCGTTGGGGTTGCGAAGGGCGATGAGATGATTATGAGTGGTTGTGTCAGGATTTGAGATGTTGCAATGGAGTGAGCAACTGAGCACTTGGGGGTAATTATTCAATACTATTTCAGGTAAGGTGGAAATATATTCCATAGAACAATATCCGGATGTTTTGATTATTTTATCCGGAATGTTTTCCAGTTCAAGCATCTCTTTTTCGAAAGTGATCTGTATATTTTCGGCGAAAATTTGCGCTTGTGTATATGTATTGTTTCCGATAAAGTGTTTTACAGAATTTGTTAAAGTCCATGAAATAAAACCGAAAGCAGCAATCAATACAATTACAAAGTAAAAAATCAGTTGTCTTGCAAAATTAAAGTGACTGAATATATCCATGCTTATAATAATTCCTTTATTGGAAATTTACGGTCGGAGGTAACTTAATGTTTGTTTTCAGCAACTAATTTTAGTTGGGTAATAACCGGGCGGAGTCCGATACGTCCCGGAAATCCAAGATACCCTTGTCCCCGGCTGACATACAGATATTGCTTTCCCTGTTGATATAAACCATCGTATTCCGGATAAAGGTATTGTGCCGGACTCCATTTTTTCTTTCCGATTTTTATACCCATTTGCATGGCATGGGTATGTCCGGCTAATGTTAAATGAACAGGATGATGTAATACTTCAGCCCTCCAGTGTGAAGGGTCGTGGGAAAGCAAGATAATGGGGCGGTGGGCGGGTATAGAATTTAATGCCAGGTCCAGTTTCCCATAACGGGGGAAAGGTGGTTTTCCCCAATTTTCGACCCCTGCCAACCATAATGTATCCGTTTGCAGAACAATAGGGATATGAGAGTTATTCAGCATATGAAATCCCATTTCAGCCATATTTTCACGAAAATGTTTCAGATTGTTTTTTTTGTCGTCAGGATTTGCCCAACGGGTATAGTCTCCGTAATCATGGTTTCCCATTACAGCATATTTTCCATAATTGGCCTTTAGTTCTTTAAAGTCGTTTATCCAAGGGGATATTTCATCGGCAAAGTTGTTTACCATATCTCCGGTAAAAACAATCAGGTCGGGATGAAGGGCATTTACTTCTTTTATCAAACGGGCGATACCTTTATAACTTTTTCCATAACTGCCCAAGTGTATATCGGAAAGTTGAACTATGGTAAAATTCTGAAAAGCGGAAGGCAGGTTTTCCAAAGGAACAGTTATTTTTTCAATTTTATAATTGTACCGGCCTTGGGTGATGCTGTAAAGCAAGAGCACAAACAGACATATAGCGAAGAAAGATGCCAGTCTTTTTATAATTTGAGCTGTATGATAATATCGTTTCCGGCAAATAATACTGATACTATTTAACAGGATAAAGAGCAACTTGGGGGTATAGCATAGAAAAATGAGGCCAATCAATTTTTCAATCCAAAAATATCCTCCGGGGCCTTTTAAACGGGAGATAAAAAATTGAAATAAAATCAATGTGATAATAAAAAACAGAGAATGAAAGATATACAAAAATATTTGCCATCTTTTCTTTAAATATTGTCTGATTTGAATCCAGAGTATGCTGTCTGTCAGGATAAGGAATAATAAACCGATTACAAGTATCAAGAAACTACTTCTCATAAGGCATGTATTAAAATAAAGTCCCTGATTTGCATGTGTCAGACTTCTTGCGTTTCAGGTTTAGAGAACCATTTATTTATCTCAAAAATTCTTTTGGGATAGTCTCTTAGAATAGAAACATAAAATTTATTTTAGTGTTTGCTGTGTAAATATACCATTTATCAACGATTGATACAGATTATATGTACTTTGTTGTCACTTAAAATAAACCAGTAATATGGCCATTAGATTCTATATCAATGTTTTCAGCGGCAGGTTTGTCTGGAAGCCCGGGCATACGCATGATTTCTCCGGTAATAGGAATAACGAAGCCTGCGCCGGCTGCAATTTCAATCTGACGCACAGTGACGATAAAATCTTTCGGTCTGCCTAATAACTTGGGATTGTCGGACAGGGACTTTTGGGTTTTGGCTATGCATACTGGCAGGTGTTCCAAGCCCAATGCAGCTATTTTCTTTAAATCACTTTTAGCCTGCGGGGTGTAATCAATGGCTGATGCTCCGTAAATTTCTGTGGCTATTGTTTTGATTTTTTGAGGAATATCCCAATTCCAATCGTAAAGCGGACGTAGTTTACAGGTGCATTGTTCTGCCACTTTGGCTGTCAGTATGGCTAATTTTTCGGCCCCTTTTCCGCCTTTGGCCCATACCTCGGCCACTTCCACCGGGACTTCCAGCTCCCGGCATTTTTCTTTTACCATCTGTATTTCTGCTTCTGTGTCCGTGACGAATTTGTTTAAGGTAACGATAGGACAGATGTTGAATTTTTTCATATTCTCTACATGCTTTTCCAGGTTTTCCATACCTTTTCGCAATGCTTCGAGGTTTTCTTCTTTCAGGTTATCTGTTTTTATTCCTCCATGATATTTGAGGGCACGGATTGTAGCAACGAGCACGACTGCACTTGGATTCAATCCGGCTTTCACGCATTTGATATCAAAAAATTTCTCTGCTCCCAAATCAAAACCAAATCCGGCTTCTGTAACAACAAAGTCGGACAGGGATAGTCCCATTTGGGTGGCTAAAATTGAATTTGTTCCTTGAGCAATATTAGCAAATGGTCCGCCATGGATAATAGCAGGATTCCCTTCGATTGTTTGTACAAGATTAGGTTTTATAGCCTCTTTCAATAGAGCAGCCATTGCTCCGTTTGCTTTCAGATCCCGGGCATATACCGGTTTTTTGTCATATGTGTAGCCGATAAAAATATTTCCCAGGCGTTCCTTCAAATCGCTGAAACTTTCTGCCAGACAAAGGATGGCCATAATTTCGGATGCTGCTGTAATGTCAAAACCTGTTTCACGGGGAATACCGGAACTTGTACCGCCCAATCCGACGATGATGTGACGCAAAGAGCGGTCATTCATGTCCATAACTCTTTTCCAGGTAATGGTACGCGGGTCCAGACCCAGGGAAGAAGTTTTACTCTGTACGTTGTTATCTATTAAGGCGGCTAATAAATTGTGGGCTTTTTCTATTGCATTGAAGTCACCGGTAAAATGAAGGTTGATATCTTCCATCGGAAGAACCTGTGAATATCCTCCTCCTGTAGCTCCGCCTTTAATACCAAATACCGGTCCTAAAGAAGGTTCCCGGAGTACAACAGTGGTTTTCTTACCTATTCGGTTCAATCCTTCTGTAAGTCCGATAGAAACAGTAGTTTTGCCTTCTCCGGCCGGTGTCGGGGAAATTGCTGATACCAGAATCAGGTGTTTCCCTTGCATTTTCTGTGGCTCAATGAGATTAAGCGGTAATTTCGCTTTGTATTTTCCGTACAGTTCAATTTCCTCCGGATTGATACCAAGTTTTGCTGCTATTTGTGTGATTGGTTTTAGTTGTACTTGGTTGGCAATTTCTATGTCGGTCATAGTTTTGGTATGTAATTTAAGTTGGGTTATTATTTTAAAAAGAATTCTGTTGTACCTATAACTTCATTATCACAGAATAATTCTGCCGTGTATTTCCCTGATACCAGGCTGCCGTCATTGGGCCAATAAATAGCCATTTCCAACCGGTCGCCTTCATACGTGATTTCGCGTTTGGCAGAATAAGTTAAAGAGACATTCTGATACTTGAAAAAAGATTTATCGCTGAATGCAATAACTTTATCGTCCGGACGTTTTAAACGTAGATAGATGACTCTTTCACCTCTTTTGGCTGTAATATTTTTAGTAATTACGAATTCTGCTTTCAGGTTAAAACATTTTTTCCAGTTGATTTCTTTATCTTTTTTATTTACCGGATATACAATAAAATTTTCTGTTTTTAAAGCACTGGCGCGGGCAATGACCTCTTTCATATCTTTTTGCTGGTTTTCCAGTTTTTGGTTGCGTTCCCGGACCCAGGTTATCTGTTGTCGTACTTCTGTGTTTTCTTTGGCTAACTTCTGATTGAGTTGATTCAAAGAATCAATCTGTACAACATAACTACGTAAAACAGTTTTTAAAGTTCCGATTTCCTTTTTGTAGCGGTTGATTTCTGCATATGAATTATCCCGGAATTTTTTCATTTTGTCCAGCAGTGTAGCTATTTTTTCCTGTTCTAATAACAATTTTTCATTCAGGGTATCGTTACTGGTTTTTAATTCGTCATAGTTGTGGCTTAAATCTGTCAATTCCAGTTCCAGTTCTGTTTTTTCCTGATGGATGGCTGCTATATGTTTTTTATTTTCTGCTTTTTCCAACATGAAAAAAATAAACAAGGCAATGAGGATTAGTGACAAACCTGCAATAATAATGACCAGCATTTTATCTTTTTTGTTCCGGCTCAGTGTGTTTTCTTCCATAATTTTGATATACTGTTTTTATGATTTTTGAATTAGGATTGACAAAGATAGAATAAATTTTATCAATGTGGCAATATGCTGCCGGGCAAAAGCCTTTGACAAATTTGCTTTTCAGTGCATTTACGTATAATAAATATTGTTATTTTCATTTTTTTTCTTTATTATTGTATAAGTGTTGTCTGTTACGTTAATCAAGCCATAAAGTTATGAGTGAGGATTTCCTGCAGTACATTTGGGCCAATTTTTTATTTAAGTGTAAAGATTTTACGGCCGTTTCCGGTGAACAGGTAGAAATACTGGAACCTGGCCGTTTAAATCAGGATGCCGGTCCGGATTTTTTCAATGCCCGTGTCCGTATCAATCAGACAGAATGGGCCGGAAATGTGGAGATACACTTAAATAACAGTGACTGGTACAGGCATGGGCATCATGAAGATGCTGCTTATGACAATGTGATTCTGTCTGTAGTACGGAATGCAGACCGGATTATTTATAATAGCCAGGGACGGAGAATAACAACCATTGTTTTGGATTATGCAGACCAGCTTTATGTGGAGTATCAATATTTGTCTGGGATTCAGCCAAGAACGGGGTGTCATTGTGGTTTAAAAGAGCTGCAACCGACCTTTCAATTGTTTCTTCAAACGTTAGCCATAGAAAGATTGGAAAGAAAATGCCGGGACATCCGTATGATGTTAAAACAGACCTGTCAGGATTGGGAAGAGTGTTTTTATCGTCTGATTTGCCGCTATTGGGCAGGGCATGTAAACTCTGAGCCTTTTTATCAATTGGCTGTATTGTTACCTTACCGGATTTTATTGCGTTATGCAGACAGGCAGGAAGCTTTGGAAGCTCTTTTATTGGGATGTGCCGGATTGCTTGAACAGGAAAGGGAAGATGAGTATATAGTTTTTTTGAAGCAGGAATTCAGTTATTTAAAAAGAAAGCATAATCTGGTTGTTATGCGTCCGGAGCAGTGGAAATTTATGCGTATCCGTCCGGATGCATTTCCTACTTTACGTGTGGCTTTACTTGCTTCTTTTATACGGAAATTCGGAACTTTATTATCCCGGATATTGGAGGCTAAGCAAGTGACTGATATAGAACAGTATTTTAATACTTATACTTCTGAATATTGGGAGAATCACTATCGTCCGGGGATTCAGGTTGTATCTAAAAAACACGGGTTGGGGAAGCAGATGAAAAAAGTATTAATTACGAATGCGGTGGTACCTTTTATGTTTTTGTATGGGCAGGAAAGGGGAGAAGAGTTATATCAGGAAAAAGCCTTGGCATTGTTAGAAAAATGTAAACCAGAAGATAATCGGATTATCAGGACATGGAAAAGTTCAGGTATTATTGCTGATTCCGCATTACAATCTCAGGCACTCATTCAATTGACAAAGGAGTATTGTGAACAGCACCGTTGCCTTCAATGCAGAATCGGACTGGAAGTATTAAAAAGTTATTTGATGGTTCACTGACACATATCGATGGCTTCCTGCCTGAGAATTTCAGGCAAATAAATTTCTCTTTTTTCAAGGCTGATTAGCCAATCGCTAATCTCTTCGGGACGTAGTGTGTAAAGTACTTCTCTGAATGCATTTATCTGTTCGTCCGAAAAACTGTCAGCCGGGATTTGTCTGAATTGGTCCAATTCCTCGTCTTCGAAATATTCAATATGATGGTCGGCTTTTTTCAAACCTTTTTCACAAATAGCATGTGCGCCGCAACATTCTGCCGGCGGAGTGACGATTTCCTCCGGTATATTGTTATTCCGTCTGGATAAATAAGTAAACAGGGCAACTATGATTAGCAGCCCTGTTATTCCTAAAATAATGTATATCATTTTATTTTTGCAGTTCTTTCTTTAATAAATTTACCTGGTTCGTCAGTTTTTTGATTTCAGCGTCCGCATCTGCCTTGGTTTTCCGAATCCAGTTCAATTTTTTGTTCATTTCTTCATTTTCTGTTTTCAGCTTTGCAATTTCACTTTCCTTACCTTGTGCTGCTCCCTGAATTGTTTCCAGTTCACTTTTTAATTTCCGGTTTTCAAATTCCAGTTTTGTCTGTATTTCTGTTAATTGCTTGCGTAATTGATCCCGGTCTGTACTGACTTTTTGCAGTGTAGATTCCAGAGATGCAATTTGTTCACCCGAAGATTGTGTTGTGGTTTTGATTTGATCTGCAACATTGCTTAATTCTGATTTCAGTTCCACCTGCTTACTTTCCAGAGAACGTAATTTGGTATATAATTGGTCTATGGTTTTGTCTTTGGTTGCATTGTTTTCAGTGAGTTTGTAACGAATCGTATTAAAGTCATCCTTAGCTATTTTCAGTTCTTTTTCGAGTTTGTCTTTTTGTTGTTTGGTTTCCAGCAGATTCCGGTCAACAGCGCGTTTTGCTCTGGCCAAATCTTCATATTTTTTCTTGGATACACATGCGCCGGATAATGACGATATTAGAATAACTCCTCCGATGTATAGTACTGTTTTTCTCATATAGTGTAACTCTATTTATTTGTTGCACGTTTTGGTTTTAAGCATTATAATTGCTTACTTTGGAACAAATATACGAAATAAAATAGAAAGTAACGTAAAAGTGGATTGAATTACTTAAAAATATAGATAATTATGAATAAAAAACTGATTGCATTAATTGTTTTGGTATTGGGATTTCTGATGGCGGGACGGGCTCAGGATGATGGCAAAATCAGGGTACAGGGTACTGTTATTGACGCGCGGAGTGGTGAACCGGTTGCTTTTGCTAATTTGGGATTGTTAGGTACTGTGATAGGGGTGGCATCAGATATGGATGGTAGATTTGAATTGGTTATGCCTTATAAGTGTGCTATTTATAAAATCCGGGTTTCTGCAATTGGATATGCACCGGCAGAGATGAAGGTATATGAAGTCAAAGATAAACCGGATTTGAAAATCAGGCTTAATCCCGTAAGCTATGGAATAAAAGAGGTGGATGTATACGGAGAATTGCTGATTTATAAAAAGATGTTGCAAAATGTGGTTTCAAATATCAGTAAGAATTACATTGTGAAGCCTTATAATTACGAGGGATATTTTAAATATGTCACTGATATTAATGGAAAAGAGAAAGTAAAAGAAGCAACTGTTACTATTTACGATTCCAGGGGCTATCATAGGGAGGATACGGAGAGCGCATATAGAGCCGTAAATTATAAATTTAATGAAGTACGGCGCAACCAACCGGTAACCTCCGTACTGGACGGTTTGACTTGTCTGGATGATGTTCTCACGGCTGATATCGTCAGGAATACCCGGAATGTCCTTGATATTGTCAATTCCAGAGATTATAAGTTGAAAAGTAAAGGCAAAATGGTCTATGAAGGAGACTCGGTACAGGTCATTACTTATACGGCTGTTAATCCGTCTGTTTCTACAGCAGGAGATCCGTCTGTGAAAACTTATTCGGGTGAGATTTATATCAATTTGAAAGATTTAGCTGTGATAAAAAATGTTACCCACATAACTTCCCGGGATTTTAATACGTTAGGCAGAAATCTGGTTGTAATTAATGAAAATCCTAAAAATGAGGTAGAAATGACAGTTACAACTTCTTATAAGAAATTGAAATCACTTTATTTCCTGAGTGGAGTAAGTATCAGTTACAGTTATGAAGAGGAGGGAAATGATGTGAAAGGAGAGATGGAATTTGTGACTACCCGTGTGAATTTCAATAATCCTACGCCTATTCAAGGACGTATCTATTATGAAGATATAAAAGAAAATGAAAATTTCTGGAATCAATATTCTGTTTATTTTCAGGAATAATCATTTGCTTTCGCCAAGACCGGCGGTTTCCGATAAAAAAAGGCCGATAATTCTCAATGAGTTATCGGCCTTTTTTTCATTCCCTTGAGTGGACCTCTGGATTTTGACTTTAAGAAAATTAAGAGCAATGGTTAATTACTTCTCATTTCCGGAAAATATCTTCTTTAGTTTGTGGTTTTAACTCTATATGCCATTGAAAATCCTTTAATTGCTGCTCTTCGGGTTTGACCATGAACAGAGGGTTTAAGGAACCTTCCGGTTTATTGATAAAAGTAATGTCCTGAATTTTTTTATCCAGCAATTCGATGCGTATTGTTGAACTGGTTGCTCTGTTTAGTCCGATGATAACTCCTTTGTCATCTGGATAATATATCGCTTCTCCATTTCCGTCAACCACCATTGTCCGTAATTCATTGTTGCGAATAATTCCTGTCATATTACGACCTTTGATTTGGTTGAACATTTTTTCTTTTTGGTCGGGTTGTAGCTTATACATAGTGGAATCCACCTGATTTACAATCATTGCTTTATTATTCAGGCGGAATCGGTCCACCTGATTATTGCGTATGTGCATATCAATATCCGTTGCAGTCATTTGGTTTCCGCTGGCCCAAACAATAGGAGAGTGGTAAAGATACACGGTAGAGTCTGCCACCGGAAATACCATAGAATCGCATACTCCCTGTAATTCCTGACTAAAAAATTTGGTATGGTGATATGCTTTCATGATATTATAGTTCAGAGTGTCTTTACTTACGGAAAGTGTGTCTCCATGAATAAAGAGCGAATCTGTTTGTCCGACTAAAGTGAGTAAGGCTCTCCGGGTAATGAAAGCATAATCGTTATTTTTCAAAACTTCTCCGTAATTTCCTTGTATCAGGATATTATTGATTGTGTCGTATAAATGAATGTTGCGGTACATCAATGCCGTACCTGTGAGACTGTCTACCACTAATGTATCGGCTTTCCCCTGATAATTATTGTAGTTGATCTGGTTATTCTTATATAATTCGGCATGTGAAGTCAGGGTATTATACCAGCCGTTTTCAGAATATAAAGTACGATTATCACCATAAATGTGGGTGGGCCCCAATATGGTGATGAATTTTGTTTCGGTCTGGTATTTCAAAGTGTCAGAAAACATCGTATAATCAGGGGTATAAACTTTGACACTGTCCTTGAAAAACATCTCGTTGAGCGAAACATAGTAGTAACCTATATCACTAATTAAAGTGTTAATGCTGTCTCTGATTGTACCTTTATTGAAGTAATAGCCAATCCGGTTGGCTGCATCATAATCCAGGTAATCGGTTGTTAAAGTAATCCGTGGATCTTGCATGATTACATGGTTTCTGACCTTGGCTTGTTCGGTATTACCATTATAGGTCAGAAAATCTCCCCACAAATGTAACGTATCGTTCTGTATAGCATGAACCCGGCCAAATGCTTCAATGTAATTGCTGTCCCGGTATTGGTATAGACTGTCACAAGTCATGACCATATTCTTATGTTCCAGTTTTACATTCCCGATAAGCCGGTATACTCCGTTTTTGGCCAGACGACCTTCGTCTGAATGTTTTATGTCAATAACGGCTTTCTCTTGGGCTATTATGGGCAGTACGTTCAGAGAAATTAAAAATAATAAAAGGTATTTGACCATTATTTTAAAAATTCTTGTATCAAATCTTCTACCTGGATGTGTTCTGCTTCTGCTTTGTAATTTTTAAAAATTCGGTGGCGCAGGATAGCTTCTGCAACATATTGAACATCTTCCAGGTCCGGAGCATATTTCCCTTGTAATGCGGCATGCGTTTTAGCTCCGGCAATGAGGAATTGTGAAGCCCGGGGACCTGCACCCCAATTCAGGTATTTTTCGGCTTTCGGATGTGCTCCGGGATGTCCCGGCCGTGTTTTGGCAACTAATTTAACGGCATATTCCGTAATATGTTTCGGGACGGGCATAGAACGGATAACGGTTTGATATTTCAGGATTTCCTCACCATTGATGATACAATTCAGGCTGGAATTGTGATTGCCGGTGGTGTTTTCAACGATAGCAATTTCTTCTTCCAGTGTCGGATAGTCGAGTACTACACTGAACATAAAACGGTCGAGCTGGGCTTCGGGCAGGGGATAGGTCCCTTCTTGCTCAATGGGATTTTGAGTGGCAAGAACGAAAAAAGGTTGTTCCAGCGGACGGGTTTCTCCGGCTGCCGTAATTTCTCTTTCCTGCATGGCTTCGAGCAAAGCACTCTGAGTTTTTGGGGGAGTACGGTTGATTTCGTCGGCCAGAATAATATTGGCAAATAAGGGACCTTTATTGAACCGGAATTGTTTGTTGTTGTCCAGAATTTCCGTTCCAATGATGTCAGAAGGCATCAGGTCTGGGGTAAACTGGATACGGCTGTATTTTAAATCCAGTGTTTCTGAGATGGCAGTAACCATTAAAGTTTTTGCTAATCCCGGAACGCCGATAAGCAGACAGTGGCCGTTGCTGAATATAGAAATTAAAATTTTATTGATTACTTCGTCCTGACCTACAATTTTACGGGCGATTTCTTTTTTTAAATTTTCGTATTTTTCTTTTAGCTGATTTATCAGCTTAACTTGCTCTTCCATGAATGTCAAACTAAATTAAATTGTAAATACACAAATGTACAGACTAAGATGGTTTTCTTATTTAATCCATCCATCGTATCTGAATTTGCCATTTTTATAATTGTCGTCAATGTGAATATAAGTATTTTCCTGTTTTTCTTTAATCCATTTTTCCAGTTTTTCCATTTGTTTTTCCCGGGTCAGCATTAATTCAAAATTCTGCCAGTCATCATCTAGATTTGCTTTATGCTGTGGGTAAAAAGCTTTTATTTTGATGATTTTATATTCTTCGGCTCCATTTTCGGAATGTGTTGTGAATGGTTCTGAAATTTCACCGGTTTTCAGACGGTTTACTTCTTTAGCCATTTCTCCGGGAATATCTGCTCTGGCTATTTTTGCTTCTGCGGTCAGGGGATTGGCAAATAACCCGCCGTTGTTTTTTGTTTTTTTGTCACTGGAGAAATAATAGGCTGCTTCTTCGAAAGTCATTTTTCCTTCAGTAACATATTGCCGGATAGTATCCAGACGTTGCAGGGCTTCTTCTTTTTCTGATTCTGCAACCTGGGGGCGCAACAGGATGTGACGTACATTGATTTTATCTCCTTGCCGGTCTATAAGCTGGATGATATGAAAACCAAATTCTGATTCGACTATTTTGGATATTCTTCCCGGTTTGAGATTGAAAGCTGCTTCGGCGAAAGCCGGGTCTAAATTGCTTCTTGGAATATATCCCAATTCGCCTCCGCGTACCGCTGAGTTCGGATCTTCAGAATAGAGTACGGCTAGGGTACTGAATGTTTTTTCTCCTTTCAGTATCTGATCACGATATTCGCGCAAGCGTTCCCGGATCCGTTCTTTTTCTGCATCGCTGATATTTGGCTGTAAAATAATTTGTTGTATTTCGAAGCGGTCGGGCATGTCCGGTAAGCTGTCTTTCGGGATTTTTTTGAAATAGCTTCTGACCTCGGAAGGGGTGATCCGGATTTTTTCCACAATTTTTTGTTGCATTTCTTCTGTAATAAGTCTTTCCCGCATCGGATTCCGCATTTCGTCTTTGATGGCCTGCAAAGATTTTCCGAAATATGCCTCCAAACGTTCCTGTGAACCGATATTATTAATGAAATGCTCTATTTGACCGGAGAGTGCATTTTCCACGTCATCTTCGCTAACAGTGATGCTGTCTACTGCTGCCTGTGCCATCAATAATTTTTGTACCAGCTGCTGTTCCAAAAGCTCTGTTTTAAAGTCGGAGGAAGAGGTGATTACTCCGCGTCCCTGTTCTTGCAGGAAGGCGTTCTCAATGTCTGATTTCAGTATAATCTCGTCTCCAACGATGGCAACTATTTTGTCTACTACATTTTTTTGAGCAGAAATGAAACTGACCAGAAACATTAAGAGCAGCAATAGTAAATACTTTTTCATATGATTAATTTTGTTACAATTTCTGTATTCGATAAACTTTTTGAGCCTTTAACTATTATGTTTGTTTCAACTTACCGAAGTTTGCTTCTGAGTTTAGTAAATTTTTACATAGTTTTTCCGGATACCTTCCTGATTGATTTGTTTCTCCAGTTCGCTCTCAAATTGTAATTTTTTCTTGTTTTTTAAAATCAGGGTTATTTCTTCCCGGACATACTCCCAAGGAGCTATTGTTTGTGTATTCCGTATCTCTTTAATTTTCAAAAAATAATAATTTTCTTTGTCTTCCTCTTGAATGTCTTTTTGGGTAAGAATATTTTTTCTTAGAATGGTATAGTCTCCCGGGATTAAATTCAGTAAATATTTTGCTTCAATCCATTTATTTTGGAATTTGTCATATTTACGCGCATGAGTCAGGCAATAATCTTCCAAATTTTCCTGGTCGGGAGCTTTGTCAGATTTGAACCATTTTTTTACCTCTTTCAGGTTGGGGGCATTTTTCGGGAGAATAAAAAACACAGCTTTTACTATAGGTGTTGCCAATACGAAATTATTTTCGTGTTTTGTATAATATTTTTTAATTTCTTCGTCACTAATATCGTCTATTAAACGTTGTGCAATTAATTTTTGTTTGTACTGATGAATTAAAAGCGAGGTCCGATAATCTTCCACCTGTTTTTGTGTATAAGAAGTTTCTTCTATGGAGAGATTTTCTATGGCTTTGTGCAGTAATAATTTTTGTGTAACCCAATTCCGGATATAATTCTGAGCCATTAGTGTACTGTCTTCTTGTGTAGTACCTTTGGGTATAAAATCTGAGATTTCAGATTGGTAGAGAAAGGTTTCAAAAACTCGAGCTGCCGGAATTTGCTGGGACAGATGCCGTTGGCAGGAAACGGACAGGATAAATACGGCGATTATTATTGTAAATTTCATTTCAGGTATTTTCTATTACACACGGGCGAAAATAATAAATAATTTTCAAATTTCAATTTTCAAATTTCAATTCGTTTGTATCTTTGCATAGAGTTGAAGATTGGTCTATGGAAATCCATGACGTTTTGAAACAATACTGGGGATACGATGGATTCCGATCTCTGCAGGAAGAAATTATTCTTTCTGTACTTGCCGGAAGAGACACCCTGGCACTGATGCCAACCGGAGGAGGTAAGTCTATTACTTATCAGGTCCCGGGGTTGGTACGGGAAGGGGTATGTATTGTTATCACACCTTTGATAGCCTTGATGCGCGACCAAGTAGAGGGATTGAGAGAGAGAGGAATTGTTGCAGAAGCTATATATACCGGAATGACCCGTGAATTCATGGAATCGGCAATAAACAAAACGATAGGGGGAAAGGTGAAATTTTTGTATGTTTCTCCGGAGAGACTGGCTTCAAGACATTTCCGGGAACGCTTGAAACAAATGCCTGTTTCAATGCTGGCTGTAGATGAAGCCCATTGTATATCCCAGTGGGGATATGATTTCCGGCCTTCGTATTTGCAAATAGCTGAAGTCCGGGCTTTTTTTCCTCATGCTCCTGTCCTGGCTCTTACTGCAACGGCTACTCCTGAAGTTGTCGAAGATATTCAGGAAAAACTCAAATTTTCAGTACCACATGTCCTTTCCAAGAGTTTTCGCCGGGAAAATATTTCTTATGTCGTGCGGAAAGCAAATGATAAATTGGGAGAGTTGCTGCATATTTTATCTAAATTACAGGATAGTGCTATTGTTTATGTAAAAAGAAGGACTACAGCAGAAGAATTGACTAAATTTTTGACATCCCAGGGAATATGTGCTGATTTTTATCATGCCGGATTATCTGCATTGCAACGGGAAGGAAAACAAGAGAATTGGAAAGCGGGAACTATTCCGGTAATTGTAGCTACCAATGCATTCGGAATGGGGATAGACAAACCGGATGTAAGGATTGTTGTGCATTTTGATATACCTGACAGTCCGGAAGCTTATTTTCAGGAAGCCGGACGTGCCGGAAGGGACGGAAAGAGAGCTTATGCTGTTTTGTTATATAACGAAGCCACTTTGACTGCTTTAAAAAAAAGAGTTACCCAAAGTTTTCCGGAAAAAAAATATATCCGGGAAATATATCAGCATTTGGGAAATTTCTTTCGTCTGGAGGAGGGGGCCGGAGCCGGATTTGCTTTTGAGTTTGATCCGGATGCTTTTGTGAAAACTTTTAAGTTGGATTATGTACGAACTTCAGCAGCTATTGAAGTTTTACAAATTGCCGGATATCTGGAATGTACCACTGATGTACATGCCCGGTCGAGGATCAGTTTTTTAGTGGTAAGGGATCAATTATATAAAATAGAGTTGAATGATGCTTTGGCGGAACGCCTGATTGAGTTTATTCTTCGGAACTATTCCGGAATATTTGTACAATATGCTTACGTGGATGAAGGATATGTAGCAGAACATCTCGGAGTTAGCAGAGATTTGGTATACCATGCCTTATTGAATCTGGCCCAACGTCGTATTATTAGTTATATACCCGGGAATGACCGGCCTTATATTGTATATCATCAGCCCCGTGTCCCGGCTTCTTATTTACATATCGGCCGGGATGCTTACGAGGACCGGAAGAAGATATATACCCGAAAAATAGAGAACATGGCTAGATATATAGAATCGGAAAATATTTGCCGGCAATTATATCTGATGGCATATTTCGGACAAAAAGAAAAGCAACCTTGCGGAGTATGTGATTATTGTCTGGGAAAAAAGAAAAAAGTACAAGTTTCAGATATAAAAGAAATAGACGATAGAATTCTGTTTTTCCTCCGACAGTCAGATAGAGAAGTAAAAGATTTGATTCATCTGATTGGACAAGACCGGGAATGGGTTATTGACCGTATCCGTTATCTTTTGGAGTGTGAAAAAATTGTCTATAAGTCTCCGACTGTACTAAGTGTAAGTGACTGATTATTAAACACCTATTTGTTCTCCAAAAAGAGAAATATGCAATCTTTCGCAAAAACGCCATCCGTTCCGAATGCAATGTTCTAATGTTTTATGAGTATTTATTCGCAGAATGTCAGCACTTTCACCTAATGGCATTAGCAAAATGTCTTCTCGTTGCCATTCTTTTAGCTGGGAGAGTAATTCCTTTATTTCCGGAATATCCGATTCACAGGCATAGACGAATTTTAATTGGAATTCTTTTTGTTGGGTCTTTGCGTGAGTGATAAATTTTTGAATACAGGCAGGATTTATAGAAATTATATGTTGATTTGGATGAGAGCTGTTTAATTTTGGAGACAGACTAAAAAGATCAATATTTTCCGCTACTTCAGCATCAAACAGGGTTGCATTTGTTTCCAGTGTAATATGAAAATCACCTATTTGCTTTAGTTTGGAACACAGTATTTTTAGTTCCTTTTTTTGAAGTAAAGGTTCTCCTCCTGTTATTACCAGATGGCGGATAGATGCACAGTTCTGGATAATGGTCTGACAGATGTCTTCCACTTCCATCGGATATGCTTCCCGGATATCATAAGCTGCATAAGCTGTATCACAGGGGGAGAAATGCCCGTCATCTGTTTGCCAACCACAATGCAGATTACATCCGGCCAACCGAATAAATAGAGAGGGGACTCCGTTCAGTTTTCCTTCCCCCTGTATAGTTCCCGGAATAGTCAAACCGGAAGCAGGCAATTTCACTAACTGTTTTCCTCGTTTATCCCTGGTTATCGGGAATATACCGTCTTTTGCCAGCAACAGCGTCATTGATTGAGTAATAATCGGTTCCACCAATCAATGTTTTTCCATTGTGTACTGATGCCTTCAGAAAACTGAATTTCATTTAAATGAAACCGGACCAGTTTTAAATCCTCACGGAAAGCTTCGGCATAACCAGTTGCTGTTTCGTGAACACGGACAGAATGTAATTGAATATGCCCTTCGCCGTTTATTTTTTCTGTATGTTGTAAAATCTGGTCGATGACGTAGTAAAACAATAAGGCATATCCTTCTGCAGAAGGGGAAACCGGGATATTAACAATTCTCTGATTATAGGTATGGATGAATTTTTTAAATTCATCGGGTTCTTCATTCCAAAGTGAATAAGAATGGTCAAAACTTTCTATAAATTCCTTCACCTGTTCCAGACGGCAAAAGTCCATTATCATATAACCTTTATCCAATCGGTCCGAAGTGATAAAGACTTCCACTTGATAAGAATGACCGTGTATATTTTCCCGACATCGTTTAGAAGTACAATTACGCACAATATGTGCTCCCTCAAATTTGAATAATTTACGGATAATCATTGTAAAATCTTTCGTACAAAAGTAGTAAATTTATGACATAGGTGTATATAAAGCCTGAAATTTTAGGAGCATGTTATCAGTGGGTCTTCGACTCCTGCCTCCGCAAATGCTTTTGCCCGAAGCAAACAACTGTCACAGGTGCCGCATGGTTTGTTTTCTCCCCGGTAACAGGTCCAGGTCTGGCTATAATCTACTCCCAATTGGATGCCTAACTTCACTTCTTCGGCTTTGGTCATATGCATAAACGGAGCATGAATGGTAATGTGTTGGTGTTTTTCAGCACCTAATACGGTTCCCAGATTGACGGTATTTTCCATTGCCCGGATAAATTCTTCCCGGCAGTCGACATATCCCGAGTAGTCAACTTCACTGACTCCAATAAAAATATCCGTGATGTTCAGTGCATCTGCCCAGGAAGCTGCCACGGAAAGAAATACCATGTTGCGTGCGGGAACATAGGTTGCAGGGATATCTTGTCGTTCGATGTTACCATTTTCGACTTCGATTTCCGGATCGGTGAGAGCGCATCCGTTCCATTGGTTGAGCAGCAGGTTTACCACTTTATGTTCCTTGACGTTTGCGGTCTTAGCAATTGTCACAGCACTTTTTAGTTCTTTGTCGTGCTTTTGGCCGTATAAAAAAGTAAGGGCATATATTTCGTCAAATCCCTGACTTTTGGCTAAGTATAGGGCTGTTGTGGAATCTAAACCTCCGGATAATAAAACAATGGCTTTTTTCATAACAATATTTTAATCTAAATGTATTTCATTTCTGGGAGTCAAATTAAGACGAATGTCTTGTTCTGCCTGAAAAGGCCGGTCAAAGGTATTTTTTTGTATGAAAATATTGGAAACCTTTTCAAAGAGAAAAGGATATTGGTTCCAGTGAAATGCCGGAAAATCCTGATTGTGTTTAATGGTGTTATTTTTAAATATCAATCCCTGAACCGATTTTGCATAAAGTATAGGTGTGTCAAAAGTTTCGAAATAGTTGTTTTCAATTATAATCCGGGGTGTTCCTTTACCTCCGTGGAAAAATTTTTGTTGGCTGGCAAGGTCCGGAATTTCAGGGTAGATGGAGATGATGGCATTTGTAAATTGAAACATGTTGGTTAACGCATTTATGAAATGGTTATTCCGGATAATTACTTCCCGGCATGCCCCTGTTTCGTACCATCCGTTACAGTCTCCGCAAAGCAAAATAGCTGTCCCGGAAGTATGGTCGAACAGATTATCAGTGACTTGTGTTTTTTTCGGAGTACTGAATAAAGTGCCGCGGGCCCGGTTGTTCCGGATAATATTGTGGGAAAATTCAACTTCCGGAGTCCAGGTCAGGTTTTCTATTCCAAAACTTTCATTGCTATCTAATGCGTCCGGAAGCGGCTGAGTAAAGCGGATTTTAAAGAGTTTTGCCCCTTGGGGAGTTTCTTTATCCTGGGGAGAGATGGAAGCTATGATATTCCTGCCATTTAAAAGCTCCATGGTTGTTGATTTTATAAATTGAACCGTATCTCCGGGATTTCCCCACCGGAATCCCCAGCTTTGGGAATGTATATATGCTCCGGTTAAAGTATAATCGTCGTTTTTTTCGATTACTTTCAGGTAGGTTCCGTGAATATTGATGGCATCATCCATCATTCCTTCATAAAGTCCGTTTTTTGAAATAATTATTCCCTTACATCCCGAGAAATGAGTAGCATCCGCTTGGGTGGTAAAATAACGGGGGTCTTTTTCCCCTTTCAGGCATACACTGAATCGGTCCAGTGTGATGTCGGTGCAAAGTTGAGCCAATAATCCCATGCCTTCGGCATAGTGCACCTGTACATTCTCGATGCGTGTATTTTCAGAATGATGTATGAAGATTCCCGGAGCAGGGCGATGCCAGGTACGTCCTGCAATGACAGTACCGGGGAGTAGTTTAGTCTGTTTCCAGTTTTCGGCAACAATTGTCCGCGGTGCGCTTTCGCTTACTTGCCGGAAATTTGCTCTGAGATCACTTGTATTGAAAACAATATGACGGGTATTTTCATCAAAGGCTATACATGCTTCCGGAGTATGTTGCCAATCTTTGCCGTAAGCGACGAAGGTTCCGTTGTCCAGTTTGTATTTCACCCAGGGAGCAACTTCGAAAGTAATTTTCCGGGCAATAGTATCGTTGGCGATAATTTTGAACTGAGTAATATGCGGATTTTCAAAATCGACGGAGAAATTTTTCAGAGTGCAATTTTCGCAGTCAATCAGGCTTAGCGGCAACATCCGGCCATGAAAAATAAATTCCGCACCTTGTCCATCCAGTTCGAGGTTCTTTAGTCCTTCCAAGGGAATACCTGTGGATTTCGGGTTTGTTTGGTCATGATTGGAAATATAGTATTCTCTCTCCAGGGCTGCTGTCGGATAAAAGTGATATTTGCCTTTGGTGAAGCGCAGGACAATAGGTGTGTCACTTTGGTGTCCGGCTACAATTTCGCGGATGGCATTGACCAATAACGGGGCAGAATTAATTGTTGTATTTGCCTGAATACCATATTGGCTAAGGTCATAATTTTTTGCACTTACCGATAGTGTTGCAGCCAGAACAATCAAAGCAAGAAAATAAGATTTCATAGATTAATCATTTAATGAGGGCAAAATTAGAATTTATTTTGTAATTTGGCTGCCTTAACAGAGAAGATGAAGTATAACAAAATAAACAGCCGGGTTTTTCTTTATTTCTCCAATTGGAGCCGGAGAGGATATTCCATTTTTGTGAGTTTGGGACGTGAAATTAAAATAGCACGTCTGTCACTTCATATGTATTTGACTGTGTTATTGAAGTCTTCTGCCAAAGGTCTGATTATTAATACAGCTCATATTTCAAAAGTTGTTTTACAGGTATTGAAAAAGGAATTTCAGGAGGCTTTTGCCAGTAGAACAAAGGGAGAAGTATGTCCCGGGGTGAATAATTTTCCGGTAAACGGTGGAGGATATATTGCCTGATTGCAGTATATCCTTTTTTATTATATGTGTCATATGATTGATATTTTGAAAGAAAAAGTTTTAAGTGGTGGACAAATATCACGCGAAGAGGCAGTTGCATTGTCAATGAATCGGGGAGAGCAGGCTCTTTATAAGGCAGCCGGAGAGCTCCGGGACAAAATGGCTGGCCGGAAATTTGATACTTGTTCGATTATCAATGCCCGGTCCGGACGTTGTTCGGAAAATTGTAAATGGTGTGCACAGTCGGTTCTTTTTAAAACCAATATTGAAGAATATGAGTTGGTGGATGAGAAAGTTTGTCTGGAAACGGCCAGGCTGAATGATGCATATGGAGTAGACAAATTTTCATTTGTAACCAGTGGGCGGGCACTTTCTGACCAAAATATTGAGCGTTTGTGTGAGTATGCCCGAAAAATCGGAGAAAATTCTGCTTTACATCTGTGTGCTTCTATGGGATTGCTGAACAAAGCACAGTTGCAGAAATTGGTTGATGCCGGTGTCCGTCGTTACCACTGTAATCTGGAAACTTCTCCTGGTTATTTTTCTTCTCTTTGTACAACTCACACAATGGAAGAAAAAATCAGAACAATCCGGGCTGCACAAGAGGTGGGTATGGAAGTTTGTTCGGGAGGAATCATTGGAATGGGAGAATCGATGGAGGATCGGATTGACCTGGCAATGACTTTACGGGAACTGAAAATAAAATCAATACCGATAAATATATTAAATCCCATACCGGGTACTCCGTTGGAAGGAACGGCTGCTTTGGGTGATGATGAAATCCTGACTACCATAGCTGTATTCCGTTTTATTCACCCTGATGCATATCTGCGGTTTGCCGGAGGACGGAGTTTGATTGCCCATATAGAAACGGAAGCCATTCAGGCTGGTATTAATGCTGCAATCGTGGGTGATTTGCTGACTACGGTGGGTTCAAAAGTACTGGAAGATATGGAAAAAGTGAAAAAGATGGGATTCAGCGTTTAAAAAGTGTGTGAAGTCTGTAACGTTGAGGGAACTTGACAATTTTATTATTTAAAAACTACAAAATGACAATAGAAGAATTATTAAAATATGACAGAGAGCATATCTGGCATCCCTATACATCGACAATTGACCCGTTGCCTGTGTATCCTGTAAAAAAAGCTGAGGGAGTTTATATTGAATTGGAAAACGGTAAACGTTTGATTGACGGAATGTCTTCCTGGTGGTGTGAAATACACGGATATAATCATCCGGTGTTGAATGCGGCTATCGAGCAGCAGTTAAAGGATATGTCGCATATTATGTTCGGAGGTTTTACTCATCGTCCGGCTGTAGACCTGGCTCAGAAAATACTTTCCATAGCTCCTGAGGGACTGGATAAGATTTTTTTCTGTGATTCTGGTTCGGTTTCTGTGGAAGTGGCCATGAAAATGGCCTTGCAATATTGGTACGCGGCTGGCCGTGGGGAGAAAAGGCATTTTATGACTATCACTAAAGGTTATCATGGGGATACGTGGAATGCCATGTCTGTGTGCGATCCGGTGACGGGTATGCATGGGATTTTTCATGGCAGTTTGCCCATCCAGTATTTTATTCGTCGGCCTGAATGCCGCATGGGTGAACCGTGCCGGGAAGAAGATATCCGGGAGTTTAAAGATTGTCTCCGGAAACATCATAAGGATATTGCAGCCGTAATCCTTGAACCTATTGTGCAAGGAGCGGGGGGAATGTGGTTTTACTCGGCAGATTACCTGAAGAAAGTCCGTTCCCTTTGCGATCAGTATGAGGTATTATTGATTTGTGATGAGATTGCGACAGGCTTCGGGCGTACCGGAAAACTGTGGGCTGTCGAACATGCCGGAATTACACCGGATATAATGTGTATTGGAAAAGCGATTACTGGTGGATATATGTCATTTGCGGCAACAATGGCTACATCATCGGTGGCAACGATGATTTGTTCCCGGGAGCCGTATGTATTTATGCACGGGCCTACTTTTATGGGTAATCCCTTGGCGTGTGCCGTTGCTTCTGCTTCCATTGATTTACTGAGTAGATATGATTTGGAGAAGATGATCGGAGGGATTGAACAGCAATTAAAAAAAGAATTGGCTCCGGCTGCCCGATGGGAACAAGTGGCTGATGTCCGTGTGTTGGGAGCTATTGGGGTAATCGAAATGAAAGAACCAGTAAATATGGCTGTATTACAAGCCCGGTTTGTAGAGGAGGGGATTTGGGTCCGACCGTTTGGTAAACTGGTATACATTATGCCTCCGTATATTATCCGGCCGGAAGAATTAAGTCGGTTAACAAGTGCCTTATTGAAAATTGTGAAGGATATAAAATAAATATCTATGAATAAAGAACGGTATGCCAAGAAATTGGCATTAATAAAAGAAGCTGGTAATTATCGTATATTGCGGGATACGGAGCATAACGGTTTTTTGATACATATAGCAGACCGGGAAATGCTGAATCTTTCGTCTAATGACTATCTGGGGCTATCCACAAATCCCCGTTTAATTGAAGAATTCCGGTCGGAAACGGATGTAATGGCTTTGGCCTATAGTGCCGCTTCATCCCGTTTGCTTTCCGGAAATCATCAATATTATAAAATGCTTGAAGATGACTTGAGCGATTTATTTGACAAGGAAGCTGCTTTGGTATTTAATTCTGGTTATCATGCTAACATTGGTATACTTCCAGCTTTAGCCGGGAAACATGATTTGATTGTTGCTGATAAATTAGTACATGCCAGTATTATTGATGGTTTGCGGTTGAGTGAGGCTCAAATGATACGTTACAGGCATCTGGATTATGAACATCTGCAAAGTATTTTGACACAGCATAGGGAAGAGTATGAAAATGTATTTATTGTTACCGAATCTATTTTCAGTATGGATGGGGATGTGGCAGATTTGCAGCAATTGTGTGAGATAAAAAAAGAATTTGATGCTTTTTTATATGTGGACGAAGCTCATGCCATAGGTGTAAGAGGAACTAATGGTTTAGGTTGTTGTGAGGAACAGGCTTGTATTGAGGATATTGATTTTATTATTGGGACTTTTGGTAAAGCGTTTGCTTCTATGGGGGCATTTGTCGTTTGTGCGAACCTGTTCCGGGAATATCTGATTAATACACAGCGGAGTCTGATTTTTACAACTGCATTGCCTCCGGTGAATGTAGCCTGGACCCGTTTTATATTAAACCGGATGCCGGATTTTTATGATTTGAGAATCAAATTGGCTGATGTTTCGGACCGTTTGCGTAAAATATTGGAGACAAAGGGATTTGAAACCAGAGGTGGTTCGCATATAGTACCTATGATATGCGGTTCGAATGAAAGTAGTCTGGAAATGGCAGATATGTTACAAGATAATGGTTTTTTTGCGTTGCCGGTGAGATATCCGACTGTACCTAAAAATGAAGCCCGTATCCGTTTTTCTTTGAATGCTTCTATACCCATGGAGGACTATGAATGTTTGTTTGAGTTTCTGGGATGTTTGGAATGATAAATGTTGAAAAATGGTGCGAATAGAGTGGTTGTATAAAAGAGACAGTCGTCGGGTGATTATTTTTTTCAACGGTTGGGGCATGAACGGCCAGGTTGTGAAACATTTGCTCTGTAAGGCAGATGTGGTCATGTTTTATGACTATCGTGAGCTGAGCTTCGGAAAATTACCAGATTTTAGAGCTTATCAGGAAATTTATGTCGTAGCCTGGTCAATGGGGATATGGGCTGCTGCCCAACTTATTCCGCTATTGCAAATACCCCCCGTAAAACTGATTGCAATAAATGGAACAGAACGTCCGGTGGATGACCAGTATGGTATTCCGGTCCGGATTTATGACCTGACTGAAAAAGGGATGACTGAAAAAGGACGTGAAAAGTTTGTTTTGCGTATGTTGTATACTCAGGAAGAAAAGGAGAGACCGCATCCTGGTTTTACTGAGCGTCCACTGGGAGAGGTATGTGAAGAATTGGTACGGATCCGGGAATTGAGTGCGGACCAGACTCAAGTACTGAAATGGGATAAAGTGTATATCTCTGAAAAAGATGTGATTTTCCCGGTTTCAAATCAACAAAAATGGTGGACAGGAAGATGTCCGGAAGTGCAGATGCTCCCAGGAGAAGGGCATTGCCCGTTCTATCGGTTTAGAAACTGGGAAGAAATAATAGGGGAATAGTGAAAATCGGAACATATGTTAATAGACAAAACGGAGGTTGAATACCGGTTTAAAAAGAGTATGGAAAGCTATGATGAAAATGCTCATGCTCAGAAAATGATAATCCGGCATTTGATGGAACTTTTGAATGCTTATTCACCATTGGTATGTAACCGCATTCTGGAAGTCGGATGCGGAACTGGACTTTTAACCAAGCAGTTAAAGGAAAAATATACAGGGTGTGAGCTTTGGGTGAATGATTTGGTGGATGCTATGTGTAGTAAGACCGCCGATCGTTGTCAGTTGTCTCCGAAGCATAGTGTGGTCGGAGACATTGAACAGGTTACTTTTGAAAGACGTTTTGAATTGATTGTTTCAGCTTCTACTTTCCAATGGTTGGTGCATCCTGCACAGACGTTTGCCCGTTTGGCTGGTTATCTGTATCAGGGAGGACAGTTGGTATTCAGTACATTTGGGAAAGATAATTATAAAGAATTAAAAATACTTACAGGAAATGGATTGGTATACCATTCTATCGAAGAAATGAAAGACTTGCTTTCCCCGTGTTTTGAAATAATACATGCCGAAGAAAATCACTGTGTACTGGAATTTGACAATCCGTTGGAAGTTTTGAAACACGTAAAGAAAACGGGAGTAAATGCTGTGAATATTCAACAAAACTGGACCCGTGGGAAATTGGAAAGTTTTGTGTATGAGTATGCCAAACGCTTTCAGGTGAAAGGGCATTGTCCGTTGACTTATCATCCTCAGTATTTCATTTGCAAAAAGAAAATATTGTGATTCCTATCGGGATGATGTTTTTTTTCTGGATTTCAAAAGTCTCAATATTTCTCCACTCCACAGGACTATAGAAGTTCCTGTAATGATAATACCCCAATCTTTCCAGTCAAGAGGTACTGTCCGGAAAACATTTCCGCCGAACTGGACAATCAGGTACTGACCGAGGGGAATAATGGACATGACTACCAGAAAACCTGTACTTTCCCTCAGATTTTTAAATGCTGAACCATGAGATAAAAAAGCTTTGGCATTAAACATATTCCAAAATTGCAACATAACAAAAGTTGTAAAAAAAACAGACAATTCGTAACGGGAAATACTCCCCTCAGTGCGGGTATACCAATACATAATCCCCAAAAGGAATCCTGCAAAGGCGATTCCTATCCCTAAAATGTAGTTTTTCATTTTGGGAGTGATGATAAAATCAGAAGTTTTCCGGGGTTTTTCGTCCATAACACCAGGATTGGGAGGAAGAGAGGCTAATGCTGCTGCTGCAAAGGTGTCAATAATCATGTTTACCCAGAGCATTTGAGTGACTGTTAAAGGAAGTTCATGTCCTAGTATGGGACCTAACAATACAATCAATAGAGCGGAAAGGTTAATGGTGAGTTGAAATAGGATAAATCGTTGTATATTATGGTAAAGTGAACGTCCCCACATTACAGCGGTAGCAATGCTGTTAAAAGAATCGTCGAGCAAGGTGATATCACTGGCTTCTTTGGCAACAGAAGTTCCGGAGCCCATAGAAAGCCCTACATCTGCATAATTTAATGCGGGGGCGTCGTTTGTTCCATCTCCGGTGACTGCTACTACAGCTCCGGATTGTTTCAGAAGTTGTACTAAACGCTGCTTATCCGTGGGACGGGCGCGGCACATGATTTTCAGTTTTTGTACCCGCTGAATGGCTTCAATGTCGGTTAGATGTTCAAACTCTGTACCGGTAATGATTTGTTCATTTGAATCCGAGGCATTCCATATACCGATTTGACGTCCGATTTCACGAGCAGTAGCCGGAGTGTCGCCTGTAACGATTTTTACGTCAATCCCTGCTTTCAGGCACTTTTTGACAGCCGCCGGTACATCGGGACGTACCGGGTCGGATATAGCTGCAATGCCCACGAACGTTAAATCTCCGGCCAATAATGTTTCTATCTGGTCATATTGATTATTTTCCAGAATTTTATAAGCAAAACCAAGGGTACGCATGGCCTGATTTTGGTAATCCAATAACTGTTTTTCAATATCAGGCCGGAAAGCTGTTCCGGAAACAATTCCTTGTGAAGTAAGTACTTGTTTGCATTTGGAAAGTACAATCTCCGGTGCTCCTTTCACGTACAGGATAATCTGATTATTTAATGACGAACGCACAAGAGTAGCCATGAACTTCCGTTCAGTGGAAAAAGTAAGTTGTTCAAGAATTTCTGTATTTTTCCGGGCATCCATATAGTTAAATCCCTGTTTGTGAAGCCAAAGTAATAAAGCAGCTTCGGTGGGGTTGCCTAATGTTTTTATTTTCCCATTTTCTCCGTAATCCAGATAAGCTGTAGAATTGACGGAGATTCCTTCGTAGATTAAGGCTCCGGATTTGTTACCGGCAAGTATCTGATTCGGCAGACTATAGAAATTAGTCTGATAAACTTGCATTTGATTCTGAGTCAGAGTGCCTGTTTTATCAGTACAAATCACTGTGGTTGCTCCCATTGTTTCGCAAGCATGCATTTTGCGGACCAGGTTATTTGTTTTCAGCATCTTGCGCATGCTTAATGCAAGGCTTAATGTAACACTCATCGGTAAACCTTCGGGGACTGCCACCACAATTAAGGTGACTGCCAGCATAAAATACTGCAAAATATGGCTGGCCGTTTCAAGAGTGAGCAAATTATTCCAGGTTAAGGTTCCGGAAATGATGTCCTTCAGAAGTAAACTTATAAAAGTGATGCCAGCGGCAATGAATCCAATAATACTGATAAAATGAGCCAGACGTTCCAATTGTTTGCTCAAAGGAGTTTTATCGTTATTGATTTCTGTGGATTTCCGTGCTACTTTACCAAATTCAGTGGCATCACCAACTTTTTCTACTTTATAAATACAGTGGCCATTTACAATAGTGGTGCCACGCATGATTTTATTGGAAGGATAAGTCGCATCCCTGTCAAACTCAACCGGATTGGTGGTTTTGTCCATTACCGGTTCTCCGGTTAAGGTAGATTCATTTACCTGCAAAGAGATTGCTTCCAGTAATTCCCCGTCAGCAGGCACTTCTTCTCCGATTTCCAGAACAATGATGTCTCCGACAACAACTTCTTTTTTTGCAATTTCATGAATATTGCCATTACGAAGAGTTTTTATGCGTACATCATTATTCACCTGATTCAATAATTCAAACTTTTTGTTGGCATCCATCTCAAACCAAAAGCCTACTCCTGTGGCTAAAAGAATGGCTGCAAATATGCCGATAGTTTCTGCATATTCATGGTGTATAACAGATATAATCAGGGATAATGTAGCTGCAACCAATAGAATCCGGATGATAGGGTCTTTGAATTTTTCCAGAAAAAGTTTCCAGAGGGGGGGCTGGGGAGGAGGAGTTAAAATATTTTCTCCATATTTTTGGCGGCTTTCTTCTACTTGTATTTCAGTTAATCCCGAATAATGTTTGGTCTCCATATAATAATCCTCAAGTATTTTATTATCCAATAATCAGTGATTTCAATCACCGTATAGTGTTTATTTTTTTATACATAACCCTTGAACACATAAGCAAGACGGCTATTTTATTTGGCATAGAGCAGAAAAATAGCCGGTCGCTTGTGTATTTCCGGTTTTTGTTTTTTCCATTCCTGAATACTCATTGTTTTAATGTACTCATTTTCTGTAGTAATATCACAAGCTATTGCAAGATAAGTTTTAGGGTTTAGAATCTGAAGCATTTCTTCAAATAGTTTCTGGTTCCGGTAGGGGGTTTCTATAAATATTTGAGTACGGTTTTCAGTCACAGATTGTCGTTCGTAATTTTTCAGTGCGCGGCTACGTTCATTGTTTTTAACTGGCAGATAACCGTTAAAAGAGAAATTTTGTCCGTTAAATCCGGAGGAAATGAGTGCCAGTAAAATGGAGGACGGACCTACCAGAGGAACAACCGGATATTGGTGTTGGTGTGCCAACGCAACCAATTCAGCACCGGGATCGGCAATCCCGGGACACCCGGCTTCGGAAATAATACCAACATCCTCCTTTTCCAGGTAAGTAAGGCATAATTCGATATCTTTACGCTCAGAATGTTCATTCAATTCTAAAAAAGTGAGCTCATCCAATGCTCTGTTCTTATCTATTTTTTTTAAATAGCGGCGGGTATTTTTGGAGTTTTCACAGGCAAATACTTTCAACAACCGGATACGTGATATTACTTCGGAAGGAATTACTTCATTAATCTGGGTTTCTCCCAGGGTATTAGGTAATAAAAATAACTTTCCCATGAATTATAATAACTTTTATTTTCCATCCAAAGGTACATCTATTTTTGCAATATGTGCTATCTTTGTGAAGACAATTTGAGTTTGTATGAAATTAACAATTTTGGGAAGCGGTACATCTCAGGGAATTCCTGTGATTGCCTGTGATTGTCCGGTTTGTCAGTCAACAGATACACATGACAAACGGTTAAGGGCGTCTGCAATGTTAGAAATCGGCGGAGAGGTGTTGGTTATAGATGCAGGGCCTGATTTCAGATATCAGATGTTAAGAAGCAAGGTTAAAAATATCCGTGCTATTTTATTGACCCATGCCCATAAAGATCACATCGGGGGACTGGACGATGTCAGGGCATTCAATTGGGTGAAACAAGGAAGTGTTGATGTATATGGAAATGAAGAAACCCGGGAAGGTGTTTATAAAGATTTTTCGTATGCTTTTACGGCTTTCCGCTATCCTGGTGTTCCCGAAATCAATTACCACGTTCTGGACGGGACTCCTTTCTATATAGACGATATTTTAATTACTCCTGTCCCGGTTATGCATTATAAGATGCCCGTATTAGGATTCAGGATTGGTAATTTTGCTTATATAACCGATGCAAAGACTATTCCTGAAACTTCCATAAAGTTACTGAAGGGAGTGGAATATCTGGTTATCAATGCTCTTCGCAAAGAAAATCACCTTTCACATTTTAATTTGACAGAAGCACTTGCTATCATAAAACAGTTGGGACCTAAACAGGCTTTTCTTACCCATATCGGTCATCAAATGGGTCTGGCTTCAGAAGTAGCGAAAGAATTACCCCTAAATGTAAAATTAGCATACGATACCTTTACTACGGAGATTCCGGAGGGTTAAAAAAGAAGAAGAATTTCTTTCCAAATCGTTTGAATTTATTACATTTGTGTGTTTTTTGTGAAAAAGAGGGGTATGTATATAACTCTCTGATATTACAGTGGTAAACAGTAATTTTAATATAGATGGAAAACAGCGGAGAAAAAATTATTAAAATCAATATTGAGGAGGAGATGAAATCATCCTACATTGATTACTCAATGTCAGTGATTGTTTCACGGGCTTTGCCGGATGTGCGTGATGGTCTGAAACCGGTCCACAGACGTGTGTTGTTTGGTATGGACGAATTGGGCTTGACTTCCGGAAAACCTTTTAAGAAATCAGCCAGAATCGTAGGAGAAGTATTGGGTAAATATCATCCTCACGGCGATAGTTCTGTATACATGGCTATGGTACGTATGGCTCAGGAGTGGTCTTTGCGTTATCCTTTGGTTGATGGTCAGGGTAATTTTGGTTCTGTTGACGGTGACAGTCCGGCTGCTATGCGTTATACAGAAGCCCGTATGGCTAAGATTACTGAAGATATGTTGATAGATATCGACAAGGATACTGTCGATATGGTGGACAACTTTGACGGTTCGCTGAAAGAACCTAGTGTACTTCCGACCCGGATACCTTATTTATTGGTTAATGGTGCACAAGGTATTGCAGTCGGAATGGCAACTAATATGGCACCTCATAATATCGGGGACACTATAGATGCCATTTGTGCATATATTGATAATAATGCCATTGACATTGAAGAATTAATAAAAATCATCAAAGCTCCTGATTTTCCGACAGGAGGGACAATTTATGGATATAGCGGGGTCCGGGATTCTTACCTGACTGGTAAGGGACGTGTCGTAATCCGTTCCAAGACTTCGGTGGAAGTAATGCCTAATGGACGTGAGAAAATTATTGTGCATGAAATTCCCTACATGGTAAATAAAGCCGAACTGATTTCCAGGATTGCTGATTTGATTAATGAGAAAAAGATTGAGGGAATTTCAAACATCAATGACGAGTCTGACCGGGAAGGTATGCGTATCGTTATTGATGTGAAGAAAGACGCCATTTCTAATGTTGTACTTAATACCTTATTAAAACATACGGCTTTACAATCTTCTTTCGGAGTTAACAATGTGGCTTTGGTGCATGGACGACCGAAGTTACTGAATCTGAAAGATATTATCCGTTATTTTGTGGAGCACAGGCATGAGGTCGTGATTCGCCGTACCCAGTTTGAATTACGTAAGGCCGAGGAAAGAGCTCATATACTGGAAGGCTTGATTATTGCTTCTGACCATATTGACGAAGTAATCCGGTTGATACGTGCTTCTAAAAATCCTGTAGAAGCACAAAGTGCCTTAATGGAACGTTTCAGCCTGACTGACAGACAAGCTGCAGCCATTGTTGCGATGCGTTTGGGCCAATTAACAGGATTGGAACAGGAAAAACTGAGGGCCGAATATGAAGAGATTGAGAAATTAATAGCTCATCTGAATGATGTATTGGCACGGGTTGAATTACGGATGGAAATTATAAAAAATGAGCTGCTGGCAGTAAAGGCTCAATACGGAGATGAACGCAGAACAGATATTGTATATGCTTCGGAGGAATTTAATCCGGAAGATTTTTATGCAGACGAGGAAATGGTAATTACTATTTCACATATGGGTTATATCAAACGTACTCCCTTGTCAGAATACAAAGTGCAAAATAGAGGCGGGGTAGGTTCCAAAGGCTCGGCAACGCGGGACGAAGATTTCCTGGAACATATGATTATGGCTACAATGCATAATACGATGCTTTTCTTTACGGAAAAAGGAAAATGTTTCTGGTTGAAAGTATATGATATTCCGGAAGGAACGAAGCAGTCCAAGGGGCGTGCAATCCAAAATCTGCTGAATATAGAACCTGATGATAAAGTAAAAGCTTATATTAATTTGCTTTCTTTGAAAGATGACGATTATATAAATAGCAACTATATTGTATTGTGCACAAAGAAAGGAATTATCAAAAAGACTACATTGGAAGCTTATTCCCGTCCTCGTCAGAATGGAGTGAATGCTATTACAATCAAGGAAGGTGACCAATTACTGGAAGCTAAATTGACAAATGGTGAAAATGACATAATGATAGCAGTGAAGTCCGGTAAAGCCATTCGTTTTCCGGAAAATAAAGTCCGGCCTATGGGACGTACTGCATCAGGAGTACGTGGTATCTGGATGGAAGAAGGGGATGAAGCGATTGGTATGGTTTGTGTGGAACCGGCTAATGCTAATATTTTGGTGGTTTCTGAAAATGGTTTTGGTAAACGTTCGGCTATTGAGGATTACCGGATTACCAACCGGGGAGGTAAAGGCGTTAAGACCATTAATATGACAGATAAAACCGGAAATCTGATTGCGTTGATTGATGTAACAGACGAGGATAATCTTATGATAATCAATCGTTCTGGATTGACTATCCGGTTGGAAGTTTCTGAATTGAGGGTAATGGGCCGGAATACTCAGGGAGTGAAATTAATTAATCTGAGAAACGACGATTCCATTGCAGCAGTTGCTAAAGTTTCTGCTTCTAAAGAAGAAGAAAACAATGGAGAAACGGGAGAGAAGGGGGAAGAAGAAGTTGGAGAAAATAATAGTGAAAGCTAACAAAAATAATTCAGGACACGTTAATTTATGTGGAAAAACAATAATTAAATAATTATACGTATGAAAAAACTATCCTTTATTCTGATTTTACTTGTTTGTGCAACTGTTGCGTTTGCACAGAAAGGAAAATTGACTCAGGCAACCAGCTATTTTACTTCAGGGAAATTAGACAAGGCCAAAGAGTTGGTTGACGAAGCAATTGCTCACGAAGCTTGTGTAAATTATGATAAAGCTTATTTCGTTAAAGGCCAGATTTATCAGGCTATTTTTGAAAGTCCGGTAGCCGACTATAAAAAATTAGATCCTAATGCTTTGGACAAAGCTTGGGAAGCTTATCAGAAAGTAATAGAACTGGATGTTAAAAAGAAATATGGAAAGAAACTGGAAACCCAGTATAGAAATTTGGTTATTGATTATACCAATCAGGCTGTTGATAGATACAATAAAGAAGACTTTAAAGGGGCTTTAATTGCTTTTAAACGGGTATTGGAGATTGAAAATTCTCCGGTTATGACTTTGGAACAACCGGCAAAAACGGATACTGCTGTTATTTTTAATACTGCCGTTGCAGCTCAGAAAGCAGGTGATTTTCCGGAAGCAGAAAAATATTATAAAGAAACTCTGAAATTGAATTATGAACCGGCAAGAGCTTATGCGATGCTGGCCAATGTCTTGAAAGAACAAGGAAAAGAAGAAGAAGCTATAACTTATTTGCACAAAGGTTACGAGCTTTTTCCGGATAATTCTTATATGTTGGTAGAATTGATTAACTATTATCTGAATAGCGGAGAATCCGAAAAAGCAGAGGTTTATCTGGATGCGGCGATTAAGCAAGATCCGAACAATGCTTCATTTTACAGGGCTAAGGGAACTTTGTACGAAAAAACGAAACAACAGGATAAAGCAAAAGAAATGTTCGAAAAAACATTGGAACTTGATCCCAAAGATTTTTATTCCCAGATTATGCTAAGCAACTTCAAATTGGAGGAAGTGAATGCATATGCTGAAAAAGTAAACAATATCGTCGATGTCAATGAATATAACAAAGAGATAGAAAACGTTTACAAGAGTTATGAATTGCTTATTCCGGATTTTGAAAAATGTCTGGACTTAAAACCTGGTGATATAAATGCGATGCAAGTTTTGAAAGCATTGTATTATAAATTAAGAAACAGGGATTCTCAATATTTGAAAAAATATGAAGAGATGCAGGCAAAACTCACCGAAATGAAATGAGTTTAAAAAGGGAGATGTGCCACTCTCCCTTTTTTTAAAAATATCTTATTTATCATAATATAAATTATAGGACATTATGTCCGATATAGAATAATGTACAAAAATAAGCTACAAATTGGTAATTGATATATTTGCACATTAAAATTATTATCTTTGTCAAAAATAATTTTTCTAACAGAATTTATTATGCGGGATAAAGTTGTTATTGTTACTGGTGCATCTTCGGGGATTGGCAAAGCTTTAGTTTATGAATTGGCACGTCGAGGTGCCAAAATAGCAATAGCTTCCAGGAATATTGAGGAATTGTTGAACATTGAACAGGATTTAAAGAAAAACGGAACAGATATATTGCCTGTACGCACGGATGTAACTAAAGAATTGGCTTGTAAAGAACTGATAGAACAAACTGTTGGGCATTTCGGGCGTATTGATGTTTTAATCAACAATGCCGGCATTTCAATGCGTGCTCTTTTGGAGGACTTGGACATCGGAGTACTTCATAAAGTAATGGACGTTAACTTTTGGGGAACGGTGTATTGTACGAAATATGCTCTTCCCTATTTGATACAATCCAAAGGTAGTCTGGTCGGAATTATATCCATAGCCGGTTTTATTGGCTTACCCGGACGCACGGGTTATGCTGCCAGTAAGTTTGCTATTCGTGGTTTTTTGAACACTGTGCGTATTGAAACCAGAAAAAAAGGTTTACATGTATTGATTGCAGCTCCGGGTTTTACAGCTTCTGATATTCGCAAAAAGGCTTTGAATGCTGCCGGTCGCCAACAAGGTGAAAGCCCGCGCGATGAGAATCATATGATGTCTGCTGAACGCTGTGCTTCTATTATTGTGAAAGGAATCCGAAAAAGGAAAAGAGAAATTATAATGACCTTTATTGAAGGAAAGTTAGCTGTTTTTCTCAGCAAATGGTTGCCGGGACTCGTAGACAAACTGAGCTATTCCCATATGGCAAAAGAACCGGATTCTCCTTTCAAATAAATTGATTATGAGATATATTTTTATCTTTTTGATATATCTTTTGAGCATAAATTTCGTTTCAGCTCAGTATTCTGAGTCCGCATTATGGGGCATTGAGCCTGTAAAGCTTCCGGATGAACCAGTAAAGGAAAGGATTTATACAGGACCGGTCCTCCCTACCCGCTTATATTTTAACCGATTAGATAATAGTATAATCGAGAATCCCGGGGTACGTTACGCTATACAAAATCTGAAACATGAAAGTTTTGATGACCCTAAAGTCAATGATGCACTTCATTCATTATTAAAATATGCTGAAGATGAGCGTTTGAAACATATTATCGATTATTTGAAAAAATATACGGACCGGAATATGGCCAGTCAGGAACAGGCCCTGCAAACACTTCAGGAGTATATATCATGGGATAGTGTGGAATTTTATAAAAATAATGAACATTTGTTGACCGGAGATTATGATGAATACCTGAATACGGATTTACAGACTTTTGTCAATTATGTCCGTAATGATTCCGATTATATCTGGATACGTAATGCCAGCCGGGACTCGGTATTTATGGAAGTGATGAATTTGGCTGATAATTCCATTCGTTTTTGGCTGAATAATGGAAGAACATCATATTACCGTTTCTGGGCCGGTAATAAATCGGGTGATACGATTGGAACATGGATACAAATTCTTCCCGCAGGAAACCGGTTAAAAATTTATGTCGATCAAGATGTACATCAAACCGTAGGAGTTGTTAACGAAAGAATAAATGTGCCCGGAACCTTAAAAAATGATATTGGAAAAGAATATACTGTTATTGTTCCGGTAAGAATTGGTGAATTATCCCGCAGATATTGGACCTATTATTCAGAAGTGGAAATAGCAATGAGTCAGGGTAAGTTAGCTAATTGGGCCAGTGGAGGTGAAAATTCTTTATCTTTATTAAGTAATTTGCGTTATTACTGGAATTACAACCGCCATAAAACAAGTTGGGAAAATTGGGTGCATTATCGTTTCGGATTTATGAAAAACGGAGACGAGGATATCCGGAAAAATGAGGATCGTTTTGAAATGAACTCCAAACTTGGACAAAAGGCTTTCAATCACTGGTTTTATACAGCTCAGTTCAATATGTTGACTCAGCTGTTTAATTCATATGAATATCCTAAAGATGCCGAACGAAAATTAGTGGCTAATTTTATGAGTCCCGGATATTTTACATTATCTTTAGGTATGGATTACAAACCAAACAATAACTTTTCACTGGTTATCTCTCCGATAGCCGGTAAATGGAATTTTGTCCGCGATACGGCAAAAATCAGTGCTGGCCGGTATGGAATTTCAGAAGAAGGAAAAAGATTCAAACGTGAAGCCGGTGCCCAGTTGAATTTAATCAGTAAGGTAAATAATCTGTTTAAAATCATGAGCATCAATAATGAATTGAAGGTTTTCATGAGTTATGAGAAAAAAGACAGATTCCTGAATTGGGGAAAAGATGATGAGGAAAAAAAACGGATTCCTTTAACAGCCAATTGGAAGATGACACTGGATTTTAAAATTAATTATTTTATGTCGGCTTCTATCTATACGGAAACCATTTACGATGAAAATTATTCCCGGAAATTCCAATTTAAAGAAAATCTAAATTTGGGAATAAAATTCAGATTCTAGTCATTTAATAAAACTTGAATATGATCAATTTTGAGAACTGTGAAATATCGGATATTGTCATTCACAATGTGGGTAATAAATTTGAGGGTGGCATCCTTACCCTTTCTGATAATTGTTTTTTACCGGATGATGCTGATGTATTGAATTTATTGAAGAGTTACTTTTTGTCTGCTTTTAAAAAGGATGCCTATTATCATTTTCTGCCTTATGAGGATGAATATATGAATAATCCTGTCTATGCTTCGGTAACTTCAATTTTCAATGCTGAAACCGAATTTTACCAGCAATCTGTGGAGATTGCAAACCATTTGTATGAGCAATCCAATAATCCGAATATCAAATCGGGAGAATTGTACATTGTATATTTCCGGAATTGTAATATAGAAGAAGGAGTTTGTGATGCAATTGGTATTTTTAAGTCAGAAACTAAAGATACCTTCCTTAAAATTATACAGAATCAAAATACATATCAGTTGGTTGGGGAATCAGGAATTAACATCAAAAAACTGGATAAAGCCTGTATTGTTTTCAATGTGAATCCGGAAAATGGTTATAAAGTGTGTATACTGGATAAAACAAATACAAAAGAAGCGGTATACTGGACAACTGATTTTCTTGGTCTGGAACCCGGCAGTGATAGTTATTTCCAGACTGCCAATTATCTGGAGCTCTGTAAAAATTTTGTGAAAGACATATACAATCAGGAAAATGATGTTCCCAGGGCCGACCAGATAGATATGTTAAACCGTTCTCTTAACTTTTTCAAGAATACAGATGTCTTTTCTGAAGATCGTTTTAAGCAGGAAGTTGTTCAGGAACCAGAAGTTATAAATGCCTTTGAGAATTTTAAATATCAATACGAGACAGATAATAAAGTAGAGTTACCGGATGAATTTAATGTCTCAGATTATGCGGTGAAAGACGAAAAAAAATACTTTAAGCATGTGTTGAAGCTTGATAAGAACTTTCACGTGTATATTCATGGTGAGAAAAAATATATCCGGAAAGGTTATGACCCGGACAAAGATATGAATTATTATATGTTGTATTTCCGGAATGAGGAATGACTCCGGAATTGCGTATGAAAATGTTGATACATGAAGAAAAAAGGATGGATTATTTTAATGATTGTTTTGCTGGCCGGAATGACTGCTTGTTTTACAACGTATTATCACTTTGTACAGCAGTCCAATACCATCGTTGCCGATGACGGAATTATTTTTATACAACCAGGCAATTCTTTCGAATCGGTGGTCCGGATTCTGGAAAGTAAAGGTTATATTCAAAATACATATACTTTTCGAAAAGTAGCAGAGCTAAAAAAATATCCTGCTGGGATAAAAGCCGGACGTTATAAGATTAAAAACGGAATGAATAATAATCAATTGGTTAATTTACTCCGTTCCGGGCGTCAGGAACCGGTTCATTTTACCTTCAATAATATCCGGACTATGACAGATTTTGCCGGAGTACTTTCCCGACAGCTCGCAGTTGATTCTGCTGAGTTTATGAATTTAGCCCGGGATCCGGCATACGTAGAAAAATGGAAGTTCACCCCGGAAAATTTTATGGGCATGTTTATTCCCAATACTTACCAGTTTTTCTGGCATCCTAAAACAGAAGATTTTATCAAACGGATGAATGCGGAATACTTAAAATTTTGGAATACTGACCGTCAGGCTAAAGCACAAAAAGCAGGCTTCTCTCCCATGGATATTATTATAATAGCCTCTATTGTGGAAGAAGAGACCAATCAACCAGAAGAATATCCTGTCATCGCAGGCGTTTATATCAACCGTTTAAAAAAAGGATGGAAACTGGAGGCTTGTCCCACTTTAAAATATGCATTGGGTGATTTTACTTTAAAACGTATTCTGACCAAACATATGGAGACAGACTCTCCTTATAACACTTATAAGCATACTGGCCTCCCTCCTGGTCCGGTCCGGATGCCTTCTATTCAAGTTGTTGATGCCGTCTTAAATTATAAACGCCATGGTTATATGTTTTTTTGTGCTAAAAGTGACTTTTCCGGCACACATTATTTTTCTCGTACCCTGAGGGAACATAACCGGCATGCTGCTGAGTATCACCAGGCATTAAACCGAATGAGAATTTATTAAAAATTAATGAATAATATAGTGAATACAAATTTATCCGTTTCATTTGTTTGTAATTTCATCAGAAAATCATACCTTTGCGCCCGATAAATTATTTTTATACTAATAATCAATTAATTATGTTGAATCATTACGAGACCGTTTTCATTACAACTCCCGTTTTATCTGAGCAGCAGATAAAGGAAGCGGTAGAAAAATTCAAGAGCACCATCACCGATAATGGTGGTACGATTGAACATGAGGAAGCTTGGGGACTTCGCAAGTTGGCTTATCCGATCCAGAAAAAGACGACCGGATTTTATCATTTGTTGCAGTTTGAAGCAGAAGGTTCGTTAGTAGACAAACTGGAAACTGCCTACAGACGTGACGAAAGAGTTATTCGTTTTTTAACGTTTAGATTAGACAAGTATGCTTATGAGTATACTTTAAAAAGAAGAAGTAAATACGCAGCTAAACAAGAGGAGAAATAAGCTATGGCACAGAACGAAAGTGAAATCAGATATTTGACCCCCCCTACGGTGGATGTTAAAAAGAAAAAATACTGCCGTTTCAGAAAAGCAAGAATCAAATTCATTGATTACAAGGACCCTGAATTTTTAAAGAAATTCTTGAACGAACAAGGTAAAATTCTTCCCAGAAGGATTACCGGAACATCTGTGAAATATCAGAGAAAAGTTGCGACTGCTGTAAAAAGAGCAAGACATCTTGCTTTGTTGCCCTATGTAACCGATTTGATGAAATAATTAAAAGGAGGACACAAAATGCAGATTATATTATTGACAGATATTGCAAATCTGGGTCATAAAGATGACATTATCAATGTAAAACCCGGATATGGCCGTAATTACCTGATTCCTCAGGGATATGCTATTTTGGCTACCGAATCCGCAAAAAAGGTTGTAGCTGAAAATATCAAACAGCGTGCTCACAAAGAAGCTAAATTAAAAGCAGAAGCTGAAGAATTAGCAGCTAAATTGGCCGAAATCAAATTAACGATAGGTGCCAAGACCAGCAGCACAGGTAAAATTTTCGGTTCTGTAAATAATATCATGATTTCAGAAGCTTTGACTGCTCAGGGATTTGATATTGACAGAAAGAAAATTATGTTGAAAGAAATTAAAGAAATAGGAACTTATACTGCTGTTATCAAACTTCATCGTGAAGTGAAAGTTGATGTTCAGTTTGACGTAGTTTCTGAATAATTAACAAAAGTCTAACGGACTATAAACGTATTTCCAAACATATTCCAAACGTTTAAAAGCATCCTGTGAAGGGTGCTTTTATTTTTTCTGATTGTAACTTTTCCTTATCTTTGCATAAGGATAAACTTACAGCGTTACATAAGATGAAAATGTGATTATGAATGAACAATGTATTGATTTGAAGGGAGTCCGGGTACACAATCTGAAAAATATTGATCTGAGAATCGGATTAAATAAACTGATTGTCATTACCGGTGTGTCAGGTAGCGGAAAATCGTCTTTGGCATTCGATACTTTATATGCCGAAGGCCAACGCCGGTATGTAGAGAGTTTATCTGCTTATGCAAGACAGTTTCTGGGACGCTTGAACAAGCCTGAATGCGACTATATCAAAGGCATCCCTCCTGCCGTCGCTATAGAACAGAAAGTAAATACTTCAAATCCCCGTTCGACTGTCGGGACTTCAACAGAAATCTACGACTATATTAAGTTGTTGTATGCCCGGGCCGGACAAACAATATCTCCTGTCTCAGGTCAGGAAGTCAAAAGAGACCAGGTGGATGATGTTGTTCATTACATGCTGGAATATCCCGGTAAAACAGCCCTTATTCTTGCCCGTCCTGAAAACATAAGTGAGACAGAGACTTTGAAATTAATGTTGAGTCAGGGATTTATCCGGATAAAAGTAAATCAGGAATTTTACCGGATTGAGGACGTGCTACATGAAAATCAGGTTATACCAAAAACAAGCGAAGTGTATCTGGTAATAGACCGGATTAGTATCAGTAATGAACGGGATACAGTTTCCAGAATATCTGAATCTGTTGAAACTGCTCTTTATGAAGGGAAAGGTGAATGTTTTGTGGAGATAGAGGGCAAGTTTCGTTCTTTTTCCAACAGGTTTGAAGCTGACGGTTTGGTTTTTACGGTTCCTTCTGTAAATATGTTCAGTTTTAATTCCCCTATCGGTGCCTGTCCCAAATGTGAAGGTTACGGTCGGGTGTTGGGTATTGACGAGGATCTTGTAATACCTAATAAGTCGCTTAGTGTGTATGAGGATGCGGTCATGTGTTGGCGGGGAGAAAAAATGAGTGAATGGAAACAAGAATTACTCCGTAACTCCCATAAGGTAAACTTTCCTGTACACAAACCTTATTATGAATTGAATGCGGTTGAAAAAGACCTATTATGGAATGGTTGTTCGCATTTCGGAGGAATTTATGATTTTTTCAGGTATTTGGACAGTAAAAAATATAAAATACAGAACCGTGTAATGATTGCCAGGTATACTGGAAAGACTAAATGTCCGGATTGTCATGGAACACGATTGAAACAAGAGGCTTCTTATGTAAAACTTGGGGGAAAGTCAGTGCCTGAATTGGTGGAAATGCCGGTGTCTGAGTTGAAAGATTTTTTCAATCATCTGACACTGACTCCGGAACAAAATAAAGTTGCTGAGAGAATTTTGCCGGATATCCGGAATCGGTTAGAGTTTTTATTGGAAGTAGGTTTAGGCTATCTGACACTGAATCGCCTTTCTTCTTCTTTATCCGGTGGTGAATCGCAACGTATCAATCTGGCAACTTCCCTGGGGTCTGCTTTGGTTGGCTCTCTGTATATTCTGGACGAGCCGAGTATCGGATTACATTCCCGGGATACAGAACAATTGATTCGGGTGTTGAAAAAATTAAGGAATTTGGGAAACACAGTCATTGTAGTGGAACACGATGAAGATATTATCAAAGCTGCCGACGAAGTGATTGATATTGGCCCCCAGGCCGGCAGATTAGGCGGAAAAGTAGTATTTCAGGGAGATATGAATCAATTGAAGCTTGCTGATACTTTAACATCTGATTATATATATGGGAAGCGGACTATTGAGGTGCCTGCAGCCAGACGTCACTGGAAAAAGAAAATAACAATTTCTGGTGCAACAGAGAACAACCTTAAAAATATCACCGTAGATTTTCCACTTCAGGTAATGACGGCGGTAACAGGTGTAAGTGGGTCTGGTAAAAGTACTTTAATTAAGACAATTTTAGTGCCCGCACTGAAAAAATTTTACGGAGATTATTCAGACCGGACTGGTAGTTATGACAAACTGACCGGAGACATGAAGATAATCACCGGGGTGGAATTTATTGACCAAAATCCGATTGGAAAGTCTACCCGCTCTAATCCTGTGACGTATCTAAAAGCCTGGGATGATATTCGGAAGATTTTTTCAGATACACAAGCAGCTAAATTACAAGGATTCAAACCCTCCCATTTTTCATTTAATGTTCCGGGCGGACGCTGCGAAGAATGTCAGGGAGAAGGAATTATTAAAGTTGAAATGCAATTTATGGCTGATGTTTATCTGGAATGTGAACATTGTAAAGGCCGGCGTTTTAAAGATGATGTACTGGAAGTTCTGTACCGGGAGAAAAACATTTATGATATTCTGGAAATGACAGTTAATCAGGCATTGGAATTTTTCTCTGAAAGCAACGGACATTGCGAACGCTCCATTATGGATAAGCTTCAGAAACTGGTAGATGTCGGATTAGGATATGTTAAGTTGGGCCAACCATCCAGTACTCTGAGCGGCGGAGAAAGTCAGCGAGTTAAACTGGCTTATCATTTAAGCCGTGAAAATGCGGAACCTACGCTTTTTGTATTTGATGAACCTACTACAGGTTTGCATTTCCACGATATTCACAAATTAATGGCATCATTGAATGCTTTAATTGAAAGAGGTCATTCTGTCCTGATAATAGAACACAATATGGATGTTATTAAATGTGCAGACTATGTAATAGACCTAGGGCCTGAAGGCGGTAAAAACGGTGGTTCTGTTGTTTTTACCGGAACTCCGGAAGAACTGATAAAATGTCCCGGCTCTTATACAGGTCGTTATTTAGTTCAAAAACTAAAAAGAGATTAATACAAATTTGGAATGAAAAAAATTATTGATTTTACCGTAAAGGAAAACCGGACTCTGAATGCGGATACCTTCTTATTGGTGCTTTATTCTCCGGAGTTACCGGAAATCAAAGCTGGTCAATTTGTGAATGTAAAAGTAGAAGGTTCCGTGTCTACTTTCCTGCGCCGCCCTATTTCTGTTCATAATGTAGAGCCTGAGAAAGGATTACTCCATTTAATGATAAAAATAGCAGGAGAAGGCACAAGAAAATTGGCAACTCTAAGACCGGAAGACAAGTTGAATGTTATATTACCCTTAGGTAATTGGTTTACTCAGCCTCAGAGCGGACGCTGTATATTGGTTGGCGGTGGCGTTGGTGTGGCTCCTTTGCTGCATTTGGCCAAAGAGTTGAAAGCAAAAGGAATGCAACCGGTAGTGTTAATCGGTACACGTTCTGAAAAAGACATTGTATTAAAAGATGAATTTGAAAAATATGCTATAGTATACTATACAACTGAAGACGGCTCTTATGGAGAAAAAGGCTATCCAACTCAACATCCGGTATTAAAAGAGCATTTCGACCATATTTTCTGTTGTGGTCCCTCTCCTATGATGAAAGCAATTGCTCAATATGCATATGCTAATGGTATTGATTGTGAGGTTTCTTTGGAAAACATGATGGCTTGTGGTATTGGTGCATGTTTGTGTTGTGTCAGTGATACCCGGGAAGGTCACAAATGTGTATGTACAGATGGTCCGGTATTCAATATAAATGATTTAAAATGGCAGATTTAAATATAAACCTTAATCATGGGTTAGAACTTCAGAATCCGGTTCTGACTGCTTCAGGTACATTCGGATATGGTATTGAATTTCAGGATTTTATCGACTTGGAATGTTTGGGTGGATTCATTGTAAAAGGTACAACACTAAACCCCCGGGAAGGTAATCCTTATCCTCGTATGGCCGAGACTTCGTCGGGAATGTTAAATGCGGTTGGTCTGCAAAATAAGGGAGTAGATTATTTTATTGAGCATATTTATCCCCGGATTCAATCTGTAAAGACGAATATTCTGGTAAATGTTTCCGGGTCAACTATATCCGATTATGCAGCTACAGCAGAAAAGATAAATGAATTGGAACATATTCCTGGTATTGAACTGAATATTTCCTGTCCGAATGTAAAAGAAGGTGGAATGGCCTTTGGTACAAGTTGTATTTCGGCAGCGGAAGTGGTAAAAGCAGTGAGGAAAGTTTATCATAAACATCTGATGGTGAAGCTCTCTCCTAATGTTACCAATATTCAGGAAATAGCACTGGCAGTTGAAACCGAAGGTGCCGACTCCGTTTCTTTAATCAATACTTTACTGGGAATGGCCATTGATGCCAGGAAACGAAAACCTGTTTTAAGCACTGTTACCGGAGGTTTGAGTGGTGCATGTGTAAAACCCATTGCTTTGCGGATGGTTTGGCAAGTGGCCCAAGTTGTAAAAATTCCGGTAATCGGTCTTGGAGGAATCATGAATGCGATGGACGCAATAGAGTTCCTACTGGCCGGAGCTTCTGCTATTCAAGTAGGTACTGCAAATTTTATCGACCCGGCAATTACCTTAAAAATCAAGGATGGTATAAATGCCTACCTGAACGAAAACGGATTTAAATCAGTGAAAGAAATTATAGGATTAATATAAGAAACGATGGATAAAGAAAAAATCATATTAACAGCCGACCGTCCTACCGGCAGACTTCACATCGGACATTACGTGGGGTCTTTAAAACAAAGAGTTGAATTACAAAATTCCGGAATATATGAAAAAGTGTTCATTATGATTGCCGATGCGCAAGCATTGACAGATAATGCAGAAAACCCGGAAAAAGTCAGACAGAATGTCATAGAAGTTGCTTTAGACTATCTCGCTTGTGGTCTTGATCCAAAGAAATCCATTATTTTTATTCAGTCGCAAATACCGGAGCTTTGTGAATTAGCTTTTTACTACATGAATCTGGTGACCGTTTCACGTTTACAGAGAAATCCGACGGTAAAAACAGAAATCCAAATGAGGAATTTTGAAACCTCTATTCCGGTAGGTTTTTTCACTTACCCCATCAGTCAGGCCTCCGATATTACTGCTTTCAGAGCAACGACAGTACCTGTAGGAGAAGATCAAGAACCAATGTTGGAACAGACGCGGGAAATTGTCCGTAAATTCAATGCAATATATGGAGATACTTTAGTGGAACCGGAAATCTTATTACCTGATAATGCAGCCTGTTTGCGATTACCGGGAATAGACGGGAAATCCAAAATGAGTAAGTCCCTAAATAATTGTATCTATCTTTCGGAAACAACTGAAGATTTAAAGAAAAAGGTAATGAGTATGTATACTGACCCCAACCATTTGCGTGTGGAAGATCCGGGAAGTATTGTTGGAAATACTGTTTTTACCTATTTAGATGCTTTTTCCAAAGCTGAACATTTTGAAAGGTATTTACCGGATTACGCCAATCTGGATGAATTGAAAATGCATTATCAACGAGGTGGTTTGGGAGATGTTAAGGTCAAGAAATTTCTGAATGCAATTATGCAGGAAGAATTAGAACCCATCCGAAATAAGAGAAAAGAATTTGAAAAAGATGTCCCTGCTATTTATGAAATGTTGCAAAAAGGCTGTTTTATAGCGCGGGAAACAGCAGCTTATACTTTAAATAATGTAAGGAAGGCTATGAAAATCAACTATTTTGATGATCAGGAACTGATAAAAGAACAGGTAAAAAGATTTAGTCAGAAATAAAACATTGAAGTTTTGAAGATATATGAAACTTATTTTTCATAATCTTCAAAACTTCCGTCTTCAAAAAATAAAATAATCCTTTTTATTGGTTTTGCTTTTGCAACTACAATTTCAGGAGATACGGGAGGTAGAATTTTATTTGCCTCCGTATCGTCAGTAACTGAAGAAACGGATTCTGTTTCCTCCTTCTGTTTAAATAAATTTTTCTTCGTAGAACTATCAGTCCTTTCTATGGATGAAACATTGTAAATAGAACCTTTCCCGGAAATTAACCAATTTAAGTTTACATCGGGAAAAGCCTGTGCTATTTTATCGAGTACATCAAATCCCGGTTTACTACGACCATTTAAAATATGTGACATTGCTGAAGCATTCACTTTAATCAGAGCAGCAAAACGGGTTGCTGTCAGATTTTTTTCATCCAATAACTGCTTGAATCTTTCTTGCATTCTGTAATAATTTTGATTACAAATGTAATTCAAAAACAAGAGATAATCAAATTACATTTGTAATACATGTTATATTACAAATGTAACACAAGCGTAGACTTGTTTGTTTTCCATTTATTTTCAATCAATTAGCACTATACGGGCGATTCTGATATAATAATATCTGATAATTAATATATTAATTTATAATAAAGATTTAAAATACATTGTATTATATTGGAATTAAACTTCATATAGATGCATATAAAGTACTGGAAATTAATATATTATAAAATAACAGCATCTCTATATCCATTGATTTTCCGCTTTAAAGATTTGAAGTTTAAATAAAATATTAAAGTTTTTCTTTTCAAAATAAGTATAATGTACTGGTTTTTAATAAAATACATCCTTGTATTAAAATTTATCAGCCAAAGATGCTATTTTAATGTTGACAACTTTAAAATATTTATATGCAATGGAATATTTTTTATATGTGTAATGTGTTAGAAAAAACAATATATTACAATTGTAACATATTGCCTTTCGGATATTTTCTGATAATTCTTACTATATTTGGTCAAATTTAAAATTAGAATTATGACTGTTCATGAAAAATTATCAGCATTAAGAAAACTAATGGAAAAGGAGAATCTGGATGCATATATTGTATCCGGAACTGATCCTCATAACAGTGAGTATCTGCCTGCAGGTTGGAAACAACGGGAATGGATTTCCGGTTTTACAGGCTCTTTTGGTACTGTTGTTGTATTAAAAGAAGAGGCTGGTTTGTGGACCGACAGCCGTTATTTTATTCAGGCTGAAAAACAGCTGCAAAATACAGGTATCCAATTGCATAAATTAAGAGTTCAGGATGCTATAGATTATCCGGATTGGCTGGCTGCCATTCTTCCGGAAAACAGCCGGATAGGTCTGGATAGTTTTTGCACCTCTGTCTGTGATATGAAAAATTTGCAAGCAAAACTTGCCCCCAAGGGAATTAAAATAGTTGATAAAAATGAATTAATTGGTGATATATGGACCGACCGTCCTGCTTTGCCGGAGGAAAAATTGTTTTTAATTTCATCTGACACTACCGGAAAATCAGCATCGGATAAAATTAAAATGGTGCAAGGTATATTGTCTGAAAATAATGCAGATTATTTCGTTTTCAGTGCTTTGGATGAAATTGCCTGGTTGTATAATATCCGGTGTAATGATATTGAGTACAATCCTGTAGCAATCTGTTATGCAATTGTCGGTCGGGATAATTCCTGGTTGTTTGTAAAACGTTCTAAAGTAACAAAAGAAGTTGAAGAAGCTTTACGACAGGTAAATATAGAAGTCAGAGATTATCATCATCTTTTCTTATTCCTGAATGAAATTGAAAAAGGTGCTGTGTTTTGTGCAGATACTAATAATCTGAATTTTGCAGTATATAATAAAATAGTTTCATCATTTGTTGTTACAGAGGTAGTTTCACCTATTATTCTGGCAAAATCCATCAAGACTCCGGAAGAAATTGAAGGCTTTCGGAAAGCCTGTGTTAAAGATAGCGTTGCTATGACAAAATTCTTTTATTGGCTCGAGAGTAATATCGACAACCAATTAACGGAAACCATAGTTTCTGAAAAACTCACCACTTTACGGGCACAAGACAAAGATTATGTATCAAACAGTTTTGAAAATATTTCCGCTTACGGAATGAATGCAGCTCTTCCCCATTATTCTGCTGTTCCGGGAGCCGATTCTGTATTGGAACCCAAAGGTTTGTATCTGGTGGACTCGGGAGGACAATATACACATGGTACCACTGACATCACTCGTACTGTCCCGTTGGGAGAACTTACTCTTTTAGAAAAAGAAGATTATACGATTGTATTAAAAGGCATGATTGCTTTAAGTCGCAGTATTTTTCCCAAAGGTACGCGAGGATGTAATATAGATGCTATTGCGCGTCAGCCTATGTGGCAAACCCTCCGTAATTTTGGACATGGCACAGGACATGGAATAGGTTTCTTTTTAAATGTACACGAAGGCCCTCAGTCTATTCGTCAGGAATTGAAAGAGCAATTTATCTGTCCGGGAATGGTGACATCGGATGAACCAGGCATATACCGCGAGGGGTTGCATGGTATACGGCATGAAAATATGATACTGTGCATACCCATTGCTTCCAATGAATTCGGAGAGTGGTACGGTTTTGAAACATTAACTCTTTGTTATTTTGATACTTCGGCTATTTTACCGGAATTGTTAAATCAGGAAGAAAAAGACTGGTTGAATAATTATCACCAGATGGTATTTGAAAAAACATCTCCCTATCTGACTGCAAAAGAAACAAGCTGGTTGGCAGAAAAAACCAAACCTATATCCTGATTTCAGATTGACAAACTAAGGTCATGGATTTGATAATTGCCTATCAACTGTAACTTTAGTTTGTCATTGATAGCTAATTTACCCTTTAAAGAAATATTTGTTAACAGTACGTTAATTTCAGGTTTTGTTGGGAATTTATGCAAAATCTGGCAAAATTCAAAATTCAGGACGTTTTAGGATTTCACTGCTGATAATAGCCTGACGGATGTCAAACTGTGAATGATGCTCTTCTTTGTCTTCTTCACCCGGAAAACAGACCGGAGTTTTTTCTTTCAATACGATTTCTTCAGAGGAATTATTGGCTTTTAACACTTGAATATCCTCTGTTTTTTCCCATTCTTCTTCATAAAAACATTTTTCTTTCATCTCCTCTTCTTCACAGGATTCTGGGGCAAGAGAAGCGGATGGGCATTCGGATTTCCTGGTATTGGATTTAATCATACCGATAATTCCGGCAATAATGACCAGTGCAAACGAAATCCAATTGAAATCTGCAGTAATTAAGTTCATATGATTATATTTGTAGTCTAAATTCAAAATAATGCAATCAAAAATAATCATTTTTTTTATTGTTGTCATTTTTTCAGGCACAAATATCAGATGTTCTCACCAGTTAGAGGAAAAATTGAAAGACAAACACGTCATACCGGATGTGCCTGTCTATACGCAGATAGACCTTTCTGTGGGTGGAGAAAGTAACAACTGGATAGAACTCCCCCGTTACTTTAACAGTTCGTATACGGGTAAAGCATTGGGATACAACGGACAAGGTATTATTATCTATACCAATAATAACACCGATTTTAAATGTTATGATGCCACTTGCACGAATTGTTCAGATTTGACTTCCTATATGACTCAAAAAGAGCTCCAGGGAAATTATGCACAATGTCCTGTTTGCGGAGTTAAATTTTTATTGTTGTACGGCTATCCGGAAGGAACTGAAAAGAAAATCTATCCTCTTAAAGAGTATCCGATTGTAAAATCAGGTAACAAACTGATTGTCAGTTATAAGTAAATAAATCACTGTTTGGTGTGGAAAAAAAACACACTATCTGCTTTTTTATATAAAAAATAATACGCTTTTTTTATACCTTTGCGACAAATTACGACTTTGTATAAATAAATGAATATCTGAGGCTATTCTGCCTCAGTGATAATTAAAAATATAATCTGGATGAAAAGAGCATTAATTAGTGTTTTTGATAAAACAGGCATTGTAGATTTTGCCAAGGTGCTGGACTCTATGGGCTGGGAAATCATTTCAACCGGAGGAACTTCAAAGCAACTGAAAGCAGAAGGTATCCGGGTAACGGATATTTCAGATTTGACGAAGTTCCCCGAATGTTTTGATGGTAGAGTGAAAACTCTGCATCCCAATGTTGAAGGTGGTATTTTGGCAATACGTGACAATGATTATCATAAAAAACAAATGACTGAGTTGGGTATAGCTCCTATTGACATAGTCGTTTGCAACCTCTATCCTTTCAAGCAAACTATTCTGAAACCGGGAGTTTCACATGAAGAAATTATAGAGAATATTGATATTGGTGGTCCGACAATGATCAGAGCTGCTGCTAAAAATTATAAGTTTGTGACAGTGCTTACTGATCCGGAGGATTATAGTCTGGTAATTAACGAACTGAAAACCAACGGGGATACTTCAGAGGCAACTAAAGAAATGCTGGCAGCTAAGGTTTTTATTCATACCTCCCATTACGATGCTTTGATTGCCGGTTATTTTTCTGAAAGGTTGGATATAAAATATCCTAAGACCATTACCCTCACCTATGAGAAAAAACAGGATTTACGTTATGGTGAGAATCCGCATCAAAGTGCTGCTTTCTATGCAGCTGTGAAAGAAACGGAAGGTACATTGCCAGGAGCCATTCAACTGCATGGTAAGGAATTGTCGTATAATAATATCGGAGATACAGACGGTGCATTGGAAACTTTGAAAGAGTTTGACGAACCGACCATTGTTGCTGCAAAGCATGCTAATCCATGTGGTGTTGGCAGTGCACCTACTCTTGCTGATGCTTTTCGCCGGGCTTATGAAGCCGATCCCGTATCTATTTTCGGAGGAATTGTTGCAGCAAACCGGGAAATTGATGCAGAGACTGCAACAGAAATGGCAAAAATATTCCTGGAAGTAATTGTTGCTCCTTCTTTCTCCAGAGAAGCCTTGGAAATTCTTGAAAAGAAAAAGAATATCCGTTTATTGCAATTAGACCATATCGGGGAAAAAAATACTTTTGCTCAAAAAGCAAAAACTGTATTGGGAGGATTATTAATACAGGATTTGGATACTCAGCTACTAAACGAAGAAGAATTAAAAGTAGTCACCAAACGCCAGCCTACGGAAGCTGAAATGAGGGATTTGATATTTGCGTGGAAAGTAGTAAAACATGCCAAATCCAACGGTATTGCAATAGCCAAAAACCTTTGTACGACAGGAGTTGGTCCAGGACAGGTCAGCCGGATCTGGGCACTTGAAAACGCTATTCGTCAGGGAGGCGACCGTATCGCAGGAAGTGTAATGGCGTCTGATGCTTTTTTCCCTTTTCCGGACTGTGTGGAAGCTGCTCATAATGCCGGAATTACAGCCATTATCCAGCCGGGTGGTTCGGTGAAAGACCAGGACTCTGTTGACGCTGCGGACAAGTATGGTATAGCTATGATTTTTACTGGAATGAGACATTTTAAACATTAAGCCAAATTATAATAATAAATTATTAAAATGGGATTATTTTCGTTTTTGACACAAGATATAGCTGTTGACTTGGGAACAGCAAACACCATTATTATTTGTAATGATAAAATGGTTGTTAACGAACCTTCCATCGTTGCCATAGACCGGAAGACGGAAAAAGTGATTGCCATCGGGGAAAAGGCCAGACAGATGCAAGGTAAAACCCACGATAATATTAAAACGATTCGTCCGTTACGCGACGGTGTAATTGCGGATTTCAATGCTGCAGAACAAATGTTACGCGGTATGATTAAAATGGCAAGTGTGAACAGCAAATTCTTCTCTCCTTCTTTGCGGATTGTAGTATGTATACCTTCCGGAAGTACGGAAGTGGAAATTCGTGCTGTCCGCGACTCTTCGGAACATGCCGGCGGACGCGATGTATACATGATTTATGAACCTATGGCAGCCGCCCTGGGGATTGGACTGGATGTGGAAGCACCGGAAGGGAATATGATTGTTGACATAGGTGGTGGTACTACTGAAATTGCAGTTATATCTTTGGGTGGTATAGTTAGCAACAAATCTATACGTATTGCCGGGGACGACTTGACTGACGATATACAAGAATATATGCGTCATCAACACAACATCCGAATAGGCGAACGGACTGCTGAGCAAATTAAAATTCATGTAGGCTCTGCTCTGTCTGAACTTGACGAACCTCCCGCAGATTTTATTGTGCAAGGACCTAATCAAATGACTTCACTGCCAGTAGAAGTGCCAGTATCATATCAGGAAATTGCACACTGTCTGGAAAAATCTATTTCTAAAATTGAAATTGCTATTTTGGGAGCTTTGGAACAAACTCCGCCTGAATTGTATGCTGATATTGTAAACAAAGGTATATATTTGGCAGGTGGTGGTGCTTTGTTGCGCGGTTTGGACAAACGCCTCACTGATAAACTGAACATTCCTTTCCACATTGCTGAAGATCCATTGCGGGCTGTGGCACGGGGAACAGGAATTGCTTTGAAAAATGTAGATAAGTTTTCATTCCTGATCAGATAAACTTCCAGGTTGTGAAAGAAATTATCAAACTGATATTAAAATATCATTTTACCATAATTTTTATATTACTGGAAGCCCTCTCCTTTTCTCTGATAGTTTTACACAATAACTATCAGAGAACTGTGTTTTCAGGATATACAACTTCTTTTTTTAGTACTATTTCTGCTGTCGTTACTGAAATTGACGATTATCTTTATCTGAAAGTTGCTAATGAAAAATTAGTTGCAGAGAATACCAACCTAAGGAATCAAATCGAAAAATTGAAAGTAATCTGTGAATTGGCACAGGCAGATACATTATGGAAAAAAATAGATTCGACAGATGCAGCCTATGTATTCAAAACAGCAGACATCGTTAATGCCGGATTTAATAAAACTAAAAATTACATTACTATTGACAAAGGAAGTGATGATGGCATACAACCCGAAATGGCTGTGTGTTCCAGCGAAGGAGTTATTGGAGTTGTTGAAAGAGTCAGTAAGCATTACGCTAAAGTATTGCCTCTGATTAATACAAATTTAAGGGTATCGGCAAAAATCCAGAAAAACGGATATTACGGTTCTTTACAATGGGATGGCAACGATTACCGCTACTCTTATTTGAATGATATTCCTTTTCACGTGAATGCAATGGTTGGAGATACTATTGTTACTTCCGGTTTTTCCACCATATTTCCCGAAGGTAGATTGATTGGGTTTGTAGAATCAGTAAACAAGGAGACAGCTAATTTTCTTTCAATAAAAGTAAAACTCGCAACTGATTTTAAAAGAATCCTGGATGTATACGTGATTGCACATACAAAAAGACAGGAACAGCGACAATTGGAAAACGAAAGTTATGAGTAATCTGAAATTTTTCTTACACTTGGTTATGCTGCTGTTACTTCAACTGACCATTTTGGACAATATACAGCTTCACTCCTACGTATATATCAATATTTATATTTTGGCAATCTATATTTTGCCTTACCGGCTTCGGAATGCCACTATCCTTTTTTTCGGTTTTTTTCTGGGATTTTTTCTGGATTTAGCAAATCATACGATGGGAATTCATGCAGCCGCAACCACTTTAATAGCCTATATTCGGCCACGTTTATTGATGCTGACTTCTAACCGGGAACAGATAGATGACATTCAGGGAAAGCAAAGAATCAGTGATTTTGGTTGGTTTTTTAAATATATATTGATTTCAACTTTCATTTTTAATGTAGTGCTAATGTTGGGTGAGGTGTTTACCTTTCATGATTTTTTTATTACTTTGCTGAGGATTGTGTGCAGTACACTTGCTTCTACTTTTATCATCTTATTGTATTACTTTATTGCGTTGAAGAAAAAACAAAATTAATTCACCGGAAATTGAACTATGAATAAATATACACATCGGAAGACGGTTTTGGCAGCGATTATTGTTTGTGTGTGTAGTATTTACATTATTCGCTTATTTTACATGCAGGTGATTGATGAATCATTTCAGGTGAAGGCCATGCTGAATTCTCAACGAATTGCTATACAATATCCTGCCCGGGGGTTGATTTTTGACCGGAACGGAAAATTACTGGTAGAAAATCAACCGGCTTATGACCTGATGATTATTCCCCGTCAGGTGAAACATTTTGATACAACAGAATTAATATCCATCCTTGGTATAGAAAAAGAGACTCTTAAAAAGAACCTGATTAGGTGCCGCCGTTATTCTGCTTTCAAAGCTTCGGTACTGATTTCTCAGATTACAGCTGATAAATACGCAATATTGCAGGAAAAATTATACAAATATCCGGGATTTTTCATGCAAACCCGTACACTTCGTAAATACAATGTATCACATTCTGCTGATGTATTCGGTTATATTGGCGAAGTAAGCCAGGCACAAATCGACCGAGACAGTACGTATGCTATGGGTGATTACATTGGAATCAGCGGATTGGAAAAAACGTATGAAAAAGTATTGAGAGGAACAAAAGGTGAAAAAATACTGTTGGTAGATAATCACAACCGGATTAAAGGCTCTTACAAAGATGGGGAACATGACAAACCTGCTATTGTCGGACAAAATTTGACCACTACACTGGACATAGAATTGCAGGAATATGCTTATCAATTAATGAAGAACAAAAGAGGGGGAATTATTGCCATAGAACCCAAAACAGGTGAAATCCTGCTAAAAGTTTCCAGTCCGGGGTATGATCCCCAACTGATGATTGGATTGGAGCGGGGAAAAAATTACAAGAAACTAGACCAAAATCCCAATAAACCTTTGTTCGACCGCACAGTTTCCGGAGCCTACCCTCCCGGCTCAACTTTTAAAACTCTTCAGGCTCTGTATGGATTGAAATTGGGAGTGATTACACCATTAACCCGTTTTGAATGTTATGGAAAGACAAAAACAAGTATCGGAGCAATCCGGATGGGATGCCATAACCATGCTTCTCCCCTCAATCTGTATCAGGCTATTCAGCAATCTTGCAATCCTTATTTTGTAAATGTATGGCGAAGAATTTTGGAAAGTAATAAATTTAAAAGTGTCCGGGATTCTTATGCCGAATGGCGTAAATTTGTTTGTTCCTTTGGACTGGGAACTCAAATCTGTCCTGATTTTAGTAATGAAGTCAGCGGACTTGTTCCTACTCTCAGTAAATATGACCAGAAATTGAAAACCGAGAATTGGCAATGGAGTTTTATCAGTTCTGTTTCAATTGGTCAGGCTGAAATATTGGAAACTCCGCTTCAGATAGCAAATATGGCTTGTGTATTAGCTAACCGCGGATATTATATAACCCCTCATATTGTCCGACCCTTCGCTGACGAATCGGATAAAATCAGGAAATATACTGTTGATGCGGAGCGAAAGCATTTTGATATTGTTGTGGAAGGGATGGCTATGGCTGCGACAGGCGGTACAGCCCGGGGAGCAATCATAGATTCCATCGTTATTTGCGGAAAAACCGGTACGGCAGAAAATCCTCACGGAGCTGACCATTCTATTTTTATGGCATTTGCTCCCAAAGATAATCCCCGAATAGTTATTGCTATTTATATTGAAAACGGAGGTTTCGGAGCTCAGTATGCTGTACCTATCGGAGGTTTGATTATGGAAAAATACCTCAAAGGAGAGATATCCCCACGCAAGAAACCAATAGAAGAAAGAATGATGAATTCTAATTTGATTGAACCTGTGGCCCTCACCCAAGAATTACGTTTAAATACCGGTGAAACTAAAGTAGTAAAAAATTAACCCTCCTCCAATGAACAGGCAAACCGAATTACTGAAAAACATAGACTGGTTATCTATCTTTTTATACACCCTTCTGGTTTTTATGGGATGGCTGAATATTTATGCTGCCGTATATGACGACAATCACAGTAGCATTTTTGATATTACCCAAAACTACGGCAAACAGTTGATGTGGATCGGAACAGCCTCTGTCCTGGGCTTTTTTATTATGCTTACAGACAGTAAATTTTTTACTGCATTTTCATTTGTCATTTATGTCCTGACCATGTGTTTGCTGGCTGCAGTTCTTGTATTTGGCACTGAATCGCATGGAGCAAAATCATGGTTTGAACTTGGTGGCATCCGTATTCAACCTTCTGAATTCGGTAAATTTGCCACTTGTCTGGCAGTAGCAAACGTTATGAGCCGCCACGGATTTAAAATCATGCAGTTTAGTAATTTAGCATTAGTGGGATTATTATTAATTATTCCTGCAGCATTGATTATGCTACAACCCGATGCCGGTTCTGCTTTGGTATACAGTTCTTTTATTTTAGTAATGTACCGAGAGGGGTTACACGGTTCTCTTTTGTTGCTGTGTTTCATTGCAATAGCCATCTTTATTTTTACTTTGCTTTATCCTCCGGTGACTGTTGTCTCAATGATTATAGCAGGTTCCTTGATTGCATTTTTGTATTACCGGCAAAATAAACAAGAGCTTTACCGTGTGGTACTGTTTATTATCGGTTGTTTTTCCTTTTTATTATTTCTGAGGTGGTTACTAGGGATGACAGTGGGAATAGAACGTCTATTATTATATTCCTATTTACTGACATGTCTGATGGGAATTTATTTTATCTACAAACGGAAAATGCGCCATATCATGTTGATTTTATTAACTTCATGGATGTGTTTAGGTGCTACCGTCGGAGTAAATTATGCTTTTGACAAACTACCGACACACCAGAAAGACCGTATCAACAACCTGTTGGGAATAGAGACAGACCTGACTGGTGCAGGTTACAATGTAAACCAATCAAAAATTGCTATTGGTTCGGGAGGACTCACAGGAAAAGGCTTTTTGCAAGGGACACAGACAAAATTCAATTTTGTTCCGGAACAGAGTACAGATTTTATATTTTGTACGGTTGGCGAAGAATGGGGGTTTGTCGGCTCTACTGTAGTCATCGTGTTGTTAATGATTTTTATTCTTCGGATTGTTTATCTGGCGGAACGTCAACGCTCAGACTTCTCCAGAATATATGGATACGGGGTAGCCAGCATACTTTTTTTCCATGTTGCCATCAATATCGGAATGACAATAGGAATGACTCCGGTAATTGGAATACCTCTGCCTTTTTTTAGCTATGGAGGTTCTTCATTATGGGCATTTACGATTCTGATATTTATTTTCTTGCGTTTTGATGCCAATCGTCTGCAAGTATTCAGTTAAACGAAAGGAATTTGTATATTGAATTAATTTTGTTTTTCTTTTCACAAACGTTTTAAATCTATCTTAAACTGTTTTTATATTCATTTTTTTTAATACTTTCGCTTTTGAAATTCATAAAAAAAAGAAGATATGAAAACTCTGATTATAAATATAAAACAACTTATTCAGGTAGAAGAATCTCCCCGGCAGTTTGTAGCTGGCGAAGCAATGGCACATTTGGGAATTATTTCAGATGCTTATCTTTTGGTAGAAGATGAAAGAATTGCAGGATTCGGACCGATGAAAGAACTGGATACAGAGGCTATTTATGCTCATGGAGATGAAATTAAAGAAATTGACGCTTCCGGCAGGCTGGTTATGCCCTGTTATTGTGATTCCCATACCCATCTGGTCTATGCCGGAAGCCGTGAAATCGAATATATTGATAAAATACGGGGACTTTCTTATGAAGAAATTGCTAAAAGAGGCGGTGGCATTCTGAATTCAGCAGAACGTATCCGTAAAGCTTCAGAAGAAGAATTATTTGAGGCTGCTTTCGGACGTATCCAGGAAATCGCCGGTTTTGGTACGGGAGCTGTAGAAATCAAAAGTGGTTACGGACTTGATACTGAAAGCGAGCTAAAGATGTTAAGAGTTATCCGCAGACTGAAAAACGAAACTCCCCTTTTGATAAAATCTACCTTTTTAGGAGCACATGCTGTACCCGCGGAATACAAGGGAAGGCAAACGGAATATGTAAATCTGATTATAAATGAAATGATACCTATGGTTGCTAATGAAGAATTAGCAGACTATATCGACGTATTCTGTGATAAAGGATTTTTTACCGTAGAGGATACTGACCGCATGTTAAATGCCGGTATGAAATACGGAATGCGTCCGAAGATACATGCTAATGAACTGGATTATTCGGGTGGTGTACAAGTTGGAGTAAAATATGATGCTCTTTCGGTAGACCATCTGGAATATATCGGAGATGAAGAAATCAAAAGCCTGATGAATAGTGAAACTATGCCTACTGTTTTACCGGGAGCTGCCTTTTTTCTAAATATGCCCTATTCTCCTGTCCGTAAAATGATTGATGCCGGTTTGCCTGTTGCCTTGGCTTCAGATTATAATCCCGGTTCATCCCCATCCGGGAACATGAAATTTATTATGTCTTTGGGGTGTATCAATTATAAAATGTTACCGGAAGAAGTTGTCAATGCTACTACTATCAATACAGCCTATGCAATGGGAGTTCAACAGGAAACAGGAAGTATAGCAGTCGGCAAACTTGCCAACTTTTATATTACCACTCCCCTTCCCGGAATCGAATATCTTCCGTATGCTTATACGGCCAATGTCATAGAGACTATATTCCTGAAAGGTGAACAATATTAACAATAGAAACACAATCAAATAATAACCAAAAGATAACACGATGAAAAAACTAATTGAATGCGTGCCTAATTTCAGCGAAGGAAACGATATGCATATTATCAATCAGATTACGGATGCAATGAAAACTGTTGAAGGCGTCAGTGTCATTGATGTTGACCCGGGCAAAGCAACCAATCGTACTGTTGTGACGATGGTTGGGGAACCGGAATCTGTTTGTGAAGCTGCTTTCCGTGCAGTAAAAAAGGCAGCAGAACTAATTGATATGACAAAGCACAAAGGAGCACATCCCCGGTTCGGAGCTACCGATGTATGTCCTTTGGTTCCGGTTTCAGGTATTACCATGGAAGAAACCGTTGAATATGCCCGTAAATTAGCCAAACGTATAGGGGAAGAACTAAATATTCCGGTATACTGTTACGAAAGCGCAGCTTACGTCCCGGAACGCAAAAACCTGGCTACATGCCGTGCCGGTGAATACGAAGCTTTAGGCGAACGGTTATCAAGTGAAAACTGGCATCCTGACTTTGGTCCCCACGAATTGAATGAATGGACAGCAAAAACCGGAGCCACAGCTGTAGGTGCACGAAATTTCCTGGTGGCATATAATGTGAATCTGAATACAACATCTACCCGTCGGGCTAACGCTATTGCCTTTGACGTCCGGGAGCGGGGACGTGTAAAACGGGATGGCAATCCCATCACAGGCAAAAAAGTTTTGGATGAAAAAGGTAAACCGGTAATGATTCCCGGAACACTGAAATCTGTAAAAGCTATCGGTTGGTTTATTGAAGAATATGGAATTGCACAAATTTCCATGAATCTGACAGATATTTCGGTAACTTCCATGCATGAAGCTTTCGACGAAGTGTGCCGTAAAGCTGCTGACCGCGGGATTCGGGTTACAGGTTCGGAACTGGTTGGGGTTATTCCTTTGAATGCGATGTTGGAAGCCGGACGTTATTTCCTCCGGAAACAACAACGTTCTACAGGAATATCTGATAAAGAGTTAATAAAAATAGCGGTAAAATCTTTGGGATTGGATGAACTTTATCCTTTTGATCCACACAAGAAAATCATCGAATATATACTCGAAGATGAAGCCAATAAAGGAAAAAAGAAGCTGGTGGATATGAATTTAACCGATTTTGCCGACGAAACTGCATCAGAATCTCCGGCTCCTGGCGGAGGCTCTATCTCGGCATACATGGGAGCTATGGGTGCTGCACTAGGTGCTATGGTGGCTAACCTGTCTTCTCACAAACGGGGCTGGGATGAGCGTTGGGAAGAATTCAGCAATTGGGCAGAAAAAGGCAAATTTTATCAGACTGAACTTATTAAATTAGTTGATGAGGATACTAACGCCTTCAACAAAATTATGGATGCTTTTGGATTGCCTAAGAAAACTGAAGAGGAAAAAAGTGCACGTCAACAGGCAATTCAGGAAGCTACCCGTTTTGCAACAGAAATACCATTTAAAACAATGCAGCTGTGTTATGAATGTATGGCTGTAGCCAAAGCTATGGCTGAAATCGGCAACCCAAATTCGGTAAGTGATGCCGGAGTCGGAGCCTTGGCTGCACGTGCTGGTGTTGCGGGAGCTTTTTTGAATGTTAAAATCAATGCTGCCGGATTGGATGACAAGGACTTTGCTGCTAATATCATTAAGCAGGGTGAAGAAATTGTTACCAAAGCAAATCAGCTCGAAACGGAAATTCTGGCAATTGTAAACGCGAAGATTTAAAATTGTCTTTAGTAAGGCAGATTTGAATTAAATAACTCTTTTATTCTGTAAAGCGTAAAAGAGTTATTTAATTTAAATCTGTCATTATGAAAAACTCAATAAAAATTACAGATATTCTTGGGAATAAACAGGAATATTATTTAAAACACATTTGCAAAACGATAGACAAATCGGTCATCCATACTCCTTCTCCGAATATATTGGAACAGGTATGGATTGACAGTGACCGGAATATTCCTACCCTGAACAACTTTCAGCACCTTTTGAATCATGGTCGTTTATCCGGAACAGGTTATCTCTCCATACTTCCTGTTGACCAGGGAATTGAACATTCTGCAGGAGCGTCTTTTGCTCCGAATCCTCTTTATTTTGACCCGGAAAATATTGCAAAACTGGCCATTGAAGGCGGATGTAATGCGGTTGTTTCTACTTTTGGAGCACTGGGAAGCATAGCCCGGAAATATGCCCATAAAATTCCTTTTATCGTCAAAATAAATCACAATGAATTATTAAGTTATCCCAACGGCCACGACCAAGTATTATTCGGTACAATAAAAGAAAGCTGGAATATGGGTGCTATCGGAATTGGTGCAACCATTTACTATGGTTCATCTGAAAGCCGGAGACAAATAACAGAGATTGCAAAGGCTTTTGAATTTGCACATAGTCTGGGGATGCTTACGATTTTGTGGTGCTATCTTCGGAATCCGGCGTTTAAAAAAGATGGAGTTGATTTTCATGAATCGGCCGACCTGACCGGACAGGCGAATCATCTGGGAGTTACAATTCAAGCGGATATTATTAAACAAAAATTGCCCACAAACAACGGAGGATTCACAGCCTTAAATTTCGGAAAGACAGACCAACGAGTATATACCTCATTGACTTCCGCTCACCCCATCGACCTTTGCCGCTATCAAGTTGCTAATTGCTATATGGGCCGGATTGGACTGATTAATTCCGGAGGTGCATCACAAGGAGGAAACGATTTGCAAGAAGCTGTCATCACAGCTATCGTAAATAAACGGGCTGGTGGAATGGGACTTATCGCCGGACGAAAAGCTTTTCAAAAAAGTATGAAAGAAGGTGTACAACTGCTTCATTGCATCCAGGATGTCTATCTCGACCCTTCTGTTACTCTTGCTTAGCAAAGTTCTCCACAATCCTCATTGACGAACAAAAGTCACTGATAAATAATTTATCAAAACTTTTGTCCGTCATCCGGAATTCTTATCAGAATTAAAGAAAATGGCCTCTCTCCTTTTCTCGGATTGTTATTTTCTCTTTCCTTGATTTGCCACAGCATTCATAAGTTTTTCTATTTCTTCCGGATCACCCAGAAAATAATCATGAATCAAATGCAAATCATCATCAAAATCAAAAACATAAGGCACTGCAGTAGGTAAATTCAGACTGACAATATCCTCGTCAGAAATATGCTTCAAATATTTAATAATTCCCCGCAGGCTATTGCCATGAGCAGCTATCAAAATCTGGTCTGCAATTTGCAGGGAGGGAAAAATTTCCTTTTCCCAGTAAGGCAAAATCCGTTTAATTGTATCCTTTAAAGATTCTGTAAGGGGCAAAATATCAGAAGGAACTGTTTTATAACGCGGGTCAAACTCCGGATTTCTGGGATCCTCAGCAGATAAAGCCGGCGACGGAATATCATAGCTTCTTCTCCAGACCAATACTTGTTCATCCCCGTATTTTTCAGCCGTTTCAGCCTTATTCAATCCCTGTAATGCTCCATAATGCTTTTCGTTCAAACGCCAGCTTTTTTCAACAGGAATCCAATCCTGATTCATCCGGTCAAGAACTACATTTAATGTTTTTATGGCCCTTTTTAAAAAAGAAGTATAAGCTTTATCAAATACAAACCCTTTTTCTCTCATTAAATCACCTGCTTTCATCGCTTCGTCTACCCCTTTTTCTGACAAGTCAACATCTGTCCAGCCGGTAAATCTGTTTTCTTTATTCCAAAGACTTTCCCCATGACGTAATAAAACAATCCTTTTCATACATTCTGTCCTATCAATTATATTTGATTATATACGTATTCTTTTTCCGAAAGTTAACATATATTCATATGGAGGGGGGAAATTTTCCACTTTAACCGATATAAAAACGGGAGAAAATCCGTTAAACGAATTCTCTCCCGTCTTATATAAACGAAGGTTTTCCTTATTATTTTTTGAAATATCTGTTATACAGACCTTCAAAACCTTTTCCGTGACGTGCTTCATCTTTGCACATTTCATGTACAGTATCATGAATAGCATCCAGATTCAATTTTTTTGCCAAAGTAGCAATCCGTTTTTTATCTTCACAGGCACCAGCCTCTGCTTCCATCCGTTTTTTTAAATTAGTTTTGGTATCCCATACACATTCTCCCAGTAATTCACAGAACTTAGCTGCATGTTCTGCTTCTTCCCAGGCATAACGTTTGAAAGCTTCCGCCACTTCAGGATAACCTTCACGATCTGCCTGACGACTCATCGCCAAATACATACCAACTTCCGTACATTCTCCGTTAAAATGTGCTTTTAATCCGTCAAGTACTTCTGCATCTACACCTTTTGCAATGCCAATCACATGTTCATCAACAAAAGTCAGTGCACCTTCACTTTCTGTCATTTCTTTAAACTTGCTTGCCGGAACTTTACATTGCGGACAAAATTCAGGTGCTTCCTCACCTTCATGAACATAACCACACACAGTACAAATAAACTTTTTCATAACGCTTTTATTTATTGATTAATATGATTTAGCAGGACTATCCCACCATTTTCTCTCTGCAATTTTTACAATAACCTTTATAATATAAATGGCTCTCAGTAACTAAAAAATTATCAATTTGTCTAATCTGCAACAATTCTGCATCCCTGACAGGTATATCAAACACTTTATTACAACCATAGCATTGGAAATGAGCATGGGAAGACGTATCAATATCAAAACGGACATTTTTATCATCAATAACCAAAGCCAATACCGCCCCCTGCTCTACAAATAATTTTATAGTATTATAAACTGTTGTTTTAGATAAAGTCGGTACTTTAATATACAATGCCTCGTAAATATCCTCCACCGTAGGATGTATCCGGTTTTCTATCAGATATTCCATAATAGCAATTCGCTGAAGAGACGGCTTTATTCCATAACTTTGCAAATATTCCTGAGGATTAATTTTTATATCCATTATAAAATTGTAATAATTACATATTTTAATGCAATACAAATTTAAAAACTTTTTATATAAAAACAAATATTTATACTATATTTTTTTCAAAATTTCCGATATTTGATTTTCAGGCATCATATTGATAAATTCACAGTTGTGTAATTTTACTTTATTACTTCCGGCTTTGTAAAAAAGTATAAAGAAATAAAATAAAAATCAATAAAATCCATGTCAGCAATTCCTTATATTTCTTTTGCCTGTTTTTATTATTTCTCATAACCTTGATTTTGGATTCTCAATTATACCTTCCAAACTAAAACGGACGTTTTTGTCAGATAAAAAACAGGTTTGAAAAATATATTACAATTTAATTATAAAATTGATAATTAGTTGTTTGATTCAATTATAATTGGACAAGAATAAAAGAAAAATTGCGTTGAATAAACGTCCGTTTTAGTTTGACAATAGATAAGAAGAAATATTCTTTTTCAAAAATAATTAATATTTCATATAATTCAAATTCTTTGAAATTTCCTGTTTTTTATTAGTCAAATATAAATTATATTTCTGCAACTCTTCTTTCCGTTTTTCGTAAACTTACTTATCAACTTTAAATTATAAATCATGAAAACAGAAACCTGTAATTGCGGTTTACTTTCCTGTGAGAAGGTAAATACCAAAGACAAAGACAATAAGTTTATTCTACAACCCCTGCCCTATGCTGAAAATGCATTGGCACCGCATATCAGTGAAAAAACTATACAATACCACTATGGGAAACACTTAGCAGCCTATATTGATAATACAAACAAATTAAAGGCAGGTACTGAATTTGAAGACCTCCCTTTACATGAGATTATCCGCAAATCTTCGGGAGGACTTTTCAATAATGCAGCTCAGGTATTTAATCACTATTTTTACTTTGAAGCATTGCATAAGGCCGGAAATGAAACGCTGCCTTCTAAAATACAAGATTTAATTAACCATAATTTTGGAAGCTTGGCCGATTTTAAAGAAAAATTTACTCAAACAGGTATTTCCTTATTTGGTTCCGGTTGGGTTTGGCTGATTAAAAATGAAAACAAATTGGAAATCTGGCCTGCACAAAACGCGGAAACTCCGATAAAACATAACAAATATCCACTCTTAGCTATGGATGTCTGGGAACATGCCTATTATTTGGATACTCAAAATGCAAGAGCTAAATACATCGAGAATTTTTGGAAAGTAGTAAATTGGGAAGCTGTAGAACAAAGAATAAAAGAATAAAAGAATAAAAGAATAAAAGGTTGTCAAACCAACTTTTTTATTCCTGATTGGCGAAAGCATAATTTTCGAGCAATATTTTATTTCAATACTATGCTTTCGCCAATCAGGACCACCTAAGGGATACAGATTTTGGGAAATTACTCCACAATAATCATCTCATCAATCAAATGTCCGGCACCCGCCAATTTATCAATAATAAAAAGAACATAACGGATATCCACGGATATATTGCGACAAATTTCCGAGTCATACTGCATGTCTGACATGACTCCATCCCAGGCACGGTCAAAATTCAAACCGATCAAATGACCTTCACTGTTCAGCACCGGACTTCCCGAATTGCCTCCGGTAGTATGATTCGTAGCTATAAAACATACCGGAACCTCCCCATCCTGGGCATAAGTGCCAAAATCACGTTTTTGATAAATTTCTCTCAAACGTTGCGGAACATTATAATCATAAATTTCCGGATTATCCTTTTCCATGATTCCTTTGAGCGTTGTATAATGTTTATAATATGCCCCGTCATACGGTGAATAACCTTGTACTTTACCATAAGCAACCCTCAATGTTGAGTTTGCATCAGCATAAAAGACTTTATCAGAATCCATTTCCATCAAACCAGCTAACCAAACCTGATTCAACCTTACAATTTCACTCTGAATTTTATCCAATTCCGGTTTAATTTTCCGAACATACAACTCATCCATGGAAGTATATAATTTCCAAAACGGGTCTTTTTCCAGTTTTTTGTATGATTCTGCATTACTTTTATCAATAAAGTCAAATAAAGCGGCAGTATCCACCAATAGAGATTTTTCAAACAAATTTTCAACATAAGCCTCCGGCCCTTTATTGCCGGCCGATTTCAGTACCTCTTTCGGAATCCATTTTTCAGGCAGATTGCGATGATACAATTTCAACATTTCCACAAGTATTTTTTTATCTGTATTCAAATCGTAATCCTTATAATATTCTTCTGCTTCTTTTTTCAATTTTTGTTTATACAATGCAGGATTTTCTGCAAAATTTTTATTTTTCATCCGATTCCTTACTGAAGCACTCCAACCAACTATTTCAGCTCCGCGTTTGCCGGCTTCATTCAGATAGGCTGCGGCCAATACTAAATCTTTCCTTTTCTCATATAGTTTTTGATAATTATCCAACAGATTGTTATAGACCTGCCGATTGGATGCCCATTTTTGAAAAGTTGCTTCTTCACGTTGTTTTTTTGCAACAGTATTGAATCTTTTCAGCCCTTTTATTTCTCCCTGCCATTTTTTCCAGGCATTTGCAATACCGGCTGCTTTGGAAGCATATTTAATCCGGAGTAATTCATCCGATTCCATAGCAGCGTTTATAATATTCAGTTTGGCAGTACGAATAGCTATTTTATGCGGATTTTCAATGTTCTGGATTTGCTCTATAGCAAACGAAGTGAGATATTCATTAGTTGTTCCGGGATACCCGAATACCATTGTAAAATCGCCTTCCTGTACTCCTTTGACTGAAATTTTAAAAAAGGAAGCAGGTTGATAAGGTTTATTGTCCGGTGAATAGGCAGCAGGTTCATTGTCCGGTCCTGCATAGATACGCAATACGGAAAAGTCGCCCGTATGCCGGGGCCACATCCAATTGTCTGTATCTCCCCCAAACTTGCCAATTGCAGAAGGAGGCGCACCCACCAAACGTACATCCTTATAAATTTTGAACACCGACATAAAATATTGATTCCCATTAAAATACGGCTTTATATTTGCCATCAGATTGGTTCCTTTTACGGCCTCTTTTTCAAGTTCAGAACTCACTTCTTTTATTTTTTGCGTTCTTTCTTCGATACTCATTTCCGGCTTTAAGACAGCATTAATCCGGGAAGTAACATCTTCCATTCTGACAAGAATAGAAGCAGTAATTCCTGGATTGGCCAATTCATCCTTTTTTGTTTTAGCCCAGAAACCATCACGCAAATAATTATGTTCCAGACTACTGTGTGATTGAATCATATCGAATGCACAATGATGATTGGTAACAATTAATCCTTCATTACTGATAAGTTCCCCGGTACAAAAATGAAAAAAAGGACTTCCTTCTCTTCCCAGGCCAATCACAGCATCTTTCAGTGATGCCTGATTGATATTATAGATATCTTCAGCAGTCAGCTTAAAACCTTGCTTCTGCATATCCTCGATGTTATATTTCTTTAAAAGCATTGGGATCCACATTCCCTCGTCAGCCTGGCACATCATCCCTTCCAAAATCAGCACCAGCATTAAAAATATTGACCTTTTTCTCATAGATATAGATTTTATTAAAAATTTTTCAAAACCTCATAAAGTTGTTGGACGGGTAAACCCATTACATTGTAAAACGAACCTTCAATCCGCCGGATTCCGATGTATCCTATCCATTCCTGAATTCCATACGCCCCTGCTTTGTCAAAAGGCTTGCAGGTATCTACATAACAACAAATTTCTTCTTCTGTCAGCTCTTTAAAAAAGACATCTGTAAAAGCCGAAAAGGACTTCCGTCGTTCCAATGTCGTTAGACACACCCCCGTTATCACTGTATGTTTATTGCCTGATAATTGATGTAGCATATGGATTGCTTCCTCCCGGTCCCTGGGTTTTCCGAGAAGCTTTGTATCCAAACAAACAACTGTATCAGCAGTAATCAACAATTCACCTGGATTCAGTTCCCCTTCAAAAGCATTTGCTTTCAGGCAAGCCAGATATTCCGGTACACGGTTGCTTTCCATTTCCTCAGGCCACACTTCTTCTGTATGTTTTAATTTCACTTCAAACCTAAAACCGGCATCACACATCAATTGATGACGTCTCGGCGAACCGGAGGCTAAAATTAATTTATATTCCATTATGTCCGGATTTAATTACTATTCAGCAAAAAGGAGCTGAAAAAAATGTTTAAAGAATATACTTACACCTATACAGAGAACTGTAATTGTACGGATAATACACAATTGCCAACGTCTGTTACCGCCTTTTTCCTGAATTATAACAATATACACAACATAAGGCAATAATACAGCAATCAGAATATAAACCAAAATGGCTAAGGACTCCGTAAACTCAATATAATACAGAAAAGCAGCCGAAATCATGGCTATTCCGGCTAATCCGGAAATAATATTCCGGGCAGCCGGAATTCCGAGTTTCACCGGAATAGTTTCATTCCCATTTACACGGTCCCCTTTGCTCGTATATATGTCCTTATTTATCTCATACATCAGGATATTCAGAAAAATAAACCAAGAAAAAGCAAATACCCAATTAAACATATATACGAAATTCGTATCCGTTTCCAGTAAAATATCAGCATAAGCCATATTCAGCAGAGGAATTTCATATATAATTGCACTCACAGGTATAAGCGAAGCCAAAAGTGCGGCAATAACATTCCCTACAATAAAATACTTTTTATAGGAAGAAGAATAAAACCATAGAATTCCTGACACCAGAAAAAACAAAATACCTATCTTCCATACCCCCACGGCAAATCCAAGATAAAAAGCAATCAAAACCGCAATAACATTCAAAACTGAATGCAAAATGATAACTGAACGCCTGCTGAGACTTCTTCCAACCACCACATCTCTGATACCGGCAATGCGGTCTGTCCGGATATCAAAATAATCGTTAATGACATAAGCCCCGGAAACCAGGCAACAAACAGCCAATACTAACAGTGAAAAAGCCCAATCGGCCATTTGTAAAGTAAAACCATTTAATTCCAACATAGGTAACACCACCCAATATCGCATTGCATACATGGTCAATACTGCAAAAACGATAGTACGGATACGAATTAATTTAAGGATTTCCCGCATCTTTGTTCTTTATTTATTATTTTCATAAAACCTGCATCCGGAAGCATTACATACTTCTGACATAACAAGTTGTATCCATCCAATCTTCCCTTACCTTTAATACCTGGGCAATAATATCCCTGACACACCCATCTCCGCCATTAATATCTGAAATATACCTGGCAATTGATTTAATTTCCTCACAGGCATCCAAAGGACAAACCGGTATTCCCACCTGCCTCATGACATTGTAATCCGGAATATCATCTCCCATATATACAATTTCTTCTTTCTGAAGGTGATAACGCTGGGTAATCTCTTCCAATGCTTCAAGTTTATTAGCTACTTTCAAATAAATATCTTCACTTTTTACACCCAGTTTTTCCAAACGTTCCCGGAGCCCCGGAGCCCCTCCTCCCGAAATAATAGCTACGACATACCCTTTCCGGATACTGTACATGATGGCATAACCGTCTTTTGTACAAGAAGTACGGATTAGCTCACCCTCAGAAGTGAGATTCTGAGTCTGATGTGACAATACTCCGTCAACATCAAAAATAAACGCCCGTACTTGTTTCAAATCGTCTTTAAAAAATCCCATATTTATTATCATTTACCAAAGTGTCAGCATAAGAGGCTTATCCTCTGGTTCGGTTTTTGTTTCTGTAACTCTTAGTGCTGCTTCCCGGATAGATTCTGACATCAAGGAATAAAGGTTCAGTAATTTCCGGTCCCCTTTCAACAAAGCCTTATGCATGGCCAGAATGCTCTCATCTCCGCGACGTGCCGGACCTGTCTGGGCATTAGCCGGTGATAGCAGCATAACTTTATGTGCAGTCTCAAAAATCAACGGACGTAATAAAGCAAAATCCAGTCCCTCTTTCTCCAGAATTGTACCAGCAATTCCATACATGTGATTGACAAAATTATTGGCAAATACAGCCGCCATATGCAAAATTTTTCGTTTTTCGGAAGAAATATCTTCTACACGTGCAGATAAAAGCCCTGCCAATTCCCTCACTTCAGAAAGTACTTCAGAAGCGGAAGCTTCAATACACAGAGGGATTTCCTTAAAATCTAAATCCCTTTTTTTCGTAAAAGTCTGTAAAGGATATAATACTCCGTAACGTATAGAAAAGGGTTTAAAAACATTCATGGGCAAACTTCCCGAAGTATGCAGAAGCAAAGCGTTTCTATTTATTCGAACACTCTTATATAATGAAACTAATGCATCATCACTTACACAAAAAATGTAAATATCACAATCCGGATAGATTGCAACAACATCTGAAGTATAACTAATTCCCGTTTTCATTCCCAACTCTCTTGCCGCTTCTACAGTACGGCTATATATCTGGCAAAGATTTACTCCTGCTTTTAGCAAAGCAGGAGCCAAATGATGAGCAACATTCCCTGCCCCAAGCAACACAATTCTCTTATCTTTCATCATATTAAAATGCAATCTTCTTAGGTTTTACCTTTCCCTCTTTTAAAAAGTTCAATAAACGTGAACAAGCCCTGCAAATATCTTCATAAAACACTTCTCCAATCAGAACTAATTTTCCGTCATTATATTCCAAATGTTTGTACATGCCGTCCCGGTGAGCCAACAATAGTAAATCTTTCCCGGGAATAAAAGCATGGGTCATTTGGTTGCGCAGTTTATCATACAGGAAATAATTGCTATTTAACAATCGATATCTACCTCCGAACAACTGGTTTATTCCGTTACTGAAACGTTTGGAAGATTGTCCTTTTGCCTTCATCGGTTTGTTATCCAGAAAACTGCCTAAAATTTCAACCGCCTGTCCCATTAATACAAACTGCACATAGGAAAGCTCTATTTGTTGTAACTTTCCCAATTCCCGAATAATCACTTCTTCCAAAAATAACTCAATTTGTCGGATCTGTTCTTTATTTTCCATAGTTGTTGCCAAAATTAAAGCAAATTATTGAGAATTGGAAATAGGGATTTTGTATCTTTGTAAAAAACTTATAAAGAGATGATTTTATTAAATAATGCCATTAACGACGGTAATAAATTTTCTGAGGCAATATTTGAAAATGGATTGAGCATATACGAAGTGATACGCATATTTAAAGGACATCCTATATTCTTAACAGATAATCTGATAAGATTAGACAATTCACTAAAAAAATCAAATATTGGAATTCATGTTCAAAGTTTAAATATACCTGATAAATTAAACCGTTTTATCACCCTGGAACACATTACGGAAGGGAATTTGAAATATGTTTTACATTTTACAACTGACAAAACGGACGAATATATTTTTCAGATTCCTCATTCCTATCCTGATACCCGGGACTATGAAAATGGAGTTCCGGTGATAACCTGTCAAGCTATCCGGAAAAATCCCGGAGTAAAATACATAAACACTGATTTAAGAACCTTGACTAATCAATTAATCCGAGACAATCAGGTATATGAAGTATTGCTTATCGACCAAGATGATTATATTACAGAAGGTTCCCGTTCAAATGTATTTTTTATAAAAGATAATAAACTGATTACCAGTCCGTCCGAATATGTTTTACCCGGCACAAGCCGAAAAAGAGTCTTTAACATTTGTCAGCAATACCAGATTCCCATTACAGAAAAACGTATCGCTTTTAATAGTCTTTCAACGTATGAGGCTGCTTTCCTGACCGGAACTTCTCCTCTAATCTTACCTATCAACCGTATAAATAAAATCTGTTATTCTACCACTTCTCCACTTTTACGCCAAGTCATGAAATATTATTTTGCGCTTTTAGAGAAATAACAAGATATAACAGGGCACATTTTATAATCTTTTAAGAAGATTTGAGAACAAAGACTTTTGTATGAACCTGTTTTTTTATAATATTGCAAAATAAACCTTAGCAAGGTTCAAAGAATGAGGACTTTTGCACACTACCAGCAACAAAAAAAGGCATGAAATATTTTATTTGGATTATCATTACAGGCTCAATATTATTACTAAAACCCTGGAAATTTGGATTGGCTGGTGAATTTTTCTATACCCCAAAGAATACTACTTTTATTTCTTCAGTTGATTCATCAGATAGCATATATTTATTACCTGCCAATCAGGTGATAACCAATAAAGATTCTGAATTAGAACTTACCCGCAAATTTGACCGGATAATTGAAAAATTTATGCACCGATGGGAAATCAAGGGAGCTTCATTTGCCTTGATGAAAAACAATCATCTGATATACAGTAAAGGGTACGGTTTTGCAGATCTGGAAGCTAATATCCCGATGGATGTCATGCATGTCTTCCGTATTGCCTCCGTATCTAAATTAATTACGGCAGTTGGTATCATGAAATTACAGGAAGAAGGTAAACTCCGGCTGGACGATTACGTTTTTGGTTCCCGAGGTATTCTAAATGACTCTATTTTCCTGCATATCAAAGATAAAAGAAGTTATAAAATTACTGTAGAAAATCTGTTACGTCATCAGGGAGGTTATTCCATTGCATATGGTGATCCTATGTTTTGTCCGGTTGCAATTGCAGAAAAAATGAACGTCCCGCCTCCCGCTGACCTTAATACAATGATTCGTTTTGTACTTTCCAGAAGATTGAGTTATTCTCCGGGAAAATCAACCGCCTATTCTAATATAGGTTATGGAATCTTATCTAAAGTCATTGAAAAAATATCAGGAGAAAATTACGAAACCTATATTCGTAAACACGTTCTTTTACCTGCCGGGTGTTTTGACATGCATTTAGGGAAAAACCTTTATGAAAACAAATTGCCTAATGAAGTCAAATATTACGAAGTATCCAATGCTGAATTAATTCCGGCTTGTGACGGTAGTGGGCAAATGGTACCCCGCAGCAATGGTGGCAACAACATAGAAGAACTTTACGGAGCAGGTGGCTGGGTTGCTTCCCCTTCTGAGTTGTTACGCTTTTTGGCAGCAATAGATAACCATCCCGAAATACCGGATATTCTTAATCCGGTTTCCATTGAATATATGACCCGTCATATTCCCCACACTCTTCCCATCGGCTGGATTGAAACCAACTCAAAAGGTGATTGGATCAGAACCGGAACTTTGGCCGGAACCAGTGCATTGATGAAAAAACAGGCGGACGGTTATTCATGGGTTTTTCTGACCAATACCAGCAGTTGGAAAGGCTCCCGTTTCCATTACTATATAGATACAGCTATTGACCGTGCAATGGCCACTGTAACAGAATGGCCGCAACGCAATCTGTTTGAAATGCAAAATACAGATTATGAAAAATTATTGGTTATCCAATAAATCAACCTGATTTCACTCCATCACCAAAAATTTTTTAAGGTTTCGTGCTAAGAAATCTAAAAGAAATATCCTAAAATTATAATAATTTCTTTTATTTTCTTTGAGTTTTGCTTGCAATTTACAACTTTTGTGCAGAAAATAATCAATATCTAAACAAATACTTATGTCATTTAAAATTTTAACCATCAATCCTGGCTCTACTTCCACAAAGATTGCTGTATTTGAAAATGAAAAAGAAATATGTTCTGCTACTTTACGCCACACAACTGAAGAACTGGTACCATTCCCAACTGTTGCATCCCAATTCCAATTCCGTAAAAATATTATCCTGTCGGAATTACAAAAAACAAATATAGATATTCACTCTCTTCATGCTATTGTTGGCCGGGGTGGTCTGGTAAAACCTATTGAATCTGGAATTTATGAAGTCAATGAAGCGTTAGCACATGATTTGGAAAACCCGGTAATGGGTGAACATGCTTCCAATTTAGGAGGACTCATAGCCCGGGATATAGCCAAAGCAACAAACGGTCAGGCAAAAGCTTATATTGCAGACCCTGTTGTAGTGGACGAATTAGAACCTATTGCCCGGCTGTCAGGACATCCGGCTATAAAAAGAGCATCTATTTTTCATGCTTTAAATCAGAAAGTGATTGCCCGTACCTATGCTAAAGAAATCGGGAAAAAATATGAAGATTTAAATTTAATTGTCGCCCACATGGGAGGAGGTATTTCAGTTGGTGCACACCGGCAAGGACGTGTTGTTGATGTTAACAATGCCCTGGATGGTGAAGGCCCCTTCTCCCCCGAACGCTCCGGCTCACTTCCTACCGGTGCATTGGTTGAACTGTGTTTCAGCGGCAAAACAAAAACAGAAATAAAAAAAATGCTCAAAGGAGATGCCGGGGTTGTAGCTTATTTAGGGACCAACGACCTCCGGCTTGTTGCAGAAAAGGCTGCTACAGATTCTGAATATGCTCTGATTTTGCATGCCATGTGCTACCAAGTGGCAAAGGAAATCGGAGCAATGGCTGCTGTATTAAAAGGGAAAGTAGATGCGATTTTATTAACAGGAGGTATCGCCTACGGACAGTCTGTCACAGATAATATCACTGACATGATAGATTTTATCGCACCAGTCAAAATTTATCCCGGAGAAGACGAAATGCGTGCTTTAGCTATGAACGGACTCATGGTGCTTCGTGGCGAAGTCAAAGCTAAAACATATTAAATTCAGCTTCAGATTGTTTCATTCAATTATGTGCCACTTTACCTCCGGACATCCATTCCTGTAATCTTGGTAAAGTGGCATATTTTTATGGGTAAACGGAATTTTTACCTCATAAAGACACAGATTTATTGCGAAAATATTTTTTCATTACCGGTAATATCCTATCTTTGTGAAGTATTTGAGAATTGAACCAGTTTGCATTTAAAGCACTTGCCTTCATTTTAATGTATCGTTAAGTAGACTTTCCTTTCAGCTATCAACCTCATTGCAGATTATTTAATTATTAAAGTTTTACTTAATGAACATTTACATTTCAAATTTAAGTTATGCTATCAACGATAGCGATCTGAAAGAATTATTCAGTGAATACGGGGAAATCTCTTCTGCCAAAGTTATTATTGACCGGGAAACCGGAAGATCACGTGGTTTTGGGTTTGTAGAAATGGCAGACGACACGCAGGGACAAAAAGCAATTGACGAATTGAATCAGGCAGAATATGATGGTAAAATTATCAATGTAACTGTTGCCCGGGCAAGAACCGAACGTCCTTCGGGAAATCGTAGCGGGTACAACCGTACCAGCAGATATAATGAAGAACGCAGAAGATTTAATTAACGTTCCGGACTAAGATTGTCTTGAAAGTTTTTCCTGTCAGCAAACTGTTTTTAAACGATTATGCTAACAGAACTTTCAAGACAATTTTTAGGTTATGCTATTTTTTCTATTTTCCCCAGTTTTACATACCATACAAAACCTTCTACCTGAGTATATCCCATTTTTTTCAGACTATTACAGTAATACCGGACTTGTTTCAGGTATTTAGATTCAATTTTTTTCCCAAATTTGTAATCAATCACTTTTAATTTACCGTCAGGAGAAAAAACCACCCTGTCCGGACGAACTTTTTTTCCATCCGGGAAAAGTAAATCTTTTTCATTAATTACTTTATATTGGGGTGAAAACCATTCAGAAGCCTCCGGAGTATCAAGATAGGCGGATATCTTCGCGCAAAAATCCGCCTTTTCATACAATTGAATCAATCCTTCCAGATAAGCTCTTTGTACTGCTTGTTCTACATCTCCGGCAAACCTGACAGACTTAAATATTTCATGCAATAATTTTCCTTCATCAATAGCTGAAAGTCCAAAATCAGAAAGTTCTGTATAATCCTGAAAACGATATTTCACACTAATCCGTTCTCCGGGATTCCATACCGGGTAATCAGCCAAACTCAAAGAAACAGATTCCACGTTCTGGGTGACCGGAAAAATCTTTTTCTCTCCACATTTAAAACTCATTTTATCCTCAGATATACACCCCATCTCTTCCAACACATGCCCTATGAACGCTCCTATATTACTAAGGGATATACTTCCGTCTTTATTTCGTTTGGGACCATATGGCCGGACATATAATTCTGTTTTAGCCCGCGTTAAAGCCACATACAATAAATTCAGATTATCTATATATGCTTTTAAATGCTCATTAAAATAATCATCCCGGAAAATAGTGTCTGCCAGTTTAGAAGAATAATTCAGAGGGACATAGTCCAAAGCATTAAATCCCGGCTCATCGCTACTACACCAAATACACCTCGCCGGACGTACACTATCCAATTCCCAACCACAAAACGGCAAAATAACATATTCAAATTCCAATCCTTTGGATTTGTGAATCGTCAGTATCTTAACAGCATCTATCTCTTCAGCAGTTGTCAATACCCTTTTGCTCTGTTCTTTTTCCCACCATTCTAGAAATAAAGTAATGCTATTGGAATTATTGGTTTCATATTCATAAATAATATCCTGAAAAGCTATCAGGTAAGGTACTTCCTGGGGTTTATCCTTTAATGCAAGTCGCTCAATAATAACCTCTATCGTTTCATAAAGGGAATAAGAAAGAATACCTTCATTTTCAATGTGGAAATCTGAAACTAATGAAGCAAAAATATCATTTTCACCGGTTTTCTGGAATATATCGTGCAACCGGAAATTTCCTGTATCACATACGAAAATATGATAAAAATAAAGAATAATAGCTTTATTTATCATATTATAAGGCTCTGTCATATAACGCAATACAGCAACAATAAACTGCACATAAGGAGAGGACCATACATAGAGAGAATCATTTGAAATAAAATTAACCTGACGCCCGGCAATTTTATTATATTCCATTAAATAATCTGCCACAAAAGCTCCTTCTTTTCCGTCTCTGACCAAAATGACTATATCTTTCTGTTTCCCTCCCCGTTCAAGAATATCGCATATCGTAGCAATTACTCCTGCCATAATAGACTGATTTACATCATTTTCCTGTTTTTCAGGTTCAAAAGTAATGTCCACATATCCGGTTCTCTGCTGCCGGGGTCTCTGGCGCAATTCATTATAAGCTTCCTGAATCATTCCTGCACGCTTATCTTTCTCTCCGGCTTCTGAAATATACAACCGGGAAAGAACAGCTGCTGCTGCTTCAAAAAAATCATTATTGAATTCAACTATTTCCCGGGCACTTCGCCAATTATCCTTTAATACCACCTGATTTACACCGAGATTCCGGAATTGTTCCTCAACTCCCTTTGCCAATAACCCCCAATCTCCGTTCCGCCAGCGATAAATACTTTGTTTTACATCCCCGACAATCATAGCTTTAGCTCCTTCTGCCAGACTATTTACCACCAAAGGCCTGAAATTCTTCCATTGCATAGACGAGGTATCCTGAAACTCATCAATCATCAGGTGCTTGTAATAATTTCCACATTTTTCAAATAAAAATGAAGTATCATTTTCAGCTATCAGTAAATTCAGAATATGCGTCGTATCACTTAATAACATCAGTCCTTTTTCATCACAATAATTTCTTACCTCACCATACAAATCATTCAGAATCCCCAGTTGATAGAGATTACCGGCCAACTGCCGGGCAGATAAATATCCGGAATATTTCCGGTCAAAAATATCAATTGCCTGTTGTAAATAATGCATTAAACTTTCCCGGATAGCCTCAATCTCTTTTTTCTTTAACGAAGTTTTAGTCACCCAAATATCAGGTTCACTCCCTCCCTTCCGGACGGTAACTGTAGGTGCATCAAAATTACCGGCTTTCAGCTTGTAAAACCAGGAAGCACAACCAGATTTTCCGCTTTTAAAATCACTCAGTTCAAGACCGGTTTTTTGTATTGTTTGCATTGCTTTAACAGCAATATCCGTCAATTGTTTTTCATATTCTTTTACAATTTCATTTAAAAAATCCCGGTAAGTTTTCAAAAAACTTTTATCCTCAAACTTCTTTACAATATGCTTATCCAAAAGCATATAATTTTCCTTGAATAATTCTTCTCCTAAATCAGCAATTCTAGTTTTAACGCTCCATGACTTACCCTCTTCCACATTATTATTCATCAATTCGCTGATCCAATTACGCAATTCCGGATTATCTTTCACCTGTTGCATCACCTTATCTACAGCTTTCAGGAGAACATAATCACTATCCAGTTCTACATTATATCCCGGAAAAATTCCCAATTCCCGGGTAAAAGCTTTTATGAGCCGCTGAAAAAAACGGTCGATAGTCGTCACTGACAAACGCCCGTAATCATGAAGCAGCATAGTCCGTAATAAAGAAGCTTTGTTTTTTAATTGTTCATCATCCAATTTCAGTTCCCGTTTCAAAATATTACCATATTCACTCTCCCGGCCTTCTGCCAGATGATGCAATTCATTGATAATCCGAGACTTCATTTCCTCTGTGGCCTTATTGGTAAAAGTCACGGCTAAAATGTTCTTATATTCAATAGGAACTGTAAAAATAATTCTGAAATATTCCAAAGTCAGGGCAAATGTCTTTCCCGAACCTGCAGAGGCTTTATAAATATCCAACATAATTTACTATCAAGAGAATTCAACTGTATATCCAGTCTGTCCCGTTCTGCTATCCGCAATTGAATTATTTGCAAATATTTGTCGTATAATCGGACAACATACTGTTAAATCTTCAGCCCGTTGCAAATACAGCAGAGAAATATCAAAATTACCGGAACCTTCACAAGCCCAAGCCAAATTTATACAAGCTTTCGCTGCTTTTTATTAGCTAAACGGAGCAGTCCCTCCCAAATTTCCAGTATACGCAACAAAAAATATGACACTTATCGCTTTAATCAGTCTGCAAAATAACGAAGCAAGAACCATTCTATGCATAATAACAATAATATAACAAGCCCCAATACTTTTATCCGGCTTAAACTGATAAATTCTGTTTCACTTTTATATACAGGCTTTAATTTGTCATTATCTTTTAACAATCGGACCAACTGTTCCAATTCATGGGAATCGAAATAACGCCCACCCGAATTTTTTGAAAGCTCTCTTAACAATTGACGGTCTGCCACCATATCATTCACTTCAGGATTATGGCTCCGGACATAAAAAACACCTTTTTTATTAAAAATCTCTCCTTTTAAATCCGTTGACAAATGATAAGTGTACTCACCGGCAGGCATATTTCCCAAATTAATACGATATTTCTCTCCATTGCGGTTCAAAGAGTAAGTAAATTTTTTTTCGTTATGTATCAAATCCAACCTGACATCCGGTTTATTCACCAATTCATAACTATCATTATACAATTCAACATTCACGATAGCTTCTTCCATCTCACCGTATACCGGCCGGATATCATGGATAAAACGTTCGTTGCTTTTCCTGGTAGCTAAATATCCGACAATTTTATTAATTAAGGTATTGAACAATTTATGGTTTCCGTTTTCCTGATAAGAGTAAAAACGCCATCTCCACAAACCTTCCCCCCAAAAATAGGCAACACGCTTATCTGCTTGTTCATAAAAAGCAATCATTCCGTTCCGGGTAGGTGTATTCTTTATAACCTGATTAAAAAGTACACGACCTGCCAATGGATTAATTTCACCAAAAGGAACTGTCAAAGGAGGATAACCCGCAAATCCTGCTACCTCTTCATCCGTAAACTCAAAATAAGGAAAAGAGGTATTCATCTGAATGGTAGCATATTCGTTAAACTCCGGATTCAGATTAACCTGATACAGTTTTTCATACCGGGAAAAATCAGCAATATTTTCTTTTCTGGTAAGAATATACCACAAAGCTATTTTACGTTTCCCGGCTTCTTGCGCCAATTGCTGATATCTCTGATCTTTAGGGTCCGGATTATGTAAGATAACCAGATTAGCTTTCAAAGTGTCCCAGGACTCATTCAGATGATGTTCCCGGCAACGATACATTCCGGAAACATTGACAGCATTCACAATTGCAGCAATATCAGGATGCGGAGCTGTTGCAACTATAGCAACATCAGCAGAATTGTCAATAATATGTACCCAGATTTCAGCCTGATTATTTTCCCGGGTCCGTTCTGAAAAACCGGTTTCCAGTGCAATCTCATACCGGATTATCCCTTTTCGCCTGGCTTCCGTTTCAAAAGTAAGCTCTGATAAAAAATTATCTTGTTCAATTTTGACTTCCTGCTCTGCTATCACTTTCCCGTTTTCCCGTAGTACACATTTCACTTTTTGTCCTTTTTGTTTTAAAGCTGCAATTTCAACCCGGATGGGAAAAAGAGTATTTAAAAAATTAAATTTATTAGCATCCACACTACGAATATAAACATCCGGATAACAAACCGTATCTCCTAATCCCACCGTATACAACGGGAAAGACGGAAGCTTATATCTGGGATTTACTCCGGCATTACAAATCCCGTCTGAAAGCATAATCATGGCTTCAGGCTGGCGTGTAATAAAATTCCGGCCCGCATATTCCAGCATACCGGCAATATCTGTTCGATTTTCCGTAAAAGTAACCGTTCCGTTCCTGCGGACTGTAGCCCCGAAAGTAAACGGAACGACCTCGAATTTATGACCCAGATTACTTAATGTCTCTTGTAAAGATGCTCTGTACTCATTTTGATAATACAGGGAATCTTTATTCTTTAATACAGATAAAGAATTATCCTGGGCAACAATCAGCAACGGCTTTTCTTTTAAACGATGCAAAACAGATAAAGCCGGATTCAATAAAAGCAATAAAAGAATTAAACAAACCAGAAAACGAAGCATTGAAATTACGATAGAAATACCTCTGGGAATATCTGGCAAACCGGAAAGTTTTTTTAACTTAAAATAAGCAACTGCTATCGCCAAAGCAATAGCAGGAAAAATCCACCAATAAGAATATTCAAATACCACTCCGAGTCAATTATAGAACTGAAATTTTAGATTTACGATCATTATATAATCGTAAATCTAAACTAAAATTGTAAATATTACATGTTCATTCCGCCACAAACATGAATCACCTGCCCCGTCACATAACCAGATAAGTCAGAAGCCAAAAACAAACATACCCTGGCAATATCTTCCGGAGTACCGCCACGTTTTAAAGGAATTTTTGCTGCCCATTCTTTCCGGACATCTTCCGACAACTGAGCAGTCATATCCGTAATAATAAAACCAGGAGCAACAGCATTGGCGCGAATATTTCTGGACCCTAATTCTTTGGCAACACTTTTTGTAAATCCGATAATGCCCGCCTTAGAAGCTGAATAATTAGCCTGACCGGCATTTCCGCTCACACCAACTACAGAACTCATGCTAATAATGGAACCACTCTTTTGTTTCAACATAACCGCAGAAACAGATTTGGTATAATTAAATACAGACTTCAGATTTACATTAATTACAGCATCCCATTGCTCTTCCGTCATTCTCATCAATAATGTATCTTTGGTAATTCCTGCATTATTTACCAACACATCTATTCTTCCGAACTCTTTCACAATTTCATCCACAGTTGCAACAGTCTGAGCAAAGTCAGCCGCATTGGAAGCATACATCTTAGCTTTCACTCCACATTCTGCAATTTCTTTTTCAGTGGCCTGAGCTATTTCATCATATCTCAAATCTGTAAAAGCAATATTTGCCCCTTCTTTAGCAAAGGCCAAAGCAACAGCTTTTCCAATACCACGTGAAGCACCGGTAATCAGTGCTGTTTTTCCTTCTAACAACTTCATAATAACAGTTTTACTTCAACTAAATTTATTAGACTTTAAACCATATTAACGGTTTTTTATTAATCAAAGGGCAAAGATAGTTAAACAAATTCAATCTGCCACTTTTCTTTCCCGATAGAAATTTAATTTTCCCCCACTTTACTGATTAATGATAAACTTATGATTTGAGAAATTGCCTCTGAAAAAGATAGGTATCCCCAATGTTCAAACCGTTCTTCCGCCACTTTCGCAATCAATAAACGCTGAATAATATTTTCCAGTTTTCCGTAACTTTCAGGTAAAACAGGACCATTTTTCCCCGTAATATTCATAATATAACCTTTTTATTACACCAAGCATTTCATTTTCGGTTATAAATATAACTGTTTTTTTATTATTCTGCAACCTTGCCATTTTCTTCTCTGATAAAAAACTAAAAATAGTATTTATATACATTTTTACACTAAACCAACGATTATTCATTCTTTTTCCGGGTCTCACTTCTGGCTGCAAAATGCATAGAACAATCAAAATGATAAAAGAATAATAGCAGTTAAATGCAAATAATGTATATATATATTATAAAATCACAATAATTGTAATAACTTTGGCGAAACAAAACTTTTATAAATGGATCAACAACCTCAACTCAATGCTCACAATAAGCAGGAATACCCTCCGATGCATACGGCGGAACACATATTAAACCAGACAATGATCCGGTTATTTGGCTGTGAACGTTCCAAGAATACTCATATAGAAAGAAAAAAAAGCAAATGTGATTATACTTTACACACAGCTCCGACTCCGGAACAAATTCAGAAAATCGAAAATCAGGTCAATAAAGTGATTTCAGGTAATCTTCCGGTTACTGCCGAATTTGTTTCCCGGAATAATGTACCGAATGATGTAGATTTGAGCAAGCTTCCTTCGAATGCCAGCGAAACACTACGTATCATACGGATCGGAGATTACGATACCTGTGCATGCATCGGACAACATGTCGGCAACACATCCGAAATTGGTCATTTTAAAATAATTAGTACTGATTATCAGAATAATAATTTACGAATCAGGTTTAAACTTGAAATTTAAAAATAAGCATTTTTTACCCAGAAGAGAGAAAAAAAATCCATTTTCAAACGCTGTAAACGATTTTTTCACGAATTTTACAGATAAAAAACTGCAATTTAAAATATTTTATTTAGATTTGTACGTGATTTAATGAGTTATCTGTGTGTAAATTTTAACATGCTATAAAATGCTGAAATCTTATAATTTTCCCAGCGTGTATGAAGCTACAAATCAAGAGCTTGCAAATGTCGCTGAAAATATTTTAGATGGTATCAAAATTTGTATCGATGATACCGATTACATTGTAGGTAATCTGGCTTTAGTGGAAGGCTATTCTCCTCATAAAAGCATTAATGCAGCCCCAACAGATGAAGAATATAAACTGTTGAGCAAAGCCGGTTTATTATTAACCCAACCTAAAGGAGAGGAGGAAATCTATCTGACAACCGGATTTCCGTTTGCAACTTATATGTTATACCGGGACAGAGCAACTGAAGCACTTCAGGGACGTCATATTATTAATTATGATGCCTCTACTTTCGGGGGACCTGCTATAACTAAACGCGAAGTAAATGTCGGAAAAGTAGAAATCATACCTGAAATCATGGGATGTACTGTAGCAATTCGTGAAGGCCACCTGCAGGAAAAAGAAAATTTCTTTATAGTCAGTCTCGGTTATGGAACCTGTGAAGCGGTTGTATCTACCCGTGCAGGTCTAATCAACCGTTCAGCAGTCAGTACTCACGGTATCCGGCACGCAGTTAACTTGCTGGCCAACGAATTGGCAAAGAACTTTTACCTGAATCTGAAAACAGAACATCAAATTGACGTCGCTTTCCAAAAAGGAAGTATTACAGTAAACAGAGTAAAACAAAACATTCTGGACATCCGTGAAAAAGTACTGAAAATGTATTATCAGGAAATCATTGCTCCTAATTTAAGAAGAGCTTTTTCTGATGATGATTTTAATAAATGTACTAAAATGTACTTGGTCGGAGGTGGTGCCCTCTATCCCGAATTAGTAAACTGCTTTAAAGAAGAATATGGAGATATTGTTGATGTTGTGGTTTATCCGGAACCGGAAAAATGTGCATCTCAGGGATATTGTCTCAATTCAAAAATTAAAGCAAACGCAACAAAAAGCAATATTCCCAACAACGTGAATACAGAAGAAATCAAAATCTTTAGAAATCCTCAGTTAGCCGTTGGTATTGACATAGGAAATGCAAATACTTGCGTTACCATTTATAAAGATGGTGAATAAACCAAGAACTTCAAATACAAAATGTAAAAGAGTTGGCCTTTTCGGGTCAACTCTTTTTCTTTTTCCCTATTTTATTTCTACTTTTGTAAAATATTAAGAAAATACTGATTTAAAAAATAAAAATACAATGGAACTCTTAGAGCAAATCAAAGAAAACGCAAAAAAACAAAGTAAAACAATTGTACTTCCTGAAGGAACTGAGGAACGTACTATTCAGGCTGCCGACCAGATTATCGGAGAAGGAATTGCCAATATCATCCTGCTCGGGTCTCCCGATGAAATTAAAACACTGGCTGAAAAATATCAGTTAAAAAATATTGGAAAAGCCACAATTGTAAATCCTCAGGACCATGCTAAAAAAGAACAGTACGCTGATTTATTGGTAGAATTGCGTAAAAGCAAAGGCATGACTAAAGAACAGGCATTAAAATTAGTCACAGACCCTCTTTATCTGGCCACGCTGATGATAAAAAGCGGAGATGCTGACGGAGAAGTTGCCGGAGCTAAAAATGCTACAGGAGACGTGTTGCGTCCGGCTTTACAGATTGTAAAAACCTTACCGGGAATTTCCGTTGTATCTGGTGCATTCCTCTTATTAACCAATAAACCCGAATATGGAGAAAATGGTCTGATTGTATGTGCCGACTGTGCAGTGCTTCCCAATCCTACAGCAGAAGAATTGGCACAGATTGCCGTTTCAACTGCAGCAACGGCCCGTGCCATTGCCAAGATAGAACCCCGTGTGGCTATGCTGAGTTTCTCTACAAAAGGGTCTGCTAAAAATGAACTGGTAGATAAAGTAGTTAAAGCCACTGAATTGGCAAAACAAATGGCTCCCGACGTGATGATTGACGGAGAAATGCAGGCCGATGCTGCTTTAGTTCCCTCCGTAGGAGTAAGTAAGGCTCCGGGAAGTCCGGTTGCCGGAAAAGCCAACGTATTGATATTCCCAAGTCTGGAAGTTGGCAATATCAGCTACAAATTGGTGCAACGTATTGCCGGAATTGAAGCTGTGGGACCTGTATTACAGGGAATGGCTGCTCCTATCAATGACCTGTCCAGAGGCTGTTCGGTAAGTGACATTGTCAATTTGGTCGCCATCACGGTAAATCAGGCTGCAGGTTTAAATTAATCTATACATACTAACCAGATCTTTATCCAGCAACATAAAGATTTTTAATTATCCAAAAAATGAATGTTTTAGTATTGAACTGTGGAAGTTCTTCTATCAAATATCAATTGTTAAACATGGATGCCCAACCAGTCTTATTGGCTAAAGGTATCGTTGAAAAAATCGGATTGGCTTCTGGCAGTTTTACTTATAAACCGGAAGGAAAAGACAAAGTGGTTATTGAACAACCCATTGCTGATCACACTGTGGGTATGGACTTGATTCTTAAAGCATTAGTTGATTCCAAACAGGGCGTTCTGAAATCCCTGAACGAAATCAACGCAGTGGGACACCGGGTAGCTCATGGCGGAGAATATTTTTCAGAAAGTGTAAAAGTGAATGAAGAAGTCAAGGCAAAAATCAGAACTCTGGAAGAAATTGCTCCTTTGCACAATCCGGCAAACCTGAAAGGAATTGAAACAATGGAGCGACTCCTTCCTTCCGTCCCTCAGGTTGCAGTGTTTGATACCTCTTTCCACCAAACTTTACCTAAAAAAGCCTACATTTATGGTATTCCTTATGAATACTATGAAAAATATGGTATCCGGAGATACGGTTTTCACGGTACCTCTCATAAATTTGTAGCCGAAAAGGCCTGTAAATTACTGGGATGGAACATTAATGAAAAAAAGATTATTACCTGCCACCTGGGAAATGGTGCCTCGATTACTGCTATTGACAAAGGTAAATCAGTAGATACTTCAATGGGTTTTACTCCGGTAGCAGGATTAGTGATGGGAACACGTGCCGGCGATTTGGATCTGGGGGCTTTACTTTATATTGCACAAAAAGAAGGGTTGGACATAGACCAGACCAATGCCTTAGTCAATAAAAAATCCGGAGTACAAGGCATTTCCGGAGTTTCTTCAGACTTCCGTGAATTAACTACAGCATCTGAGGCCGGAAATGAAAGAGCCAAATTGGCATTGGAAGTATTTGCACACAATGTGAAAAAATATATCGGAGCCTACACAGCAGTCCTGAATGGTGTTGACTTAGTTATTTTCACCGGTGGTATTGGTGAAAACGACCAACCTGTTCGTCAGGCTGTATGTACAGATATGGAATATCTGGGCATAAAATTAGACAAAGAAATAAACAGCCGTACCCGGAGTACAGATGCCATGCTTAGTACACCGGATTCCCGTACTAAAGTAATGGCAATTACCACAGACGAAGAATTAGTTATCGCTATGGATACCGTCCGGTTGTCATAAAATAGATATTAAAATACCTCTGTCCAGAAAGAATCTTGAACAGAGGTATTTTTTTACTCATCCCGATACAAAAAATATTTTAACTTGTAGAACAGCCTCTTTATTTTTATTCCGATGTACTTGTTCCTTCTCCTATTATAATATCTTGCTCACTGATTCTGCAAACTGAGCCATACCCTGCTCCTACTGCAAACCGATATTTCCCGTTTTCAAGGTCAGGTACAGGTACAGAAGCAGACAATTTTCTATCTCCGGTTAGAGATAAACTGGAATAAGGAGTCCACATTGCAAATGTATTGGTTGTTGCAGAACCCGAAGGCAATTTAATCATCAGATAATAAGCATTGGCGTTTTGTACAGAATCCGTCAATTCCACATGAATAACTTTCTCGTCTGCCGCATATTCTAATTTTGCCAGCTTAACATCTCCTATTTTCTTTTTAGCTTCTGACAAACCGACTGTCACACTAGCAGTTTTTCCGTTAAGTGCCGTAGCCGTTAAAGCATAGTATCCGGCAGGAATACTATCCAACTCTCCCAGTGGTGCATAATAGCTATCCGTCAATTCCCAGACCACCCCGTTGATATGTTTAAATGTAAAATTCCGGCCAGCCACATTGATTGAAGCCGATTGCAAATCATTTCCCAACAAACGAATCTGAGGACTAAAGGTTCCGTTACTATTTTGTAAAATATACGGATATTGTACATATATACTCAAAGAATCATCCTTTTTCAAACAAGAACTCATTCCTGCCAACAACAATACAATAACGGCCAAAAATTTCAAATTAACTGATGTTTTCATACTTCATTTGTTTCTTTTTATTATATAATACTTTCAAAATTACAACGAATATCTGCATTTTTTCTGAATACTCCAACAAAATCAGATATATACCAATGAAAATGAAACATTTTTTGGGATTTTAGGTAAAATTTATTTGGTTATGACCGTAATAAATTTACCACTATGCTATTACAATTTGCTTTCGTTTTAACTGCAATCATTGTCGGTGCACGTCTTGGAGGAATCGGTTTAGGAGTTATGGGAGGTATCGGATTAGGTATACTGACTTTCGTATTTGGTTTACAACCCACAACCCCTCCCATCGATGTCATGCTAATGATAGTTGCAGTGATTACGGCCGCTGCCTGTATGCAAGCGGCCGGAGGTCTTGATTTGATGGTCCATGCTGCGGAACGGCTGTTACGTAAACGACCGGCCCAAATTACATTCCTCAGTCCGTTAGTGACCTATTTTTTTTCTTTTATTGCCGGCACCGGACATGTGGCTTATTCCGTTTTACCCGTTATTGCCGAGGTTGCCCGGGAAACCAAAATAAGACCGGAACGTCCTCTTGGAATTGCAGTCATCGCTTCGCAGCAAGCAATCACAGCCAGCCCTATTTCTGCTGCAACTGTGGCTCTTTTGGGCTTACTGACCGGATTTAACATTTCACTATTAAACATCCTGATGATTACCATTCCGGCTACTTTATTCGGAGTATTTCTGGGAGCTCTTTATTCTCTAAAAGTTGGTAAAGAACTGGAAGAGGACCCGGAATACCAAAAACGTTTTCGGGAAGGCCTCATTGATAACACCCACTACGAACTAAAAAATATTGCTAACAAACGCCAGGCTTTGACTTCTGTCCTGATTTTTATAGCAGCTACTGTCTTTATAGTAATTTTCGGTTCATTTGATAATCTTCGTCCTTCCCATCTTATTGATGGAAAAATTGTATCTGTCGATATGGCTGCCATTATCGAAATCCTGATGCTTTCAGCAGCAGCCCTAATTCTGCTTTTCACCAAAGCAAACGGTATCAAAGCCGTGCAGGGAAGCGTATTTTCTGCTGGCATGCAAGCTGTTGTTGCCATTTTTGGTATTGCCTGGATGGGCGACACTTTTCTGCAAGGAAACATGATACAATTAAAAAGTTCAATTGAAGAAATTGTAACACAAATGCCTTGGTTATTCGGAATCGCTTTATTTATCATGTCCATCCTGTTATATAGCCAGGCTGCCACTGTCCGGGCGTTTATGCCTTTAGGCATAGCTTTGGGAATATCTCCCTATTTGCTGATTGCCATGTTTCCGGCCGTAAACGGTTATTTTTTTATTCCCAACTATCCCACTGTGGTTGCAGCAATCAATTTTGACCGGACAGGAACCACCCGCATCGGAAAATACGTACTGAATCACTCTTTTATGATGCCCGGACTAATTGCGACAATAACTTCGGTGGTGACAGGTATCCTTCTCATACAATTTTTATTTTAACCGACATAAAAATTCATCAACATGAAAACGCTCAGATTATTTTTCTTATTTACTCTGGTTTCACTTATAGCACTGTCTGCTAGCTATGCACAAAAACGTCCTAACATTCATATTCTGGCAACCGGAGGTACCATTGCTGGTGCAGGAACAAGCACCACAGGGACAGCTTATACCCCCGGACAAGTTGCAATCAGCGAATTAATCGCAGCAGTTCCGGAGCTGAACGAAATTGCCAATATAACCGGAGAACAGATTGTAAGAATCGGTTCACAGGATATGTCCGACGAAGTATGGCTGAAACTAGCCCATTACCTGAATACTTTGCTGAAACGCCAGGATGTAGATGGAGTTGTAATTACTCACGGAACAGATACGATGGAAGAAACGGCTTTCTTTCTGAATCTGACAGTAAAAAGCAACAAACCGATAGTATTGGTTGGAGCCATGCGGGCTTCCACTTCCTTAAGTGCGGATGGTCCGCTCAATCTTTACAATGCAGTAGTAACAGCCAGTGCAACAGAATCCACGGGACGCGGGGTACTGATTGTCATGAACGGCCTTATTCTGGGAGCCCACTCAGCTATGAAAATGAATACAATTGACGTACAAACCTTTCAAGCACCGAATTCAGGAGCATTGGGCTATGTTTTCAATGGGAAGGTGCATTATAACCAAACAACGGATAAATTACATACTATGCAATCTGTTTTCGATGTAACAAACATTGAAACATTGCCTAAAGTAGGTATCATTTACAGTTACTCGAATGTTGAATCCGATGCACTGGAAGCACTGATAAACAAAGGATACGAAGGAATAGTACATGCGGGAGTGGGAAATGGAAATATACATAAAAATCTGTTCGGAAAACTGGCAGATGCCAGCCGCCAGGGAATTCTGATTGTCCGTTCTAGCAGGGTCCCGACAGGTCCGACCACACTCGGAGCCGAAATAGACGATTCTGAATACGGATTCATTGCATCGCAAGAATTAAATCCCCAGAAATCCCGTATTTTGCTGATGCTGGCACTCACCAAAACCAAAAACTATAAAACTATCCAAACTTATTTCAATAATTATTAGAATACCTGTACCATGAAAAAATTAGTTATCGTTCTGATACTATTAACCGGAACAGTGCCGTTATTATCTGCACAACACCTGACTTTTCAATCCGAGCCCACAATCAATACCACAACTCTGTTTGAAAAAGTTACCAAATTGGAGAAAAAAACAGAATGGTTCAACGTATACCTGAACATGCAGGGAAGTTTCAATATTTTTTTCAATGACAACCGGGAAGAACAGATAGCATTCCGGATGGACCAACTACGTCTGGAAATGAAAGGAAACATTACCGACCGGATTTATTACCGTTATCGTCAAAGGTTAAACCGGAATAATAACCCTCAGGCTCTGGACAATCTGCCTGCCTCTATTGACTATGCAGCAGTAGGATTCCACATCCATGACAAATTATCCGTTTTAGCCGGTAAACAATGTACAGCTTTCGGTGGATTTGAATTTGATTTGAATCCCATTGAGGTTTACCAATATTGCGACATGTTAGAATATATGAGTAATTTCCTGACAGGTATTGACTTTTCTTACTATTTTGCCCGACAACACGAGTTTCGTTTCCAAATTGTCGACTCCAGAAACGGTTCTTTCAAAGACTTCTATGGACAGGTTCCGGAAAATGTAAAACGTTCCAAAGCCCCACTCGGATATACCTTAAACTGGAACGGAAACCTGCTCAACAATAAATTAAAAACCCGTTGGTCAGCGTCTGTTTTCCACGAAGCCAAAAAAAAGAACTGGTATTACTACGCACTCGGAACAGAAGTACAATTGTCTGAATTCCTTGGATTTTTTGACTTTATGTATTCTTCCGAGGACTTGGACCGTACCGGAATCATCAGCGAAATCACTGCAACAGACGGATACAATACCCGGGCATTAGACACCCGTTATATGTCCATGATACTCCATTTAAATTACAGGATATGCCGTCATTTCAACCTTTGGATGAAAGGTATGTACGAAACAGCCAAGGTTGAAAAAAATAATCAGCAACTGGAGAAAGGCAAATATCGAACCTCCTGGGGATATATGGGAGGCATAGAATACTATCCGACAAAAGATAATCTGCATTTTTTCCTGAATTATATCGGACGGAACTATGACTACACCAACAAAGCAAAAGTATTCGGAGCTGGCAACAGCAATCCGCAAAGAATAGAATTGGGACTGGTATATCAATTACCGATGTTTTAACATTTTAAATATCAGAAGAGGGGCAACAGGATTCACACATTAAGTTCCAATAACTATTGAGTGGTTAATGCCCTTCTTTTGGTTTTTCCAAGCTTTGAAAGCTATAATTCTTCCATCCTGTCTGTTTTTCACCTTGTGTTTTATAAACGTCTCCGGGTTTTATATTATTTTTACGGCCTGAATTAAATAAGGCCGAGTACATGAAAATTCTATATTTTTTATTCTTTTTTTTAGTTATACAGGGATGGACTTTAACAGTAATCGCTCTTTCTTTTCCGAAAAATGACACGCTGGCTGTCAACCGTCCGGTCATAGAAAGATTAACAGGAAGCTCCATACGCCGTTATTACCTGAACGTAGATTTAAATACCCGGATTGCTTTTCACTCGTCATTTATCAATAAAGATGATGCAAAATCTGCTTTTCGCCTGGATTATATCCGTTTGCAGGTAGAAGGTGACATTACCGACAAAATCTATTACAAATGGTATCAACATTTGAACCGGAGCGATAAAGCAGGGCAAACTGACAATATGCCTTCATCAATCAACTGCCTGGGCGTCGGATTCCTCCTTACCCCCCATTTATCTACTTTTTGGGGAAAACAATATGCCGATTACGGAGGTTTCGAATACGATGCCAATCCCGCTGAGGTATACGAATTTTCCGATATGGGGGAATATATGACGTGTTTTCTGACAGGAGCCAATCTGATGTGGCAGCTCACACCCGCTCATGAAATTCGCTTCCAGATAGTTGACAGCCGTTCCGGCTCTGCCGAAGAGATGTTCGGAACTTTACCAGCAAATGTCAAACTTGCCAAAGTTCCTTTAGGATACACACTAAACTGGAACGGAAATCTTTACAAGAATCGGCTTTTGACACGCTCTTCTTTTTCCCTGTTCCATGAAGGACAACATACTCACGTCTATTTTTTAACGCTGGCCACAGCCTGGATTCAGAAAAATTTCAATATGTATGTTGATTTCATGTATTCTTTAGAAAATATCGATAAACTGGGAATTTTATCAGATTTCCTGCAAAATCAGGATAATCCTGAACGGATACAGAACAGCAGTTATCTTTCGTTAGTCAGTCGGGCCAATTACCGGATTTTCCCAAAATTGAACCTCTTTATCAAAGGAATGTACGAAACAGCTTCCGTGACAAAAACAGACGGAAAACACGAAAAAGGAAAATACCGCACCTCTTATGGTTATCAGGGAGGTATCGAATATTTTCCCATGAAAGAAAATTTGCATTTTTTCCTGATGTACAGAGGACGAGAAATTAATTACACTGCAAAAGCCAAGCATTTTGGTGTTGTCAATACTCATCCTCAACAATTATCATTAGGATTGATTTATAAAATTCCGGTCTATTAACCCTCTTCTGAAAAAGAGCAAAGGAGGGGCATTAGAAATATATATCAGTCATTTTCCAGAATAGTCCGGTATTCATATTCTTCCGGATGTTTCAGCCATTCTTTCGCCTTTTCACGGTCTGCCTCTGTCAGATAATAAATATTCTCATATAACGTCTGATGCACCACTTCTTTTTCTACATTTACCAGGCGGGTACGAATTTTGCCATTCCCATCCTCTACATCTTTCAGATACACAGGAATCACTTCCTCCTCCAGGTTTACAGCCACCATACAACCCGTATGTCCTTCTTCATAAAGCTTCTTTACACCGATACCCAACGTTGTACAATAAGTCAAGTCAAAAGCCGAAGGATCTGTACAACGCAATGAATATCCAACTTCTACAGGCCGACAAATGATATTCAATCCCAATTCTCTCAGGCTTTTCTTCAAAATACGGGTAATGACATGTGCTTTACTCACCTCTGATAATTCCGGATGTCCATGAGCATCATAATCAAAAATAATCCCGGAAGAAACTATATCCTCGTTCTTCAAAAAATGAAAAATTCCTTCACTGACAACAACTACACCAGATTTCTGTCCCAGAATTCTCCGTTTTACCATAGAAGAAATAACCAAACGTATCACCTTCTCAATGGTAATCTGAGTTTTCCTGAACATTTCCGGAATAATAATCATAGAAGCATGAATTCCTTTGCCAATCTCAAAAGCCAGATGTCCGGCCTCCCGGCCCATTGACATCAACAAATACCAATTCTGAGTTGTCGCAGCCTCCGCCTTAATCACTTTTCCGATACGAACTCCCATCTCCTTGGCTGAAGTGAAACCGAAAGTCGGAATACCTTCCGGTAGAGGCAAATCATTATCAATAGTCTTAGGAACGTGGATATTCCGGATTTTTATATGATTGGTTTCCAAATATTTTGTCAACCGATTAGCAGTAGAGGCAGTATCATCTCCCCCGATTGTCACCAACAGCTCTATTTCTTCTTTCACAAACAATCGGGTATTAAAATCTTCGTCTTTAGGTTTAAAACGACTCATTTTTATGGCTGAACCGCCACGACTGTATATTTCATCAGCCTTTTCATAAGTCAATACCTCCACTTCCGGTTCTTCTGCAAACAATCCCTTATATCCTTCATGCACTGCCAACACCCGATATCCGTCTTTCAAAAAAACTTTCGTGACAGTTGCCACAACCGTATTTATTCCCGGTGCAGGTCCTCCCCCGCACAGAATAGCTATTGTCTTCATATGTACGTTAAAATGTTTCGGTAAATATTCTGTTCCTCCGAAAATTATATCTTAGCCTTAATAGCCTTAGAAGCTTCCTCATATCCGGGCTTATCCAATAACGCAAACATATTATTTTTATACGCTTCTACACCCGGTTGATCAAACGGATTTACACCCAATATATTTCCGGAAATACCACAAGCCAACTCAAAAAAATAAAATAGTTGTCCGATATACAAAGCATTTAATACCGGAATAACAACTTTCATATTAGGCACACCTCCATCCACATGAGCAATCTGAGTCCCCAGTTCAGCCATTTTATTTACCTGATCCACACGTTTGCCAGCCAGAAAATTCAGTTTATCCAGATTGGCAGAATCGGCAGGAATTTCCACTCTATAATCCGGTTTTTCTACAGAAATTACCGTTTCCATCAACATGCGCATCCCTTCCTGAATATATTGCCCCATGGAATGCAAATCGGTTGTAAAATCCGCACCTGCAGGAAAAATTCCCTTACGTTCTTTGCCTTCACTCTCTCCGTACAACTGTTTCCACCATTCCGTGATATAATGCAATTTAGGATTAAAATTAGCCAATAACTCAACAACGTATCCTTTCCGATATAAAGCAGAACGGGCTGCCGCATATTTAACAGCAATATTATCCTCATTTTCAAGGCAAACCCTCCGCATTTCCCTTGCTCCTTTGACCAGTTCACGGATATCAAATCCTGCAATAGCAATAGGCAACAATCCAACCGGAGTCAATACTGAAAAACGTCCGCCTACATTATCAGGAATGACAAAAGTCTTATACCCTTCCTGAGTTGCTAAAATCCGCAATGCCCCCTTATTGGCATCGGTAATAGCTACAATTCTCTTGCCTGCTTCCTCACGGCCTGCCTTTTTTTCCAACAATTCTTTCAGTAAACGAAATGCAATAGCCGGTTCCGTGGTTGTTCCTGATTTCGAAATCACACAAATCCCGAACTCCTTATCTTCCAAATAATTCAGCAATTCATGGTAATAATCCTCTCCGATATTATGTCCGGCAAAAATAATTTTCATATCTGCCTGACCGTAATTATGAAAACTATCTGAAAGTGCTTCAATCACAGCCCTGGCTCCCAAATAAGAACCTCCGATACCAATAACCACAACAACCCGGGTACGCGAACGTAAATCGGCTGCCGTTTTTTCTATATCAGCCAAAAGTTCCGGAGTGATGTCTGCCGGTAAATTCAGCCACCCCAGAAAATCATTCCCCTTACTCGTTCCGTCTTTTAAACGTTTCAATCCCTCCAAAGCCTCCGGATACAAAGCATCTATCTCCTCCTTACTTACAAACTTACTGATTTTACTGGAATCAAATTGAATATTGTTCATAACTTTATCGTATTAGAAAGTTTTATTGCTGACTTTTTTTTCTGATGGCATCCCGGAGTTTCGATGCTTTTTCATATTCTTCCATCTCCACAGCTTCACGCAACATCCGCGTAAGCTCCTGTTCTGAATAACCCGACATATCATTTTCATCGCGTTCCGACATATGTACCACCGTCGGTTCATTAACATGCCCCTCTTCGTGTCCGACAACAATACCTGCTTTAGCTATAATCTCAGGAGTAGTATAAATCGGACAATCATATCGCAACGCCAATGCTATCGCATCAGAAGTCCTTGAATCCAATTTAATCATACTCTTTCCACTCTCAAAAAACAATTCAGAATAAAAAATACCTGCGTCCAAACGGTAAATAAATACTTCTTTCAATACCACATTCATAGCATCAGCCAAAGCCTTCATCAAATCATGACTCAAAGGCCGTTGTGTCTGAATTTTTTCAAGTTGTATTGCAATGGATTGAGCCTCAGGCATTCCAATAACAATAGGGATTCGGTGCAAATCCGGCTCATCCGACAATATGAGAGCATATGCGCCTGTCTGTGACATACTGTACGACAGTCCTAAAACTTTTAGCTTTACCCTATCCATCCTGATCTTTATTTATGTTCAAATTAGCTTACTCTACCGTAAGCCTCAAATGTACAGGATTAACGTCAGTCAACTGTTTTGGTTGCATTTTCAATCCTCATTTTTCCTGGATACAGCCCCCAGTTTTTTTACACACACCGTTGCTAATCCACCCAAACTGGTTTCCCGGTATTTTGCTTGCATATCCCGGCCAGTCTCCATCATCGTCTTTACCACATCATCAAACGATACCATATGACGACCATCAGAAAACAATGCATAAAGAGCAGCTTCTTGAGCTTTTTGAGCTACAAAAGCATTCCGTTCAATGCAGGGAATCTGTACATATCCCAAAACCGGGTCACACGTCAATCCCAAATTATGTTCAAATCCCATCTCAGCCGCATACTCTATCTGCCGTGGTGTCCCTCCCCAAATCTGTGCAGCAGCACCGGCAGCCATTGCGCAAGCAGTACCCAATTCCCCCTGACATCCTACCTCAGCTCCGGATATTGAACCGTTGCTTTTTACGATATTACCAATTAACCCGGCAGTCGCCAATCCCCGGATAATCCGGTAATCCGGCATCTTTTGGTCGTGCTTCATAAAATACATAACAGCAGGTACTACTCCCGAGGCACCACAGGTAGGGGCAGTCACCACTTTTCCTCCTCCCGCATTCTCTTCCGAAACAGCTAACGCCGCAGCAAAAAGCATACCCATCGGACGGGAGGAACCGACAGATTGCATTGCCTTTATATTATAGGAACTGGCTTTACGTGATAATTTCAAGGCACCGGGCAATACCCCTTCCGTCACCAGACCGGTCTCAACCGTTTCCTGCATTTGTTGCCAAACTTCCCCTAAATAATCAAAAATCTCTTTCCCTTCATATTTTTCCACATAATCTACCAATGTACAACCTTCATCCAAACACCATTTCATCACTTCCGCCATAGAAGTTTTAGGATACAAATCCCCACCGTCAAAAGTTCCGTTCTCATCCCACAAGGCTCCCCCTCCTACACTGTATACCGTCCAACTATCTACTATCCGATCCTGTTCCAAGGCTTCAAACACCATGCCATTGGGGTGCCTTGACAAACTGACATCGGGACGCCAGACAATCTCAGTATTTTCAGGATGCTCCACCACTTTCAGTATGGCTGTATCCGTACCATGTCCTTTACCGGTCAATGCCAGACTTCCGTATAAAGTCACCCTGATTTTTTCTATTCCCGGGTGTTTCTTTGAAAAAAATCCGGCAGCACGACTGGGTCCCATCGTGTGGCTGGACGACGGACCATACCCAATGTTATATATTTCACGTATCGATTTCATAAAAAATTCCTTTCTGGTATTTCACGTTAAAATAAAAAATAGCAGGCCTGTAAGCCGGGTTCTGTACCTTTCGGTTTCTATCATTTATCTACTCTGCAAATCACTCTGCAGCTCTAGCAGCCTACCCCCCGGCAATGGCCGGACCAACCATATCCGCCGGTATACATGGCCTTGCAACTCGTGAGACGTACGGCTGTTGCGGTTACCCGCAACACCGGTGGGCTCTTACCCCACCTTTTCACCCTTATTCCATCAGATATACTTCTGCCGGAACGGTTATTTTCTGTTACGCTACTATGCCCTCACAAACATCTTCCCGTTAAGAAGCACGATGTCCTGTGTTGCCCGGACTTTCCTCTCTTCCGCAAGGGAACAGCGATAGAACGGCCTGCTATTGTTGTTTTAATTCATTATGGGGTCTTTCGGAAAATTGGCCCAGATACGATAACGTCCTCCCAATTCACTCATCGAATTCTCCCAAATATCTTCATTCGGTAACTCAAAAAATTTCTCTTGGGTAATATCCCCCACCATCCATGAATTTTCTTCCAATTCACGCTCTAATTGTCCTTTTTCCCAGCCACTATACCCTGCAAAAAAACGAATCTCCCCCGGTTGAACTTTTCCCGCTCTCAACATCCTGGTCAGCATGGCAAAATCACCTCCCCAATAAATCCCGTTTGCAACGTGCAAAGCATCCTCTATTTCGGGATGCTTGTGAAGGTAATACAACTGGTTGGTTTCCACCGGTCCGCCTACATATACCGGAAAATGGATGCCGGTTAACTCCGTCACAAGTTCTGAAGTATTGAAAACCATAGGTTTATTCAACACAAACCCTATGCTTCCTTTCCGGTCATGTTCTACCATAAAAATAACGGAACGGGAGAAATATTTCCCCTCCAGAAAAGGTTCAGCAATTAAAATATTGCCAATTTCCACTTTTTTACGGTTCCTTCTTATTTTAAATAAGTCCTGAAACTGTTCGTCCACAATTATTCGTATTTTTACGCCCCAAAAATAACAAAATATTTCGGGAATGCAGAGAATAATTATAGGCATACTTTTGTTTTTTTGTACAAACTACATATTTGCCCAAAAAAAAGAAGTAACACGTACTATAATTGCAGGAAATGATACCATTGCCCACATCTGGCTGAATGAAATAATTGTAAAAGGGAAAAAACGGAATGCTAATTGGTATCAACGCCAACACCAACGCCGGGTACGCTTAGAATACAATGTCCGGAAAGTATATCCTTACGCCCGTATTGCTGCTGCCAAAATCAATGAAATAGAACAAAAACTGGCCCAAACAAAAAAAGAATCAGAACGCAAAAAAATCATCAAAGAGGAGTACGCGCTGCTAATGAAAACTTTCAAAACTCCACTGACGAAATTAAGCATAACCCAAGGACGGATATTAATCCGGTTAATCTATCGGGAAACTAATCATACTTCTTTTGCCCATATCCGGGAATACCGCGGAACTGTAAATGCATATTTTTGGCAATCCCTTGCCCTCTTATTCGGTAACAACCTGAAAGCCGGTTATGAACCTCATGGCGAAGATGCTGAAATTGAAGAAATCATTCAAAAAATATTACAGGAAAACAATAAAAAAGGAATATAGACAAAAGTTTTTCTAACTTTGCCTCATAGGCTCCATACAGTACAAATAAAAAAAATGATGACATTTGACGAAATCAGAAAAGAAATCAAAGCCCACAAATATAAACCAATTTACTTTTTATGCGGCGAAGAACCATACTTTATCGACCAACTAATCACCTTGCTTGAGGAAACAGTATTATCTGAAGAAGAAAAAGCTTTCAACCAAACCATTATTTACGGTAATGATGTCAGCATGAGCACAGTGACCGACACTTCCCGCCGTTTTCCCGTAATGTCCGAACACCAGGTGGTCATTGTCCGGGAAGCCCAGAATATTCGTGACTTTGAAAATCTACTCCCTTATACAGAGCATTTTCAACCCTCCACCATTTTAGTATTGGCGTATAAAAACAAAAAGCCGGACAAACGAAAAGGAGTATTTAAAAAGTTAAGCAGTTCGCCCAATTGTATTTATTTTGAATCGACCAAATTGTACGACAACAAAGTTCCGGAATGGATCATCAACTATTGCAAAGAAAAATCTTACAATATCACCACCAAAGCCGCAGGCATCCTGGCTGAAAGCTTGGGAACAGACCTGAGCCGTGTAACCAACGAAATTGATAAACTCGTTCTGCTGCTACCACAAGGAGGAGAAATAGAAGAAACACTGGTTGAAGAACATACTGGCATCAGTAAAGATTTCAATAGTTTTGAACTGTTAAGTGCTATTATTCAGCAAGACCATCTGAAAGCCAACCGGATAGTTAATTATTTTGAAGCTAATCCAAAAAATAATCCTTTGGTATTGACAATCACAGCCTTATTCCGGTATTTTTTAAATCTGCTGACTTATCATTACCAGAAAAAAACAACTCCTAATACTCAGGAAATGGCTAAATTATTAGGTGTACACCCATTTTTCATGAAAGATTACACGGATGGCGGACGGATATACAATGCTATGAAATGCGCTAACATCATTTCTCTACTCCGGGAATACGATATGAAATCCAAAGGGGTGGGAAATACCAATATTTCCGACGGTGAACTTCTTAAAGAACTGATTTTTAAAATTATGCACAAATAAATGAGCCACTTATCATACACATCACTCACAAAAGCCGTTTTTTTTGACCGTGACGGAACCATCAATTCGGACGAAGGACATTATTATATATATAAACCAGAAGATTTCATATTCAATCCGGGAGTTATCAAAGGCATGAAACGACTTCAGGAAGCCGGATATCTGCTTTTTGTCATCACCAATCAGGGGGGAATAGCAAAAGGTATTTATACACCCGACGACGTAGAAGCTGTACACCAGAAAATGTGTACAGAACTGGAAAAAGAAGACATTTTTATCACCCGGATATACTACTGTCCTCACCATGAAAATATAACAAACTGTATATGCCGGAAACCTTCCCCCTATTTGGTAAACCGCGCAATCGAGGAATTTCATATTGACAAACAACACTCTTGGTTCATTGGCGACAGTATACGGGATACGGAATGTGCCAAAGCTGCAGGTATTCGCTCCATTCAGATTCAAAAAAATCAAGACATCACACCTGCCATTAACCGGATATTAGAAAATCCGTAACCAGAACTATATTCCTTCTTTATTTTCCCTGTATTTTTAGAAAAAATAACAACTACACTTTTGGCTATATGAGCAGAATTATGTAATTTCGCCTAATTTTTAAAAATCCACAAAATATGGCTCATTACATCAAAGAGGTATCACGTACATTTGGAGAATATCTGTTAATCCCCTCCCTCACCACCAAAGAGTGTACTCCTGACAATGTTTCCCTGAAAACCCCGGTTGTAAAATTCCGTCGGGGCGAAACCTCCAAAATTCAGTTAAATATTCCGTTTGTGTCGGCTGTTATGCAAGCTGTTTCAGACGATGGACTGGCTATTGCACTCGCACGTAACGGAGGATTATCATTTATCTTTGGTTCTCAGCCCATTGAAGACCAGGCTGAAATGGTACGTCGCGTAAAAAAATTCAAAGCCGGATTTGTAGTGAGCGATTCAAATTTACGGCCGGATTCAACTTTACAGGATGTAATTTATCTGAAAAAACAAACTGGTCACTCCAGCATAGCCATTACCGACGACGGAACACCGAACGGCAAACTGTTGGGCATGGTTACCAGCCGGGATTACCGCTTAAAAACAGACTCTCTGGATAAGCCGGTATCAGAATTTATGACACCATTTGACAATCTGATTGTCGGAAAATTAGGGCTTACCCTGAGTGAGGCCAACACGATTATCTGGGAACATAAACTGAACTGTCTTCCTGTCATTGATGAACATCAAAAATTACAATATTTCGTCTTTCGCAAAGACTACGATAATCATATGGAAAACCCCTATGAATTATTGGACAGCCACAAAAAATTAATGGTAGGTGCCGGAATAAACAGCCGAGATTATAAAGAACGTGTACCTGCATTAGTAGAAGCCGGTGTGGATGTTCTGGTAGTAGACTCTTCCGACGGTTTTTCAGAATGGCAATATGAAACCATCCGTTGGATTAAAGAAACTTACAATGATGAAGTTAAAGTAGGCGGAGGGAATGTGGTTGATAAGGAAGGTTTTCTTTATCTGGTAAAAGCAGGCGCAGACTTTGTTAAAGTTGGTATTGGCGGCGGTTCTATCTGTATCACCCGGGAACAAAAAGGCATCGGACGCGGACAGGCAACTGCCCTCATTGAAGTATGTGAGGCACGTCAGGAATATTTTGAACAGACCGGCATCTATGTTCCTATCTGTTCGGACGGCGGTCTGGTCCATGACTATCATATGACTTTGGCTCTGGCTATGGGTGCCGATTTCTTAATGATGGGACGTTATTTCGCCCGTTTTGATGAAAGTCCGGGCAAAAAATTGTCTATCGGCAACAGTTATGTAAAAGAATATTGGGGAGAAGGTTCAAACCGGGCACAAAACTGGCAACGTTACGACATGGGCGGAAAAGGAAAAAATATGAAATTTGAAGAAGGAGTTGACAGCTATGTACCCTATGCCGGTAAAATGAAAGACAACCTTGAAATCACTCTGGGAAAAATCAAATCTACCATGTGCAGCTGTGGTTCCATTACTATTCCGGAATTGCAGGAAAGAGCCAAAATTACTTTGGTTTCTTCAACCTCAATCGTCGAAGGTGGTGCACACGATGTAATTCTCAAAGATACCAAAATTCAATAGCAGCGGACAGAAGCGACAAAATGTGTGGCTTCATTTACTGGCGTCAAATTTAAATAACCGGACCTGATCCGGTTATTTTTGTAACTGACAGGTTGTTCCCTTTGCAAACGGAAATGTTCTTTCAATGCTTGTCCTGCTTTTGAAAAATAACGGATTTCAAATACCCCTCTGCTTGTGCTTTCAATATAACGACGAGACAAATACAAAGCCACAATTCCCATATTATAACGCAAATTAATCTCTACACATGGCTGTATGCAATACTGTCCTGAAGGATTTCTGTATATCATCATATCTACTCCCAGATATCCCCGGTAAAAGGGAAACAAACCATTCAGCATTACCGGAAGCTCCCGCATAAGTAAAGCCAAATGCCGGGAAGAAACAGATCTGTTCAATTCCTTTTCTATATTTTCCGACGCCCCGATATAGTTTCCTTGATATTCACCATGTTTTCCGGTAATAAATGAAGACCAACCGATAAACTCCGCTCCGTTTTCTCCCATATAAAATTCCGCTGCAAAATCTTTTTCTTTGTCAAGCCACTTTTCCAGCATCAGATATCCTTGCCGCCGCAGCATTCCCGTCAGCCATTCTCTTTCTTTTTTGCCAATTCCGTTAAATAAAGCAAGCAAACCTTTTCCGGACGAAGACCAGGGAGTTTTCACCAAATAATATCCTCCTTTTATGTGTTGTTCTATCTCCTCCAGAGAAAAACAAATCTGAGGCAATAAATCAGGCTCAATTTCCGGAATAACTTTTGTCAATCTGCTTAACCCCGCCATCGCCATTTTCCGGCTATACCATTCCTTCCGGTCTATTTTCCATCCCTCGCCTAACCTGTGTTCTACAAGCCAATGTCCCATTTTCGGACTCAGTCCCCATGGTTCTCCTTTCAAATCCGGATAATCCTTCAATTCACTTATACACAGAGGCAAACATTTTAACTGAAGAGGATTACATACAGTCTGCATAAAACATTCGTCGGGCAATGAATTCACCAACACCCTGTCTCCTTCATCCCCCAGCCAGGCTGGTAAAAAAGCCAAATCCCCAGCCATTTTTACAACATTCGCGGGCGGAGTATAGAATACTCCGCCATCTGCAATCGCCATCTCACAATCCGGATTAAATAAAAATAAACGGTGCATTTCTCCCTTTGAATTTATCACGGAAAAGTATTTTCAATCTATACACCAAATCTTCATTTCACACTTATTGCAATCAAATTCCAACTCAAACTTACGCTTATCATTATAAAGATATAAAGGAAATTGTAAATCGGAATTCGGATGAATTTTCCGGCAACGCCCCAACTCATGAAGAATGCAATAACGGGCATGCATCAAATCACATTTACCGGAAATACCTTTTTTCTCAAACCCCGTCTCTATCTGCTTTACTCCATGTTCCGCATAAAATAAAGCTGCATTCCGGTTAACGACATTCAAATGCCAGTCCGTATTCCCGTTATAATGCAACTGTTTGTCCTCCACTCCGGGTAATAAACGTTCTCTGTTTTTTTCCCGGCAATAGCTTAATTGTTCCAGTACTTTCCGTCGCAAAGCATTGGCCATGCCCACCGGAACAAAAAGTATTTCTTCACCAATATATTCAATATCTTTACATTCATAATCAGATTCCCCGCATTTCATTAGTTGCTGTAACAACCGTTCCTTTTGTTTCGGATTATCTGCAAAATCAAAAGTTTCTTCCGAACATATATATCCCACATTCCCTTCCTCATCGGTACAATAAATTTCAAGGTGTTTATTACAAACCTTCACCTGCATTGAGACCGGAATCTTTCGTATAGACTTGGTTTTCTCCAACTGCATGACAAAATGATGATCATAATTCCGAAATAACTCAGTTCCCGGCTTGATATGAACCATGTCATTGCATATAATCCAAGTTCCTTCCGTACTGTTCACCCTTATTCCTTTCAATTCACCGTTTTCCAGATAACATAATCCGTCTCCGTTATGAATTATGTCTTTAGTATCCATCTGAATCCGGTTTCCTTTCACTTGTCTCACCTTGCCTATCTGCTTTCCCATCGACTTCGGTGTGTTCGGATTTACCAGACCTTTCTCCCGTTTAACCATAAAATATGTGGAATATCCACGATTAAAACTTCGTTCAGGAGAACCTTCAAACGAAACAATCACTTTCCCCGAACCAACACGCCCGATTTCCGGATAACGCCCAATCAGCGAAGAGTAGTAATGAGTCACATTAGCAACATAATTCTCATCCTTTAATCGCCCTTCTATTTTAAAAGAATCTACCCCTGCCTCTATTAAATCTCCGATATAGGCAGAAAGATTTAAATCCTTGAGAGACAGTATATATTTATCCTGAATTATAATTTTACCATTTCTGTCTTTTACAGACCATCTCATCCGGCAAGGTTGTGCACATTCTCCCCGGTTGGCCGAACGATCAAACATATATTGGGAAAGATAACATTGACCACTCAAACTTACACACAAAGCCCCATGAATGAAAACTTCCAACTCTGCTTTCACCTCTTTTCGGATTCTCCGAATCTGTTCCAACGATAATTCCCTGGCCAGTACAATCCGTTGAAATCCCATCCGGTCCAGAAACTTAATGCGCTCCAAGTCATAATTGTGCATCTGCGTACTTGCATGCAAACAGATGGGCGGCAAGTCCATTCGCAAAATACCTAAATCCTGAATAATCAGAGCATCCACACCTATTTCATACAATTGGCGGATCATCTTTTCCGCCTCCGCCAATTCATTGTCATACAACAAAGTATTGAATGTCACAAATACCCGGCAATAAAAACGATGAGCATAAGCTGTTAAACAAGCAATATCTTCCAGGCTATTAGCTGCCCCTTTCCGCGCTCCGAACGCCGGAGCACCTATATACACGGCATCAGCACCATTATTAATGGCTGTAATACCCGTTGACAAATTCTTAGCCGGAGATAACAACTCAACCTTTTTCATCCCGATGCTTATTCCCTTCTCATTCACCACTGAATGTGTAGTTCAGCCCTTCTGCTCTCCTCTCCCAGTACAGGCAACTCCAACAACTGACAATCAGGAAAATGCTCTTGCAGATATTGCCGTATAACCATAACAGAATCATTTTTAATAATTTCACTATCATTCGGAAAATCATTATAAATAACATATCGTACATCAATACCCCTCAAACGGCACAATTCCAGACTCATTAACGTATGATTGATACTCCCCAGCTTAGAAGAACTCACCAGAATCAAAGGATGTTTATATTCCTGAATGTAATCAATAGTCAGATAACCCCGGGTAATAGGAACATATAAACCGCCTGCTCCTTCAAGCAATACGACATCATACTGAGAAACAAGCTTTTCCGTAGATTGATGTATCCGTTTCACGTCAATATGTACACCATCTATCTCTGCAGCCAGATGAGGAGAAGCCGGATAAGTCATTACATAAGGACAGGTTGTCCCGTCTTTATCTGCTTCATAAAGCTCTACCTCCATCAGTTCACGATGTTTTAAAATATCCTCAGATATCCCGGTACAACCTGTTTGAATAAATTTTTGGGTAATAACTTTTACTCCCTGACTCAAAAGTGTACGCGCAATCACTCCGGTTACTATTGACTTACCAGCGTCGGTATCAATTCCGCTTATAAAATACACAGCCATACCCGATTCAAATATTAAAAATATAAAATAGAATATATACGATGCAAAAGTATAAGATTGTTTTTAATTTTGCCCGTATAAAGAAAAAATGTTTTATAACTCAAAATTATAAGTAAAATGAAAGTAAAAGATCTTTTTATCATTTCGTTAGTCGGAAGTAGTATCATCCTGTCTGGTTGCATTTTTACAGGTTGTGCCAGTATGAGTAACACAGGAAAAGGAGCCGCTATCGGTGCTGGTGGCGGTGCAGCTTTAGGAGCCGGAATCGGAGCCTTGGCAGGTAAAGGCAAAGGAGCTGCCATCGGGGCTGCTGTCGGAGCTGCTATCGGCTCGGGCACGGGAGCACTGATAGGCCGCCGGATGGACAAACAAAAAAAAGAACTGGAAGCCATCGAAGGAGCTAAAGTAGAAACTGTACAAGACGCAAACAACTTACAAGCTATCAAAGTGACCTTCGATAACGGAATATTATTTGCAACCAACAAAAGCGAATTGAGTCCGGCTTCCCGGGAAGCTTTGATAAAATTTGCCAATTCACTGAAAAATTCTCCGGATACAGACGTTACTATATATGGCCATACAGACAATACAGGCTCCAGAGCTGTCAATGAACGTATCTCTAAAGAACGTGCAGATGCCGTTGCAAATTATCTGGTAAGCCAGGGAATCAGCCGTTCCCGCATGACAACCGAAGGACTTGCTTTCGACCAACCTGTCGCAGACAACAGTACTGCCAGCGGACGTGCACAGAACCGGCGGGTTGAAGTTTACATCACTGCCAATGCAGATATGATTAAAAAAGCACAAAACGGCCAGTTGAATTAAAACAATCTGTCCAAAAAGTATTTTTGAATTTAAATGATTAGTATTTGTTCAAAATACTTTTTGGACAGATTGTTTATCCTGCTAATAACGCAGCCAAAGCGATTGAATTCAGTTTTGTTTCAACACTGTCTCCCCGCGAAGATAAAACACTTGGAACCTTAGCTCCCATTAAGACAGCCCCCTGCTTAGAACTACCTAATTTAGTATTGGTTTTATAAAATACATTTCCGGATTCCAGATTCGGGAAAATCAGGCAATCAGCATTCCCGGCCACCTCTGAACGTATTTTCTTAATTTCCGCAGCTTCTTTGTCAACAGCAACATCCAAAGCCATAGGTCCGTCCAGGATAACTCCCGGAATCTGTCCCCGTTCTCCCATTTTTGACAGAATAGCAGCATCCACTGTCGATTGTACCTTAGGAAGCACCTGTTCTGTGGGAGCAATCAAAGCAATTCGGGGAGTTTCCACACCCAAAGCCCTGGCTGTATTGGAAACATATTTTATCATCGCAATCTTTTGATTCAAATCAGGACAAGGAATGACAGCAACATCGCTAATTGTCAATAATTTATGATATGCAGGACATTCCATCACGGTTACATGTGAAAGAACAGCATTCGGAGTCACCAACCCACGTTCTTTGTTCAGAATAGCACGCATATATTTATCGGTACTTACCAACCCCTTCATAATCACATCGGCTTCTCCTTTCCGGACTATTTCCACTGCAACCTCTGCCGCTCTTATCTCATTGTCTTCCTGGACAATCCTGAACAAAGATTCATCATACCCCTGTTCTTTACATACCTTTTTTATTGTCTCCGTATCGCCTACCAATATTCCTTCCACCAACCCGGCTTTCACTGCCATAGCTACCGCTTCAATAGAATGACTGTCATTTGCATAAGCCACTACAAGACGTTTTTTATGGGAATACCCTTTCAGCACTTCATGTATATCGCTGATTTTTTCTATTTTCATAGATTTAGCTATTATTTAGTTGTAATTTGAAACAAAAATACACATTAATATTAAAATCCAAAAGAACAATGCACATTTTATTTAAATATGTGCAATTTTATATCAAACCAAACTCACCGATTATAAATAATTCTTCAAAAAATCACAGTAACTCTCTGACCATAAAAACAGAAATCCATTCATCCGAATCCGTCAAAACCTATTTTCTTGTTTGTAACATTAATGAATTAATTCTACTTTTGTTCTGCTAAATCAACGCTGTCATTGGCTTCATTCAGACAAAATATAATATCTTTATACTTCATCAAGGTTTCCAAATGGTTCACCTTGATTATGCCAATCATCGTTCTGTTTTATGAAGAAAACGGTCTGAGTCTGCACGAAATATTCATACTTAAAAGTATTTATTCGGTAATATTGGTTAGCCTGGATATTCCGACAGGGTATCTGGCTGATGCATGGGGAAGGAAAAACTGTTTGCTTACAGGTTGCATCATCGCTTTTTTCGGATTTGTCTGGTATTCATTTTCTGCCACTTTTTCTGCATTTTTTATTGCCGAAATATTATTGGGTATAGGTCAGAGCCTTGTTTCAGGAGCTGATTCTGCTCTGTTATATGATACAATGCTCAAATACAACCGGGAGAACGAATACCTTAAATATGAAGGGAAAGTGACCATGATCGGTAATTTTTCAGAAGCATTTGCAGGAATATTCGGAGGTCTGCTGGCAACTTCTTCTTTGCGTTTACCTTTTTACTGTCAGGCCGGTGTCGCTTTTTTAGGAATTCCGGCTTCTCTGTTTTTACAGGAATTCTGCATCAAAAAACACATAGAAAATCCTATCCGGAACATATTTGCCATCATCCGTTATTCCCTGATTACCAACAAACCCCTTTGCCATGACATCCTGTTTTCAGGTATCATCGGAACTGCTACACTTACAATGGCCTGGTTTGTACAACCTGTCTTAATGTACATCGACCTGCCAACAGCCTGGTTTGGGGTTATATGGACTATACTTAACCTGACTGTCGGAATCGCTGCATTGTATTCAGATGCCTTAAATAGCAAACTGGGAGAAAACAGAACTTATGCTTTAATTTTATTATTCATTGCCGGCGGATACTTATCAGTGGCTTATAGCCTGAATTATTTTAGTCTTCTGCTGCTTTTCCTTTTTTACATTGTCCGGGGCTTTGCCACCCCGATTCTGAAAGGTTATATCAACCGCCAGACTTTTTCTGAAATGAGAGCCACTGTTTTATCTATCCGGAATTTCATCATCCGCCTGATTTTCGCCGTTATGGCTCCTTTTATCGGATGGTTGAACGACGCTTTTTCACTCGCTTTTGCTCTTCAGATTACTGCCTTGATTATTTTTGTGCCAGGTTTACTTTTTCTGTTTCTTCAATGGAAAAAAGAATAATCAACAGATTTTAACAAACTCATTAAAACACATAAAACCATGCCGGAAAACAAAAATTATTACCTGCTTACCGGTGGTCCGGGAAGCGGTAAGTCTACTGTTTTAAATACACTGGAAGATATGGGTTACCATACAGTTCAGAAAGTGGCGAGAACCATTATCCGGAATCAAATCAAAACAAACGGTGATGCTTTACCCTGGAAAAATATCAGCAGATACACCTACTTGATGTTATCACGTTCAATTACTGATTTTGAAGAATTTATCCACATTAATACACCTTGCTTTTTCGACAGAGGAATAATTGATACTTTAGGATTTTGCCACCTAATCAATCTGCCTGTCCCCCGTAAATTAACAGAAGCTGCCAGGAAATACCGATACAATTCCAAAGTATTTGTATTCCCTTTCTGGAAAGAAATTTACACCAATGACTCCGAAAGAGTACAAAATACAGCAGAAGCCGAACAAACATTCTTTACACTGAAAGAAACCTATGAGAACCTGGGTTATCAAACCATCGTCGTTCCTTTTTTATCTCCCCGGGAACGCGCCGAGTGGATTATAAAAAACATCTGACCCGGATTATAATACCCCTATCCCCCCTATTTATCACCCTATGAAATAAATCAGAAAGAATTTGCCATTTCATCTTTTTCATTTAACTTTGTCACGGATTATTTAAAGGGGTGCCTTAAAATTACGGGCTGAGATTATACCCTCGAACCTGATCCGGGTAATGCCGGCGTAGGAAATCAGAGCCATAAATTTCATTTCGTATCTTACTTTTCCATCCTTTTGAATGTTCTGTAACCTAAAATTCATAGAACATGCAGATTTTTATTAACGACGAACCCGTTGAATGTTGCGATAAAAGCACAATTTCAACCCTTTTGATTCAACAAAACATCCAGACAACCAACATAGCTATAGCTTTGAATGAAACAGTAATCCCCAAAACAGCATGGAACCAGACAGAAATTCCGGATAAAGCTAATATTATCATTATTAAAGCCGTGCAAGGTGGATAAAAAATTCAATAATATAGAAACTCAAAACTTAGCAACTTTACTCTTATCAAATATGGAAAAATTCAACATCACCTCCGCCCCCCTGCCCGGCTCCGAAAAAATTTATGTCCAAGGTTCCCGCGCAGATTTAAAGGTTCCGATGCGTAAAATTAAGCTATCCCCGACAATCGATACAGATGGCTCAAAAACAGACAATGAAGATGTAATAGTCTACGATACCTCCGGACCATACACAGACCCCGGCTACACCATAAACCTAGCCCAGGGATTACCGAAAATCAGGCAAAACTGGATAGAAGAAAGACAGGATACCCTACAACTGGAGCACTTGAGTTCGGAATACGGAAGAATGCGTCAGGCTGATAAAAGTCTCGACTCGCTCCGTTTTGAGCATGTAAACACTCACCCCCGTATTGCCAAAAAAGAGTGTCAGGTAACCCAAATGTATTATGCCCGCCAAGGCATTATAACTCCTGAAATGGAATACATCGCTATTCGGGAAAACCAACTGGCCGAGCAGATACGCGAAAAATACAAAAAAGAAAAAGGAGAATCGTTCGGAGCTCATATACCAAGCTGTATCACACCGGACTTTGTCCGTCAGGAAGTTGCTGCCGGACGGGCCATCATTCCTGCCAACATCAATCATCCGGAATGCGAACCCATGATTATAGGCCGGAATTTTCTGGTAAAAATCAATGCCAATATTGGTAACTCTCCGGTTACCTCTTCCATTGCCGAAGAAGTGGAAAAAGCAGTATGGGCTTTCCGCTGGGGAGCAGATACAATCATGGACCTTTCTACAGGAAAAAACATTCACGAAACCAGGGAATGGATTATACGCAACTCCCCTGTTCCTGTCGGAACCGTACCCCTGTATCAAACCCTGGAAAAAGTAAATGGTGATATTGAAAAACTGAACTGGGAAATATTCCGGGATACTCTAATCGAACAAGCAGAACAAGGAGTGGACTATTTCACCATTCATGCCGGATTGCGCTGGAAACATGTGCCATTGACCCTGAAACGTCTGACAGGAATCGTTTCACGCGGAGGTTCGATTATGGCACATTGGTGTACCACTCACAAACAGGAAAGTTTCATCTATGAACACTTTGAAGAAATCTGTGAAATTCTTGCAAAATACGACGTTGGAATTTCCTTGGGCGACGGACTACGCCCCGGCTGTATAGCCGATGCCAATGACTCTGCACAAATTGAAGAACTGAAGACGTTAGGTGAATTGTGTGAAATAGCCTGGAAACACAACGTACAAGCCATTATTGAAGGTCCGGGACATGTTCCTATGCAAAAAATCAAAGAAAATATGGACTTGCAATTGAAATACTGCCATGAAGCCCCCTTTTACACCCTCGGTCCGTTGGTAACAGATATTGCACCAGGTTACGACCACATCACTTCCGCTATCGGAGGAGCCATGATCGGATGGTTTGGCACAGCTATGCTTTGCTATGTAACTCAAAAAGAACATCTCGGTTTACCCAATCGTGATGATGTGAAAGAAGGCGTCATTACTTTTAAACTGGCAGCACATGCAGCAGACTTAGCTAAAGGGCACCCGGCAGCTTATTTTAGGGACTATGCCATGAGCAAAGCCCGTTTTGAATTCCGCTGGAAAGACCAGTTTCATTTAGCTCTGGATTCTGAAAAAGCACTGAAATTCCACGACGAAACTTTACCAGAAGAAGGCCACAAAGAAGCCCATTTCTGTTCCATGTGCGGAGAACATTTCTGCTCTATGCGCGCCAGCAAAAAATTAAGGGAAAAAATAAACCCGGACAACGGAACCAGATAAAGATGAAAATCATTGTTATCACTTCTCCCGTACCAGTTAAAGATGAAGCATTGCTCTGCAACTTACTTTTTGCCCATGGCCTGGAATTACTACACCTGAGGAAACCAAACTGTGACCGAAGCGTGTATGAAAACTTTATAAACCGGATAGCACCCGGCTACAGAAACCGAATTGTAATACACGACCATTATGATTTGGTTTCCCGATATAAGTTGCATGGCATACACCTAAAATCCGGACAAGGAGAAAAGTTCAATCTTTATCCTGACTGTGCCGTTAGTATATCGTGCCATACAACAGAAGAAATCAACACCCTGCCGTTCCAACCGGATTATTGTTTTCTGAGTCCGATTTTTGACAGTATCTCAAAACCGGGATATAACAGTACATTTTCCCTACTTCCCGATATATCGGATATTGAAATACCGGTCATTGCTTTGGGAGGAATTACTCCGGAAAAAACAGCTTTGTGCCGTTCGGCCGGATTTCAAGGTATAGCTGCCCTCGGCTTTATCTGGGAGCAGCCGGAAGAAGCAATTGTCCGTTTCATACAACTGAAAACTCCGTTTGTTATGAGTATTGCCGGATTTGACCCTTCTTCCGGTGCAGGAATTACTGCCGATTTGAAAACATTTGAGGCAACCGGAAGTTATGGTTTAGGAGTCTGTTCTGCCCTTACTTTTCAGAATGAAGATAATTATGGCGGAACTCACTGGACCCATCCAGAAGAAATTCAAAAGCAATGCGAATTCCAATTCCGGAAACATTTGCCGGAATATTTGAAAATCGGATTGATAGAAAATTTTGAAGTGATGGACAGACTGACTGACTGGCTGGTAAACAACCACCCTGGCATGAAAATAATCTGGGACCCCGTACTGAAGGCAAGTGCAGGTTATACCTTCCATACCATCCAAAAACATCTGCACTCTTCCATATTGAAACACATTTATTTGCTCACTCCAAATACGAACGAAGTCTGGCAATTATTCGGAAAAGACAGTACACCCCGTTCTTTACAGGAATATTGCCGGAAATTTCAATTGAATATTCTCTGGAAAGGAGGACACAATGCAGGTACAGAAGTGTCGGATTATCTCATTACTCCGGAAGATATTCACTGTTTTTCTCTCCTCAGAAGCAAACAGGAAAAACATGGTACAGGTTGTATATTCTCAGCAGCCCTCACTTCCGCTTTAGCTCGGGGTATATCACTGATTGATTCATGCAACAAGGCACAATTGTATGTATCACAAGCCATAGAAAGCAATAACAGTAAATTAAGTTTTCATTATCTGCAACAGAGACTGTTTCAGGCAAAACCTTCACCATCTGAATTGCGCTTACAATACATCACGGCACCTAAAACCGGACTTTCTCTCTGTGAACAAATCGAATCAGTATGCCAGGGAGGAATGCGATGGATTCAACTAAGGATGAAAAATGCTTCTGACACGGAAATGATGCAGGAAGGTAAACTGGCAAAAGAAATTTGCCGTCGTTATAATGCTCTGTTTATTATCAATGACAACGTACAAATCGCACGTCAACTTGATGCCGACGGCATACATTTGGGCAAAGAAGATATGAATCCCCTGGAAGCCCGGAAAATACTGGGTCCCGGCAAAATCATCGGCGCAACCTGCAATACTTGGGAAGACATCGTACTCCGCTACGAACAACAGGTAGATTACATCGGATTAGGCCCTTTTGCCTTTACAACGACTAAAGAAAAACTTAGTCCGGTTCTGGGGCTGGACGGATATCATATCCTCCTCAGAAAAATGAAAAAAAATCATATCTCTATTCCGGTTTTTGCTATCGGAGGAATTCAGAAAAATGATATACCCGATTTAGCAGCGACAGGCATACAAGGAATTGCAGTTTCCGGTCTGCTTAAAAATAGTGAGGCAATCCCCGATAAAACGGAAGAAATACTTCATTTGATTTATAAATCATTCAATCATAAACCATAATTCAAAAAACATAATAACCATGACACCTTTAAAAATAGCAGATAAGATTTTCACCTCACGCCTGTTTACAGGAACAGGTAAATTTTCTTCCAACGAAACTATGGAAAAAGCCATCATCGCTTCTGAAAGTCAAATGGTCACGGTAGCCATGAAACGCATCCGTACAGAAGACAAAAACGACGATATGCTGAAACATATCCTCCGCCCCGGGATACAATTGCTCCCGAATACATCCGGAGTACGAAATGCCAAAGAGGCTATTTTTGCGGCTCAACTGTCCAGGGAAGCCTTCGGGACCAATTGGCTGAAACTTGAAATTCATCCGGATCCGCGTTACTTACTCCCTGACCCGGTAGAAACCCTGAAAGCCACAGAAGAACTGGCCAAAATGGGATTCATCGTTCTTCCCTATTGTCAGGCAGACCCTGTTCTGTGTAAGCGACTGGAAAATGCAGGAGCTGCCACCGTTATGCCTTTGGGAGCACCCATTGGTACCAATCAGGGATTGCAAACCAAAGAATTTCTTAAAATCATCATAGAACAAAGTAATATTCCGGTTGTCGTCGATGCCGGCATCGGAGCTCCGAGTCATGCAGCCGAAGCCATGGAAATGGGAGCAGATGCAGTATTGGTAAATACAGCAATAGCCATCGCAGGAAATCCTACTGAAATGGCTAAAGCTTTTAAGATGGCTGTCGAGGCCGGACGTATGGCTTACGAAACAGGGTTACCGGGAAAAAGCAATGCTGCTGAAGCCAGTAGCCCCCTGACCGCTTTTTTAAAATAAATTCATAACATCAGTTTTATGTTTTCAGAAGAATTAGAAAAATATTCCTGGGAAGATACAACACGGCAAATCTATTCCAAAACCACAGCCGACGTTGAAACAGCTCTGGAAAAAGAACATCCGGATATAGAAGATTTCATGGCTCTGATTTCTCCTGCTGCCGAAAAATATCTGGAACCAATGGCATCATTAAGTCAAAAGCATACCTTGCAACGATTTGGAAAAACCATCTCCATGTATATCCCTTTGTATATTACCAATTCGTGTACAAACTTTTGCGTTTATTGCGGATTTAATCATAACAATCCCCTCAAAAGGATTATCCTGACAGAAGAGGAAATTCTGAATGAACTCCATGCCATTAAGAAATTGGGAAATTTTGAGAATTTATTGATTGTAACCGGCGAAAATCCCAAGAATGCCGGTGTAGACTACCTTGAACGCGCCCTGCAATTAGCACATCCCCTTTTTGCCAATGTATCCATTGAGGTAATGCCGCTTAAAGCTGAAGAATATAAACGTCTTACCCGTTCCGGGCTAAACGGGGTAGTTTGCTTTCAGGAAACATACAATCGGGCCCGTTACAAGGTATATCACCCGCAAGGTATGAAATCTAAATTCGAATGGCGTTTAAACGGGTTCGACCGAATGGGACAAGCTAATGTACATAAAATCGGCCTGGGAGTACTTATCGGCTTGGAAGAATGGAGAACCGACGTAACCATGATGGCGCGCCATCTCCGCTATTTACAAAAACATTACTGGCAGACTAAATACAGCGTGAATTTTCCGCGTATGCGTCCTTCCGAAGGACATTTTCAGCCTAATGTCGTTTTGGAAGACCGGGCTTTAGCCCAATTGATATTTGCTTTCCGGATTTTTGACCACGATGTGGATATCTCAATTTCAACACGTGAAAACGCTGCTTTCCGGGATAATATGCTTCCTTTGGGAATTACTTCCCTGAGTGCCGGCTCGAAAACGGAACCCGGAGGATATTTCACTTATCCTCAGGCACTGGAACAATTTCACATCAGTGACGAACGAACCCCTTCTGAAGTAGCAGAAAGTATTCGGCAACGCGGATACGAACCAGTATGGAAAGACTGGGACGGATGGATGTAAAAATAAATTTCAATGATAAATCAACAAGAGCACTATTCCCGGCACATTGCCCTGACAGAAGTGGGCAAAACCGGACAAGCAAAAATCAGTCAGGCTAAAGTTTTAGTGGTAGGAGCCGGAGGACTGGGGTGCCCGATCCTGCTTTATCTGACTGCAGCAGGTGTCGGTACGATTGGTTTTATGGACGATGATGTCGTATCCGAAAGTAATTTACAACGGCAAATCCTCTATGATATCCAAAGTTTAGGAATGCTAAAAGTAAAAGTAGCTCACCGGAAACTACAGACTCTCAATCCCGATTGTCATTTGATTCCCATTGCCAAAAGGCTTACCCGGGAAAATGCATCAGAAATAACCAGAAATTACGATGTCGTAGTTGATGCAACCGATAATCTTTTATCCCGTTATATCATTGACGACGCTTGTCAGGAAAACAATAAACCTTTTGTATATGGAAGTATATGCGAATTTGAAGGACAGGTATCCGTATTCAATTATCAGGGCGGTCCCGGTTACCGCAATCTTTTTCCGTATCACGAAAAAATAAAAGATTTTCAACAACCTCTTGGTGTACTTGGAGCAATTCCCGGTATAATCGGGTCTATACAAGCCTCAGAAACCTTAAAAATTATTTTAGGCCATTCTACCCTATCCGGAAAATTACTATTGATAAATCTGTTGAAAGGCACTTTTAAAACTATCAGAATAATATAAAAAGTCTGTAAAGTTATAAGCTTTACAGACTTTACAAACCGACTTATTTCATAAACAACTTCAACTCCCGGGGCTGGTCGCCTAACTTCACTTCAACAGTTTTCAACTTTCCTTCACCATTTACATAATTAACCAAATAAGTCTGATTCTTTTCCAACATAAAAGTAAGCACGTCATTCATATCCTGAGTAGGTCCGGCACTGCGTCCTCCTCCCATTTGTAACTTACCTTTAAATACATCCATATTTGTTGCTACACGGTCTTCAGACTGTTTATCATGCTTTTTATCTTTAAACACCATAACTCTCAAAGGAATATGATTTCCATCCCCGGAAATGGCTGATAAGTGCGACTGATACAAATTCGTGTAGCGGTCTGTAACATTCGAAGCATGCACATACCTGATATTCTCATCCCACACTAATGGAAAATAAATACCGGTTGGCTGGAAAGAAGAAGCATAAATGGCTTTCATTATATCCTCTTTCACCCCTTTTCCGGCATCGGCAAAAAACCAGGCATTATCCAACTGGCCCGGAAAATAATATTCAGTAAAATACCATTTTCCGTCAGCCCAGACTTCAGTCCAATTATGATTTCCCCGGTCATCATGCCAACTTGGAGTACCGGCAACCCTCGAAGGAATTCCTACTGCACGGAACGCATCTGTCAGCAAAATAGACAATCCCGTACAGGAAGCCATATGCTGACGCATTGACTCAAAAGGAGCCTGGTCGGGTTTTTCCCGTCTGGTATTATAATCCACAACAACTTCATCCCGGATATTCCGGTTTACTGAATCAATGGCTTCAAAAATAGTCCGGCAATTAACTACATATTTTCCAAACCGCTCATAAAATTCTTTCCGCCAATTCTCCCGCTTCTCATTCAAACTGACATAAGGTAACACCTCATTCAAAAAAATACTATCCGGCAATGCTTTAGCCCACGAATATTGATTACGGGCTTTATAAGCGTAAGCAGTATTTTCCAGTAAAAATTCTGCTTTCAGCTCCTGTAAATCACGGTCAGGCATGTAAGCAATCAAAAACGCTATCCCCTCTTTCTGTTCTACCGGAGCCTCCGTCAGTGCCCTCTCCAGCTCTGTCCGGTTTGCCCCGGCTTTTCCCAATGCCTGGTCCAGTAAACCATGATATTTCTCCGGTACACCGGAATATCTACTTCCAGAACAGGACAACAATCCTGCCACCAAAAATAACAACACACCTTTCATAAAAATCATATTAAATTAATTTGTCAAACTTATCCTGAATATTAATCCTTTTTATCGCTGAAATATTTCATAAATTGGGCTCTTTCATACCGGTCTGCATGCCGGGCATCTGCATAAGAAAGCATACTTTGGAATTCATCTACAGAATTAAATCCTTTTTTCTGCATCCAATCACTCAAAAAACGATTCATTGAACTGATACATCCCGTCCCCTGCTGATACAAAGCAGAACAGACCTGCACTGTGGATGCACCTGCCAACAAAAGTTTTACAACAGCATCCCCGCTACATACTCCGCCGGAAGCAGAAATTTCCAATTGTTTATCTTTTCCGGCAAGAATACCCGTCCACCGCAAAGTCGTTTTTATATCCGCAGGTACTCCAAAAACAGAAGCTGCACCAACAACCAAACGTTCTATATCAATATCCGGTTCATAAAAACGATTAAACAAAGTAACGGCATCAGCTCCGTAAGCCCTCAATTTACTAACAAAAGCCGGCAAATTGGTAAAGTAACGACCAATTTTCACTATAACCGGAATCTTCACCACCGATTTTACATGCTTTACGATATCAAAATATAAATTTTCTACCCCGGCACTTTCCATAAATTCATCCGTCGGAAGAATGAAAGCATTTAATTCTAAAGCATCTGCACCAGCCCTCTCCAACTCACAGGCAAAACTAATCCATTCTCCGTCACGCAGACAATTAATACTGGCAATCACCGGTATGTCAAGGCAGGCTTTCGCAGACTTTATTAAATCGATGTATTTCTGAATAACATGTGCCCTTACATAATTCTGAATATAATCGGTTTCTTCCGGATAACTATCATCAATACACCGGGAAGCTTCCTGATTAATCTGCTCTTCAAATACAGATTTCAAAATAATAGCTCCGGCTCCATGACCAGCGATTTCCTGTATACGGCTCAACTCTGCAGTCAAACCACAACTTCCGGCAATAATAGGACTTCTCAATTCCAACCCGGCAAACTTAGTTTTCAAATTCATAATATACACGTTTTTATCATATTTTTAAGTCAACCTATTCATACTATATCTCCTAACACTTTATCTTTTCTATATTCCCTCGCTCCGAATATAGAACTTCCCACCCTCACCATAGTGCTTCCTTCCTCTACCGCAATCTGATAATCTTCTGACATACCCATTGACAATTCCCGGAATTCATTCACTCCTGAAAAATATTTTGTCTTCAATATATCAAATATCTCATGCAATTGGAGGAACTCCTCATGTATTTGTTCTCTGTCGTCAGTATAGGTTGCAATCCCCATTACTCCCAATATCCGGATATGACACAATTCTTTCCACTCGTCACTACTCAGTATCCGTTCTGCTTCCGCTAAAGTCAAACCGGATTTCGTCTCCTCCCGGGCAATATGAAATTCCAACAAACAATCAATGACACGGCTGTGTTTCACGGCCTCCCGCTCAATCTTCTGTAAAAGTTTCAGACTATCCACCGAATGAATCAGTTTAACAAACGGAGCAATATACTTTACATTTTTCTCCTGCAACTGCCCAATCATATGCCAATCAATATCTTTCGGAAGTACCTGATATTTAGCTGCCATCTCCTGCGGACGGTTCTCCCCGAATGCCCTCTGTCCTACCTCATAAGCAGCTTCAATAGCTTCAACCGGCTTTGTCTTTGATACGGCAATTAATTGCACATTCCCCGGCAATGTTTCTTTAATTCGCTTTATATTTTCTTGAATATTCATCTTAGTATAATCTACAACAATCATACATATCATTTATCTCCAAGGATAAACCTGAATACAAATATATACCAAAATAAACGAATTTTCTTTAAGCAAGGTTCTAAATTCTATTAATTTGCTATCTTCGCAAGAAGAATAACATATGAACAGATATTTTATAGAACTGGCATACGACGGAAATAAATACCACGGCTGGCAGATACAACCGGGAGCACCAAGCGTTCAGGAAGAACTCAACCGGGCTTTGAGTACCATCATGCGTGAAAAAATCAATGTGGTGGGCGCAGGACGGACAGATACAGGAGTACATGCTTCTTTCTATGTTGCACATTTCGACAGCCAGAAACCAATCACCCTCCCGGAACAACTTGTTTATAAATTAAATCGGTTCACAGGTAAAGACATTGCCATATCCCGGATTTATCAAGTTTCTCCCGATTGGCATGCCCGCTTTTCCGCCCTTTCACGTACTTATAAATACTATATAGACAAACAAAAGAATCCGTTTACCAGCAATTATGCCTGGAAAGTTTTTCCCCTTCCGGACACATACAAAATGAACGAAGCTTGCCGGGTTTTATTTGATTATACGGATTTTACCAGTTTTTCTAAGTTGCATACCGATGTTAAAACCAATAATTGTACCATCATGGAGGCCTATTGGGAAGAAACAGACACTCAACTGATATTCACAATCAAAGCCAATCGTTTCTTACGCAATATGGTCCGGGCCATTGTTGGTACAATGCTGGAAATCGGCCAAGGCAAACTGACTCCGGAAGGACTCCGGAAAATCATCGAATCCAGGAACCGTTGTCAGGCAGGCACATCCGTACCGGGACATGCCCTGTTTCTCTGTGATATTCAATATCCCAAAATGAATTCTGAAATATGATACATAAAATGAAATCTCTTTTTTTTCTGCTCTTACTGTCTTTTTTCTGTCTGCCGGGCCAAGCTTTCACTTTATCAGACAATGCTGAAATCAGTATCCTGACCTGCTCTCCGGGCACAGAACTATATTCCCTTTTCGGCCATACAGCCATACGGATACACGATCCGAAAAACCATTATGACCAAGTATTCAACTATGGCACGTTTGACTTTCAAACTCCCCATTTTTATCTGAAATATGCACAAGGATTATTGCCTTACCAATTGACAAACACATCATTCAGAAACTTTATGAATGCCTATCTAAGTGAGGAACGATCCGTATTCGCACAAAAACTGAAACTGGATTCCATGCAAAAACAAACCCTGTTCGACTTATTGCTGGATAACAGCCGGGAAGAAAACCGGTTTTATTTATACAATTTCCTTTTTGACAATTGTACCACCCGCAGCCGTGATATTCTGCTAAAAAGTACTTCCGGAAAAATAGAATGGAGAATGGCAGATACAGGAAAAAATTTTTGGAATCTTTTGGATGAATATTTACAAGTTTCTCCCTGGGTGCAATGGGGCATTCATACGATTTTGGGACAAAGAGGAAATCGCCGGGCAACTCCTTTTCAATATATGTTTCTACCCGATTATCTGATGTCAGGACTTACCACTGCTCATTATAACGGGATACAACTGGCTGAAAATACCGAAATAATATATCAGGCACCTAAACCAGAAATCAATAATCCCTGGTACCGGAATCCGCTATTTATTTTTGCAGCAGGTGCTGCATTACTCATATTTGCACTCTGCAAACTCAAAAATAAAATTCTGCTCAATACGCTAACCTTAATTTTATTCCTTTTTACCGGAATATTAGGTTGCCTCATCGTCTTTTTGGGCGGATTTACAGCACATCCCATCACAGCTCCAAACTGGAATATACTCTGGGCCAATCCCTTAAATCTGATAGCACTGTTTTTCTTGTTAAAGAAAAGTATTCCCCGCTTTATTTTCATCTACCTGAATATTTATCTTACTCTATTAATTACAGCTATCCCTGTATGGCTCTTTGCACGGCCTGCTGTTCCATTTGCTTCCATCTCACTCATTATCCTGATATTTTACATCAGTTTGCAACACCGGAAAAAATATACATCCGTCTGATTTTTTCGGCATTATTTTTAATACATAATCAAAAAATAGCATAAAAACCTTGTAATTTTAACAAAATAACCTATATTTGCAATCGCAAAATAAGCAACGGTGGCATAGCTCAGTCGGTAGAGCAAAGGACTGAAAATCCTTGTGTCCCTGGTTCGATTCCAGGTGCTACCACCTCAAAATAAAGCAGTTACAAAAGTAGCTGCTTTTCTTTTTGTCTTCATTTTTCTATTGTTTGAACCAGTTGTTTGAACCATATGTTTGAACCAGATTTCAAATATGAATGCTTCTGTTTCAGTGGTTTACTACAAAAACAAAACACTATCAAACGGAGAACACCCATTAATGCTCCGTATTACTAAAGACCGCAAGAGCAAATACCAAAGTTTAGGCATCTCTATTCCGCCCCAATTTTGGGACTTTACAAAGAATCAACCTAAACGCAACTGCCCTAATCGTGATGCTATTTTACGGCTAATCGCCGAAAAAACGAAACAATATCAAGAACAACTAATCGAGTTTAAAGCCGAAAATAAGGAGTTTACGGTGACAACATTAGTTGAAAAGCTAACCAATCCGGTTAAAGCAAAAACCGTTGGCGAACTGTTTACGGAACAAATCCAACGCTACAAGACAGCCAAACGCACAGGCTATGCCCTATCCATTCAGCAAGTTTATAACTCCCTTATAAAGTATAACAAGCATCTGAATATATACTTTTCAGACATTGATGTTACATGGCTGAAAAAGTATGAGGAATGGTTACGTAGTACAGGACTTGCAGAAAACACTATCGGAATCCGATTCAGGACACTACGAGCAGTATATAATATTGCATTGGAACAAAAGATTGTCAAACCAAACTATTACCCTTTTAAGTCTTATAAAGTATCAAAACTGCATTCAGTTACAGCCAAACGAGCCATAACAAAAGACAATGTTACAGCAGTCATAAATTACGACTACACAAACAAAGGCTTTTACACACAGCTTGCAGTTGATTTGTTTACCTGTGCTATAACAACAGATTCGCTACATTAGCTTAGTGGATTTTTACGCTTGTCGGGACGGGTGGTCCCGCCCCTTGGCACTGGCTGTTCCCCGACCGATGAGTTTAAAAGCGTAAAATAATCTGCGATATATTTTGATTCTCCACGGCTTATAGAATAACAGTTTTCTTATTTCGATGTTTTATGAATTTAAGATACTTGTAATTACGTGGAAGAATTTCTTCGTTTGACTCCCAGAATTTTTCACTCACATCGGGCTGGATCGGAACAAGGTGCTTGACAGACTTGAGTTTTTGCATCGGAGTCTTGCCGTTCTGTGAGGAATGGGGTCGTTTCTTATTGTAGAACTCCTGCCATTCCATAGCCATCACATTCAAATCAAGTGTCTTGTCCGACAAATCTATAAGATTCCAAAACTCTGTCTCATCGGTTTGCTGAGACCTTTCAACTTTGCCATTCAGATGCGGAGTCCTTGGTTTGATTGGTCTGAATTTGATAAAATGGTCATGCAGTTCATATTGGAAGTCATAATTGAAAAATTCTGTTCCCCAATCACTTTGTATCCGCTGAACGGGAAAAGGAAAGGTGTTCAGTATCTCTCCTAAAAAATGAATTGTACTTTCCGCTTTTTTATTGGGATATACACGAATGGTTCTCAAACGGGTACAATCATCTATGGCCGTGAACTGGTATGCTCCGTTTCGTACTTTCATTACATCCATCTGAACCCTTTCCCCGGGAATTTCTTTACTATATCGGATATAGTCTGACTTTTTACGCCGTTTCACAACAGCTTTGACCTGATGCTTTTTTAACACACGCCACACCGTCATGGCTGAGAGCTTTATTTTCTTCCTAAGCAGATTGTTGGCAATCCGTTGTGCACCCCACCTTCTCGTCTCACGCAGATTAAGGATAATGGTTTCAATTTCAGGTGTTATCTTCATATTGGCAAGTCTTGATGGACGTTTAGACTTGTCGGACAATTCCGACTTGCCTTGTTCTTTCTCGCGATTTATCCAACGGTATAACGTGGAACGGGCAATCCCGCACCGAAGGGCGGTTTTTGTCACAGAACCCGTTTCGGCGTATAGCTCAAGCCATTTTTGGCGCATCCGTATTTTCCGTATATCTTATTTCATGCTACGAAGATACGGATTAAGATTTGCCTACGAAAAGAAAAAGTGTAGCGTATCTATTGATACTTTACAATTAAATATTGTTTACTTTTGTTTCACAACCAACCCACTGACGTTTGTAGGATGCAAAATTTAACTATATTTGTGATGTTGTTGCGGAGCAATTCGCTGCAACAGACATATTAGTTTTATAGAAGCGTTTTTGTTTTTATCCTTTACGAAGAAATCGCCAATTTCAAAACATTGAAGGATAAACGATACAGACGTTCGCTTGCCGTTATATATTGCTCAAATATATAGGGTTTAGCGTGGGTTGGTTGTTTATTTCAATGTGGGCGTTTGGCGATGCCTTTCGTAAGATAAACAAAACAGTTCCCACGCTGAACCGAAGCGTAATTTGTATCAATCTGATATACAACTGTAAGGTATTTCATTGTTACATATTTGATACCGTCAAGTTCCCACCTATTGTTGATTTTTTCCAAAGCAAGCATAGCTGTCCCAAATGCAAATTTCACTTGGACTAATCTTTATTTCTCAATTTTTTAATTTCTCTGTCAAAATCACTCTCCAATAACTCCATTTCACGCTTGCGATAGATTTCAAATTCTTTTTCAGCTTTCTCAATGGCTTGTTTGTGCGAAATGTTTCCTTTGCCAATCAAAACTTTCCGTTTATGAGCAATAATTTGGTTGTCTAAAGCCTCTATCCAATCTTTCATCGTCATAGGATTCATTTCCAATGCTTGAAACTCTGCAAAATCCAAAAAACCGGAAACAAGCAGATTAAGGCGTTGCAATTCTATTTCAGTCAAATAGTTTTTTGCTATTTTCACATCGTCTTTGGTCACGTAGTTACCTTTGAAGTTGGTCATTCCGACAAAAGGTTTTTCATTATCTACACGATTGTATATGATTTCAGCCGCCGTATTTTCATGAACAGCATAATGCAATTTGTTTTGCACTGTAGCGAAGAAGATTTTGGTCATTTCACTACGAGGGTCATAATCCGTCGCAGTGGCATAAATATCCGTAACCTGTTGGTAGAAGTTACGTTCACTACTACGAATATCCCTGATGCGTTGCAATAATTCTCGGAAATAACGATTTCCTCCCTGCTTCAACCGCTCATCATCCATAGCAAACCCCTTTTGTATATATTCATGGAGCCGCTGTGTTGCCCATCTTCGGAAACGAGTTGCTACTTGTGATTGGACACGATAACCTAAGGCAATAATCATATCAAGATTATAGTGCATAACACTACGTTGTACCTGGCGGTTGCCTTCCTGACGAACTGTCAAGAATTCCTTTACAGTTCGATTTTGGTCAAGCTCTCTATCGTTTAATATATTATCAATATGCTGACTGATGTTTTGTTTTGTCGTACAGTATATTTCAGCTAACTGATTTTGTGTCAGCCACAAGTCTTCATCTGCAAAGCGTACCGACACACGAGTTATTTCATTATCGTCTTGATAGAGTATTATTTTATTCTCGTTATTCATTTTTAATAGCTTTATCTAAATTATAAGGAACAAAGAAATTTTAAAGTGTCTGTTAATGTCTGAAGTATTAAATCTGTATCTGTTCCTTGTATTTTTCCAATATGCATATAGGGTCTATTAGGATTGCTTGAATCTATTTCAGCATGAGGATATTGTGTATGTAAGCGCGATTTGAAAAGCTCCCATGTCTCCACTCTACGTGTTGAAATGGAATAACATAGTTCGCCCAAAGATTCATCGTTGGATAGAAAGTCGGCTTCAAGGTAAAGCAGATGTATTCTATCTTCAACGTCTTTTTCTACCTGTTTCCGCAATTTCCATTGTTCAATGATTTTCCAATCGCTATTAGTGTTCTTATTCAGCTCGCTACACAATTTTCTAATTTCTTCTCTATGAGATGTAGGAACAATCTTAGCAAATGACCCATCGGTTACTTTGTAGGAAGTCAGCATATAGCCACATTGACGAGAATCATTCCATGCCACATAGCCTTTATCTCTTCCATAGTCAAACCAATACGGGTCTCTATATAATCTTGCTACCAGTTTCTTCCACTCTTCCGAACCTTTATCAAGAGCCGGTTCGTTGTTTGGACTGAGTTTTCCCTCAATGAAAGATTTTACATCAACCTCATTCTGGATATCTCTCAGAAAGTTTAGCAATTCTGTTTTGACTTGATGGTTTGTATTCTTTTCATGAAACATATTAAAGAAATAGCTACTATCTTTCGCATAGCAATAACGACCACCTATTTTGCTCCATCCTGAATCTTGATAGTAGTCGGTATAGGTTAATAATACCCGTCTTAGTTGGTTTGTAGGGCATTCATACGTTTGTCGCAAGTTTTCTGCTATTTTTTTTATACTGATGGCGTTTATATCATCGTCAAGTACATTAAATATAAAATCGCTTTCTCCTTTTACTGTGTTAAGATGTATAAGTTTCCAATACTCATTCTCATATTCAGAAAGAACATCTATTGCCTTGTCTTCAGCAAGTCTGATTTGTGCGGACTTTTTAATGGATTCTGTGTATAGGTTCTCATTTTGGTATAATAACGACTCTAACACCTTGTCTCCGTTATTTCTGATAAAAACACATAGTCTGACAGCATCGAAATTCGAAGCATTCTTCTGTGCTATTTCCCAGCATATCCGGGATATGCGGATAACATTATCAACAATTGGAGTTAGCCCCTGTCCTATTTTCTCCTTTACATAAGCTAAAACAGGCAGCAACGTGGCACAGTGTCTGGTAGTCAATCGATAGACATCATGCTTGGCTTCTTCATCTTTGAGCATAATATCCCAGATGGAGTACTCCGGGAAATTTGAGTCCGAACTGCTGTCGCTATCAATCGTAATGTTGTTTTTAATGATAAATAGCAATGCTTCTTTGTATTTGTCTATTGTGTCGAAAAGTTTGGTGATATCCTTTTCTTTTTGATATTCAACAATATCAATGCGAGAACCCGCTAAAACTTTCTGAATGCTTGAATATTGCTTTGCATCATCACGAAAAAGCCCTATTTCCTTCTCCACATTTTCACAAATGAATGCCCATCTTAAAAATTCATTGAGGTAATCATCAACAACAAAGTCAGAATGGGCATCGTCTTTAGGACGATTATCCCAAAAGAACTGCTCCCATGATTCCCACATATCCGAATATTTCTTCTTTGTAGCATTATCAACATCCTTCATGGCTCCAATCAGTCGTGGTTTAAGATGTTCGCTCAGTGTAAGAGGTTTGCCTGTGGTATTCAGTACAACAAACTGTTCTTCGCCATATTTGCGTGATTGCATATCAAAATATAGAAAACTGATTTTGCCCAATATATACGATAATAAACCAGCAGCAATATTTTCACTAACTGTCGAATTGATTTCATCAATGGCTTTTAGTATGTTCCGTATACTCGGATCTTCATTATATGAAGAGAAGTACCAATCTGTGTTTTTAATATCAGTATCTTCTCCTAAAAAATAGTTTGACACAAGGTCACGTAAGAACATAAGTGTTGATTCCCTTATCGCATATTGCAATCTTGGCTCATGGTCATCGTGTCGTTCAAATTCAGATATCAGCACATCCTTAGCCTGATGATATAACCCGCTATCATTGCTTATAATCTTTGTCAGACATCCTACAAGGAGATATATGGTTGTAATTCGTTGTTGACCATCACACAGTTGAACATGGTTAGCTGGTAACTCATAAGCATATATGAGCCCCATTCGAGAGTCTGTCTTGTCCCTGAATGAGCGAATAAGGTCTCGAACATACGAAGTGACAAGAGAACAGTTTTGACCAGTAGATAAAGTTGACGGCCAACAGTATTCTCTTTGCATATCAGGTATAACTATTTTTCTGTCGCCAGAAAAGAGTTCTAATATAGTATAGCTAATACCACTATTCAGTGGCCTATTGTTCATCTTCGATTCCATACAGTTCTCTAATTTTGCTTATTTCTAAATCATAATTCTGTTTGATGATAGACGGTACATTCTCGATGTTCCATTGCTTGCCACCAAAAGCAGCCATAGTGTGAAGAAGACTTCTTGAATAAATCTTTTCATCGAGATTGAAATATATGTCTTTCTTTTCTTCAGGAGTTCTGTCTTTGAATTTTGAATTGTCCTTTCTGTGTAAATACACCAAGTTGCCTAAACAGTGTTGGGAAACACCTTCATTTTCTAAATCTTCTGAAAGTACAGATTTTGTAGAGGAGGGAGCCTCAGATACTTTGAATTTTGGCCATATATGCTCTAATGAGTGAGCGTCCCACATTGACCTGAAATCTTTATCCTCTTTATCCCAATAGAAAAATTCAAATTGTTGTTTACGCTTATCGGATTCTACAATGTTTTTGTAATACAAGTATCTGAAAGCATATAGCTTTTTATCATCATAGTTATAGAGGTTATTGGATTTAAGGACATTATAGGCATCTAACACTTTACCTTTTATTGATTCCTGTGCCGTAGTATCGTAAGCTTCAATCTCTTGTGCTGTCGCTCCAACCATTTTGAACTTGACATATCTGTCGTAATCGTCAAGTGTATGCTGTTTGCCAAGAAAATAAAGTATAGCTTCTTCTCTTTCTTCGGATTGAAGGATTTGCAAAAGAAAGCCTAATCGGTTGTAGGTTTTGTAATCGTTGTAGATGTCTTCAAATCTTTTCTGTAATTTTCTGAGTCGTTCAAAATTCATCTTTACCCTATTATCCACATCTTCGGGATGTTGAGTCAAGAAGAAGCTTTGGAACTGCTCAAAAGTGTCGGTAAGGACATTGATGTCATTGGTATAGGCTATTTTACTATTGCTGACAATACAGAAATATTTAAGCAGATGCCCCATCATATCTTTACCACACCGGTAAAAACGCCGTACCTCTGGACGATTCCACCAATAGAGCCATTTATCCCACTCTCGCGACATCCGACTTCTCGAGGCATTGTTTTCCCATTCGTCGGCATTTTCCTGTCTGATTTGTTCTTTCAATACAGCCAGTGCTTCTTCCACACTATTTATTGGTGTTGGATTCGCTGTTGCTTGATGAATATTGGAGGTCTTACAAAGGAAGTCAGCTTTTACCAATTCGTCACATGTCATAAATGCCTTGTTGCCATTCATCATGGAAAACACATTTGTGGCTTCTGACTCGTCAACGGTAATTACAAACAAAAAAGTTTGGTCAAGCAAAAATTTACAGAAATCTTCAATCTCAATCTTGTCCAACTGTAATTCCATACTTTCAATCGCTTTCTTGAAATAGTAGATATCTTGGGTATCTTTATACTCATCTACACTCTTCTTTTTACAATATTTTTCCAAAAAATCATGTGAGCTGGTTCTGATGTCGTATTTCAATTTCAACTCTTTACCCTTGAAAAGAAGTTCTTTTCTGTCAACATCATTTTCCAGTATGGTTGCCAATAACAGCAATATCGTCGTGGTTCGCTGTTGCCCATCGATTAGAATCAAATCATTATTTGTGTTTTCATAGCAAGTAATACCTTGAATAAAATATTGCGATGCCTGATTTCGTTGCATGGCAGACTTAATATCTCTCACCAATATTTGAGCCGCAGTCTTTCCGTCTTTGCCAGCAATTCCCCACTTATAACCTCGTTGATAAGATGGAATGATAAATTTCTTATCAAGGCTAAAATATTCTCGTATAGATAATTTTGTTTTCATAACAATAAGTGCTATTCTGATATATTCTCCAGTTCTCTCAAATACAGCCTCGCGCACATTTCCGCATCATCTCCTGCTCTATGGTGCGTGCCTTCAGGAATACCGAGTTGTTCGCAAAGGTAACCAAGAGTATTGCAACCAAAGTCATAAACCTGCCTGGCTATCTTCAATGTACATTGCCATTTCAATTCCGGCAGATGCAAGCGATACAGTTGGGCAGAGTGTTCTAAGCAGCTACGGTCGAATGGTGCATTGTGTGCCACAAAAGTATCGAACTCGTCAAGATACAGCCGCTCTATCTCTTCCCAGACCTCTGGAAAAAAGGGTGAATTTTCAGTGTCTTCTGGTGTGATACCATGACATTGCATATTCCAATAGCTGTACAGATTGTCTTCTGGCTGCACAAGCCAAGAACGAGTTTCTGCAATTTCGCCGTTACGTACTACACAGATACCGACTTCACAAATAGAAGTTCGCTTTCCTGTTGCTGTCTCAAAATCTATTGCTATAAAATTTAATTCGTCTATCATTATTCTTTCTCTTCTTTATAGTACGACATGAGGTTCTTAGCAAAGTTTCGCATCTGACGACGCACCGATTCCGGTTCAATGACCTCTATTTGGTCGGCCTGTGCCAGCAACGACTGATATAAATCGTATGTTGGGCATACGTTAAGTTCGAAATAGGATGCTTCATCGTCTTTGCGTTCCACTAATTCACGTTGAGATTCGTGCAAGGGAAGTGTACGGATATAGTCCGCCCCTCCGCCGTATGCCTTGAGGATAACCCTGACTGGTTCCTCGTCGGAATGGATGATACCACAACATCCACGATAGTATTCATTTATATCAAAATTTTCGTTCATACTGAATGTAGCTTTCGTAGAATAGCAATCCAAGATGCGGTCAAGCGCATATACCATATATACATTCTCCGGACAATTGCCGCCATCGGTTTTGTTCTTTTGGCAGTTACGTTCCGAATAGTAAGGACTGCGAGCTAATATGTACCAACGTCTTTTTACTACTTTAAGATAGTATGGTTCAATATCAAAACTCCACGGTTCGGGTTTCCCAAAACCGTGGTGAGTAATGTTCAGCACTTGGTTGTTACGCATAGCATTGGTAATGACATTGAGCCATTTGTGCCCCGATGGAACATTTTCGAATATGATACGTCCTTTCAGTTTCCTATCAGCTTATATCTGGTTCATAGCCGTATAAGAATCTATCAACCAAATACGTAGATTATCGCTTTCCAATTCTCCCCGATTGTTGATATAGTATTTATATCCTCCTTTTACGTCACAAGCAATATCTACCTCAAAAATATCAAAAATGGCTTTGCGATGATTGTGGAAAGTACGCAAAGCAAGGTCGTCATTGTCACCGTAGCTTAAACCGCTCTTATGCCAGTGGTCATTGATTTCCTCATATGTCAAGCGTCCATAGCGTCTGAACTGTTCTATCAGCCAAACATAGCGACCAAATATATTTGCTGCCATAAACCATTAAATTGTTATGATTGCAAAGTTACGCAAAATCCATGAAAAAATATGGCATAGGTTGTGCTTTGATTTTCAAACCTGTACTTCAACGAATTGGGCCACCACAATAGCTCTTTCTGCCACATTTTTCACAAAACTTTCCACGCCACACTTCATCAGCGGCATTGACAAGTGATGGCTCATTCGTCAGAATACCTGCCTCAAAGTTCCTTTTTTGTCCGCTTTTCATGCCTATACCTGCACCTGTTAGATTGGCAGAACCGATATATGCCGTTTCCATATCGAATATCATCAGCTTGAAATGAACACGCGGACATAGTGTCATTTCCATTGACGACCACAGAGAAGGAAATTTCTTATGTTCTTCTCTGAATATAGGTCCCGGCTCTTTGGCATGAATAAGGCGGATTGCTACATTTTTCTTGACGAGCTTATCAAATACCACTAACAGAGAAACTGCTGACATGCCTGATTTTACATACACATCCTTTATGTGGGCTGTTCCTATCCACAACGTATGCTTTACTGAAACAGCACGTGCCAATACATCGTCATAATGCTGTGTGTCAGCTATGTATTTGATAAAAGGGATTTCCATATCAGTAGATGTCTATATAGTTTACAATGTCCGGTTTTTTCTTTATTATTATTCCCCTGCTGATATTATCTTGAAAGAATTAACCAAAATCTTACCTTCTCAAAAAGATTTTCAAGAAAAACTGAATAGAACACGAAAGTAAATTGTCAAGATTACTAACAACAAAAGTCAGCAGCACACCCGTTGTTGGCTTTTTTTATAGTGGTGGAAAAATACAAAAAATCTACTCTTATATACCTTTGAGAAAATTTCCACCAACCGAAAGAATATGAGTACAGGAGTATATAAAGTCAGTATTTTATTACTCTGTTATGATAGACAGGAAGTATAAACTTTAAATATGATTGCCTATGAAGAATAAATAACAGACACAACCAAGAGAGAATTAACCGTATTATTAACTACATGGAAAAAGTAACTTGTTTGAACTATGTTTGAACCAAGACAAGAAAACAGGAAGAAATTAATAACTGCAAAAGGTGGCATAGCTCAGTCGGTAGCGTCAAAAGCGTAGCTTTTGAGGCCGAAGGAGAGCAAAGGACTGAAAATCCTTGTGTCCCTGGTTCGATTCCAGGTGCTACCACCTCAAAATAAAGCAGTTACGAAAGTAGCTGCTTTTCTTTTTTGCTTCCGGACACATGGGGATGCGTGCAACATATATTCTCCACAAACAAAAATACATGATATAATATTTGTACTTCCTGAACTTATTACTACCTTTGTATTGTAATATGAATTTTACAAAGATTGCGGGATGGAGCAGTGGTAGCTCGTTGGGCTCATAACCCAAAGGTCGTCCGTTCGAGTCGGGCTCCCGCTACAAGAAATGACTGGTACAACCAGTCATTTCCTTTAAGGGTATTACATATCTCTTTTCCAAAAAATCTATAAAAAAAGAGGACAGAAAAATCTATCCTCTCATATCCTCTTATCAGCAGTTCTTATTTTTTCAGAACTTCTTTCACCTGATCAGTAGTCACCATCTGTTCTTTGAACATATAGGCACCACTCTTCGGAGACTTAACCATTTTGATTACTTTTGCATAACCTCTGCCATCTCCGGTCTTCAATGTTGCAACAACTTTCTTTGCCATAGTTCAATTATTTTATCTCTCGGTGTAATGTAACTTTTTTCAAATAGGGATTGTACTTTTTCAGTTCCAATCTCTCCGGAGTATTCTTTCTGTTTTTAGTAGTAATATACCGAGACATTCCCGGCACACCTGATTCTTTCTGCTCCGTACATTCCAGAATCACCTGTACTCTGTTTCCTTTACTTTTCTTTGCCATTGTCTCTGATTTTAAATAGTTTTAATTAATCCGGCAGCAGTTGCATCTTTTAAACATGCACTTAAGCCTTTTTTATTAATCAGGCGAAGACCATCAGCTGAAACATTCAGGCGAATCCATCTGTCTTCTTCAGGCCAATAAAAATTTCTCTTGAACAGGTTGATTGAAAACGTTCTCTTCACTCTTCTTTTAGAGTGAGATACGTGATTACCACCCATTGCTCTTTTTCCGGTTATTTGACAAACTCTTGACATCTCTCAGTAATTTTTATAAACGCTTTCCAAACAGAGTGCAAAGAAAATACTTTTTTTTTACATAAACAAATCTGTTTCAAAAAAAACATACACTTATAAAAAAATAGTTCTCTCTCCAGCAATGGTAAAGGTAATTAAATTTTTCTTTTACCTTTGCTTCAAATAATACTATTCTTTATTATCATGAAAAAAATCACTTATCTGATCTGCTTTGCAGGACTTATCATGCAATCCTGTAAACAAGACGCCTCCACGGACAATCCGTTTTTCAGTCAATTTAATACTCCCTTTGAAGTCCCTCCTTTCGATAAGATCCGGGACCATCACTATCTTCCCGCTTTCCGGGAAGGTATGAAAAAACATTGTGCCGAAATCACAGCAATAATTAATAATTCAGCAACCCCGGATTTTCAAAATACCGTAGAAGCTTTGGAAAAATCAGGCCAAATGCTGAATCAGGTCAGTGCCGTTTTTTTCAATCTGCAACAGGCAAACACCAACGATTCACTCAATGCCATCGCAGAAATCATCACACCCGAACTAACTGCCCATTCGGACGCTATATTTCTGAATGAAAAACTTTTTGAACGGATAAAAACAATTTATCAAAATAAAGAAAAAATCCACCTGACCACTGAACAGGAAATGGTATTGCAAAAATACTACGATGATTTTGTTCGTGGCGGAGCCAACTTGTCTCCCGAAAATAAAGAAAGATTAAAACAAATTAACGGTGAATTGGCCCTGCTGAGCTTTAAATTCGGAAACAACCAATTGAAAGAAACCAACGATTACCGTCTTGTCATTGAAAATAAAAAAGACCTGAGCGGGCTTCCCGACGGAGTGATAGCGCAGGCAGCCGAGAACGCAAAAGAAGACGGATTAGACGGAAAATGGATTTTCACACTTCACAATCCGAGCATAATACCTTTCCTGCAATACGCTGACAACCGGAATTTACGGAAACAAATCTATGAAGCATATATCAACCGGGGTAGCCGGGACAATGATAACAATAATTGGGATAACATTAGTAAAATGGTGTCTCTGCGGGTACAAAAGGCTAAACTACTGGGATACCCTGATTATGCCAGTTATGTACTTGACAATAATATGGCAAAAACTCCCGCCCGGGTCTACCAGCTTTGCAATCAGATCTGGGATGCCGCATTGCCGGTTGCAAAGCAAGAAGCTGCAGAATTACAAAAAATGATTACAAAAGAAGGAGCCAAATTTAAACTGGCCCCATGGGATTGGCGTTACTATGCAGAAAAACGGAAAAAAGAAAAGTATAATCTGAATGAAACGGAAATCAGCGAATATTTTCCGCTGGAAAAAGTTCGTGAAGGTGCATTCTATGTAGCTCAGAAACTTTTTGGAGTGACTTTCAGCCAACGAAATGACCTTCCGCTCCCCCACCCGGACGCACTGGCTTTTGAAGTGAAAAATGCTAACGGAGAACACATCGGGATTTATTATGCAGATTATTTTCCGAGAGCCGGCAAAAGCAGTGGTGCCTGGATGGATGCTTTCCGTACCCAATCTAAGTTGCTGCACTCAACTCCAATAATCACCAATGTATGCAATTTTACTAAACCAACCGGTAATACTCCGGCCTTATTGACTTTCGACGAAGCTTGTACATTGTTCCATGAATTCGGACACGCTCTGCACGGTTTGCTATCCCAATGTACCTATCCCTCTGTTGCCGGTACTTCTGTAGCACGAGATTTTGTTGAGCTTCCGTCTCAGATAATGGAAAACTGGGCTGCAGATCCTGAAGTACTGAAAATATATGCCCGTCACTGGAAAACCGGAGCAGCCATTCCCCAGCAACTGATTAACAAAATCCAGGCCAGCAGCCATTTTAATCAAGGTTTTGTAGTCACAGAATTCATGTCAGCTGCTTTACTGGATATGGCTTATCACTGTATACAATCGGAAAAACCTATCGATGCTGCAAAATTTGAAAAAGAAACGCTGGAAAAAATCGGTCTGTTACCGGAAATCACAGTCCGCTACCGCAGTCCTTATTTTGGACATATATTTAACGGAGGATATTCCGCAGGATATTATGCCTACACCTGGGCGGAAGTTCTGGATGCTGATGCCTTTGCAGCTTTCAAAGAAACCGGAGATATTTTTAACCCGGAGAAAGCACAGGATTTCCTTGAAAACATTCTTACTAAAGGAGGAGCAGACGAACCTATGAAATTATACCGACAATTCAGAGGTCAGGAACCGGATATAGAACCTCTGCTAAAAAGAAAAGGATTAATGACTTCCCGGAAATAAAACAGGTCTGCCTTACAAAGTCCAAAGGTTAATTTTTGAAAATCGACACACCTTTCTAAAACCGATTGGCGGAGCTAAACTCACTGACAATATTTATTTATCAGAAACTATAGCTCCGCCAATCATTATTTAAAAGAACTTCTCCCATCAGGTCCGAAGAACCGTCTCCGTCCTGAATATCATTTCATCTCTTCTATCGCCCGTATAATAGAACTAAACACTTCATCTACCGGACAATTTCCTTCCACATCAATGTGCACTCCTTTTTTCTTATAGTGATTGGCAACATGCACAGTTTTATCGTTATACTCACGAAAACGTTTTTCAATGACTTCTGCGTTATCGTCCGCCCTCCCTTCAATTTTAGCCCTCTCCAACATCCGGCGTTTCAATTCTTCAAAGGGAACATGAATACAAATCAGACCTTTCAAAGGAGTACCTTCCTTCTCCAACATAGTGTCAAGAATTTCTGCCTGTGCCACAGTGCGCGGAAAGCCATCAAACAAAAATCCGTCCACACCACGGCAAGCCGCCATACTATTAGCAATAAGTTTTACCACAAATTCGTCCGACAATAATTCTCCCCGGTTAATGATATCCTGGGCCATCTTACCCAATTCAGTACCCTCTGCAATCTCTTTACGAATCATATCACCCGTAGACAAATGAGCCAGATTATACTTTTCAACAATCCGTTTCGCCTGTGTACCTTTCCCCGCACCCGGAGGACCAAATAATGCAATATTCAACATAACTCCAAAGTTAATAAATGTCTGAAAAACACGTTATTTCCGGCCTTATGCCTCATGGCAATCAGCTATCACAAATATAATTAGTCAAAGATATGAAAAATATACAACGTTTGGGAACAAAAGATTAAAAATCATAAAAACTAACATTATTCCACCCTTTTTTGAAACGTAAATTCCGCCAGCTACGTTATTCCCGTAAGTTTTGATAGTTGACTGGAAAATGAAAATAAAACAAGAGCAAACAATAAAATCCGATTAAAAACAATATAAAAACAACAAGTTACTTAATTAGAAAAATGTTATGAAAAAAGGATTAATGTTAATTGTTTTGGCTGCTGGTCTATGTGGAATAACTAAGGCGCAGGGGCAAGTAGAAGAGGTGATTATAGAACAACGCCTCCCGGGTTACAAAACTTCATTTGAAGCAAATCCCTTCTGGCACAATTGGTTCATATCAGCAAATTTCGGAGCCAACGCATTTATTGCTGAACACTCCTCACAAGCAAAATTCAGAAACACCATCACATTTATGCCGGAACTTTCCATTGGTAAAATGTTTAATCCCTGGTGGGGACTACGTTTACAAGGTGGCGGCGGTTCCCTGCACGGTTTCACTTATGACGCCAAAGAAATGCTCCACATGCACTATATGCATTTGAACATTGATTTCATGCTGGGTTTAATTAATTTCTTCGGTAAATACAAACCGGACCGTGTATTTGACATCGTTCCCTTTTTCGGAGTCGGAGGAATGACAAGAAAACACCAACAATCTTTTACTATCCACGGTGGTGTACAGGGAAAATTCAGATTGTCTGAACGTTTTGACGCCAATATCGAATTCCAGGGAATGATCTTCAACGACAAAATGGTTGAAGTAGGTGGCTTCCCCAATGACGGTCTGGGAGGGTTAACCGCCGGTTTCACCTACTATTTCAAAGGAAGAGGTTTCCGGACTGCACCGAAACAGGCTTTAATTGACGAAATGGCTGCTGCTAATCTGGTATTAGCAAACCAGGTCAATCAGTTGCAAAATCGTCCGCCTCAAATCAAAGTTGTTGAAAAAGAGGTAATCAAACCAGTAGAAAAGAAAGTCGATATCATTGAATCTATTCCCTCTACTATACCATTCAAATTCAACAGCGCAGTCGTACAGGATGTTTATGATCCGCTAATTTATAATATCGGAACTTTTATGAAAAATAACCCGAATACAAAAATACGTATTGTAGGTTATGCCGACAAATTCGGTCCGATTAACGTAAATCTCAGTGTATCTAAAGAAAGAGCAGAAGCTGTAGCTAATATGCTGAAAAAAGACTACGGAGTCAGTTCCGACCGTATGCAAATTGAATATGTTGGAAAAGAAAAACCATATTACAAGAACAACAACAAATGGAATCGTTGTGTCATGGTTGAAATCATAAAATAAATGAATCCCCTATTCTGAAAAACAGGTGCCCGCAACAGGCACCTGTTTTTTTTCCAGTTGTAGTTATAATTTATTATTTTTGTATACGGCTTACATAACCGGAATACTATGACAAAGAAAAAACAGACTCGTAAAAGAAAAAAGCAACAACATAACGGCCATACAAACCGGAACATACTGAAATACAGTCTTATTTCAGTCCTGGTTCTTACACTCGGAGGAGGACTGCTTGTCTATTCGGTATATGCCGGTTTATGGGGTAAAATTCCCACTTACGGAGAATTAAAAGAAATTCGTAACGACGAAGCTTCCATACTTTATACAGAAAACGGGGAACTGCTCGGCAAATATTATATTGAAAACCGGACCAATGTTAATTTCACCAACATTTCTCCTCATGCAATCCATGCCTTGATTGCCACAGAAGATGTACGGTTTTATCAACACGAAGGGGTAGATAAAATCAGTATGCTCCGGGTATTTTTCAAAACTTTCCTGTTTCAGGACAGAAGTGCTGGCGGTGGCAGCACCATCAGCCAACAGTTAGCCAAAAACCTTTACCCCCGGGCAGAACAACAGGTAACTTTTATTCCCATTGTAAAACTGAAAGAAATGTTCACCGCACGCCGGCTGGAAAATATCTATACGAAAGACGAAATCCTGACCCTTTACTTAAATACCGTATCTTTCGGTGAAAATACCTATGGAATAGAAAGTGCAGCACAACAATATTTTTCAACTTCCGCTTCGGATTTATCCCTGACACAAGCAGCCACTCTGATCGGTATGCTGAAAGGTCCTTCCTATTACAATCCCCGGCTCCATCCGGAAAGAGCTCTCCAAAGACGGAACACCGTACTGAATCAAATGGTGAAATACGACTTTCTGCCCGAAAATGAAGGAGACAAACTGAAAGAAAAAGAACTGGAACTAAATTATAATCCCATCAATCACTACTCCGGACTCGCTCCCTATCTCCGGGAAAAAATAAGGCAAGATGCTCTCCGGATTATAGCAGAATACAATAAAGAATACGGAACCAGCTACAATCTGTATCGTGACGGACTGATACTGACCACTACAATAGATGCCGAAATGCAGCAATATGCAGAAGAAGCTGTCGCCAGCCACATGAAAAAACTACAAGAATCCTACTACACTCATCTGGGGAAAAAAGAGCCTTGGGATAATAAACCGGAAATCCTGCAAAATGCAATAAACAACAGTTCCATATACAAGCATCTGAAATATCAGGGATTCAATGAAAAAGAAATCCGGGAAATCATGAACAGGAAAAAAGCCATGCTGGTCTACACTCCCGGAAAAGGAGAAACACGTATGGAATATTCTTCTATCGACTCGATTAAACACTATTTGCAAATACTACAACCTGCAATGATCGCTGCGGACCCCCGGAATGGCAAAATCAAAGTGTGGGTAGGCGGCCCCGATTACAAGTATTTTCAATATGATCAGGTAGAAGCACCCCGTCAGGTCGGATCTGTTTTCAAACCTGTAGTATACAGTGCAGCCGTCAGTCACGGAGCACGATTGGATGCTTATTATCACAACGAACAAAAAACCTATACAGAATATGATAACTGGACTCCACGGAACTCCGACAACACTTATGATGGCTACTACACCCTGAAAGGAGCTCTCAGCAAATCCATCAATACCATAGCCGTTGAAGTACTGTTGCAAACCGGCATCGATACAGTAATTTCACAGGCCCGGCTACTGGGTATCAAATCAGAACTCCCACCCTACCCTTCCCTGGCTCTGGGCGTAGCCAATATCCCGCTGAGGGAAATGATAAATCCTTTTATGTGTTTTGCCAATCAGGGACGGTTAAATACAACCTATTATCTGGAAGAAATTAAAGACCGGGACGGGAAAATCCTGTTTCAGGCAACTCCATCCCCCGCCCAAGAAGTCCTCTCCGCCAATGAAGCTGCCATCATGAACAACATGCTGGCAGCCGTTATCGATGAAGGGACCGGACAACGTCTGCGAAACAACTACAAATTGTACAATACTATAGCCGGCAAAACAGGTACCACTCAAAACCAGGCAGACGGCTGGTTTATCGGTTATCACCCGCAATTAGTTGCCGGAATCCGGGTTGGTGCCAATGACGCTAATATCCATTTCAATTCAATCCGCCTGGGACAAGGAGCTAATATGGCTCTTCCTATCTTTGGCGAATTTATGCAACACTGTATGGAAAGCAATACATATAATAACTGGAAAAAACTGCACTTTCCCATCCCCTCATTTACTCATGCACACGAAGGAGAAATTCCGGAATTCAAAGACCATCTGAATTTCATAGACAAAATCACCAACCGGAAACTGAAAAAAGTCAAATACCCGGAAAACATGGAAAAACAATCCGATAAACCACAAAAAGAGAACTTTTTCAAACGATTTTTCAAACGAAAGAAAGATAAAGCGTAAAAAATAAGAAATCCAAGCGGACAAAGTTTCAGAAATAAGCACCGCCAACAAGAACCAGTCCCATAATGAACATTCCGGCTATAATACTTTGCACTGAAATCCGGCGGTTTCCTTTTAATTGGGAATTTGGAATCAATTCATTCAAAGCCGTTGCCACCAGCAAACCGGATAAAAACGCTTTTAAAATTCCATTCAAAACAGGAGTAGAATACTTTAATATGAAAACGTAAGCCATAATTGCTCCGAGAGGCTCACACACAGAAGCAATCGCACTATATAATATCGCTTTCCGCCTGCCCATTGTCTCACTGATTTTATTGAACAAGGCACCTATCGTCATTCCCTCCGGAAAATTATGTACGATAATAGACATCACCAAAGGGATAGCCACCAGAGGACTAGCCAGATAAGACAAAAAAGTTGCCAACCCCTCCACAAAACTATGGGCAGTGATGGTAATCAGGATTAACACAGCTATCCTGCGGTAGTATTGCATTGCCTCATCGTATTTCCTGTCTTCTCTTTTTTTCCATATACTTACCAGATACCCCAACGGATAAAGCAAACATATTCCCAGAAAAAAATAAGAAGTCGTAACCAGCTTTACTTCCTTGTAAGGCAACTGACCAGACAAAATAAGAACAGCATCAGGCATCAGCTTCATGAAAGCAGTATATAACATAATCCCTGCAGCAAACCCCAAAATAACAGCCAAAGTTTTCGGATTTACCTTTTTGAAATACAACGAAGTCATCGCCCCCATAAAAGTAGATACCGAAGCAATTACCGCAATAATAAACCCAAACCAGATATCAGCCGCAGCGATATTTTCCATTTTTCATAAATTAAACACATTCACATCCTGTATTACCGGCAATATCCCCAGAAATGACAATTATTCATACTGAATTACCTGAGGTTTTGTTACACGGTAATCGTAAAATTTCCCCCTTTGCCCCCCCGTCATCACTGCTTGTATCCTTCTGCCGTCCTCAGGAATAAGCGGATAAAAAGTAAAACGCAGACTCAAATTTTTTATGACTACATTGTCATTTCTCAGATTTAATCCCACCCCAAGTCCCCAATAAATTTCACTGTTTGTCAACACCTGCCCATCTCCGGCAAGCATCCCTGCATCCACAAAACCGGAAACAGCAATCCGGAATCCCTTTTTGATATAAGGCAGAAAGAAAGTAGTAGCCAAACCTAATGAAAGCTTCTGATTCCCCCGTAAAGTATCTGAAGTAAAACCACGGATATCATGATCTTCCATATATAAATAATCGGCAGGATAACGACGGATACCACGGACATACCGGACATTATTATAAAAACGGAACCTCATATTTCCCAGACTGCAAAGGTTACTGATATGACTACCTTCCATCTTAAATATTCCCCTTTCAAATCCATCTTCACTCACATAAGACCCCAAAGCCATATCCAATGCATAATAACGCTCTGTATACTTATTAAAATGAGAATACCGGGCCTGGGCACCTATATATCCGAATTCATCGTATTCACTTTTTTCGTAACCGACAGTAAAACTAAGCAACAATCCTGTTGGAATATCTTCTGTCCGTCCGAAATCATAAATCAGATTCGCCTTATAATATTTTATTTTAGTATAAGTAAAAGCACTAAAATAATCCAATCGGTTGTGATACAAATGATTTGTATCATCACTGACAACCGGACGATTATTAAACAAAGTTGTAAAAAAACGGGTAGTGACATACATATTCTGGTTATAACTATACCGAAAAGGCAATTGAAATGATTTACCCAACCAGATATCCTGAAAATGATAATCAAAAAGTTCATCCAAACGGGAAACATTCCGGTCAGGTAACTCTTCTGAATAAAATACCCGGCCGATATCTATACCTCCTGCCCACTTCATCCGGCTGGTAAGAAAAGGCCGTTCAATCTCTCCCCGGATTTCTTTTTCTTTATAATCATTTTTATAAAATCCCCGGATATTAATGTGGGAGCCGCCGATACTATTAACTTTATACTCCAGAATATTCCCCCATTTCTTATCCTTAGTTCCCCGGTAACTGATTTCGTAATTTAGCACATGCCCTAATTTCATAAAATTTTTATTATCAATTCCCAATTTAAAAGAATTCAGGAAATTTGATTCCACACTTCCTCCCCAGGAAAGCCGGTCCTTACAAATCACCAAAAGATTTACCCGATTGGTATCTCCCTCCACCTCCGAAACCATAATAGTTGCATCATCAATATAATCCAGTCCACGTAACAATATCTCATTCTGTACCAACTCAAAAGGATTCAATGCCATCCCCGGCCTGAGGGTCAATTGTTTCCGAAGCACCCGTTCCGCCGTACTCATATGTGTTTTATTGGCTATAAGCTTCAACCAACTGATATCCTCCTCATAATAACTGGTATCATAAACACTGGTCCCATAAGGAGGTAACACCTTAACCGAAATCTCACGAATCTCTTTTCCCCTGAATGCTTTAAAACGTTCCTCGCTATTCTGAGTACGCATCACATTCAACCGCCCTCGTTTAGGACTTACAAAAACCATTTTATAAAGTTCACGGGTAAACTTACTTTTGCTGGCAAAATCCTTAATTTTAGTATATTCATAGGCAAGACTATCCCTTATCAAACTATCCGGTAAATACACCAATGGTATTCTCTCTTCTTTTTCCATTGGTCTTACAGAAACTGGCATCAAAGTATCCCTGTGAAAATAAGGACGGACAGGAATAATACTATCTCTATGAAACAAAGTATCCGGAACAATAATTTCTCCCGCAACAGAAACAGAATCCAGCCCTCCAGAAACACAATCTGCCATAACAAACCCTTTTCCTGCCGACAGCAACCCAATGAGTAATATTCCGATTCCTTTAAAATTCATTACATCCCCTCCCCGTCAGGTTTTATAATCCGTAAACCTGAAATTATTTAATTCCAATACAGCAATTCATGGTACAATAAACTTTTTCAATCCCTCAGATACCCATACCTTTAATTTCCCATCCGCTTCATATATCAAACAACCTTCCAATGCCGGATTATAGTTGATTATATCCTTTGCTTTCTCCAAGCCCGTCACCATAAACCCGGTAGCATAAGCATCAGCTTCCATGCAAGAAGACGCATACACTGAAGCACTCAACACCTCTGTCTGAACAGGAAAACCAGTTCGTGGATTAATCGTATGAGCATACTTTTTCCCTTCATGAATATAAAAATTACGGTAATTACCCGAAGTAGCCAAAGCACCGGAAGTAATCCCCACGATCATCTGTAATTGTCTCCCATTACCGGTCACATCATCCTCCGGCCGGTCTATTCCAATTCGCCAACAACATCCCTTATAACTCTGCCCCTTTACCCGAACCTCTCCGCCAATTTCCACCATATAATCACTAACTCCTTTACGGTCCAGATATTCCGCCACCAAATCCACCCCCAGTCCCTTAGCAATAGAACTGGCATCCAATTTCATATCCGGTACGCTTTTCACCAACTCGTCCTCCTTTATCTCCAGCTTATCCATCCCCACCATCAAAAGTAAAGAATCAATCTGTGCCGAATCGGGAAATGCTTTCCGTCCGACACCAAATCCCCAAGCATTCACCAAAGGAGCTACAGTTATATCGTATCCGCCCCCGGTTTGCCGATAAACTTTCTGAGCCACTTTAAACATCCTGCGAAACAAAGAATCGGTCTGTCGGCTTTCATTCCGATTTATTTTAGTGATAACAGAATTGGAATTAAACATAGACAAAGAAGCATTCACCACCTCCATCTGTGTCCGCAGTTCATGCTTCAAATCAACCGGCGCAGCATAAGAAATATGGTAAAAAGTACCATACATTTTCCCCTCAGTATACTGATACCTGACAGGCTTGGTACACCCAACAACCACAAACAAACACCCGATAAAAAAAAATAACTCCCTCATTTCATTTATCATTCCCGGATTTCTAAAAATAAAAACCTAAATTAAAATAAAATCCCAGACTTTTATCCCAATTTGACGTATCCAAAGTCAGGCTAATTGGTCCGATAATACTATTATACGCATAACCGATTCCTCCTCCCAAAATATCACCTCCATCCAGAATATCCCAAAAACTGTCTGCCTGTCTGGCATAATTTCCGGTCAAAATCAAATAATGACGCATGCCCAAACGATACCGCAACGCCAAACGCCCCACCAATACCGTATTTTCAAACAACTCCAGATTATGAATACCATAAAAAGGCAACTGTTGGTTGATATAACGGCCTGCAACTTCACCTCCCATACAATTCAGATAAGGAGCAGGTATTTTATTTCCAATCAACACCCTGCCATAAACAGAAGGTAACAAATACACCCTCCGGGTCAGCCGAAGCGTTGGTTCAAAATCAGCCGTCAAAGCCGAAAAAGGAGCATGACCGTCATAATTCACCATATTGTCCGTATAAAGAGAATACTCAGCCTTAAACGACAATCCTTTATCCGGATAATATTTCTTATCATAAGAATCCAGATGGGCAGAAACATAATAACTGGCAAAACCTTTCGAGGTAGAGACCTCAGGTAAATAATCAGAATTATAAAGAATTGATTTGTATTTAAAATACTCATAACGCACCCCTATCTGAAACTTGAAATTACGCAGATAAATATCTGACAAATTCACATCCCCCCGATGATAGGAAAAAGTAACATTATCAATTTTATCCCCGTGGTCATACAAATTAATGTCGTTGTATTTATACATATAAGAAATCCCCAATTTACGGAGATAAGTACTTCCAAACGAATAATCCACCAATACATAAGGATTTTTGTTCAACCGTCCCGTCAATGAAAGGCGCGACCCCCTCAGCATCCTGTGGCTGAATGTAGTATTCAGTAATATAGAAGCCATTTCCTCCGAATCAAAACGAAATCCAAGATTCAATGAGCTTGCTGGTTTTTCTTTCAGTTTTAAAGTTAAATTATATATCTGATCGCCATTTAAAGCATAACTGACATTTGAAAAAGCTCCGGTCCCGTATAAAAAAGCAATAGCCTTGCGTAATCCTGTCAAAGTTGTCACTGAAAATTCTCTGATCCCCAATTGCCTCCTGATCCATTTTTCATCATTCTCTCGGACATCCTCAATAAAAATCTTACCTACAAACAAAGAATCTGCATGCAAAAATTTATTTTCCAAACGAGGAGAACCATCTTCATCCCTTTCCAGACCGATTTGTTTCTTCAACTCCATAATTTTATCCCAATTGGCTCTGGCAATCCTCTCCCCACGCAAAATCATTGTATCAATTGCTTCAGCATTAAAACTGGCTGCTGTATAACCTTTTAAATCAGGATTCAGATACAAATCCACCGAAGCCTTATTTTTTTCATAATTTTTTATCCCCATAAAAGAAGTTAACTGGTCAACAATCCCCATAATATTATTCAATCCCTCCACATCTTTCAACCCTGTGCTCAAATCCACTCCGATAGTAATCTCTGCCCCCATATCTTTAGCAACATTCACCGGAAAATTATTGGAAATTCCTCCATCTACCAACACCATACTATCCAAAAGTACCGGTGCAAATGCCCCCGGTATCGCCATACTCGCCCTCATAGCCAAAGGCAAAATGCCACTATCCAGAACAATCTCTCTGCCATCCACCATATTGGCAGCAATACAGGCAAAAGAAATCGGAAGATTCTTAAAAGAAACAGAATCATGATACCCCACTGTCAGGTCTGAAAATAAATTATAAATATTCTGGCCACTGACAAATCCTGCCGGAACTTTAAAACCTTTTTCTTGGGAAAAAGGAAAAGAAACCAGATATTTTTCATTGGTTTCTTTTTCTGAAAAAGGAAGATTATCACGATACACCCTATCACTTAATAAAAAAGGCCAATTCTGTACCCTGACCATACTATCCAAATCTTTCGCATTATAACCCACGGCATACAACCCTCCGACAATTGCTCCCATACTTGTTCCGACAATATAATCTATTGGTATCCCGGCTTCTTCCAGTACTTTCAGAACGCCAATGTGCGCAACTCCTTTCGCACCACCTCCGCTCAATACCACTCCGACTTTTTTACGCTGAGCGTAATTATCCGGACAAATTAGTAAAGTTATAATTAAAACCGTCCAAAAATACTTCATATGAAAATACTATGAGAACAAAATTAGTTAACTACAAAACTATGAAAACAAATTCAATTCAAAAACCAAAAAACTATAAAACTCAATTTCATCTTTTTCCATATCTTCCTTTTTTATTTTTACTTTTGCTATCCTGATAAAACAAATGACATGGCAAAAATACTTGTAATCGACGACGAAAAAAGTATCCGCAACTCTATGAAAGAAATTCTGGCTTTCGAGGGCCACGAAGTTGTACTGGCAGAAAACGGAATGGAAGGAGTGGTAGCTGTAAAAACTGAAAAACCGGAAATCATTTTTTGCGATATTAAAATGCCAAAAATGGAAGGCATTGAAGTCTTGCAACGCATCAAAGAATTCACCCCGGAAATACCTGTCATTATGATTTCCGGACACGGTACTATTGATACGGCCATCGAAGCTATCAAAAAAGGTGCTTATGACTTCATAGAAAAACCTCTGGACTTGAACAGAATTCTCATTACAATAAAAAATGCAACAGATAAAAGTCAACTCGTTCAGGAAACCATCACTCTGAAAACCAAGGTCAGTAAAAAATACGAAATGATTGGCAGCTCCCCGGCACTGGAACATATCCGTATGATGATTGGTAAAGTTGCCGTATCAGACGCAAGAGTACTAATTACAGGCCCGAATGGATGTGGGAAAGAACTGGTTGCCCGTCAATTACATGAAAAAAGTAACCGGCATGACAAGGCTTTCATTGAAGTCAATTGTGCGGCAATCCCGTCGGAATTGATTGAAAGTGAACTGTTCGGACATGAAAAAGGCTCATTCACTTCCGCTATTAAGCAAAAAAAAGGAAAATTCGAACTCGCTTCCGGAGGTACACTGTTCCTCGATGAAATCGGCGATATGAGCCTGGAAGCACAAGCCAAAGTATTACGGGCATTACAAGAAAACAAAATCAGCCGTATAGGCAGTGACAACGATATCAACGTAGATGTACGGGTCATCGCCGCAACCAATAAAAACCTGAAAGAAGAAATCATAAAAGGTACATTCCGCGAAGATTTATATCATCGTCTGAGCGTAATTATTATAGACGTTCCAGCCCTCAAAGACCGCTCCGAAGACATAAAAGAACTGGTAGAATATTTTCTGGAAAATATATGCAACGAAATGGGAATAGCTCACAAAAATATTACACCGGAAGCTATAGGGGCACTCAAGGCATTCGAATGGTCTGGAAATATCCGGGAATTACGTAACGTCGTGGAAAGACTAATTATATTGGGAAATCCGACAATAACAGAAGAAGATGTAAAAATGTACAAATAAAACAAGGGACCAAAACATCAATGGATAAAATACATATTGTTATCACAGGCCGGCGGAATACAGGAAAAAGCTCACTGATCAACTGCATTCTCGGCCAGACAAAGGCTGTCGTATCCAATATTCCCGGCACGACCACCGACCCGGTCAAAAAAAGTTATGAACTACCCGGTGTGGCTTCTCTTGTACTTATTGATACTGCCGGAATTGATGATGAGGGAAAACTCGGAAAATTAAGAATAGGAAAAACATGGGAAGCCGTTCAACAAGCAGATGCAGCCATTCTGGTTACTACAAATAACCAGTTCGGTCCTTACGAAGAACAACTGCTCCGGCATTTTCAGACATCGGGGTTGCCTTTTGTGATTCTCCATAACCAATCGGACCTTGTCTCTCCAAACCCTGCATTTTGTCAGGAAATAAAGAAAAAATTCAATACCAGTATTATACCTTTTTCCACTTTTCAACCGGACCACTCTGCGTTGACCAAAGCCATCACCCGTTTGGCTGACAAACCGAAACCACATTCTTTGTTGGAAGAACTGATTCAGCCCGGACAATTAGTGATGTTAGTAACCCCCATTGATAGTGAAGCTCCTGCAGGCCGCTTAATTCTCCCGCAGGTACAAATGTTAAGAGACATACTGGATCATCATTGCACTGGGATTGTTCTGCAACCGGAAGAAATTCCCGCATTTTTCTCTGTCCCCGGTACTCCTTTGAAGCCCGACTTAGTCATCACAGATAGTCAGGTTTTCGCAAAAGTAGCACCTCTTATCCCGGCCTCTGTTCCACTCACCAGTTTCAGTATCATTCTGGCACATCAGAAAGGTAATTTTGAAAAATACATGGAAGGTACACCCCAAATAGAACAATTAAAAAACGGAGACCGGATTTTAATGCTTGAATCCTGTTCACATCATGCATCCTGCGAAGATATTGGCAGAATAAAAATACCGGCATTATTACAAAAATACACAGGAAAACAATTACAATTTGATTTCATTGCTGGTTTAGACCAAATCCGGCGTCCGTTCACTGATTATGCTCTCATCATCCAATGCGGAGGATGTATGGTTACCTCAAGGCAACTGTACAACCGCCTGAAACCAGCCATAGAAGCCGGTATTCCGGTTACCAACTATGGCATGACAATCTCCTGGATTCAGGGAATATTTGAAAGGGCAACAAAAATGTTCAGAACAAAAAAATAATTCTTTGCAGCCCTTTTTTATTTATCATCCCAATCCATTCTTTTAAAACCTTGTCCCATGATTTCCTGTGCATTGAGAATCATAGTAAAAGCACGGGGATCTATCTGCTGAATTGCCCTCTGTAAAGTAGTCACCTCTTTCCGGTTAACCACCGTCATAATCATTTCTTTCTCTGTTCTGTTCCACATCCCGTTCACCGGTACAATAGAACCGCCCCGGTGCAATTCTTGTAAAATATACTGCCTTAATTCCTCCGTTTTCTCAGAAACAATAAAGAAAGTCTTATCACTCGAATATCCCCCTATTACAACATCAATTACTTTTCCCATGATAAAAATAGTAATCAGGGAATAAAACGGTGTTTTCCAGTCCGGAAAAGCAACAAATCCCAATACCACAATGATTAAATCAACAGTCATCTGCATCATACCCAACGGTTTTCGGGTGATTTTGTGCAAAACTGCAGCCAATACATCCGTACCGGCACTGGAAGAACGAGTTTTAAAAATCAGCCCGGCTCCTACACCAATAACCACACCACCGAATATACTCGCCAATAATACCCCTTCTTTCGTTGAATCCGGATTATTGATTCCCCCTTTTACCAATTGTAAAGGATCATGTGCAAATTCTGCCGTATATCCGCAAACATGTTCCAACACCCACGGAAAACCGTCCGCAAATAAAGCCACTAACCAAAAACAAATAAATGTACGGAATCCGAAGTCTTTCCCCAATATCTTAAAACCAATCAAACTTAAAGGCAAATTAAAACACAAAGCCGCCATACCTATCGGAAAACCCAATTTCCAGTTCAGAATAGTAGAAATACCATATATTCCGCCAGGTACAATCTGATACGGAGTCATAAAAAAAGTATAACCGACGGCTATAACCATTGACCCCAATAAAAGAGTGCCCCAAGTTTGAAACCAGCGCGCAGAAAAAATCTTTTCTTTATAAAAGGAAACTTTTGTTACATTCATATGTCAGATATTTAAATTTTCATATCATAGTTAATTATGCCCCTACACTTCCACACCCACCAAAACGCGCGCAAATATATCATCAGTATTTCCAAAAAAACATGACATTTGTCATAAAAAATAAAAGGACCCCGGAATTTGTTAAAACCAGTGATAAAGTCTGCGATTCGCTATACAATATCAGTATTCTTTCATTAAAAAAATTATCTTTGCCGACAAAAGAAATCAAAGCTGCATTTAACAATAATAAACCTGTATTTTATACCATATCCTCCAAAATGAATACAGCAAAGCAATTACAATGGCTGCCAACCTCCGCCAAAGAGGTGAAAGCAAGAGGATGGGATTATCTTGACGTCATTTTATTCTCAGGAGATGCCTATGTAGACCATCCTTCTTTCGGCGCGGCAGTAATCGGACGTTTAATGGAATCTCTCGGCTTAAAAGTAGCCCTTGTTCCTCAACCCAACTGGCAGGACGATTTACGGGATTTTAAGAAATTAGGAACTCCCCGTCTGTTTTTTGGAGTTTCAGCCGGTTCAATGGATTCCATGGTCAACCACTATACAGCAGCCAAACGAAAAAGATCCGACGACGCATATACCCCCGGAGGACGTTCCGGAGCACGTCCGGACATGCCAACCATTGTATACACCCGTATCCTGAAGCAATTGTATCCTGAAACACCTGTAATTATCGGAGGTATAGAAGCTTCGCTCCGCCGTATTACACACTACGATTATTGGAAAGACGAATTGAGACCTTCCATCCTGGCCGAAAGCCAGGCAGACCTGTTAATCTACGGAATGGGCGAAAAACCAATGACAGATATTTGCAAAATGTTGCAAAAAGGCATCCCTTTCCGTTCTCTTACCAATATTCCCCAAACAGTAGTGCTCCGTAATCAGGGAGAAAGTATAGCCACCCATAAAAAATGGAATACCATACAGCTCCATTCACATGAAGCCTGCCTCGCCGATAAAAAGAAACACGCTGAAAATTTCAGACACATTGAAGAAGAATCCAATAGCATTGAAGCAGCAAAATTAATACAATATACAGGCAAACAACAAATCATTGTAAATCCACCCTATCCTCCGCTGACCACTCAAGAGCTGGATACAATTTACGCACTTCCTTTCACCCGACTCCCGCATCCCCGCTACAAAGGAAAAGAAATCCCGGCTTACAACATGATCCGGCATTCTGTTACAATACACCGCGGATGTTTCGGAGGCTGTGCTTTCTGTACTATATCCGCACATCAGGGAAAATTCATTGTCTCGCGGTCAGAACAATCCATCTTGCAAGAACTGGACAACATTGCCCGGATGCCTGATTTCAACGGAACTATCAGTGACCTTGGAGGCCCTTCCGCCAATATGTACAACATGAAAGGCAAAAATCCGGAAATATGTCGGCAATGCAAACGGGCCTCCTGTGCCTATCCGTCCGTTTGCAAAAACCTGAATACCGACCATTCTGCCTTATTACACCTTTATGAGGCTGTACGTAAACATCCGGCCATCAAACACTGCTTCATCGGGTCTGGAATTCGTTACGACCTGTGTTTAAACGATAGCGGAAACAAACCTGTCAATCAAATAAACAGGCAATACCTGGAAACTGTCATCAAATACCATGTTTCAGGCCGTTTTAAAGTTGCTCCGGAACATTCATCCGGTCAAGTTTTACAACTTATGCGGAAACCTTCGTTTCAGTTATTCTACCAACTGAAAAAAATATTTGATGAAATAAACCGGAAATATCAGCTCAATCAGCAAATTATCCCCTATTTCATTTCATCCCACCCCGGATGCAAACCGGAAAATATGGCAGAATTAGCTATTACCACCAAAAAACTGAATTTCCATCTGGAACAGGTGCAAGACTTTACCCCCACCCCGATGACAGTGGCAACCACCATATACTATTCCGGCTACCATCCGTACTCGCTGAATAAAGTAAAAACAGCGAAAACTCCGGAAGAAAAAAAAGGACAAAACATATTCTTTTTTTGGTACAAAAAAGAATATAAACAAGCCATCCGGAACACCCTCAAAAAATTAGGACGCATTGACCTGATTAAACAATTGTATGGCAAAATATAAAATTAAGCTTACCCGGCTTCATTCCTCCTCCAAAAAGAACATGAAAAAAAACAGTCAAAACTTTAATATATCTGTACAATTCGTTAACTTTGCAAATTAAATGGATTATTTTCCGGAAAATAAATATAAAAGCTTGAATTATAATTCAATGAAATATCAATTATTGATTATAGCAATAGTCCTGCTGTCTGCTTGCAACACCAAAATAAAGCAAGCCAATAAAAGAGGATTGGAATATATGAAGCAAAGCCATTATGAACAGGCCATCGTGGAATTCAACCGCATCATCACTGAAGACGCTGGTTGGTTTCCCGCTTACTACAATCGGGCCATTTCATATGCTAACACTCGTCAATACAAAGAAGCCCTGAACGACTTTAATTATCTCCTCATTAACTTTCCCGATAATGCGGACTCCTATTTCAACCGGGCCATTATATATGAAAACCTGGGCATCTATGCCAATGCCATCAAAGATTACTCAGAAACCATTAAATTACGCCCGGATTACATCCTGGCCTACCATTACCGGGGAATAGCCCGTTTTCGGATGAATGACCTGAACGGAGCTTTGGAAGATTATAACAAAGCTTTGCAACTGGGTAAAAACGTAGAAATGGATGTTGCCAAAGCCAAAGAATTCGGTCTGAATTCAAGTGCCCTTTATTTTAACCGTGGAGTTGTTTTACAAAAAAAAGGAAACTATCAGGCCGCCATACAAGACTACGACCAAGCCATTGCCATTGATCCGTCAAATGCAAAATCCTATTACAACCGGGCTATTGCCAAAATGGCACTCTCACAGGGCGACGAAGCTTTAAAAGACCTTGAAATAGCTTCCCGGTTAGGATTCGAACAAGCAGGAAATATTATACGGAGTTATTTTCACAACTAAAAAGTAAATCACTCCCTCGTGTGTATGCTATAATAACAGATGTGTGTAAATATGAAAAAATTATTTCTTCTACTCGTTACCGGTTTCATATTGCAAGCCGGAATCATTTGTGCGCAAGGATATAACATTAAAGTAAATATCCCCCACCTATCCAACAAAAAAGTTATTCTGGCCAACTACTTTGAAGGAAAAGTATATTCTGCTGATACTGCCCAACTGGATGCCAACGGCTACGGTGCATTCAGAAAACCAAACAAGAAACTGGCCAGAGGAATGTATTTACTCCTCTTTTCTCCAAGTAATTATTTTGATTTAATTATTGGCGATAACCAGAATTTTTCCATCCAGAGCGATACAATAAATGTATTGGAATCTATTCGCTTTACAGGCTCTCCCGAAAACACAGCTTTTCTGGAATTTCAAAAATTCATGACCCGTCAGAATCAGAAAACCAAACAACTGAGCGACGCCCTGCAAAAAGAACCTGATAAAAATTCACCTGAAGTAAAACAGAAATATACCAACCTCTTCAACCAGGCCGACCGGGAAGTAAGGAACTACATTGCCGACATCTGCAAACAATATCCGGGTTCCGCATTTGCCACATTCGCAAACTTCACCCTATCTCCTTCTATCCCGGACTTCTCAAAAGAAGTACCTGCAGGAACCAAAGACCGGGATATGGAAATCCGTAAAAAAGCTTATTTTTACAATAAAGCCCATTATTGGGACTATACCAATTTTAAAGACAGTACACTAATCCGCACCCCTATTTTCAAAAGCAAATTGGATGACTATTTCAACAACATGATTCTAATGCATCCCGATACCGTATTTAAAGAATCAGTCAACATCATTGAAAAGTCCAAAAGCTGCAAAGCCATGTTCCGCTATCTTGTAAGCTATTGTTTCAACTTTTCTTTGGAAAGTAAAATCATGGGAATGGATGCAGCATTTGTCTACCTGTCTAAAAAATATTATTTAACCGGTCAAGCTAATTGGATCGACAAAGAAACCCGGGAAAAAATAGAACGTGAAGTGATTCTGACCCAATATAACCTTATAGGTATGAAAGCTCAGGAATTAAAACTACCCACAATAGACGGCGAATGGGTAAGTCTTTATGAAACAGAAGCCCCCTTCACCCTTCTTTTATTCTGGGAAGCCGACTGCGGACATTGTAAAAAACAAGTGCCTTTGGTAAAATCTACATTACTTGACAAATTTAAACCATATGGTTTCAAAGTATTTGCTGTACATACACAAAACGACAAAGACAAATGGGAAAAATTCGTTACGGAACATGAATTGTTCGATTTCGTTAATTGTTGGGACCCTCAGAATCAAACCAATTTCAGGGTATACTATCACATAGAATCCACTCCTATGTTATATCTGTTAGATAAAAATAAAAAGATTATTGCTAAAAAATTAGACATAGAACAATTAGCCGATATGCTTACCCGGGAATATAAAAACATGGGGATTGAAATAAAATAACATCCCCAATACCCACAAGCACTCTCATGACATAAGGGGGCTATCTTGACAGAAATCGTAGATAGCCCTTTATTCTAAACTAAACCAACTACCACAAAATTCTTCACACAAGTTAAACACAAAAACAAATTCGCCGATTCCGTTTTCCAGAATCGGCGAATTTGTTTTTACACCTTATGTTAAGGCAAATCCAAAATTATTTCATAGCCTCATTCAACTGGGACAACAACTCTTTTACATCAGTATTGGCCGGTTCTATGCCCTGAGCCTTTACAACAAATCCTTTAGCTTTCTGAAAAGCATTCATTGCTTTGGCCTTGCCGGATTCATACTTTGCCTTATCTGTATTAATCAACGGATTTACCTCCTGCAGAATCTTCGCACCATTATTAAAATACAGGGTTCCAAGACTTAAAAATCCTTGTACTTTAAAACTCTTGTTGTTTAATTCTGTAATCATATTATAAGCCTCAGCAGCTTTAGCCTCATTTCCGGCTTTTTGAAATTTTTGTCCCTCCTTCATATAATAAGAAGCATACATAGTCTCCAACTTCATATTACCGGGAACAGCCTTCATGCCTTCCTGCAAAGTAGCAAGCATCTCAGCAGTTTTACCCTGCTCACGGAGAGCAACGGCTTTTGCCTGAAAAGAACTACCTACTTTATATTTGGCCTTGATAGCCATATCATAATATTTCACTGCCTCATCATATTTTTTAGCCTTGGTTGCTGCAATAGCTGCATTATACAAATAAGCATTATCCTTGAAATCAACCGCTTTCAGGTAAGCCTCAAAATTTTTAAAAGCCTCCGCATAATTCTTTGCTTTCCAGGCTGCATTCCCTGCATTCTTCTCAGTTGCCCCTGGATCCTGTGCAAAAACGTTGACTATCAATAATGAACAAAACAATAATAATACAATTTTTTTCATAGGTCTAAATTTTGTATTTAATAATAATAATATCTTCTTTACAGCACTAAGATAGAGATGTGTATCAAAATATCAAAAACATTTTTATTTTTTTTACATCCGCTCTTCATCCCATTACAGGTCAATCGTAAAGTAAAGACAAAATTTTCCGGATTCCTGCCTCGTCCTCCTTATCAAAAGCATTCAATTGTTCACTGTCAATATCCAGACAAGCAAACACTTCCCCGTTCCTGTCCCGGATAGGAACAACCATCTCACTCTTAGATTTACTATTACAAGCTATATGTCCGGGAAACTGTTCCACATCCGGAACAATGACAGTATCACCAGACCGGATAGCAGCCCAACAGACACCCGTATGATGCCGCAACTTCTGACAAGCCACCGGCCCCTGGTACGATCGGACTATCAACTCATCATCCTGCAATACATATACACCTGTCCAGAAAAAAGACTGCATCTTATGATGCAGCACAGCTTCCATTGTAGCCAACCGGGCCCAAATATCCTCAGTTGTCAGAATATAACTCTTTATCTGTTCGTAAAGCCGATCATATTTTGCCAATTTAGAACTCATCCCTATTTATAATTTAAAGGGTTTCCAAAATATCCACCAAATGTTTCCACCACTTTTCCACTGTCTCAATATTGATTTTTTCATCCGGAGAATGTACTCCCCTTAAAGTTGGGCCGAATGATATCATATCCATCCCCGGATATTTTTCCAGAAACAATCCGCATTCCAGTCCGGCATGAATAGAACGGACAACGGGCACTTTCCCGAATAACCGTTTATAAGAATCAACAGCCGCTTTCAGAATCGCCGAATCAGGATTCGGGAGCCAACCAGGATACCCTTCTCCATGTTCTACGCTGGCTCCTGCCATCCGGAAAACAGATGCAACCATATGGGCAATGTTCAATTTCTCACTATCTATATCACTACGCTGTGAAGTCGTAATTAAAATAACATTATCCTCAGTAAAACGAATAGCAGCCAAATTAGTTGAAGTTTCAACCATGCCCGGCATCCGGTAGCTCATGGAAAATACTCCATGAGGACAGGCATACAACGAATTCAACAAAGCCTCTGTCGCTCCGGCAGTTAATACCTTGGCAGGCAAATCCGCAGACTCCAGCTCCATTTTTAATCCCGGCTCCGTCAATTTCCAGACACGCTCCATCTCAGCCGCATATACATTAAAATCTATCCGGATATTTTCCTTCAGCTTTTCGTCAAAAGTGATAACAGCAGCAGCTTCACGGGCAATGGCATTCCGAAGATTTCCTCCTTCGAAAAAGGCAACCGAAATACCATATTTTTCATTCATATCCCACAAAAAACGATTCAATATTTTTATGGCATTTCCCCTGCCCTTATTTATATCATCTCCGGAATGTCCTCCCTGCAATCCTTTCAGTGTAACTCTGACAGCAAACTGTCCCCCAGGTGTACTCTCATTCTCATAAGGCAAACGGACCACTGTATCTATTCCTCCGGCACATCCGATAAAAATCTCCCCCTCATCCTCAGAATCCAGATTTAATAATATCCTTCCTTTAAAAAAACCGGATTTCAAAGCAAAAGCACCGCTCAATCCCGTTTCTTCATCCACAGTAAACAAACATTCTACAGGTCCGTGCTGAATATCCTCCGAAGTCAGGACAGCCAAAGCAGCAGCCATTCCAATCCCATCGTCAGCACCCAATGTGGTACCTTTGGCTTTCACCCATTCCCCGTCGATGTACGGCTCTATCGGATCTTTGTCAAAATCATGCTGAACATCAGAATTTTTTTCACACACCATATCCATATGCGACTGCAAAACAACAGTCGGCACCTGCTCTTTTCCGGCAGTAGCCGGCTTGATTATTAATATATTCCCGGCTTCATCTTGCCGGGCCTCCAACTGATGCTCACGGGCAAACTCCATCAACCATGCCCCTATCTTCTCTTCTTTCCGCGACGGCCGGGGTATTTTACATATCTTTTCAAAATAACTCCATACCATTCCGGGTTTCAATTCTCTTAAACTCTCCATTATATCTTAAATATTATCAGTTCATCATATCCGTCAACTTCTTCAATACCCACACACACGATTTAATCTCCTGCGGCGCAATAGTAAAAGTTAAATCTGTATGTACCTGCTCCTCTATATCAGTCAAGGCTTTTTTTACCTCCATTCCTCTCTCTGTAAGTACAACAAAATTTATCCGTTTGTCCTCCTGACACATCTTACGCTGCACAAATCCACGCTTAGTAAGCGTATTCAGCAATTTAGTCACATTATACTTATCCTTTTGCAACCTTTTCGAAATGGTCTGTTGGTTTACGTGATCTTCATTCCACAATACCTGCAGTAATTCATACTGTTCCCGGCTCAAATCATACCCGGCTTTCTGAAACGCACGGTTCAACGTTTTCGTGTAACCCCTCTCCGCTTTGCTGAGATAAGCTACCAATTCCCTTACATCATCCATACTTTATATCGCAGTTCTTAGTCCTATAATACCAGTTTATTCCTCCATACATTTCCCATTCTCATAATAATTCCGGGGGTGCAGATACCGGAAATAAACATCTGAATCCGAATATCCGGCCGCATTCAAACACTCATATAAAATCCGGGCTACTTCATGCTGTATTTCCCGCGGACGCTCAAAATATTCCACTTCAACAAAAGGCCAGTTCCCTTCTGTTTTAATTATTCCATCATGAATTGCACTGGAATGAATCAGTTCAAACACAATATGTTCCCGCGGACAACCAACAACTTCCCGGATACGCTCCGCCATCTGCCGGCTCACACTTGCCAAACGGGATTCTTCTACAAAATGAAATCTGAAAAAAGGCATACAACAGTATTTTATATAATAATTTTATAAACTTTCCGTTTTTTTCAGTCCCTCAAAAAATAAAGGAGCAGTCTCCCATAGCCTTTTTACCACACTATCCATCGGATGCTCCATCTGCCCTCCTGCCGCATTTAAATGCCCGCCACCATTAAACCACTTTTTTGCCCATTCATTCACAGGAATATTCCCTTTCGACCTGAAAGATAATTTCACTTTTTCTTTCCGCTCCGTAATCTGGACAGACACACACACACGGTGAACGGATAAGGGTATATTTACCAATCCTTCCAAATCTCCGTCTTTGTAATTGTATTTTTCCAATTCTTCCGCAGTGATAGACATAACGGCAACCGGATAATGTTCGCTGACCTGCAATTTATTCAACAAAGTATTCCCTATTAATCTCAACCGGGAAAGATTATTCATTTGATAAATACGCTCATGAATATAAGCTTTATCCAACCCCAGCTCCAATAAATCCGCAATAATCCGGTAAGTTTCAGGACGGGAGGAATTATGGTTTAATCCTCCGGTATCCGTATTGATACCTGTATACAAAGCATTCGCAATATCCGGAGTGAACATCTCTTTCCCCCAGATACGGACAATCACTGCATAGAGCAATTCACAGGTTGATGAAACCCGGATATCAGAAATAACCAATTGCTGTTTATCCGGAGCAGGATGATGGTCAATGATTACCCGGTCTGCCGGAGAAGCACTCACCCAAGCCTCCAAATCCCCTTCCCGCTTCACGGTATTATGGTCCAGCATAAAAATAATATCCGCTTCGGCTATTAGACGTTTACACACTTCCGGTCTGTCCTGATAAGATATAGCATCCGGAATATGTTTCAAAAAACGCAGGTATTCCGGAATATAATCACAGGTCAGAATACGACACTCTATTCCACACCGGCACAAAGTCTCTGACAAAGCAGAACAAGAACCGACAGCATCTCCGTCAGGAGAAATATGAGGTATAATAACCGTTTTTACACTGTCATCACTCAGACGGATTTTCAACTGCTCTACTGTCTTCTCAAACTCTTCCATAATTAATATATTCTTCAACAGATATACAAAGATACAATATTTATCGGGATAATAAATTTGTATTATTAAAACTATCCGTTTAATTTCGGGCTACCAATCTAAATTTATTAACATGAAAAAAAATATTTACTGGTTTACTACTGGTTTTCAGTAGTTATGTCCTGGGACAACATACCATTATACAATCACATCCACGACATTGGTGCCAGCGCGATATGTTTCGTCGGCGATACTTCTGCTGTTCGCTCAGGATTGTCAAACTACGGGAAATCATTACTTTTCGAACAGATCGACCTAACACCGGGTCCCCGGAATAACCTCTATCCCCGTCAATGTTCAGCCGAAGACAATCTTATTCACAACATCGGACAAGTCGAAAAACAAGTAGCTGGTATCCAAATTCAAATTGCCTCCGAAATAAATGTACGACACAACACCATCTACAATACACCACGCGCTGCCATAAACATCGGCGATGGAGCTTTCGGCGGACATCTTCTGGAATACAACGATGCTTTTCACACTGTACTTGAAACCGGAGACCACGGGACTTTTAATTCCTGGGGACGGGACAGATTCTGGCATCCTTCATACAAAGAAATGTGCAAACGAGTTGCCGAGCATCCTGAACTCATCTTTTTGGATGCACGTTATACCACCGTTATCAGAAACAATCGCTTCCGTTGCGACCATGGTTGGGACATCAACCTGGACGATGGCAGTTCCAACTATCACATATACAACAACGTTTGTCTGCACGGAGGAATCAAACTACGGGAAGGTTTTCACCGGACCGTAGAAAATAATATTGTTATCAACAACTCCCTGCACCCTCACGTATGGTTTAACAATAGCGGCGACATCATACAGCGCAATCTGTTTTTACAACCCTACAAGCCCATACAAATAAAAAACTGGGGAAAACAGATTGATTACAATTTCTTTCCGAATGCAGATATTCTCAAGACAATGCAGGGGTATCAAACAGACAAACACAGCATTGCCGGTAAACCGATTTTCAAAAATGCCGCCAAGGGTGATTTTACCATAATGCCCGAATGCTCTGTATTTAATATTGGTTTTATTAACTTTCCTCAGGACAGATTCGGTGTATACAGTCCCCATCTGAAAGCAATAGCCAGCCAACCGGAAATTCCGGATTTAAACTGCAACACTTCCTCCCTGCAACAAAAAGAATACAACTGGCTCAATTCGAAAATCCGTGCCGTTCAAGGTGCCGGGGACCGTTCGGCTTTTGGACTACCCGACGAAAAAGGAATAATTGTCCTGGAAGTACCAGAACATAGTCCGCTCTATAAAACAGGAATAACCGCCGGAGACGTCATCTATAAACTCAATAAACATACTCTGACGTCTGTAGACGATTTACTGAACCTAATCAAAAAATACAAAGGTTTTAAAAAATTAGATATTGATTATTTCCGGAATCAACAACTCTTTACCACGCAGCTAAAAAATCCATAGCCTCCAATAAAACCGGCTCGTTAATCAAAAGTTTTGCAACCTGACTAACGAGCCGGAAATCCCGACACTCTTCCGCTTGGAAAAATAATCCCGGACTTATTCTGTTTATAGAAGTCTGCAAGCCTCCCCGCATCAAGCCCGGAAGCTTTATCCATTTAATTCAACACTTTCTCATAAGTGCCATCCTTCAACGTCTGCAACCCTTTCTTCAAAACATGATTTTCTTCATTCATAATCTGATACATTTGATTCATTTCCCAAATATCACGGGCTATCAAAGCTTTCAACTGCAACTTCATGGAAGGCAATATCATTGGCAAGGCTTTCTCATCTTTCACAACTCCGGCCTTTTCCCCTGCTTTCACAATCTCATCAACCATAGCATCAGTCACAACAAAATCCCTCTTGAATTTCTCAAAATTAGTGTACTTTTTCTTAAGTTGTTCCCGGTTTTCATCCACATAATTAGCAATAAATTCTCCGATGACATTCTTAGCAATCAAACGATTGAAATACAAATAATTTATAGTCGTATCCACCGGAACAAACACATCCGGTATAATTCCTCCGCCACCGTACACCGGACGGTGCTTTATTTTGGTTTCATACTTCAATGTATCGTTAACCATTATACTATCCGCATTCAATAACTCACCATTCCGGAAACGGCTATACACTTCCTCCCGGTAGGCCTCTTCTCCCTTTTCATAAGGCTTCTGGATACAACGTCCGGAAGGCGTATAATAATGCGCTGTTGTCAAACGAATCATCGAACCATCGGTCAACGGATACTGACGTTGCACCAATCCTTTACCGAAAGACCGTTGTCCAACCAATAATCCTCTGTCCCAATCCTGAATGGCCCCCGAAACAATCTCACTGGCCGACGCCGAATTATAGTCAATCAATACCACAACACGTCCCTCTTGCAACATTCCGGTCTGAACCGAATGTTCTTCACGGCGTCCCGAAGACAAACCTTCGGTATATACAATCATTTTATTCCCTGATAGTAAATGTTCACAAATCCCAATAGCAGCTCCCATATATCCACCGCCATTTCCCTGTAAATCCAACACCAAATCCTTCATACCCTGTTCCTGTAATTCCTTTACCGCTTTTTCAAACTCCTCTACTGTAGTAGCAGCAAACCGGGAAATCTTTATATATCCCGTCGTTTTATCCAGCATATAAGAAGCATCAACACTATATATGGGTATTTTATCCCGGATAATCCTGAAATCCATTAATTCATTTCCGCGCAACACCTTTATATTGACCGGAGTTCCTTTTTCTCCCTTCAACCGCTTCCGCACCTCCGTATTGGACAATTTCTTTCCTGCAATCTCTTCTCCTTCCACCACAACAATTCTGTCACCGGCCTGCAAGCCTACCTTCTCAGAAGGTCCGCCCGCTACAACATCTACAACAACCAGTGTATCCCTCAGAATTGTAAACTGTATGCCTATGCCAAAAAAGCCTCCTTCCAGAGGTTCATTCATTTCATCCACCTCTTCCTTGGAAATATAAACCGAATGAGGATCCAGATCCGCTAATACTTTAATAATCGCATCCTCTGTCAGACGGTGCAAATTCACAGTATCCACATAAAAAGCATCAATCAATGCCATCAACCTCTGATATTTGACACTCTGCTCCCTGACCTGATTCTCCCGTACCTGAGCCATAACTCTCTCCGCTTGAAATCCTGCCATAAACAGAACCATCCCTAAAATCAAAATCTTTTTCATCATATACTATATTACTAATTTTCTCAATCAACAGAACCCCTTCACCAGCTCCCTAAGCATTCTTATCCAATTCCAGTACCTCCAGTTCCTTTATATTCCCCTTTTCAAGCACAAACCTGACAGCAGTACAAACCTTATGAAAACCATATTTTCCGGCAGCCCCGGGATTTATATGCAGGCACTTCAAATTCTTATCATACATCACTTTCAATATATGAGAATGTCCGCATACAAAAAGCTGAGGACGCTCCCGGCAAATAACATCCCTGATTCTGGCATCATAACGCCCGGGATATCCTCCGATATGCGTCATCACTGTTTTAACTCCCTCACATTCAAAAACCATCATTTCCGGAAACAGCCGACGAAGTTCTCCTCCGTCTATATTACCGCAAACAGCCCTCAGATTAAAGGATTCCGCCAAATGGTCGGTTACTGCCTGAGCACCAATATCTCCGCAATGCCAGACTTCATCACAATCCTTGAAAAAATTTTCCACCCTGACATCCAGATAACCGTGAGTATCAGACAAAAGGCCTATCTTCATACCATTACAAACTATACAACATCCTTATTTCTTCCGACCAATTCTCTTCCTCCGGAGTCTCAAGAATCAAAGGAATATCATCAAAACGGGAATCATTCATAATCATCCGGAAAGTATCTATACCCAATTCTCCTTTCCCTATCATTTCATGACGGTCGACATGCGAACCCACCCCTTTTTTAGAATCATTAAGATGCATTCCTTTCAGGTATTTAAAACCGATTATTTCGTCAAAATGCTCAAAAGTCTCCCGGAACCCGTTCCCGCTTTTTATATCATAACCAGCCGCAAAAGCATGACACGTGTCAATACATACCCCAATCCGGCTCTTATCCTCCACCCGCTCAATAATATACTTCAACTGCTCGAAAGTATAACCCAGATTAGACCCCTGACCTGCTGTATTTTCCAGCACAGCACACACACTTTTGGTTTTTCCCAGTGTAATATTGACAGATTCTGCTATCGTAGCCAGACATTCTTCATCATCTACTTTCTTCAAAGAACTCCCGGGATGAAAATTCAGCAACTTCAACCCCAGTTGTTCACAACGCAACATTTCATCCAGAAAAGCCGCTCTCGATTTCTCCAGAGCATCCTTATCCGGATTTCCCAAATTAATCAAATAACTGTCATGCGGCAAAATATGCTCAGCACTATACCCGTATTCCTGACATCGCCGGTGAAACAACTCCACATTATCAGCCGAATAAGGCGAAGCAACCCATTGCCTCTGATTCTTTGTAAACAAAGCAAACGCTTTTGCACCAATCTGATGTGCATTTACCGGAGCATTTTCAACTCCCCCCGATATACTCACATGTGCTCCAATATACTTCATACCTGCTCCCTCCCCAACAATATATCCGTTAAAAGTTTAATGAGGTTGCCCAAAAAGTCAGAATGTGAACTAAATAAGACAACCTCCTGTTCAAATCGATTATTTAATCAGTTCTACGCTTCGTCTGACGAATTTGTTCAAAGCTTCTCCCTTCAACAAACCGTTTGCCAGCAATGCCAAATCAATCAATTGTCCGACAATCTTATTGCCTCTTCCATATTCCTGCAACAATTCCTGCTTCTGTTTTTTCAATTCGTTCACCTTATCTGAGTATTCTTTTTTCCGATCCTTATCCACCTGAGGAATCTCCTCGTCCTTCTTGTCTTTATTCAACTCATCAATTTCAATTTGTTTCCCTTCATTTTCCTTGATTTCAAAATCAATAGGCTCAAGTTTAGCAGCCATCTCCTTTTGTTCGTCAGCCAAAACCCCTTTCACTAATTTGTGGTCTGTATTCACAACCAGAGTAAACTGATCGTCCATAGCCCCATAAAAACCCATTCCCGGATTCATGGCAGCCATCTCTTTCATCCGGCGCATAAATTCCGAACGGGTAATAACAACCGGATCGGCACTCTCTCCCAAAGCCTCAAAATTCACCATATACATGACACCTTCTTTCGGCAATTGTGAATTAAATACATCACGCATCTCTTCCTGCTCAGCTTCACTCCACGAAGTCTCTTTCGTCTCATTCTTCGGAATCAGCTTATCAATCACATCCGAATCGACACGCAAAAATTTATGATTGGTATTTTTCTGCTCTGTATAATTGATAAAATGGGTATCCAACTGGCCATCCATCACCAAAACATCATACCCTTTATCTTTCGCAGCCTGGATATAAGTAAATTGTTCCTGGACATCAGTGGCATACAGATAAACTATATGGTTATCCTTGTCCGTCTGATTCACTTTTACCAGATTTTCATACTCTTCCAGAGTAAAATACCTGTTATCGGTATCTTTCAACAAAACAATCTGGTTAGCCCGCTCGGCAAACTTTTCATCTGTCAGAATGCCATATTGGATGAAAACTTTCAAATCATCCCATTTCTTCTCATAATCTTCCCGGCTGTTTTTAAAAATATCAGTTAAACTGTCTGCCACTTTCTTCGTAATGTGATTGGATATTTTCTTTACATTCCGGTCACTCTGCAAATAAGAACGGGATACATTCAACGGAATATCCGGCGAATCTATCACACCATGCAACAAAGTCAGATACTCAGGCACAATGCCTTCCACAGAATCGGAAACATACACCTGATTGCTATACAACTGAATCTTGTTTTTCTGTATTTCAAATTTATTGTCAATCTTCGGGAAATATAACACTCCGGTCAGATTAAAAGGATAATCCACATTCAGATGAATATGAAACAACGGATCAGACATAGACATCGGATACAATTCCCGGTAAAATTTCTGATAATCCTCTTCTTTCAGCTCCGCTGGCTTCCGGGTCCACAAAGGATTCGTATCATTGATAACATTATCCTCCTCCGTTTCCACCTGTTTACCGTCTTTCCACTCTTTCTTCTTTCCAAAAGTAATTTCTATCGGTAAAAACTTGCAGTATTTTGTCAGTAAATCCTGAATCTTATTCTCTTCCAGAAAATCTTTTTCTTCGGAATTGATGTACATAATAATATCAGTACCTCTCTCCTCTTTTTCTACATTCTCCAGCGTATATTCCGTATCCCCCTCACCGGTCCATTTGACAGCCTGAGCTCCCTCTTTATAAGATTTAGTAATAATTTCAACTTTATCACTCACCATAAAAGCGGAATAAAATCCCAAACCAAAATGCCCGATGATGGTTGCCGCATCATCCTTGTGCTTCTCCAGAAATTCTTCAGCACCTGAAAAAGCAATCTGATTAATATATTTCTCAACCTCCTCCTGAGTCATTCCGATACCACTATCGGACACCGTCAGGGTTCCTGCCTCTTTGTCAGCTTTCACCCGCACCCGAAGCCCGGAAACATCTCCTTTAAATTCACCGGACGATGCCAGCACCTTCAATTTCTGAGTAGCATCTACTGCATTCGACACTATCTCACGAAGAAATATTTCATGATCAGAATAAAGAAATTTCTTAATAATAGGAAATAAATTCTGAGTTGAAACCCCTATTTTTCCTGTTGCCATAGCCTTGTATTTTTTAATGATTAATTTCAATTTTACGCCAAAAATAACGCAATTGTTATGCCAAAGACAAGAAGGTGACAAAAAGACAGAAAAACATATCAGATAGCTCTTTATAATTCCAGGCTAATAAAACTGACAAGGGGTGTGACAAAAGTTTGTTTTTGTCACACCCCCCTTGTCAATTCCGTAAACTCAGTCTACATCCAACTCTATTGTATAAGTCTTTCCCGGTTCAAAATCTGCATTATACACCAGTAAAAAATTCTCATCTACAGCAGCCTTCCAGGTCTGTCCGGCAGCCAAACGCGGATTGCTCAAACGCTGCGGAAAGAAATAACTAAAAGGCAAATCCAGTACATGTTCTTCCTTAAAATGATCCCCCTTCATGCGTTCCAGACTGAAATTCTCTCCGGTTGTAACAGTCACAATACATTTTTTTTCCTTTATTTCAGAAGAAACCGTAAAATCGTTTTCTTCCGGAATTTCCTGCAAACGCACATTCCATTTAGGATCCCCGTAATAAGCCAATACATCCCGGTCATGTAAAAAACCCAGATGGTCTATCGTCGCCTCTATTCCGGTAGAATCTTTTATCACCTGCGCACCGGAAGCAAATCTGTCCTGAACATCAAACGGAAAATTCAAAGAAGCTAACTTCGGACTCCATGCATTCAACTGATACATCATATCCTGCTGATTCAGATAAAAAGCCTCAGCCGTTGTATAACGTCCCGGTGTGGTCAGAAAATATTTAAGTCCTCCCCATCCGTTGCGTCCATACCACGTAGTCACTACATATCCCACCATTGTTGCCGCATTCCCACTGTTCATCCAACCAATAGCCATACTCTCTTTAGTGTTGTCCACATTTGCAATCAGACAATTCCCGATAGGCAAATACACTTTCCTTTTACCACTTTCTTTCAGATTCTGAGGATTCCCCGGAAAGTCCATATACAAGATACCGTTTTTCGCTTTAATATTCCCCAGAGAAAAAGGCATTTCCAGATTCCTTTCTGTTGCATGAGCTGCAGTAACCACTAAATCCGGAGAATACTGTTCATAAATATTATAAAAAGTCTGCATCTCATCCGTCGGATTTACCTTATTCACCATCACATTCTTTACCTGTCCGTTGGGCATACGCACCATCGCTTTTACAGATTTGAAAGGCAACTGATAAGTCACTATCGTGTCCTCTTTGGATTTCTTTTCACCCCACAATCCCTGAGTATGGTCGTCCACCCACGCAAAACGGTCAAACCATTTGCCACTATGCAATTCCATAATAGTAGCAACAGCATCTTTAATTACCAAAGGCTCCGTGCTGTTATCCACCATTTTCATTGCAGCCTGCGCGTCATATCCCGTAATGATTCCCCATAAAAAATCCGCATAAATATCATCATCTACCTGACGGCTCAATTGGTTCAAACGAATCACATAATCCCGGTTCAACGTCTCCGGTTTCTCCACAACAGCTACATAACGCGGCCGGAACTTTCTCAACTCCGGCATCACTTCATCTATTTTTTCAGAATAAGTCACCACTGCTGCCTGATGTTTCTCCGCCAAAGACGCAACCACTTTATTCCATGCAGAATCGGTCGTCACACCTTTACCGGCAATCACCACATACTCCTTGGCTTCCGGAACACACTGACACCCTACCAAAAAGAAAAACACACCCAAAATAAAATTACTTACTTTCATGCCTCACTTTAATTTAAAACAAATTTATAAACATCAATTATACATCTTTTCTAACTGTTCTTTAATACCCTCATTGGTAATATAATCATCAAAATCCATCCGTTTATCAATGATACCACCAGGGGTCAACTCTATCACCCGGTTACACACTGTCTGAATAAATTCATGGTCATGCGAATTCATCAAAACAATTCCTTTGAATGAAACCAACGTATTGTTAAATGCTTGAATAGATTCCAAATCCAAATGATTAGCCGGAGAATCCAATATCAATACATTCGCATTATTCAGCATCATCCGGGCTATCATACAACGCATCTTTTCTCCTCCGGACAATACTTTCACATTTTTATAAATATCTTCGCCAGAAAAAAGCATTTTACCTAAAAATCCACGCAAAAAAGTTTCACTGGTATCCGCAGAATACTGACCCAGCCAGTCAATCAGCTTCATCTCAGTATCAAAATAGGCGGAATTATCCAACGGTAAATAAGCAGTCGTAACAGTCACTCCCCAGGTATAATCACCGGTATCCGGACGTTCATTTCCATTGATGATTTCCAGCAAAGCAGTCATAGCACGGGGATCACGTGACAAAAAAGCAATCTTATCCTCTTTTTCCACCGTAAATTCCACATCCTTGAACAAACATTGTCCGTCTACACTCTTGCTCAGATTACGTACTTCCAAAATCTTATTTCCCACTTCCCGCTCAGGTGTAAAAATAATACCCGGATATTTACGGGTAGAAGGCATAATCTCCTCTATATTCAGTTTCTCCAGCATCTTTTTACGGCTGGTTGTTTGCTTCGATTTTGCCACATTAGCACTAAAACGGGAAATAAATTCCTGTAACTCCTTCCGTTTTTCTTCCGCTTTCTTATTCTTTGCCTGAGCCTGACGCAAAGCCAATTGACTGGATTCATACCAAAAACTGTAATTCCCGGCAAATAACGTGATTTTACCATAATCAATATCCACTGAATGTGTACTGACAGCATCCAGAAAATGACGGTCATGTGAAACCACCAACACCGTATTCTCATAATTAGCCAGATAATTCTCCAACCACATCACCGTCTCCAGGTCAAGGTCATTCGTAGGTTCATCCAGCAATAAGTTGTCCGGTTTACCAAACAAAGCCTGAGCCAGCAATACCCGTACCTTTTGCTTTCCGCTCAAATCCTTCATCAAACTATAATGCAAATCTTCCCTGATTCCAAGTCCGCTCAACAAATTAGCAGCATCACTCTCAGCATTCCAACCGTCCATTCCGGCAAACTGCTCTTCCAGTTCAGCCGCACGGATACCATCCTCATCCGAAAAATCTTCTTTCAGATAAATGGCATTCTTTTCCTGCATCACTTCCCACAACTTCAAATGTCCTTGCAACACAGTATCCAGAACCGTAAATTCATCATATGCAAAATGGTCCTGCTTCAACACAGACAAACGCTCTCCCGGACCAAACATAACACATCCCCTCGTCGGTTCCAGATCGCCGCTCAAAATTCTTAAAAAAGTAGACTTTCCGGCCCCGTTTGCACCAATCACACCATAACAATTTCCAGGTGTAAACTTAAGATTAACATCCTGAAATAAAGTTTTTTTTCCAAACTGAATCTCTAAATCTGATACTGTAATCATTCTTTAATATTTCTTCTTTTTTAATTAATACCCCCGCAATCCCCCTATAAACCTCATTACTTTACAAGCTTTATTCCTTCCTATACATCTTCTCATAATATTTCTGGTACTCCCCGCTTGTTACCTGGTCCAGCCATTCCTGATTCTCCAGATACCATTTCACCGTTTTTTCAATCCCCTCTTCAAATTGCAACGAAGGCTCCCAGCCCAGTTCATTTTTCAATTTGGTAGAATCAATTGCATAACGCAAATCATGTCCTGCACGGTCGGTAACATAAGTAATCAAATGCTCCGAAGCACCTTCCGCACGACCTAACAAACGATCTGTTACCTTAATCAGCACTCTGATTAAATCAATATTCCTCCATTCATTAAATCCACCGATATTATAAGTAACTCCGGTTTCCCCTTTATGGAAAATCAAATCAATAGCCCGCGCATGATCTTCTACGTACAACCAATCCCGGACATTCTCACCTTTTCCATAAACCGGTAACGACCTGTTATGACGGATATTATTAATAAACAGCGGGATTAACTTTTCAGGAAACTGATAAGCCCCGTAATTATTCGAACAATTCGAAATTTTTACCGGTAGCCCGTAAGTATCATGATACGCCCTTACAAAATGGTCGGAAGAAGCCTTCGAAGCCGAATAAGGAGAATGCGGATCATACCTGGTCTGCTCCGTAAACAATTCTTTACCGGGTTGCAGAGCACCGTATACCTCATCGGTAGATACATGATAAAACAACTTATCATCGAAATCTCCTTCCCAGGCCAATTTTGCAGCCTGCAGCAAACTCAGTGTTCCCAACACATTCGTATGGGCAAAAGCAAAAGGATCCCTGATGGAACGGTCTACATGACTTTCCGCAGCCAAATGAATAATACCGTCTATCCGATATTTCTTCATCAGCTCCCGAATAGTCGCAAAATCACAAATATCAGCTTTTACAAACGTATAATTCGGCTTATCTTCCACATCTTTCAAATTAGCCAGATTGCCGGCATATGTCAACTTGTCCAGATTAACTATATGATAGTCCGGATATTTATTTACCATTAACCTTACCAGATGAGAACCGATAAACCCGGCACCTCCTGTTATCAGAATATTTTTCATTTGCTTTAAATTACTACTTTCATTCATAAATTTTATTTCCTCATCCTTACACCTCAACCACAACCAACCATTTTACAAATCCCTCATCATTTTCCCCAGGGCCTCTTTCCATTCCGGAATTTCAAGACCAAATATACGCTTAATTTTCGTTTTATCTAAAACAGAATAAGCCGGCCGCCGGGTCTTTGTCGGATATTCTGCCGTAGTTACAGGGATTATTTTACAATCTTTCTGTCCGGCCTTCACTATCTCACAAGCAAAATCATACCACGAACACACTCCTTCATTACTAAAATGATATATTCCTTCATGGTCGGTCCGGTCACCATGGTCCATAATAGCCACAATAGCTTCAGCCAAATCTCCGGCATAAGTCGGCGACCCAAGCTGGTCGGATACCACAGAAATTTCCGGACGTTCGCCAGCCAAACGTAAAATTGTTTTCACAAAATTGTTACCATAAGCAGAGTATAACCACGCTGTCCGGATAATAAGATAACAACAACCTGATTTCAAAATAGCCCGTTCACCAGCCAGTTTGGTTCTGCCATACACACTCACCGGACAAGTTTTATCACGTTCCGTATAAGGAACTTCCCCGCTACCATCAAACACATAATCCGTTGAAATATGAATCAGCAGACAATCTTCTTTTGCAGCAACACCAGCCAAATTAGCCACTGCCTCCGTATTAATTTTTGCAGCCGTTTCAGGTTCCTCTTCCGCTTTATCCACAGCAGTATAAGCCGCACAATTAATAATGGTGTCAATCTCATGTTCTTTTACAAAATGTTCGACAGCCGCACAATCTGTAATATCCAGGTCTGCAACATCTGTATAAAAAACTTCATCTAAAGCCGTAAAACCTATTTTCCTCAGTTCACATCCCAATTGCCCGTTTGCTCCGGTCACTAATATATTTGCCATAGTTATTAAATTACCGGGTTCTTAATAATCAAACACAAATGCGTTCTCCATCCCTTGATGTTTCAAATCCTTCTCAGACAATACCATTTTTTCCCTGGGAATTTTCCAGTCAATTCTCAATACAGGATCATCATACCGTATTCCCCCTTCATACCCCGGAGCATAATAGTGGTCACATTTATATTGAAAAATAGCTTCCTCACTCAGCACGGCAAACCCGTGGGCAAATCCCCTGGGTATAAAAAATTGCTTCTTATTCTCTGCAGAAAGTTCTACCGCTACATGTTTTCCAAAAGTTTCCGAACCCTTTCTCAAATCCACAGCCACATCCAACACCCGTCCTTTAACCACCCTCACCAGCTTAGCCTGAGTGTATGGAGGCAATTGATAATGCAACCCCCTGACAACCCCATAAGACGAACACGACTCGTTATCCTGAACAAAATCCACCTTTCCTACCAATTCATTAAAAACACGTTGGGAAAAACTTTCAAAAAAATATCCCCTGGCATCACCAAACACCTGTGGTTCAAGTATTAAAACACCTTCTATTGTCGTTTTTATTAACTTCATCCTTCCGATATTAACTGAATTATGCTTTTATTCCAGTAATTTCAAAAGATATTGTCCATACTGGTTTTTTTTCATAGGAGCTGCCAAAACCCTCAACCGGTCACGGTCAATCCATCCCTTTTTAAAAGCAATTTCTTCCAAACAAGCCAATTTCAATCCCTGCCTCTTTTCAATAACTTCTACAAATGTTGAAGCCTCCGACAACGAATCGTGCGTACCCGTATCCAACCAAGCAAATCCCCGGCCCAATAACTGTACTTTCAACTCCCCGTCTTTCAGAAACTCCTGGTTAACAGTAGTAATCTCTAATTCTCCCCGGTCTGATGGCTTAATATTTTCAGCAATTTCCACTACTTTATTGGGATAAAAATATAACCCGACCACCGCATAATTGGATCTCGGCCGCTGCGGTTTTTCTTCAATACTCAAAACATTTCCCGCTTCATCAAATTCAGCCACCCCATACCGCTCCGGATCGTTCACATAGTATCCGAATACCGTCGCCTTATTCTCCGCATCTGCCGTAGCCACAGCATCAGCCAGCATCCTGGAAAAGCTTTGTCCGTAAAAAATATTATCCCCCAAAACCAGACAAACAGAATCATTACCGATAAATTCTTTACCGATGATAAAAGCCTGAGCCAAACCATCCGGGCTTGGTTGCACAGCATACGTAAAATTTACCCCGTAATCCGTCCCATCACCCAGCAAACGCTGGAAACCGGGCAAATCCTGAGGAGTAGATATAATCAATATTTCACGGATTCCTGCTAACATCAAAACAGACAACGGATAATAAACCATCGGTTTATCATAAATCGGTAACAACTGTTTGGATACCCCTTTTGTAATCGGATATAAACGGGTTCCTGAACCACCGGCCAGTACAATTCCTTTCATAGATTCAAAATTTATTCAGATTCAGAAATAAAAACCAAAGAGCCGGCAAAATATTACCTGTTAACTTTTTCTGCTTTTTGCCTGGCAAGCCGGTTTATTACATAAAATACCCCTGAAAACAGAAGTACAGATGACACGATCAACACCTCATTGGACCAATTACGTCCAACAATCCCCAATACTATAAATATCAAATTCAACATCAGAATTGTAAAAGTAGCTTTCCGGTGTATCCCGCCATATATCGTCAGCAATTTATGATGCAAATGCCGTTTATCCGGAGCAAAAGGTGAATCTCCCCGCATCCAACGGGCAGCAAACAACCGCAAAGTATCCAACACAGGAATAGCCAAAACACAAAATACTACACCCGGAGCAGCATCAACCTTGCAAATCCCCTGTGCATACAAATCCGTCTCACAAAATTTAATAGCCAAAACACCCAGCAGAAATCCTACCATCAAAGCACCCGAATCCCCCATAAACATCTTAGAGCGTTTACCAAATAAATTGATAAAAAAGAAAGGCAGAATAGAAGCAGACAACACTCCGCATAACAAAGCATATTCTATCTGCCCGCATCCGAAAAACCATAATCCGAAAAATAAACAATCCATCAAAACCATTCCCGAGCACAAACCGTCTATCCCGTCTATCAGATTAATTGCATTAATCAGTCCCAACAAACCGACAAAAGTCAAAGGAACTCCCACCCAAGGACTGATTTCATACAATCCCAGAAAACCGTGAAGAGTATCCAGATAAAAACCTCCCCCCACAATCAGCACCAATATACCTAACATCTCCCCTTTCACTTTTTTCCGGGGAGAAATTTCCAGCAAATCATCATAAATACCTATCAAAAAAATCAGAACTGCCCCCAAAATGACATATTGAAATTCAGGAACCACACTAAAGCGTGCAAAAAGTAAAAAAGAACATAAAAATGCTAAAAACACAACAATTCCCCCAATATTGGGAACACAACCTGTGTGGGAAGACCGTTTATTAGGCTTGTCAACAAAATTTTTCAGTATTGCCATTTTAAACACCGGAATCCGGATATTCCATCCAATCACCAATGCCAATACCATTGACAAAACCAGCCTCCAATCGTCTGCAAATAAATTAAGCATCATAAATATTGCAATCAATAGTGATTATCTCTTCTTTTCGCAAAAATACACACTTTTACAGAACTACAAATATTTTATCCTTTAAAAAAGTTATAAAATTCTACATACCTTAACTTCTCCTTTATTTTCAGGCCATTTTATTTATTCCCGGCATATCCGGTATAAAAAACTTTCAAAAGTCCGCTTCATCAGATGAAAGTGTATAAAAAGTAAATTGTTTACCTCTTCGAAACTCAGCATTTCTTTCAGAAACCACTTGGCATAAATGGATTGGCGGACTAAAGTCCCTGATTGTATTGAATTTATCAGAACTTTAGTCCGCCAATCAGAAGTCTGAAAGACTTCTTTCATCCGGCCAAAGACCACTTATCTTTTCAATTTACCCCATATGCCGAAATCCACATCAGGATTCCGGAGCCTCTTTGCCTTTAGCTTCTGCTCACCTGTAATCCTTTGCCGGACAATCCCATTTCAACAAACCTGGCTTTGTTATTCGGAGGATTCGCAGATAAAATATTTCTGATGCGCATAGCAGCCTCAGGCTCCTTGGCAACCATATACAAATAACCGCCACCACCGGCTCCGGGCAATTTATGTCCCAATGTATAATCTCGCACTTTTCGGATAATAGCTTCTGTTTCAGGTGGATTTGAACCATTGTCCAAAGCCTGATTCTGTATCCAGGTACGGCCAATCAACCTGCCATATTCCGCAAAATCTCCCCGTTGAATAACTTCATATACCTCCAAAGCATGTTCTTTCATCTCCGTCAACAACTGCAAATGCCGGGTCTCATTCAAAAACATCCCCCGGACTATTTCCGCTAAAATATTTTTAGCAGTACGTGTAATTCCCGTATAGTACAAAATGTGACATTTCTGGTACTCCGGATCCGTAAAAAGATGCTCTGGCAACCACTTCACCAAAGGAACCTGTTCAAACCCCGGTTGAGTCTGCAACAATTTTACGCCCTGCAGAACTCCGCCATACTGATCTTGCCATCCTCCTCCGGAAGTCAGCAACTGTTCCAGAACAAGTGTCCGTCGGCATATTTCATTTTTATCCCATTTCAATCCGCAAAAATCCGACAACGCACCAAGCACAGTAGCAGCTAACACAGAACTGGTACCAAGCCCCGAACCGGCAGGAATAGCAGCCAAAAGAGAAATCTCTATCCCTCCGCCCAAAGCCCTCAGCTGACTCTCCAGGTTCGGATAAGTCTCTCCGGAAAATTCCGGAGTAAAGCCCGTCAGTGCCAGGGCAGCTTTAGGTATTGAAAACGGAGAACCCACTTTATTATAATCACTCAGTTCTTCATAACTACTCAATATTTCAGTTGAACCCAAATCAATGGAACGCAAAATAATCCTGTACTCCCTGCATGATTTCACATATACCTGAACAGGAGGCTGCCCGTTCAGCTCAACAGCCAAGTTCACCACATTCCCTCCGGCATTCAAACAAAAAGGAGGAGTATCCGTCCATCCCCCTGCCAAATCTATACGTACCGGACTGCGTCCCCAAACAATCTGATCCTGATATACGGATATTCCCGGTTGTACTTTCTTTTGCTTTACCGGAGTAATGATTCCTTCCCGAAGCAAACGGAAAGCTTCCTCTTCCTCCTTTTTGTATTCTTTATTTGACAACTGCTTCACCCTTGCACGGAACATCCGGTCATGAATACAAGTCGTCAAGGCAGCTCCCACAGGTAATTCCACAGGCAATGCAATATTATTTTCAGCAAACTCCCGGGCAGCATCCGCCAGATTCAACTGATAAAATATACTCTTCTCATAATTCCGGGCAAGCAACGGCCAGTTTTGAGTACAATACCTTCTGCGTTGTGCAAACAAACGCTGCAAATTGGCTTCCGCAGAAATACGATCAGCAGACCAGCGTTCTGCCTTTTCCCAGATTTGCCGACCTGCTTCCAGCTCCGGTTCCGAAACCATCCACCTCAATACCATACCCAATTCTTCAACGGAATGACACAACGGAAAAAGAGAAACACTTTGTATATCTGTCTCCCCAAAGTTTCCGGACTCCTCTGCCGACAACCGTTTTATCCCACGCTCCTGCAACCACTGCACTAAAGGGCATTCCAAAAATAATGTTTTTTCATCCCGGACCTTCCCCCGGAATAAATCTCCAAAACCATAAGGACGTGCAATATATTCCTCCTCTCCGACAGGAACAACATCAATGCATACACCGGCAGGTAAATGCAACGTCCATTCGTTTACAGGAACTCCGGTTATCACATGCCGGTGTTCCAACGACCAGTGCCTGCCCACATGACTATTTTCAATCCACACTTCGGCATTTCCAGTTTCCAGCCGGACATCCACAATTGCATTCTGCACAAAAATAGCCGGATGAGGCTTTATTTTTCGTTGCATGATTGCCCGCTGATCATTAACCAGATTCTGAACTGCCAACGTCGAAGAAATCAGTTCCCGGCTAGTGCCATAATGATAAAACTCCCCCCCGGGCAAAGGCAATACAGCTACAGATAAATCATTTAATTCCCGATCCAGAATCCGGGGATTTTCCCCCAAAGCCAACCCAAACTCAGCGTACAAATCATAATTCCGTAAATCTCCTTCCGCATTTTTCGAACGTTTCACCAACAACTCAACAGCCCGGTCACTCAACAGCCAAATTCCGATATCCATCATGTACAGATGAGTGGAAGCCAATTCTCCCAACGTCTCCAAAGCAGGTTTTTGCAACATAAACTCCAATTGTCCGGGAGTATCGCGGTGAAACACAAAAACCCCGTGGTTCTTTGCCAACTGTGGTTCTGTCCACAAACCATAACATACAACATCCGCTTCCGGAATCTCCTGCAACCGTTCTGTCGCACGGATATACACATCTCCGCTGGCAATCAGAGTATGCAGGCCCTCCGGTGCTTTTTCCATGATTTTCCGGTACAACGGCAACTGCAATTCCAGCAAATTTTGCCCTAATCGCTGACCGCGTTCCCATCGGAATACCGGTATCGGCGTCAAAATCTTACCCGACGGAGCATACCCCGGCAAACGCCGGCTCTGACCGCCAGCATGGAGTAATATACGCTTCTCCTTTTTCAGCCAACTACCAAACGACACTTCGTCAGACTCCTCCCGGTAACATTCTTCCAACAACCAAGTTGTTCCCCCTCCGGACCCCAACTTAATCCCCGTCGGATCAGAGGTACAAAAATACTCCTGCTCCGATACCTGCTCTAAAGTATGAAAATCTCCCACCAAATTCGGCGGGAGGGATAATAAAATACGCATATTAAAAACAATTACATTTTCTGATCCAGATTTTTTCCCTTTTCAACATGTTCAAAATTCGGAATAAACTCTTTTATCGTACAGACAATATCTGCTTTTTCCGATTCAGCCTTACACAAAACAGTTTCTAACTTATTCAGAAAACCTTCCAGTTCACTTCCGGGCCGGGCCTTTATGTTTTCAATAACTCCCAACGATTGAAAACGGAACATATTAGTTTGTTCCCCCTGTACATAAAATTCTTCAAAACTCTTTTCGCCGGTTGTATCCGAAACAAAATAGTACACCGGATAAATATTGCTCTCTGCAGGCATCTCAGCAGCAAATCTCCGGGCTTCTTCTTCACTGGAACAATATTTTATCTCATACCCCAGACTATTCAAAAACTGATCAGCAATTGAAGAAAATGTCATCATTTGCTCCTCGCCCAATTTTGGAAAAAAGATTTCCCGATTCTGACCTAATATACAAGCTAACATACAAATCTGCCCGCTTTCATCCGGTGACACAAAATAACGCTTCACATCATTCGGGGCACTCAATGGCTGACGCTTCATCAAACGGTCAATAAAACCAGCCAATAAACTTCCGTTTGAAAAAGCCACATTCGCAAAACGAGCCGTTGAAATCTTAAACCTGTCAGAATATGCCATGATCATATCTTCCATAATTTTCTTGCTGGCCCCCATGATATTCACCGGATTTGCAGCCTTGTCCGTAGAAACACAGAAAAAATGCCGGGGTGGAAATTCAGACAATAAATCAAGTAATTTTCTTGCCTTCAGCACATTATTTTCAATCAACGCCTGTACCGAATAGACATCTTTCTCACTACGCACATGTTTATGCGCAGAAAAATTAGCAACAATATCAAATCCTTTTGCCGCCCGGAAAATTTTTTCAAAAATAGGATCGGCAAAACTAAGCGGATAAGTATGGTATTCTTCCGGCACACACATCCCGTATGTAGAACGTAAATCCCGGGTCAATTCCGTCAAACCGTTTTCATTGATATCCACCACAACCAATTTAGACGGACGAAAAGGAAGTATGGCACGGATATAGGACGACCCGATTGTTCCGGCTCCTCCAATCACCAAAACACTACGTCCCTCTATTTCTTTTTCCAATATATTCCGGTTCGCCTCAATATCGTCAACAAACATGCTTCGGTTCCTCCCGGTAATATGCGCGGATATAAATTGATTAACATTCAACATATAACAGATTTTTATTTTAATAACACAGATAGGACAAAATAACCCTCAAAAACAACCATTATTTCAGATATTCAGGACGTTCCGGCAGACCTTTCAACCAACGGAAAGGCAAATCACTCTCAGGTTTCAGAATCACCCAAGCCGTCAGGAAAATCAATTTCATATCCACTCCCAAACTCTGGTTTTTATTGTACCATTTTTCCAATTCTCCTTTGTAAGGGGATATATATCGGGCATAAAATTCAGCAGGCGGCAAGTCAGTAGCAGAAATCAACCGTTCTTCATCCCGGAAAACAATAGAACCAATCCCCGTAATACCAGGCTTAATACCATAAAGGACCTCTTTCACTTCCTGGCTATAAGTATTAAAATGATTTGCAGTCAATGGTCTAGGACCAACTATTGACATATTTCCAATAAAAACATTAATAATCTGAGGCAATTCATTAATTTTTGTTTTCCTAAGAAAAGTTCCGCAAGGCAACACCCGCGGATCCTTCCGCAGAGTAATGGTTCCGGTTCCCATATTGGGAGAATTTTTCAACATTGTTGCAAATTTCCAGATATCGAAAGGTTTATTTTGCAACCCAATACGTTGTTGAAAATAAAACACATAATGTTCTCCGGTACATAACAAAACCAAAGACACAATTAAAAACAATGGCGACAACATCAATAAAGCCAAAGCAGATATCATAATATCTGCAAAACGTTTAACAAATGGATACATATAACAAACTGATATTTATTCAGAGAAACTCTTTAAAGTCTTTCGGATACCTTCCTGAGCACAGACAGGCATTTGGGAAATACCCAGGGCCTTTTTGATTTTGGCATTGGAAACAACATAATTCTCTGTCAGTTTCTGCAGCCGTTCCAGATTCAATGGTAAATGTAAGACACTGCCCAGACGGGCACAGCCTGTCATAAACCCCCGGTTTATTTTCCAGATGCGCGGCTTTTTTCCCAAAGTTTCACACATCAGAGTAATCAGTTCGTTTGTCGAAAGTGCCTCATCATCAGCCATGTGATAGATACCGGAAAGAACATCCTGACCTATCAATCCGTGAATCACATAACAAAGATTATCAATGGAAGTAAATGTCCGCCTGTTCTCAAAATCCCCCAGTGGCCAAGGTAACCCCTTTTTTACCACATTATACAGCAAATTCAGATTTCCTTTATTCCCCGGTCCGTGAATCATACAGGGACGAAGGATATATACCTCTTTGCCCTCCCTCCACTGTGCCTTCTTCGAAAGGATATACTCTTCCGCTGCAATCTTACTCTCTCCGTATGGCCCTATCGGAGCAGGAATCACCTCTTCTGTCAATACATCACCTGCCACAAAATCTGCCGCCGCTTTCACCGAACTGAAAAAAATAAACTTCCGTGCTCCCGAAGCCAGAAAAAAATCAAAAATTTTCTGTGTCAATCCGGTATTAATATCAAAATACTCCTGTGCCTGTGCCGTATTTTTTGTGTCGTGAGCTTTTCCGGCTAAGTGAATAATAACATCAACAGAAGGAATCTTCCCTTTATCAATATCATCCCATAAAAGAGTCTTTACTATCCCCTTTTTTAAAGGAGTAACAATATCCACCCCATACAATACATGTTCTTTTGCCAAATCCGCCACAAGATTCGACCCTACAAAACCGTGGATACCCGTAATTAAGATATTCATGATTCAAAACAATAAAAACTAAGCCATGTTTAGCTTTTTCCGTTGGAATAACTCAAAAACTTTATAGAAATATTTGAAAAACAACATCCACATATTGGTATAAATACCATATTTACGACAAGCTTTTACAATTTCCCGGTTCAGCACAAAACGACTCCGAATCCCCCGCGTACTGACGCCTCCGGTCCGCATTGTCACAAAATCCGTCTTCAAATACCTGTACGAAATCCGTTTTACATACAAAAAACGGATCAATAAATCATAATCCGCCGCTATTTTATAATCCAAAGCATACAAACCGTATTTTTCATAGCATTCCCGCTTCGCATAAAAAGAAGGATGAGCAGGCATAAACCCGAAACGAAACAACGCCGGCCGGAATATAGCCGAAGAATAGTAACGGACACATTTCTGCAAATTATCCGGACAAACAAAATGTACATCCCCATACACCGCTCCCAAAGTTGTATCCTTTTCAAATTCCCGGACCACCTTTTCCAAAACATCATTGAATGTAAAAAAATCGTCTGAATTTAAAATTCCGACAATATCCCCGACAGCCATCCGGATACCTTTGTTCATCGCATCATAAATCCCTTTGTCCGGTTCACTAAGCCAACGCAACCTGCCTCCGAATTTTTTTTCATACTCTTCGATAACCGATATGGTTCCATCTGTCGAATTTCCGTCAATGATAATATATTCAAAATCATTGAAAGTTTGCTCTAAAACTGATTGGAGTGTATCACGCAGAGTTAAACAACTATTATAAGTAGCCGTAATAAGTGATATCCGCATTATTCTGTGAAGTATAAAATATCTTGATAAAAGAGAGTATTCACTATTTAGTAGACTCTAAAACATGCTTATACAAAGAAAAATATGCATCATATTTATTTTCTTTCCGGTAATGATTCCATATATTTTCTCTGCAAAAGGAAGAATAAGCCACTTTTCCTTTTTGCTTTACAACAGCTATTGCATTCACAAACTCCTCTACATCGCCGGTTTTCACAACAATTCCCGTTTCATCGTTTACCGCCTCGGCACATCCTCCTGTCGCATAAGTTATAACCGGTAAGCCACAGGCCTGCGCTTCCAGATTTATTGTCGGAAAAGTATCTTGATAGGTCGGATTAATCAAAACATCCGCAACAGAATACAATTCAGCCAACTCATGTATATTTTCAGTGCGTTCTATTCCTATGACATTAGGAGGTAATTTTTGTTTCTGGTGTTTGTTTACTCCTATCATCAAAATCCTGTCATCGTAAGACAAGTATTTACTAATTTGCAGAATATCCTGAAAACCTTTTGTTGAATTCCATACATTGGCAATAGCAATCAATACAAATTTATTTTCAAGCCCGTACTTCTTACAGACCTCTGATGTATTCCGTGGGACAAATACCTCCGTATCAATTCCATTATGGATTACTTTGGTTTTTACTTTTTTCAGGAAAGATTTTTTTACTATATCCTCCAGCCAATAACAAACAGGTACTATTGTCATATTGGGAACAGAAGTAAAAAGATTTTTCTTGGCAATATAATTTTTAGGCGAACGGTCAAGAAACAAACTCGCCGGATAATTTGTCTGCAAACGACAATTATTACATTGTGTTTGCCATTTTTGACAGCCAATATCCTGAAAATGGACGCAATGTCCCGTAAAACTCCAGCAATCATGCAATGTCCACACAACCGGAATATTACATTGCGACAAATAAGCGAATAAAACTTCAATATTCAGGTAATAGCCGTGCAGGTTATGCAAATGAATAATATCCGGCCGGATTCGTTGCAGTTGTCTGATAAAACGTATCGTTGCTTGTTTCGAACCAAAACCGTGCGCATCAAAAAACCTGGTCTTAACTCCATGTAATTTCACCTCCCAATCCGAACCGATCCGGATTAAACGGGAACTGCTTTCCCGTTCATTCCGGCCATAAGCAATATAACTTTCCCAGCCATTCTGCTGAACCCACTTTCCGGTATCTTCTGCAATCCGTCCGACAGAACCGGAATTAACAACCGTATTTATCTGCAAAAGCCTTGGCATGAAAAGGCAAAAATTAATATGTTTTCCGGCTACTCAAAAAATACCTGACATGATTAACCGGCCAAAAAGGTTCAAAATGCCTCCTGTTTATCACTTTTCCGCCAAAAGAGAAATAATGTTTGTAATCCGACTGACTGAACACATACTTATAATATCTTGTTGCAATCTCTATAGCTGCCGGATTAGCATGTTCCAGGCGTCCGTAAGGAAAAGCAAAATAATCGCACGGTACTTTTAACTTTTGTTCAATCACCGATTTACAAAATCCGATCTGATAGTCCAGTTTAGTCAAATCAGAATCATTAATCATGTAATGATCCATCGTATGTGCTCCGATAATATGTCCACGTCTCTGTAAATCCGCTATTTGTTCCCAATTCATCGGCCTTTTTCCGGGTGTTAAAACCACATGCTCTGTGAAATTCTTTATATATCCCTCATCACCCGTAACAAATCCCGGATTGATAAAGAACATTCCATTTATACCAAACTTCTCAAGCACGGGAGCTATTCCGGTAAAACACTCTTCAAAACCATCGTCAAATGTAAAGGCAACCAAAGGCATGTCCGGCTGCTCGTGCCGGCATATCATCCGGACCGCATCTTCTATCCGGACGTAAGTAACCCACTCTTTTAAAGTTGCCAACAAAACTTCAAACATTTCACGCGCCTCCTCATCCGGACAAAGCCGATGAAGCATATGTCCGTTAAGTATATGAATTCCGGACTTCGGTCTGGCCGTAATCCCTAAAATATCCAATACAATTTTTCTCAGGCGTGCTCTTAACTCCATTATTTTATGCTATCAGATATTTAATAATCCTACATAAGCCTCCACCTGTTGTTCATCCCGTTTTTCAAACGAAAAATGTTCCGCATTTCCTTTATAAAAACTATAATTCTGCTCCATTTGCAAAATAGCCCTATTCAAATCTTCCGCATCATTATTTCGAAAAACTATCCCGGTTTCAGGCTCCTCAACCAACTCGGTAAGACATCCTACCACACTGCTGACTATCACCGGCAAACCGTAATAAATAGCCTCTTCCACCACCAATCCCCAGGTTTCACTGGAAGAAGGCAATATAAAAACATCATGTTTCGGATATTCTCTATACAATTCCTCATTCGGAATAAAACCTGTAAACAGAATATTTTCATTAGCTTTCTTCCGGAGTTCTTTTTCCAAGATGCCACATCCGACAATTGTCAGATTTTTCCCATTCTTATTGAACACTTCTATCAACAGTTCGATATTTTTTACGGGAACCAACCGACCGACAAAAACATAACGGAAAGAAACAGGTAATTCCTTCGGCTCATCCGGCCTTTTGCCTTTTTTAAATATACCGACTCCGTAAGTCTTCCGGATTTCTCCTTTAAAACCTAATGTTTTAAATATCCGGGCCTGCAATTCCCCGCACGGAAAACCGACAGAAATTCTGTTCAGAATAACCTTTTTAACCCTCCCTTTTATACCGGTAAGGCAACTTTCGAAAACCGAAGATTCGCAAATCAGACAATTCTTAGATTTCCGGGTCCAAAACATCATTGAAACAACTTCAGGCATATCATACCCATCATAAATGATATATTTATACCGAAGCCCGCATATAATTTTGAACAACCGCCCAAACACGCGCAAACGGTTTCTGGTTTCAATTGCCGTATTCCCTACCTGAATAAAATCAAAACAAACCTGTTGTGCGAAATCCCTATCAATGACAACCTCTTTGGATACGCCGATAAAAATGGCCAGGACCCTGGCTTTTTCAGCAATAGCATTAAATAAATTTATTTTATAAAATGCAGGACAATTGGTCACAAAAACCAAATCATACTTCTTATCCATCCTGACAATAAATTTAGCTACAACAAAGAACAATCGTCTGTTATAAACTGATAATCTTTATTCGGCGTTTTCCAATTTTCACCATAACGGAAAGCAAGATACCTTTCCGGGAAAGCAGGTACGGAAAATTCAACCCCGTAAAACGGAATCTGTGTCAGTCCGTCAATCAGATGACACGGAATTGCCACCGTCCGGTACTCATAATGCAGCCTCTTTTCCATATCATTCAAAAACCGTTCGGGTACGATTCTCCCGAAACTCCTCAAACAAAAACTGATAACAGCATCAAACAGTCCTTTTATTCCGTGTTTTTTATCCAATAAAAACCGATTGATCAAACGAAAATAGAGATAACCGTACAATCTGTTATTCCCGGAATCCGATTCTTCCAAATGCGTTTGATACGTACCATCTTTGATTTCGTAAAATTTTATATCCACAGGAATATAATCTTCTACGGGAAAAACAGAAATAACCCCCGGAGTCACCCGTACATTAAAACCGTTTCTATAAAAACATCCGGCAATTTCTTTCAACCGTGCCACTGGTGGCTGTTGCCGCTCATATATGCCAATGTCAATATCTCCGTCCCAGGGAATAAAACGTTTATCTCTCACCGCCCCCAGCAAAGTTCCGGTATCCAGAAAATAAGAAAGATTATTTTGTTCCAAAAGCACCTTCACGCGGGTAAGAACCTCTAAAAACCTCTTCTCTTTTTCATTCATACATTAAATTGTTTTTAATGAAAAAATAAAATCACGAATCAATTCCCGATCCGGTATTACCGGATTATTGGATAAACGCTGAAGATTCACATGCTCCAATATAATTTGCGGAGCATAATTTTCAGGACACTTAAAACCCAACGACAACTGCCGGATAAAACCCGTCATATCATCAAAAGCTGTTACCACACTATTTACATTCAACATAGCATACAACTTGTCCATTTTTTCCTTATAACCGGAAGCATCCAATTTTGGATTCAGGCGTTTTTCCGGCCCCGGATAATTATATTGTAAGAAAAAAGGAAAAGTAACCGCCACAGCATGTCCGTGAGGCAGACCGTAATACGCTGTAAACGGATAAGAAAAAGCATGCGGAGCCGTTGTTTTTGTTATATTAATAGCCTTTCCGGCCCAGAAAGCACCTTCCGACAATTTATTCCGCACTTCATCGGAAGGATGATTGACCCCGGCCAACAAATTACTCCGCAACAAAGGAATCGCCCGGCAGGCATACCTGTCAGATTCATCGGTAGCATTCACATTCCAAAATGCCTCAACCGCCTGAGCCAAGGCATCAAAACCACTACAGGCGGTCAAATAGGCCGGATTACTATATGTAAAACGAGGATCCGCAACAGCCACATCGGGAAGCACATCCGCATGAGCCACGGAATATTTCACTTTATTTCTATACACAACAGCAAAATGAGTCGATTCACTTCCGGTACCAGATGTTGTCGGTAAAACAACTAAAGGTATAATACCCTCCTTTTTGTCAAACCGGCTAAAATCCTCATTATAATCATAAGAATAAAAAAAACGGAGCAGTTTTGCCATATCCATTACGCTCCCTCCTCCAATACCGATAATAACATCAGGCTGAAATTGCCGGACAAGCGTCAACCCTTTTTTTACATCTTCATATTGCGGATTTTCGGAAAACTCACAGAATTCAGTCAACTGACAAGCCAATACCTCCTTGCTTCTTTCCATTATATTTGCAGCCCCGCACTTCGTATACGAATTTTTCCCTCTCACCAGAAGAATTTTTTCGGGTGCCCACTTTTTTAAAACATCCGGCAATTGCTCTGCAGAACCTGGTCCCGTATAGGTCAATTGCTCCATTATTCTATAAATTTCATAAAATCCCCCTTATTCTCTTCCGGAGTACGTGTCGGCCTCCCCAAATCTTTCCGTGCCCCCTTTCGCACCTTAATTTCCAATAAAACAGGACCTTCAGTATTTTTTATCCATTCAAGAGCTTCCGGCAACATTTCCGGTTGAACAACAGACGAAGCCGCCCGATAGCCGCATCCCAAAGCAATTTGCGGTAAATCCATATTCATACACACTGTGGGTTGCCCTCCCACTGAATCATGTGCCCCATTATTAAACACAATGTGCTTATAATTACCGGCCTTCAGATTTCCGGTAATCGCCAATGACCCCATATGCATCAACAAAGCCCCGTCCCCGTCCAGACAATACACCTCCCTGTTTTTATTTTGCAAAGCAATCCCTAATGCTATTTGTGAAGCATGTCCCATAGACCCTACTGTAAGAAAATCCCTATGATGGCCTTGGTTCACAGCCGCCCGGATTTCAAACAATTCTCTGGAAATCATACCTGTGGTAGAAACAACAACATCATTGTCATTCAAAACCGAAACCACCTGCCGGATAGCCGTTTCCCTGTTTATGTGCAACCGGGAAGTTTCATCTTTCCGGAGCTTGTACTCTTCGAAAGTACCTTTTCTGACCACAAAGGCAAAAGACTCTCCGGTTCGTTCCTGATATGCCAAAGCCGACTGCAATTGTCGTTTAAACGCTTCATTCTCTCCGGCCAATATCTCATAACGGATCCCCATTGTTTCCAACAAAGACAATGTCACCTGACCTTGCTTAATGTGCTGCGGTTCATCTTTAATCCCCGGCTCTCCCCGCCATCCGATAACCAGTAAAACAGGTATGTGATATACCGCTTTATCCACCAGCGACATCAAAGGATTGACACAATTTCCCAGGCCGGAATTCTGCATATACACCACCGGTATTTTATGCGTAGCCAAATGATATCCGGCGGCCAACGACAAAGCTGCCCCTTCATTAGCTGCTATAATATTACATTCCGGCTCCGTATGATCAGTAATATAAGCACAAACGCTTTTCAATAAAGAATCAGGAACACCAGTAAAGAAGTCTATATTATTTTCTTGTAAGGTTTCTACAAAATATTGAGGAGATAACATGAGAAAAAATTATTTGGTACCAGGTATCAATTCCAAAATCTGTTTTATCGGCATACATAAATCATTTGCTTCATATGAACGGCCATGAGTCAGAATGGAGACAGCCGTATTCACCATAGCGGGGTAAGCACTCCGCAACATGTGATTGGCATAAATCACAACATTTACCCCCCATTGTACCAGTTCATCTTCTTTAATATGATTGTAAGTCGTGGGAACAACAACAATAGGCACATTTTTATTTACCTCCCGGAGTTGACGGCAAAAACTCTTTATATCTTCTCCGGATTTATCCTTACTATGAATCATAATACCGTCTGCTCCGGCTTCAATATAAGCCAAAGCCCTTTCCATTGCATCCTCCAGTCCTTTTCCTGCAATAAAACTTTCAATCCGGGCAATAATCATAAAATCATCCGTTATCTGAGCATTTTTCCCGGCCTTGATTTTATTGCAAAATCCTTCGATACTATCCTGCTCCTGGACAGCTTCAGTCCCGAATAAAGAATTTTTCTTCAACCCTATTTTGTCTTCAATAATTACGGCAGAAACCCCCAGACGTTCCAAAGTCCTCACAGTAAATATAAAATGTTCGGTTTTACCTCCGGTATCTCCGTCAAAAATAATAGGCTTTGTTGTACATTCCAGTGCATCATTCAAATCATGCAACCTGGTTGTCAAATCCACCGCCTCAATATCCGGTTTGCCTTTAGAAGTGGAATCGGTAAGACTGCTGGACCACATACCGTCAAACTCTCTTTTCAAACCATTGACCTCAACCTGAGTATTTTCAATAATCAAACCGGTAAGTCCGCTATGCGATTCACAAATCCGGACAATAGGTTTCGCAGCAATCAACCTTCTCAACCGCTTCAACCGGATTTCCGGAGTCGTACCAATTTCTTTTAATTTAACATTGAGCTGAGTGGAAGAAATCCCTTTCGTATAAGGAATATCTATCACCTTCCCACCCCATTCGGCAATAGTGTCTATCACTCTTTGCCGGGTGCTTTTCTGTACCCCTTCTTTCCAATCGTCCCCATGCACGACAAAATCGGGTCTTATCAATTCCAGATTGGGAACATAATCCAAAGAAGTTTGCGGTATAACTTCATCCACCCCCTTTATATTGCTAACAATCAGCGACCGTTGTTCGTAATTCAGATAAGGCAAACGCTTATAACTTGCTATTGCCGCGTCAGTCAAAACTCCCACAATAACACGTCCTAATTTCTGAGCTTCATGAATAATATTCAAATGCCCGGGATGAATAATGTCCGCACTCATTCCGACATACACTTTCTTTGCTTCTTCCATAATACTTATTTTAGAATTTCGAGCAATTCTGAAGAGTAATTATAATTGTTGTAAAATTTGACGATAAAAGAATTTAATCTACGGGGATATGAATATCCTATTTATAATTCATTTTTCCGCTTTTATGAAGATTTCTCAATACATATGCCTGCGACTCACATTCAGACCTATTGCCTTTCAAAAAAGCCCTGCACCAAAGAATAGCAACAACAGCATAATGAAAAAAATCACAAATACCTATCAAACAACCGGATGCATATCTTTTACGCAGAAACAAATGCCTCGAAATCAATCCCCATCTGGTTTTCAATTGATTGAAAGTACAACTTTGGCCTTCCAAATGAATTATACGGGCAGCATATACACTCACAACACGATACCCTGATTTAGTAATTCTAAAAGCCAAATCAGTTTCTTCACTATACAAAAAGAAAGCAGGATCAAATCCTCCCGTTTTATCCAATACCCTTTTAGGAATCATCATATCGGCCCCGGATACCCTGGCAACTTTTATATTTTTCCCTGAATAATTGAAATATAGATTTTTTCCAAAAAATAATTTTGAAAAAACATTTAAGGTTAAATAATTCAACTCATAGACTATGCCCGGAAAAATCCGGGTAAAAGAATGTGCAGGTTTTTCATGGACATCGTACAAATTCCCTCCACAAATACCTACCTTTTCATTTTGGTCCAAATAATCAGACAAAATTTTAATTGCATTATTGACAAGTAAAGTATCCGAATTAAGAAAAAAAACATTTCGTCCGGCAGCAATTTCAATACCCAAATTATTAGCCCGGCCAAATCCTAAATTTTCTTCTGAAACAATAATTTTTACCCAGTCAAATTTTTTCCTAATCAACTCTACAGACAAGTCATGTGAATGATTATCTACCACAATTATCTCATAACTGATATCTTTTGTTTTCTCGACAATAGAAGATATACAATCCTCCAGTAATCGGGCCGTATTATAACTGACAATAATGATAGAAACATCCACCATAAGACTCCATGATTTCAACTTGGGTTGATAATTCTGAATACGAATATTAACTGCAGAAATACACTTACCGGATAAACAGCAGCTTTTATTCCCTTAATACGGCTATAAGACTGAATTAAAAACATCCATTGGAGGATAAACAAATAAATTAGTAAATAATCTGTAATCCTCGAAATCTGCTCTATGGAAGAAAATATTGCCCCCATAAACAATCCGATTAAATAGATATTCAGATATTTATAATATATTTCATCAATACCGTCTTTTACAAACACAAGCAATAAACCTGAAAACAATTGAAACAAATATTTATAAGGAATCTGAAAAACAACCCCGTTCAATTCAGATAAATAATATTCATATTTTTGATAATCAGACTCAGATAATAAATAAAAAACAGAGTATATTCCATTTAATAATCCTTTTACAACATAAGGACTACAACCGGAAAAAAATATCAACGCAATGAAAAACCAAATAAGAAGATATGATCTCTCAGTCAGTGGTTTACTCTTATAATTCAACAACACTACGATAATTCCAATTATTGCAGATAAATGAAAAGAAAGGGCAATAAAAAAAAGAAATAAAACTTTAACCCAGTCTCTTTTTTTTAAATCGGGGTTAAATAAAATTGTAGTAGAATAAACCAAAACGGAAATCGCTATTCCTGCACGTAAAACTATAGCATTGTAAAACAACCCGAAATAAGCAAAATACAAAACAATAGCCGCTATATACTTAGCAGACATATTTGCATCTATCTGACGGGTTATTTTCCGAATACTCAATAATATCAGGCTAATATTAATTATAGGAATTACAGCTAAAAAAATAACAGGTCTGTCACCGGCTATCAATTTTACAAAATGACCCAATAACTGAAAACCAGGTTCAAAGGAAAACAAGACAAAACTGACAAGATTTCCAGCTTCAATCTGTTCATAAAATTCCACATATTCTTTCGTATCAGGAACTACCATTGAACGGGTTGAAATTAATCCCACATACAATAAACACACTCCCCACAATACGATTATATTATCTTTTTTCTGATAATAGGAAATCAAAATCAGAACAAAAAACAAAAATATAAAAAGAATAAAGTTCAATCGGCTAAAAAAATAATAGTAACACCATTATAAATCATTTCAATCTCCATCAATTACTGAATTTAAACCTAAGAAAATGGATACAAAACGTATTTTTAAAAATCAAAGACTGAATCAATAAATAAGCACCCCACGATAATACAGAATACACTATCAACCAACCTACAACCCCTAATTCTACAGAATACATAAATACGGCAAAGATTGCGAATGAAAAAGAACTAATCACGCATTTAAATAAATATCCCCACCTGATTTCGAACAAATGATAACGATAAATATAAAAGAATGCCACAAATGTAACCGATATTTCGCCCATTACTGAAGCCACTGAAGCACCAACAGCACCCCAGGCAGGAATTAAAAATAAATTTCCGAGTATATTTACAAACATACCGGCAACTGTACTCAAAAGAAATTTATTTTCATAGGAAAACATGGCAAGTATCTGAACAGAAGAAAAGTATGACATATTACCAATCCAAATAAGCAATGAACATATCTTCATCGGAACAATTGCCCTAACATACTCTGTACCAAAAAAGAAAGGTACGAATTTATCAGATACAGCAAAGAAAAAGAAAACCAAAGGAACTGAAAATAAAGTAATTATTTCAAATGCTTTATTCAATAGTCCCGACGCTTCCTCTTTGGAACCATTTTCTTTCAAATAGGAAAGCCGGGGCAGTAAGACAACACTTAATGCTATCGTTAAAGGCATTATAATCCGAATGGATTTTATGGCTGAAGAATATAAACCTAATTCTGTATAGTCAGACATAAAACCCAACATTACAGTATCTATCATCAAATAAATTTGCATAGCTATAGCGGAAAAAAGCAATATAACTAAAGGATGAATATGCTTTTTTAAAGAATGAACAGTAAATTTTATTTTAAAACCACTATACCGTAATGACAAAATATTCCATAGCTGATTGCCCAACAAAGCCAAAGAATTCAATAAAATATAAACCGACAAATCGTTTCTGCTTTTTACAAACAGAAATAAACAAACAATCATCAATAATTTTACAACAATTGATCTGCATGTAATCAATCTAAAATTTTCTATTCCCGAATAAAACCAATCAATATTGAATGCACAGAAATATAAAGAAATTCCTGAAATAAGGAAATAACTTCTGTTTTCTACAAAAGCGGGTACAACGTAGACAGAAATCAAAAACAAAGTGGTAAAAACAAGAGAAGAAATAACATTTATTGAAAACAATTCATTAAATAAATTATTTATTTCTATCTGATTACCAATACGTTTTGCAATCTCTCGCGTCCCATACAACGGCATTCCTAATGCCGCAAACAATGAAAAATAACTGACAATAGTTGTTACAAAAGAAAATATACCAATTTGTTCAACTCCTAAAATCCGGCTTACATACGGGATAGTGACTACAGGAAACAATATATTAACTACGTTTAATATTGCATTATATAAAAAGTTTATTTTTATAGATCCCATATAAAATCTCTTATCCCGTAATATTTTTGCTCTTCAATAACTAAAAAATAATCTCTGCGGAACCTGTATCCTCAAAACTATTTTTCCCAAATCAGGCACGTTTTTTCGTTTTCAGAAATATATCCGGAATATTTTTCAGAAGAAACAATCTGATACACCACTTTCCTTCGGATCAATTCTTTGGCTTTTTTTACCAATGAATCTAAATAAACGGTATTGACATCTACACCCATCACTATTAATTCAACAACATCACTGTCTTTCCCCTGCGCAAAATCCCCTTTTATCCAAACTTTCTCTATATCGCCCGTTTTTTCTATTACCTGATCAATAATTGACGTGATGCCGCTGTGTTTCAGTACCAGATTGTGAATATCATAAAACAAAGGATGTCCGGTATTTGCATGGTAGACTTTCTTATTTCCTTCCGATTCTGACTTCAATAAACCGACACCTTCCATATGATTCAGTTCAAGCCGTATAGCATTAGTGGATTCGCCAAATTCGTCTGCTAATCCCCGTAAATAGGCTTTCATAGAAGGGTTTAAAAAGAATTTCAACAATAATTTAATTCTTGTTTTAGAAGTAATTAAACTACCTAACATACTGGAAAATGAAACTATTTCTTAAAGCTTCGCCCGGTAAGTCCCAACTGAGCGGATGAGACAGAATCAAACTGAATTGAATTTTTCAACTCCATATTTTGAAATGTACAACAAAATTACTCAATAATCAGGAAATAAAAAATTTTATTGCCCTAAGTTTTCATATTTTTACATTCACAAAAAAATAATTGTCTGTACAAACAATATGGAAATAATTAACCTTCTCCTTCCGCTTGGCCGTTCGCCAGATTTTTTCGTCCGACCACTTAAAGTTCATCTTTATCAAGAAACAATTTCCATTATATTCAGATACAAATGAAACTTGTTCTGAAATAAAGTAAAACCATTGGCCTATAGAAAGCCACTCCGTTCAGGAAATTTTCTTCATCGGATTCAAAGGAATAGTACGGGCATTGTGTTTTTTTCCTATAATCTGAAGTAAAAGAGGTTGTATCAATACCCAGGTACATCCGGCAATTATTCCTGCAAAAAGTGCAGCCAGTATAATAAGCGAACGCTGAGGCTTTGACGGAACTACAGGCACGACAACCGGCTCTATAACCGTCAATACAGGCATATCTTCCTTCACCTGAATTTTTGCTTTCTCACGCTGGCGTATGATATCCGAATACAAACTAAAAAAAAGTTCATAATCATTATTCAATATTTTTTCTTTCGTCTTTAACTGAATAGAATTCTGAGTCTTATACCTTTCACGAAATTCGATTAAAGCCTGCTGTTTCCGCTCCAGTTCCCCCTTCACCTCCTGGCAACGCCCTTCTATAAAATCCAAAGCCGCCTGAGCTTTAGCGATACGAAATTTTGTAATATATTGTTGTAACATCTCCTGCACCTTATAAGTCAACCGGGCCGCCATATGCGGGTCCGGCATATCGACAGTAAGCTTCAAATTACCATCTTTATGATTTACTTTAACGGTAATCACTCTTTTCAGATACCCCAAACACCGATTTTCTTCCGGAGTTAACCGTTCAACCTCTGTACCGGTTACAGGACGAACTGAAACATAAGTATTTTGCGGCTTTATCAGGTACTTATAAAAATTAACCGTATCCCCCATTTCATTTACAAACAAAGGAGCATAAATCAACTCTTTTTGGAAAGGAACACTAAAAAGAATATCCGGATACAAGGCAGGAGAAACAATCTTCACATGACGTGTATCCCCCATATTCATACTCTGAAATGCAGAAATACCCTCCACACTAATTCGGGTGGTCCTGTCTTCCGCTTCCAAGCCTAAAGTACAGTGAGCCGTATACTTACGGGGCAAAAGAAAAGATACAGCAACGCCAGCCATCAGAAAAAATAATACAAACTGTAATATAACTTTCCGACGTCCCCATAACTTAGCTATGACCTCAAGCAAGTCTATTTCTTTGTCTTCCATTGTTATTCCTGCTTAGTTGTTGTTTTTCTGAATCTCCACGCATCAGAATGATGCGAAGATAAGAAAATAATTGGGATTTTATTCATTATCATACAAAAAGCTGACAAAATAAATTTGTCAGCTTTGTCATATATATTTTACATCAGAAAATTATTCTTTATTTTCAGGCAACCAACTTTGTAACCGTCGGGCTCCGGAAATCTGGGCAATATAAGGTAAAACAAGTACCAAACCGATACCCAGAAAACCTCCCAGGAAAATAAAAGCTATCAAAATCAACCCTCGCTGAGGTTTTGAGTGTTCACTGGGAACTGTTACCGGCTCTACTATCGTAAATATCGGCGTGTCCTCTTTTACCTGAATGTTGGCCTGTTCTCTTTGTTTCGCTAATTCACTATACACTCCCAAAGCAACCGTATATTCATTCGACAATCGTTCTTCCGTGGTTTTGGCAATTGCCGAAGCAAAATTACGGTTGGCATCCCTGAACTGAGCCAACTCTTCCTGCTTCATTTCAAACTGTCTCTTGGCTTCAGCATACCGTTCATCCGTAAATTTCAATTTTGCCTGCGCTTTCTCAATCTTAAACTCAGTAATATATCTCTGTAACATAATCTGTACCATAGAAGCCAACTGAGCTGCTGCCAGGGGTTCGGACATAACGGCAGACAAAGTTACAATCCCATCCTTATCGTCCACATTCAAAATCACCTTATTTTTTAAAATACGCATACACTTACTTTCCTGCCTGGACAGAGTCTGAATAGAGGAATCAGCCACCGTTACGTTTTCCGGCTGTTTATTGCGAATAGCCCCCATAATTACACCGGGCAAACCTACGGTGTATTTCAGTATAGTACCCATCAGAGAAAATTTACGGTACTCTTCGCCTGTATAATAATCTATCACACATACGGGATGGTCATATTCCTCAAACTTAATTTGTTTCCTCATCAATTCTTTCTGAAAAGGAACACTGGCCAATACCTTCGGATAAATCTTAGGCGAAAGCACATCTTCATTATTCATACTTCCCAGATTAATACCCGCAATTGCAGCCAATCCGCCTAATCCTGCAGGAGAATTTTTCTCTCCGGACTGCGGAACAATAATACAACTGGCCGTATATTCCTTAGCACTAAACAAGGCCACTAAAATCCCCAGACAAGCAAAAACCAAGGTAACTTTCAAAATAAATTTACGTTTGGCCCAAAGCTTGCGGGCAACTTCAATCAGGTCAATTTCATTTTCTCCCTGTTCCTTTATCTGATCTGCACTCATAACTAATTATTTCGTACTGTTAATGATAGAGGTTACCAATGCCGCCATAGAGGTAGTTGAAGACGCTATACTCATAATTTCAGCCAATCCCACTCCTTTTCTTGGTGGTTTCACAGGCACAACAATTTCACATCCGGGAGCAGCTTTCGCTTTTGCAAAAGTTTTAGACATAGACACCGTACCGTTCATATAAACGATAAATACCTTTCTTTTTTTCGCCCGGTCGGCAAATCCTCCCCCCTGCTCTATATAATGTTTTAAATCAGCACCTTTCTTATACACCACCGTATTCGGATACATCACAGCACCACTGATTTTTACTGTTTCCGTATATTGAGGAATAGTAAGAACATCCCCCTCCCGCAATATCACGTCATATTCAGATCCCGGATTCTTTAAAGCTTTGGAAAGTTGAATACCAACATAATATTCATCACCTATATCCAACCGGTTTATATCAACAGAATCTCTGTGGCTCTGCTTGGTAAGTTTTAATAAAGATTCCACACGGGTACGTTCATCATCACTCATTTTCCGGGTCAAACGTGCACTCTCGGCATAAGCTTCCGATGTTAATCCTCCCGCCCTTTTTACCAAATCAGATAAACGTTCGCCTTTCTTAGCCAAAACATAATCTCCACCGAAAAGTACCTCACCGACAATACGAACATTTTGCTGTTCCTGGTATCCGGGAGAATACCTCACAAAAACCTCATCAAAAGGCTCCAAAGTAAACTTCTGCATTCCATCCACACATAATCCTTCCTTCAAAGTCAAAGTATAATTTTCAGCCAGCACATCTCCAATCTGAGTACTTTTAGGATCTTTGATTCGGCGTGCAACATCTATTTTAACCTCCGAAGCAGATTCTTTCAATCCCCCGGACTGAATAATTAGATCCTCCACACTCATTCCTTCTGCATACCGATAAGTACCCGGAAATCCGACTGCACCATCAATCTTAATCGTATAATCTTCCTTCAAATCAAATATAGAAGGAATGTACAATACATCATTATTCTGCAAAGCTACATCTGCGCTCTCACCATTCAGCACCCCTTTTACATCCACAGCCAACACTTCCTGAGTACGGTCCGGTTTCTCCCGATAAATAACAGCCCGGTTCATAAAAGCATCACCGCGCACTCCTTCTGCCTTTTCAATCAACTGCTTCACGGTTGTGACATTCCCCAACGCATACAATCCTTCCCGATAGACAGCCCCCCGGACTTCTATCCGGTTTTCAAACCGATTAATCACAGAATCCACAGACACAACATCACCGTCAGTTAAACTAAATTGACCGAAATCTGTGTTTTCAACATTAAATATCTGATATTCCCGGCCACTTTTACGGACCACTCTCACAGCTTTTTTATAGGCATCACCGGTAAAGCCTCCGGCATAATCCAACAATTGCTTAACGTCTTCGTTATCCTTCATTTCATAAATCAAAGGCCGTTTTACCTTTCCCTCCAACGTCACCAGATTCTGATACGGAGGAACAATAACCACATCTCCGTCCTGCAAACGGATATCCATATTACTCTGACCTTTCAACAAATAATTATACACATCAATCTCACCCAATTCTTTACCTCCGCGACTAACTTTTACAATCCGTAAAGAACCGATTTCATTTACCCCACCGGCACTATATATTGCATGAAACAGCGAAGCCAGCGAAGGCAAGGTATAAGTTCCGGGCATCTCCACCTCTCCCATAACATTCACCCGAATACTTCTGATTTCCCCTAAAGACAAACTCATAAAAGTGGTAGGATGTTCTCCCCTCATCGTCGCATAAATACGGGCAAAAGCATTTTTCAAACGGGCTGTAGCCGCTTTAATAGATATACCACTCAGATAAATCGGACCAATCTTGGCATCTGTCACAGAACCATCCGGAGAAATTCTCTGACGAAAAGTTTGCTCAGCATCACCCCAAATATCAACAATCACCTCATCTCCAGGACCAAGAATATAGTTCTCCGGTGTTGCAATATTGAGATTAGGTTCAAATGTAAGCAACTCATTATTAAAAATATTATGTCCGAAAATCAGTTTTTTCTTTTCCTTTTCCTGCTCTTTCGGAGTCATTGCCATAAATAAAGAGTCTAAAAAAGTATCTTCACTCTCTTTTATATTCAATAACTCTTCCTTTATCTCCGTTTTATCTTCATTATTATTTTTAATCGTCTTGCTATTTTTAACAATCTTACTATTTTCTGTTTTTTTAGTTTTCTCAGGATACTCCTTCCTCATTCGGTCAGTGGTCTCTGAAGCCTGACGGGAAATCTGCAGATTTTTCCCGTAATTTTCCTTTATACGCATTAACTGCTCCTGAGTCACCCCTTTCTGACTAAGCATCAGTAACATTTCTTCTTGCCCCATTCCTTGCTGACGTGCATTCTGCAACATATTGACAACTTGCTCATCGGTTACCTGAGCAAAAGCAACAATCAATATATTCATAAAAAATACAAGTAGAAATAACCTTTTCACCTTTATCACATTTAATATTATCACTTAATTTTTATTCATGATACAAATCCTGTCATCAAGAACAACAAAAATAAATAAAAACTCAATATAAATTCTTATCCTTTATCAGGTTTTTACCTTTTCAATGCAACTTACAGGCACCGTAATCAATGCACATCCCAGATTATCCAAACGCAACACAATCCGGAATTTATTCCGGAACTCAACCATCTCCCCCTGAAAACCAGTCAATTTTCCGCGTACAATCTCCACTAAAGTCCCTGCCGGAATTTCATCATAAGACATTTCAATAGGTTCTTCAAAATTATTCTCAACAAAACGTAATCTCTCTATCTGGGCTTCCGGAATAATCACTGCCTTGTTTTTTTCTTTCAAAAAGGTAACAACTCCCGGAGTTGTCAAAACAGTCATAAAAGCAGTTTCCGGAACATATACAAATATATACCCGGCAATCAATGGAACAGATATCTTTTTCTTACGGTCACTCCATACTCTGTATTCAGTCCTCAAAGGTAAGTAATTCCGAATATCCATCTCATCCAACCGTTCTTTTACCTTCTTTTCTGCACGCGAAGCAGTGTATACAGCATACCAGGCACACACACCATCCATCCGGTTATTTTATTTTAATATACTTTCAACATATTAATTTCTCTCGGGGTCAGAAAACGCCATTTTCCACGCGGGACATTCTTTTTCGTAATCCCTGCAAAATAAACCCGGTCCAGTTTTACAATCTGATAGCCAAAATGTTCAAATATTCTCCGGACAATTCTATTTTTTCCGGAATGGATTTCAATTCCCACCTCCGTACAATCCGGAGAAGTATAACTGATTTCATCCGCTTTAATAAATCCGTCTTCCAGTTCCACACCCGCTGCAATAGCCTCCAGGTCTTTTTCCGCCAGCGGTTTGTCCAGAAATACATGGTAGATTTTTTTGTGATTGTATTTCGGATGTGTCAGTTTTTTTGCCAAATCCCCGTCATTGGTAAAAAGCAATACTCCTGTCGTCTGTCTGTCCAGACGGCCGACCGGATAAATGCGTTCTTTACAAGCACTTTCCACCAGCGACATCACTGTTTTCCGTTCCAACGGATCCTCAACCGTAGTCACATAATCCTTGGGTTTATTTAAAATCAGGTAGACTTTCTTTTCAGGGACAATCTGTACATCATCCACCTCTACTTTGTCAGAACGCCGCACTTTCTGACCAACAACCTGGACAACAACGTCATTCACCTTTACCCGTCCGGCTACAATCAACTCGTCGGCATCACGGCGGGAACATATCCCCCCCATCGAAATGTAACGATTCAAACGCAATTCTGTATTCTCATCCTGATTTTTCAGGCGATGCGCCAGAATTTTCTTCTTACTGTAATGTCTTTGTCTGAGCCTTTCTTTTGCTTCTCCGGAAATTTTCTCCTGCCTCCGGAAATTTTCTTTTTTGCAGGAATATCCTTTATATTCTCTTCTCTCGGTGGATTTAACAGCTCTTTCACCTGAAACAGTTTGTTCTCCCTGCCGAAAAACACGGGGTCTCTTATGCAATGGTCTGTATTCTCTCTTACCTTCTTCACTATCACGGCGAGGTCCGGAAAACTGACGTTGTTCCCGGTTCGGAAAAAAACGGACAGGCTTATCCGTCCGGCGGCCAGAAAAACGGGAAGACCGGATTTCCTCAGTTTGATTTGTATTAAATTCCCTCCTTTCCCTTCTTACTCCATAGCTTTCTCTTTCATAACTTCCGTTCTGATAATCCTCACGACTATCATTTCTGCGCGGACGATAGGAACGTTGATTCCTGTTATACTCTCTTTCCATCCTGTTTATTATTGTTATACGTTTAATCGTTGATTATTTCGGTGCCATCCTGTATACAAACGCTCCTACCACCGTGAACAAAATATTAGGCAACCACACCGCTAATAACGGATTCATATTGCCATTTGTTGCAAAAACGGTTGAAAATTGCATAAATAAGATATAGGAAAAACTAATCAGTAACCCTATTCCCAAATGCAACCCCATACCTCCCCTGATTTTGCGCGAAGAGATACTTACCCCGATGAGGGTAAGAATAAATGTTGCAAAAGCATTGGCTATCATTTTATATTTTTCAATCTGAAATTCCACTATATTGGAACTTCCCCGCAACTTCATCCGGTCAATATATTCCTCCAATTCCGGAAAAGTCAGTTGTTCTTTAATTTTTTTAGGATTTTCTGAAAACTCAGAAGGAGCAAAAGGCAACACCGTATCAATCCGTGCACCTGTTGTATATTTTTCATAATCCCCGTCTATTTCACGTAATTTCCAATTGTGAATAACCCAACGGCTACTGTCCCGGTCCCAGGCAATCCGGGCCGAAGTCAGTTTATTTACCAAAGTATCCCCTTTAAAATTTTCAATTGAAAAATCATATCCGATATTGGAAGTAACAGAATAAGAAGACATGTATATATAAGTTCCGGGTGCAATCTGGCGATGAATATTCTGCTCCGTATTGGCATATCTTTTATTTACGTACTGCTTTTCAAACTCAATCCGCTTTTCATTTGCATTGGGGATGATAAAAGCACCCAACAAAAAAGACAATCCGGCAATTACAGCCGCCGAAATCAAATACGGCACCAGAAAACGCCTGAAACTGATTCCCGTACTCAGAATGGCAATAATTTCACTGTCATAAGCCATCTTTGACGTAAAGAAAATCACCGAAATAAACGTAAATAACGAAGAAAAGAGATTAGCAAAATAAGGGATGAAATTTTTATAATAATCAAAAACAATAGCAGAAACAGGAGCTTCCTTTTCCAAAAACTTTTCAAGCTTTTCCGACAAATCGAATATCACCACAATACACAAAATCAAAATCAGGGAAAAAAAGAATGTCCCCAAAAATTTGCGCATGATATATAAATCCAGTTTTTTCATAAGCCCGTTTGAGTCCGTAAAGTTATAAAGTTTATCAGGTTATAAAGTATTTGAAACTCCGTCACTCCTCCCTCTTTATTCATCAAAGTCTCCTGGTTATTTTCGGGATTATTCCTTTTTTCCACGTCACAAAATCCCCTTGCTGAATATGTTTCCGGGCTTCCTTCACCAACCACAAATAAAAAGCTAAATTATGAACCGAGCAAATCTGGAGCCCCAATATTTCGTCTGATTTTATCAAATGCCTCAGATAAGCTTTGGAATAATCCGTATCCACATAAGCCAATGCTGCCGGATCAATGGATGAAAAATCACGGTCCCATTTTTGATTTTTAATGTTGATTGTACCTTCCGTCGTAAAAATCATACCATTTCTTCCGTTTCTGGTAGGCATCACACAATCAAACATATCCACCCCCCGTTCAATAGCTTCCAGAATATTCTCCGGGGTCCCCACCCCCATCAGATAACGCGGTCTATCCTGAGGCAAAATCCGGTTCACCACCTCAATCATGGCATACATATCTTCTGCCGGCTCCCCGACGGCAAGTCCGCCGATAGCATAACCAGCCCGGTCTAAAGCCACAGCATGCTCGGCTGACTTCTCACGCAAGTCCCGGTAAACACACCCCTGGACAATGGGAAATAGATTTTGCTCATATCCGTATAAAGGGGCTGTCGAATCAAAACGGGCCACACAACGCTCCAGCCACCGCTGAGTCAGTTCAAGAGACTTACTGGCATACTTATAGTCACTGGTTCCCGGCGGACATTCATCAAATGCCATAACAATATCCGCACCTATCCTGCGCTGAATATCCATCACATTTTCGGGAGTAAAAAGATGCTTTGAACCGTCAATATGTGAACGGAAAGTAACCCCTTCTTCAGTTATTTTCCGCCCGGTGCCTGTCAAAGAAAAAACCTGAAATCCGCCACTGTCCGTCAAAATAGGCCTGTCCCAGCCATTAAATCTGTGCAATCCTCCGGCAGCATTCAACACATCCGTACCGGGACGCAGATAAAGATGATAAGTATTCCCCAATATAATTTCCGCCCGAATATCCTCTTTCAGTTCGCGCATATGAACTGCTTTGACCGACCCGACAGTTCCCACCGGCATAAATATAGGAGTATGAATTTCCCCATGGGCAGTGGTCAACACCCCGCACCTGGCATCGCTGTTCTTATCTTTCGCTATAAGAGTATATTGCATCGTCTCTGTTGGTCTAAACATTTTAGTGTGCAAAGGTAGCAAAAATCAATGATTTTTATACCTGTAAAATAAAAAATAAGAAACCAACCGCCCGCTTTCACCAAAAGCAAATCCGAGGACAGATTGTTATTGAAATACTCTTCGGGACATATATAAATCCCGCAAACATTTGCAAAACAAAGAATTTTTTCAAACCTTTGGAAACGGAATTTTAAATAATAAATAGATTAAAAATATGAGAAAATTTTCCGGAGTTTTACTCCTGTTTATTCTGATTTGCAGTCAGCTTACAGCACAAAGCAAACAACTCAGTCTGAACGATTTTTTTGTCAACAGAACTTTTGGAACCAAAGGAGTTTATGGTTTACGTTCCATGAATGACGGCGAACACTATACGGTACTCGAAGGAAACGGCAGCCGAATTGTAAAATACAGTTACAAAACCGGACTTCCGGTTGAAACCCTGCTTGACCTCAATAAAACAGAAGATACCTCTATCCGGCACATTGCAGATTACAATTTCAACGCCAACGAAAGCCGGATATTAATTTGTACCAATAAAAAGCCGATTTACCGGCGTTCTTTTACGGCAGATTATTATTTGTATGATTTAAAAAACAAAGAAATCAAACCGCTTTCCGAAGGAGGCAGCCAGCGGTTGGCCACTTTCTCTCCCGATGGCAACAGGATTGCCTTTGTCCGGGATAATAACCTGTTTATTCATGACCTGCGGTTTGGTTCCGAACGTCAAATTACTCACGACGGAGAATACAACCGCATCATTAACGGAGCCCCCGACTGGGTCTACGAAGAAGAGTTCGCTTTCAACAAAGCATTCGACTGGGCACCGGACGGTTCGGCACTTGCTTACATTAAATTTGATGAATCCCATGTCCGGGAATTCCAAATGAATATGTTTCAAGGACAGAGTCCGGCATTAAAACAAAACGGACTTTATCCTTCGAATTACACTTATAAGTACCCGAAAGCAGGCGAAAAGAATTCCAAAGTTTCAGTATATGTTTATGATGTAGCGGACCGTACCACTCAAAAAATGGATACCGGCACAGAAGAAGACATTTATATCCCCCGAATCCGATGGACCAAAGACCCTAAAAAATTAGCTATTATCCGCTTAAACCGTCATCAAAACAAAATGGAAGTGTCACTGGCAAATGCCAAAGTCGGTACAACCGTTCCCCTCTACCGGGAAGAAAACAAATATTACATAGCCGAAAGTAATCTGGATAATCTTGTATTCCTGGACAACGGCACCCAATTTGTCATCACCAGTGAAAAAAGCGGCTACATGCACCTTTATCTGTACGATATAAGCGGACGGGAAAGACAGGCTATCACCAAAGGGAATTTTGACATCATCGATTTTTATGGATATGACCCTGTCCGCAAATTGTTTTATTATTCATCTTACGAAGAATCCCCTCTGGAGAAATACGTTTACAGCATCAATGAAAAAGGAGTGAAGAAAAAACTGACTCCGGTAAAAGGTTGGAATGAAGTCTCATTTAGTAAAAATTTCAACTATTACATCAACGTCGTCTCCAATAGTGAACTGCCTCCTGTAACCACTTTATATAATGCCAAAGGCAAAGAACTGCGGACACTGGCTGACAATAAAAACGTTACGGAAAAACTTAAAGAATATGACGTTGCCAAACGTGAATTTATCCAGATTCCGGCTGCCGACGGACAAACCATGCTGAATGCATGGATCATGAAGCCGGCCAAAATGGAAAACGGAAAAAAATACCCGCTGTTAATCACCCAATACAGCGGTCCGAACTCACAACAGGTAAAAAACAGCTGGAGTCTGAACTGGTTAAACTATCTGGCACAGGAAGGCTTTATCGTTGCTTGTATCGACCCGCGAGGCACTGCTGCACGCGGAGAAGAATTCCGGAAATGTACTTACATGCAATTAGGCAAACTGGAAAGCGACGACATGATTGCTGCTGCCAAATGGCTGGGTACCCAACCCGACGTAGATGCTAAAAATATCGGAATCTGGGGATGGAGTTTCGGAGGATTCATGGCGTCATTATGCATCATGAAAGGCCACGATGTCTTTTCCACCGCCATTGCTACCGCACCTGTTACCAATTGGCGGTATTACGATTCGGTTTACACCGAACGCTATATGCGTACTCCGCAAGAAAATGAAAAAGGTTATGAAGAAAATTCTCCCATGAATTATGTCCATCAACTGAAAGGCAACCTGTTGCTATGCCACGGAACGGCAGACGACAACGTGCATGTCCAAAACACATATGAATTGTCGGAACTCCTGGTACAGGCCAATAAACAATTTGACATGGCCATCTATACCAACCGGGACCACAGCATTTACGGAGGAAACACCACTTTGCAACTGTACAACAGATTTGTAAAATATCTGAAAGAACACATGAAATAAAGAAAAGCACTACGCTGACTAAGAATTTATAAAATAATCACTATGAACTCAATCAAAGATTTACAACCCAATGCCATCTGGCAGAATTTCTACAAATTAACTCAAGTACCACGGCCTTCCAACCACGAAGAAAAGGCGCGGCAATTTATGCTGAACTGGGCAAAAGAAAATAATATCGAAGCATTCATGGATGAAGCCGGAAATATTATTATGCGCAAACCGGCAACACCCGGAATGGAAAACCGGAAAGGAATCATTTTACAGGGCCACCTGGACATGGTACCGCAAAAGAACGAAGAAACAACCCATGATTTCGAAAAAGACCCCATCCAGCCATACATAGACGGCGAATGGGTACGTGCAAAAGGCACAACCCTGGGAGCAGACAACGGAATGGGAGTGGCAGCAGGTATGGCTATTCTGACTTCCACCGATATTCCGCACGGTCCCATTGAAGTGTTGATTACAGCCACAGAAGAAACCGGTATGGACGGAGCCAATGGCTTGAAACCAGGATTACTACACGGTGATATTTTACTAAACCTGGATTCGGAAACCGAAGGTGAATTATACGTCGGATGTGCGGGAGGAATCGATGCCAGTGCAGCATTCAAATACAAAACGGAATCCATTCCTACAGGAATGAAAGCATTCCGATTGGCTGTCAAGGGATTAAAAGGTGGACATTCCGGAATGGATATTAACCTGGGACGCGGAAATTCAAATAAATTACTTTTCCGGTTCCTGAAAACATATGCACACAACCTGAAATTAAGATTATCTACAGTTAGCGGAGGCAGTTTAAGAAATGCTATTCCGCGTGAATCCTTTGCCGTAATTGTTCTTCCTGACGAAAATACAGCTCACTTGCTGGCAGCCGTAAAAGAAGCCGAAAGTATATACCGGGCAGAATTATCAGCCAAAGAACCGGATTTACAGGTAACAGCAGAAGAAACCACAATGCCGGCATTTGTCATTGACACATGTACGCAATTCCGCCTGACCAACTCGATTCTGGCTTGTCCGAACGGAGCTGTCCGTATGATTGACTCTATGCCGGATACCGTTGAGACTTCCAATAACCTGGCCATCGTACAATCCGAAGAAGAAAAAATTGTCATCAAAACATTGTTACGTTCATCGGTTGAAACTGCCAAAGAAGCACTGGCACAAACCATTCAGGCCGTATTTGAACTGGCTTCCGCCGATGAAATTAATTTTGAAGGAGGTTATCCCGGCTGGAAACCAAATCCAGATTCTGCCATCCTGAAAGAAATGCAGGAACTCTACGAACAATTATACGGTAAGAAACCGGCTATTATGGCCATCCATGCCGGTCTGGAATGTGGCATTCTGGGTTCCAAATACCCGAATTGGGATATGATTTCATTCGGTCCCACTATTTGCTCCCCCCACTCTCCGGACGAAAGAGTAAATATTTCTTCGGTTGGCAAATTCTGGGATTACCTGAAAGCAACCCTGAACAATGTACCGGAAAAATAAAATATACCAATAAAAAGAGGGGCAAAAGTGAACTTTTGTCCCTTTCCTTTTTTCAACAACTTTGAGGTTATTTAACCTATCCTTTCCTGTTATTGAGAAAAAAACAGTATCTTTGTAAGCAAATTGAATGCTAAATTAGAATGCTCTTAAAGAAACTGACTTTACCGGAACTACTGTCCAACAGTTGTTCCAAATTTAAGAACAATTTATCTTTGAACTTTGTTCAAAGTGGGAAACGAACCTATCAGGACTTCTATAATGAAGTAATCTCAATATCTAATTATCTCATTGCCTCCGGAATTCAGAAAGGAGATAAAGTAGCTATTTTAAGTGCCAATATGCCCAATTGGGGAATCACCCAATTTGCCATTGCACAGACAGGAGCCATTGCCGTACCGGTTTTGCCGGGTTTCAGTACCCCTGAAATCCAAAACATTTTGGAACACTCCGAAGCAAAAATAATTTTTGTTTCAAAACTGCTTTACAAACTGATTGCCAGTATCAAAACCAACTTTCTGGAGCAAAAAATCCTGATGAATACATTTGCCCGGATTCCCGAAAACTTTCCGGCAGAAGAGATTGAAAAGTTAGAAAATAACATTGATTTGAATAATCCGGCTCCGCTGCCCGAAATTCAGATAGAAGAAGAAGACACGGCTTCTATTATTTATACGTCGGGCACTACGGGCTTTTCCAAAGGAGTGGAACTGACTCATCGCAATCTGGTATGGGATGCCCGTCAATGTGCGACAATCCAACCGGTTTGTACTGAAGACCGTTTTCTGAGTATTCTGCCTTTGGCCCACACTTACGAAAATACACTCGGACTTTTACTTCCGGTAATGTTTGGTGCTCAAATTTACTATCTGGACCGGGTACCTACCCCAAAACTGTTAGTACCGGCCATGCAAAAAATACGGCCAACGGTAATGCTATCCGTACCATTAATCATTGAGAAAATCTACAAGACCCAAATATTGCCAAAGTTTACTTCGTCGGCTTTTATGAAAACATTGTATCATTTTGCACCTACCCGCAAATTATTCAATCGCTTAGCCGGGAAAAAATTAATGCAAACTTTCGGAGGCAAAATCATCTTTTTCGGCATCGGCGGTTCTAAAATCGACCCTGTAGTCGAAAGTTTTCTGCGGGAAGCCAAATTCCCTTATGCCATCGGATACGGTCTGACCGAAACTTCTCCCATGTCGGCAGGATCTGCCCCGCATGCCACTTTCCTGCAAGGCGTAGGCCCTGTGATGGAAGGGGTGGAAATCAAAATCAATGAACCGGATAAAACCGGACAGGGAGAAATCTGGATCAAAGGCCCGAATGTAATGAAAGGTTATTACAAAAAACCGGAATTAACCCAAGAAGTTTTCAGCGAAGACGGCTGGTTTAAAACCGGCGACCTGGGTTCCTTTGATAAAAAAGGACGCTTGTCCATCCGCGGACGAATCAAAACCATGATACTGGGAGCATCCGGAGAAAACATCTATCCGGAAGAAATAGAATCCATCATCAATAACTTCCGCTTTGTCAACGAATCATTAGTTGTTGAATCCAAAGGCAAACTGGTTGCCATGGTGCATTTCAACATGGAAGAACTGGAAAAACAATATCAAAAACTGAAAAACCAGGCAGGCAACTACAAAGCAGCTATCAACGACTATCTGGAGGAACAGAAGAAAGAGTTGTTTGAATACGTGAATTCCCGGGTGAACAATTTTTCAAAATTACAATTGGTTATGGTACAACATGAACCTTTCGAAAAAACACCCACCCAAAAAATTAAACGTTTTCTTTACAACAACATCAATATAAAATAATCGCAATCCTATTTTTTTTAGTAAGTTTGACCCTGGTAATCCCATAACGTCAAACTTACTTTTATGAATTTTTCATCCAAATTATTGTGGGGAGTTTTTTTATTGCTCTCCCTGTCCTGCAAGGACAACAAGCATTTGTTTTCCGAGCAGTCAGAATGGCAAACGGTTGTCCGCGACTTTGAAAACAAACAGGCGGAAATGCCGGATGGCAATTTGTTCGGGGTATTCTCCCGGTCAATGACCACCGAAGAAAAAGAAGCCCTGATGTTTCTCTATGCGTATATGCCCATCGGAGATATTACAGACTATACCGGAGAGTACTATCTTACGAACATAAGATATTCCTTCCGGGCCAAAAAAGAAATGCCATGGGGAAAACTCATCCCGGAACGGGAATTCCGGCATTTTGTCCTGCCGGTACGGGTAAACAATGAAAACCTTGATGAATCCCGGAAAGTGTTTTATGAAGAATTAAAAGACCGGGTAAAAAATCTTTCTCTCTATGACGCGGTACTGGAAGTAAACCATTGGTGTCATGAAAAGGTGATTTACACCCCCTCGGACTCGCGGACAAGTTCTCCCCTCGCCTCCGTAAAAACAGCCTACGGACGTTGTGGCGAAGAATCCACTTTCTTAGTAGCTGCACTTCGGGCTGTCGGCATTCCGGCACGCCAGGTATATACTCCCCGCTGGGCACACACTGACGACAACCACGCTTGGGTTGAAGCCTGGGTTGACGGACAATGGCATTTTTTAGGAGCCTGCGAACCGGAACCGGTATTGGATTTAGGATGGTTCAACGCTCCTGCCAGCCGGGGAATGCTTATGCACACCAAAGTATTCGGCCGTTACAACGGACCGGAAGAAGTTATGAGCCGCACTTCCGGATATACGGAAATTAATGTAATCAGTAATTATGCACCGGCAGTACAAGCAACCATTACTGTTATCTCTGCCGATAATAAACCGGTGAAAGATGCACAGGTTGATTTCAAGATTTACAATTATGCAGAATTTTATACTGTAGCTTCAAAACAAACAAATGCCGAGGGACAAACTTCCCTTTCTGCCGGCAAAGGAGACATGCTGGTCTGGGCTACCGACGGAAAATACTTCGGATACGGAAAACTCTCATTTGCCCATGATACAGCCATTACAGTCATTCTGGACAAACAACCGGGTGAAACAGCTACTCTGGCTCTGGACATTGTCCCCCCGGCCGAAAATATAACATCCGAAACAGTGACACCGGAACAGCGCGCCGAAAACAACCGGCGTCTGGCACAGGAAGATTCGGTCCGGAATGCCTATACAGCCACTTTCATGACACCGGAACGCGCCGGGGAAGTGGCGAAAGCACTGGGTATGGTGGCCGCCGAACCCGTGTCTTCCCTACTGATAGCCAGCCGGGGTAATCATGACCAAATTGTCGCTTTCCTGAAAAAAATACAACCCGGTCAATGGCTGCAAGCCCTCCAACTACTCCAAATCATTTCGGCAAAAGATTTGCGGGATACTCCCGAAAACGTCCTCACTGACCACCTGCAAAACACGCCATACATATATAGTCCGCTTTATCCTGTCTACATCCTGAATCCACGGGTGGCTAACGAAATGCTGACTCCCTACAAGTCTTATTTCCAAAAAGCCATAGACCCGGAATTAGCCGATACCATCCGGAAAAATCCGGACTATTGGACCCAATGGTGTGTGCAGAACATCACCATCAAAGACGAACTGAACCCCCAAAGCATACCGATAATGCCGCAGGGCGTCTGGAAATCTCGTATCGCCGACCGGCATTCCAGAGACATTTTTTACGTAGCCGTATTAAGAAGTCTGGGTATAGCCTCACGCATTGATGAAGTAACCGGAAAAACCCAATATGCGAAAAAAGACGGCAACTGGCAGGATGTTGATTTCACAACAACCACACACGAGAATATGCCGCAAGGGAAATTGAAAGCCAGTTACAAACCGGTTAAAGCTTTATCCAACCCCTTATATTATTCCCATTTTACACTTTCCAAATACAAGAACGGAACATTCCAGCTTCTGACTTTCCCGGAAGATAATGGCAGCAATTGGAAATATTTGTTAAAATATCCCATGTCACTGGATACAGGTTATTATATGATGGTAACAGGCACCCGGTTGGCCAATGGCGGAGTACTCAGCAATATGACTTTTTTCAACATTGAGAAAGACAAAATAACGCACACCGAACTGCTGATGCGCGAAAACCCGGATGAGGTCAAAGTAATCGGTAACCTGAATTCAGAAGCGTTGTTTTTACCAGCCGGTAAATCAGAACCACAAAGCATCCTGCAAACCACCGGACGCGGATATTTCATCATCGGTATTTTGGGAGCCCGCCAGGAACCGACTAACCATGCTTTAAGAGATATTGCAGCTTTGAAAAGTGACTTTGAGAAATGGGGACGCGGCATGATACTGCTTTTTCCGGACGAACAACAATTACAAAGTTTTCGTGCCGAAGAATTTCCGGATCTGCCGAATACCATCACTTTCGGCGTCGACCAGCATAACGGCATTCTGAATATGATTAAAGAAAATATGAAACTTCCGCACAACCATTTGCCTGTATTTGTCATTGCAGATACGTTCAACCGGATTGTTTTCATCTCACAGGGATATACCATCGGCTTAGGCGAACAATTGATGAAAACAATACATAAGCTTTAAAAAGAAAGTGTTCTGCTAAAAAAAAGGCCGGTATAACACCGGCCTCTTTTTTTTCAACTGATTAATAATTAACTGGTCTGCTTCAGGATTCACTTCCGGGAAACAAACCTAAACTTTTTCCAAAGACGCTATTGCCTCCTTCACTTTATCTGCACTGGTAACATCGCGTCCATATTCGGCCACCTGTACCGTTCCTCCCATAGAGACGGCAGGATTCCGGTAAATCATATCGCTGCCGACACTGATACGTGCCGACAAATGAAATTCGCAGGCTCCGGTCGCTTCCGCTATTTTCCGGATATTCCCGCTATTTACACCGCAACCGGGCATAATAATCACTTTCCGGGCACGATTCACCAATTCTTTTAAAAGCGGAATCCCTTCCTCAGCGGATGCTTTCTGCCCTGAGGTCAGTATACGCTCACAGCCAAGATGTTCTATCGCTTCCAAAGCTTTATAAGGCTCCCGGCACATATCAAATGCCCGGTGGAAAGTCACGGACATATCCCCCGCCGCAACCATCAGTTTCTGCATTTTCTCCACATCCACCTCACCGTTGGCAGTCAGACATCCCATTACAACTCCATCGACCCCTATTTTGCGGGCCATCTCTATATCCCGGAACATGATTTCACATTCTTCCTCGCTATACAGGAAATCTCCGCCCCGGGGACGAATAATGACATGCATCCCGGCAGGTATCAATTCGCGCACCAAGGCTATTTCACCGTAAGACGGAGTTGTCCCCCCCTCCGGCATTCCGGCACAAAGTTCAATACGGTTGGCACCTGCCGCTACGGCCGCCCTCACGCTTTCCGCAGAATTGGTACATATTTCTATCTTAAAATCTTCACGTTGCATCATAAAAACAGGGTGATTATACCACATCTTTACAGGATAACCTTTGTAAAGAGAGGTAAAGAATTGATTGGTAAAAATTATAATAAAACTTATCCCTCTCCGAACAGCCTGCTATTTTAAGGTCAATTCCACTACATAATCCATATCCGACGGAATTTCAGACAACTCCAGCACAACTCCGCTCTTGTCCTGCAAAAATTTCACCGGCTTTTTATTTTTGAATACCACGGCACTCTTCACCTTTGCTGTAGTCAACGGTAAGAACAAGCCTTTATCCTGCAAATTCAGAATATGTACATACAATTTATTTCCTTTCCGGGTAGTCACTCCCCAATCCCTCGGAGTCACATCTCCGCCCCGGGTTCCGTAAATGGTTTCACCATAAGTCTTCATCCACTCTCCCATTGCTTTCAGCCGTTCAACACCTGCTGCAGGCAATTCGCCATTCGGCTGCGGTCCCACATTCATCAGCAAATTGGCATTTCTTCCGGCAGCTTTCACCAGATAATGAACTAAAGTTTTTACCGATTTATAATTCTGGTCCACAATCTTATATCCCCACATGCCATTCATCGTTTCACAGGTTTCCAAAGGCAGCCGGCTGATATCCTGTCCGGACAGACCAGCCCTATTCTCGCCCGGCAGGTCCCGTTCAAAAATCTGTATATCTTCCCCGGCAAAAGGCACCTGATGATGATTATTACCGATAAGAATAGAAGGTTTCAATTTGTGAATCATGGCATATTGTTCAGGCAATTGCCAATCGAAATCCGGATTCTGGTCCTGGTCCCACCAGCCATCAAACCAGATAACAGCAGGGTCATATTTAGTAATCAACTCAGCCAACTGATTATTCATAAACTGGTAATACGTCTTCCATTCGCCATGACTGGTACGTCCTGTTCCCCGTCCGGTGCGTCCCAACGGATAATAATCTTCCCGGTCCCAATCCAAATGGGAATAATACAAATGCAACTTTATCCCTTGTTTTTTACACTCATCGGCTAACTCTTTTAATACATCTCTTTTAAAAGGAGTTGCTTTTACAATGTTGTAATCTGAATATTGAGTGTCCCACATAGAAAAACCTTCATGGTGACGGGTTGTAAAACAAATATATTTCGCTCCCGACGCCTTGATTGCAGCTACCCACTCGGCAGCATTAAATTTCGCAGGATAAAAACCGGAAGCCAATTTCCGGTATTCCATATGATTCAGGTTCTGGTTGGTCATCACCCATTCTCCCTGAGCCAACATACTATACAAGCCCCAATGCAGGAAAACACCGAATTTATTATCCTGAAACTCTTTTCGGGCTTCCAGATTTTCAGGAGCAGGCACATAATCTTTCTGAGTCCACCCTGTCAAACTCAACAAACACAAACAAAAAATACTAACAAATTTTCTCATAGATATTAGATTTATAGCTGCCTCCCGCAGCACGTTTATATTATTTCAACTTAAAATCCATCCACTCTTTCCCCTGAAAACAAATCTGCAATCTGTCTCCCGGTTCCAGTTCCCGATAACGGAAACGATTCCCGCAATACAAAAAATCCCCGATTTTTAATGTGTAAAAACCGGAAGCAAAAGAAATCAAATGCTCCGCCGAAAAAGGTAATGCCTGCAGACTTCCTTCATACACGATTTTTCCGTTCACCCGGAACGCGTAGTCTGTACCGTCACACTTATCCTTATCCACCAAAGAACCAATGGCCGCACACCCGTCAAAAGCAGACCCCACACCGGCAGGCAGACCCTCCGAATGCAATTCCTCTTCCAGACGGTCCGCATAAAAACGGATTCCCACACCGATTTCCTGAAAATACCTTCCGGCAAAACGTTCTCCGACACTTTTCCCCAATTTGCCAATCCGAAGCACCAACTGAGGAGAACAACTCAATCTGTCCGCAAAATCCGGAATATAAAAGTCATCATTATTACGAAGCAACGCATTATCTCCAATCGGTACGACAGTTCCCCGCCCTTCCGGATTATATTCAGCACACAATATTTTCATTTTTATTTCTATTCTCTGATAACAAGCGGTTTCACTTTTCACCTGCCCGGAAGATCAATTCTTTCTCCTTCCTTTTGGGCACATGATGTATTCCATCTGCACCCCGCCAGTATTTGTAATCTTCCCCCTGCATTTCTTCAATCATAACCTGTTCCTTCGGTTTACCCAAAGCCAATACATATAGAATTTTCATATATTCAGGTAAAGCAAGCACCTCCCGCAACATCTCGTTTTTAAAAGCCTTTATAATACACCCCCCGTACCCTTTTTCGGCAACTCCAAGCATAATCGTCTGTACCTGAATCCCGTCATCACACAAACAACTCTCCACAACCCTGGTATCCAACAACTGAACCAGATAAGCCGCCGGACGCTCTCCTTCCTCCGGACCTACCCAGTCGGTCAGATAGCCGGCCCATGCCAGAAAAGGAAAAATCCGGGCACACTCTTCCTCCGTATCAATAATCGCATACCGGAGAGGCTGGGCATTTCGTCCCGAAGGACACCAACGAACCAACCCTACAATTTCTTCCAATTCTTTACGGGGTATTTTCACATCCTGATAAAACCGGCGGAAACTCCTGTTCTTTTCCAGCAAATCTTTTAACACCATATCTTTTACCCTATCAGCAAATTCAACAAAAACAATAATTTGTCATTCAAAAATTATAATTTTGCTCCTGTCCGGTTCAAACCCCGGATTCAGCAAAAATAATAACAAAATGGGACAAGTAAAATAAATAACCTTTTTACTTTTCACTCCGGACTTTTAACTTTATCGGTATGGCTTCATTTCTGCAATTACTGGCAAAAGATATTATTGAAAAATACGGCAACAATTTCGGACAACTGACCATTCTTTTCCCCAATAAACGGGCCGGTCTGTTTCTTGCTGAAGAACTCTCCAAACGGATAGAAAGACCTGTCTGGATGCCGGAAATCCTAACCTTAACCGAATATATCGAAAAACATACCGGTTTGAAAAAAGCCGACCCGCTGAAACTTATTATCAAATTGTACAAATCCTATATAAAAGTCTCAGGATCAACAGAAAAATTCGAAGATTTTTATTTCTGGGGAAACATGCTGCTGGGCGATTTTGATGACATCGATAAATATCTTGCCGATGCCAAAGACCTGTTTTCCAACCTGATTGCATTAAAAGAACTGGAACTCAGTTTTCCTTACCTCACCGAAGAACAACTGAATGCCATACGGAAATTCTGGAGCAGTTTCAACCCTGAAAAATATAGTCGCGAACAACAGGAATTTTTAAAAGTATGGGATAAATTATACGATACCTATCAGGATTTCCGGACAAATTTGCTACAGGAACAAATCTGTTATGAAGGAATGAATGAGCGTTATTTTTGTGAACACATTACAGAGTATACACCTGCCGGCCCTCTGTTGATTGCCGGTTTCAATGCATTAAATGCCTGCGAAAAACAAATTTTTACTCATTACCGGGATGCCGGGTGTGCATTCTTCTATTGGGATTACGACCTCTATTACACCGCTAACGAACATCAGGAAGCCGGACACTACCTGAGAGAAAATCTGAAAAATTTCCCTAACGAACCAGGAATAGAATACTTTAACAATTTCTTGTACAATGGGAAAAACATTGAATACATCTCAGTTCCTTCTGCCACCGGACAGGCAAAATTATTGCCGCGTCTGACAGAACATCTGAAAGAAAACAATCCCCGGGATACAGCCATCGTCCTTTGCGACGAACAGTTGCTGATTCCGGTCATGCACTCCATTCCGGACTATATCCGGAAAATCAACATCACTATGGGATATCCGGCCCGCAATACCTCCATTGCAGCCCTTATTTCCCTTATATGCGAGCTGAAAAATTATGCCAAATACGAAAAAAATGAAACTTATTACTATTATAAACCCGTTATTGCCCTTCTCAATCACAAACTAATCAAAGACCTCTGTCCGGAAGATATTCATAAAATCACAAACTACATCCGTCAAAAAAACATCATTTATGTCACCGGAAAAAGTCTGCAATTTCACCCGCTCACCCAAGCCATATTTTCTTCTGATGAAGAAAATATACCGGTATATCTGCTGAAAATACTAAATCTGCTGATTCATACTCATACTTCTGCCGAACCTATTGAAAAAGAATTTATTTTCTCCGTTTATACCCAAATCCAGAATCTGCAAAATACTTTTCAAGAAGAAGAAATTGAACCGGAAAAGAAATTGTATATGCAAATCGTCAATAAGGTAATCAGCAACATTACCGTTCCTTTTTCCGGAGAACCCCTGGAAGGTTTGCAGTTGATGGGGTTAATGGAAACCCGGATGCTGGACTTCAAACATGTGATTCTATTATCAGCAAATGAAGGAGTACTTCCCAAAACCACCCTGCCTTCTTCGTTTATCCCTTACAACCTGCGCGTAGGATTCCGGCTACCGACTCCGGAACATCAGGATGCTTTGTTTGCTTATTATTTTTACCGTCTGTTACAACGCGCCCGGAACATCAAAATACTCTATACTTCCGGAATAAAAGGTATGAACGGAGGAGAAATGAGCCGTTTTTTATACCAAATCAAATATGAATCCGGACTATCCGTACAGGAAAACAATTTTCAGAATCAGATTTCTACCCAAAAAAACAAGGAAATAACCATTCCTAAAACAGAAGATATTCTGAATATCCTGCAAGTTTATCAACAGTCAGGCGAAAAGGCCCTGTCACCTTCGGCCCTCAACATTTATTTGGAATGTCCTTTAAAATTTTATTTCAAATACATCGCAAAGATTGAAGAAAAAGAAGAAATTACTGAAGAACTGGACCACCGGCTTCTGGGAAACATTTTTCACGAGTGCTCACAATCCCTGTATGCCACAATTCCCACTGGCGAAATTACAACAGAAGCCATTGAACAACTACTGCAAAACACTACGCTGATTGACAAACATATCCGGAACTCTTACCTGAAAGTATACGATGCCCGGATTTCCCGATTACTCGATAGCGGCAGCAATGAATTAATATTGAACATCGTTAAAAAATACATCAGAGAGATGTTGCAATACGATAAAAAAATCTGCCCTTTCCGAATGATTGCCATGGAAAACCGTTTCTATGTACCTATCTCCATTGAAACAGACGGAAACATACAAACCGTATATGTCGGCGGATATATCGACCGGATAGACCAGACCGCAGAGGGAGTACGGGTTATTGACTACAAAACCGGTGCTGACACAACCACTTTTAAGAGTATCGCTTCTGTTTTTGAATCCGCCAATCCTACCCGGAACAAAGCCGCTTTTCAAACCATGCTTTATTGTCTCATGTATGATTATATACAACCCGGTGAACATGCTTTAATTCCGGGAATTTACAGTACTAAACTACTTTTTGGCAAAAACTACGACTACCACCTGAAATGTGATAAAGAATCAATCCGTAATTTCCGTCATTACGAACAAGAATATCATGAACATTTGAAAACACTGCTGGAATCCCTGTTTTCCCCGACCGTCCCGTTTGTTCAGACCTGCAACAATAAAAAATGCAGGAATTGCAGTTATGCCGGTATTTGCCGTAAATAAATCTGCACATCTGGATCGGACCAATCAGAAACCGCCCCGGAGAGGATTTACAAAAATATACAAACAGAGAGGTTATTTGTTATATTTTTAACAGAAAACCTTTGCATTTTCAGCGACATTACCATTTTTTCACTAATTTTTATTATTTTCGAACCGATAATAATAAATTAACCTAACTACAAATGAAAAAAATTAGTTTATTTCTCCTTTCCTTTATTACAGCAGGTCAAATCAGTCTGGCACAAACCGACCTCAGCAGTTTCAACGAGCCTATCGAATTACTCAATCAGGCCAACGAAGACATAGAAAACGGCAATTATGAACATGCCGTGCAAAAACTGATTGCCTCCATACGCCTGAATCCGAAAATACGTGAAGCCTATCAATCACTAAACTCCGCCTGCTCACACACCAATCAAAATTCAATCCTGAAGTCTTATCTCCAGAAAGCAAAGACCATATTCCAGGAAGACGACGAGTTTTGTTACTACCTGGGAAATATTTATCAGCACGAAAATAACTATTCCAAAGCCATTCAGGAATATTCTCTGGCTATTAAATACGCCCAAAAGAACGGCGAAGACTACGAACTGGTCTATGCCTACTATCAGAACCGGGCCAGTTGTTACCTGAAAATCAATGAATTTTCCAAAGCAATTCCGGATTTCAATTACGCACTGAAACTGAATCAGGAAAACGGTTCTATTTACGCAAACCGGGGAATAGCCTATTACAAAACCGGTAAAAAAACAGAAGCCTGCCAGGATTGGCGGAAAGCAAGTAAAATGGGAATCGGTACAGCCTCCGTATACGTCAGAAGATATTGCAGGTAAATATCACACTCCATCTGCATAAAATAAAAAAAAGGCGTCAAAAACCGGGATTCCCGGTTTGACGCCTCCGTCATTTTTATTCAGCCCACAATTTGGCCAAATTCAAAATGGTCTGCATTGCTTTATGCATAGTATCTAATGAGCAATACTCATATTTCCCGTGGAAATTCATACCACCCGTAAACAAGTTCGGGCAAGGCAGTCCCATATAAGACAAACGTGCACCATCCGTACCTCCCCGGATAGGACGTACTATCGGTTGGACACCGGCCTCAGTCATCGCCTGGAATGCTTTATCTATCACTTCCGGATAAGGTTCAACCATTTCACGCATATTATAATACTGGTCTTTCAACGTCAGTTTTACCACATTTTCCCCGTATTTTTCATTCAGCAAAGCAACGGCTGCCTGAATAAAACGTTTCTTTTCCTCAAATTTTGCACGTGAATGATCCCGGATAATATACTCACTATAAGCCATTTCAACCTCACCCCGAATGGAAACCAAATGATAAAAACCTTCATAACCTTCCGTATGCTCAGGACGTTGGCACGGAGGAAGCAAATTATTCAATTCATTGACCACCTGGAGCGCATTAATCATCTTGTCTTTGGCATAACCGGGATGAATGTTTCTGCCCTGCACCTCTATTTTCGCACTGGCGGCATTGAAATTCTCATATTCCAATTCACCTTCAAAACCTCCGTCAACCGTATAAGCAAATTTTGCACCAAATTGTTTCACATTGAAAAAGTCCACTCCTTTGCCAATTTCTTCATCGGGAGTAAAACCGATACGGATTTTACCATGCTTTATCTCCGGATGCTGCATCAGATACTCGGCCGCCGTCATAATTTCAGCTACCCCTGCTTTGTCATCAGCACCCAGTAAGGTTGTCCCATCCGTTGTAATCAAAGTATGCCCTTTATAGAAAGCCAATTCGGGGAAATCAGAAACAGTCATCGTCACCTGGTCATTCAATCGGATATCCTTCCCATCATAATTTTCAATCACTTGGGGATTGATATGTGAACCACTCATATCGGGACTGGTGTCTACATGAGCAATAAAACCGATTACCGGACGGTTTTCGTAACCGGGAGATGCAGGAATAGTACCCATGGCATAACCATTGGCATCCAGTTCAATATCCGCCAAACCAAGCCCGGCCATTTCCTCTACCAAATAATTCAATAAAACCAATTGTTTCGCAGTAGACGGATAAGTATCACTTTCCGGGTCACTCTGCGTGTCGAAACCGACATATTTCAAAAAACGTTCTTTTAATTCCATAATTACGTTTATTATTTATCATTACTCCCTCACATTCACCGTTTATTCCTCTTTCGCTCTCAATGAATCCCAGATAAAATAACCGATAATTGCAACATACATTACAACCGACAACCATTCTGCACCGCTCCAGGCACAATACCAATCGGCTCCGGCATATTTCAATACAGCACTTATTACCCCCATCAACGCTCCTCCCGCAATAAATCCGGAAGCAATCAAAGTACCCCGCTCACGACGCATTTTGTTTACCTTCTCATCCTTACTGCGTGTAGAAACATACCAGCTAACCAAACCACCGATTAACAAAGGCGTATTCAAATCCAAAGGAATAAACATTCCCAATGCAAATGCCAATGCCGGCACACCTATCATGGTGAGAATTAAAGCCAGGGCAGCACCTGCAAAATACAACATCCAGGGAGTAGTTCCGCCTTCCATCAAAGGCTTAATCACAGCAGCCATCGCATTAGCCTGAGGAGCCACCAAAGCATTTTCACCGACAAATCCGTAAGTCTGATTCAAAATCATCATCACCCCGGCAACTGTTGCGGCAGAAACCACCGTTCCCAAAAACTTCCACTTTTCCTGTTTCACCGGAGTAGTTCCAATCCAGTAACCGATTTTCAAATCCGTAATAAATCCTCCGGCCATCGACAAAGCGGTACATACAACCCCGCCAATCACCATAGCGGCCATCATTCCGTTCGTTCCGCTCAAACCTGCGCTGACCAACACCAAAGAAGCCAGTATCAGCGTCATTAAAGTCATACCGGAAACAGGATTGGTTCCGACAATAGCTATCGCATTGGCTGCCACTGTGGTAAAGAGAAAAGAAATAATAAACACGATCAAAATAGCCACAACAGTCTGAAAAAGATTTCCCAACACCCCGAAATGGAAAAAAATAAATGTGGTAATCAAAGTTGCCAGCAAACCACTCAGAATAAATTTCATGGAAAGGTCCCGTTGTGTACGCTCCGCTATTTCTCCGGCTCCTTTTTTACCCCCCAGCTCCTTTACAGCCAGGCCCAAAGCCTGTTTGATAATGCCTGAAGACCGGATAATACCGATAATACCGGCCATTGCTATACCGCCGATACCGATATGACGGGCATAATGAGTGAAAATTTGTTCCGGCGACATATCACGAATCAAAGACGTTACTCCTTCTCCCACCACCAATGTCTGTCCATCGGCAAAATAACTCAGGAAAGGAATCAACACAAACCACACGGTAAACGAACCGGCACAAATAATGGCGGCATATTTCAAACCAACAATATATCCCAGTCCCAAAACTGCAGCTCCTGTATTGACTTTAAACACCAATTTCGTTTTATCGGCCAAAACAGTTCCCCATTCCATAATACGTGTAGAAATATTCTCTGTCCACCAACCGAAAGTGCTGATAATAAAATCATACAAACCACCCACCAAACCGCTTACTGCCAATAATTTGGCCTGATTCCCCTTCTTTTCTCCGGATACCAGCACCTCTGTGGTTGCAGTAGCTTCCGGAAAAGGATACTTGCCGTGCATATCCTTTACAAAATATTTCCGGAAAGGTATCAGCATCAGAATACCCAATAGCCCTCCCAGTAAAGAAGAAAGGAAAATCTGATAAAACTTGGCATCCAGTCCTAAAATATAGAGAGCCGGCAAAGTAAAAATAGCACCGGCAACAATAACACCGGAACTGGCACCGATAGACTGAATAATGACATTCTGTCCGAGCATATTATTTTTCTTCATCAGGTTTCCGCAACCGACAGCAATAATCGCAATCGGAATGGCTGCCTCAAATACCTGCCCGACTTTCAACCCCAAATAAGCCGCTGCAGCCGAAAAAATAACAGCCATAATCACACCAAACACCACAGAATAAGGGGTTACCTCTTTAGGCTGACTGTTTACCGGCATAATCGGCTTGTATTCCTCTCCCGGTTTTAATTCCCGATATGCGTTATCAGGCAACGAATTTAATTTTTGTTCTTCTTGTTCCATCAGTTTATATTTAAAATTCACATTCCAATATCCTTATCACAAACGATTTCAAAAATAATTATTTAAAATAAAAAGTAAAACATTCCCCCAAAAAAGTTCCAAAACTGCAAATCCCATTTACCATTTTACCGTAATCAGTTTTATCCGGCCGGAAGTTTACCAGGTTCCTCCGCTAAAACGTAGCCCCGTCTGCAATATTCATAAACTTACGTCTCAACCATTGTACCAACCGGGTTGTGACCTCCGGACCCGAATAAGGTATAAATTCATCATACATATCGGATTGGTTAAAATTGGAAATGCCTATAGAAAGCACGGTTATCCCCATTCGTCCGGCTTCCCGGACCATTTCCCGGACATGAATACGCGGATCTTTCCTCCCGGCTGCCGCCGTAGGAGTACCGTCCGAAATCATAAAAAGCAACTTATTCCGGCTCCGCACACAGAACTTTTGCATGGCATAACCAATCGCAAATCCATCCGCATTAACATACATGCCTTCCTGCGAAAAAAGTTTCTTTATCTCCAGACGTTTGCCGGCCTCATGAAACCTGACAATCTCTATACGCTCCTGTTTTACCCGGTGGCCATAAATTGAAAAACGGATATCCGGATTAGCCTCAAAAGCAATTGCCAAAGCCACAGACAACACCAATTGCAATTCCAGCTTGTCCCCGTCCGTCATAGACCCCGACAAATCAAGCATCACCACCACGTCCAGCATAGCCGAAGATGCCGGCAATTCTTCCGTAAAAATATCCGGATTAAAATGTACCTGATATAATTCTTCTTCATCCAATTCCCCGCTTTCCTGTTCATAAAACACACAGGTCTTATTCATTTTCGCCTGGAAAGTCAGAAAATTCAACCGGATTTTAGCAGCCAGCTCCCTTGCCTTCTGCAAAATCTGAAGGTCCACAATTCCGTCACAGGCTTCCAGTTCCCTGTACTGCTCCGCCACAGGAATGCCGGCCCGCCTCAACGCACCTTTCGTATCCCCTTCAATGTCTTCATCACAGGGAGTCAAGTCCAGAGATTTATTCAAATCAAGAAACAAATCATCCAGAATCTTGACATCAATATCCACCGGAGCTCCTTCCACTTCCAAAGGCAAATTCATCATCACCTTTGAATAAAAATTAAACATTTTCCGTTCCGATTCGGGGGCGGACAAAAAACGGGAACTGATTTGCCGGGCCAATTCAACCACTTCCTCCGGTTCCAAAGCCGCATAATCCTTTACCGGCTCCAGTAAAGCATCTATCCATCCCAAACGGCTTTTATGCAAAGCCAGTCTTTCACGGAATACATCGTATTCCAATAATTCGGGATACAGGATACGGATAGCCAGATAATTATAACGGACATCGTCCAAATCCGCAAATTTCAATTCCTGCTCAGCCTTCAGCAAAGCCAGCACAAAAGCCATTTTCCGCGCGGCATGCAGGTAATAATAATATCCCGGATACGACTGTACGATTCTACCCTCAATCCTGCGGTCCTCAATCAGATGAATAAAATGTTTTTGCTGAAAATGACAATTGTATTTTTCATACCTCCTGCGGCTATAACAAAGATGTCCCAATTGATGAATATATTGTCCGAAAAACACTTCCGAACGTATTTTCTCGGATACCTTCAACGAAAGAATCTCAGGATTCATCACCACTGCCTCAAAATCAGCCGTTACATTCACTTCTTTCGAAAAGACAATCCGGGGCAATTCGCCTGCCATATGCAAAGCAATCCGGGCACATACCGGCATCAATTGATAAATACCGGAAGTTTCCGGAAAATCCTTTTCCACAATTTCCAGTGTCCCGGAAAAATCTCCCCACCAATTGCGGTCCAGGACATCCTGATTGTATATTTTTTCAATTTCATCCCGGGTCATATCATCTGAACTAAGGAACGCGCCACCAACTGTTCTCCGGCAATAACATAATTCGTCAGAATCACTTCTTCAACCACTTCCCGTATCGAATATCCCAATTGCAAATAGGCGGCAGCATCCAACACCTGGCGCGTGGAAAGCGAAACGGTCAAAGCTTCCTTTTGTTCCGCCTGCCTCAGCAAACGGGCCACCTCTGCCAATTGCTGCGCAACCGCAGCTTTTACCGCAGGATAACGTTGCCGCACCAAAGCAGCCTCTTCGCCGGGCGTCAAATAACTGAGCTGCACTTTAATAAACCGGTCTTCAAAAGCCGAATCCAACCGTTGCGTCGACACATAGGCAAATCCCGTATTACCTGCAGCTACAAACAGGACGTCCTTTCCTTTGTTATAACGGATTCCGGAATCTTCATCATAGAGATAAGATTGCCGCCGATCCAGAATAGTCATCAGAAAATTGGCAGCCACCATGGGAATACGGGTCAATTCATCCAAAAATATCAATGTCGGCCGGTCCGAAGTAAAAGCTTTGAAAAATTCCGACCGTATTGCCTGCGTTTTTCCTTCATCCCCGATAATCAATCCGCCCAGAAACATTTTTTTGGGCTTAAAAGCCTGTCCCATATCAAAGGCAAAATACTCCATCTTCATGGCATCGGCCAATTCCATTGCCACTGAAGATTTTCCGCATCCTTTAGGACCCAACAAAAAAGGATATTTCTTTAAATAAAGCGTATGGCACAGAAATTCCCATTTCTGTTGCGGAATGCACAAATCCGGGGAATGTTTCGGTGGGGAAAAAAGAGATGTCCGCTCATCGGAAAACAAATCCGTCTGATAGGCCGAAGCCGTATTTTTATTCGCTTGCATAGGTTTTATTTCAATTATTTTCGGAAGGCTAAAGGTATAAAAATAGATGAACGCTTCGCGGATTAGCAGAACTAAAGTTCCGGTTTTACGTACAATATCATAAAAATCAATGCTATGGAAAGAAATCTGAAAGAAGCTCTGAAACATCGCCGGAGTTATTATTCTCTCAGTAATCAAAGCACAATTCCGGACAACGAAATTGAGGAAATTCTGAACTTTGCAGCTCTGAATATCCCTTCTGCTTTCAATTCCCAATCCACCCGGATGGTGTTGCTCTTGAAAAAACACCACAAAAGACTATGGGAAATTGTCTTGGAAACCTTAAAAAACACCGCTCCGGCCAAGGCATTTGCGCATACGGAAACTAAAATCAACCAATCGTTTGCTTCAGGCTATGGCACCGTATTGTTTTTTGAGGACCGTACCATAGTAGAAGGTTTGCAAAACGCTTATCCGACTTACCGGGAAAAATTTCCTCTGTGGTCCCAGCAAACCTCTGCCATGCATCAACTGGCCATTTGGACAATGCTCGAAGACGCCGGATTCGGAGCCTCTCTCCAGCATTATAATCCTCTCATTGACAAACAGGTAATTACCGAATGGAAACTCCCTGAAACCTGGGAACTCATCTCACAAATGCCTTTTGGCGTGCCGCTTGAATCACCTCAGAAGAAAGAATATAAACCACTGGACGACCGGGTAAAAGTTTTTAAACACTCAAAATAAGGCTGTTTATACAATTCAACGGAGTGATACAGTTTATAACCTCACGGCGGTAAGCAAATTTGCCTGTTGCTGTCAACACCATCAGGGGTATTCCGATCGCAACCTGCGCAATATGAAAAAACTTACTTTTACTTCAATCCGGTCAACTCAATTTCGTCCCAAACCTTCGCTTTGGCCTTAGCTGTCAATTTGTTTTGTCCCAAGCGGATGTTCACATTTTCCCAAACACAGATTCCATAATTTGTTTTCCTTTTACCCAACGATTTTCCATCCAGGAATAACTCCACCTCCGGTTGATTGGAATAAACTTTCACGGTCTGCTGTCCGGAAGTACGTTCTTTCAGCCGCCGGGAAGCAATATAAACAAAAGGCTCTCCGGTATTCCAATTGGCTTTATAAAAATAAAAAGCATCTTTCTTGTGCCGGCGGTCGAAAGTCACCAATCCCTTGTCATTCTTTCCCGCAATTTCACCTTCAGTGCGGTGTGCAGCCCCGAAATCAAACATGTTCCACACAAACGTACCCCACAAAAAAGGCCGGCTGGCAATAGCTTTCCAATGTTCTTCGTGATAATAGGCCTGCCAGTTTTCCGGATGCCAGTAACTATTGGCCACCGGTTTCTTTAATTCCGGTTGCTGGTGGTAAATGCTGGCACCGGCCCCGTATTCACTGATACCGATACACCGGTCCGGATACGTTTTATGGGCCCGGTCGGCCCAGCTACCGATATGCCCCGGCTCTCCCCCATACCAGCCGAAATACTGATTCCAGCAAATCAAATCCGTCAATTCGTTCAGTTCTCCGCCCTGGTTGCTGGCCGCAGTAGTAGGCCGTGAAGGGTCTTCCCGGTGTGCCAGCACATTCAGTTCCCGGACATACTCACACGGGTCATCTCCTGCCTGCTTCAACTCATTAAACAAGCCCCAAAAACAAATAGAAGGATGATTAAAATTCTGGCGTATCAATTCTACCAATTGCTGTTTCCCGTTTTCCCGGAAAGAGGATTGGTCCACAAAACCTTTATCCCGGTATCCTCCCGGCCCGATAAAAGGAATTTCAGCCCAGACAACCAAGCCATTCCGGTCGCACAAATCATACATATACTTGTCCTGCGGATAATGTGCCAAACGAATGGCATTCACGCCCATTTCGAGCATAATATCCATATCTTCCTCATGATTTTGCGGAGAAAAAGCATTTCCGGTTTCCGCATGGTCCTGATGACGGCACACCCCCCGGAGTTTCAGATGTTCGCCATTCAGAAAAAATCCCTGCTCCGGGTCAATCCTGAAATAACGCAATCCCAGAGGCTCTGTGACCCGGTCTGCCTCTTTCCCGTCTTTTAACACAACTGCCTCGGCTGTATAACAATAAGGGTCCTTGCGTCCGTTCCACAAATGCGGTTTACTGATTTCCAGATTCAGCTCCGCTATTTTCAATCCTTTCCCGTCAAAAACAATGTCCTTCGATTTTTCCACGACCACCTTCCCGCTATGTTCCTTTACCTGTATACACAAAACCGCATTTTCTCCCGGACGTCCCTCTAAAATTACTTTTGCTTTTACAGTAGCTTTCTCTCCGGAAACCTGTTCCTGCAATAAATATACGCCCGAAGAAGCATAATCCGACAACGAAATGTGTTCCGGTCCCGTAACAATTAAATCCACATCCCGGTATATTCCCCCATACATATTAAAATCCCCCACCAAAGGCATCACATCCAACTGAATGGCATTATTCACCCGGACCAATATGGTATTTTTCTTTCCGTAATTTACACGTCCGGTCAGGTCAACCACAAAAGCCGTATATCCGCCCCGGTGCTCCAAAACATGTTTCCCGTTGATAAAAACATTAGCCACAGCATTCACTCCTTTAAAACGCAGAAATACCTTTTTTCCTTTCCAACTTTCGGGCACTTCAACGGATTTCTCATAGTTACCCAGGCCACGGTAATAATCCGTCTTCCCGGACAGTGCATCGGTATTCCAGGTGTGCGGCAGATTGACTTCCGTGAAAATCTGGTGGCGCACCTCCCACCCCGGAGTAAATTTCCACGAACGGTTCAGACTAATCACCTCCCGGGCAACCTGTGCCGGTAAATTCCCGCCGGTCATGACCAACAAAAGCAAACCCGTCCATAATCCGAAAACTACTTTCATCTCAAAACCTTTTTTATTCAATATAACACGCAAATCCTTAACACTTCAACCATTAATCCCGGTAATACCTCTCCTTATTTCCCGAACACTTCCGTCACAGGTCTGCCGATCCACACCTGAGGAATTTTAGCCCCGAAAATACAGGCAATAGTAGCCGCAACGTCAAATTGCATCACTGACGAGCCGATTTTATGTCCTGTTTTCACCCCTTTTCCGGAAATGATAAAAGGCACCTGCATTTCCTGTAAAGTTTTACCGCCGTGTCCTTTCCGAATCCCTCCATGGTCGGCAGTCACAATAAAAATGGTTTCATCCAGCATACCGGCATCTTTTACAGCCTGAACAATGCGGCCGACATAACCGTCTAATTCTTCCAATTTTTCATAATAAGCCGGAGTATCATGCCCAATCTGGTGTCCGACATGATCCGGATTGTCAAAACAGAAAGCAGCCAGCACAGGACGTTTTTCTTTGATATATTTTACAGCCGAATCACACAAGGCCGCAGGATATTTGTTGTAATCCGGAGTATTCCGGTACACATTCAGCGATAAGGTATCCACTAAAAACTTAATACCGAGCCATTCGGAAAATACGCCGATTTCTGCATCCGGCCGGGCCTCCCGTACCACCTGAAAAACAGTCGGAAAAATTCCGTGTCCGTTTACTACCCGGGAAGGAATCTCCGGAGTTCTGGAACCCCAGGTGGTATAACCGTGCAATTCGGGTCCCGCTCCCATAAACATGGAAGCCCAGTTCGGCGCACTGGAAGAAGGTAGAACAGAACGCGCCTCCAAAGTATACGAACCTTTTTCCATCAATTTCTTTACATTCGGCATATTTGCCTTGGGCATGCTATAAGCCCCCCAACCGTCCAATCCGATCACTACCACATGTTTTACCCCTTTTACGGAATTTTTGTCTGTGCAACTGTTCATGAACAAAACCATCCATCCCACCCACAATATAACAATAAATTTTTTCATCCTTGTTTCTGTTTTATACCATTAAAATTCAGACTCTTTCATCCAATATCGCAACTGTTCACGTTCCCCGGCAGGATATTGCGGACTATATAACCGCGTCTTGGACAACTGTTGCAATTGCCCGTCCTTCACATATTCTTCCCCTCTTTCCGACAGATGTTTCACCATTCTTTCCCTCCACACCGCCAGTGTTTTGGCCTGCTTTTTATTCCCCGACAAATCTGTTCTTTCGTAAGGGTCTTTTTCTATATTAAACAACTGCTCTTTCCCGGTGCGGAAAAACCAGATGTATTTCATTTTACCATCTGTCAGAGCACACCAATAATTATGCGGACTATAACAGGTGGCATGTTCCAGGTCAATGTATTCCCTCCAGACCGGTTTCTCCTGTTGCAACAAAGGCAACAACGAATTTCCGTCTATGTCCTGAGGCACTTTTCCGCCGGCAACGTCAACAAATGTCGGCAAAATATCCCTGATTTCCACCACTTGTTCCAAATGACTTCCCGGTTTTACCACTGTTCTCATATATTCCGGCAAACGGAGCATAAAAGGGATATGGACCGAACCTTCATAAGCATACGTTTTGCGCCAGTGGTAATGATCGCCGAGCATATCACCGTGGTCGGATACAAACAGAATCACCGAATTTTCATACAATCCTTTCTCTTTCAACGCCTGGACAATACGTCCGATTTGGTCGTCAACAAAAGTAATCGCCGCATAATAGTGACGCCGCGAATCCACTGCATGTTCCTTGCCATAATCTCCGAAAGCAGCACTTTCCGATTTAGGGTAGTCTGCAAATGCCGCATCCCAGTCACCGGTAACAGGTTCGGGAATTGCAACATGCTGGTACATGTCCAGATAACGTTGCGGCGGATCATAAGGACTATGGGGACGTGCAAATGACACTTTCAGGAACAGGGGTTTATCAAGATTATAATTCCGGATAAACTGCACGGCAGTCTCTCCTGTCCAGTATGTCGGATGCAATTTTTCGTCCAGCGGATAGGTCCCTCCGGTATGGTCATTCCACCCGATTCCCAACTGGTCGGGATTCAGTCCGGGAGCCTGCAATTTAAACCAATCCCGGTAATCGCTCACATATCCGTCCTGTTCGATGCGTCCGCTTTCGTCCACCAATGTCCCGTGAAATCCGTGCAGGGATTTTTGCGGAAACCAGTGCATTTTTCCGATACCAAACGTATAATATCCGCATTCCCGTATCATCCGGGGCAATTCGTATTTGTAAGTACGGGCCACCCTTCCATATCCCAGCATCCCGTGATGCCAGGGAGACATTCCGGTCAATAAAGCAGCCCGGGCAGGCGTACTGCTGGGTGTTGTCGTATAACCATTATCAAAACACACGCCTTCACGGGCTATCGCATCCAGATTCGGTGTCTTCACAACATCATTCGCCCAACCGACACAATCTCCCCGTTGCTGATCCGTCATTATCAGAATGATATTCGGTTTTTTAGCTGTCTGAGCCTCCGAAGCAGACAATCCAGCAAATACGGATGCCGTAAAAAACAAAGATTTTTTTATATCCATCATTTTTAATTTGAAAAGGTACATTGCTACAGTTCCATTTCTTTCAAAATCTCACCGGCAGCATTTATCACCTTGATTTTCAACTGACGTCCTTTTTTGGTCAACACCATAACAGTAGCTTCTTTCAGGGAGTATCCGCCACCGATAAATACCGGAAAATTATTTCCCGCAGCCCCTTTCGGGTAAAAAGCATATTGATGGGTATGGGCATTCAAAGATACATTGAAAGGAGCTTTTTGCAATAAATCCCCCCACAGTTCGGTGCAAGGCTGATACTCATCCGTATTTCCGTATACCGGAATATGATGGACCAAAATCCGTTTATCCGCTTTCCGGAAAGCTTTGGAAGCCAATTCCCGTTTCAAAAAAACAGCCTGTTCATTTCTGAATCCGGTAAAATCATTCAATCCGTAATACACCCAATGGTCGTCTTTCTTGTCCTCACCGCAATCCAACAATACAAAACGGGTATCCCCCCAATTAAAAGCCCCGTAAGTTTTCCCATTCATATAATCCCAATATTCCCGCATATGCAGGGACCAGGCATTCCTGATCTCATGATTCCCCCGCAAATAAAATACAGGCGTGTGCTGCGCCCCTACCCGGGCATTGTAATACTTCAACGGACCAACAACAGCCTCCTCATTTGCCGGAGCGTCAAAACAATCCCCGTTGAAAATGACAAAATCATAATCCGCATCCCTGACCTGACTGTGCAATGCAGCCATGGTTTCATACTGATTGTGTATATCATTGAAAACAATAGCCGTAAAATCCGTAGTCCCGGGAGCAGGCAGACGGAAAGTATAAAAACCGGACACTGCCGTATCTCCGAACTTCTTGTTATACGCCCGATAAGACAATATTTCCCTGGAACAAACCCGGTAAAAATACTTTTCTCCCGGTTTCAGATTCTCCAGCCGGATTTTATGTATCCGGTTATTGGCCACTTTTTGTCCGTCCAATTCTGTAAAAGCCTGCTGTAAATGCAGGGTATCAGTTCCATATTCCACCCAACTGAACACCGGAGCATTAGTCAGCCAGCTCACCGTGATACCCCCGTCCACCGGGTTCTGTAAATAAGGCAACGTCCGGAATATCCGGTCCGCATCCGTTTTTAACCGGATGTCTGCCACCACCGGACGATGGTCTGAAGCTACCGTTTCTTTCACCACACGATTGGCCAGAACCGTATAAGTCTGTCCGTTTCCGGTAAATCCCAGGATATAATCCAAACACTCCTGCGGCTTATCAGCAGGAAACGTCTTCTCTTCCGGATTGGTTAACAACACAAATTTTTCCTGCAATACTTTTAACACCGGAGAATCCGGCAAAGCATTCAAATCACCGGCCAGAAATACAGGTTTCTTTACAGTTGACAATTCCTCTGTCAATACAGAAACCGCTGCCAACTGGTCCTCTTCTGTCAAAGAAAAATGCGTACAACAAAATACATAATCCTCAAATTCAGCTATCAATAAAACCCGGGCCTCTTCCCGTCCCGGCAAAGGCATATACCTGAAATGCAACGGTTTTTCCCTGGCCAGCAACCCGATTCCGTATTTCCCTCCCCGGTAAGGTATGGCAGGAGCATACATCCAGTACATGAGGTTGTAATCTGCAAGCTCATGCAACATATCAGCTTCACCTATACGCATCGTTGCACTATCAACTTCCTGGAGTGCAACTACATCGGGAGCCACCTGCTGAATAACTTTGGCTATTCTTTCGCTGTCCAACCGGTTATCCATTCCGGCACCATGACGGATATTATAGCTCATAAATCTGACAGTCCTCTGTGCCTGAACGGAAAAAGCCAGAAAAACCGACACGAATAAACCTAATAATATTTTCATAATACCCATTAATTAATTATTTATTAACAATAGTCATCGTTTTCCCCCGCGGAATATGCAACCTCACCCCTTTCTCTCCGCGCATTTCGTACCTGCCTCCTTTGATTTGCATTTTTTCCCGGGGAATATCACATTTTACCACACAAGGTAACCCGAATAAACTGTGTATCCGGATTTCGCGTGTAATCCCGGATTCGCGTTTTACTTCCACTTCAAATCCTCCTTCGGCCCGTAAACCTTTGTAATGAATATTTTTCCATTCCCGAGGAATAGCCGGACAAACCTGAATAACAGAATCCTGACTCAACAACAGCATTTCTGTAAAAGAAGCCAGCCCGGACATCGGTGTTTCAAACACAGGTCCCGATTCCCGGTAAAATGTATTAGGCTGTAAAAAACGATCCAGCATCACTTTTAAATACGAACGGGCCTTATCACCATCTCCCAATAAAGTACTCATTGAAGAGGCCCCGGTATAAGTGTATCCCTGGTATCCTCCCTTGAAACTTAACCAATACAGTATAGAACGTCTGGCAAGTTCAGCGTTTTCCGAAACATCCAAAGGCAGATTGGTCAAAGGATAAAGCATCAGCAAATGGGAATAATGGCGGTGACCGGAGGTCAGTTTGACATCCCGGCCAATCATAAACCCGTCTTTATCCTGAGGATAAGGAGTCAACCGCTCCAAAATCCGGCGGCTTTCATCCACTATGGAATCCTGTATCCCGCAGATTTCCGCCGATTTAATCAACGTAGCACACCCCCAACGCAACAAAGCCAGTTCAAAATTACAATCAGCCGCTTCACCATATTCCGGAGAATAGCTGACCGGCATATGCAAATAGCCGTCCTCTCCTTCCGTCAACAAATAACGATAGTAATTTACAGCCAACTTCATCAAAGGGAAAAAACGGGTCCGCATCCGTTCCGCATCCTGATTGTACTGACAATATTTCCAATAATACAACATGGTCCACATCAATAAGCCATGTTCCTTGCCTACTTCCTTCACACAGTCGTATGAACTGGACCGTCCGATGGCAGCACTATTGGCAAATCCGGCAGGTACATTCTTTTTCAGATTCTCTGTATTATCATCCAGCATTCTCAGCAGAGGCTCTGCCAATTCTGCATGATTGATGGCAAACACAGGCGAATAGGTAAGCTGAATATTCAAATTCCACCAAATAGCAGGCCAGGGAGTACGGTCGTGATACCAAGGCCCCATTAAATCCACCGGCAGACGGTCGGCCCGGGTAGCAGAACCCAGTTTATAAAGTTGTGTCCAATAAAAAGAATCAAACTTATCCTCACCGACAGAAACATAGCTCCGGCCGTAAAAATCATTCCACCACGCCCGGTGTTCTTTCTCCACCACAGCAGCAGGCACACTGAGCACTTCTTCAATGTTACGGATACCTTCCCGCTCCGTACCGGTGTTCTGTGCGGAATAGCTGATGGACAACACCAGTTTCTTTTTTCCTTTTCCGTTTATGGTTTTCCATACCGTTGAATACTCTCCTCCGCCAAGCAACAGCTGTTTACAAATCTGGTATTCTCCCTCCCGGTAGAGCTTCGCAGGAGGATTGGGCACATATCCTTCAGGCACTTTATAAAGCGAACCTTTAAATGCCAGACGGGGACTTTGGGCTATTCCCGGCACGAATCCCATTTCAGGCAATTGCCCCTGCCCTTCCCATTCAATGATAAGAACTTGGCGCGAAGCCGGCATATAACATTTCCAGTTCACTCCTCCGGATTTACCGGACACTTCCGCTTTTTCCAAATTAATCAGCATATCTGATTTTTGTCCCCCCAAAGGCAAACGGAGTTTACCAACCGGCAAACGGCATTTGAAATACAATACATCCCCGTCGCGGTGGTCGGCCACGTCCGAACGGCCCAACTCCCAACACAAAGTATCTCCTTTTTCTTTATAAACCATTGCCCCGGACAAGCCATTCCCGACAAACCCTCCGGCATAATAATTGTTTACCACCGAATCAAAGTAAATACTATATTTCCGAAGAGCTGCACCGGTTTCTTCCGGCAATCCGGCGGCTTTCGTTTGCAGGCACGCCAAACTCACAAACAAAACTATAAAAAATATTTTCATTCTATCCGGGTTAAAAAACAATCAACGATAATTAATGGGCATGGTCTATCGGAAAATCCTCGCCGCCCCATGCTTTCCGGGCGGTCCAGGAAGTAGCAGGAGCTTTCCAGAATTCATCTCCGGCAGATAATCCCAAATGCAAAAATCCCACCGAACACAAATAAAGGCTGCCGGTGCAGATATATCCTTCCGCCACACCGGGCTGGTATCCGGCAAAACCGCTTTTCAACCATCCCTCCTCATCGAAAGTTCCCTGAGCGGAAAACATCCGTTTAGCCACTGCTGTCAAAGCGCACCTCACCTGAGCCGGAGTCACCCCCTGCGGCAAACAATGCATCAATGCCATCTGCGAAAGCGTTTGCATGCAGCCTGTCCGGTAACACAACGACCGTCCTACAGCCGGAAAAGTACCTTCGGGAGAAATAAAACGTTCAAGCACCTGGGCATAACGAACCGAACGACTCAATATCCGGTTATAAGTCTTTTCATTACATTTCTCTTTATCCAGCATCACGGCATGTATATCCATCAACATGGGCTGTATAACGAAACTATTGTAATAATCCCAATGAAAATCGGGTCCGTCTCCGTATACACCGTCTCCCTTATACCAATCTTCATGTCTGACAAGGCTATATTCCAACCGCATCGCATCCCAGGGTTCGCCTGCCCACAAAAAGAAAGCCTCCACCATACCGGAAAACAAAAGCCAATTATTCTGAAACGGCTTGATGCTGCGTGTTTTCAACAAAGCCTCCACAACCATCCGCCGGGTGCCGGAATCCAAACTCCCCCACAATTGTTTTGGTGCCCTCATCAATCCCTGGGCCAGAAAAGCCGCATCCACCAACGGCTGCGAGGGTTGAGTAAAATTCATATAATCCGGCGACTCCGGGTCCACGGCATTCCGGACCGCTTTTCTTGCCAATACCAGTAATTCGCCCCGCATTTTTCCCTCGGGGGTATCATCAGGTCCCAATTCCAACCAGGGAGCTATTCCGCAAATCAAACGTCCGAAAGCTTCCAGGTGAGCAAAATTCCGGCGTTGCTCCGGATTGGCAGCCTCAACAGGCATCCTCTTTTTCAGTTCTCCCTTACTCAGTGCATCCAACACCGGATAAGAAATTTTATAGGCCGTCTCACACCACCAGATTCTGTCGTCTTTCACCATTTCCTGTTTTTTCTTTGAATAACCCGTCGTCCACAGAAAAGCCAGACATAATAAAACAGACCATTTTTTCATTCGTTTCCGCATTTTTTTATTGTCCTAAGTTTTCGTAAATATTTTCCTCATCAATCTCATCTGCCTTTCCCGCTGTATAATAATACTCCCCGGCCAACCGGAGATATTTTTTAAACATCCGTCCGGCAACTTCCAATTCATCCCCTTGGGTCACCGGATGACTTAATTCATGCGGTTTACGGACAAAATTCAATTCCCAGTCCCCCGGATTACTGTAAAAATCATTTGCCCGGAATGCCCCTCTTCCGTGAGTCAGCATCCCGTCCCAACAACAGCTTTTTCATGTGTTGTATAGTTTTAAGCAGTTAGTCCCTGAAATCCATCGGCAAATTTCTTTTCTGCTGCTGCGGTCCCGCAGGTTCCGGACGGGCTTCCGGATCACGCGCATCAAAATAATAAATGCCGGCACGGTCAAAGTCCCGGTATGCCTTTTCCATCCGCCGGGTAAAACTATCGTAATCCTTCACACCGGCAGGTGTCCATGCAGATTCCGCCAACGCGCAGATGCGGGGAAAAGTCATAAAATCCAGTCTCCGGGTATTGTGCATACGTTCGGTCCACACATTAGCCTGAATCCCCCGGATGTGCGTAAGGTGTTCCGCAGGAATTCCCCAGGCCGCTATTCCCTTGTCAGGAAAAGCATACACATCCTCCAAAGGACAGAAACCGGACCATACCCGTCCCCATTTGTGAGTTTTGTGTTGAATAAAATCAAAATACAAAGGCTTGCGCGGACACAGCACCGTCTCATATCCTTTTGCCAGCAACTTTTTGAGCTGGTTCACCCGGTCGTGTCTCCACCAGAATATCAGCGTTCCGCCGGCAGGTACGCCGGCATCCAGTAATTCATCCCATCCTGCCAGCGTTTTTCCCAACATACGGACAGAATCCTCTATCCGGTGCGTAAAATAGCGTTCGGCTTCTTTTACTTCCGTCAACCCCTCTCTTTTCATCATCCCCTGCACATCCGCATCGGTTTCCCAGGCTTTTATTCCATAGGCTACCTCATCTCCCCCGGTATGTATCAGAGAAGAAGGAAACAAACCGGTCACTTCACGCAATACATCGGTCAAAAACTGATATACCTTTTCCTTTCCGACATTAAAAGTAAACTCGGGATGTTCAGGCGTTCCCCCGCCCGACAGTCCGGGATAAGCAAAATTAGCGGCAGTAGCATGTCCCGGCATGTCTATTTCCGGAATAATCTCAATGTGCCGCCCGGCAGCATAAGCCACAATCTCCCGGATTTCATCCTGGGTATAAAAACGGACATCCTGACAATTCGGGTCACTCCAATTCCCTTTTCCCCCCACTGTAGCCAAACGGGGGTATTTCTTTATCTCAATCCGCCACCCCGGTTCATCCGTCAAATGCCAGTGGAATTTGTTGAGTTTATAATATGCCATCCAATCCAGCAATTGCTTCACTTTTTCCTTACCAAAAAAGTGGCGGGATTCATCCAGCATATAGCCTCTCCAATCATAACGCGGCGCATCTTCTATTTCACAACAGGCCAAATCACGTCCTCCGTTTCTCACCAATTGCAGAAAAGTCTGGATGCCGTAAAACATCCCGGCCCTATTCTTCGCCGCAATGGTTACCCCCTTCGGCGTAATTTGCAACCGATACCCTTCCCGGTTTTGTATGTCGGCCGATTGGGTTAAAAGAATAACCGCCTTTTTTTCATCCTTGTCTGCTTTCATCCGGCAAGACAAATCCTCCAATTGTTCGGCCAGGAATCCGGCTTCCGGAGCAAATTCCGCAGTTCTATACTCGATTTTCCCGGCTTTCAGGCTGAATTTCCCATCCAGCATCCGAACCGATGCCGGATAAGGAATGACAGACACTTCCTGTGCACGGAGTACACCGGAAAAAATCCAGCCTATACAAACAACAACAACTAATAATAATTTCATCGCTAATGATTTAAAAACCTACATGCTCTTTATCGCTATTCAGTGATTCCGCCTCGCCGGCTTTCATTTCCCGGGTAAAATGCCAGTCAATAGAATCCTCATACATTTTTCCACCTTTTTTAACGACGGTTTTCAATGTATTATCGCCCTGACGCAATTTCACTCCGCTGAAAATGTAGTGAATATCCGTATATCCTTTTTTCACCCCGTTTATCTTTTCCCCGTTCAGATACAATTCCGGTTCCCCGACATTGGAATAAACCGTGACATCCGTCACCTGTTTTTCACGCTCTTTGAGTCTTCGCTGGGTGATATGTACCACCGGTTCTTCGCTCCAGTTGGCTTTATAAAAATAATAGGCGTCTTTCTTCACCTTCCGGTCAATGGTAATCAACCCCTTCATGTTCCGGGCGGGCACGCCTCCCCGGTCGGACATCGGCACGCCGAAGTCGAACATATTCCACAAATAAGATGCAACAATATAAGGATGTCTGGCAATGACACTCCACTGGTATTCATGGAGCTTAGTCTGGAAAGTTTCCGGATAATAGGGTTTTCCCCAGTTGAGGGATTCCCCTAAATATTCGGTCTGATGGGCAATGTTCGCATCCGCACCGTATTCCGACAGCATAAACTTCATACCGGGATATTTGGTTTCCAGATTTTCAATCCAGGGCACAATGTCCTGAATTTTTTTCTCATACCACCCGAAATAACGGTTCATACCCTGAATATCGGCATTCAGATTCACCGGATGTTCCATAATACCATAACCGTTAACAGAAACGGTGTACCGGTCCGGGTCCTCGGTCTTGGCCAAGTCATGCAATTCCCGGGTCAAAGCGGCCGTATAATCCTCCGGACTGTAAACTTCATTGTGCAAGCCCCATACATAAATGGACGGATGGTTGAAACTCTGCCGGATGAGTTCCCGCAACTGGTCTTTCGCATTGGGTCCCTCCTGTGCAGATACCCGGTTGACAAAAGGAATTTCCGCCCAGATAATCAATCCCAGACTATCACATTTCGAATAGATATAATCCGATTGCTGATAATGGGCAAAACGGACGGTAGTAGCACCTATTCCCATAATCTCCGCCAAATCGGATGCATGATGTTCGTTGGTCAGTGCAGACCCTAATCCCCACCAGTCCTGATGCCGGCATACACCATACATCGGGTATTTTTCTCCGTTCAGATAGAAACCTTTTCCGGCAACAATCTCAAACTTCCGGATTCCCAATGGTTGGACAATCTCATCCAATATCTGACCATCCCGCTTGAGCCGGGTGACCACTTTATACAGATAAGGGTCTTTTCTTCCCTGCCACAAATGAGGTTTTTTCAATAGAAAAGCCTGTTCAAAGCTTTGGTTCCCCTGGGGCAATACCACAATCTCCTGTGCCTTTTTCAGGCAGATTTTCCCCGAATAATCGTAAATTGTGTTCTCTAAGAGCACTTTTTGCGGCTGCAACTCCTTGTTTTCCAATTTAACCCTGACATTAACCCGGGCACTCTGCGGAGAAACGTCTTTCTGAGTAATATACACGCCGGAAGAAGCACAATCGTTCACGGCAATATTCAACTTGTCCGTAATTACAAGCCACACCGGCCGGTATATTCCTCCGTATACCCCGAACAATACATGATTTACAGGAATTACTTCCGGCGAAGCAGCATTGCTGACCCTCACCAGCAACTCATTTTCCTGTCCGTATTTCAAGGCTTTGGATAATTCAAAAACACAGGCAGAATACCCGCCTTTATGATTTCCGATATAACGCCCGTTAAGATACAAATCCATCACCTGCCCCACTCCTTCAAAACGCAAAAACACCCGTTTTTCTTTCAATCCGGCGTCCACCGGAAACTTTTTGCGGTAATAAGCCTCCCCGGCATAAAACTGGTTGTATTTCTGCTGCATATCCCGGGCATTCCAGGTATGAGGAATCTTCACCTTGTCCCATTCCCGGTCAAAAATCTCTTTAAATTTCACCTTATCTTCCGTAAAAGGTCCCTTTTTAAAAGTCCAGCCATCATTGAAAGACAATACTGTCCTTCCGGCGGCCATTCCCTGACTAACGGAAAACAGTACCAATAACAATATACACCATTTCATTTTAATCATCATTTTAATATTTCAATTGTATTTCCTTTCCAATCGTCTTGCGGCAATTCCACTTTCCGGCTGAGTTTCGCGCGGGAAGTCGTCAGGCAGACGTGCGCCGTTTTCTTGTCCTGCATCGGGTCGGCCAGATAAAGCGAAGGACGGCGCGTTTTTATTCCTTTCACCATCAGTACGCAAGGGATGTCCACCTCCAAAGCGACTCCCGAACCTTCAAAACGGACACTGTCGTAACATACTATCTGTAAAATATCCGCGTGCTTCTGGTAGACCGCCTGCACCAGCGTGTCATTCCGGACAATCTCAATCCGGGCCGTATCGTAATTCTCCGCCTGCTGCGCACCGGGGACAATGACATAAGCATAGCCGGCATTTTGCGGGTTATTCCCATGGTCTATCCACAACGAAAAAACCGGTTGCCCGACCTGACGAACCGGATAATTATAGTTTATCTCCGACCAAGCTCCTGTTTGCAACCGGTTTTCCCGGCATACCGTTTTTCCGCCGGCCGGAAAATAATACAATACATTTCCTTTCCGGATTTTATTCCCTTTCCGAATGACATTTTCCCCTTCATTTCTGCATTGCTCGACCGTGGTACACACTCGCCCGCTTCCCTGTCCGTAAATTCCCGTCCCCAGGCACACCACCTCGTCATCAAACATAAACCAGGCTTTTTGGGCTTTCACTCCGAAATCATCCATCCGGTAGCTCATGGCACTGTATGTCCCGTCCGAAACGCCGCCGGAAAAAACGGCTTTCCCCCGTCTTCCCCAATCGGCAGCCTGCAAACCGGCATTGGAATCCAGTGCCGTTACGCCCGGAATCCGGTTCCAATCCCATACGGGAAAAATATCATAGTATTCTTCGCCGGTCACCCGCAGACAGACGGCACCATCCGACAATAAGGCTCCCTTCAGATTTTCCCCGTTACCGCTTTCTATTTTACAGGTGCGGACGGAGGAAGTACGAACAGAAAAATCAAACGCCTTACGGTTGTGCAAAGCATAATCCGAACGCCAGAAAACCCGGCTGCAGTCACTGCGGCAGGAATCCGCAACCCCATTGAAACGGACTTTCGCTTTTTCGTAGTCGTCCGCATGTTTCCGGTCGATTTCTTTCATCCGCTCCAACACACCGGCCATCCCGCGGCTCAAAGTGGCTCCTTCCCGGCTTATTCCCCGTCCCAATACACTGAAATCCTGGTAAGGACCGCGAAAAATGTTGAGGTAAGTGTCCCGGAAAAAACGGCTGAACATCTCCAATTGTTCATCTTTCAAAGCATAAGGAGTGTCCCGGAACCATTCCGCCGCCTTTAAAACACATTCGACAAAAACAGCACCATATCCTCCGATATATAATTGATTGCCATGCTGATGATAAGAATAATCAACCTGCAATCCTTCCTGATTTGTAAATCTCAACGGATAAAACAATTCGTCAACCGCTGCCTTTACAATGCTGTCGTTTTCCAACAAACATCCCCGTTGCACATGATGCAATGCAATGTCCTGTTTATTTGCTCCCGTCCATCTCCGGGGATCCGGCCAGGCCATTAATCTAAATAATCCGTCCCGCAATTCACCGGACAAACGCTTTTTACCGCATTCCATCAAAACCAGCATATTCCCTAAACACTGGGGTACGGCAATTTGGTTATACCACCAGTTATGGCATTTGGGCCTGCATTCCAACCAGTAGCCTAAGGCATCCCGGATGACGGTGTATAATGTGTCATTGGCATAATATACACTCTCCGGGTTTACATACGACAGCACCTGTTGATAAACACGCTGCAAATGCCGGATGGGTTCCCAGTTGGTACGCCCGTAACAAGCATAATCCAAGTCCGCCCATTTTCCCCCTCTGTCCAAAGCAGCAACCTGCTCTTTCACCTCAGCGTCATTTTCCGGCACATTCACACGTGCCAACAAGCCTTCACGCATTCTTTCCAATATCAGCCCGAATCCCCTGGCCGGCTTAGATGGCCTGACGTATTCCCGCACATCCGACTCCTGTAATCGGTAAACCGGCTGCCGCTCCTTTTTGGAGCGAAGTACAACACCAGAGATTTCCAATGTTCTGACTCCTGCATTTGTATATACATCGGCAATGGCGAGCACCTCTTCTTCGTGACGGTTTTCGGGCCGGTAGATCACGCGGACTGCCGCTTTTTCACCCGGCATGACTTCGCCCGACGGGAAACTGGCGGCCACGCATCCGCAACTGGTCAGTACTTCCTTTATTTTCAAAGGTTTTTCCCCGGTATTCGTGAAATAAAAATCATGTACCACCGGACCGTCGGACTCGGTAATCGTATCAAACCGACATACTTGCCCGCTAAAACTGATTTTCTGAGCATTCGTTACCCATGTACACAAAATGCACCACACAATCAACAAACTAACTTTCATCTTCTAATTCTGAAAAAAAATCCGGGGCAGTTATCAAAATACTCCCCGCCATTCATTGCACAAACGATTGCTCAAAATTAAAAATCATTCTTCATATTTGCTCCTGTCTTTCCGGATATTATCCGAAAATAAGACGATTCTAATATAAAATGAGAGTTTTTTTTACATTTCCGCAGGGAAATCATTTCCTGCGGAAAACCATAAACAGTCCGCCCAACGCCGCCACCACCACCAACGGCAACAACAAATTAAAAAGTTCCCAACGTCTCCGTTCCGCCTTTAACCGGGTTTTGTCCAGCAAATACAGAGATAGGTTTCTGCCCCTAAGTTGCATCCAGCCTTCATCGTCGCACAACCAATTCACGCAGTTCAGCAAAAAATCCCGGTTTCCATACACTTTGTCGGCATATTCATCATATCCCAACGGAACAGCCACGGCATTTTCCCCCACTCCTCTCACTTTATTGCGGATAATATCTCCGTCTGCAATAAAAATCATCCGGTTGTAACCACTTTCCGGCTTGAAAGAAGTATTCACCACGTCCGGCATGTTCCGGTATTGGAACAAGGACTTGAATCCGCCTTCCACTGCTACGGCTACGGGAATATATTTCCGGTTGAATTTTTCCGGGGTCATTTTCTCCCCGGTCACCGACAAAGTTACCGGACAAGGCGTCTTCATTGCCGCCGAATACTGTGAAGTTGCCAGGAGCACAGTTTTCCGCAAACCGTCATTACCACCGACTGTGTCTATACTGTTGGCATAATCCACCCGTACAGGCATCAGCCCTGTCGTAACGGGATGAATCCGGCGGGGTAGCAGCAAAGGCGAATAATACCAGGCCCCGGGACGATATACAGGACTGTTTCCGTTCATCCCGGTGATGACAGGTATCAATACGCTATTCCCGTCCAGCAACAAATCCGGATTAATCCTGACACCATAACGGAAAAACATATCTTCAAGATTTAACGGACGGTAAAGTGCCGGTACCGTCTCCTGCTCTTTCAGTCCGTCATGATTCACTTCAACTTCGTCAATACACCACAATAAACGTCCTCCATTCATTGCATATTGGTCGATGATGAATTTATCCCGTTCCGGAAAATCAGTTGAAGGCCGGGCAATAATCAATGCCTGATAACGCATTAAATCCATAGCCAGCGAATCGGTACTGACAAAATCCACCTGATAATACCAGGACAACATTTTAGCCATATCCATCACCTCCGGATAAGGCAACTCCCCGTGTCCGGTCAGAAAAGCCACCGATTTCAATTCCTGCCGCATCAGCAGACGCACCGCTTTGGTCAGTTCATATTCCAAAGCCTCTATGGAATGGTTGATATTCTGCTCCGCCGTCTGACCGGGCACATTTTGCAACAACTGGATACTGACCTCCGTCTCCTTGTCGTATACAATCGCACCGGGATAAATAAATTGCCGGGACAAAGTCTCATCGTCCGTCTTACGGTTCAGATTTACCGGCATGATTCCGCGCTCAACCAGATACCTCACCATGGCCTTTTTCTCCTCCGGGTCCCCGGTTTCGGCCGGATTTATGATACTGTAACGAAAATTATTTCCGGAAATCCGGCGGAATTCTTCCAACATCCGCGTAAGTGCATATTGTAGTTTCTGCATTTCGGCGGGCAGATTGCCTGCCAGGAATATGTCCACATGAATGACACGGTCCGCCTTTTTCAGCAATGCTTTTGTGGGAGCAGATAAAGTATAGCGTTTATCATTCGTAATATCAGCCCGCCAATATACGCTCCCCGCCCACAGATTCAACACCACCAATCCAATGACCACCTGCCACCATTTCAAACGTGTTCCCTTGAAATGCCGGACTGTCAGCCACAAAAACAAAAAGATAAAAGAAAGAAAATAAACCACATCTCCCAAGGCGATAACTCCCCGGGACATCGGTTCATAATGATAATTGATGCCCAAAAGCTGTACAGAGGCCTGAATATTTTCGAAAGCAGGTATTTCTCCTATAAAATCCAACCCCGTATACAACAGAAAAGCAATCACCACAGCATACAGAAAAGCAACAATCTGATTGTCCGTCAAGGAAGAAGTCCAAACGCCGGCAGCAACATATATCCCGGATAAAAACACCAGACCGGTATAAGACCCCATAATTCCCCCTACATCTATATGTCCGGCAGGCTGTGCCAGCATCCAGAGAGAAAGCGGGTAAATCACCGTGGGAAGGATGGACAAAATGACCAGGATGAAACCTGCCAAATACTTGGCTATAACCACATGCCACACCGTTAAGGGACGGGTAAACAACAATTCCAAAGTGCCGGTCCGGCGTTCTTCTGCAAAAAGACGCATACATATGGCCGGGACCAAAAACAAATACAATACAGGCGCAAGCGAAAAAAATGGCTGTAAATCAGCCATTTTGCTATCAAAAATGTTGTAACTTCCCGGTATAATCCACAAAAACAAACCGCTCGTAATCAAGAAAAACGCCAATACAACATACCCCGATAAGGAAGCAAAAAAACTCTTCAACTCTTTCCTGATTAATTCTCCCATATTCCCGTTCCGTTTTAATCGTTCAACTACTTTCTGCAGTCTTATTTCACCAACCCCGAACTTCGCAATTTGATTCTGGTCAACACTTTTTTGGTATAAAGCGGAAATTCACTTTTCATCATCCAATCATAATATCCCTGTTGTTCCTGCAATACTTTCTCCACCGGAATTCCCTTGTTTTTTCCAAAATTGAAAACCTCTGTTCCCTTCTCATCATAGATAATAAATCCGGCAAAGTCAACGTTCTTATTTTGAGTGGAAAATTTACTCAGGAAGTCTATATTATTTTCCAGTTTATCCCCATAACGGTCCAACTGCGCCTTAAGCACCTCATAAGTGGCCATCGTATCTGCAGCAGCAGAATGGGCATCTTCCAGGCATTTATCGCAATAGAAATGATAAGCAGCAGACAAAGTCCGCTGTTCCATTTTATGGAAAATGGTCTGCACATCTACAAATTTCCGTCTACTCATATCAAAATCAACTTCTGCCCTCAGAAACTCCTCGGCCAATAACGGAATATCAAACCGATTTGAATTGTATCCGCCCAAATCACACCCTTCAATGTAATGTGCCAGCTCTTTAGCTATGTTCCTGAACAAAGGGCAATCCTTCACATCTTCATCATAAATGCCATGCACTCTTGATGCTTCCTCGGGAATGTGCATTCCCGGATTCACCCGGATTGTCTTTTGCTCTTCCTTGCCGTTCGGATATACTTTCAATACCGAAATTTCTACAATCCGGTCTTTTGCTATATTTATCCCCGTCGTTTCCAAATCAAAAAAAACAATCGGGTTTGCCAAATTCAAATTCATAACATCCACTATATTTATTTTCCGGAAATTTCGTCCTCTTCCCCTGAAAATTTTGTTTTAATACTATAATTATTTCATTTTAAGAGTCGTCCGGATTCCCAAACGACTCTCTGATGATATGAAATAAAGATTTTTCTGTTTGTTTATACCATCATAGGCATCAACAACATCAGTAAATCTTCATCCTGGTCTTCATTTTCAAAAGGCAGGAATAATCCCGGACGTGTGGGGTCGGACAATTCAAGCACAACGCTTTCAGAACCGATATTGGAAAGGATTTCCAATACAAAAGGCGACTTAAATCCGATAGCTATATTTTCGCCGTCATATTGGCAAGTCAAAGTTTCATGTCCGGACATGGAGTAATCCATATCCTGAGCCGAAATAATGATTTTACCTTCCGCAACATCAAATTTGACCAGATTACTAGCCTGGTTGGCCATCACCGACACCCGGCGCAAAGAGTTATACAACTCTTTTTTCTCGATAATGATTTTTTTAGGATTATTCTGAGGAATCACCGAATTATAATTCGGGAAACGTCCTTCTACCAAAGTAGAAGTCATTTTGTAATCTCCGAATACAAAACACGCCATCTTTTCATTAAAAGACAACCTCAGTTCCGAATCATCTTTCGGTAAAATGTTTTTCAGCATCAAAGCCGGTTTCTTCGGCAAAATCAATGAAAATTGTCCGTTCTCACTTTTGGCGTCAAAACGTTTATAACGGACCAACTTATGAGCATCCGAAGCGACAAAAGTAAAGTTATCCTCATTCATTTCTATCAGGATACAATTCATCACGGGACGCAAGTCGTCATTGGCTGTAGCAAAAATGGTTTTGACAATCCCCTCCAGCACCAGACCGCATTTTGTTATCAAATCATTACTACTTTCATTCAACGCAGCCTGCACCGGATAATCTTCAGCACTCTCTCCCGGTACAGAAAATTCACCTTTTTCTGAAATAATCTTTACCTCATTGGTTGAAGTGTTAATATCAAAAGTCAAAGGTTGTTCCGGAAATTCTTTTAAAATATCCAGCAATATCTTTGCCGGAATTGTTATTTTTCCTTCCTCCTCCAGATTTTCCAATTCTACCCTGGCTTCCATTGTAGTTTCCTTGTCGGATGCTGTCGCATACAACACGCCTCCGGTTGCCACCAGCAAAATATTATCCAGAATAGGCTGTACGGATTTCCCACCAATCACCTTACTCACCGCCTGCAAACGGGTCAGTAATGTACTGCTTGATACAACAAACTTCATAAGTTCAATATTTTAGATTTTACTTTAATTTTCTACAAACAGACGACTAAATTAATGTTTTTTCCCGTCATGGAAAAATTTTCTTTCCAAAAAAAAGAATAACTAGCCACACTGTCTCCTGAACCAATATCTTTTTCATCACGAAGGCCAGGGTATGGCTTACATCCGGAGGAGTATCGGAGGTGTACCGGAGCAATAAAAGCCAATCCCTAACGAATCCCTGTGTTATCCTGAAAAAAGTTTGCTATAAACTTCAGTAAACTCATGGCAGTGCGATATAAAGGGACAGAACTTTGGGGTCTCTGAAATCTTCCGCAAGAGCCCAAACAAAAGCAACCCATCCTATTGAACAGGCTGCCTTGCAAGTAAAAGGAAGGTGTTGGCTTTCTATATGTTTTTGGTTATCATTATTAAGAAAGAGGGATTATTTCTTTGTTTCTTGTAAATATTTGCTTACCGGATATGTCCATCTGACTTCCCATCTGTCACTATCTAGCGAGATCAATTTGGCAATCTCGGACTTCATCCGGCGAACCGAATCGAAGACTTTCAACCATTGCTCATCCGTCAAGGGGATACCTTTCTCTATATCCCCCCTAAATATAATATTATAAATCTCTCCCTCTGAATTTAAAGTAAAAGTGACACCTATCCACTGTTTTACAAACTCTCTTTTTATATCAACAGGAAGAGCATGTAGCATCCTCCGACCTATATTATTAACATCATTTGTAAGCATATATGGATATCCTGCTTTTTCATCCACCTCAAAATTGGGAGTATCATTAATGACAGAAGAAATGCTCCATCTTCCCTCTATAGTAGTATCTACTTTGAAGTGTTCAAAATTTTGGGCTGTCAAAGACATGGACAAGCATGCCATTAACAATAAAAATACAAATATTGTTCTCATAATGCTATTCATTAAAAAATATTTTATAATTGTTCCCGGACTAAAATTCGACTTGTAAGTCCCTATATATCAGGAATAAGGTTCACAAAAATCGTAAAACTGACTGATAATACTATTACAACCTTTTTTCATATATTCTTCTATCCATTTTCCATAATTTACACTAAAATCTTTTGATTGCCCCATATCTCCCTTAGTTCCCCCACCTGCTTCAGTTTGGGAAACAATATCCTGAATCACTTTAGCTTCAAACTCAATATTATTGCGGGCAGATAACATATAAGATTGTCCATAAATCACCATAACACAACCTTTAAATTCACTGTTCCTAAGTTAATCATTTCTCCAAAATACCAAAACAAAAGCAACCCGTCCCATTGAACAGGTTGCCTTGTAAGTAAAAGAAAGGTGTTGGCTTTCTATATGTTTTTGGTAATCATTATTAAGAAAAAGAAATTATTTCTTTGTTTCCTGCAAATATTTGCTTACCGGATATGTCCATCTGACTTCCCATCTGTCACTATCCGACGAAATCAATTTGACAATCTCGGACTTCATCCGGCAAACCGAATCGAAAACCTCCAACCATTGCTCATCCGTCAAGGGAATACCCTCCTGCATATCTCCTGTAAAAGTAATGTGATATACCTCTCCTTTTGCATTTAAAGTAAAATCAACGAAAATCCTTCGTTTCATAAATTCCTTTTTAATATCAACTGGAAGATCTTGTAACATTTTTCTCCCTACATTGTTGACACCACTGGTAATCATTATTGGCCATAGTGCTTTTTCGTCCACCTCGAAATCGGGAGTATCATCAATGATAGAAGAAATTTTCCAACTTTTTTCTGTAAAATCTACTTTAAAATGCTCAAAGTTTTGGGCTGCCAAAGACATGGACAAGCCGGCCAGCATTAATAAAAGTAAAAGTGTTATTTTCATAATTTTAAATTTATGCCATGAGCGTCCTCTAATTTACACTTACCCTTTTGGGAGGTATCGGATAAAAGGTCGTGGTACTTCCATAAGACAACCACCCGGGAGTTAAATGCTGGATGACTAATTTTTCGTCTGAAACTTCTAAAACTGGCCACAACAAAAATCAATAAAAATTTTTACGTTTCATTATTATAACACTACCTTTAAATTCACCGTTTCTAAGTTAAACATTTTTCCGAAATAACCAAAACAAAAGCAACCCGTCCCATTGAACAGGCTGCCTTGCAAGTAAAAGGAAGGTGTTGGCTTTCTATATGTTTTTGGTTATCATTATTAAGAAAGAAGACTACTTCTCTGTCTCCTGCAAATATTTGCTTACCGGATATACCCACATGACTCTCCATCTGCCGCTATCCGACGGGATTAATTTGGCAATCTCGGACTTCATCCGGCGAACCGAATCGAAAACTTCCAACCATTGCTCATCCGTCAAGGGAATGCCCTCCTGCCTACTTCCATTAAAAGTAATGTGATATACTTCACCTTTCGCATTTAAAGTAAAATAAAGGGTAATCCTTTGATTTACAAACTTCTTTTTAACATCAGCAGGAAGAGATTGTAGCATCCTTCTACCTACATTATTGACATCATCGGTAATCATTATTGGACATCCTGCTTTTTCATCCACCTCAAAATCGGGAGTATCATCAACAAGAGAAGAAATGCTCCAGCCTTTTTTTGTAGTATCTACTCTGAAATGCTCAAAGTTTTGGGCCGCCAAAGATACAGACAAGCATACCATCAACCATAAAAATACAAATATTGTTCTCATAATATTATTCATTAAAAAAATATTTTACAATCGTTTCCGGACTGAAATTCGATTTATAAGTTCCTGAATATCCGGTCCATGGTTCACAAAATTCGTGAAACCGACTAACGAAACTATTAAAATCTTCGTTTAGATAGCCTTGTATCCATTTTGTATAGTTTTCAAAAAAATCAGGTGCTTGCCCCATATTTCCCATGGTTGTTCCGCCTGCTTCTATCTGGGAAACAATATCCTGAATCACTTTAGCCTCAAACTCAATATTCTTGCGGGCGGAGAACATATAAGATTGCCCATAAATATCCAGGTCCTGCACGGCATGTATCAGTTCTTCTTGCAAGTAATTTAAATGGATATGCTCTTCTGAATAAAACGTGATGGTGTTATTCAGATAACTGGCTCGGCCTTGACCTGCCTCTAATTTTCCCGGATTTATTTCAAATTTTATTTTTACCCCTTTTGCAAGCAGATTATCATACATTCTTTTAAACTTTTCGCTCCTTTCTATAAAATCGGTCATAGCAGTATTGAGTAAAGTCTTTTGCTGCGAATCCAAGGTTGAAGTTTCGGCATATAAAGGTTTTATTGCGGCTATTCCTGTTTCGGAACTTCCAGGAGGATTTGTATTCCCACTATTACCTCCGCCCCCTCCAGTATTATCACCCCCTGTAATCTCGCACTCTCCGAAACAATAATGCCGGCCGCACTTCGTACATTTGGTACAAGGATAAGGGCGGCATATCGAACAATCGCTGGCACATACGCATGGATAACGATGACAATAATGACAATCACGACAATGACATACTTCGCCTTTTTCAAGTCTTGCACCGCAATAACGACAAGCAAGAACAATCACCTCTTCCAAACAAAAAGGACAACTTCCCTGAACATACGGAGGATGATACGGACAAGCGGTTACTGTTCCGCCACCTTCACTAAACGAGTAAGTACTGCTTCTGGTTTTCGCTATCGAAGAAGCCAGAAAGATGGATTCATAAGAAGCCTCTTCAAGACTTACTTTTTGTTCCTCCAATTCCCGCCGGGTCATCACCTCCAATTTTCCGACAAAACGCCCTTTCACATATTGCGAGGCTTCTACAAAATGCCCTTCCAACGTCGAACAAAATACTTTCCCGGTAAAATTACCACCGCCAAGATAGCGAAAATTTTCGATATCCTCTTTCTTGTTGGGATATTTTGCGGAAGGAACCAAGGTGACGACAAACATTTGCGTACTGCCGTCTTTCCGACGCGCTACTACCAACCTCACACGGCTCTCTCCTATTTTTGAAAAGCAAAACAGGCCTTTTTCAAAATAACGGACCACCGATATCCGGGAGGAGGCTGAAGAGACGGGAAGTTCGATCAATGCCGCCTCCGGACTTTCCGTGCGGACTGCCTCACTCCAGTCGGGTATCAACTCGGGAGTTTCCTCAGTCGTACGCGTCGAAGGATGAGGTTCCGTAAAATGAAGAAGAGACAAATCTGTTGCATTCTCTTCAAAATACAACCGGGCATCGGCAATGCCGAAATTGGTCAAGGACCCCGCGTCGAAAGAGGGCGGATCTTCCAGTTCGTAGGAACAGGAAAAGACGAAGAAGCTTAAACAAGCCCCGAAAATCAATAATTTTCTTTTTTTCATAAATTTGTTTTTAAGTTAACTTGTAATTTTTAATTTACCTGAACCTCCTTTCTTTATATTGATTACCAAAAACGCACTTGATGATTGGTCACTGTAAAAATCCGTTCTTCCCGACCCTCAGTCAGGTCCCGCAACCACAACAGGGCCCCCGAAGGCACACCGCCAAACTCCACCCACCGCTCCACCGCTTTCTGTACTCCCAGGGAACACCATTCTGCCCCGTCGTGATAAAGCAATTCATACCAATGGCCCGGCCAGACGGCATTTCCGTCGTTCCGCAGCAGGCATTCCACTCTGGAAAGTACCACCGGTCGCCCAAAGTCCACCATAAACGTGTCGGACTTATCGGAATAGACATACGTCAACGGATTATTATCGAAAGCCGCCCGAAGGGAATTGGACAGGTTACCCCAAGGAAGCACACGGTTGCCTCCGGTATCATACGGCAGACACTCGGCAAGGATAAACTGTTGGGGTGAACGAATCCGCCAATAGCGGTAAGCCCGGGAGGAAGAAATCTGTGCCGATGACCACTGCCGGAGGGAAACTGTTCCGAACTGCCCCACCTTGTCCGCATGCCGGAAACGGGGATGATCCGAAGCCTCCACTGTCACTCCCGTAAATGTTTGATTTTTGTATTGTATCGTATGACTCAACGGGTATTTCCGGTCTAACCGCAACGTCTGCAACCGGTTTGTATCAGGAGATAAACTTTCTATCCGGCCCGTCGGATGCAGTATGAAAGGACAGGAAAGGGGTACCACCCTTTCTCCCTGATAGACCACCGGCAAATAGACGATGCCGCGTTCCATGTCTTTAAAATGAAAAACACCTTTTTCCCTCCTTGCCCAGGCCACCGGTTCCCAGGCCAAATCATTGAATACGCAAAGATAAGCATTGGCCAGGCCGGGAGAAACCGGACAGGGAATCCTTACGTCAGAGGTCGGACCATAATGCCGGGTAATATCCTCATAAAACGGATTCCGAAAAAACGGCGGCACATATTCCCCGGCTGTGCTCACAGGAAGGGGATGACGGGAAAAGGTGTGCCGGTAAATTTTCCCGCATTTGTCGGGATTTGCCGCCGCCTCACGTGAATTGATGACCCGGTTGTCTCCGGCCATTACCGACCAGCAATGCCGGTCATTGCGGTCAGGATAAGCAGGAATCAGGTCCGTCGCCACAGGACACATCAGCAATCGGGAACGCCACAGACAATAATATGCTATCCCCTGGCAACTCATCGCCGCAGCACGCAGGGCATGTTCCCGGTAAAAAACCGAAACCACACGCGACGAAGGGGCAAACAGCGGACGGGAATGAAATATGAGCAACGGGTCATAACGGGAATCGTCATATTCCAACGCCCCCTTCACATTTGTCCGGTAGAATGAATCCTGTAAGGCATAAAGCAGACGGGGACGCTCATGCCCCACCCGGTAGGGCAACACGTATTCGCAAAAATCGCCGAAGGTGAGGGATTGCAGCCACGGACGCCGGGCGGCACCGCTGAATGTGGAGTCAATGTGGGTGATGAGAAATGTACTATCCAAATGTCCGATATCCTCGTGAAAAGTCAATTTGCCACACACATCCGGCCACTGCAAACCGAGTTCGTGAAGGGCGGCGCGGTAAGGATAGCTCTCCGCAGCATACACGGAATCCACCCAACGGCAATAAACATCTAATTCCGTACCCTCGTACCAACCGTGCCCCGGCATGTTTTCTATCAGGAAACACGCTGCACGGTATTTCAGGCTGTCGGCCGGAATTCGGGAATAATGGCGCAAAACCTGTTCTAAATGTACCCGGTTGTTCCCGCTCAGACGCAATGCCTGTTCCAGAGGGGATACTGACGTACAACCCGCCAAAAGCAAACCGGAAAGCATTCGTAAGACCTGTTTTTTCATAACGATTTATTTATGTTGTGACGAATAATGGCTTAAAAAGAGACGTGCCTGATGGCGGTAGCGCAATACCGAAGTATTGACTACCTTGACGGGCATCGTAAGCAGACGTTCCGCCTGCCCGGCAGCCTCCGCCTCCATTCCCTCATCCCTGTAGAGACAAAACAGACGGTAGTGCGGCAATATACGGGTGGGAATCATCCATGATGCCAACCGGTAGGACGATTCGGCCGTCCGGTAGTCTCCCCGGTGACGGTAACAATCGCCGATATCACACAGCAGCCTGGAAGAGGGCTTTAAATGAGCGGCCTGCTGCAACACGGGCAGTGCTTTGTCATATTGAGCATGGTTGTAAAGCGTTTTCCCGTAACAAAGTACGAAATCGGGATTGCCTCGCCAGTGTTGATAAGCCTTGGACAATCTGCCTTCCGACAGAACGGACAAATCCGTCTGAGCCCGGAACAGCAACCGGTCGGCATGTTTCCCTCCGATATATTGCTCTGTACAGATAAACAGGAAAACAGCCAGCACGACGATGACCGCACACCGCCCGGATGAGGGTAAAACGCCGCTCCAAAGCCGGTGGCCGCCCCCACTGCCGGCAATCCTACCCAAGGTAACGATGACCAGTCCCGTAATCTGTACATCCGACAACGGATAGCCAAACAGCCCGAAGCACATCACCGCAACCAACAGCGCACCTGCCCGCCGGGATGCCGCATCCCCTTTGACAGCCCGGCAAAAAACCGCTGTCAACAGTCCGGCAAACAACAACAAACCGACTATCCCGCACTCGTACAGGACCCGCAGAAATTCGTTGAAGGCATATATAGTATTATCCGCTACCATCGCGTAAAGAGAATCCGGATGATTCATAAACCAGTCGGCTTGCCTTAGCATATAGGAAGCGGACAACGCTCCGTGCCCCAACAACGGTGCTTCACCAACCGCCCCGGCAATGACACGCCAAATCAGGTATCTGCCCTCTACGGAAGCCGGACGCAAAACATACAATCCGTACCCTATCCCTATGATACCGGTTACAACCGCACATCCGGACAGAAACAGGGACACACCCGTATACCGACAACGAAAATTTTTCCAAACTGTCCTGCCCCAAGCGGAAAGCATGACCAACCAGACAATGCCTGCCGCCAAACCCAACCACGAAGCACGCGAAGCAGAAAAAGAACATCCGCCCCGTTAAACCTCCGGATTTCCCTGCGGAACAAAGAAAATACCGTACAGACGGTCAATAATACGGTACCCCCGTATTCCGCCGTCAAACCCGGTAACGCATATTCCGTACTACAACAAAACGGATAGATATACCATAGGAAAAGAAGATATACCGTTTGTCCCCGGACTTTCTTATACTTTCTTAATTTTGATAAAAATAAAGCACCCATTCACAAATATAGAAAAAAGGATTTAACATACAAGAAATTTATAAAAAATAAAAGTTATAAAAAAAAGTTTATATCAGAAAAGAGGACAAAAAAAAGACGAACCCCTTCCGGAATTCGTCTTTCAACACTAAATAATTGTATCAGGATATGCTATCCGCCATCATTCCCCCATAACGGCTTCAATCTCTTCAACGGTAACCGGTGTACGCCTGTCGCCAAGGAACCGCGAACCGCCGGGAATAATCAGGATATCGTCTTCGATGCGGATACCGCCGAAGTCTTTATACGTTTCAATTTTATCGTAATTCAGAAAATCCTTGTGCATGCCTTGCTCCTTCCATTGGTCGATCAAGGCCGGAATAAAATAACAACCCGGTTCGTCAGTAATGACAAATCCTTCCTGCAAACGGCGTCCCATACGCAAAGAAGAGGTACCGAACTGATTGATGGGCCGTGTTTCGTCATCGTATCCCACGTAAATCTGACCAAGGTCCTCCATGTCATGCACATCCAACCCCATCATGTGTCCCAATCCGTGAGGCATAAACAAAGCATGCGCACCGGCTTTTACCGCATCCTCCACATTTCCTTTCATCAGTCCCAGCTCCTTCAATCCCTGCGCCAGCACTTTGCATACTTCCAGGTGGACATACTGGTAAGTCACTCCCGGTTTCGCAATTTCTATCGCCTTATTGTTAGCTGCCAATACGATATTATATACATCTTTTTGCCGGTCCGTAAACTTTCCGCCGACGGGTACGGTCCGGGTGAAATCGGAACAATAGGAAGAAACCGCTTCGGCACCGGCATCCGTCAGCATCAAACGCCCTTTTTGCAGAATCTGGCTATGATCGTGGTTGTGTAACGTTTCCCCGTTCTGCGAAAGAATCACAGGAAAAGACACCATACTACCGTAGGACGCCGCAATGCCTTCCACGATACCTGCAATGTACTGTTCTTTTACGCCGGGTTTACAATTGCGCATAGCCGCCGTGTGCATTTCGTATCCTATATTACAAGCTCCGGTAATTTCTTCAATCTCACAAGCCTCTTTTACCGAACGCAGAGCAACCACGGCTTTTATCAATTCCAAAGAAGCATATTTTTTCACCAGCGAATGATGGATTCCCAGAAGGTCTTCAATCAGAAGCATATTCCGGTACCGGTAAGGAGGTAAAAAATGAATACGGCGTCCCCGGGTTATCGCTTCCCGGAGGCAATCGGCCAATTTTGCAAAAGGAGCCGTCCGGGCAACCCCCACTTTAGCCGCCATGTCCTTTACCTGTGGTTGCGGTCCCATCCAGATAATGTCGTCTATATCAACATCATCACCAAAAATATACTCTTCGCCGGAATCTATGTCCAAAACACCTGCAAATCCAGGTAAGTTCAGACCGAAAAAATAAAGGAAAGAACTATCCTGACGAAATTTATAGGTATTGTCCGTATAATTGGCAGGTGCTTCTCCATTTCCAAGAATTAATACCAATCCACCGCTCATTTTTTCTTTCAAACGAGTCCGTCTGTTCTTGTAAACACTTGTCTCAAACATATCTTTCTTTTTTAATAATTACGGTTAAAAAGTGTCACAAGGTAAAGAAAAAAAAGCAAAAAGTCTCACTCCCCTGTCAAAAAGCTGAATATTTTCTATTTTCACCTCTCCGGCTACACTCTCCGGAAAGAACGGTCGCGGAATAAATAGGCTGCAAAAGGAACGCATATTCCTGCAATAACCACAATCCAGGCTCCGTAGGCTATCATAACCTGACTGCCTGGAATATGGTCCATGCCTCCTCCCAAATCAAATATGCCTTCTTTGGCAAACCAGATATCAATAATCCTCCACAATACGACAAAAGAAGCCAGTAAACTACAAATTGTTACACTCCAGGATATTCCCATACTGATGTCCTCGCGCAAATTTTTACGCAACATCAATACGATTACAATGGCAAACAAAATAAAAGTAAACCAGCCCGACGAAGAAATACCTGAAATGTTACCTACCTGTAAAATTTTATACCAAGGTAAAAATGCCGCTATCATACCGATAACAGCAACAATAATCACTGCAAATCTTTGTTTATTCATAACTCTGAATTTTATATATTTCGTTTTAATACGTTAATTCCTCTGAAAAGTTTCTTCTGCATCCTTTCCCCTCTCCCCCAATTGCAAACAAATACCTAAAAATTTCCCAAAACAAAAATCAGACGACATAGTTATTTAAAATAATTCTAAACATGAAAAATCGTAAATAATCTTTCCATTTTGCTTGATAATCGTAAGAACAATCTGTAATTTTGGAACGGTTTTTGTATAAAACGTTTCCGAAACACGGAATCATTATAGTTGCGTTTGTATATCTTACGAAACAAATTGGTGAATATCAAACATTTAATAATTATAAACAAATAATTTATAATCATGAAACCAACTCATATTGAACACATCGGTATTGCCGTAAAAAGTTTGGATGAAGCTATTCCTTTTTATGAAAACGTTCTCGGACTGAAATGTTATGCCATTGAAGAAGTAAAAGACCAAAAAGTAAAAACAGCTTTCTTTCAGGTAGGCCAGACTAAAATAGAACTGCTGGAATCCACAGACCCGGAAGGTCCTATCGGTAAGTTCGTAGAAAAAAACGGCGGTGGAATGCACCACATGGCATTTGCAGTTGAAAATGTAGCAGAAGCATTAAACGAGGCAGCAGAAGCAGGTTGTCAACTGATAGACAAAGCTCCCCGCGCCGGTGCAGAAGGATTGCAAATCGGATTTTTACATCCGAAATCAACCAATCGTGTGTTAACAGAGCTTTGCGGTAAAAAATAAAACTATTTTGGGAATGCAAAACTCAAAGATGTGAAAATGGAATTTTAACAAATGACCATTTTCACATCTTTAAATTTCAGAATTTCCAATCTTTCAAATTTCAAAACAATCTTATGGCCACAAATCAAGATAAAGTCAAAGAATTAATTGAACTGCGGGTTCAAGCCAAATTAGGCGGAGGTGAAAAACGTATCGAATCCCAGCATAAAAAAGGGAAATACACTGCCCGCGAACGGATTGCCATGCTGCTGGACGAAGACAGCTTCGAAGAATTCGATATGTTCGTTACCCACCGGTGCAGCAATTTCGGTATGGAAAAAACCAAATTCCTGGGCGACGGCGTTGTGACCGGCCAAGGTACGGTAAACGGACGTGTCGTATTTGTATTCGCACAGGATTTTACAGTGTTCGGAGGAGCTCTTTCCGAAATGCTGGCACAAAAAATCTGTAAGGTGATGGACAAAGCCATGACCGTAGGTGCACCGATTATCGGATTGAACGACTCAGGTGGTGCCCGCATCCAGGAAGGCGTAAATTCTCTGGCAGGATACGCTGAAATATTTGAACGTAATATCCTGGCCTCCGGAGTGATTCCGCAGATTTCCGCTATCTTCGGTCCTTGTGCAGGCGGTGCCGTATATTCACCTGCCCTGACTGATTTTATCCTGATGACAGACCAAAGTTCCTATATGTTTGTAACAGGTCCTAAAGTAGTTAAAACCGTGACAGGAGAAGACATCAGCACGGAAGAACTCGGAGGAGCCGAAATTCATTCAACCAAATCCGGAGTTTCTCATTTTATGGTAGAAAACGAGGAAGAAGGTATTGCCCTCATCCGGGATTTACTGTCTTATCTGCCTTCCAATAATCTGGAAGAAGCTCCGATGATGGTATGCAATGACCCCATCGACCGACTGGAAGACAAGCTCAACAGCCTGATTCCCGACAATCCCAACCTCCCGTACAATATGCTCGAAGTCATTGAGGCCATCGTGGACAACGGGAAGTTCCTGGAAGTACACAAACGGTATGCACGGAATATCATCGTAGGTTTCTGCCGCATGGGCGGACGCTCAGTCGGAGTGATTGCCAACCAACCCAATTTCTATGCCGGCGTCCTCGACATCGAAGCTTCCCGCAAAGCAGCCCGTTTTGTCCGGTTCTGCGATTGTTTCAATATCCCGGTTCTGACTTTGGTAGATGTACCGGGCTTCCTGCCGGGACGGGTACAGGAATACGGCGGAATCATCACTCACGGTGCCAAACTGATGTTTGCTTACGGAGAAGCTACTGTTCCAAAAGTAACCGTTACGCTGCGTAAATCCTATGGCGGTGCACACGACGTTATGTCTTGCAAACAGTTGCGTGGAGACTTTAACTACGCATGGCCGACTGCTCAAATCGCCGTGATGGGAGCCAAAGGAGCTATTGAAGTACTCTACGGAAAAGAAGTTGCAGCCATCACTGACCCGGAAGAAAAAGCAAAATTCATCGCTGAGAAAGAAGAAGAATACAATAACGCTTTCGCAAACCCGTACAAGGCAGCCTCCTATGGTTATATCGACGATGTAATCGAACCGCGCAACACACGCTTCCGTGTTATCCGCGCCTTCCAGTCGCTGCAAACCAAACGGGTTACCAATCCGATGAAGAAACATTCTAATATACCTTTATAATTCAGAGATATGACCATGTTAGCCATCAATTGGAGCTACGCGCTCTTAGTGACAGGAATGGGTATCGGTACGGTATTCTTATTGCTGGTAGTCCTGATTTGGATCATTGCTTTGCAGACTAAAGCCATTCACGCCGGAAACGGTCTCGCAAAAAGCACGCCTTCCACACAGACAGCCGTAACGACGGACACACACCCGACGCCGCACGAACAGGCTGCCATCGCAATGGCAATGCACCTGTATTTCGACGCACACGACGAGGAGCCGCACGTCATTACCATTCAGGAAGTGGAAAGACGCTACTCTCCGTGGAGTTCTAAGATTTACAGCATGAGAAATATGACTATGACCAAGTAAAAAACAAGGATATGAATAAATACAAAATCACGATAGACGGTAATAACTTCGACGTCACGGTAAACGTTACGGATCACAACAAAGCAAATGTGGAAGTAAACGGTATCGCTTACGATGTCGTTTATGAAAGTAAAAACGTTGCGGCTTCCACACCTGTAACCCGCAAAACCAGTGCTCCTGCAGCACCACAGGTACAGGTAAGTGCACCGCAGGCTGCTGCAACCTCAGCCAGCAGTATCAAAGCCCCGCTTCCCGGTACTATCTCTGCCATCAACGTTAAGGTTGGCGACCAGGTGAAACGAGGTGACACCGTTGTAGTCATGGAAGCCATGAAAATGGAAAACAACATCGTGGCCAGCAAAGACGGCAAGGTAAAAACCATTCACGTAAATACCGGACAAAGCGTAGCACAGGACGACAAATTAATCGACCTGGAGTAATTTACCGTAAAATTGTTGAACATGAAACAAATTAAAAATTATCTTTTCAGGATAGCTGCACTCGCGGGCTTGCTTATAACCCCGTTTGCAGCCAGTGCTGAAGAAGTCGATTTGGAAGGAAGCATCTTAAAGTTTTTGAACGATACAGGCTTCTCACGCCTTGCTGAGAATAACAATTGGTTGTGTCTGGTGATGATAGGTGTTGCATGCCTGCTTTTCTATCTTGCCATCGTAAAAAAATTCGAACCCCTGTTGTTATTGCCCATCGCTTTCGGTATGTTGCTGACCAATCTGCCGGGCGCAGGCCTTTATCATGCAGAGCTTTTTGAAGGTGGTCACATTCACTGGGCCAATTTCGCGGACGCAAACAATGTGGGATTACTGGATTACATTTATTTAGGCGTTAAATTAGGTATTTATCCATGTATCATCTTCATTGGCGTCGGGGCAATGACCGATTTCGGTCCGCTGTTGGCCAATCCGAAAAGCTTCCTCCTGGGAGCTGCCGCACAAATCGGTATCTTTGCTACATTCCTGGGAGCATTGGCCATCGGATTTAATTACGCGGAAGCCGGGTCTATTGGTATCATCGGCGGTGCAGACGGACCGACAGCTATTTACCTGACTTCCAAACTGTCACCGAATTTATTGGGACCGATTGCCGTAGCCGCATACTCTTACATGGCTTTGGTGCCGGTTATCCAACCCCCCATCATGAAAATGCTGACCACACAGAAAGAACGGGAAATCGTTATGCAGCAATTACGGAAAGTATCGAAAACGGAAAAAATCGTTTTCCCGATTGTCGTTACCGTATTCGTATCGCTGCTGTTACCGTCCGCAGCCCCGCTAATCGGCTGCCTGATGTTAGGTAATCTGATGCGGGAAAGTGGCGTAGTGGAACGCCTGAGCAAAACAGTGCAAAACGAGCTGATGAATATCACAACTATTTTCCTCGGAATTTCTGTCGGTGCTACAGCTACGGCGTCAGCTTTCCTGAACTACCAGACCTTAGCTATCCTGCTGATTGGTATTCTGGCTTTCAGTATAGGTTCTGCAGGAGGTGTACTTCTGGCTAAGTTCATGAACCTGTTCCTGAAAAACAAGATTAACCCGTTAATCGGTTCGGCCGGTGTTTCTGCCGTTCCGATGGCAGCCCGTGTCTCACAAAATGTAGGTCAGGAAGCCAATCCTGGTAACTTCCTGCTGATGCACGCCATGGGTCCCAATGTAGCAGGGGTCATCGGCTCGGCCGTTGCTGCCGGAATCTTATTATCTTTCTTAGGATAAAACAATAAAACCTGAAAGAAGTTGCTGTCCAAAAAGAAATTTTTGGACAGTTTCTTCTTTTTAATACATAAATCCGGCAGATGCTTTTATTCTATACAAACAGATAAACATGAATAAGACCAAATATTATATAGCCAGTTTCAGACTGCGTACTTTACCCTTGTCTTTATCCGGAATTTTGCTGGGTACATTGCTTGCTTCTGCCCGGGGATTTTTTCAAATCCTCCCCTTCTTGCTGGCAGTTGCCACCACACTCTGTCTGCAAATATTATCCAATCTGGCCAATGAACTGGGTGATTTGCAAAAAGGCACCGATAATGCCAGGCGTCTGGGACCTATCCGGAGTATACAATCGGGAGCTCTCAGTATCAATGAATTCAAGCACGCCATCATTGTATTTATCATCTTATCTGCCTGTTCCGGTATTGCCCTTGTATATACGGCCTTCAGCAGTTTGTGCACCCGGGACGGAATGATTATGCTTTTTCTGGGAACAACAGCCATCATAGCAGCTATCAAATACACGGTAGGTAAAGGTGCCTACGGTTATCATGGCTTGGGTGATTTGTTTGTATTTTTATTTTTCGGCCTACTGAGCGTTGCGGGTTCCTGGTTTTTAATGGCACATCTGCTCGACCCTGCTATCTTTTTACCGGCTGCGGCAATAGGTTTTCTTTCTGCCGGTGTATTGAACCTGAATAATATGCGTGATATTGAAAATGACAAAGCCTGCAAAAAATATACTATTCCGGTATTAATAGGCATCCGCAAAGCAAAAATCTATCATTTCTGCCTGATTGTCGGAGCATTTCTGACCATGACCGGCTACGTGCTTTTACAGGGTTTCAAAATATCACATTTTTTGTTCCTGCTCACCCTTCCGCTTTTTATAATCCATTTACAACAAATATCCAAATCCCGGGGACGGGAATTAGACCCACAGTTAAAAGTGCTTTCCCTCTCCACTTTGCTGTTTGCCCTGGCGGGAGGAACAGGATTTATGATTTAAAATTCAGGATTTTCCGCCAATATACAGACTGGCTATTCCAAAAGTAAGTTTTTTCTGTACAGGAAAAGCAAAACCACACGATTGCATGATATGCAGAAAAGAATGTCCCTGAGGAAATTTCATCACTGATTCCGGCAAATAAGTATACGCACCTTTATTCCCTGAAATCCACCCCCCTATCGCCGGTAAAACAAAACGGAAATAAAATTTATACAACTGTTTCATCGGAAAATGCTCCGGCATAGAAAATTCAAGAATGATAACCTTTCCCCCTGGTTTGAGAACACGCTGCATTTCTTTCAGTCCGGCCTCCAGATGTTCAAAATTACGAACGCCGAAAGCAACGGTCACCACATCAAAAGAATTGTCCGCAAATTCCAGTAGCTCACAGTCCCCGAGCCGCAAATCGATATGGTGTTCCAAGCCTGCCTCCCGGACTTTCTTACGGCCAATTTCCACCATATTGGCAGAAATATCCACTCCGGTAACCTGTTTCACCCCTGCCCGCCAGGCTGCAATTGAAAAATCACCTGTACCACATGCCACATCCAGCAAATGATTTTTGTGAGTTTTCCCGATATATTTCATCGCTTTTTTCCGCCACCTCTTATCTATGTTCAGGGATAAGACATGATTCAGCAAATCATATTTGGGGGCTATATCATTAAAAATATCTTGTACAACCTCTTTCTTAGCCATTGGAAAAGATATAAAATCGGAGCATACCATAAAACAAAAACTAAGGAGGATGTTTAAATTACCACAGCCCCCTTAGCTTTCAATTTCTGATTCATTAAAATTCTTCCGGCAACTTACCTTCAAGTGCGTTTTTCACTACATCAACAGCCTCTTCCAAGCCTTCGGCAAATTTCTCAAAATCTTCCTTATATAAGAAAATCTTATGCTTTTCGTAACTTGAATTACCGTCTTTATCAAATTTTTTCTTACTCTCGGTAATGGTCAGATAATAATCACTATTACGTGTAGCCTTCACATCAAAGAAATAAGTTCTTTTACCGGCTTTTACAGCCTTTGAATAAATTTCCTCACGGTCATCATTCATATCAAATCCCTCATTTTTTCCGTATTCTTCCATCATCTTACAAAATTAAATATAGAAATGTTTACTGATATATGCTCCATATCACATAAATATCATTCACCAACTAACACAAAACAGCCAGCAAAGATTTACGCCTCAAATGTAGAAAAATCCTAAGAAAGAAACTATTATTTAAGTTTTTTTTTCACCAAATGCATACATATCCTGTATTTTTATCCCTTACCTTTGCATTATGAATGACACACACAATAAATAAAATACTTCTTATTATGCTATTTACTGTTTTCATTATCGTAGCGATTCTGCTGGGCATTGCGCTGATTGGTCTGGGAATCACCATGCTGATCAAAAAGAATGGCAAATTCCCTGAAACTCATATCGGCAAAAACAAAGCCATGAAAGAACGCGGAATCAATTGTGCCAATACAACCGACCGGCTGGAGCGGCAGAATTACAAACCCATCGATAACAAATAAAAAAGTGCTCCCGGATATTATTGGGGATATACTAAATTCTTCTCCTCTATAACTTCGAGTACTTCCCTCAGATATTTTCCGGCTTCATACTTTGCCATAGGAAGATTATGCAACAAATAATTCCCGCAATCCCGCGGAGCAGCCCCCGGAATCTCCCCCTCAAAATCGCGGATAAAACGAAAAGTATCACACATTAATTCCACAATGTCTTTTGCCTCCAGATCTCCTTTCATCAAAAAATAATTTCCGGTACAGCATCCCATAGGTCCCCAGAAAACAATCTGCTCTCCGTATCCGGGATGATTCCTGAGATAAGTGGCTGCCAAATGTTCGATGGTGTGCAATTCTCCGTATCCTAACGCAGGCTCACGGTTAGGTTCTTTCATACGGATATCAAAAGTGGTGACAACCTGCTCTCCCAGATAATCTTTGCGGGAAACATATATTCCTCTCAATAAATGCAAATGGTCTATAGCAAAACTCGGTATTTTTTTCATCATTAAATTCAGATTTTATTGCAAATTTCAACTCATCATAAATCCATTCCAACAACAGGCAAACCGGATTAAACTTTACTGCCTGCTCCCTCTCTGATCACACTTGTAATCACCTGTCTCAACACTTCAAATGATTTTTCCGGAGCAAGAGTCCAAAAATCCTGATATTGCAAAGCATGATTTTCAGTATGTCCCGGAGTATCACTAACAATACGGCAACTTAAAAACGGAACCTGATACATATGACAAATCTGTGCAATGGCCCCGCTTTCCATATCAACAGCCAGTCCTTCAGGAAAATTCTTCTTTATATTTTCAAGAGTGTTACGGTCTGTGATAAACTGATCTCCGCTACATATTAATCCTCCGTACAAAGCAATATTACTCCGCACAGACATGGCAGCGTTGTACAAACCCTCATCGCAGGCATACCGGGCTGGCATCCCCTGCACTTGTCCTATTTCGTTTCCTTCACCGCACCAGACATCGTGATAAGTAACTTCTCTGCCTACCACCATATCCATCACCCGCAAAGAAGCATCTATCCCTCCGGCCACACCGGTATTGAGAATACAAGCAGGTGCACAACGGGTAATCATTTCCATAGTCCCTGCCGCAGCACAAACTTTACCGATTCCGGATTGCATCACCACAATCTCCTGTTCCCCGATTTTTCCCTGCAAAAAACGAAATCCCCCGACTGTACTTTCTCTTTTGTGTTCCAGCAAAGCCTCCGTCAAACGAAACTCTGCCCCCATAGCAACTATAATTCCTATCATTATTTGCCGGTATGAATGATTAATCTATATAAAAAAAGGATTATGCCTTTTCTCTTCTCCGATGGTTGTCACAGGTCCATGTCCGGGAATAACTTTCACCTCCTCAGGCAGTACAAACAATTTTTTCCGGATACCTTCAATCAAATCCTTCCCATTTCCACCGGGCAAATCCGAACGACCGATACTTCCGACAAACAATACATCACCGGAAAGCAGTAATTTATCCCGTTCACTGTAAAAACAAAGTCCTCCGGGAGAGTGTCCGCCCACTGCTATCACCACCATTTCTGACTGTCCGAACCGAACGGTGTCGCCCCCTTGAAGAAATTCACCGACAGCCGGAGGCTGGGCAATCCCCTTTATCCCCAGCATAGAGGCAAACTCCACCGCACCATCCACCAAAAAATCGTCTTCCCGCGCAGCTTTCGTACTCAATCCATACACCTCTTTCATAAAATTGTTACCGAAAATATGATCGGGATGCAAATGCGTGTTCAACAACAACACCGGCCGAAGAGATTTTAACTCCAGAAATTCCTGCAACCCTGCTTCTTCTTCCCGGCTGAAACACCCGCAATCGACAACAGCAGCTTCTCCCGTTTCATCATACAGAACCACCGTATTTTCCTGCCACGGATTGTTCACAAAAATCTTATATTCCATATAAAAATTTTATTTTTCCCGGCCTCCCGGCCCATTTAAAGTACAAAACCAATTTTGCAAAAGTAAGAAAAACTAAAAAGAAAAAAGGGAAATATTTACAAAGCTTAAAAATTAAAACATCCATATACCTGAATTTTTCCGGACGAATGTTTCTTTTCCGGAATACACAAACTCCTCACCGCTCAACAGATAAGCCTCCCCCTGACAGAACGCTGCCAAAGTTTCATACATTGACAATTTATGCATATATTTGTGCCGGATAAGTTTTTGAGCCATGAAATTTATATATATTCTGTTTATAATTCTGATTCCGCTGTTTGCACAAGCCCAGCAAAGTGACTCACAATTAGCATATACTTATTATCAAAACAAAGAATACGATAAAGCAGGACAATTGTTCCTCCGGCTCTACGAACGTACCCGTTCCTCTAATTTTCTGGATTATTATATCATTTGTCTGATAAACGGTAAGCAATACGATAAGGCAGAAGAAGTATTAAAAAAATACTTGAAAACAGATGACAAAAACAAAGATTTCCTCCTGAACTTAGGATATATCTATGAACAACAGGGAAAAACCAGAAAATCAGAAGAATATTACGAGAAAGCCATCAAAAACCTAATCCCTTCAACCAGCGACATCAAAAGTCTGGCCAACAAATTCCGCAACATCCGGGAATACGGCTGGGCCATTAAAACCTATCTGCAGGGCCGGGAAATACTAAAACAACCGGATGCTTTTTTAAGTGAACTGGGGGAAAATTACATGATGGAAAGAAATTACGAAAACATGTTCGACCTTTTCGTTCAGACTTTACAACAAAAGCCGGGTGAAATAAATAACATTACCTCCAAACTCAGTTTTGCACGTTCTTATGATTTGATTAATAGTGTAGACAATATCATTGAAAAAAGATTAGCCGGTATCTTCAAACAAAATAACTACAACCCGGTATTTGACGAACTGGCAGTATGGTATGCCACACAGAAAAAAAATTATCCCCAAGCCCTTCAATATGCCATCCTGCTCAATCAAAAAATAAAAGATAAAGAAAACATATTCATCAATATTGCCCGGAATGCCAGCAATACAGGCGATTATTCAATTGCTGCCGAAGCTTACCGCAAAGTACTGGAAAAAGGGAAAGAGAACAACAATTTCTATACAACTGCCCGGAAAGAAATACTCACCTGCGAATACGAAAAATCCCAACAGAACAAATCCGGACAAGAACAATACCGGAAAATTGCAGAAAATTGCGAACAATATCTGCAAGAATACGGATATACCCCCGGAAATACAGATATCAGTATGTTACTCTCCGATATATATGCTTATCAATTGAATCTGCCGGATTCTGCCAACCGTGTTTTAGAAAAAAGTACTTCAATCCGCCGGCTGAATCAGAATACTCTCAGTATCATCAAATCCAAAAGAGCCGACCTGCTCACATTTACCGACAACATCTGGGAAGCCACCATTTTATATACTCAGATAGAAAAATCAAATCCTAACAATAATATCGGCTATGAAGCAAAATTGAAAAAAGCATGGCTGGCATATTATGCAGGCGATTTAATCTGGGCAAAAGCCCAATTTGATGTATTGAAAGGTGCTACAACCAAATTAATTTCAAATGATGCCATCAAAATGTCCCACTTCATCAACATGAATTACGGGGAAGAACAGCAAAACCAGGATTTGGAAAAACTGGCAAAAACCGAATATCTGATATATAAACAACAAATAAAAGAAGCCCTTCCGGTATTGGACAGCCTGATTGCAAACAGCGAACCGGGAATTTCTGATTATACAACACTCCTGAAAGCAAAAATACTGACTCAACAAAACCAATACGGGAATGCCGCAGAACTCCTGGAAAAACTAAAACATGAATCACAGCAAACTTATATACGCGCTGAAGCTATTTATCAATTGGCAAATTTAAAAAGGCTGCAAAAAGAGATTCCCCAGGCAAAAGAATTATATAAAACCCTGGTATCCGAATACCCCGGAAGTGTTTATAGTATCGAAGCCGGAAAATTGTACCGGGAAATGAAAGAACAGGATGTATGAGAATAATATATAACACCAGTTTTATTGTTCAGGAAGAGATTGAACGGGAATGGACCGAATTCATAAAAAGACACTATCTGGCTGTCATAGAGGAACACCGGCTTTGTCAGGATACCATTTTCACAAAAGTATCCATTGACCAACCCGACGGAAAGACTTATTCTTTACAATTAATATTTAACACGGAAGAACAGCAAAACCATTTCTTAGAAAACTGGTTACCTCAGTTAGAAGAGAAAATTATTCAGAACTATGCCAACCGTTACGTTTGTTTTAGTAGTGTACTAACTGAAATTTGACCCGATGGAGAGATTAATTATGGGAATCGATCCCGGAACCAACTTTATGGGATATGCTATTATCAAAGTAACCGGGAAAAACCGGAAACCGGAATTAATTGTATCGGGAGTGCTTGATATGGACAAAATCCATGACCCATATATTAAATTGCAGCGAATATTCAAACGTACTTTACAAGTAATTGACACTTACCATCCGGATGAGTTAGCCATCGAAGCCCAGTTTTACGGAAAAAATGTACAATCCATGCTCAAACTGGGACGAGCTCAGGGAGTGGCCATTGCCGCTGCATTACAACGGAATATTCCCATATTCGAATATGCACCCCGGAAAATTAAAATGAGCGTAACAGGCACCGGAACCGCTTCAAAAGAACAAATCGCACTCCTGTTGGGAAAATTAATGACCCTAAATACAACTACCGGACAACTGGATGAAACGGATGCCATTGCTATTGCCTATTGTCATCATTTACAGAGCTGTAACCCACTCGCCGCAGAAGGCCATACCTGTAAATCCTGGAGTGATTTCGTCAAAAAAAATCCGGATAAACTGATATGATTAAACCAGAGAAATATACGCTGATTCTAGGTATAAACACCACCACCCCAATACGTATTTACATACTTTAATTTTCTGAACATAACCGGTATCTTTGCATGTAGTTAATCATGCCCGAAAACAAAAAGTAACATGTCAACTTTAACCGATAGGCTGAAAGAAGATATTCATTACATAGAAAGTCTGAACAGTTGTATGAACTGCGGAGTGTGCACAGCAATCTGCCCCTCGGCAGAATTTTACAATTACGATCCGCGTATCATAGCAGACACCGTACAACGGCAGGATGAGGAAGCACTGGAAACTCTGTTAAAATCAGATACCATCTGGTATTGCGGAGAATGTATGTCCTGTAAAACACGTTGTCCCCGATGTAATACTCCGGGAGGTATTATTATGGCATTACGCAGACTGTCTCAGGAAAAAGGCTGGTTCACCCAATCGGAAAAAGGACGCCAGCAATATGCTTTGAAACAGGTATTGGGCAATAATATACTGAACTTCGGTTACTGCGTAACTCCGGACATAGTAAAACCAGAAATGCATCCGGAACAAGGTCCGGTCTGGGAATGGATTTATGCACACCGGGACGAAATATACGAAAAGACGCATTCCAATTATCAAAAACACGGTGCAGGTGCCTTGCGCCGGGTTGACGACGAATCTTTACAGGAATTAAAAGATATATTTGAAATAACCGGCGGAAAAGAATTTATGGATAAAATTGAAGATTATTCCGCACAAAAAGCCGAGGAAATGGGTATGAATATGGAAAGTTATTTTCTACATACCTATACGGATAACAACGGCAAACACTCAGAAAAATAGACCAAACAGGATTTTTCAGAACCTCTGAATACCCGGAAAGCCGGAAACAAAGCAACTTTATATCATGAATCTGGAAGGCAAACGACAAATATGGAAAGACTATCAGAAAGAGATAGCAGACGATAAATATTACTATGCCCGGAGCTGCATACGACAGACTTTTTTTCCGGGTTCTGAATGGGCATATCTTGATATTTTAGGACATAAACTGGGGAAAACAGTTCTTGACGACCCCAAACATACCACCTGCACAGGCATCGGCTATCATTCGGACGTTGTACCTGTCGAAACCATTATGACTATAGTCGCACGTCATTTTGCTCTGATGACTGAAGCAGGTTTCGAAAATATGACCCCTTCCTGTATTACTTCTTTCGGTATATATACTGAAATTCTCCATACCTGGGAAACTCACCCGGAATGGGAAGAAAAAACCCGGGATTTTTTATGGAAAGCCACCCGGCGCGAATTCCGCAAACCCAAAAACCTGGCCCATACCTCAGATGTTATATACAAATTCCGGCATGAAATTGCCGCTCAGCAAAAATACAATCTGACAAATGTTCATACGGGACAACCGTTACAAGTGGTTGACCACATCGGATGCCATTATGCCAAAATGTTCCCCGTCAAAGGAATCGGAGGTGCTGAATTTCCAGCCGTGCTTTCCGGTATGGTAAGTGCCTGGGGCGGCGAATCCATCGATTATCCCGAAAGACGGCACTGCTGCGGATTCGGTTTCCGGAATTATCTGGTTTTGGCCAACCGGGGATTCTCTGTGGCAAATTCTAAAAAGAAATTTGAATCCATGCAACCTTATGAACCCGATTTTATCATTACAAACTGTCCGGGATGTGCCATGTTTCTTGATAAATGGCAATATACTATCAGCGAAATGGAAGGCATTACCTACGGTAAAAACGGATACGGAATCCCCGTTCTGACATACGAAGAAGTGGCAGCTTTGGTATTGGGATACGATCCCTGGGAAATAGGTCTGCAAATGCATCAGGTGAGTGTGGAACCCCTGTTAGAAAAAATGGGCATAGACTATGACCCGGACGCCAAATACAAGAATGTCCGGGGAGAAGATATGGGAGTACCGGCGTGTCCAACCTATCTGAAAGTATAGACTTAACAAGATAATTTATTTAATGAACACAATTACTCTATAATTGAGCAACCCTGAATACGATGAGTGTAATTATTATAGGAGCAGGACCCGCCGGCTGCGAAGCTGCCAGCCAATTGGCCAGGAACGGAGAAACAGTCGAATTGATAGAAAAAGAATGCGAAACCGGCGGCAATCTGAATAACTGGTACCAATTATTTCCGGACCGTAAAAACGCAAAGGAACTGAGCGCATTTTTACGTGAAAACATCCGGCACCCCAATATTCATTTGCATTTGGGATGCGAACCGGTGAAAATAATCCGGCAATCCGGACAGAGTTATTCCGTTCATTTAAATGACGGTACGCAACTTCAGGGCAATGCCTTGCTCCTGACCACAGGATTCCGTACATTTAATGCACGACGCAAAGAAGAATACGGATACGGCATTTACGAGAACGTAATCACTTCCGTTGAATTAGAAAATTTTTTTACCAACCATCACATTCAAACCTCTGCCGGTAAAACTCCGCAACGCATCGGGCTGATTCAATGTGTGGGGTCGCGGGATGAAAAAATCTGTAACTTCCACTGCTCCAAATTATGCTGTATTACGGCAGTAAAACAAGCCATCGAATTGCGCGAAATGCTTCCGGAAGCAGAAATTATCTGTTTTTATATGGATATGCGCATGTTCGGACCAGGTTATGAAGAATTGTACCGGGAAGCCCAGGAAAAATACAATATTAAATTTATCCGGGGACGTCTTTCCGAAGCTTCGGAAAACCGGGAAAAGCAAGTCATTATCAAAGCCGAAGACACACTGATAGGTAAACCCATCCGGATGACTCTGGACCTGATGGTACTCATGATTGGTATGGAAGCTTCCGAAGGCAGCCGGCACTGGGCAGCACAACTGGGTTTATATGTAGCCCCCAATGGTTTCATCCAGGTGAAAGATCCGCATTTTGCTACCAATCAAACCAATATAGAAGGCATATTCGTTGCGGGTTGCAGTTCGTCACCAATGAATCTGACAGACACTCTGACAGACGCACGTTCTGCCGCCATGACCATTAAAGAGTTTTTGGGAAAGAATGATAAAAATCAAGCTGAAATAAAAATCAATTAAACATTCATCATGAATTTCTGGGGATTTTCCATTGCCGAAGCAAGAGTCATTGACTATGATAAAAATGACAAATCTATGGCCACAGCCATGACTCACGAAGCTCCGGCCAGTAAACTGTGTATAGGATGCGGCGGTTGTACGGCCACTTGTACGGCAGGCAATCTGACCGAATTCAATATCCGCAAATTACAGATGCTGGTAAAAAGAGGAGAAACTCAAGAAGTAAAACAGAATCTTCATAAATGTATGCTTTGCGGCAAATGTCTGTTGGTTTGCCCGCGCGGAGTAGATACCCGACGCCTCATTCTATCCCTGATGAAATTCATAAATACCCAGAATTCTAACTTCTAATTTATAGTTCCAATGTACTACGATCCGTTTGTACTGCCTTTTACTATAGCACTCAATCTACTACTTATATATCTGGTCATTAAATATGCCCGGTGGATTCGTTCTTTCTCAAAAGAAGACAAACGTATCATCCGAAAAAACATATTTACCCTGAAAACCGGAAAAGCCATCCGGGAAGTATTTTTAGAGAGCTTGGTTCATCACAAAATCTACCGTACCAATCCTTTTTTAGGCTATATGCACATGTGTTTTGGTCTCGGATGGTTTTTATTAATCGTTATCGGAAAAATAGAATCCCTGGTATATCATACCAGTTTACTTAACCCTCCTTATTTTGCCATCTTTTTCCGGTTTTTCCATCCAGCTCAGGAAACTTTCCCGCACAGCGATACATTTGCTTTCCTGATGGATTTAATTTTACTGATGATTCTGTCCGGCTTAATGCTGGCATGGATAAAACGTCTGTATTCGAAAGCTCTGGGATTAAAAAGAACAACCAGACACCGCCCTTTCGACTTATTAATTCTGACTGTACTTTGGCTTATTTTTCCTCTCCGTTTTCTGGCAGAAAGTTTTACCAGCGGCACTCGCGGAGGAGGCAGTTTTCTGACTCACAACGCCGGTGACTTCTTCAACTCTTTCTTACCCATCGAAACATTGGCCTATCCTGCCTGGTGGGCTTATTCCAGTGCCCTGGGATTGTTCTTTCTTTTACTCCCTTTTTCCCGCTATATGCATATTCCGACAGAAATTGTATACATTTTTCTGAAAAACTGGGGAATAAAACAAGGACGCAAATTTACAACTTTCAGTCAGTTTCAACTGTATTCCTGTTCACGGTGCGGCATTTGTATCGACCAGTGTCAATTAGGCACTTCGCTCGGTATGAAGGACACCCAACCTGTATATTTTCTGAAAAAGTTACGGCACCATAAAGAACATGCCACATTAACAGATAATTGCCTGATATGCGGACGTTGCGAAGCTGCCTGTCCGGTCGACCTTGAACTAAACGCATTGAGAATCAGTCAACGTACAGATTATACACGGATTACCAAATCAGCTTATGATTATATACCCGAAAAATCAGGAGTACAAGCCAAAGTAGCCTATTTTGCCGGTTGTATGGGACATCTTACTCCCGGTGTTATCCGTTCTATGCAAACTATTTTTACAAAAGCAAACATCAACTATACTTTCATTGATGAAAACGGAAGTGTATGTTGCGGCAGACCCATTCTGTTGTCCGGAAATCAAAATGCAGCATCCGTCATCATCGGAAAAAATAAAACGATATTAAAAAATTCCGGAGCGGAATTACTGGTCACCTCCTGTCCGATTTGCTACAAAACTTTTAAAGAAGATTATCATTTACCCATTCAGGTGATGCACCATACGGAATATCTTCGGCTATTGCTGCAACAGGGCAGGTTGCAACTCCATCCCGGTGAATTGAAAACCGTATTCCACAATCCTTGTGAATTAGGCCGGGGAAGCAACGTTTGTACAGCACCGGAAGAAGTTCTGAAAGCCGTTAGTCATAAACTGAATACGGCTTACGACGGGAAAAAATCGCTTTGTTGCGGTGGTTCTCTTGCCAATCACCACATTACTGCTTTACAACGTACCCGACTGAGTCAGGACACCGTAAATGCCTATCTCACTTACAAACCGGATATTCTGGTTACTGCCTGCCCGCTGTGTAAAAAGACTTTTGCCAAAACAGAAATTCCCGTTCCCGTGCAGGATATTGCCGAAGTCGTGGCAGAAAGCCTGGGATAAAGCGAAAGATTCCTTTTTGTACCTTTTGCTTTATTTATTATCTTTGTTTCGATAAATTTGTTGTATTATGCTCTGGAATCCATCACAACAAACTGCTATAGAGAAATTTATTTCTCAGATAAAACATATCGAATGGTTCAGACACACAGGCAATCCTTCTGAGAAATATTGGGTTGTAGATACAATCTGGGAGGCTTGCGATACTCACGGCCGGCAAACCCAGGACGTCTGGGGAAGTAATTCCGAAATGATAGAAAAAAAAGCATTAAAAAAATTATCTGAACAGCAAATAGACCAGATATTTGAAAAAGTCAGCCTGGCTATCGGCAATCAGGTATATGATGCATTGTGCGACATGGAAGACCGTATCGGACAAGAAACAGGCGAAGACCAATCCGGTATCGAAGATGAAATTTTAGATTTTATAAAACGCGACACCGCTTGGGCATGTATCGAACTATTACTAAATGAAACCGGATTTTTCACCCGGATATACGAAATCAACAGTGCCGGACGCTGGGCCTGTTCGTGGGTTGGCAAATATCCCAAGGGAAATTTTATCATTATGTGACCTTTAGCCGCACAACATTAAAATTTCCCCCTCTGACAAATTTGTCATATACATAACATTCCGGCAGCCACTTCTTGGGCCACTTCGGCCGAACGCAAATGTTCCAATAGGATTAACCCGAATTTGACAGCAAAACCGGGCCCCTTTCCTGTAATCACTCTTCCGTCGGCAACAACACCATCCGTTAAAATTTCAAAATCAGCCGGCAGATATTTCTCAAAGCCAGGATAACACGTTACACAAAGCCGGCGTCTGGTCTGCAAATGCCCGAACACCAATGCCGGAGCTGCGCAAATGGCTGCAATGTAGCCCCCTTGATCATACTGCTTCTGCATCATGCCAAGCAACGGCTGGCAATCCCCCAGATTCTGTGCCCCCGGCATTCCTCCGGGAAAAATCAGACACTCAGCCTCTTCCGGTTCCAAATCACCCAAAACCAAATCGGCAGTCACGGTCACACCATGAGCACTTTTCACTTGTCGGTGCTCACTAACGGAAACAGTCCGGACTTCCACTCCTCCCCGTCTCAAAACATCCACTACTGCAATGGCTTCTATATCCTCAAAACCCTCTGCCAAAAAAAGAAAAGTTTTTCCCATAATCTCTATTTATATATATAAAACAATACAGATACCAAATATAATATTTTTCCAGATGATAAACGAATACCTGCCCCCTGACTTATAATATTGGATTTTATTTGCGTTTTAAAGCCACAACATCATTGCATCAACGTATAACGTACCCCTAATCCGAAATTGGTATTGGTGGTCGGAAAAGATAAAGAAGTATAAGGGGTATTTACATTCCGGTCGTAAAACAAACGAAGATTCAAACGGTTGTTGAAAGTATAGTCAACAGATACTTTAAGCGTCACTACTTTCTGACCGGCAGTCAATTGGTCTACACTTTCCGAAATTCTCCGGATAACGGCATTATTTTTACGGATACTATAATCCACCTGCACATTCACATCATTGTCCAGACGTTTATTTTTCAGGAAAATCGGAATATTCCCAAACCGATATCCCAAACCGATTACCATTTCATTGCTTGAAGTTTCGGAAAGCTGAGCATTCACCAGACTCAGGCTGACATCCCTGCGCCGGTTTATGTCAAAACGGGAAGTCAGATTATTTGCCCAAACCATATCCATACTAATCAACGGATTGAACTGCTCATTGATGGAAACTGTATTCACATCAAACAACGCCATAAAATTACTTTCAGCATCCCGGGCATCCTCTGCGTACTTCAAATTGGAAGCAAACGAACCTACATTGTATTTGCAAGTATAAAGATGATTCAATGAGAATGATTTAAATATCTTTTTCATAAAATCAATATCCATCAAACCCGTATACGCCACCTTCCAATTGGGACGCATAGCCCAGATACCAGGTAATAAATTAGTATGATTACCATTGGCATAAGTCCTCATAAAAGCCCCTACCAGTACATCCTGCGACACAGGACCGTATCCATCATAAAAACCCGTAAGTTGTCCTTTTGCATCCCTCAGAGGGATACTTCCCTTATCCACATCTTCTCCATACCGTTTTACAGCCAGTTCCCGGGCTACCTCTTTCCGGGTTTCCAAAAATTCCTGATAAATGGCCAATGAAGCCGTCGTGTTATTACCAACAGAATAAAACGATGATTTCAATGCTACAACCGACATACTGAAATTGCCGGTATACACCTTATTGACCGAATTAAAATTAACTCCGTCGGAAATAATATACTCACTGCTATTTTTAGAACGACTCCAATTCGAAGTGAGATCAATACGTAATTTCCGCACAGGCTCCAAACCAGCTCTGACATATATACTCCGCGAAGCATTTGTCAGGAAAGGATTGTTTTGCAAAGAATCCGTCGTAAGCCATCCTTTACGGGCTGCCGACATGCCAAAATCCTTAGGCTGACCACCAAAAAGGAACTTGAAACCGGGTGCAGAACGGCCGTTATGACTTTGCTGTCCCAACCAGCGTGCTTCCGGCAAAAATCCCGGTAGCGTACTTCCCTTATCTTCCGAATATCCCACACTGACATTCTTTATACCGGTCAATATACCGACAAAGAAACGGAGCATAGAATTTCCCGGACCGGAATTGGGATTTTCAGTGCCCGTAACCAGCAACTTCCCGCCATCCAGAGTTTCTGAAGGATTGATACGGATTTTATTCTTGCCGATATTTTCATAACTCAATTTTACATTTTTTCCCTCTTTCGTTGTCAGACGGGCTTTTATATCTCCGGTTTTCAACCGGTGTTTAAGTACTACCGGTTCATTTTTCTGCAAATGTTCGATACCTTTTTCAAATTTAACGGTCTTCCCTTTTTGCCTGCGCGGAGGCCGGAGTGTATTTCGTAAAAATTTCGACTTATTATATAAGGTAGTCATTGAAAAAGACGTATTTACCTGCAATGAATTTGCATTCCGGATGACATTTCCCAGATTTGTCGAATCTTTCGTCAATGCAGCAGCCTGCCAGTCATACCTGCCACTATAAGCCACCCGTGCAGAAGTCCAGTCCAAAAACGGCAACTTGTTAATAGGAACCGTATAATCTATAGTAAAATCATGGTTGTAATTAACCGGACGTCCCCCGTCTAGTATATTATTCCAAACCGTATCTTTCCACTGCTGATATCTTTCCGGATTACGCTGTTTGTCCACAATACCTTCCGGTTCGTCAATCCGGGCCTGAGCCGTAGCATTAAACTCAACCGCTAATCCCCGGGTCAGATTAAACTTGAAAGCATAGTTCCGGTTCCACATAAAATCTTTATCGTAAGTGGGACTAATCAAATAATCCGGATTATCCAGGTTACGGGTCAAAATCTCCCTATAATTCCGGGTAATATCCGATGTCACAGACACCATGGAGGGCATATAATAAAAATTAAAATCTTTAATAGCTCTCAGATATTTCGAATTCAGGGACTTTAAATTCTTAAACGGTTCCACGATAGGCGGCATACCATTAAAGATATAGCTGACCAATCCCCGGTAATTTTTTTCCAACTCTCTCTCGATATTTACATTCCGCACATAAGATTTATTATAAGAATAGGTCAGGGTCAGGTTTGATAAAGAAAAAAGATGCGGTTTACTATCTTTGCTTTCAAACCCGACATTGGTAAAATTCAAGCTTTTCCGCATCATATAATCTTCGGCATTATGCTTAATGGAATCCCTCATTTGCTTATTGGTTGCAGTTTTTAAGGCAATGTCTAAAGGAATATCCGTATCCGTCGGATCGTATTCCGGCAAAGTTGCCTGACGGGAATAAGCATAATACATCGGAATCCGTAAACGCCAGTTTTGAGGAAAAAATTTACCAAATTCTACACTGGTAGAAAAATCAATGGAACGGAAATCTTTACGGTCAATTTCACTTGCATGCTGTTCAAGACTCCCGAACCCCGGAGTCATACGGCTACCTGCAAAACTAACAGTAGCAACATCTGCCAGTTTCAAAGTCACCCGGGCATTGGCAGCCCATCCTCCTTTATTATCAAAATCCGATAATCTTAATTCATTTACCCAAACTTCTCCCGAACGCTCTCCTGTAACTTTATTCCGAACCCCAATCATAATATTCTTCACATCGGCAAGCGTGGGTTTTCCTTTCACTTTCACTAAATGATTTACCTTCTCAATAGAAGCCTCACTTGCAAGTTCACCTACAGTCTGCTGATAAACTTCCGAATAATTTATCTCACCATTCGCCATCCGGTGCTCGGTATTCCGCTTCTGCTTCAAAATCTGCAACCAACTTAAAGGCAATTCTATCTGATTAGCTCTAGGCCACACAGCTTCCCGTCCGGTCTCGTCAGAACTATAATATCCCGGGGCAGTCAACTTTAAAGGCACTTCATATTCATAATAATTCGAACGGTTATCATTTCCTAACCGGATAAACAAAGCCAGTTCATCGTTTTCCAAAGGCATACCCTCCACTGCTTCCGCATGGACATCCATTCGCAAAGTCTTATAGCGCAGGAAATTCTTCCCGAACCCTTTATATACAGCTCTGGCATCATCCTGTTTCAAATCGGTCACTTTCAACGCCATCGCCTGTTCATTCAATTCCCGGAGCTGGGGATTAGTCGCATCTACAACCCGCTCGATTCCCGGAGGCATAACATAATTAACCGGAGTACGGGAAGCATCTTCCTCTAAACTCACCACTGATACTTCAAATCCGTCGCTCCCGCCAATAAATTGTCCGTCATCTATCTTATCCTCATATTTCCGCCAATTATCCCTCACTAAATCCAGACTTGCCATACGCAAAATAACACTATCCTTAAACCCTGTCAAAAACATTCGCATAAAACGTACAGATTTTAAATCCGGAGAATTATGAGTACTACTGGGCCGGCTGATTGGTATTTTAATCTGATACCAACGGATTGAATCGATATTGCCATTAGGCAATTCAACCAATGCTGTCGTTATATTGGTGATGTAATTTTCTCCAACTTTCATCTCCTGCGGAGCTAAACGCAAATGATAACGGAAAAAAGACTCTGTTTCATTCAAAGTATTATCACCATTGATATCTTCGACATCAGGCAGATTGGTTGCTGCTGTCGGATAAGATTCCGGAGACATATCTGCCGTCGGCGAATTTCCCTCACTACCATTATATCGTTTATACCGTTCCAATACCGGTGTTTCCTGCGCATCAAAATCCGAACCTCTGAAAAAATGGTAATTATCTCCGGCCGGATCTTCCCACGCATCCTGATATACTTTTGAATCGGCACCATATAAAATTCTCAGATTCTCCAGATAATCTGCATAAAATACCCGTTCTTCTTCGTCACTCAATCCATCCAAACCGACATCCTGAAACCTCCGGGACTGGTTGTTATTATCAAAACCATTCGTAACAGATTGAACACTCGGCACTTTTCCCCAGGCGCAATGATCTACATTGGTCTGTTCCGGACCGGTAGGCAAACCGTTCTCAAATGCTTTACGCCCATCTCTCAGTATATCTTCCGACACACTACCCAAATCAAAGTAAACATCTCCTCCTGCATGCTGCGAATCGTATACAAAAGGGTCCATCAACCACATTTCAATGTACTGTACATTCGCAGCCTCAAAATCACTCGTATTAATGCTCCGCATCATCCCGCCCCAATTATCTTCAGGGGTTTTTAAAGTCCCGTCAGCATTCACAACATCCAAACCCGCATTAAAATTATAAGGTCCCCGCTCTTTCGGATAATAGGCCACAGTCAAAGCCGGTATGACATTTACATCCCCGACGGCAAGATCCTTATTCGGAAAAATTTCAGTCTGCCGGATTTCACGTACAAAATGATTGGAACGCTGCTCTTTATCTGCACGGATATGAGCAGGAGTTGCCGTAGACATCCGATAGAAAATAGGATCTACAACATACCACGCTAAACGGGCACGATGAAAACCATTGGGCAAGCTATCCAGCATGCCGTCCGGAATCATCCCATCCTGTGGCGTAGAAGCTAATTTCCATTGAGTAATACCTTTCATATCCAAAGAGATCTTACTACTTTCAAAGTCGTCCAAATAAGCATCTCCTCCGGCTCCTTTAGCTATTCCCGGTTGAAATTTCGCAAATTCCGTATCAAATGTCAAATGTGACTTGGATTTTGAATGTATAAAAGGCAACTTATTCAACAAAGTGGTAATAAATTCTGACTCTGAATTGTAAGTTGCATTCAATCCCCAAATCGTATTAGAAATCGGCTCTTCTCCCAGATTGACTTTATGGGTCAAGGGTTTTTCATTCATATGCATGATGGTAGCCCCGATATTAAATTTTTCATTGAATTTATAATCCAAATGAGTTCCCACCAATGTCCTGGTTTGCATACCATACAGCGACCGGTCTTCACTTTTAACAGTAATCGGCGTGCCAGCTTCAAGTAAAGCCTGATTGATAATCCTGAGTATACCTTTCGAATAATCTACACTATAATCTATATTCTCTATTAATTCCACTCCTCCGGCAAGTACTTTTACTGACCCTTGCTGAATATCCCCTCCTCCCAATGAAATTTCAGACGAAGATGAAGATTTATAACTTCCTTTCAGGTAATATTTATTTTTCTCTGCAACCTGTTCCGCTTCTGTCTGCGATTTATCATACAACTCCTGAAAAATATACTGCTCAGACACTCCTAATCCGCTCAGCCAAGCTCCAAAAGGTTCCAGCACCGGAAAAATTACTCTTCCCCGCGACGAAGATACCGTAACTCCGTCAATATAATCAAAACGTCCGTCCGGAATAGCATCCAACTGAGAGTTCAAACGATCCAGATTCATGATGGAAAGCAATATTTTACCACTCATCCGGCCATCCGGTAAATAATTTACTTTCGTTCCGGCTTTATCATTCTGATAAAGAACATCCATAATAAAACCATCACTGCTCAAACTGTAAGCTCCGATATTATAAATATTCTTCATCATCAAATCCCAGGTCGGCATCGCAGGACTTTGGGTTGTACTTTTCAACATCTTCACAACCAAAGTCGAAGGAGCTGCCAAAGCATTAGAAGTCAATTCTCCCACTGTATAAACTTCTCCCCGGACCGTATATTCATAAGCCACCGCCAATACTTCATCAGCATTTAATGTGGTATTTAAGGAAATATACCCTAATTTTTCATTTAATGTATATTCGGAAGGATCCAGCAAACGGGCATTTTCTAATTTCTCATAATCACGCCCCGACTGGAATTGACTTAATAATTTTGAAACCTGATTGATATCACGGATTCCCTCATAAGGACCTGTAGTCATCTGGGTATACAAATTATTAGTCTCATTGGAAGGATAACCGTTATTTCCATGGAATACCGGATTAGAAATATTTTTCTGATTTTCCCCCAAATCTACAAAAGCGACAATATTACGTGCCTGATCAAAGCGGGAACTTTTATTGGTAACCCAAACCTCTATTTTCCGTATAGAAATACTGCTATTGACCGACGGAAGATTTTTCAACGCATCCTCGTAAGTATCCCTGAAATATTTAGATAAAAAGAAATGACGGTTGGCTTCATAATTTAATGCTGAAATCTCAAACTCTTGTTTTTCAGCACCTTTTTCTAATTTTATAACTTTAGCCTCTCCTTTTTGCTGAGAAAAAATGCTCGATATCGACAATTTCCCGAATTGTAAATCAGTCCGGAATCCCCAAAGATTCTGAGCACCCGAAATTAAGGTCCCCGGTAAAGGTAAAGACACGTTCCCAGCTTCTACCTTTTTTATGATGTTATCTTCCTTTCCCTCATAATTGAGTTTCAGAATATTTTCAAAATCGTAAGTCGCCTCTGTATTATAGCTCCAATCCAGATTAATCAAATCCCCCACTTTCCCGTCAATATTAAACTGAATTTTTTCATCGAAATCCAAAGTCGTGGTCTTCCGCATATCGATAGGCAAAGTGGGATTGTCCACTTTATTGGTTTTAACCCCCAAAGTCAGGTCCACAGACCCCTGCACACCGATTTTAATCCTGTCTTTACCAAAAATCGGACTCAATAATTTATCCAAAAACTGAATTTCAGACACCAGATTTTTAAAATCGTACTTTCCCCCGTCCCTGATTTGTTGCCGATTATACTCATACATAGACATCTTGGTTCGGGCATCCAGCAATTGTTGTAAGGTTTGAGTATAGGGACGTTTATAATAATACTTGTTTCCTATCAGAGTCATCACCACATACCGTTTATGGACAGGGTCATAAACAATAGAATCTCTGATATTCATAGGTAATTTTAAAAACAAAGGAGAAGCCGGAATATCTTCACGAATCTGGTTATCCAAATTCTCCCGGATAGGAAACAAAAGGGTATCAGAAGCATGCCCGGTCCATCTACCGGAAAAAACCGCATGTTTTGCAGAAGTTCCTGCAAACGCAAAAACAACATGAGTTATTATACAAAATAATAACAGCCAACGACGCATATACACACCTCACTTTCGTAAATTCCAAGGACATAAAATTTTATCCCCGGAAACAAAATCATCACTACGCCTATAATTGTTTTAAGGCTTTTTTTATCAACTCTTCCACACTGGAAACTCCACCTCCCGCAATAATCTTATCCAATACTTTCGCAGCCTGAACTTTAACAAATCCCAACATAACCAGAGCGGCCAAAGCTTCTTCCCTGATGCCGGAGGATATTCCCGATGAAATATCTTCTGCATGACCGGAAATCCCCACTTTATCTTTCAATTCGATAATAACCCGCTGAGCCGTTTTCAGACCTATCCCCTTTACACTTTTTATAGCGTTTACATTTTCAGTCATGATAGCCCCCGCAATTTCATTTACTGTCATCGAACTCAACATTACACTGGCAGTATTAGCCCCTATTCCGGAAACCGATATCAACTGCCGGAAAATAGTCCGCTCCTCTCTGGAATAAAAACCATATAACAAATGGGCATCTTCCCGGACAATCTGATGCAAATACAATGTAACCTCCCGGGCTGAAGATATTTGCGAGTAAGTATTCACTGAAATACTGATATAATACCCTATTCCACCACACTCCACAACGGCATAAGCCGGTGCTGCTTCAACCAATATTCCCTTAATATATTCAAACATAGTACTTAAGCAACCGATTCCTTCAACAATAACTTTATGAAAATTATCCGTTTTTCAAATTCGCCTACAAAGATAACTTTTTCTTCAAAACCCTTGATACAGAATTTCATTAAATTTATAATTTAACAATTAAAGCTCTTGGATTAAAAAGAGGAAAATTGAAAAATATAAAAAAAATGTTATTTCCATTGACTTTTTTTTCTATATTTGAAACGCAGTATTTTATTATTTACTGTTTTTTATTAATATTAGAGTTAATCAAAACAAGGTAGACATGGAAGGATACGAAAGAAAAGAAGGTATGGAAGATCGTGAAGAGATTTATTCCAAAGCAGTGAGAGCAGGGAAAAGAACCTATTTCTTCGACGTGAAAGCAACCCGCAACAATGATTATTATCTGACTATCACAGAAAGCAAGAAAAAACTGGATACAGAGGGAAATCAAAATTTTGAAAAACACAAAATTTTCCTTTACAAAGAAGATTTCGAAAAATTTGCAGAAGGACTGGACGAAATTGTGGAATATATAAAAGCAGCATTGAGCGACAAAGTCCCTGTGGCGGAACGAAAAGAAAAAAACGAATTTGACGTTGATTTCGATCAGATCTGAAAGAAATAGGAACGATTTATTAATTTTCAATGGCGGAACTGAAATCCTCAAAACAGAATATAATCAAGGACTTTAGTTCCGCCAATCAAAAGTTTGAAAGATTTCTCCCATCCGGTTCAAAAAGCCGTCCCCAATCCGGAAAATAGTTTTCAGTCCTCTCTCTTTATTTTTTCCTTGTATTCACTATTTATCAAATCGCGTATAACCACTGAAGCCATAAAACATCCGAACAAAGGGGGCATATAAGATATAGTACCGACATTCGATTTTTTATTCTGGCTTTCAGTCAAAACAACAGCATCAGAAGCCGTAAATTCAGAAGAGAATACCACTTTTACCCCTTTATATACTCCCAACTTATGTAATCTTTTACGCAGCATACGTGCCAGATTACAATTGTAACTTTGGGAAATATCAGCAATTTCTATCTTCGAAGGATCCAGTTTGCCTCCGGACCCCATAGAACTGACAACAGGTAACCCCAACTGTAAACTATGATAAATCAGAAAAATCTTGGGGGCCAGTGTGTCTATCGCATCCGCAATATAATCGTAGTCCGACATGCGGAGAACCTCGATCATCCGCTCATCCCGGATAAAATCATTAATTACATGCAATTTTATATCCGGATTAATATTCAAAAAACGCTCAGCCATAATTTCTGCCTTGGCTCTGCCCAAATTACAATCCAAGGCAGGTAATTGTCTGTTCTTATTAGTCAACTCCACGACATCCCCGTCTATAATTGTCATTTCTCCAATTCCTGCACGGCAGAGTTGTTCCGCTGCATAAGCCCCGACCCCGCCTAAACCGGCAACCAAAACATGTGAATCCCGCAACTTTTCCAACCGTTCTTCTCCCAATAATAATGCTGTCCTACTCAACCATTCGCTCATATTCTTTGTTCAATATACCTTTAAAATTTAGTTTACAGCCTTATAGCTCCTGTCAACAACCTGCCTATTTATGAAATACACGCTCAAAATTCGACCTCACGATACGTCGCAATTCCTCCACTGATACTCCTCTTCTTGCAGCCGCCACCTGATAAATTTCTTCGATAGCAAAACCGGAATTATCAGTTTCCAAAAACAAACGCTCCGCAGGTATTTCAGGCAATAACCGATAAATATTAGATGTTTCATCCATTACCGCACGACCTGCCGAAATACAAAAATCATGCCGTAATAAATCTTCCAGAATTTCTTTTCGGTTATTAAAACCATGCATAATCCATCCCCGATGAATCCGGCACCGATTATAAACTGTAATAATTTCAGGAATCGCACGCACACCGTGAATGATTAAAGGCAAACCATTGGTTGCTGCAATATCTGCCTGACGCTGAAACAATACCATCTGCTCTTCCATCCCCACCGGCGAATTACGGTCCAACCCAGCTTCACCGACAGCCACAATCTTTTTCCCGGCAGCAGCCTCCCGGATTGCCGTCAATTTACATTCAACATCCCCGTCAATATACAAAGGATGTACCCCCAAAGAATAATAAACGCATCCCTCTCCGGAAAACTTTATTTCACCTAAACAGGGGTCTGCTACACTAATTCCTTGGCCCGGCTGATGTGTATGTACATTAATCCACTCTGCTGTCATAACATTTCCTATAGGGATAATTTTTACCATCCGGCAGTCCTGACAGCCAGACAAGCAAGATCAGTCAGAGTACTGATTAATGAATACTCATCTATTTTTGCAAACAAAACACACTGCAAAATCAGTAACTCTGACTCCTTTTTTTAGCCCATTTCTCTATATAATATTACAACCACTTCACCAGAGCAAAATCCTGACGATGCGGAAGTAACTCACTCTTCGGATAAATACGTATAGCCAGCATCAGCAAGCCAGGAGCATCTGCCGTGACATCAATATGGTACAAAGCAACACTACCTTCCTGAGACACAGGGGTGAAATCATGTTTTTCACGAATAATCAATTTCCCGTCTTTCTGCTCCGCAGCAACAAGTTCTACACCAACTTCCCGCATATCCAGTTCCCCAAGCTCCAGTTTCACTTCACCACAATAAGATTTCCCCAATGCAATAATCTGCTTAGAACGATTCGGCAAATTCAATCCTACCAACTCAACACTACTCCATTCCCGGGTTACCTTATTCTTCCATTCTGTAATTTCCGTTGCCATAGCAAAATCATCGGCAATCATTTTACGGTAACGATGTGCCATCGGTATATAATATTGCCGTTCATAATCCTCCAGCATCCGGTTTGTTGTAAAATTGGAAGCTACATAAGCAATCGTATTCTTAATAGTCTTGATCCATTTCGGAGACAAACCGTCGGCATTTTTATCATAAAAACGAGGTGCAATTTCATCATCAATGATATTGTAAACCATTTCTGAATCAAGTTCATCCTGCATAGCCTGATTTTCAAAGGTACGTTTCATCGGCAGCATCCATCCTGCATCGGGACGATAGCCTTCAACCCACCAGCCATCCAACACACTGAAATGCATCACACCATTCATTGCAGCCTTCTCACCACTGGTACCCGAAGCTTCCTGAGGACGGGTCGGGGTATTCAACCAAATATCCACACCCTGTACCAATTTTTTCGCCAAATCCATATCATAATTAGGCAAGAAAATAACTTTTCCTATAAACTGCGGATATTTTGATACTTCAACAATCCGTTTAATCAAATCCTGTCCGGCTTTATCAGCAGGATGGGCTTTGCCTGCAAAAATGAATTGTACAGGGTGCTCCGGATTATTTACAATCTCATCCAAACGTTCCAGATTACGGAACAACAAATGAGCCCGTTTATAAGTTGCAAAACGACGGGCAAACCCAATTGTCAGTATATCATCCCGCAAGGTTTCCTGAATCTGTAACACCTGGCGCGGAGTAAAATAGGAAGCAGCTACACCATCAGTCAACAAATGATGTTTTATATGGTCTATCAACCGCTTTCTTAATTTAGTCCTCACTTCGGCAATCGCTGCATCCGGTACTTTAAAAATCTCTTCAAAACATTTTTTATCGTAATGATGATTTTGGAAATCTTTTCCAAACAAATCTTCTTCTATCTTTTTCCATTCGGGAGCAGTCCAGGTAGGATAATGAACTCCGTTTGTCACATAGCTGATATGCAACTCTTCAGGCATATATCCGGGCCACATTCCTTTAAAAATGTCTTTACTTACTTCACCATGTAACCAACTGACCCCATTCACTTCCTGAGCCAGATTGGCAGCCAGAAAACTCATGGAAAATTTCTCATTCGGATCAGTCACATTGATTTTTCCTAATCCCAATAATTGTTCCCAGGATATTTTCAAACGGTCTGCATAATGTGAGATATAAGTACGCAACATATTTTCCGAAAAAGCATCGTGCCCTGCAGGAACCGGTGTATGTGTAGTAAACAAAGAAGAACAACGTACCACCTCCACAGCTTCAGCAAACGATAATCCCCGTTCGGCGATATATTCTTTTAACCGTTCAAGTCCCGTAAAAGCCGCATGTCCTTCATTACAATGATAAGTTGCTGCATCAATTCCCAACTTACGTAATGCCTGAATACCTCCACACCCCAACAATAACTCCTGTTTCAACCGGTTTTCCCAGTCTCCGCCATACAAATGATGAGTAATACTCCGGTCTTCCGGCAAATTATCTTCAAAATCAGTATCCAATAAATACAGTTCAATACGTCCTACATCTACCCTCCAAATCCGGGCATACACATTACGACCCGGAAATACCAGACTGACGGTCTGCCAATTCCCGTTTTCATCCCGTACGGGAGTCACTGCGATTTTCATAAAATCCTGAGCTTCATACTCAGCTTCCTGTTCCCCCGTAGCAGACAACTTCTGGGTAAAATAACCATATCGGTACAATAACCCCACTGCAGTAATCTTAGTTCCCTTATCACTGGCTTCTTTCAGATAATCACCCGCCAGAATTCCCAATCCTCCGGAATAAATTTTTAATGAAGTATGCAAACCATATTCCATACTGAAATAAGCAACTCCGTCTCCGGACATTTGCTTCTTTCCCTCCATATATTCCTGAAAATGCTCATACACTTCCTCCAGCTTTTTCACAAAGCCGGGATCATTCTCCAATTGTTTATAACGATTCAGCGAAATCGAATCCAGCAATACAATCGGATTGTGACCACATTCCCGCCATTTGTCCACATCAATCATCCGGAAAAGTTCACGGGCTTCATCATGCCAACACCACCAGAGATTCTTAGATATAGTTTCCAATGCCAGCAATTTTTCCGGAATAGAACGATGAATCATAACACTGACCCAACTCGGATTATTCACAGTCAATTGCTTTTCGATAAAAGACAAATTCTGATTAAGGTCGCCCATAGGCATTTCCTTTAAACGCTCATTCACCCGATCCAAAGCCATGGCATAAGCTTGCTTATAATAGGTAATCAGATTATCCCATAAAGCAATCCGCGACACATCTTTCGCATTATTCCTGTCCCTGTCCGTTTCAGCAATTCCCTCCGTAGTATAATTCCTCACCCACTCTGCAATAGCCATTGCAACACTATTGGTATCTCCATCTTCCCGGTGAATAATCTCAATACCCGGATGCTCCATATTATAATGTTCTTTCACCCAAAGTCCAAAACCCGCCAGCGTCGTAGTTAAAGTAGGCACCTTAAAAGCCAGACTTTCTAACGGCGTATATCCCCAAGGTTCATAATAAGACGGAAATACGGTTAAATCCATCCCTACTAACAAATCGTAATACGGCATATTGAAAACACCGTCATCTCCATTGAGATAACTAGGCACAAAGAAAATTTTCACCTTATCATCTTCCGAATTACGCAATTTCAAAGCTTTAATCCGGTTCATAACAGGATCATTAGTCTCGTCCGTCAAATAATGGGTCAGATAGGATGTGCCACTGCCAACAAATTGTTCCGGAACATTCAGGTTATGTAATAATTCTTTATTCGGTCCGACATGTCCGGCAGGAACCAAAATAAAGGCCAAAACTTCTTTATTCAGATTATTCCCACGATTCAGTTCTCCCATGGCATCAATAAACACATCAATACCTTTATTTTTAAATTCATAACGTCCGCTGATTCCAACCAAAAGAGCTTCGTCCCCCACCGGACACCCCAACAAAGCACGGGCTATCTGCAAGAATTTCTCACGCCCCGCTTTTCGTTTTTTTCCCCATTCTTCTGCTTTTGGCGTAAATACATTTTCGAAACCATTAGGTGTAACAATATCTACTTTTTTACCCAAAAAATGAACACATTCTGCTGCGGTAATATCACTTACAGTTGTAAAACAATCTGCCTGATGAGCAGCAGCCTTTTCCAAAGACTGCTTAGAAATCACATTAAAACGACGTGCCAATTCTTCAGGTACATAATTTTTCATCTCGTTATACAACGGCAAACTATTTCCGGCAACACACCGCCCCAAAACCGTAGCATGGGTTGTAAATACACATCCCACCTGCGGCATAGCACTCTTCAAATACAACAGGCCGGCACCCGTCATCCATTCATGGAACTGAGCAATAATTCTCTGACGCAAAGAAGAATTAAAACGGACAAAACTTTCAATCACTTTCCCGGCAGCATAACCAAATAAAGCTGGTTCGATATAATCCCATTGGCCACTGATAGAATCCAGTTTATATTTTTCCCAGAATGAAGCAAAAATTTCATCCTTCTGCGTAATGAAAGTACTGAAATCAACTAAAATAACAATAGGTTCGCCTGCAACATTCCAACGCCCCACTTTTATACGCAAACCTTCCTGCGCTGCTCTTTGCCGCCAGGAACGGAATAAACGCTGGTCATCAATAAATTCAGGATTCTGTTCCGTATAACGCCATACATCCGGTCCGATAAGAATGTGACTGTTGCTATACTCTTTCACCATATTCAGGGCCTTAGTGGAAATTACCGTATGAATTCCCCCTACTTTATTACAAACTTCCCAACTTACTTCGAACAAATAAGCAGGATTCTTCAATTTATTATTATCCATATTTTAATTTAGCGTGTTATTTTTTGAGATTGCAAAAATAATGTTTTTATGTAAACACCGGATTATCAAAGTTTAAAAAACAAGATTCAGGAATACATAACATTTGTTAATACTCCTGAATATTTTATTATAGTCCGATTTTACAACAATGCTTCACAATTACTTTCTTTTTTTTCCTGTCACTGCGAGAGTCTCTGTTTTTTTCTCAACAGTAGATAAAGCTTTCATCTTCGCTTTTTCAACCTTATTTTGTGTTTTTGTCACAGCATGTTCAACCCTCAATATAAAATCACTCAACACATTCATATAATTAATGAACGCTTCATAAGGAGTGTCATAAGGAGTGAAATACTGGTGAATAGCACCATCCGAAAATAATTTAGTACACATATAATAAAAATGATCACTGGCCTGTAAACGGTCAAAATCACGCAGCAAAGCCTCATCTTTGAGATTATATACCTTATTTCCGGTTTTATATAACTCCTCAAACGCCTCATTCTGCAATTCATTGCCCAGCCATGCTGTCAAATCGCGTTCTTCATCCGCCCATGAAATAGGATAAGGAACATGTAAAGGAGCTATCGGCTGATGTTTGACAGCAGCTTCGCACGGTGTCAAAAATTCAAAATCAGAAAATTTAAAAACCTGCTCCGGAAGAGAAGAAAAAAAATCAAAAATACCGGTGTCAGCACCCTGATGTTCTCCCAAAGTTTCATAATCCATGAATAAATTGACAATCTCACCGTCAGCATTATTCAACCACCCGGCAAATTTATCGGCAGTCAAAGGCCACTGGTCCCAATCCCGGTCAGAAAAACGAAAAGCAATATCATCGCTCAACCGGAAATTTTTTAACAATAACTTCAACTTCGGATTGACAGAATTGGTATAAACATAATTCGGACTTTTCCATCCCAGAATATGACGGGCCCCTTCGGTCAGCATGGTGGTATACCCCATATCGGAAACCATTTCCCCGATTTCATCAGAATAAATCAATTCAGTATTCCGGAAAGTCACCGGTTTCACACCAAACAAACTTTTCATCAAAGCAGTATGGCGTTTCACCTGTTGTCTAAATTCTTTCTCATCCATCAAACAAGCCAAAGAATGAGAATAGGTTTCCGCCAAAAATTCCACACTTCCGGTTGCCGCCAATTCCTTGAAACTATCAATCACCTCAGGCGCATACATCTGGAATTGTTCAATGGCCAAACCGGTAATCGAAAAACTCACTTTAAAATTCTTGCCATATTTTTTAATCAAATCCAGCATCATCCGGTTAGCAGGAAGATAACACCGTTCTGCCACCTTGCGGGTTATCGTCCGGTTGGCAAAATCATCATAATAATCCCTGTTTTTCCCGATATCGAAAAAATGGTATTTTCTTAAACGTATCGGCTGGTGTACCTGAAAATACAAACATAAAGTCTTTTTATCCATGGTGTTATATTTATTTATAATTATTTCGTTTTTTATATGACTAAATACGTCGGAATACCTCATCCTATCTCCTTTTCACTTCTTCATAAATCTGTTTTAGTTTAAATGCCGCATTTTCCCATTTAAGTGTATTGACCTCATTTAAACCGTATTTTGCAGCAAATTCCGCTAAACCAGGATATGCCAAAAGACCATAAATTGCATCAGCCATTGCATCCACATCCCAGAAATCAACCTTAATGGCATGTTTTAAAACCTCAGCCACACCCGATTGTTTGGAAATAATGGTAGGTACCCCCGAACGCATTGCCTCCAAAGGCGAAATTCCAAAAGGTTCAGAAACAGAAGGCATTACATAAACATCACTATAAGCAAACATTTTCTGCACATCCTGTCCCCGTAAGAAACCGGTAAAATGAAATTTAGTCGCTATCTTTAGTTTTGCCACACGACGGATAGAACGATTCATCATATCCCCACTCCCTGCCATGACGAAACGTACATTCGGATAACGTTTCAGTACTTTATTGGCAGCTTCAATAAAATATTCCGGCCCTTTCTGGTAAGTAATACGTCCCAGAAAAGTAACTACTTTTTCCTTAATTCCTCTATTGACTTCCATATCCTTATAGGACTGAAAATCCACGGCATTATGAACTGTAAAAACTTTATCCGGATTGATGTGGTAACGATTGATTACAATATCACGCGTCAGATTGCTAACGGTAATCACACGATCAGCCTCCAGCATTCCCTGACGTTCCAGATTATATACAATCTGATTCACATTTTCACCACTCCGGTCAAACTCAGTGGCATGAACATGAACCACCAACGGTTTACCGGATACTCTTTTGGCAGCAATACCGGCAGCATAAGTCAACCAGTCATGAGCATGAATCACATCAAACTGCTGCTGAGTAGCTATTGTTGCCGCCACCAGAGCATAACGGGCCACTTCTTCCATCAGGTTGGCTCCATACTTCCCGGAAAACTCATACTTATTTTTAAAACCAATCCGTTTTTCATTCCCAGCTCCACGAATACTTTTATTCACTTCATAAGAAAACCTTTCAGGGTCCATATAAGGCATCAGGTTGGAACCAACCTGCATGAAATTAATATTCTTCCAATACTCTTCTATCTGGTGATATTCGAACAGGGATTCCACATCACTGGCATTAATAATCTTTGCAGCACTCTGGTCTTCATCCCCACTGGCCTTCGGCATCACGAACAATACTTCAACTCCTTGTTTGGCTAATCCTCTTGTTAACCCTAAACAAGCAGTTCCCAGTCCCCCGGCGATGTGAGGAGGAAACTCCCAGCCAAACATTAATACTTTCGTTTTCATAATATAATAAATCAATCTTTTTCCTACAACATCTTCAAACAAACTTTCCGGTAATCAACCGGGAAAATATAGTCATCTATCATTTCTTCGCCTTCTCATACTTTCTGATCAATGCTCCGCTCCGCAAAATCTCACCGACACTCCATGCCTGGGAAATACAGCCATTGGGGGTGTAAGGAGGATTTCCGTCATAAACTTCACTCACCGAACAAACACCATATACTGTCATATCTTCTTCAAAACCGGCCAGAATTTCTTTTGCAGTTTTCACAAATTTTTTACCATACAAACGGAAATTTGCTTCAATATAAGGCCCTATTAACCAAGGCCACACAGTACCCTGATGATAAGCATGGTCGCGGGTAGCCTGATCGCCCTCATAAGTCCCCTCATAATGAACATTTTTTGGGGCCAATGTACGCAAGCCTTTGGGAGTAAGCAATTCATTTTCAACAACATTCAACACTCCACGCTTCATTTCGTCTGTAAGGGGACTATATTCCAAAGAACAGGCAATCACCTGATTGGGACGGACATACACATTTTGTCCTCCCCCATTCACAAAATCCGCCAGATACCCTTTTTCCTTAATCCAAAATACGTGTACGAAACTCTCTCTCACTTTTTCAGGCATACCCTCCCATTCCTCTATAAACTTAGTATCTCCGGCATTCCGGGCTAATTTCAAAACATAACAAATGGCATTATACCACAAAGCATTGATTTCCACCTGATAGCCTCCCCGGGGAGTTACCGGTATCCCGCCGACAATGGCATCCATCCAAGTCAATGCCTTACCTGGTTCATCTGCCCAGATTAAGTAGTTATCCGCCATCTTTACATATTCATTGATACCATCCCGATAAGCTTTTAAAACGGCTTTCATTTTAGTACCATAGCTTTTCCATACGGCAATATCATCTTTAACTGCATCCCCATATTCCTGCACAGCCTTAAAAAACCACATCGGGGCATCCACCGAATTATACGAAGCATTCTGCTCTTTTCCGATATTGGGAAATAAACCGTTATGCAATTCACGGATCATGGTATCCAATACATCTTTACAGGTTTTGGTGTCATTTGAAGCAGATAAGGTTATACCCGGCAAAGCAATAAAAGTGTCACGCCCCCACCGGCCGAACCAGGGATATCCGGCAACCACTTCCGTATCTTTTTTTCTCCGGACTATAAATTGAGAAGCCGAATATTTCAGACAGTTTTCAAAACTGTCACGCGGAGCACGTGTTTCCACCAGCTTCTGAAATTTCATTTTTAAACGGGTTGTCGCTACCGGTTCCACTGACGCAGAAAAAATAATACTCTCCCCTTTCTTTATCGGAAATTCAAAATATCCCGGAACAAATAAATCCTCCCGGAAATCATAACCCCGGTTCCGTTCCTCCATATACTCTACATTATAATACCAATCCGGCGTCGCCACAAATTCATTTTTCTTGCTAATCTGCATATTTAAAGCCGGAAAGCCATTGTATAATTTGGAACAGATGCCATTTTCCACCTCCTGATATTTCGTATTGGCCACCATATTCGCTTTAGATAAAGAATGAATATTCCGGTATGCCAAAAACGGTTTCAACCGCAAAGTAGTATCCGAATGGGCATCCAGTAAAGTATAACGGATAAGCACCTGATCTTCATTATGTACCAATACAATCTCTTTGCGTAAAATCACCCCGCCTACCCGATAGGTCAGGGTATATACCGGTTCATATTCAAAATCAATAATATATTTGTGACCTCTGGGTTCATAATTGCCCGGATATTTATGAATCCCCAAATTAAAGGCCTGACCATGCTGAACCACAGTCTCATCCAAACCCGACAATAGCACATGATTTTCACCCCCGAACTCATCAATAGGTACAATCAGTAAACCATGGTATTTACGGGTATTACAACAAATAATCGTAGAGGACATATAACCTCCCGCCCGGTTTGTTGCCAATACTTCACGTTTCAGTGAATATTCCAGATTCACCAATTCATCCTTATTAAATTTCAAATACGCCATAATAAATTTTACTTTATACCTTTTAACTTACTTTTCTATCCATTTTCCCGAACAAAATATCCTACTGCAACTGCAATACCAAAGCTGTCCTCGCCGGTATATACAAACTCAGTAAATTCCGTCCGTCCCGGAAGAGCGTAAAATGCGACTGCCGGTCATCAATCCGGTTAAAACCATCAAAACACTCACTGTCCGTATTCAAAACCGGAACATATTTTCCAGCCTCCGCGTCAAACCTGTAATCCGAATAAGAATTCTCCGGATTGAAATTAAACACAAACAAGTATTTCCCTCTCCGGAACACCAGAATCTGACGTTCATTATCTCTTACGACAGGCTCCGGAATTGGTTCAAAAAAGCCCGCTTTATTCACAATCCCAATCATTGCTTTGTCAAAAGCATTCAAAAAGCGGAAACGCAGATTAGCATCGTCTACAAGGCTCCATTGCCGGCGGGCATGTTCATAACTCCAATTGTTACCTTCCCTCGGAAAATCAATCCATTCCGGATGCCCGAATTCATTTCCCATAAAATTCAGATACCCGTCACCGGCCGTAGCAACCGTCAATAAACGGATCATTTTATGCAAAGCCATCCCACGGTCTATCACCAGTTTATGGTCAAACACACTCATCCCGGTGTAAATATCCTTATCCACCAAACGGAAAAATATAGTCTTATCGCCAACCATTGCCTGGTCATGACTTTCCGCATAACTGATGGTATGCTCTTCCGCACGTTTATTGGTCAATTCATAAAACATATCCCCCACATGCCATTCTTCATCTTTTTTGCCTTTAATCAGCTTAATCCAATAATCCGGCACTCCCATGCTCATCCGAAAATCAAACCCTATTCCCCCTTCACTTGCAGGCTGTGCCAGACCAGGCATTCCGCTCATGTCTTCAGCAATAGTAATTATGTCAGGATTTATTTCATGAATCAGTTTATTAGCCAAAGTCAGATAAGTAATAGCATCCTCATCCTGATTGCCGTCATAATAGAACTTATATTCTGTAAAATCACGCCCTAAGCCATGGTCCCAATACAACATACTGGTAATACCGTCAAAACGAAATCCGTCAAAATGAAACTCTTCAGCCCAGAACTTACAATTCGATAACAGAAAACTGACCACCTCATTTTTCCCGTAATCAAAACACCGTGAATTCCACAATTTATGTGTTCCGCGCTCTCCCCGATAAAAATATTGACTATAGTCTCCGGCAAAACAACTCAATCCTTCCGCTTCATTTTTCACGGCATGAGAATGCACTAAATCCATAATCACCCCTATTCCGAAGCCATGAGCCTCGTCAATCAGCCGTTTCAGCTCATCAGGAGTTCCGAACCGGGAACTTACAGCATAAAAATTAGATACCTGATACCCAAAAGAACCATAATAAGGATGTTCCTGTATCCCCATCAACTGAATCATATTGTATCCCAGGTCGACTATTCTGGGCAACACATAAACCCGGAATTCATTAAAAGTAGTAACCCTCCTGTTTTCCATGCTCATTCCCACATGCGCCTCATAAATCAACGGATGGCTGCACCGGGGCAAAACCGCATTTTTCCACAAATAAGGCTGTTCGGGAGCCCATACCTGAGCAGTAAATATTTTGGATAAATCATCCTGCACCACCCGACGGGCATAGGACGGTATTCTCTCTCCGCAACCATCCTCCCATGCCACCCATAACTTATAATCCATACCATGCCACATCGATTCAGCCGGCAACTTCAATTCCCATACACCACTGCCAACAGGCCGCAATCTGAAATCTTCTCTTTTTTGCCATTCATTGGATTCTCCGACCAAATATATGGCAGTTGCATTAGGAGCCCATTCCCGGAATATCCATCCGCCATCTTCTGTACAATGCAAACCAAAATACAAATGATTGTTAAAACAATCCGACAACATCCTTTTACGACCGGAAAACTCCAGTTCCTTCAACACGCTTTTCTCATGCCTGCGACGGATAACCGGAAGAAAAGGTTCCAATAAAGGATCATTGACAGTTATATTCCATCTCATCTTACAACACAATTAGCATTAATATTATGCTGCATCCTGCTTAAAATCCATCTGATAAACATGCAATTCTCACCTTTATTATAATTAATACATATTCACACATTTACACATCATCAAAAGATTGTTAAAAAATTCAAATAATCATTTTTCACAGGAACATTCTAAACGTTTTACGAATTTGTTAAGGCAAAAGTTCTGATTGCGTTGAAAATCTACCCCTTTCCCTCTTTAACTAAATTCACTCTTAAACAAAACATAAATAGCGTTTAATTCAGTTCAGCATTCGAAAGATAGGAATTAATCTAAGTAATTGCAATTTTTTATTAAAATTTTAACAATAAAAATTTGCAATTTTAAAATTTGACACACAAAGATTGCAGTTTTAAAAATTTACTGTAATACATTCGTGATAAATCAAATGACATTTTAACATCTTTAACCTACAAAATATTTTTTTCTATTTTTGTAAGCATAAAAGAAACAATAACTGAATGGAAAACCTGTTATTAAATACTGCCTATTTTCCCCCGGTTGCTTATTTTATGGCAATTAAACAATCCCGGCACATTATTATTGAACAATTTGAAAATTTCGGAAAACAAAGTTACCGGAACCGTTGTGAAATCATGACAGCTAACGGAACTATTTCTCTGACAGTTCCGGTTGTCAAAGCAAACAGCAAAACATTAACAAAAGATTTGAAAATTATGTATGCTACTCCCTGGCAAAAATTACATCTCCGGAGTATAGAATCAGCATACAAAAATTCACCATATTATGAATATTATATAGATGAACTTATGCCTTTTTTTGAAAAAAAAGAAACCTATTTACTTGACTTAAACAACGCTATCCTGGAAACCATACTTGGCTTTCTGAGAATAAAACGTCCTCTTCAGATGACAAACGACTATATCCCTGAAAACGGAACCGTTTACACAGACCTGCGGAATGCCTTTCATCCGAAACCTGCCAAACGAAAACCCGATACTGATTTTCCGGTCCATCCCTACCGCCAAACTTTTAGTGACCGGTTTCCGTTTATCCCTAACCTGAGTATACTGGATTTATTATTTTGTTGCGGCACAGAAGGGAAACTTTAGTCCGGAACTTATGACGAACGGATGTCTGTCACCCCTCTTCAATAATCCGTTTTATCACTTTCAGATTGTGGGTATAACGTTTCAAGTCTTCATTAAAAATACCCTGATGATCAATTTTATCCACTCTGACCCGCCCTGAAGCATGAATAATACGATTCTGTTCCCAAATAATTCCTACATGGGTTATAGCACCTGAATCATCTCCAAAAAAGGCAAGATCACCCGGCAATGCTTCCTCCACAAACGAAAAATCCTGTCCGTTGGCCACTTGCTGCGAAGCATCCCTCGGCAGAAAGATGCCTGCCATCTTATAAACAATCTGCGATAAACCGGAACAATCAATCCCATACGGAGTACGTCCTCCCCACAGATAAGGAGTATTATAATACATCAAAGCATAACCTATAATCAAATCCCTCAAACTATCAATTCCCACCTCCTTGATTTTGCTTACCAAAGTATAGGTGTCTTCTCCTATTTGCATTTTTTTTGTATCCACATCGAAAAAAGGGAAAGCACTACCGGAAACAATCAGTTTATTTCCATAATCCCCCTCCTTGGTTACAATATTAAATACTTCGGTCGCCAGCACAGGTTCTTCTGCCCGATAATTTGCCGCATATTCATCGGATACCGGCAAAAACATTTTCCGGTCAATCCAACCCTCATACCCATCATGAACCAAACGGATATATACCCATTTCTCTGCCACTTCCAATACCTCAAACAATTCCCCGAAAAGGACCTGAGATACCATCTCACTTCTCTCCGACTGTTCACGACGCACAGGAACAATACTCAAATCTGCAATACCGAAACCCATAAACCAATTACATTAAAAACAATACCAAAAGCTGTGCTGTCAATACACGTAAAAACATAGTCAAAGGATAAACTGTTGCATACCCGACAGAAGGCATGTCATTACCGGCTATATTATTTGAATATGCCAATGCCGGCGGGTCAGTCGTACTCCCGGCAATTAATCCCATCAAAGTGAAATAATTTATTTTATATACTACCCGGGCTATCATTCCAACAATCATCAACGGTAAAAAAGTGATGATAAAACCATACCCTATCCAGGCATAACCACCATTTATCACAGTATCCGCAAACCCCGCCCCAGCATCCAGACCGACACATGCTAAAAATAAGGAAATTCCGATTTCACGCATCATCAGGTTTGCACTCATGGTCGTATATGTCACTAATTTGTAATGCGGCCCGAAACGACTAATCAGAATAGCAACAATCAAGGGTCCTCCCGCCAGCCCTAATTTCACAGGCTGTGGTATACCCGGAAAAGTAAAGGGAATACTTCCCAGCAAAATACCCAAAGCTATACCTAAAAAGATAGGCACCAGATTAGGCTCCCGCAAACGACGTAACGAATTTCCCAAAATCTTCTCCACATTGCCGACATTCTTGTCTGTACCGACTACAGTAATCCGGTCTCCAATCTGCAATTCCAGTCCCGGACTGGCCACCAAATCCAACCCGGAACGATTCACCCGGGTCACATTTACTCCGAACCCACCCCTTAGATGTAAATCAGCCAAAGCTTTACCATTGATTTCAGACCGGGTAATTACGATACGCCTGGAAATCAGATTGGCATCCAGTTGCTCCCAATCCGCACGATGCATATCCAAACGTTCGCCAATAAAAGCGATTATCGGACCGATATCTTGCTTCGCAGCAATAATAAACAATTTATCTCCTTGCTCCAGATGTGTACGCGAATAAGCAATCTCAATTCCCGAATTCTCATGCAAAACCCTGGATATAACAAATTTTCTGTCAATCAAATCGGCTATCTCAGCCACTTCCTTGCCAAATAAAGCCGGATTTTTTACCAAAACAGAAACATGAGTGGCACGGACTGCCTTTTCTTCCCGTTCATTTTGAAGCATCTCATTCTCTTTCTCAAAAGAAATCCTGAATATACGACGAATCAATATAATAGCCACAATAATACCTATCACACCTAAAGGATAAGCTACCGCATAACCCATCGCAATATCTGTACCTTCTTTTCCCGTAATATCAAAAAAAGCTTGCTGCGCAGCACCTAACCCCGGAGTATTTGTTACGGCACCGGATAAAATGCCAACCATCGTAGTTATAGGCAAGCCGGTCAACTTATAAATAACATAAGTTGTCAATATACCTAAAAAAATAATCAATACTGCCAGCATATTCAAAGTCATTCCTCCCTTTTTAAAGGAAGAAAAGAAACCGGGGCCCACCTGCAATCCCACGGAATACACAAACAGAATTAAACCAAACTCTTTCAAAAAATGAAGTGCTTCCGGATTCATCCGCATATTAAAATGACTGAAAAAAATTCCCACAAAAAGAATCCAAGTGATTCCCAAAGAAATACCGGCTATCTTTATTTTTCCTAATAAAATCCCCATAAAAATAACCGTGGCCACCAACAATATTGAATGCCCGATTCCCCCTCCGAAAAACAAATTATACATCCATTCCATATAAAACACTATTTTCACTAAAGCCGCAAATTTACAAATTCCTACAGCAGTAAAAAACATTTAAACTGATTAAATGCCGGGACCATTTTTTTCAGGGAATATAACTGCTTCTCAGCAACCTGACAAACTTACTTTCCGTTAAACAGACCATACCTAAATCTGAAATTATGGCCAAAGACCTTTTATTTCTTTTACTGAGAGCTTCCATTACCGCTTCGCTCAGCGACCGGGAAACTTTCATTGAAAAAGTTTCCGGAATCATTGAGCATAAAATGCACCGGGATCCCAAATCGGCCCGCCAGCTTAGCAACCAGCTCGCAGGAATAATGGAAGGTCTGAACGGAACGCTGCTCCTTCAACAATTATTTATTCCCAAACGGGATAAAAAATTGAACAAAACACTTGACGAACTAACCATCGCCGTCGAAAAATTAAACACATTACTGGAAGAAGCCGGTTTGCCGGATAATTCAATCCCTAAAACAGACAAAGAATGAGAATAACTGATTTATATGTCGGATACCTGAAAATCACCCGCACCATTCAAATTCTGGGAATCATCACAAAACACGGTTTTCGTGAAATAGTCAACCGTTCTATTTTCGGACGCCACATCCGGAAACGAAAAATCCGACGGCATAAACCGGTTTATACCACACAGGAACGGCTCAGGCTAACCATTGAAGACCTTGGTCCTACATATGTGAAATTCGGACAAATCCTGGCCGACCGTCCCGACATTCTCTCTGAGAGATTCCGCAAAGAACTGAAAAAATTACAGACCAATGCTCTGCCCTTCGATGATCATCTGGCTGTCCGTCTGATTGAAGATGAATTGGGGGCGCAAATCAAAGATGTATTTTCCGAATTCAATCCACATTGCATCGCCTCAGCTTCTATCGGACAAGTATATACCGGACGTTTAAAAGACGGACAGGAAGTAGTCATTAAAATCCGGCGACCAAACATCGACCAAAAAATCAAATTAGACCTCTATCTGATGCGTTACGTAGCCAAACGCCTGGCCCGGGAGTATCAGGAAATGGAAGCTATCAATATTATCGGAGTTGTCGATGAATTCGGAGAAAGTATTTTCAAAGAACTGAATTATTACAATGAAGCCACCAATCTGCTCCGGTTCCGGGAAATATTCAAAGACGACCCGCACATCTGTATTCCCTGCGTCAACATGAAATATACAACTCATAAAATGATTATCATGGAACGAATCTTCGGAATGTCACCTGATGATCCTGAATTATTACGTTCTGCCGGACTGGACCCTGAACAAATAGCACGAAATGGTGCCGAAGCATTGTTAACAATGATTTTCAAAGAAGGTTTTTTCCATGCAGACCCTCATGCCGGGAATCTGTTCATTTTACCTGAAAACCGGGTTGCTTTCATTGATTTTGGCATGGTCGGGGCTCTTCGTCCGCGTGAAATGAATTTTCTGGCTCATCTCTCTATCGGATTCGCACGGCGTGATCCGATAAGTCTGGCCGATTCCATGATTCAATTATGTGACCAGCGATTTTTCGACCACCGGGATGATCTGATTTTCAATTTACAACAAATGATAAAACGATATTCCCAACTCCCTGTTGAAAAATTCAATTACGCCAAAATGATTCAGGAATGCCTGGACCTCATTACCAAATACAATTTATGTCTGCCTTCAGGCATTTTCATGTTAGCCAAAGCACTGGCTGCCATTCAAAAAGTAGCCGAAAGACTGGACCCGGACATCCCTTTTGCAAAATTAATCATACCCTATGCCAAAGAGGTGGTTATGACACAATTCTCTCCCCGGAAACTTGCAGCAGAACTTTACCAAACTCTTAAAGGTTATTCAACTCTCTTAAAAACAGCCCCGGGAGACATCAGTGAAATCCTTTACAAATTAAAACAAGGAGAAATCAAACACGAATTACAATTTACGGATATGACTGAAATTCAGAAAATGTTACGCAACGTAACCTCCCGGCTGGCTTATTCTATCCTGCTCGTAGGACTTTTCATCGGAGCAATCAGCATTCTCGATAAACATTCTGACCTCCGGTACGGACATTTTCTGCTCTTTATCTCCTCTTTTTTAATATTCATTGTGATACTCCGGTGGATATTCCGGAAAAAAATATAGTATGTTAATTATATAAACTTGTTTCCTTTTGACAAGATTTTAAATACCATAAACAACATGCCGGTTTATATCCCCTTGACACAAGCCATCCATATTTATCCGGAGCATACTTAATTTTTTTATTACTTAATCACTTGTTTTACAAAAACACAGAATATCATATAACATAATGAACAATTCTACTTTATTTATATCCGAAAAGTCATATATTTGCAACGCTTAACATTCCTTACAGGCAGGAAACTGCCAACCCGCGCAGGTATTATCTGATACCTGCGTTCCATACGGCGGTTCCATACCCCGTGTGGAGCATTAATGTGCCCACAGCCTGTAAGGTGTTAAGCAACGGGAAAGGTGGAACCGCCACTTTCATACCCAGTTGCTTACTAATTTACCTAACACGGTTACTAACAGGTAAATTTATTTTCAGCAATAAAACAAACAAAATTGCAACCTTTCTATATAAAATGCCCATGAATCTAATAAACAATGGCACAAAATATACTTCAGATGAATATTATATAATCATGAAAAGTATTGATTTTATATTCCATCACCAAAACAGTACTACCCGGGAAATACCCGATTGTTTTTTAAACTTCTGGTCCGTAAAATACTCCGGCAACTCAAACAACGGACAAGCACAGATATTGATTTTCACTTATATATTGAAGTTAACTTTAAAATCTTCCAGAAAAACAGAAAAAATATTATATACCCCTCTCTTCTTCCAATTGTTCGCACATTTTCAAATCATCGTCAATACAACCCTGTACTGCCGGAAAAATAATATAAAAATATCCCCTTTCGGAATTTTTAATATCCGGAATTATCAAATATCAACCACACAACAATTACTCAAAACATACAGCTTAATTACCCAAACTCCGTTTCCTGACGCAACAGCAGAGAAAAAAAATTCATAAGCCAATCACAGCTACCGTTTTAACTATCTATATCCCACTTAAATTATTCTTCCAACAAATCAGGCCGTAAAGCCTTTGTCCGTTCATAAGCAATCTTTTCCTGCCATTCGCGGATCTTCGCATGATTGCCTGAAAGGAGAATATCAGGAACTTTCCAGCCATTAAATTCAGCAGGACGGGTATAAACCGGAGGAGCCAGCAAATTATCCTGAAAAGAGTCACTCAAAGCCGAAGTCTCGTCATTCATAGCTCCCGGAATCAAACGCACGATAGCATCTGTCATAATACACGCCGGCAACTCTCCGCCAGTCAAAACATAATCCCCGACGGAAATTTCACGGGTAACCAAATAATCCCGGATACGCTGGTCAATCCCTTTATAATGACCGCACAAAATCATAATATTTTCTTTCAATGATAATTCATTGGCCATTTTCTGGTTAAAAACAGGTGCATCAGGTGCAGTATATATAACCTCATCATAATGCCGTTGGGCTGTCAACTCTCGGATACAATCAAACACCGGCTGTATCATCATCACCAATCCGGCCTCTCCCCCGAAAGGATAATCATCCACTTTCCGGAATTTATCTTTAGACCAATCCCGGATATTATGAATATGAATCTCCACGATTCCTTTATCCTGTGCACGCCTGATAATTGAATGATTCAAAGGACTCACCAACAATTCAGGTACAACACTCAATATATCAATACGCATACCCTGACACATGAGGACGGGGCATTCACCCCGTCCATTTTAAAACTATTTCAGATAATCTTCAAAATAATCCGTTACTTTCTGCATCAAATGAATCCGGTCCTTCCCGAATACATTATGTTCCGCACACGGATAAGGAAAATAATCAACCTGTACATTATTTTTAATACATTCCCGGATAAAACTCAGGCTATGTTCCCACACGACCACATTATCTATTGCTCCCTGACAAATCAACAATTTCCCTTTCAAATCTTTTGCTTTGCGAATAAGGCTGGTTTTCTCATAACCTGCGGCATTGGTATTGGGAGAATCCATATAACGTTCGCCGTACATAACTTCATACCATTTCCAATCAATTACCGGCCCTCCGGCTACAGCCACTTTAAATACCTCCGGATGATTCGTTATCAGTGAAATAGTCATAAACCCGCCATAACTCCAGCCATGCACACCTATCCGGTCGGCATCCACATAGGGTAACGATTTCAGAAACCGGATGCCTTCCATCTGGTCGGCCATTTCAGCCTGACCACACTGGCCATGAATAGCTTTTTCAAATTCAGCTCCACGGTTCGAAGTTCCACGGTTGTCCATCACAAATACAACATACCCATGCTGAGCCATATACATTTCCCAACGCCGCAATTCTCCCTGCCATGTATTTTTCACCATCTGCGAATGCGGCCCTCCATATACATAAACAATAACAGGGTATTTCCTGGAAGAATCGAAATTCATCGGCTTTATCAGCCGATAGTAATTATCGAATTTACCGTCAGCCGTTTTCACCGTTCCCATAGTAATTTCCCCGAAATTATAGTCTTTCGTCGGATTTTCAGCTTTCAGTAATTCTTTCACCCGGTTGCCATCATTCCGCATCAAATGAATCACACGCGGGACATTCAGGCTACTGTAGTTATCCACAAAATATTTCATATCATTGCTCATTGTCACTTTGTGCCATCCTTCAGCCTGTGTCAGACGTGTCTTTTTTCCGGATTTCAGTTCTACTTTAAACAAATGATTATCAACAGGACTCACTTCTGCCGAAGTATAATAAACAGCCTTTCCGTCCTGTCCCAACATTTCCACATCAGCTTCCACGTCAGTTATTCTTTTCAATACTTTGCCCGAATTTGCATCTACCAGATACAGATTAAAATAACCGTCCCGGTTATTTGTCCGGTAAATAAACTTTGAAGGCTCATTTTTTAAAAACACGATTGGAGTCAACGGCTCAACATATTTATCATTCTGCTCTTTCAACAAAGTTTTTACAAACTTTCCCGTCCTGGCTTCATACTGATTCAGATGCATGTGTTTTTGAGCACGGTCAAGCACTTGCACATAAATATAATCTGAAGCCGGTCCCCAGGCTATATTGGTCAGATACTGCTCCCGTCCGAAATCATCCACATCAAGAAATACAGTCTTTCCCGACGCAACATGATATACTCCCAAACTGATTTGCTCAGACTTCATGCCCGTCATCGGATACTTAATCTCCCGCAAAGACCCCGTCCGGGTATTTATATCCAACAAAGGGAAAGTACCAACCAGACTCTCATCCTTCCGGTAAAAAGCCAACTTTTTTCCATCCGGAGACCAGAAAATTCCGCCATGAATACCAAATTCATTCCGGCTCACGGACTGACCATTCACGATATTCAGGTCCTTGTCATCAGTCACAGCAAATTCATTGCCATTGGCATCCACATAAAATAAATTATTGCCTTTCGTATAGGCCACCAACTCTTTTCCGTTGGAAACCACATTCTGAGCTCCTTGGGCCAGAACAAAACTATTTAGCAACACTTTTTTATCCACATCTATTTCAGTCAGTTTTCCCTGACGCATGATGACCAGTGTTTTTCCATCTTTCCAAGTATATTGAGGCCATCCTTTCAAATCGGACCCCAAAATACGATTCAATTCATCCACTGTCATAATTACTTTTTTCTCTCCGTCGTCTGCATTTTCTCCTATCAGCTCCGGCCCCTTTGCATAAGTAAGCACATTCTTCTCCCCCTGCCACTGAATATACAAATTCTTAGGATAAAGATGGTAACCGAGTACTGCATCCTCCATTGTCAGTACTTTTTCCTGTGCTCCAGAGTTCAACATCATAGCCACTCCTATAAACGTAAGTAATAAATATTTCATATACGTAAACAATTTGATTATTTCACAACCAGCAAACATCTGCAAAAATATAAAAATTAACAGAATTAATCTGCAAATATGAATACGAAAAGAAGAAAGTGCATCAAAATGTCAGAATCCATTTTGACAAATTTCCTACCTCCTGATACAACTAAATGAATCACCTATTGTATCTGAAAAAAATCCCGGTCATCCAACACAGAGAACCTACGCCGGAACTCATGCAAAGCTGTAATATCACAATCCACGACAAGGACCTCTTCCTGAAATTCATTACTTTTGCCCAATATATTTCCGCGTGCATCCACCACCATGGAATCTCCGGCATAACGAATTCCGTTGTTATCCACCCCAACACAATTTACTCCGGCTACAAAAGCCTGATTCTCTATAGCCCTGGATTTCAACAAAATACTCCACACCTCCCGCCGGGTCTCCGGCCAATTCGCCACATATACAGCCAGGTCATACCCTTCCGTATTCCTGCTCCATACAGGAAAACGCAAATCATAACAAATAAAAGTAGCAATCTTTACTCCCCGAAACTCAAACACAACCTGCCGGTTACCGGGAGAAAAATGTTCATTCTCTCCCCCCATCCGGAAACAATGCCGTTTGTCGTAATATTCACACCTGCCATCCGGAAACGCGATAATCAAACGATTGTAATACCGGCTCTTCTCTTCATAAACAGTCGAACCGACAATAACGGCTGTATATTTTCCCGCCCATTCCAACATTTTCCGCCGTACATCATCAAACCGGCAAGCAACCGTTTTCTTTTCTGCCACAGCAACTTCCCGGGATTTTTTCACCATCATACACCCGGAAGTAAACATCTCAGGCAGCAAAATAATATCACATCCCCGGCAATATTCCATTTTCTCATCAAACCGGCGTAAATTTTCCGTCACATTCCCCCAGACTAACTCTGATTGAATTAAAGCAAGCTTCATAATTTAGATTTTCAATCCACAATCACACTGCGCCCCGGCATAATCCGGACAAATTCAGCCTCTTCCCCCGGTTTGCAGTTCATTTTCATTGACAAATACATGATGTAATCTCACCCGCAAACATTTATTCCCCGTTTTTAAGCTCTATCCTTTTAAGCGTATTCTTTGCCTCCTCTCTGGAAACCAGATTAAAATGCCACCATTCGCTGGGCAATATTTTAAATCCGGCATCCGTCATAACTTTACGTAATAAGCGACGGTTATGTAAATGCAATAAAATCATTTTCCCTTGTTTTATCAATTCCTCTTCCCGATCCGGACGGGCCTCATCACCAAAATAATCAAAAGGACTTCCCATAGGTAAAGGCAGTCCCGTCGCATCCACCAATGTAAGGTCCACCGCAGCTCCATAATTATGTAATCCACCTCCGTTGGCCGGGTTACTGACATATACCCGTTTGTCTGTTCCCCGCACCTTGTCCCACATCTCTTTCTGAACATCCATTGGGCGGGCAGCATCATAGACCATTAAACTAAGTTCCGGCCTCAACATTTTCAAACGCCTTTGAGCATCCGCCAAACGCCTTGCCGTTTCCGGCAACATAAAAGCCTTACGGATATCCGAATACAAAACCTTTCCTACAAAATTAGCCGTCGTTGCATACACAAGATAGACCTGAATTGTTGAGTCGATTTCCTGTATGTCCACCAACCTCTGATTTCTCATCCGTTTTTCCGTCTCCGTATCAGCCAGCCTCTCCAACTGCTTTTCTTCAATAACCGGCAACAAAAAGGCTTTCTGATTAATAATTTTCGCTTCCTTGGAATGTACACATCCGGCAAACCAGAAACACATGAAAAGTCCCTTTCCCCAATAAACCAGTTTATTCATCATCTTGTTACAGCTTTAGAAACAAGCAAAACTACATACACAAATGCACCGGCTAACTAATGATTTTAATTACCGTATGAAAAATTCTCCGGATATTTCGGATTCGCATCGTGATAAGTATTCATGATATATGCCAAATCAGCCTCCACGTCTCCGGTAGGACAAAATAAAGGTCCCACCTCACAATATTTCCCTTTATAGTCAATACGTCCCAAATACACAGGAACATTAGCAGCATAAGCGATAACCAAAAAACCTTTCTTCCACTTTTTCCTTTTTTTCCGGCTCCCCTCCGGGGTAATGCAAAGATACATGGAATCCCGTTTATCAAATTCGGTCACCATCTGCTCCACCAATTGACTGTCCTTATTACCCCGGTCTACAGGAATCACACGCAACGCCCTTAAAATGGCTCCCAACGGAAAAAAGAAAAACTCTTTTTTCATCAATATAAAAGCTGGTATTCCCTGGCTCAAAAAAGCCAGTTCTCCCCATACGAAATCCCAATTGGAAGTATGCGGCACCGATATAATCACCGCCTTTTTCTCTTGGGGCAGTTCTCCCCTGAACTTCCATCCTCCCAACCACATGATAAATTTTGCTATATATTTCATGATGCAATACTTTATTGGTTCTGCAAATTTAGAAAAATAATTTACAGTAAACGTTCTGCTGATAAAATCGCACGATATTCACTCTGAACAAGATTTCTAATGAAGTTCATAAAATTATCAAAGCCTATATCCCATTTTATAGTAACCAAATTTCTTTAGTTGAAAGTTTGAAAATTGTAAATTTTAATAAATCCTTGCAAAGTGCTTTATCAAAGGCTGTCAGAACAGCCATTCGGGACAAAGTCCCTTAAACAAAAACTAAAAATTTGTCTTAGTAAAATATATCCAATAACCAAATTATTGGAAAAAGAAAGAAATTCTTTTGCAACACAAAAAATAAACCTTACCTTTGCACCGCAAATTTTCCTTAGGGGTACAATAAGCGGATAACACCCACCCCATGGTATTAACAATAAAAACAATAAAACAAATGTACGCTATTGTTGAAATTGCAGGACAGCAATTTAAAGTAGAAAAAGACCGTAAGGTTTATGTTCACAGACTGGCAGCCGAAGAAGGTGCACAGGTTGAATTCGACAACGTTCTTTTAGTGGACAGTGAAGGTCAGGTTAAAATCGGTACACCTAAAGTAGAAGGAGCTAAAGTTACCGCAAAAGTACTCAGTCATCTGAAAGGGGATAAAGTAATTATCTTCAAGAAAAGAAGAAGAAAAACTTTTGAAAGAAAGAACGGCCACCGTCAATATCTGACTCAGATTCAGATTGAATCTATTAATGCTTAAAGCATGCTGACTAATTTTATTTTATTGTAACTTCTTAAATTATTATACAATATGGCACATAAGAAAGGAGTCGGTAGTTCTAAGAACGGCCGTGAATCAGAAAGCAAACGATTAGGAGTAAAAATCTGGGGTGGACAATTTGCGAAAGCCGGTAATATTCTGGTTCGTCAGAGAGGTACTGTACACAATCCGGGTGAAAATGTAGGTATGGGTAAAGACCATACTTTATTTGCACTGATAGACGGTATCGTTGTTTTCCGCAAGAAAAAGAATAACAAATCGTTCGTTTCAGTGGAAGCTGTTGCAGAATAAACTGAAAAGAAATGAAATATCAAACTCCTGTATTCTGCACGAATACAGGAGTTTTTTGTATTTTTGGACATCAAAATTAATCGTTATGTTGAATCTGAAATTTATCCAGGAAAATAAGGAAACGGTCATTGAGCGTCTGGCAGTAAAAAATGTGGACGCCCGGGAAATCGTTGAAAAAATCATAGCACTCGACAATCAGCGCAAATCGCTTCAGCAAGAAACAGAGACCAGACAAGCTAAAATGAACAGCATAGCTAAACAGATTGGTCAATTGATGCACTCCGGTCAAAAAGAAGAAGCAGAAAAAAAACGTCAGGAAACAACAGAATTGAAAACCTCCATTGCCGAACTGAACAGTCAAGGCAACGAAGTAAGCACTGAGCTGAACAATCTCCTGCTCCGTTTACCGAATATGCCACATATATCAGTTCCTCAAGGTAAATCAGAAGCTGATAACGAAATTATAAAGATTGTCGACAACATTCCCCAAAAACACGAAAACGACATACCGCATTGGGAGCTAACCAAAAAATACAACCTGATTGATTTCGAAACAGGCGTAAAAATTACAGGAGCCGGATTCCCGCTATATAAAGGCCTTGGCGCAAAATTGCAACGGGCTTTGATTAATTTCTTCCTGGAAGAAAATATAAAAGCAGGCTATCAGGAAGTACAACCCCCGTTGATGGTAAATGCAGACTCAGGTTATGGAACCGGACAGCTCCCGGATAAAGACGGACAGATGTATTACATCCAGGAAGACAATCTTTATCTTATTCCGACGGCAGAAGTTCCGGTAACCAACATATACCGGGATACTATTGTAGATGGTGACCAACTCCCTATTAAAAACACTGCTTATTCAGCCTGTTTCCGGAGAGAAGCCGGCTCCTACGGCAAAGATGTACGGGGCCTGAACCGTCTGCATCAATTCGACAAAGTAGAAATCGTACAGATTACACGTCCGGAACTTTCCTATGAAGCTTTAGAAGGCATGGTCAAACACGTTGAAAGCCTACTGATTAAACTGGAACTTCCTTACCGGATTGTCCGTTTGTGCGGAGGTGACATCAGTTTTACATCCGCATTAACGTATGACTTTGAAGTTTACTCAAAAGCACAGGAAAAATGGTTGGAAGTTAGTTCCGTTTCCAATTTCGAAGAATTCCAGGCCAACCGTCTGAAACTACGTTTCAAAGATAAAGGTGATAAAAAAACAACCACTTGCCACACTTTGAACGGCAGTTCTTTGGCATTGCCGCGTATCGTAGCCGCATTACTTGAAAACAATCAATGCCCGGAAGGAATACGCCTGCCCAAAGTATTACAGGAATTTATGGGCCGGGAAATGATAAACTAAGCAATTACTTAAAATAAAAAAGAGCTGTTTAACAAACAATGTTATTCAGCTCTTTTTTATTACTCATTATTCTATTCTACAACAATAGGTTTATATTGAGGTACCAAAACCTTCATCACACCCCATCCAATCAGATAAGCAACAGCACAAACGCAGAAAATAATAAAATATCCGGCAGGTTTACCCGCAAAACCCAGGAAAACCATATTCGTCTCACCGGCATACACAAACAAATTTCCCGCAACTTTCTGCAAAATCATCGAACCAATCCCGCCGGCCATACCACCGATACCTGTAATTGTCGCTATAGCCGATTTCGGAAACATATCGCCAACCGTTGAAAATATATTGGCAGACCAAGACTGATGGGCAGCCCCGCCAATACCAATCATAATAACAGGCAACCAGGGAGAAATAGTTCCCAATGGCTGAGCCAGCAGTACTACCAAAGGAAAGAAAGCGAAAATCAGCATGGCACGCATACGGGCTGCATACGGATTCAATCCGGTCTTATTGATAATAATAGTCGGCAATTTTCCTCCGTAAATAGAAAACATCGTAATCAAATACAATGTAAAAATCAGAGCCACTCCCAGATTATCCGAAGTTTTAATACCAAATTGGGTATTGAGATAAGAAGGAGTCCAGAACAAAAAGAACCACCACACCCCGTCAGTCATAAATTTACCAAAAGCAAAAGCCCAGGTCTGTTTATAAGAAAAAGCCTGCAAAAAAGACATTTTCTTTTCGGGAGTGCCAATTGCCTGAGTATTATCATCCGGATCCTGTTCGATATAATCCAGCTCTGCCTGATTGACATGCTTGCTTTTATGAGGCTCATCATACCAGAAAATCCAGAAGCCCATCCAGACAAATCCCAGGGCACCGATGACAATAAAAGCCATTTCCCAACCATTTCCCACACCTATGCCCTGAAAATATTTAGCCAGTAACGGTATGGAAAGCGGTGCAATCAAGGCACCGATAGACGCGCCCGCATTAAAAATACTGGTAGCATATGCCCGGTCTTTCTTTGGAAAATATTCGGCAGTCACTTTTATAGCTGCCGGAAAATTACCAGCCTCTCCCAAAGCCAATACACAACGGGCCACAATAAAACACCACATGCTCACTGTAGCAATCATAGTCACTGTTGCGCCCGTGGCAGCAACCATTTCTGCAGCACCACTCAATCCCAACCAGGATTTAGTAATTATCCCGCACAAAGCATGAGCACAGGCTCCGGCCGACCATACTCCGATGGCCCAAAGGTATCCTTTTTTGGTCCCCATCCAGTCTATAAACCGTCCGGCAAATAACATACAAAAGGCATACACAATGGAAAATACAGAGGTAATCGTACCATAATGAGATTCATCCCAGTGAAATTCCGGTTTGATAAATTCATCCCACGTTAGGGAAAGTACCTGACGGTCCATATAATTCACAGCCGTTGCCACAAACAACATACCACACATCCACCAACGCCAGTTGGTCATTAAATTGTTTTTTGAATCGGTTGCCATCAGTTACCCCCTTGCTTTTTTTATATAAGACAATGCATTTTTACTTAATTCCGTGATTTTATTCCAGTCTCCGGCAACAATGACCTCTTTCGGAAATAAATTCGACCCCATACCGACACAGGTAACTCCAGCCTTTATCCAAGCGGTCAGATTTTCTTCCGTTGGTTCAACTCCGCCCGTAACCATCAACATAGACCAAGGCATAGGTGCCTTGACATTTTTAACAAAAGAAGGCCCCCCGACATTCCCAGCCGGAAACACCTTACACAAATCACAACCTGCTTCCTGGGCAAATCCGATTTCCGACACAGTCCCACATCCCGGTGTATAAGGAATCAAACGGCGATTGCAGACTTTCGCAATTTCAGGATTTAAAAGAGGACCAACCACAAAATTTGCCCCCAGTTGAATATAAAGAGCAGCAGTCGCAGAATCCACAACAGACCCAACCCCCAGAATCATTTCCGGACATTCTTTTGCTGCAAACTTCACCAGTTCCGCAAACACCTCCTGGGCAAAATCACCCCGATTGGTAAACTCAAAAGCCCGTACACCTCCGGCATAGCACGCTCTCAGCACTTGTTTTGCAATGTCTACGTCCTTGTGATAAAAAACCGGAACCATTCCCGTTTCAGCCATCACACTCAAAACTTGCAATTTTGAAAATTTAGCCATCCTATTTCGATTTTAAATTTAAAATTTCAAACTTACCATCCAGTGAAAAAACAATACCCGAATCAAAAATTAAAATACCTCTTCGCATTATTATAACAAATATTCTCCACCATTTGCCCCAGAAAACCAATCTCCGAAACCGGCAATAAACCCTTTTCCACATCTTCCCCTATCAGATTACACAATGTACGACGGAAATATTCATGCCGGGGATAAGACAAGAAACTCCGGGAATCAGTTAACATCCCAACAAAACGACTCAATAATCCCTGCAAAGACAAAGCATTCAGCTGTTTCTCCATACCGTCTTTCTGATCAGAAAACCACCAGCCGGAACCAAATTGAATTTTACCCGGAATCTCTCCATCCTGAAAGTTACCGATCATGGTTGCAATGACCTCATTGGCACAAGGATTCAAGTTATATAAAATGGTTTTTGTCAACTTATCCTGTACAGCCAGACGGTCCAGAAACTTTGCCAGTGCATTCGCCGTACTGAATTCCCCAATCGAATCATAACCTGTATCAGGTCCTATTAACCTAAACATCTTGGTATTACTGTTTCTGATTGTACCGTAATGAAACTGCTGGGTCCATCCTTTCTCCCAATCCATGACAGCAAATTCCAGCATCATCGCCGATTTGAATTTTCTGATTTCTTCCCGGCTTAACATCCCCCCGCCATATACCTTATTGAAAATAGCACCAATTTCAGCCTGAGTATAATCCTCTGCATAAAATTCTTCAATTCCGTGGTCAGAAAGCCGACACCCCACCGAAGCAAAAAAATCATGCCGTTTCCGCAACGCAGCAAGCATATCTTCATACCTGCTGATAGCAACACCGGATACCATAGCCAGTTTCTCCATATAAGCACGGAAATTCTCCGGATTCTCAACAGCCATCGCTTTATCCGGACGCCAGGTCGGAAGTACTTTCACCTGAAACCCATCGGCCTTACATTTCAAATGATACTCCAGACTGTCCACTGGATCATCCGTCGTACACACCACCTCTACCCGATATTTCAACATCAATCCCCGGGCACTGTAATCCGGAGTCCGGAGCTTCAAAGAACACTCCTCATAAATCTCCCTTGCCGTAACCGGATTCAATAACTTCGTCACTCCAAAAGCAGTTTTTAATTCCAGGTGAGTCCAATGGTACAATGGATTGCGCATAGTGTTCGGAACAGTTTCCGCCCATTTTTCAAATTTTTCCCAATCGGAAGTATCTTTTCCCGTAATATACCGTTCATTGACTCCATTGGCACGCATAGCTCTCCACTTATAATGGTCGCCTTCCAACCAAATTTTGGATAAATTATCAAACTGGTGATTATCAGCTATATAAGCAGGATTTAAATGGCAATGGTAATCAATAACCGGCATTTTGGCTGCATGGTCATGATACAATTTTTCTGCTACCGGAGTTTGTAACAAAAAATTTTCGTCATTAAAATTTTTCATCAAAGACTTATTTAGAATCGTTAACCTATATTATTATTTATTTGTATTTTAAAACCAAAATCCCATTTTTCCAACCGAAAAAAAGACAGCATTTTTCCTGCTGTAAACTATGTTCCATCGATTGTACAATTCCACCATAAAAACACACTCCACTAATATACAAGCATTTACCACAAAACACAATTGATGGACAATTCACACCCCGTCCAAAGGTACAATTTTTTAATTATAAAACACATTCATGCATTTTATTTTGATATTTTTTCATCTGTTGAGCCATTCCTTGAACTCTTTCATGCGTTCGTTGCTGACAATTACTTCCATATCTTCAGGAGCAGCAGGAGAAAGAATAATTTTAATGCGGCTGTTTGAATAACGAATCATATCTTTTATCGCTTGATAATTAACTATGAACTTCCGGTTGACCCGAAAAAAAGAACGAGGTTCCAGACGCACTTCCAGTCCTCCCATTGTTTGGTCTACGACATACCCATTCCCTTCAAAAGTATACAACATCAAGTATTTTCCATCGGCCATAAAATAAGCTACTTCATTCACCGGTACAGACTTTATACGAGCTCCCATCTGCACAAGAAAACGTTCCTGATAAGCGGCATCCGCAACGGATTGTCCTCCTGTCGACTGCTCTTTGACAAACCAATTTTTCACATTCTCCAGTGCCTGACTGATTTCCTGTTTGTCAAAAGGCTTTAAAATATAGCCAATCCCCTGATTTTTAAAAGCCTGCAAAGCATACTCATCGTAAGCTGTAATAAAAATAACCGGCACTTTCACAGACACCTGACGAAAAATATCAAAACTCTGTCCGTCTCCCAAATGAATATCACTGAAAATCAAATCCACCGGATTTTCTTTCAGCCATTTAACACTGACACGAACAGAATCCAGCCGTGCAATAATTTCTATTTCAGGAGCTATTTCATGCAGGACACTCTCCAGTTCCGTCACTGCCAGGGGTTCATCTTCAATTATTATTGCAGTCATAAAAATCATTCAAAAAGACACCCCGAAAATACGAAAAAAGGTCGAAAAAGCCATTCCCACAATGACCTTTCCGACCTTTCGGACTCCCTTGTTTTCTTTCTAACGCTTCAAGTCCGGATTATTTTCGATTGCCTCTTTCGGATAAGGAATAATATACTTCGGGTCATCTTTCCGGATAATTACCGTCTGCAAATTCCAGTCAGCGTCAGTATATGTCTTAACCACCTCAGGACGGACAGTACGTCTGATATCAAACCAACGGTGTCCCTCAAACGCCAGTTCCCGGGCTCTTTCGTCCAAAATATCCGCCAATAATTGCTCCTGATTCATTGCTTCTATCTGTTCTTTCCGCTCCTGATAATAATTTTCGGTCAAACGATATTTCAATAATTCCAGCAAATAATTTTTAGCTACAGCCAACTGACCTTCACGATGCGCAGCAGCTTCGGCAGCAATCAGATAAATTTCTGCACTCCGGAAAGTAACCTTTTCATTCTTATTTCCTCCTTTATTGCAATACCAGGTCCCATACTTGTTAACCAGATAATTTCCGACCCGCGCATCCGCATATTTATCTCCTTCCTGCACCTGATTATATTTACCTGCTATATTATCCAAAACATACATGTCTTCTTTCATAGTCGTACTGGAAACCGATTCCAAAGAAAGGATTGCTTCTTTAGAGGTGTATGTCCAGGGATGAACCTCCTCATTTACCAAATCTTCCAAAGGACAATGAACCAGGATTTCTTCTGCTGTTTCTTGTGCCAATTGCCAGTCCTGATGATAAAGATAAACTCTGGCCTTCAATGCTTTCAACGATTTCCCGGAAAAACGGTATAAAAAAGTCCCGGTTTGTTCTTCTGTCTGCATATATTTCTCTGCTTCTTTCAAATCAGCAAATATCTGTTCATAGACCTGTTCCACTGTCGCCGGAACATACGCCTGTCCGATGTCAACCTTCAAGGACAAAGGTATAGCCTTATCAGTCGGTGCAGTTTCCGGATCATACCATTTCGCATACAAATTCATCAGGTCGAAATGAACAAATGCCCTCAGACAATAAGCTTCGGCCAGTAATTGCTCACGCGTATCCGTACTCCCGTCAGCTTTCGCCTTCATTACCCCTTCTATAACCGAATTAGCATAAAAAATTATTTTATAAGCAGAAGTCCAGGGAAAAACTTCTGTCACCGGATCGGGATTTTCATCATTTAAAGTAGCCAAATCAATGTAATTGTCAAAAGACAAACCATAAAAATCCGGAAAAACCTCATCGGAACGCACCATTAACAAACGCCGGTACTGAGGGTAGCTACTATAAGCAGACGTCAGCAAGGCCCGGTATTCATCCGTTTCATCCGGAATGACTTTTCCTACAGGTTCGATATCTACATAATTACATCCTCCCATTCCCAGAGAAAAAACCAACATCAGTATTATATATAATATTTTCATATTTTATCCTTTAAATTCCCGTTTAATTAAAATGTCAAATCAATTCCGCAGGAAAATGTCCTGGCCAGAGGCTGAGTATAGATATTCCCATAAGTTTCCGGATCAAAATACCCTTTGTAGCTACTACCCAGCACAAAAGGATTCCGGGCTTCGAAACTGACACGCGCTGCACTGAAACCAATGCGTCCCATCACCCTTTCCGGTATAGAATACCCCAAACGTATACTATTGACACGCATATAGCTCATCTCACGGAACCAGTAATCGTATCTCCGAAAAGAATTTCCGGGATCAAGCATACCAATCCACTGATAAGCCCAATTGTCCTCCCCTTCTGTATTGGTACCCAATAACCGGGGATATATACCCTCCGTATTATCCGGCGACCATATCTCTGACATCCTGCGCGAATAATTCCGGCCGGGTGAAGTTTGGACCGGGTCATAGAAAGGCTGTTCCTGTACAGTCTGATTCAGGACAAAAGATGCCGATACTGTCAAATCAAAATTCTTATAATAAAAACGATTAATCCATCCGCCCGTAAATTTAGGCTCGGTGGTTCCTTCATATGTAAATAGATTCCGGTATTGTTCCGCACTCAGGTTACTCTTAAGAAAAGGAATAAACCCGCCCATCATATAACCATACTCAAGTCCGAAAAAGTCATTAAAAGACACTTTCTCACCTTGTTTATTGTAAAACATCTGCAAACCATTCTCATCCAATCCTGCCGTTTTAAGCGAAAACAGAGCACCGGCAGAATAGCCTTCCCTGGAAGGTTCATAACTGTTATCCCGGATATTCAGACGATTGATTTTACTTTTATTATGTGCAATATTAAAATCCATCACCCATCTGAAATCCCTGGTTTTAACATTTACAGCAGACAAAGCCAATTCATATCCTTTATTAGTCAGTTTAGCCCAATTCATTGTAGAAAAACTAAACCCATTTTCTCCCGGCAAACTCTTCATCCCTATCAAATCATTGCTTACCCGCCTGTAAATATCAGCCGTCAAAGCAATCCGGTTATTCAGCACGGCAAAATCAAGTCCGCCATTCCAATTGGTTGTTTTTTCCCACCGTAAATATTGATTAGGAGGAGACGATACAACAATATTGGATTCGGAATTTCCGGGTAATATTTCCACATTATCCCATTCCCCTACAACCATGGGTGAAGTATCCTTGTCAATATTCCCTTGAACACCGTATGAACCTCTGAGCTTCAAATCAGATATCCAGGAAACATCCCTCAAAAACTTCTCCCGGTTTATATTCCAGGCACCGGACACCGACCACAACGGCAGATATTTATATTTCCGTTCCACCCCAAACATATTCGAACCGTCATACCGCAAACTACCGAAAAAAGTATATCGGTTATCATAAGTATACGACCCTGTCATATAAACAGACAGAAAACGGTCTTCATTGAAAGACTTGCTATATTGTTTAAAATCCGAATTATCGGTTTCAGAACTTCCTTCAGGAAAAACCAAAGGTTTTGTTGTCAGAGAATTAGGGTCGTAACCAAATCCGCGGGTCATTAAATCCGTCACTTTACTCCGGCGCAATTCCAAACCCGCCATATAATCCACAGCATGTACTGTTCCAAAGACCTTACTGAACTCCCCCTGCAATTTCCAATGATACTGATTCATGTCTTTGGTGGTGTTCTGTATGATTCCGCCGTCCGGTAAAAAATAACTACCATCATTAATCCGGGTCTTTTCGCGGTATTTCCGGACAAAATAAGTCTCTTTGTCCGCCACTTTTTCCCCGGAGGTATGGTCTAATTGCATAGAAAACAGGGTCTGTAGGCTTAACCAGTCAGTCAATTTGTAATCTAAAGAAAATAACGGTTTTACAGAACGATTTCTCAATGTATAATCTGTATTATCAATTTCTTCAAGATAATTGAATTTCACATAACGCCCGCTGTATCCCTCAATATCAGGATCATATACATAATTTCCGTTTTCATCAGTCAATGGCAGATAAGGATTGGCATTGCGGGAATAATTGGCAGGATTGATAAAAGCATCTGCATCCGTTAAATAACCTCTTTTTTTACTGTCATTGAAGAAAAGGGACACTCCGGCTTTCAGATTTTTAGACAGATTAAAATCCGTTTTCAAAGTCAGGTTATAACGCTCAAAACCCGTCTTGCGAGTGGTCCCCTGCTCGTTATAATAGCCACCGGAAAAATAATAAGTGGCTTTGTCAGACCCGCCCGACATATTAAGACTATATTGCTGATTGACTGCATTCCTGTAAATAATATCTCCCCAATCCGTACTTTTTCCGCGCAAAGCATTAATAGCTCCCTGAGCCTCACCGGAAATACCATTAAATCCATTCTCTCTGAATGCATCCAATTGCCCGTATCCTGACAATAACCGGGACACCTCCCCATACTCACTCCGGTAGTCTAAATCCTTACGGGAAGCTAATCCCAACTCAAAATCCACCTTTTCAGAAGAATTCATCAGATTCAACCGGCCCAGGTCAGGTTTTAAGGTATAAAACACCCCACCGGAAAAATTAACACGCAATTTCCCCTGACGCCCTTTCCGGGTGGTTACCACAATCACTCCGTTAGCTGCTTTCGCACCATAAATAGCAGTTGCTGCAGCATCTTTCAGGACAGTAATACTCTCAATATCAGCAGGATTTACCCCGCCGATTGACGTATTATACAATTCATCAACATTATCCTTATCCCCAAAATCTTTAGGTATATCATTCCCCTCCAGAATCATCCCGTCAAGAACCCAAAGCGGGTCAGTACTTCCGTTTAATGAAACCGTACTCCGGATTCGCATTTTTGCAGGAGCCCCCGGAGCACCATTGGTCGGAGCTGTCATCAAACCGGCAACCTGACCTTCCAGCATCTGGTCTACACTGGCAACACCGATACTTTTGATATCATCTGCCTGGACAGTTGTAATTGCCGAAGTCAGTTTTCGTTTCTCAATTTTCTGATAACCGGTCACAACCACTTCATCCAATTGCTTGAAGTCTTCTTTTAACCGGAAAATAAACTCTGTCTTACCGGAAATATCTGCTTTCAAAGTTTCATAACCAATAAAACTAACCACGACATATTTTATCGTAACAGGTAATACCAATTCAAACTTCCCGTCATGATCAGTCACCGTACCCGCCGGATTGTATTCTTTCCCTTCCGGAGCATCCGGATCAATAAAAACAGTAGCTCCCGGAAGAGGCTGACCGGTACTGTATTCCAGCACCTGTCCCGTAATTTTCCGGGTATTTTGTGCCATGGCCAGCACCGGCAAGCACAAGGTCATTAAAATAAATAATCTTTTCATGTATTGTTAGTGTGTTTGTGTGTAAATTCTTTTTTCTGCCGCACAATAATTACCGGATATTCAGAGCCTCTTTAATCCGGACCACCAGGTCTTCATAATGTTGCCGGGTTGCCACATCACCGCTGTTCCGGTTCTTTTCAGCCAAATGCAGAACCTTCGTCAAAGCACCCCGTTTCACTGATACTGCCTCCGACACCCTTCCCATTGAAGAAAAATGAAGATTACGCAACCGGACATCTTCCGAAAAATCAACAGCAGGCCGGCAAGCAGCAAAATTACACCGATGCTCATGATACAGTGCTTTTTTCGTTGTTTTCTCAACAGCTTTATTGGAACTCACAATCAAAGCGTCAATAAAGTTTTTCTGAGTCATCCGCTCATACAAAGACAAATTACGCCCCTGTAATGAACTTTTAAAAACCGCACGATGCAAATCAACAAACATTTCTTCAGGAGTATATACCTTATTGCCTGCCAACACCTCCGACTCATACATCCGCAACAAACGGTCATCTTTCATCAAATCGTAAAAAACAGCATATTGCAGTTCACGGGCCGTACTGTAAGGAGAATATTCTATTTCTCCGGCAGGTGAAGTACGGACAGGATAACTCTTTTTCCAGATATCTGCCCCGAACAGCCAATCCGGTATTTGAAACACTTCCTCAGACAAATACTTGATTGCCTCACGCTGTTTTTCTTTTTCCACTGGTACATAACGGCAGAAATCCTCGCCAGCAACAGGATTATTGATATAAAATCCTCCCACATAAGCCATCACATGTCCCGCATACATTTTCCACTGATTGATCACAGCCATCAGCAACTTCCCGGCCTGTATATAATTTTCGCCCGGAGCAGAAGTCCATTTTTCTATATTCGGAACAATCCGCTTTAAATTCAAGATTCCATACCGGTTAGCCTTTATCAAATCATTCCCCAGGTCTTCATCTTGTGCCCTGGGATCTATGGGATCGCGCGAATCCTGCTGTTCACCGTACCAATACATCGGGTCGCCGGAATGAGCAGTAATCCACTCGTTGAGAACAGGCAATTCTTCATGCGGCTCTTCAACATCCAGCCAACGATAAGCCCAGTTAATAGCATATTTATCATACATACCAATCACCGGCGTAATCCGCTCAACCCCATCTTCGGGCTGGGCAACATAATTAAACCGGGCATAATCCATAATCGAACTGGCAGTTCCCCCCATTTTTGCCGTAAAAGTCCGGGAACGTAACGAATCCACCGGGAAAGCATAAGAAGCACCCATATTATGCTTCAAACCGAATGTATGCCCTACCTCGTGCGAAGAAACAAAACGAATAGCACTGGCCATATACTCATCCTCAAAGGTATTGAACCGGGCACGCGGGTCAACAGGTGCCGTTTGTACCTGCATCCAGGTATGCAACAGAGTCATCACATTATGCCACCACACCACATCGGCTTCAATAATTTCACCGGAACGGGGATCAATCACAGAAGGTCCCATCGCATTCGCCTGCTGGGAAGCAGCATAAGTAATCACAGAATACCGGGAATCATCAATATCAAAATCCGGATCATCCGCCGGAGCATCTTTCGCCACCACAGCATTCTTAAAGCCTGCAGCCTCGAAAGCTTTCTGCCAGTCAAATACTCCCGCTTTTATCGCTTCACGCCATTGTGCCGGAGTTGCCGGATCTATATAAAATACAATCGGTTTAACCGGTTCCACCAATTCCCCGCGTTTATACTTTTCCACATCTTCCGGTTTGGGCTCCAAACGCCAACGATGCACCAATTCCCGTTTTTCCACCGCCTGCTGTTTATCATTAAAATAAATATGCGGCGTGGAAAAAAAGCCCACTCTATTGTCAGCAAACCGGGGTTTCATCGGCTGCTCCGGCAGTAATACTATATTAGTGGTGGTCTCTACCGTCACCGGAACGGATTCATGTCCTTCCGTCACCTGCGTTGTCAGAAACGATTTGACAACAATATTTTGCGGAAAAGATTTCATCGAAGCAATCCGGGAAAGTTCCCGTTTCACAGCAGTACCCAAAGAAATGCTGTTATACAAATCATTAAAGCTCTTTTCACTGCCATCAAACACCTTATTTACTTTTATCAACACTGCGGTCGAATCGTTATTAAAGGCCTCTATCGGGAACTGTTCTATCACAGCTTCCCGATAGTTATCCTTTACCGAACGGGCTATTGCATCCCCTTCGGGCACACTGACACGGGGGTTCCATGTTGTCACCCACACCTTTTTTTGCACTATATCTTTATGAAAACGAATGAGCTTATCTTCATAAGACATTCCTTTATTCAATCCGGCATCGTTCAATTCATAAGGAACACCCGACACTTTATTGACAATCAGTAAATCCCGGCCCATCAATGTGTCCGGCAATTCAAAATACCAGTCACCCTCCACCTGATGAATGGTAAACATTCCGTCACGGCTTTTTGCTTTCTTCGTTATCTCATCATAACGGCCTGTTTTTACAATTGCCGTATCTGTTTTCTCAGCTTTTCTTTTTCGAAATCCCCAGGCATAGGAATCAGTAGTCAAAGCCAGCAACATCATCAGAGTTGCCATTAAAAGTGTTCCGTTTTTCCTCATCCAAATCAATTTATAATGCTCTGTTGCATTCATTATACATCAATATTTATGCATTATACAATGTTAATTGAAAAGTTATGAATTTGAAAAAAAACAAGAATCAAATGCTAAATTCAGGGTGTGAAATTCCGGAAATCAGGAATAAATAACCACAGCAAAAAGACACCAAAAACAAAATCAGGTTCCTAAATAAGTGGCAGAATACAAATAAAGTGCCTATCCTTTACAGTATAATAAAACTGTTTATCCGAACAATAAGCATAAATTTTCCGGATATTTTCAAATCCAACTCCAAAAGACTGCTCCGTCACATCTGCCCGTGGATTGTAATTATTTTCGACAATTATATCTGTATTTTCCGAATAAATATGAATTTCCAGAGGATGTTCATGAGTAATTTCATTATGTTTAATGGCATTTTCTATCAGCATCTGCAAACTCATGACAGGTATTTTTTGTTCTTCTCTACTCAGTCCCTCATCTATAGTTACATTCAACTGTTCCTGAAACCGGATTTTTTGTAAAAAACAATAATGCCGGATAAATTCTATTTCGTCACAGACAGGCACCAAACCCACATTTTTCTTTTCCAATACATAACGATAAATTTTGGACAGATTAAGTACAAATTCTTTGGCCAAAACAGGTTTGGAAGTAATCAAAGCACTCAAAGAATTTAAAGAATTAAACAAAAAATGCGGATTAATCTGATTTCTCAATTGTTGCATATCCAACTGCAAAGCTTCCTGCTCCAACTTTCTTCTGCGGTCATATTCCTTCCTCCAGCGATATTGGGAAAAAGCAAGTAATATACTGAACAATAAAACAGTAAAAACAACAATAATTAAAGTATACCGATGAAAACTGCTCATTTCTTCCCGGGTAATCAATTCCGGTACATTCACAACAACAACCCACCTCTCCTTTCCTATCGTCACCGGATAATATACCCGTTCTACCGGCAAAAGCAAATAAGATGAGAATCCCGCACTATGGACAACTTTATTTTCTTTAAGAGTCTCTTCGAAACAACGGGTATCCTCATTGCCAGACATTATCCCGCCAATCCGGGTTTCATCCGGGTGGGTAAACAAAACACCTTCTCCGTTCAAAATATAAGCATAGCTCCGCACATGCGGACTTTTTTCAGCAAAATAAGCATGCAAGCCGGGCAATGAAACATCCACCCCCACCACAATTCTCCCCAATCGTTGTAACGAGGTCCAGGTCAGCACGCTGTCATTATAATATAAACAACTTTCTCCCTGTTCAGTTGCTTTTTCCGCCATTTCTTGCAAAATACCGCCCGTTACGACATTTCCCGATTGTACCCCTGAAGAGTCAACAATCGTATAATTCAGACTTTCATCCTGATACCAAATCCGGGACACTTTAGCATCCATTTTTACCAATCCCTTTAATAACCCCCGGAACTCTTTTCCGTTCCCCGGATTTTCTTTTACATACTCCCGGATATTCCCCATCAATTGTACGGTTCTGTTGAAATCCAATGCTATCAGGTCGGCACGATACTGCCCGACTTCTTCCAGCATCGCCCCATGCATTTGCCGGGCCGTTCTGTCGATACCTATTCCTACCAACCAAACAGCAACGGCAAAAATAGCCAGTAATGCAAATCCGATAACCAGCAGATTTCCTTTATAAAACATAAAAAACAATTAAATAGAACAAATCCGTCATATACGAAATCAGTGAGTATCCGAATCCTTATAAAAAACTATTCAAAAATTTACCTACCGCTCTTTGCAGCTCTGCCGTAGTACAGGTATAATGATTGATTAGTATTGTAAAAGCCAGTTGCTCCCCACTTTTACGGGTAACGAATCCGGCCAGGCAACGCACTCCGGCCATTGACCCCGTTTTTGCTTTCAACCTGTTTTTAAGCTCCGGCGAAGCATGGCAATAACCAGCCAAACCTCCGTCCGCTCCGGCCTGCGGCAAAGAATTTAACAGAGCCGTCTGTCGCTGTTGTCCTACATACACCAGCAAATCGGTAAATACCCGGGCCGGAATGGCATTCATGGGAGAAAGTCCGCAGGCATCTTTCAAAACCATTCCGGAAGCATCCACCCCGGCTTGCTTCAACGTCTCCTCAACCCTCACAGACCAATCATCTCCAGCCGCCAGACAGCCTAAAGCTTCGGCAAACAAATTAACACTGGACTTGTTGGTATGAAAAACAATTTCTCCAAGCGAAGGAGACCCGACGCTAAGCAATTCATACCTTTCCCCGGAAGTAATTTCCTTTTGCTCAACGCAGATATTATTTTTAAGCAATACAGTCTCTAATTCGGATACAAAAACCGCCGCAGGGTCATGCATTGCCCCTTTTACCCTGAAAACAGCACGATTGGCAGGAATAGTTCCCTTAACATAAAGTACCGGACTATACGGGCCTCCGAAAATCCAGGCATTATCCCGTTTATCAGCCGCAGCTACCACTTCATTCCGAACCTCTGTACCCGGCAAAAACGGAGTTACCGAAATCAATTCTACCGGTTTCCCCGCTTCACCGGAACGGAATTGAAGTGTAAATGTATTGTCTTTATAATTAAAAGGAAGATACAAAGCTGCATAATAGTTAGAAACATCTTCCCAAGGCCATGAACCCGGAATCCGTACTCCTTTCCGGGCTCCTTCGATAATCACCTTTCCCTGAATCCGCCGGATTCCTTTTTTCTCAACAGCAGCCACCAAATCCTGCAAAAACGAACGTTTGGGAAAATACCGGGAATCCAAAGTCGGATCTCCTTGTGAAACAACAATAATATTACCCGCCAAAACACCGTCCTTCAACTCGCCGGAATAATAAACCGGAGTCCGGAACTGATATTTTTCTCCTTTTTCACGTAAAGCCAGCCAGGAGGGAAGCAATTTCATTACAGAAGCAGGAGTCAACGCCATATCCGGACAATATTCCAATACCTTCCTTCCGTCTGCAACCGCCCGGACAGAAATCCCCACCGCAGCCTGTTTCAATCCTTTAGTCTGCAACAATTGCTGCAATACAGACTGATTTTGTGCCGGAACACTCCAAGTCCAGCACAAAAAAAACAGTAACCAGAGTCCTCTCCCTTTCATATCTGAATATCAATCGTCTATCGATTTTAAAATCTTCTCAACCTCTTCTTCCGTTTCATGCAATTTCGATTTACAATAGGTTATCAATTCCGATACCCTTTTCACTTTTCCGCTCAATTCATCTACATCCAACTGGTTGTCTTCCAATTTTGACACAATGCTCTCAATCTCAGCCATCGCTTCTTTATAACTCAATTTATTTTCTTCCATTATCTTAATTAATACATTATTATTTCACCTCACTTTTTACGATTCCCTCTGCCAGTTCAGTTTCCAAACAGTCTCCTGATTTCAGAACAACAGCATTTTTTATGGCCTTGCCATTCAGACGGGTAATAGAATATCCGCGGGCCAAAACTTTTCCGGGATCTGCCAATTTAACCGTGTTCTCCGCTAAATCCAGCCGGCGTCCGTATGCTGTCAGTATATGTTGAATCCTTTGCCGGACAACTCCGCTCACAAGCTGAATCCGGCTTTTCTGCTTTTCCGACAACAAAGCAATCTTACTATTCAGCCGGTTTTTCAACTGTTCAAAATAATACAACCGGTTCCGGGTATAAATTTCCGATGCATGCTCCACATGCCGGAATAACAACTTCATACGGGTGACATTCCCGGACAACACAATCTGTACAGAACGCTTGAATTCGGAAACAACCAAAAGCTGACGATTACGTTCCTGGCTCAGTACATCCTGTATTCCGGTCATAAAATCATGCCGCAAAGCCACCAATCCGCTTTCCTGTTCCTGAAAAAGTTCTATCAAATAAGCTGCTGCTGCAGTAGGAGTTTTCACCCGCAAATGAGCTACCCGGTCAACGATAGTTTCATCTCTTTCATGCCCGATACCGGCAATAACCGGCAAAGGAAACTGAGCCACATTCGCTGCCATATCATACGAATCAAAACAACCTAAATCCGTCTGCGAACCACCTCCACGGATAATGACAACCACATCAAACAGGTTTTCATAAGCATAAATCCGGTCCAATGCAGCAATAACAGATTCCGTCGCCTTATCTCCCTGCATAATGGCCGGAAACAACTTTACATGAAAACGGAAACCATACGGATTCCTTTCCAACTGATTCATAAAATCTCCGAAACCGGCAGCCGTTGGAGAAGAAATCACTGCAATTGTTTTTGGTAACAAAGGAAACTCCAGTTCACGGTTCATATTGATAATCCCTTCCTCCTCCAACTGCCCCAATATTTCCCTTCTTTTACGCTCCAGATCCCCCACCGTATAAGTCGGATCAATATCCCTCACATTCAGCGAATAACCATATAATTCATGATAAACGACTTCCACATTCAACATAACTTTCATTCCTTTGGAAAGACTGCGTCCGGTCATGGTTTCAAAATAAGGACGCAAAGTACGGAAAGTAAAAGCCCAGATAGTTCCCCGGGCTGTCGCCACAATACTCTCATCGGCTTCCCGCTTATCTGCCAATTGCAAATAACAATGGCCCGAATGATTCAACTGTATTTCTGTGATCTCTGCAGTAATCCATACAGACTCCTTAAATTCCTGTTTCAGAACCTGTTTAATCCGGTTATTCAATTCATATAAGGTGATAGCCTCCATATTTTCCCCTATTCTATTCCCGTTAATTTCATGTAGGCTTCCGGATCGTCAGCAAATACAGCCGGATCAGGTATTTTTTTTCCTGACTTTATCAAAATATCCAACTGCCGGCTTTCTTCAATTTCCCTTTCCCCGGCATCTTCCGGCATTCCTTTGTGATAAATCTGTTTTTTCACCAATTCTCCGGCTATATTATAAAATTCCCACACTCCTTCTCTCAGATTACTTCTGTACTTTCCTCTGGCCCTCAATTTTTCCTCCGGAAAATAAGAAATCATACTTCCTTCCAATTCTCCGGCGACATAATAAGTCTGCAGTTTGAGCTTTCCGTCCGGAAAAAACAATTTCCATACCCCGTCAGGTTTCCCCCCTTTCCAATGCTTTTCTTCCGCCACCCCTCCGGCTTCCGTATACCGGATACTCTTTCCGTTCAATAAATCATTCTGATATTCTTCCCGGGCAATCAACCGGTTTTCCCGGCAAGTTGTCCAAATACCGGTTTTCTTTTTCTGAAAATATTTACCCGTTATCACACAATCCCCCTTCCGGTTATACAAAACAACATCCACAGTATCTCCCCGGTAATTCATCTTCGCTTTTACATTGCCTTCCGGATAATAACGTATCAGTTCCCCTTCCGGTTTCCCGTTGTTAAAATATCCTTTATAACGCAATTTTCCATCCGGATAATATCCGCATTTTACTTCCTGTCCCAGGCTATATCCGGTCAAACACCAGATAAACAGAACCAATAACCCGAAAACCTTCATATTTCTCAAATTAGTTTATAAGTCACAAAGATACGAAAATATTCAAATTTGTTTACCTGCCTTTTTTTCGTAACTTCGCACCGCATATATCGTTCATATAGGTAAACAAATTAATTTCAAACAACTATGAAAAAATTTCTAATTCTCTCCATAATCCTCTGTCTGACAAGTGCAATCCACCATCTGAATGCACAAGAAGTCAAACAACTGACAACAGAAGAATTCAAAAAAGAAATCTGGGATTACACCACCGACAAAGAGTGGAAATACAAAGGCAGCAAACCAGCTATTATCGATTTATATGCCACCTGGTGTCCTCCCTGCAAAAAACTTTCACCCATTCTGGATGAGATTCAGAAAGAATATGGGAAAAAAATCCGAATCTATAAAGTGGATGTGGATAAGTCGCGGGAACTGGCACAACTATTCAATGCCAGCAGCATCCCGATGATGGTTTTCATCCCCAAAGACGGAAAACCTTTTATTGTCACAGGTTTTCGTCCAAAAAATCAACTGGAACACATCATCTCAGAAAAACTGAACATAAAAAATTAAGACTGTACATAAAATTTGTACATTTTAAACCCGGTCTGGTTTTAAACTTTCAGATAAACGAAAATCATTTCGTTTTTTAAGTTACTTTTGCAAGGTGATCAATCAAATTCAACTCATGCTTGAAACTTTACAACAACTGGACCAACAATTACTACTTATTTTAAACGGTCTGCATACACCTTTCTGGGACAGTTTTATGTGGATTGTTTCTGCAAAACTTACATGGAGCCCCTTGTATGCAGCCCTATTATTTGTCTTATACCGAAACTTTAATATCCGGGCAACCTTATTTTTTTTAATTGTAATCGTTCTGACTATTGTTTACGCAGACCAGATCTGTGCCTCCGTCATTCGCCCTTTTGCCGAACGCATGAGGCCTTCCAATCCCAATAACCCTTTGTCTGAATTTGTACACATATTAAACGGAAAACGGGGCGGCCGCTACGGTTTTCCTTCCTGCCATGCCTCAAACTCTTTCGGCTTGGCATTTATCATCATGCTATTGCTAAAACAGAAAACCCTGACTGTTTTCATGTTATGCTGGGCCGCTTTGAATTCATATTCCCGTATTTATCTGGGAGTACATTATCCCGGAGACCTCCTGGCAGGCATGCTGGTGGGATTAAGCGGAGCCTTACTGGTTTACTATCTGTTTCGTTATTGCCTCCGGCAAAGAAAATTAACTGAACTGTTACAATACAATGAGCCGGAAAAAATATTAAAATACACTTATATCCCCATCTATACCGGAATTGCAACAACAGGAATAATTGCCGTATATTCAGCTATCACTCTGTTTTGATTTTTCATTACAACAAAAAGCCCACCCAACTCAACACCCCATGACAATCCCGAATTGTTTCTGTATTTTCTCTTTCACCTCCTTCATATCCGCTTCACGCCCCATTTCTTGTTGAATGGAGGTAACTCCTTTATCCGTAAATCCGCAAGGATGGATATAATTAAAATAAGTCAAATCGGTATTCACATTCAACGCAAATCCATGCATGGTAATATACCGGGAACATTTGACACCTATAGCACATATCTTACGGGCCTCCGGCAACCCCGGCTCAAGCCATACTCCGGTCGCTCCGGCCAAACGTTCACCCCGGATACCATATTCCGCAATAGTCCGGATAACCACCTCTTCAAGACGGTCAACATATTCTTTTATACCAATCCCTGATTCCTCCAGGTCTACCACCGGATATACAACCAATTGTCCCGGACCGTGAAAAGTAATATCCCCCCCCCGGTCCACTTTGATAAAATCTGCATGTTTTGCCCGCAATTGAAGAGAAGAAATCAACATATTGGCTTCGTTTCCACTCTTTCCCAAAGTATATACGGGATGATGCTCCACCAGCAACAAAGTATTCTGAACTGGCTCATGTTTTTGTTTCAGCCTTTTCGCCTCTTCCAAATACTTTTCCTGCATCTCCCAGACTTCCCGATAGCCCCGGATACCCAAATCAACAACCTGTATTTTCATCGTGTTTCTACTTGCTTCCGACGTGTCTTTCTGCATGATAACTCGACCTGACCAACGGCCCGCTTTCCACAAAACGGAATCCCTTTGCCAAACCGATATTTTTATATTCTTCAAATACTTCCGGCCGGATATATTCTTTTACTTCGATATTCTTAGCTGTAGGCTGTAAATACTGTCCAATGGTCATCACCTGACACCCGGCTGCACGTAAATCATCCATTGTCCCGAGAATTTCTTCCCTTGTTTCACCCAACCCCAACATAATGCCCGATTTGGCAACAATGCCGGAACGGGCAATTTGCGCAATAACTTTCAGAGACACTTCATAGGTAGCCCGGCTACGCACTCTGTCCGACAAACGCCGGACCGTTTCCAGGTTATGGGAAATTACCTCGGGTCGTGCCTCTATCACCTGTTGCACCAACTCCTCCCTTCCTTGAAAATCAGGAATCAAAACCTCCATCGTGGCTCCAGGATTTTCCCGTTTCACTGCCCGAATGACTTTCACCCAATGCCCGGCTCCTAAATCCTCCACATCGTCACGGTCCACGGAAGTAATCACCACATGCCGCAATTTCAACAATTTCACCGACTGCGCAACGTGTTCCGGTTCATGCGGATCCAACGGAAAAGGTTTGCCTGTCGTTACATTGCAAAATTTACAAGCCCTCGTACAAATATTTCCTCCTATCATAAAAGTAGCCGTACCACATCCCCAACACTCTCCCTGATTAGGGCATTTCCCACTGGTACAAATCGTATTCAAATGATGTCCGCGAACAGTATTCAACACTTCTGCAGAAAGTTGTCCCATCGGTAACTTTATCTTTAGCCATTCCGGTTTTCTCCGACTATTCTCCATAATTCTTCAATTATTGCCTCAAGGCAAAGATAGAAATTAAAAATGAATATACAGGTAATAAGCGATTATCATGGCTTTTATTATTTTTGCAAGCGGATTGGAATTTTTCTCTTCTCCGTAAATTGGAAAAAAGAAGCGTCATACCTATCTTGTAAATCGGAAATAAAAGAAATTATGAAAAAAACTCTTTTTAGCTATGTACCTCTCAAAAGAGGTATTTTGTATTATTCTATGTGCTTTTGTATGCTGGGACTGTTTTCCTGTACCGAAAATTATGACGACACCTGGATAAAAAAAGAAACAGAGGATTTGAAAGACCGCATTACTGCTCTCGAAGAACGGCAAAAGTCTTTAAACGCAGATATCCAGGCCATACAATATTTAATAAAAGCCCGCGAAGGCAAAGATTACATCACAGAAGTTTTACCTCTTGCAGACGGCTCGGGATATGTCATTTCTTTCCGAAAAAGCGGTAATGTAATTATCAGACACGGAAAAAAAGACACAACAGGAGACACACCCGTTATAGGTATACAGCGGGACGAAACCACCGGCAGATACTATTGGACAGTAAATGGAACATTCCTGCTTGAGCAGGATAACAAAATTCCCGTAACCGGCACAGGAGAAGACGAGGAAAACAATGTTATAATACCACAGGTTCGCATCAATTATGACACCAAGGAATGGGAAATCTCTATTGACAAAGGAAATACTTACACTTCCACAGGAATAAAAGCAACCGGCAACAAAGAAACTTCTATGTTTGAAAATATAGACAACAGCCATCCGGATAATATCGTTTTCACACTAAAAGGCGGAGAAAAAATAACCTTGTCCAAAACCACCACCGACGGAAATACCATCCATGTCGCCACAGCCGGAGGATTGCAACAAGCACTTGCGAATGCCGGGATAGAAGCAAATGATGCAATCCATTTAACACTTACCGGAACTTTAGGAGAAGAAGATTTTTCATATCTCAAAAGTCACCTGACCTCTTTAAACCGACTGGACTTATACAACACCGACATTACGGTTTTGCCGGAACGGGCTTTGCAAGGCATGAACTTTGAAACAATTGTTCTCCCTCAGAGCCTGAAAGAAATAAAAAACGTAGCACTGGGATTCTGTCCGTTATTAAGAACCTTAGAAATTCCCGAAAGCGTAGAATCTTTAGGCCGTTGGATTGTAGAAGGATGTCATTATCTGGAATCCGTTACACTTCACAACGGACTAAAAACACTCTCTCCAAGTACCTTTTACGGTTGCGGTATCAGTTTTATCCACATTCCGGCAACAGTAAAAGAAATCCCGGAATGGTGTTTTTCAAATTGCAAAAATTTGGAACGGATTTATTTACATGATGAAATCACAGCCATCGGAAACGGAGCATTTTTCAACTGTTATTCCCTGGAAAGTTTTATTGCCCCTCAAAAACTAAGGGTATTAAGCCCATCATTGTTCTATAGTTGTTCAAGTTTGGAATTAGTGATACTACACGACGAAATCACCGAATTCGGCCAGGAATGTTTTTCCTGGTGTTCTTCGCTTCATGAACTCATGGTTGAACGAAGCGATGAAAGCAGTATGCCGTGGCCAAAAGCACTGCAAAAAATGGGAGAAGCAGCTTTCTATAATTCAGGCCTGGAAAATGCAAGCATGTTTGAAACCCGCCTGACCGAAATACCCAATCAGGCATTTGAACTCTGTAAAAACCTCTCTACGCTTTCTTTACCGCAACAATTAGTGAAAATTGGCCATAGTGCTTTCAGCAACACTACCATCCCCGGTTTGCATTTACCGTCAACATTCACTGAATTTGGCAACAATGTATTTTTTAACTGCCAAAATGTATCCATGATTATATGTAATGCCCCCACTGCTCCGGCAATTACACCCGAAACATTCCCGTCAAATTTCAAAAACTCTTGTACTTTATATTGTCCGCCGGGTTCCAATTATGATTCCTGGACAATCTATTTCAAAAGAACTGTCGCCCAATAATCAAAAAGGAATAATATCAAATATAACGGGCTGCTTACAGCAGGTAAGCGGTCCGTTATATTTTTATGGTGTTTATATATTAATTTTACGGGTCAGAGCAGCCCATCGGGACGAAATTCCCTAAACATAACCCCAAAAACAAATCTGTATTTGATAAATGACGTCAACTTTGTCATACCATAAAATAAATACATAGCAGAATTGTAAATTAGAGCAAATCGCAACGAACAATGTTCGGGCATTTCATTACGATTTTGTTTTCTACAGGGCAGAACAACAAAAAGCACCATTCATGAACAGCACTTTTTTCATACCTTTGCAATATGATAAAAAACAGTAACTTAAACCATATTATTGAATCACAGATAAAATCCGGAAAATGCCGACACATCTTTGGCTATCTCGTTTTTCTTTTTATCATCTTTTGTAAGAGCACCTGCGGCCTTGAAATCAAGGTGTATAGATTCTTCAACCCCATTATCGATTAAATATTGAATGTCTTTAATGGTATATATCTCTTTATCAAATAAGTTCATATCTTTTAGTAAATATAATTGCGATTAACTAACTATTAGATCGAATGTTTTTTCTTTAGATCATTATATAAGGCCAGCCCTTTTGCTGTCAGCAAATATTTCTGTCTTGGATGATTGGGTTTATCGGGATATAGAATCTTGAGAATACCTGTCTCGACAGCAGGATTTATGTAGTTTTCTATAAAAGTCGGGCGATGTTTCAAACCGACTTTCTCCATTAATCCTTTCAGCGACAATTGTTCGTTTGACAAGGCGAGCAACAAAGCGAGAACTTGTTCGGTTACTTGTACGGTAGGTTGTTCGGTACTTGCACGGTTATGTTGTGCTTGCTCTGTAACCAGTTCTTTCGGAGCATTTACGACCATATACCGATTCCGCAGTTCGTTATTTTCTCCCAATAACAGATTGCGGAAAAATCGTTCCAAATATTCGGAATTACGCATAATGCCTTTTTGCACGTTTTGGTAGTTGGCGCGTACCAGCGCATTACGGAAATACCACGAATAATTGGCGAACAGGTCATTTGTTACGTCAAAACCCATAGAACGGAGATAGAGAATCGTGAACACGGCAGTTGTTCGGGTATTTCCCTCGCCGAACGGATGGATTTGCCATAGTCCCGACACAAACCTGGCCATGTGGCTCACTAATCCATTCCTGTCCACTTTTGAATAGTCGAACTGGCGTTCCTGTTCCAAGTCGTATTCAATCGCTTTGCGAAGATCGGGCGCGGAAACATAGAGCACTGTATCTCCACGAAGTACCCATTCCTTTTTCGTGATGTTGTAATCGCGTATTTGACCGGCAAACTTGAATACACCATCGAATATCCTACGATGAATCGATGTCAGTCCGACAAGTGTAAACGCAAATGTTTTTTCGGTAAGAAGTCGGCGAATGTTGGTCGATGCCGTATCCGCCTCGTACATTTCCGCATCTTCGGGAGTGCGTGCTTCCTTCGACTGGTAGTAGCTTCTTATGAGCTGTTCTGCTTCGTCAATCGTAATTTCACCCTCAATATCTTTTCGTGCGGTTTCAATCAGATAGTGGGATGGCTTAAGTCCATCGACGGCCTGCAAGCCGATTGCAGTTTGCCACGCATAGCCTTTCTCCCGTTTTTGCGGTTCGTCTTGGCGGATGTATTCGTCGAAATTTATCATAGCTCAATCACTTTATTCCTAATTTATTACACAATTCCTCTGTTGTCTCTGTGAGGTATGTATAAGATTGTGGAGCAGCAATATGATTTTCCAAACACATTAAAGATTTCGGAGTCTCTAATTTGAAAACCGTTTTAAATTTAATTGCATAAGAATCTTGATGGTCGGTAAAATAGAGCATAAAAAAATCCTTGGAAACACCGGCATGTCTTTTAGTTTTTTCCCATACGCTTTCTGGCGTCCCCTTTAAAATAGAATCAATCTCAATCAAAGCGACAATCTTTTTTTGGGCTTGTTCATCTTTAATGCTTTCGATATTTCCAATGCAAATATATAAAATATTATGCAATAAAAAGATAAAATTATCATCATTAGAGTTTATTGAGAATCGCTGATTTTAGTCATTCATATTATACAGATAACACTATAATACGCTTGTTAACATTAATATATCTGCCGACAGACATTTGTCTGTCGGGGTATTAAGATTCCTCGAAACATATTTCGCGGCACAAGGGTAAGCCCGAACTAAAACGGCTTGGGCAAATATCAGACATCTATCAATGTTGCCCACCATTGAGGACATTCCGATAAAAATGCCACCATAAGGCCCAAATTGGCCGTTACAAATAACTTGCAATCTTAACAAAATAACAAATGGGGCTATCGGAGGTCAATATAGACATGACATCCAACAAGGTTGGATATAATATTAGGCAAGAAAACCATCATCTGTAATAACTCCGTTAGTAATAATATTGTTAGTAATAAAGCTATTTCATATATTTGCAGTAGAATAATATTTAAAGATTATGGAGAATAAGCCTTTTATATTCGGCGTTGCCACATCGGGCGATAATTTTACCGACCGGGAGAAAGAAACGGAGCGTCTGTTGCTGAATTTCCGGCATGGTGTCAATACCGTGCTAATTTCACCTCGTCGTTGGGGTAAGACCTCGTTGGTACAAAAAGCGTGTCGTTTGGCGCAATCCGACAAATTAAAAGTCGTGTATCTTGATATTTTCTCATGTCGCAGTGACAAGGATTTCTATAATGCATTTGCGGCTGCTGTCCTCAAACAAACAACTTCTAAATGGGATGAGTGGTTGGAAAATGCCAAACTATTCCTTTCTCGTATCAGCCCGAAAATATCAATGGGTACAGATCCTATGACGGATTTTTCCATTTCACTTGAGATGAACCCCAAAAGTAACGATGTGGATGAAATTTTGCAGCTACCGGAAAAAATAGCGCAGAAGAAAGGCTGCAATATCGTTGTGTGTATCGACGAGTTCCAGCAAATTGCCGAGTTCAAAGATTCCAAGACATTTCAGAAGCGATTGCGTACCGTATGGCAACTGCAAAAATCGGTATCTTATTGCTTGTTTGGTAGCAAGAAGCATTTAATGAATGAACTTTTCGAGAAAAAGAGTCTCCCGTTCTATAAATTCGGCGATGCCATTTATTTGCCTAAAATCGGGACATCGGATTGGGTGGATTATATATGCAGTCGTTTTGAAGCTACGGGCAAGCGGATTTCAAAAGAGTTTGCAAAAAAAATATGCCAAACAGTTGATAACCATTCATCTTATGTGCAGCAGTTGGCGTGGTTGGTATGGATTCATACGGATGGAACTGCTACCGAGCTGGATTTCGAGGCGGCATATCAAGATATTATCGACCAGAATACGCCGTTGTTCGAGAAGCAGACCGAGAGCCTTACCACTTATCAGATGAATTTTCTGCGAGCTGTCATAGACGGGGTTCATAGCGAGTTTACCACGCAGAAGGTTCTGCAAAAATATCAACTCGGTTCGTCTGCAAATGTAAGCATCGTAAAGAGGGCATTGGTCAAAAAGGAACTTATAGAGGTTGAAAAACGTCAGATTGTCATCCCCGATCCGGTGATGAAGGTGTGGCTAAAAAGGGAGTTGGGAATATAATCTACATCTGGCAATATGATAAAATGGGAAAAGAAAAACAATATGTTAATTCTTTCCGGTAAAAGTATTGGCAACCACGAAACGAGTTCTTTTACAGATACCCTTACGATTGAAAAACTGACAAAGAACGAATTGATTTTGAAAAAAGGTAGCTTGACTATAAACGACCAAAAGCAGTAAAAACAAAAACATCTGATGATAAATGTCTAAAACGTCGCTCTGAAAAAACTTTTGGACGACGTTTAGACATTTTTCACAGCCTCCTCTGATAAGAAATTATTTTTCCGCAAACTTACACCACGTCCGGATTCCACACGTTTCACATTTCGGTTTCCGGGCCGTACACACATAACGACCATGCAAAATAAACCAATGATGTGCCGTAGACAACATTTCTGCCGGAATATTATTAACCAACTGTTTCTCAGTTTCCAAAGGTGTTTTTGTATGATTCACCAAACCTATCCGGTTGGTTACCCGGAAAACATGTGTATCCACCGGCATGGCAGGCCGGTGAAAAGCCACCGCCATAATCACATTGGCAGTCTTTCTCCCCACCCCCGGTAAAGTCTGCAACAATTCAAAATCTTCCGGAACTTCCCCCTGAAAATCGCTCACCAGCTTCCGGGCCATTTCATACAAATGTTTTGCTTTGTTATTGGGATAAGAAATCGATTTAATCAACTGATAAATCTCCTCCACACTCCCTGCCGCCATAGCTGCCGGCTCCGGGAATCTTTCGAAAATTGCCGGAGTGGTCATATTCACCCTCTTATCCGTGCATTGGGCTGACAAAATTACTGCAACAATTAACTCATACGGATTTCTATAATGCAATTCGGTCTCAGCCAGCCCCATATGCTCCGAAAACCATCCCAACACTCCTTTGTAACGTTCTTTTGTTGTCATTGTCCTTGCCTGTATTATTTTATTCTTTTTAAAAAACGTTCCTTTTTTGAATCCGGACAAAGTGTTATAGTATATAATATTTCCCCGGCCTTGTTCGTCATTACTTTCCTCTCGGGCTTTTCTAATTTGACAACCGTATTATATTCTTCATTGGAAGATAAAGTGTACAGACTATGGTCCGAATACTCAAAATAATACCACAAATTATCGTCATAAACATACATAAAATATTGATTTCCGGAACGGCCGCGTATAAATTCCATCTTCACATTCATTGTTTTGCCAACAGGCTTACCCTTCATCGCCACCACTTTCATCGCCCCGTCCGCCATATAAGAACGGGTCTGACCATTCCAACGGATATCCAGGGAATCCAATACAAACAACTGGCTCAACGAATCCGGTACCGAATTGCCCTTCAAATGTTTATCTATCACTTTCATCTCCTCCTTTCCGTACACTTCATAAATCTTTTCATACAAATCATGGTACATCCCTATATTTTTGAGTTTCTTATCCGCAAAATCTTTCAGCAATACAACCTCCATCTTGTTCAACAAAGCAAAATCCAGCAAACAGAATGCCCGTCCGATTTCCAGTTTTTGTTTTTCCATTTCATAAACAATATTTCCGCTCATTCTGTGCCGGATACCGGGAATATTCAAATCAAGCCCGATTTTTCCGAAAGCAGAAACCGTCTCCGTTCCCGGGTCGTATCGGAAACGGTAATACCTGTCTTGCAGAGTGTCCGAAATAATATATTGCTTCATTCCGGCAAACCATTCCAATTTTCCCTGTCCGCCAATCAACAAATCATCTTTGTAAAAAAGACGTTTACTCAGGAAAGCCGCATAAGGCTTAAAACTCCGGTCTGTATTCAGATAAATACCATTATAAATCCGTCCTTGCCGGTCATTCCGATTTTCCGTTTCCAAAGCTATACGGATACGATTTGCCACCAAATAATCTTTCACGGCCACCCAGGTATGTTTCAGCACGGCAGTATCGGTCGTCATCTTCGCATATCCGGCAAAATACAGGTTAGGTTGACGGGAATGCAGGGTAACCTTTCCTTTATATTTCAATCCGTCATTCAGCAACAAGGGGGCATCTTCTTTCAAAGAAGCCCTGGCATAAACCAAATTCAAAGTATCCACCCCTATTTCCGTAAACCGGATTACACTTTTCTTTTTCTCCTCGCTGACATATGTATAATCTCCGGAACCGCTAAAATCAAACCGCCCTCTCAATTTAAATTTTACATTCTGTAACGACCTGCCCGGATTGGTCCGTTCACACAACAAACGGCCGGATTCAAATTCCCGGATATCCCCGTTAGCATGAATATATAACGCTCCCTGATCCGGATAAAAACGTCCGTTGGCAACGTCCACATGGTTTATCCAGTGACAATCAATATCTCCCGTCTTCAAATCATAGCGGGCCAAAGGTGCAATAAAATTCAGAGAATCCAGCAAAGGATTAGTGGAAATAAACAAATTTCTCCCGGACCTCGGAATCTGGTCAATATTTTCTATCTTCCAAATTTTTGTCAACTGGACAGAATCCTCTATACCTATATTCAAATAAGCGTCTTTCATGTACCAGGTAAAACTTTCAAAAGTGCAATCATAACGGCTTCCCGAAAAAGCAGCCCGGTTATTTTCAGCATTATTGGCAAATTTTCCTTTATTCACAGACAGATCAATATCGGCAGTGACGTTTGAAGTATTCAACCGGATATCTTTATTCAACACGGAAGCAATGTTCAAAGCCGTACTTTGTGACAATATCCTGACAGGTTGAAGATGAAAGAGTTTGGAACTTAATTCAGCCCCTTCCAGATGCAATTTTCCGGAAGCATCCAGTAAATCCTCATAAACCAACAACCTCCCCTCATGCTTGATTCTACCCTCATACACATCAAACGGCCTGGAAACAGAAGTCGCCTGCAAATTTCCATCTGCCGTTAAATATTGAATCTTCACGTCTTTACCGTAGGCAACAGGTCTGCGATTTCCGATTTCATCCACTTTTAACTCCCGGGTATTAGCCAACAAACGGGAAGGAAGCATCAAGATTGTATCCGACTGAAAATGACTCTTATTCATATCTACTTTACCGGAAGCAACAAACCCCTTCTTGTTCAAAACAATGTGACTGCAAAGCCGGCCTTTCCCATACAAATCGATACCCGATTCCGGCGTCTGATAAGTCAATCCCAAAGAATTGTCTTCCTGCAACTTCAACGTGTCATCAATCGGAGATACAATATTAGAAATCAGGGTTCCGTTAAACGCATACTTGAAACGCTTTCCGTCATTTATGCCCGACAAAGTATAAGGCTTGATTATATAATAAAAACTATCCCGTTTATATTGCCCGTTCCGGATAACCGGATCGTCAAAATAGACATAGGATTCTCCTGTGGAATTCAGCTTCGGAAAGCCAGGATCTTCCTTTTTTCCCGATTTATTATCAGGATTGTCTATCACAATTTCACCGGTAAGATCCCGAATCAATGATTGTACTTTCTTACCCCGGGAATTTTTTTCCTGACCGGCTGTATACATGCTGGTAGAATCCACTTTCGGTAAGGAAATAGCATATTTGTCATAGGAAAAGAACAGATTCTGCCCATACATGTCAAACATACCGGCATTCAATTTCCCGTTAAAAGTCATATCCCGGTTTTTCATGAACAACACCTGCTGGTCTGACGGCTCTGCAAATATATTCCGGGATTCGCTAATCATCAGCTTCTCTACTCCGGCAATCCGGAGGTTGTAATTTCTGACATCCATTACAGCATTAGGTTTTGCCTTACCGGGCAAGGAAAAGAAACGGATATTGTCATAATCCTGCTTACCCACCCGGGCCTTGGTATAATCAAACAACCGTTGCTTTAAAGTAACTTCATCCCTCGTTTCATTGAAATCGACAAAATCGTCATAAGAAAGCAAGATAACCTGTTTGCGCAACTGGTCGGCAGACTTCTTGATAAATCCGGCATAATCGGCAATCGTAAACGTGTTTTTTTTCAGCAAAAGCGAACATTTCAAAAGACCGTTCAAGGGATTTATCTCATCCATTCCTTGTATCTTATCATAAATGTTGTCACTGAAAAAATTCATGGATTCAATCGTTGCCCTAAACAATCCCGAACGACTGCTCATCCTCATTTCCAGGTAATTGCTGTCCAAAGGCCAGAATATTTCTTCCATATCGAACAGAATTTGGTGATAAGAATCCTTGAAAGGCAAATGCAAACTCTGTTCACTGATTCGTTTAATGGTCACTGTATGCTGAGGATACGCATAGAGTAAATTAATATTGGAATGAGTGATTTCCCCACCATCCATAATAATCTCCATAGACGAATGTCCGGACATAATCCGGGCTGTATCGATTGTAAATTGCTTGGAATGAAGTTTCAGACTGATGCTGTCGTTCGGCACGACATATAATAAAGCCGGATGTTCCTCAGTTCCCAGCCCGAAAAATTTCATCCCCTTGTAAGCCACCCCTCCTCTAAAATGAATATCCTTAAACAAGTCATTGATTTCCACATCCAACCCGTATGAAACAAACTCAGGATAAGGAACATCCTTTCCCCGGGTATATTTAAACGCATTATCCTTTAATGTTCCCAGCAAAGGACGCGAGTATCTGGATTCATAATGAAACCAAACCGAATCCGCCGTATAGGAAGAACCTTTCAGATTAATCGTATAGCGACCCAAATCACCCCACATTTCTTCATTTTCCTTCCATCTCACCTGCCCCCCCTGCGCTTGCAATTCTTCTTCCCCCAAAATGTATGTTCCCCGGGTCGAATAAATACGAATTGTATCTTTCCGGGTGGCACAAATCAAATCACCGTCCTGAAAATCCACACGAAGCGGTTCTGTCTGCCAATCCATTTTCCCGTCAAATTGCCACAAAAAACCGTTGCCATCGTATAAAATCCGGCGACTTGCCAACATGGACAACGATTCTAAATAAGTTTTCACCACTGTATGCTTGCGGTCCGCTGCCGCCAAAGCCTTTTGCATCTCGGTCAGCCAAATGTTCAGATTTTCTTTTTCCTGCCGTTTGCAAAATGCGTTCACACACAACACGTAATCCTGCAAATCAGGTACAACAGCCATATGCAACTCCTGTAATTCCCGAAAAACAGTTTCCACAGTCTCCTTTTCTTCCAAAGTCAGGAAAGACGAAGTCATAGCCTCGACATATCCCTCCACCAAAGTTTTCCGCTCGGCAGGCCGCAATACCTTAAATACAGTTTCCATCCGGTCGGCCAGAATTTTAGCATCCTGTGCCCGCGTCAGAACAGGAAAACACAACATTACCAGAAAAAATACCTTTACACCACCTGTTTTCATGATAAAATCGTTACATAATTTCTTCTTGTTCAGAAGTACACACACTTTTCAACAAATTTTAGACAAAAATAGAATTTCATACCCATATTCTTAAAAAGAATTCGTTATTTTTACAAAACTAATTTTGTCCCGTCCGGAAACAATACTTACAACTCTATTTTATGGAAACACTGACCGAACAACAATATCGTCCGCTGATTTTAAAAAAATACACAACTGTTTTAAAATCATGCCGGAATCTGATTACCAATCAGGATATCCGGCAAATCCGGCAAGCATTTGAAATCGCCCTGAAAAACGAAGTGGATGCTTCAACTCTGAATTATCAGGAAATTATACGTATTCTGGACATCACACTGATTATCACCCAGGAAATCGGTCTGGGCCGGACTTCCATCATCTGTGCCATGTTGCACCGGACGGTAGAAAAAGAAATACTGACTCTGCAACAAATTCAGGAAATGTTCGGGGACAAAGTGACACAAATCATCAAGGGATTAAAAGACATCAGTCACATTTATGCCACCCAGAAAATTGTCGACTCAGAAAACTTCCGGAAACTATTGCTCAGTTTCGCAGAAGACATCCGCGTACAGCTTATCTTTCTGGCAGAAAAACTGTATGCCCTCCGGCAAGCCGGCCGGTTGTCAGCAACAGAACAGAAACAACTCGCCAAAGAAACCAGCTACATCTATATTCCGTTTGCCCATCGTCTGGGATTATACAACATAAAATCGGAAATGGAAGACACTGCATTGCGGTATTCCAATTCCAAAATATATCAGGAAATAGAACAAAAACTAAAAGAATCCAAAACGGCACGCGAAGCCTATATCGCGGAATTTATTGCCCCCATCACCGAAGAACTGGACCGGAAAAAAATAAAATATAAAATGAAATACCGGACCAAAACCATTGCTTCCATCCTCAACAAAATGCGGAAAAGCCAGGTTGAGTTCGAAGAAATCTATGACATTTTTGCCGTACGCTTTATCATTGACAGCACCGGAGAAAATGAAAAACCCGATTGCTGGCGGGTATATTCCATCGTAACCGACAAGTACACCCCTAACCCCCAACGCCTGCGGGATTGGATTTCCGTACCGAAATCCAACGGTTATGAATCTTTGCAAACTACAGTATTAGGTCCTCAGAATCGCTGGGTTGAAGTGCAAATCCGCACCGAACGTATGGACGAAATCGCCGAAAAAGGATTTGCTGCCCACTGGAAATACAAAGGAGGCTCATCCGATTCCATCATAGAAAACTGGTTGAACGAATTACGGGACATACTGGAAAGCAACAAAGAAAACGCCATTGACTTGCTGGACGATATGAAAATCAACCTGCAGGATAAAGAAGTCCATGTCTTTACCCCAAAAGGAGATTTAATAACACTCCAGGCAGGTGCCACTTTGCTCGACTTTGCCTACGCCATCCATACAAATATAGGAAGCAAATGCGCCGGAGGCATTGTCAACAACCGGATCGAAAGCCTGAAATACATCTTGAAAAACGGCGACCAGATATCTGTCATCACAGCCGCAAACCAGCAACCCAAAGCTGACTGGCTCAACTTTACCGTAACCTCAAAAGCCCGGAATAAAATCCGCCAATTCCTGAACGAAGAAATCAATCATCAGGCCGACATCGGAAAAGAAACTCTGATGCGCCGGTTGAAAAACTGGAAAATCGAATACAACGACGAAGTCATCCGGAAACTAATGCAACACTACAAATACAAATTTGCATTGGATTTCTATCACGGCATTGCCACAGGAAAACACGAACCTTCCGAAATTAAGGAAATTCTGACACAAACCGAAGAAAAAACAATTCCGGCAACGCCCCATAAAGACATTAAAGTAGTACACCCTAAAAAAATCGATGAAGATGTATTGCTAATCGACAAAAACGTCGACAACGTAGAATACAAATTCGCCCGTTGCTGCAATCCGGTCTATGGGGATGACATCATTGGCTTTGTCTCTATCGGCGAAGGAATAAAAGTACACCGCCGGCTCTGCAAAAACGCACAGGAACTAATGCGCCGCTACCCCTACCGGATTGTCAAAACCCAATGGACAAACGACGGAGCCACCTCATATCAAACCGTATTAAACATCACCGGAAAAGACGAACCCGGAATTATTACAAAAATCACAGAAATGATCGGAAAAGATCCGCACGCCACCTTACGTGCCATTTCCGTCAATTCCGCAGAAGGATTATTCGACGGCAACCTGACAGTGCTGATAGACAACACCGACCATCTTGCGCAACTTATTTCCCGGTTAAAACATGTTGCCGGAGTAATCAAAGTAAATCGCCATGATTCAATGTTGGAATAAAAACCGACAATAAATCCCGGACTATTATTTGTCTTTCACCTCCAAAAGCCATGCATCACGAAACTGAGGATACCGGCTACGAATCCGGCATACCTCATTCCATGCATCCTGCCAGGAATTATCACATGCAGCACTGACCCTGTACATCCCCTGCTCATTTTGCATAATGGAAGTACCCAAGAATCCTTGACCGATAAGGCTATTTCTGAGGTTAACTGCATTCTGCTCATACACAAAACTCCCCACAATAATACAATAATGCATCAAGTCGTTCCCATGAGTTCTCACTACAGTTTCTGATTTTACCGGTTCTGTAGGTTCTTCAAAAACCACCGTATCCCGCACAGTCTCATGTAAAGTAACTTCAACAGGAATCGGCACAGGTTGACGGTTGCTCATCTTCCGCTGAGAATGACATGCCATCAACAAACATCCCGAAAGCAATACCAAAATACCGTTTTTCATACATTTTTTTTACTCTTTTACGACCCGACAATCATTTAAGTTACCTTATCCTTTAACGTGTTATTAACTTTCTTTTCTTTTAAAAAACAATAAATTCGCGCCTGTAAACACAACTATTATTCAAACATCAGAATAAAACCCGATACAATGAAAAAACTCCTTTTTCTTTTCCTGTTAGCCGGTACATTCTGCGTACAGGCACAAAACGCAAAAGAATGTCTGAGCCTCACCCCGATTCCCGTAAAGGAACCTGCATTCAGCCAAACAAAAAATGTCAAAGACCAGTCCTTCACAGAAAATATGCTCTCCGGATACAACAGCATTAATATTCAAAACCTGATTCCGGACACAAACAAAACAGAATCTCATTTCCATCAACTGAAATGGACCCTGGCTAACACAGAAAAAGATACAATTGTAGCGGCAAAACAAGAATCTTTTTCCCTAAATTATTACGCCATCTATTTCAGCAATTCAGAGTGGATAAGCGGAAAACTCCATTTTCATCTCTTCGGAAATACCGAAATTTACATAGATGGCGTAAAAAAAATCACTGTTTCCGAAAACAAACCAACCACCCGGCAAATTCCGGGAGAATGGCTTCCCGGCAAACATACCCTTATCATTAAATCACTCACCCGGGGAGGAAAAATAGCCTTTGCCCATTTTGAAGCCGACAAAGAATTTGAAAACGCTCCTGTTGAATTTTCTATTTCTCCGCAACGTGGCAAAAACATCTACGATATTTTAAATGGCAAGCAAGTCAGCACCCTTCAGGTATCCCCTAGCGGAAAATATGCCATCGTAGGCATCACCAATACATCACAAGGCAAGAGTATCACCAATACTTATGTTTACCGGATTGGCGACAAAGAAATCGTCTACACATTCTACAGCGGTATCAGCAACATTCAATGGATTCCGGGAAAAGACCGGCTTTCCTTCCTGCAAAGCGAAGGCTCCGGACTTTCTCTATATAGTTACGACATCGAAAAACAACAGCAAACCTGTCTGATTAAGGAAGACCAGCAAATCACAAGCTACACCTGGTCGCCGGATCGTTCTTACCTGATTTATTACGATTACGAAAATTACAGCGACTCACAATGGGAACTACGTAAACTTGCCGGCATCCAAGACCGTCAGGCTTATTTCCGGCAACGCTATTACCTGTGTAAATACGACTTTGCTACCGGATTACATTCCCGGCTGACCTGGGGGAATCTGACTACTTCACTTATGGATATCAGTGCAGACGGAAAAAAACTGCTATTCTCAACAAGCCGGCCGGAATACACTGAATACCCATTCAGCAAACAAAGCATATATCTGATAGACATCGCCACATTAAAAACCGATACACTGTGGCAGGACCGCTTATTCTCTGTTAATTGCAGTTTTTCCCCCGACGGAACAAAATTATTAGTACAAGGCGGCCCTTCAGCATTCGGAAAAATGGGTGAAAATATTGGCAAAAACCAAATTGCAAACCAATATGACACCCAGCTCTACCTGTATGACCTGACCACAAAACAAACCCAGGCAATCACCCGGAATTTCAATCCTTCTGTCGAAGAAGCAATATGGCATAAGAACGGAACTATCTATGCCAAAGTTACCGAAGCCGATTTTGTCCGGTTATATCAATACAAAAACGGTAAATTTACCCGCATCAACTGCCCGGGCGACATGATTCTGAGAACCAGCTTTTCGGAAAATGCCAATGAAATGATGTACACCGCTTCCAATACCAATTACCCACCCCGCATTTACACCCTGAATCTATCCGGCAACCAGGCCGCTTTATGGGACAATCCTGCTCAAAAACAATATGAAAACATCACATTCGGGGAAATGAAAGACTGGGACTACAACTACAAAAAAGGTACGGTTATTGACGGCCGTTACTATCTGCCGGCAGACTTTGACCCATCCAAAAAATACCCGTTGATTGTCTATTATTACGGCGGGACAACCCCGGTATCACGTACTTTCGGCGGCCGTTGGCCATTTAACCTATACACAGCCAATGGTTACGTTGTTTATGTACTCCAACCCTCCGGAACCATCGGATACGGCCAGGAATTTTCTGCCCGCCACCAGAACAACTGGGGAAAAATCACAGGCGACGAAATCATCGCTTCAACAAAAGCATTTATCAAGGCGCATACTTTCATCGACCCGGCAAGAGTTGGCTGCATGGGAGCATCTTACGGCGGATTTACCACCGAATACCTGACAACACAGACCGATATTTTCGCCTGTGCCATATCGCATGCCGGAATATCTTCCATTGCCGGATACTGGGGTGAAGGATATTGGGGCTACGGATACAGCACCAACGCCTCGGCACACGCTTACCCCTGGAACCGCAGGGATATATATGTAGACCAAAGCCCGCTATTCAATGCAGACAAAGTCAAAGTACCCCTGTTGTTAATCCACGGCACCAAAGACGTAAACGTTCCTACCGGACAGAGCATCGAATTTTATACAGCCCTGAAACTCTTAGGCAAAGATGCAGAACTGGTTTTCGTAAAAGATGCCGACCACGCTGTTGTCGATTACAACCAGCGCATCTTATGGAACAATACCATCCTCTCCTACTTTGCCAAATACCTGAAAGACCAGCCGGCTTGGTGGGAACATCAGTATAAAGACCTAAATCTTTAAATATAAAATTCCTTGTAATCAAACAAAAAGTATGAGAAAGTATACTATACCAGACTTTCATTTCTTTATTATATCTTTGTTCAAAAAATAAATAAACCCTAAAACTAATATGAATACAATAACCGACAGAGCAGCGGATAATATCCGGATTCTTGCAGCAGCAATGGTAGAAAAAGCTAAATCAGGACACCCCGGCGGAGCTATGGGAGGAGCCGACTACGCCAATGTGTTATTTTCAGAATTTCTGAACTTTGATCCGGAAGATGCAACATGGGCAAACCGGGACCGTTTTTTCCTGGACCCCGGCCATATGTCACCGATGCTCTATGCAACACTAAGCCTGCTTGGTAAATACACTATGGAAGACCTGCAAAACTTCCGTCAATGGGGCAGCATCACTCCCGGACATCCGGAAAGAGACATACAAAGAGGTATTGAAAATACTTCCGGTCCGTTGGGACAGGGACATGCTATGGCCGTCGGAGCAGCTATTGCGGAACGCTTTCTGGTGGCGCGTTTCGGAGAATGGATGGCCCACAAAACATACGCTTTCATCTCAGACGGAGGTATACAGGAAGAAATTTCCCAGGGAGCAGGCCGCATAGCCGGAACACTGGGACTGTCAAACCTGATTATGTTTTACGATGCCAACAACATCCAGCTCTCCACTAAAGTGGACGAAGTTACCCACGAAGATACAGCAATGAAATACAAAGCCTGGGGCTGGAATACGATAACCATCAACGGAAATAGTGCGGAAGAAATCCGCCAGGCATTGAAAAAAGCCCAGGCGGAAACGCAACGTCCTACTCTGATTATCGGTCATACCTTAATGGGAAAAGGTGCCATCGGAGAAAACAATGAAGACTACTCCAATAAAGTATCTACGCATGGTCAGCCACTCAGCGCAGCAGGTGCATCAATCCAAAAAACCATTGAAAACCTGGGCGGCAATCCGGAACATCCTTTCACCATCTTCCCCGAAGTACTGGAATATTACAAAAAGGTGATTGAAGAAAAAAAGGCTTACGCCAAAAAGAAAAAAGAAGAACAGGCAGCCTGGGAAAAAGCAAATCCTGAACTGGCAGCCAAATATCACTATTATCTGTCGGGAAAAGCTCCTGACATCGACTACAAAGCCATTGCCCACAAAGCCAACATTGCCACCCGGGCAGCTTCTGCCGACGTATTGGCAGAATTGGCTAAACAGGTAGACAATATGATTGTCAGTTCTGCCGACCTTTCAAACTCCGACAAAACCGACGGATTCATCAAAGGAGGTGCAAGAAATCTGGTAAAAGGAGACTTCAGCGGAAAATTCCTGCAAGCCGGCGTAGCAGAACTGACCATGGCAGCCATTTGCAACGGCATCGCCCTCCACGGTGGTATCCATGTAGCCTGCGGAACTTTCTTTGTATTCTCTGACTATATGAAACCGGCTTTCCGGTTATCAGCTTTAATGGAAGTACCGGTGAAATATATCTGGACCCACGACGCATTCCGCGTGGGTGAAGACGGTCCTACCCACCAGCCTATCGAACACGAAGCCCAGTTACGGCTACTGGAAAAAATGCAGAATCACCATCACAAAATGAGCTTACTGGCACTACGCCCTGCAGATGCCGCCGAAACCAGTATAGCGTGGAAAATGGCAATGGAAAACACCGACACCCCGACGGCATTGGTATTCTCCCGGCAAAATGTAAATGACCTGCCAGCAGAAAACAATCGCTATGACGAAGCTATGGCTGCCGAAAAAGGTGCCTACATTACACTGAAAAACGGACAGAATCCCGATGTCATTCTGATTGCATCCGGTTCGGAAGTATCTACTTTGACCGAAGCTGCCCATCTGCTGAAAGAAAGAAAAGGCATCACCTCACAAGTTGTATCTGCTATTTCAGAAGGTCTGTTCCGGCAACAACCAATTGCTTACCAGGAAGAAGTGATTCCGGCAGATAGACCTAAATTCGGGCTTACTGCAGGGCTATCCGTCACACTCGAAGGACTGGTCGGTTGCCACGGAAAAATACACGGAGTAAATCATTTCGGCTACTCCGCACCAGCCAAAGTTCTGGACGAAAAATTCGGCTTCACAGGCGAATCTGTATACAATGAAATCTGTGAAATGCTGAAAAAATAAAGTAAAAAACAGAATTTAGCCAAAAATTTTAAAACCGGGTTCAGTATACTGAAATCCGGTTTTTCTTTATATACACCAACACTGTAAGCGCACCAACGGACTAATATTCCACGCGCTCCCTGTTACGACACTACAGTTCAACCGCAACATTCATTCCAACCGGAATAATATACCCTGTTTTTTATCACCTGTATCTGTTCGTCCAACACTGGCTGCGGTTGGCCCGGTTCATTTCCCATAATCCAAAGCGGAAATGCTTCTCCCCCGAAACGATAAGAAGGTTGCATATAAGTCTTATCAAGTATCTGAAAACCATTCCGCCGGTAATAGTTAATACGCCTCATTGCCATTTCCGTATCAGCCGGTTCCACTTCCAAAACCCATATCCCTTTCAAATGCTCTTTTATCCAATCCAGAATCTGTTGCCCGATCTTCTTATTTCTCATATCAGCAAATACAGCCAGATGCTCCAGATAATAAAAAGTCCCGAAATCCCAATATACCACTAAGCCAGCCAATACCCCGTCACATTCCACTGCATTAAAACACATAGCCGGCTTAGTATCCAGCCACTCCGCCAATTGTTCCGTATCCCTGCGTTCTTCCGGCGGAAAAGCTTCAGTATACAATTCCAGCAATTTTTGGAAAGCAACTTCTTTCCCGCTCCTGATTCTCTGTAATATAACCATATCCTTATTCAGATTTGTACGTATCTTACAACTTGGTAAAAATTTCATGATTTCCACCCTAAACTTAAGTGAATATCTGTAAAAAAACAATTTCTTTTTGCTATATTTGAGAAATAAAACCCGGAGTTGTTTTTTTTCGTACACATTCATAAACATATCATAAATTGTGTTCATGGACATTGCACCACAATATCACATAGGCTTGGTACTCGGAGGAGGAGGTGCCAGAGGGTTTGCTCATCTGGGAGTCATACAAGCCATGTACGACACCGGACTTAAACCGGACATCATATCAGGAACCAGTGCCGGTTCCATTATCGGAGCAATGATAGCTTCCGGCCATACTCCTGAAGAATGCCTGAAATTTTTCACAGGAAAAAAGATATTACATTTTGCCCGTCCCACTATGTCCAAAAAGGGTATCATGACTATGAACGGAATGGAAGAACACCTGAAAGAATTTCTGCATACAGCAACTTTCGAAGAATTAAAAATTCCTTTAGTGATTACAGCCAGTGACATCAATCACGCTATCCCGGTCCATTTTGAACATGGGGAACTCCTTCCCTGCATCATTGCCTCCTGCTCTATTCCGGTTGTCTTTACCCCGAAAGAAATCGACAGTAACGACTATGTAGACGGAGGCGTTTTTATGAACCTTCCGGTCCGGCCTATCCGGAAAAGATGTGAAAAAATCATTTCCGTAGAAATCAATTCACTGGATACTTCCGAAAAAATAACCAACATGCTGGGAATGGCTATTCGTTCTTTCCACTTGGGAATAGACCGGAATACCGACATAGACCGCAGTATGAGCGATGTATTCATTGCACCGCAAAATATGAGCAAATACAGCATGTTTGACCTCGAACACATTCAGGAAATCTACAACGAAGGTTATCAGACAGCCCGGCGCATCCTGGCCAATTCCATCCTCAAACCTTCTGCTCAAACCATCGTTATGTCCTGAACTCTAAAGTACTACCACAAATTTCCTGAGATAAGCCTGCTGTTCCTGTCCGCTTTTATTAACTATACGGATAAAACGGGCTTTCACGTCCAATTGTGCTTTCACCTGATTCTCATGCTGCGACATCCCAACAGTTTCCCACAACTTCCCGTCAACCGACGTTTCCAGTTGCAACCAGGCTGCACTTTCCTTCACACCAAAATCTGCCTCCAAACCTTTCAATGTATACACATTGTCTAATTCTACACCCAAATATTGTCCGTTGCCCCATTTCACTACTTCAAGCATAGGAGAAACTATAATACGGTTGTTTTTTACACGTACCGGCAAAGTTTTGAATTGCTCCACCGTACTATATGACTGATGAGGAGAAGTGAATATCTTGCTGTCCAACTGAGCACCGCATTTCCGGTTATAACATTCCGTCGCCAACACAAAAAGCGTATCAATCAACGGCTGCATCACCTTTGAACCGGTCTTTACGCCAGGTTGATAAGGATTTTGATTATAAGTCTGGTCTATCGCAAAACCTTTTTGCTGCAATGCTCTCATATGTTTATATTTTCGCAGGAACATATCTTTATCACCCGCTTCTGCAGCTTTCCACATAGCCAATACTTCAAGCCCGGACAATCCCATATTTTTAAACTGTTCCAACCAGGGCCGAAGCTCCTCCGCCAAAGCCCTGTTTTCCTGATTAACAGCCAAGACATCGGCAGCTTCCACAATTTTAGTGAACTCATCAGCCAACAACAAATACTCTTCTGATGACAATTTCCCCTGACGGCACCCTTTCAAAAAACGATCAGCCACCGGATAAATTTCCACAGATTCCTCCCGGCGATAGCCATGTCCGTTCGGTCCTAAATCAGAATTATGATTAACAAATACCTGCAAACTCTCAGATTCACCGGGCAATACAGCCTTTACTGCAGCTTTCCAGCTACCTTGAACATGATAGTGCTCCGGATTCCAGGCATAATCCGCCACACTGAAAATAGCAATCTTTGAAGCCTCTGCATGCTCCATCGGATTAGTCACAAAACCCGACATTTCTTTGCCAATATGAAGCTCTAACCCATAAACCGCTCCCATCAACAAATGGTCCCGCACATAATCCGATACCGGAAAGTTCCACCACACATAAGCCGGACGTTTGATTTTTTCATTCACCCAAGCCAGCCCGGATTCCGTTATATCCGAAATCACCCGGTCTCCCGTCCACATAATCTGAATCCCGGAATTCAGCTTTGTCCCCAGAGTAGTCAAATATCCTTTGGCCGGATTAGACCAGCTTTTATTATATTCCGTAGGACACATAATTAAAGGTGTGACATCACCTTTCACCTTCACAAAATAATTATCAATATAATTCAATAAATCGGCCTGACGTTCCGGATGGGTCCCTTCACCTGAAATATCATCAAAAAAAACAGCAAATGCCCGGACTCCCAACCGATACATACTTTCAAATTTTGCCAGCAACAGACTGCGGTCCTCTTCGTTCCATTTGATATCCTGCCCCGGATGAATAGCCCATACAAAATCTACAGCATTCTCCCGGGCTACCCGGACCAACTCACGAATGTGGTCTGCTTCTTCGGCCGGATAAGGTTTACGCCAGTCCGGACAACTGTGAAAAGGATCATCTTTGGGACCATAAATATAAGTATTGAGCTTATTATCACCATAGAATCTCAATTGTCTCAGACGTGCTTCATGACTCCAAGGTGTACCATAGAAACCTTCAACCACACCCCGGAAACGGACCACAGGATAATCTCTGATTTCAACTTCCTGAATGCGCTTTCCCTGCAATAACTGACGCAAAGTCTGCACCGCATAATAAGTTCCTCGGTCATCATTTCCGGCCAATACAATCCGGTCGTCCGCTACCGAAAGATAATAACCTTCAGGCTGCTGAGGAATAAGATGCGCATATTTACGAACTGCTTTGTCTCCTCTTTTCCCAATATATATTGTAAATTTTTCAGTCTTGCCACTTTCCTCTCCCAACAATGCTTTCAGTTGATTTACAGCAAAAGGATTAGCCGACGATTCCCCGGTCAATTGAAAACCAGCAGGCAACTCCACTACCTGCAGTCCCCATTTCATCTCCTGCGGAACAGGATAGACCGGCCCGGACAACTGTGCCCGAAGACTGTAAACACACAAAACACACACGCATAAACAAATGATTCTTATTCTCATATTATAAATAATTAAATCTTATATAAAAGTTACAGAGTAGCGGAATTACCGGGATATTTAAGCATTCAATTGATTTTTTCACGGATTTTTTTCACAATAACGGCATTTCCGGCAATAATAGAAATACCTCTGTTTTCCCGGAAAGTTACCACACATCCGCCGGCTTCTTCCACAATCAACGCTCCGGCACACATATCCCACAGACTTAATCCCAGCTCCCAATATCCATCCAACCACCCGGCAGCCGTACAGCACAAATCATATGCAGCCGAACCCATGCGACGGATACCCCGCAAATGAGGCAAAATAGCAGCAAGGTTGGCAGCATTATTATCCGGATTTATGTCTTTATCATAAGGGAACCCTGTTCCCAGAACAGAATGCCCCAAATCGTTTTTGACAGATACATGAATAGGTGCTGCATTCAAAAAAGCACCTTTTCCTTTTACAGCCGTGTAAAGTTCATCAAAATAAGGAGCATATACAACGCCCAACACGGTTTCCTTCTTATATTGCAAACCGATGGAAACAGTAAATACAGGCAAGCCCTGGCTAAAATTATTCGTTCCGTCCAAAGGATCGATTACCCAACGGTAATCCGCCAGTCCGGTATGTTCTCCGCTTTCCTCTCCCAATACAGCATGCTCCGGAAAATTTTTCCCGATTTCATGAATCAAAAAAGCCTCAGCCTCTTTGTCCGCCCGGGTAACCACATCATATACATTGGATTTGGTACGGATATCCAGGTTATTTCCCCGGAAATAAGAAAGATGGAGCTTTCCCGCTTCTTTGGCCCACACTACAACCAATTCCAATACCTGTTCTAAATTCAATTCCTCATTCATCTTTTCATTTTTTTAATTTCCGGAACTTTGTTCATCCGGAAAAGACCTCAGAGCCTTCACCAACTAATTTCCACGGCCCACACTATATATCAATACTTACTTCCAACCATTTCCCCTGATGCATCTCACAAACAGAAGTAAAACCACTTGCTTTAAGCTGCGCCAAAGCTTCCTGCCGACCGGCATTAATCCGCTCCGGAAAATGGGCGTCAGAATTTACAACAACTGGTATACCCAAACGATGGATTATTTCAAAATGCTGACAGGCAGGAAAAAAACACCCCTTTGACTGATATGCTTTGGTATTAATCTCCAGCATCAAACCTTTCCCTGCAATCCGGCGGAACAAATTTTCACACAATTCTTTATACCAGGAATATCCTGTAACTCCGGGTTCAAAACATTCCGCATTATAAAAAATTTTATCAGCATGTCCGATAAAATCAAAGCCTCCCGACTCCACCAACTCCAATGAAGCCTCATAATAACGCTCTGCCAATCGTCTTAAATCTCCTCCGAAATATTTATGCAACAGAAAACTAAAATTTTCAGCACTGGTATCCGTATCAATAATTTCTCCCTCGTCTGTATAAACAAGATGTACGGAACCTATCCGGTAATCCAGGGGCAAATTCTGAAAATAATCATTTGCAGGATTCTGAACACCGCTCAAATAATCGATTTCCATACCGGCATACAATTCTATCTGTCCGGCATATTTCTTTTTAAGCCTCTCAATTTCCCGGAGATATGCTACCACCTCCTCTTGTTTCAGCGTCCATTGGGTAGCAAAAGGCAAAGGAGCATGCGAAGATACCCCATAAGCCGTAAAACCGGCAGCAACAGCCGATTTTACAAATTCTTCCATAGGTGCCCGGCCGTCACAAAAAGAACAATGACTATGATAATTGGTCAGATTCATCTTTACATTCTGTCCGGCATTTCTATACCCAACATACCCATTGCATTTTTAATCGCTTCTCCACATACCTTTGCCAACAGCAACCGGAAATTTTTCACCTCCCTGTCTTCTTCCTTCAGAATAGAAAAATCATGGTAAAACTGATTAAATTCCTTTGCCAGGTCATAAGAATAATTTGCCAGCAATGCAGGGCTATAAGTTGCTCCCGCTTCCCGCACTACATCCGGAAGTTTAGCAATCCATTTTATCAGATTCTGTTCTTTTTCCGAAATACGGATATGAATACCGGCCGCCTGAGGCTCCGTCCCTGCTTCGGCAGCCTTCCGCAACACCGACTGAATACGGGCGTAGGTATATTGGATAAAAGGTCCTGTATTCCCGTTAAAATCAATAGACTCTTTGGGATTGAACAACATTGTCTTCTTGGGATCTACTTTTAAAATGAAATATTTTAAAGCCCCCAATGCCACTTTCCGGTACACCTCCTCAGCCTCTTCCGCCGAATAGCCATCCAATTTACCCAATTCCTGTGAAGTTTCACGGGCTGTATGAATCATTTCCTGCATCAAATCATCAGCATCCACAACAGTACCTTCACGCGATTTCATTTTTCCTTCCGGTAATTCCACCATCCCGTAAGAAAGATGTTTTATCTTATCAGCCCAGGGAAAACCCAATTTACCGCAAATCAAAGAAAGAACCTGAAAATGATAATTCTGTTCATTTCCAACAACATAAATCATTTCATCCATATCAAACTCATTGAAACGTTCATACGCAGTCCCAATATCCTGAGTCATATATACAGACGTTCCATCGTCTCTCAACAACAATTTATGATCCAATCCGTCTCCCGTCAGATCAGCCCATACACTTCCCGTATCTTTCCGGTAAAGTACACCGTCGGCCAAACCTTTCAACACAATATCACGGCCTTTTTTATAAGTCTGCGATTCAAAATATATCTTATCAAATCCGACGCCCATCAGTTTATAAGTTTCATCAAACCCCTTTAGTACCCAATCATTCATGGTACGCCATAACCCAACGGTTTCCTCGTCCCCGGCCTCCCATTTCCGCAGCATATCCTGAGCCTCCAGCAAAATAGGAGCCTGCTTTTTAGCCTCTTCCTCATCCAGTCCTTTTTCTTCCGTCAATTGCTTGATTTGTGCCTTATACTCCTTGTCAAAACGGACATAATAATCTCCCACAAAATGGTCTCCTTTCATTCCGGCCGACTCCGGAGTTGCCCCACAGGCATACTTTTTCCAAGCTATCATACTTTTACAAATATGAATCCCCCGGTCGTTCACCAGATTCACCATCTTCACCTCATGCCCGTTTGCTTTTTGTATTTCTGAAACAGACCATCCCAGCAAATTATTCCGGATATGGCCCAAATGCAAAGGCTTATTCGTATTGGGAGACGAATATTCTATCATATAAGAATTTCCGCTTTTTTCATGAAAATAACCATATTTCGGATCAAGAGCAACTTCATTCAACACTTCCAACCAATAGGCTGACGAAATCTCTATATTCAAAAATCCCTTTACAACGTTATAGTCCCGGACTTCTTCTATGTATCTTTTCAAATATTCTCCCAATTCTTTACCGGTTTCCTCAGGCGATTTTTTAGAAAAACGGGTAAAAGGGAACACAACCACTGTCAAATCGCCTGCAAACTCTTTTCGGGTGGCCTGCAACTGAATTTTATCCGGCTCAGCCTCCGCACCATAACATTCCTTAACTGCTTCAATGACTTTAGCAACCAACAGACTTTCTATATTCATTCCGATTATTATTTTAATTACTATTATATACCATTCAGAGCCTGCAAAAATACAATTATTTGGCAAAAACTGTACAAAAAGAAATGAATTGCCTGTTATCCCGGCCCATAAATTTGAAAAATATATTCTTTTTATTAATTTCACACAAATTTAAAATCACATTCAATTTTTTAAACAATCATTATGGAAGAAATATTAACACCCGTATCCACAATGAATTGGGATGTATTCCTGGACAAGCTGATTAATCTGAGCACTACACTGGGTTCAAAATTACTGGCAGCAATTATCATTTTTCTGATTGGACGCTGGATTGTAAAAAGATTAAAAAAACTAGTAAGTAACATTCTGGAAAGACGTCATGTAGAAGCTTCATTATCTACTTTCACCCGAAGCTTGATTAATATTACACTTAATTTTCTATTAATTCTGATGGTTGTCGGAACGCTCGGTGTAGAAACCAGTTCCATCATTGCCTTATTCGCTTCCATCGGAGTTGGTGTAGGCATGGCTTTAAGCGGCACTTTGCAAAACTTTGCCGGAGGAATTATGATTTTGCTGTTCAAACCTTTTAAAGTGGGCGATTTTATTGAAGCCCAGGGACAAAGCGGAACTGTCAAAGAAATACAAATTTTCAACACCATCCTGACAACTCCCGACAACAAAATTATCATCATACCCAATGGAGGTTTATCAACGGGTATCACCCAAAACTATTCCACAGAAGCAACCCGGCGAGTAGACTGGCAATTCGGAATTGCTTACGGAGATAACTACGATAAAGCACGGAACGTCATTGAAAAACTTCTGAACGCTGACAACCGCATTCTGAAAAATCCGGACTATTTTATTGCCCTGACCTCACTGGGAGAAAGTTCTGTGAATATTGTTGTACGTGCTTGGGTTAATGCTCCGGACTACTGGGGAGTATACTTCGACATGAATGAAAAAATATACAAAACATTTGCCGAAGAAAATATCAACATACCTTTCCCTCAACTCGATGTACATTTAGTTAAATAACAGATAATAGCAAAGAAAAAAACTGTCAGGACAGTTTTTTCCGGACAGTTTTTTTTCTGCTATTCCGGTCAAAACCGGATTTCAAATCCCCTCCCGGACATAAAGTAATCCGCACATTTTTAAACCTTCCCTTTTCTTTCCCGTTAAAACAGCTATAATCAAAAACAATTATAGTTATGGAAACGACAAACAATTACATTCCAACAAACCGGTATTGGTGGCTAATGCTGATTATCGGTATTCTCTCTATTGCCTGTGGAATCTGGGTATTCCGGAATCCTGTAGAATCCTATTTCGCATTGGCTGTTTATTTCAGTATCATGTTTATCATGTATGGTATCGGTGAAATCGTCAATGCTTTTGCCGGACGGCACTTCCGCAACTGGGGTTGGGGACTGGCCATTGGTATTCTGGACCTGATTATCGGATTTATACTATTGGGAAATCTGGTCTGGACAGCAGATATGTTACCTTATTTGGTTGGTTTCATCCTTATGTTCGCAGGTATCAGTTTCATCGGACAATCCTCTGTCATGCAATCGTATCACAGTCCTTCCTGGGGATGGGTATTGGCAGGAGGTATTCTCACTTTAATTTTCGCTTTTCTGATTATTTTCCATCCCCTGTTTGGTGCGTTTAACATCATTATATGGACGGGGTTGGCTTTTATATTTGGCGGAATCTCCGCTATTTTCTATTCATTTGCCCTGAAACGGTAAATTCAACGGCGGAGTGTGTATACAAAATCCGTAACACACCCCGCCATAATAAAATTAAACGCTATTGGTTTCTTTACAATAAATGTGACAAAGCCTCAGTAATATCCTGATAAGTCCGCTCAAAATCACCGGTGTACCATGGGTCAGCCACATCACAGTTACTACCCGTCAATGACATCAGCAATTGTATCTTACCTCTTTCATCTTTCACTTCGGGCAATACATTGCGCAACCAACACAAGTTGTTCCTATCCATCAAAAAAATACGGTCGTAATAATCATAATCGGAACACGTCACCTGCCGTGCCTCTCTGGGGGTAAACGATATACCATGCTTCAATAAACAAGCTTTGGCCAAAGGATAAATATCATTACCTATCTCCTCTGTGGAAGTAGCCGCAGAGGCTATCTCAAATTCATCCTCACGTCCGGCATCTTTAACCAGTTTCTTCATTATAAATTCTGCCATCGGACTACGGCAAATGTTTCCGTGACAAACAAAGAGTATCTTTTGCTTCATTTTAGTACAACATTATGTATACACATCATTGCAAACTATTATCTTTTCTTATCGCATCCTTTTTACAAAAGATAATGCCCCAGAAAAGAGATAAAAGCCCCGACAATGACAGCAGCCAATAATAAAGGAAAAGTACACCGGGAATTTCCCCGGACAAAAGAAAAAGCCAGCGGTAAAGCCAGCACCCCGGAAATCAGCATACCTTTCCACCACCATTGCGCCCACGGCAGATGGAAATGAAATACGATATAAGGCATCATAAAAAACAACAAAAAAGCAGCCAAAAGAGAATATCTATCCGCCTTTTTCTGCAACAACGGCAAAATACCGATAAAACCGGCTACCAGACCTATCAATATAATTGTCAGATTTTCTTTCATTTTAATTCCTCATCTTATTCAAAAAAATCAATCCTGATTCTCCTGCCAGACAAAACAGCCCGGATATTCTATTTTTATTTTATTTCTTTTTTCAAAAATACCGAAAACAGCAGAACCGCTTCCTGTCATTGAAGCATACAAAGCTCCGGACTCGTATAATTTCTGCTTTAATGCCGCAACCTCAGGATACTTCAAAAACACAGTTTTTTCAAAGTCGTTGTACACCCTTTCTTTCCAATCTGTAACAGTCCATTTTCCTATTTCCTGCAAATGAACAGGTGCCGGTCCGGGAACAATCCCGGCATATGCCTCAGGCGTAGAAACTCCGGCAGTCGGCTTTACAACAACGATTTGATAATCGGCCAAAGAAAGTTGTATATCCTCGAGCAACTCTCCCTTTCCGGTTGCAAATACGGGATGATTCCGGATAAAAAAAGCACAGTCGCTCCCTAATGCTGCAGCTAACTCCATTAATTTTTGTTCCGGCAGATGCAATTCAAAATATTCATTCAGAGCTTTCAGCATAAACGCCGCATCCGCCGAACCTCCTCCCAAACCTGCACCGAAAGGAATTACTTTATGCAAATGGATATTCACCGCTGGCAAACGATATGCAGCAGCCAGCAAAAGATAAGCTTTTATAATCAAATTTTTTTCAGGTTCACACCCCACATCTATCCCCGTATTGTGAAAAATATATTCCCCGGGACATCCGTTTCCTTCAGCAATTTCCAAAACATCAGACAACCCCACCGGATAAAAAACAGTCTCCAGATTATGAAAACCATCCGGTCTTTTCCCGGTCACGAAAAGCCCTATATTTATTTTTGCATTTGGAAAAACCACCATAATATCATACCGTTACAACTTCACACTTTTATTCAATTCATCAATATAATCCAACAACTCTTCCCGCCCCAGACGTTTTTCCGACGAAGTCATAAAAGCCACCGGGGTTGATTCCCAGGTATTCAGCATCACTTTATGATATTCATCAATACATGTGATACGTTGGGTAGTAGTCAGCTTATCGGCTTTGGTAAACACCATTACAAAAGGTACTCCGTTTTCACCCAACCATTCCATAAATTCCAGATCTATCTGCTGAGGCTCATGCCGACTGTCTATCAGCACAAAAAGACAAACCAGATTTTCACGCTTCAGAATATAATCCCGGATCATTCTTTCAAACAACCGGCGGTTGGTTTCAGAAGTACGGGCATACCCATAACCCGGTAAATCCACCATATACCAGAAATCATTAATTAAAAAATGATTTATCAATTGGGTTTTACCAGGCTTCGCAGCAGTTTTAGCTAACTTTTTGTTATTAGTCAGCATGTTGATTAAAGAGGATTTTCCTACATTTGAACGTCCGATAAAAGCATATTCATGGCGATCTGGTTTCGGACATTTATCCACAGTCGAATTACTGACTACAAACTCTGCTTTTAATATATCCATAATTCAAATTCCTTAGATTTTTACAAAAAAACTTATTCCGTCATTTGAAACAAACTGGTATAAAATCAAGATTCCGGTTCCGCGCCATCCGCCAGTTCCTGCGGAATTTCTTTACTTCCTTTCCTGGACTTAACTCCCAGTTCCTTCAATTTCATAGTTTGTGCTATCAAATTGCCATTTCCGCTTTTTAAACGACTAAAAGCCTGTTCATAGACATCCTGTGTCTTACGGATACTCTCACCGACAGAAGTAAAACTCTCTAAAAATGAAACACATTTATCGTATAACTTTGCTCCCCGTTCTGCAATTTCCAAAGCATTCCTATTTTGATATTCCCGACTCCACAAATCGGCTGTAAGCTTTAAGGAAACAATCAGATTGGCCGGACTCAGCAGCAATACCCGTTTCCGGTAAGCTTCATTCCACAAAGCTGAATCTGTTTGCATAGCCAATACATACGAAGCTTCATTAGGGATAAACATCATAACAAAATCCAAGGTCCCGCCAGCCCATGCACAATAATTCTTTTCCGATAACTCATCAATGTGTTTCCGGATGGATTGCATATGAGCTTTTAAAGTAAGTTCACGCTCAACATCCGTTTCTGCATTACAATAGTTGACATAAGCTGTCAGGGAAACTTTCGAATCAATAATCACTTTCCGGCTATCCGGATAGACGATAACCACATCCGGACGCATCAAATTGCCACGCTCACCGTGAATGGTCCGGTTGGCATCATCTTTCAGGGTTTCCTGCACAAAATACTCCCTGCCCCGGGTCAAACCGGAATTTTCCAAAATACGCTCCAGGATCATTTCCCCCCAATCTCCTTGTGTCTTAGTATTTCCTTTCAAAGCGTTCGTCAAATTAGCAGCGTCCACCCTAAGCTGATTATTTAACTGCACCAATTCCGCAATCTTGCGTTCCAGAATAGTCCGCTCTGTCGACTCTTTATGGTAAGCTTCATCCACCTTTTTACGGAATTCTTCAATATCTTTATTCAAAGGCGAAAGGATTTTCTCTATGTTTTCCCGGTTCGTTTCTGTGAAACGCCTGGATTTATCATCTAATATCTCAGTTGCCAGATTCCGGAATTGGTCCGATAATAATTGCTGAAGTTCTCCCATCTCTTTCTTTTGAGATTGCAGTTTTTCTTCCGTAAGCCGCAGATTTTCTTTCAGTCTTTCAGATTCCCGTAATAAAGCAATATGCTCTTCCCGGAGTTCCTGCTCTTTTTTTAGAAGCGAATCAAAATGCTGTTGCAAGATATTCAGGCGGATACGGTCAACTTTCCGGACCGGTAAAGACAACAACCAGCCAATTCCCAGACCTGCAATAAGCCATAAACCAGTGAGCACTAACTCCATAAAGCAACTTTAATATTCTATTTTTTCCGGAGTTGTCATCCACAACCTGAATTCTTCTCCCGCACCGGCCTCCTTTTCATACAAAAAAGGAATCGTCCGGTCAGATTCCGGCAAAGCAATCTCTTTGTAGATAAAGGAATCGTCAAAACCGGCCTCTGCAGCATCTTCCTGAGACGAAGCATAATAAACCCGGGCAGGCCTGGCCCAGTATATAGCACCCAAACACATCGGACAAGGCTCACAACTGCAATAGAGTTCACAACCGGACAACTGATGACTACGTAACTCACGGCAAGCCATACGGATAACATTTACCTCGGCATGCGCGGTAGGATCACAATCAGCAGTCACCGTATTGGCACAGGCAGCTATTACCTTGCCTTCTTTCACAACTATTGCAGCAAAAGGTCCGCCTTTCCCTTTCTCCACATTTTCCATTGCCAGACGGATAGCCTCTATCATAAATTTTTTTTCGTACATAATCTCCCTAAGCTTTCTTGCCCGTCTGCGGAATCTTTGTTTCCGGAGCAGGCATTTTCTTACTATACCAAAGCATAAATACACCTGCACAAATAAAAGGAATACTCAAAATTTGCCCCATATTCAACATCATTCCTATTTCCCAGGGTTCCTGCACTTCCTTTACAAATTCAATGATAAAACGGGCCGTAAAAATCAAAATCAGAAAAGCTCCGAAAATAAATCCCATCCGCTTCTTGACATCTGTACGCCAATAAAGATACATCAAAACAAAAAAACTGACCAGATAACAAACTGCTTCATACAATTGAGCCGGATGGCGGGGCAATTCAGGATTTTCCATACCAGAATTAACAAAACGAAATCCCCAGGGTACATCTGTCGGCAAACCTACAATCTCCGAATTCATCAAATTTCCCATTCGAATAAAAAAACCGGCCAGAGCAATCGGAATTACCGCCCTGTCCAAAATCCAAAAGATAGACTTCTTACTGACTTTACGGGAATAATACCACAATCCGGCAATAATACCAATCGCTGCACCATGACTGGCCAAACCCTGATAACCTGTAAATTTAAATTCCGGAACAAAACGGACAGGCAATATCATTTCCAAAGGATGCTGGCTATAATAAGCCCAGTCATAAAAAATGCAATGTCCCAGCCGGGCTCCGATAATCGTTGCTATTGCAACATACAACCACAATTTATCCAACCAAGCCATCGGCAACCCTTCTGCCTTAAACATCTTTTCTTCTACCCGGTAACCCAATACAAAAGCTAAAGCAAATAAAAGTCCGTAATAACGGATTGAAATTCCTCCCAGATTGAAAATTTCAGGACTAATATCCCAATTGATAAATAATGACAACATATGATGAATGATGAATGATGAGTGATAACCGACAAATGACGAGACATGTAATCATTACTCATCATTCATCGTTACCCCGTTCATCGGTTACTCGTTTTTTCCATGACAATTCTTATACTTCAGTCCGCTTCCGCAAGGACAAAGCTCATTACGTCCTACCTTGGGACCTACTTTCACCGGTGTCTGATGAACAGGTCCCCGGTTCGCTGTTGCAGCCTGAGCTTCAGCACGGCTTTCCCGCATTTTACTCAAATCTGTCCGACGCTGTTCTGCTTCTCTTACCTGCTCAGGCTCCTGCATAGGAATCTGACCTTTCATCAAAGTAGACACCATCCCCTTATTAATCTTTTCTACCATCGTCTTGAAAAGATTATAAGACTCAAACTTATAAATCAACAAAGGATCTTTTTGCTCGTAAGTTGCATTCTGAACAGATTGCTTCAACTCATCCATTTCACGCAAATGTTCTTTCCAGGCATCATCTATATGAGCCAAAATCACCGCCTTTTCAAAAGAACGCATCAAGTCTTCGCCTTCTGTACGATAAGCTTTTTCCAAATTAGTGACAACACTATACATTTTTGTGCCGTCCGTGAAAGGAACCACTATATTTTTAAAGACATCCCCACGGGTTTCAAACACATTTTTAATCACCGGGAATGCCTGCCGTGCAATTGCTTCTACTTTCCGCTGATAAGCAGCCCGGACATACTGATACAATTGTTCCGTCAGTTCGTCCGGACGTATTTTATGAAATTCTTCCGGGTCTATCTCAAAATCCACAGACAACACACGTAAAACTTCCATACGGAAACCATCCGGATCATTAACTGGCTGGTATTCCATGACTATCGACTCACATACATCATATGTATTATTGGCTACCGCCACGCCGATACGTTCTCCCAGTAACGCCTGACGCCTCTGTTTATAAATAACAGTACGCTGCGAATTCATCACATCATCGTATTCCAGCAAACGCTTACGGATACCAAAGTTATTTTCTTCAACTTTCTTCTGAGCACGTTCTATGGACTTTGTAATCATAGAATGCTGTATCACATCACCTTCCTGATGTCCTAAACGGTCCATCACCCGGATGATACGTTCCGAACTGAACAAACGCATCAAATCATCTTCCAGAGATACAAAGAACTGAGAAGAGCCCGGATCCCCCTGACGCCCGGCCCGGCCCCGCAACTGACGGTCAACCCGCCGGGAATCATGACGTTCAGTACCTATAATAGCCAAACCACCTGCTTCTTTAACTTCCGGACTCAACTTAATATCAGTACCACGACCAGCCATATTAGTTGCAATTGTCACCGTCTTAGACTGACCTGCTACGGCAACAATTTCAGCTTCTTTTTGATGCAACTTGGCATTCAGGACATTGTGTTTAATCCCGCGTAATTTCAACATCCGGCTTAATAATTCAGATACTTCCACCGAAGTCGTACCCACCAACACCGGACGCCCAAGATCCACCAAACGTACAATTTCCTCAATGACAGCATTATATTTTTCACGTTTAGTCTTGTACACATAATCGTTGGCATCAATGCGGACAACAGGCTTGTTCGTAGGAATTACAACAACATCCAACTTATAGATGTCCCAGAATTCTCCGGCTTCTGTCTCTGCAGTACCCGTCATTCCCGACAACTTATGGTACATACGGAAATAATTCTGTAAAGTGATGGTGGCAAAAGTTTGGGTTGCAGCTTCTACTTTTACCCCTTCCTTGGCTTCAATCGCCTGATGCAAACCATCGGAATAGCGACGCCCTTCCATAATACGGCCGGTCTGCTCATCCACAATCTTCACCTTATTATCCAATACCACATATTCAATATCTTTCTCAAATAAAGTATAAGCTTTCAATAACTGGTTAATTGTATGTACCCGTTCAGATTTCATGGCATATTGCTGAATCAGCTCATCTTTTTTAGCCACTTTCTCTTTTTCGTCTGTAACGATTTTCTCTATTTCAGCAACTTCAGCACCAATATCTGGCAATATAAAGAATTTCGGGTCTTCTCCGGCAGCCGTAATCGTATCATGCCCCTTGTCGGTTAAATCTATCGAATTCAGCTTCTCATCAATCACAAAATACAGGGGATCAGTGATCTCAGGCATCCTCCGGTTGTTCTCCTGCATATATTCATTCTCCGTCTTAATCAGAATGGCCTTATTCCCCTCTTCACTCAGAAATTTAATCAAAGGCTTATATTTGGGCAACCCTTTATGAGCCCGCAATAACAGAACTCCTCCTTCTTTCCGTTTCTTTGCATCATCACTTGCCAGCAAATCTTTGGCATCCTTGAAGATTTTCATCACCAGTTCCTGCTGCATTTTCACTAAACGCTCCACACGGGGTTTATATTCGTCAAACATCTGATCGTCCCCCTTAGGCACAGGACCTGAAATAATCAAAGGTGTACGTGCATCATCAATCAACACCGAATCAACCTCATCGACAATCGCATAATTGTGCTTACGCTGTACCAGATCCTCCGGATTTATAGCCATATTATCACGCAGATAATCAAAACCAAACTCGTTATTGGTACCAAAGGTTATATCAGCCATATATGCCTTCCGACGCGCCGGCGAATTAGGCTGATGCTTGTCTATGCAATCCACAGAAAGACCATGAAACATATACAATGTCCCCATCCATTCAGAGTCACGTTTAGCCAGATAATCATTTACGGTCACCATATGCACTCCACGTCCGCTCAACGCATTCAGAAACACCGGCAAAGTAGCCACTAACGTTTTACCTTCACCGGTTGCCATCTCGGCAATCTTTCCCTGATGCAGAACAGCACCACCTATTAATTGTACATCATAATGTACCATATCCCAGGTGATTTCATTCCCTCCGGCAACCCAGGAATTAAAATAAATCGCTTTATCTCCTTCTATTTCAACAAAATCATGCTCTACAGCCAAATCCCTGTCAAACTGTGTGGCAGTAACTTCTATTTCGGCATTTTCCTTAAAACGACGGGCAGTGTCTTTCATGACTGCAAAAGCTTTGGGCATCAATTCCGTTAGAATCTCCTCCACTTTCTTATCAATCTGCTCCTCTAATTTGTCAACCCTCTCATATATCTCTTCCCGTTCCTCAATGGAAGGCCTTTCTTCCTCTACCTTTCTCTTTAATGCCGCTATTTCTTCTTCTTCTTCTTTAATGTAATCCCGCACCTGCTTCTTCATATCTTCGGCAACAGCACGCAATTCATCATGACTTAATTCCTTTATCTTCACCCACTCGGCATTCACTTTTGCCACAATTGGCATCAATTCTTTCATATCCCGGTCGGATTTATTTCCGAACAGGCTCTTTAAAATATCGTTGAAACCCATGTAATATTTAATTTTAGATTCAGATTGACCCATTTTCTGTCAATCTCCTGGTCATTTAAACTTATTTACATTATATCTCCCGCAATTCCACACTTCATATCGTCAGAATCATGCTCCCGTCCATTAAATTTCCGGAGCCCTGATTTTATAGGAAGTATGGCACAACGACCCGGCATTAATCCGGATAGTTTCGCCAAATACATAATCGGTCTGGGAAAATTCCGGTTGCGGAAAATGATAATAATCAGGAGGTAAAACACAGTGATTCTGCTGCTCCTCCTCATGCTGCATATAAACCGAAACGACCTTTACAGTGTGAGTAACTACCTGACGACACTGCTCTCCTCTCAAAGGTACATTATCAGTCTGAGCCTTAAGAGGAATTGTCACAGCACACCCTGCCATGACATACAATGCTGCTATCAGATACCTATTCACTTCCATAAGTGGCAAAAATACGAAATATTCTTCACATTATATACTTTTCCCCGCATCATACATGGGCAAAATTTACTTTTTAGCTCCGAAAGCCAAATCGCCGGCATCTCCCAATCCTGGATCAATATAGTATTTTTCAGTCAGATTTTTGTCTAAAGCAGCCGTCCACAAAGTGAAAGGTTCACCTGCCAATTCTTTTTCAACATAATCCACCCCTTGTATACTGGCAATAACTGAGGCTATATGGGTATGAACCGGACGGTTACCTTGCTTCAGCAACTCACGGTAGGCAATCACCAAAGAGGCTCCTGTCGCAATCATCGGGTCTACCAACAAAAGTTGTTTACCCGTCAAATCCGGAGTATAAACGGAATCAAAACGAATTTCTATTTGATGGGTGGTACGGTCACTAACACGACGCGCCGAAACAAAAGCGTTTCCAGCGTGATCAAAATAATTTAAAAAACCTTGATGAAAGGGTAACCCTGCCCGCAATACCGTAGCAATGACAACATCCTGCTCCGGCAACATTACCACTGCAGGATTAATCGGAGTTTGTACGGTCCGGGGAGTATAGGAAAAAGTCTTACTAATCTCATAAGCCAGTATTTCACCCACCCTTTCCAGATTACGCCGGAATCTCATCCGGTCGCCCTGTATTTCTTTATTCCGGATTTCTGCAAGAAAAAGATTCAACACAGAATGATGTGCATCAATTACATTTATCATTTCATTTATTTTTCTGTATAAAGGAAACAAAACTTAATATAACTATAAACAAATTTATAGTTTGGACGAAAATTCCTTAATACGTTGTTCATCTGTTTTGCGGCACACCAGCAACACTCCGTTTTCCTCGGCAACAATATACTCCTCAAGCCCCTGAAGCACCATTTTTTTATCGTCGGGAACATGTACTATACACCCTTTGCTCTCCACCATCCTAACATTCTGTCCGACCACAGCGTTCGAATCAAGGTCTTTCACCACCTGTTCATACAGCGAACCCCATGTACCTAAATCCGACCATCCGAAACTTACCGGAAAAACATAAATATTTTCAGCTCTTTCCATCACTGCATAATCAATGGAAATATTGGGACATTCAGGAAATTTCCGGTCAATTGCTCTTTGTTCCTCAACGGTATAAAATACACTCTGCAAAGAATCAAAAATAGCTGCAATTCCCGGTTCATTGTCCCGGAAAGCTTTTTCTATTGTCTGCACATTCCAGAGAAAAATCCCGGCATTCCAGTAATATCCCCCGGCTGTTAAATAATATTTTGCAGTCTGTATATCCGGTTTTTCCTTAAAACTTTCCACTTCCAGTATGTCTCCGTCACCCCCAGCCTGAGCTTTTATATAACCATACCCGGTCTCAGGCCGTACCGGCAATACGCCCAACGTCAGAATTCTGTCACTTCCGGCAACAAACTCCAATCCCTTACAAACCACCCTTCTGAATTCAGGCACATCCATCACCAAATGATCTGAAGGAGAAATAACCAGATTGGCATCCGCATCCTTTTGTTTTATTTTCCAGGCCACATAAGCAATACAAGGTGCCGTATTCCGCATACAAGGCTCCAATAATATATTGGACTCCGGAATTTCAGGCAACTGTTCCTTTACAAGCTCTTTGTATTTTACGGATGTCACAACCCAAACATTTTCAATCGGACAAATACCTGCAAAACGCTCCACTGTCAACTGCAATAAAGTTCTTCCGGTTCCTAAAACATCAATAAACTGCTTAGGCTTTGCAGGAGTACTCATCGGCCAGAAACGGCTACCTACACCACCCGCCATAATTACAAGATGATTCATTACAACAAAATTAAAGTAACAATATACAAAAGTAAACAAAATCCTGCACTTTCACTCTCAAACTCATTTGGATTATTTTGTAAATCCGGCTATTCAATACCCCTCTCTCTTCTGTGCCGGAATTTCAAACACATCTCCGTCAGAACAGATAAACGTATTTGGAAAAATAGTGCGGGCCTCAGATAAAAGCTCCGTCACATCAGAATAACGAGCGGAAAAATGTCCCAATAATAATTTTTTCGCTCCGGCCGATTCTGCCAGTTTCGCAGCCTGTTCTGCGGTACTATGATAACTTTCCCTGGCCAAAACTTCATCTTCTTTGCTATATGTAGCCTCATGATACAATAAATCTACCCCTTGAACATAGCCGGAAAAACGCTCCCGGAAAAGAGTATCTGTTATATAAGCATATGAACGGGAAGGAGGCGGTGCCACTGTCAGCCGTTTATTAGCAATAACTTCTCCTTCCGGAGTTACGTAATCTTTTCCCATTTTCAGATATTGCATAAATGCAACAGGTACTTTCCAGGCAGCTACCATGTCTTTGCGGATTGTCCTTTCCCGTTCTTTTTCACGGAATAAAAATCCGCAAACCGGAGCTTCATAGCGGTGCTTTAAAGGAAAAGAAGTAACTGTAACCACTTTATCTTCATATATCAATTCTTCTCTGCGGCTTAATGCATGAAAAACAATAGGATATACAAAACGGCTACGCATGATTTTCATCTGACATTCCATTATTTCCTGTAAACGGGAGTCGGCATAAATATGCATTTCTCCTCTCCTTCCCTGCAAGGAAAGAGTAGACAAAAACCCCATCAGTCCAAAGAAATGATCCCCATGCAAATGAGAAATAAAGATATGATTTATCTTATTATAAGGCACACGGAAACGCCTGAGCTGATGTTGAGTAGCTTCAGCACAATCTATAAGAAAATACCGCTCAAGTACATTGAGTACTTGAGCGGCAGAATTTCTGTTAGCAGTGGGAACGGAAGAACCGCTCCCCAATATTGTCAACTCGAATTTCATAATTTACGACAACAAAGAAAACCTCAAAGCCTTTTGTTACTCTTACGGCTTACTTCCAATCGTTAGTCTAAATTATTCTTTGTTTTCCGATACAGCATCAGCAGCCATCTGTTCTTTCAAAGCAGCCAATTCGGTAATATCACCCAAAGTGGTTTTTTCCAGTTTGTCTTTCACTTGTTTAACTGCCTTTTTGGTAGATTTCTCTTCAGCACTTTTCTTTGCTTTTTCTTCAGATTTCTGAACATCTTCGAATACGCGTGAATGAGAAACAATAATCCGTTTTGCTGCTTTGTTGAATTCAATTACCTTAAATTCCAGTTTTTCATCTACTTTAGCCTGCGAACCGTCCTCTTTTACTAAATGACGCGGTGTTGCAAATCCCTCTACACCATAAGGCAGAGCAACTACGGCACCTTTGTCAAATATCTCGGTAATCGTACCTTCATGGATGGAATCAACGGTAAAGATGGTTTCAAATACATCCCACGGATTCTCTTCCAATTGTTTGTGACCCAAACTCAAACGACGGTTTTCCTTGTCAATTTCCAGCACCACTACTTCTATCGGAGCACCGATCTGAGTAAACTCTGCCGGATGTTTTACTTTCTTCGTCCAGGACAGGTCAGAAATATGGATTAATCCATCAACACCTTCCTCGATTTCAACAAACACTCCGAAATTGGTGAAATTGCGTACAGTTGCAGTATGCTTGGAACCTACACCATATTTCTCTTCAATATTTTGCCACGGATCAGCTTTCAACTGTTTGATACCAAGAGACATTTTCCGTTCTTCACGGTCCAGAGTCAATACAACAGCCTCTACTTCATCTCCCACTTTCATGAAATCCTGAGCAGAACGCAGATGCTGAGACCACGACATTTCAGATACGTGAATTAAACCTTCAACACCCGGAGCAATTTCTACAAATGCACCATAATCAGCCATCACCACAACCTTACCTTTCACAGTATCACCTACTTTCAATTCTGCACTCAGTGCATCCCACGGATGCGGAGTCAATTGTTTCAGACCCAACGCAATACGTTTCTTTTCGTCATCAAAATCCAAAATAACAACATTCAGTTTCTGATCCAACTGAACGATTTCGTTCGGATGATTTACACGGCCCCACGACAAGTCAGTAATATGAATCAATCCGTCTACGCCACCGAGGTCAATGAATACACCGTAAGAAGTGATATTTTTAACAGTTCCTTCGAGTACCTGTCCTTTTTCCAGTTTAGAAATAATGTCTTTCTTCTGTTGTTCAAGTTCGGCCTCAATAAGAGCTTTGTGTGATACAACAACGTTCTTGAATTCCTGGTTAATTTTTACCACTTTGAATTCCATTGTTTTACCAACATATACATCGTAATCACGGATCGGTTTAACGTCAATCTGAGAACCCGGCAAGAATGCTTCAATACCGAATACGTCAACAATCATACCGCCTTTCGTACGACATTTTACAAAACCTTTAATGATTTCGTCTTTTTCCAGAGCTTCATTCACGCGATCCCAACTGCGCAAAGCACGGGCTTGTTTGTGTGAAAGGGTCAACTGACCTTTTTTGTCTTCCTGAGTTTCTACATAAACTTCAACTTTATCCCCTACTTTCAATTCCGGATTATAACGGAATTCATTCAAAGAGATAATACCATCGGATTTATAACCGATATTTACCACAACCTCTCTTTTATTCATAGAGATTACGGTTCCTTCAACAACTTCCTTTTCTCCTACCTTAGAAAGAGTTTCTGCGTATTTCTGAACTAACACATCTTTCTCGGATGCCGGCACAACAGCGTCGTTTTCATAAGCATCCCAATCAAAATTTTCATCCGGTTCTGCAGTTGTTACCGGAGCAACTTTCTTTGCAGCTTCCTGCATCTCTTTTTGTTCTTCTGACATAAAATTTAATTGTTTTCTACCTAATAAGTTAGACATTATTTTGAATCGGTCGCAAAGGTAAGAATAATTATCTGTTTTACAATTATTTTAATCTAAAAATAATCGCTCCGGATTACCTGTACCCCACCTCCTTAAAAGCATACAGACGTTGCCGCCCTTCCGTATCCTCCAGAACAAGTTGTCCGTACTCATCTATCCCTGCAACAGAAGCACGGAAAGAGCCGGAGGCATCTTCCCAATCGAAGATTCCGCCAGCACGGTACATATTTTTCCGAAAATCCGCTTCCAAAGCAGCGTAATCCTTGACCTGACTGTAACGCCGGCCTATACACTCCAGTAATTCCTGCAATACTTCATTCAAATTAAATTCCTTTTCCGTCAACTGCAACAACGATACCGGATTGGGAGCATCGGACAAAAAAACAGCCTGATTGATATTTAACCCCACCCCACACAAAGAACTCTGAATATAAGCTCCTGCCACCCGGTGTTCAATTAAAATACCTGCAATTTTCCTGTCACCGACATAAATATCATTAGGCCATTTCACTGTCACATCCGGGACATAACGGCTTACAAAATCCAGACACCCCAAAGCAATAATCATAGAAACAGCAAACTGTTTCCCCGCCACCAAACCTTCCGGACGAAATACAACAGTCATAGCTATGTTTTTATATGGTTCACTCTCCCATTTATTAGCAGCTTGTCCCCGGCCCTGAGTCTGACACCAGGTGAGTATAACCATTTTATCTTTTAACTCACTCAATGCCATCGCCTCAGCAACCGTATTAGTCGAAGCAGCTTCATCCAATTCCAAAACTTCAAATCCGCTTACCTGATATGTCCTCACCATTTTACCCATTTATTTATTTTACCATCACTGTATCCGAATCTCAGTCCTCCTATTTCTGGCCTTTCCCTCTTCCGTATCATTAGGAGCCAAAGGATAGTCCTTGCCATACCCGCGATACGACATCCGTTCTTTACCAATATGCCTCAAAAATAAAAATTTATACACCTCAAAAGCCCGGTTTTCAGACAACTGATAATTATGTTTATCCGAACCTGTATTGTCCGTATGTCCTGCAATCTCTATCCTAACTTCCGGATTTAAACGTAAAAATTCCGCCAATTGCAACAACTCAGGATAAGACTCCGGTTTCAGTTCATAATCATCCACATCAAAAAAGACTCCTTTCAATATCAGTGTTTGCTCTTTTTGAATAGGTCTGAGATACACACGGCACAATTGTCTGGTTACCCCACTACCCCGTCTTACCTGCAAAGTATCCGAATAATACAAATACCCTTCCCGGATTACACTCAACAACAACAACTTATCTTCAGGAACACAAGCCAGCCCGGACTTTCCGGAAAAATTCCCATCATAACAGGCAAGGGTATCCCGGGTTCCGACATCCACTAAAATCAAGCGTTCGGGCTGTATGGGATTTCCCTGTTCGTCCAACACCTGCAAATCCAAATAAACGGCAGGAGGACAAGCCAACTGCTCCCCCAGCCGATAACGATAAATACACCGTTTACCGGTAACATCCGACGAAAAATACCCCCATTCCCCACTGGCATCCACCATAAAACCGAATTCATCTTTCTGGGTATTCACCGTAATCCCTATATTTAACGGTTCAGAAACAGAGGCAATGTCAACCTTGTAAATATCCTTGCATCCCATACCAGGATAACCGTCAGAAGCAAAAAACAACGTCCGGTTGTCAAAATACAAAAACGGAGCCATTTCATCTCCCGGAGTATTAAAATAAAGACACCTGGGCTGCGACCATACCTGCCGTCCGTCAGGAAAACGCTTTAACAACTTCGAAAACCAAATATCGCTCCCCCCTTGTCCTCCTTCCCGGTTGGAAGCATAATACAATTTTGTGCCATCAGCCGATATGGCAGGTTGTGCGTCCCAACTCTCCGTATTCACAGGGTAGCCCAAATTCACCGGTTCAGACCAGGTGGAATCGGACAAACGATAGGCCACATAAATATCAAAACCATTCCTGCCACCCGTATCCATAGAAAAATACATCATCTGACCGTCAGCCGTCAAAGAAGGAGAACCGCAATTTCCGGTAACTTTAAAATTTAAATCATACCGGACCGAATCTTTCAGCATCCACATCTTTTCCCGGTCACCCTCCTGCTCTGTAAACAAAAAAACCTGACCGGTTACATCCAAAGACGGCCAATACACCGGTAATCCGGACTGAAAATAAACCTCAACCGGCTGCTTCTGCCCGGCCCTCAATGCCTGTAAAGCAAAATCACAATTTTTTAATTGCTTTACCGCCCGTTGCCCGGCACGCTGTCGTTTATCTTTCCGCAAATATTGAGCATAATAAATTTTTGCCTGTGCATAACAAGCCCGTTCAAACTCTTCTTCAGCCAATACAAAAAAATAATAAGGATGATCACTCAAAGAATCCAAGGCCAAAGCCGTCTTTATGGCTTCTATTTCCCTTACCTTCTCACCTTGCCGGTGATATATATCAGCCTCTAACAAATACAAGCCTGAAAATCCCGGCTCATATGATTTTGCCCTACCGAGCAACTCCAATGCTTTTTCCCGTTCTCCGGTCCGGAACGCCTCCTGGGCATGCTGAAAAAGACTGAAAGCTTTTTTATTTACAACACGGGATTGTTGGGCCTGTAATCCGAAAATGCCAAACCAACACCACACTCCAATCAACAAAATCACTTTCCGCATACCTATTGCTTCGAAACAAATTTGCATTTTGCCTGATTATTTTTATCATTTTCTATTTTGAATACAGCCAAATATAAAGGTTAAAAATTAAAATAGAAAACATGTCCGAAATTTTACAAATTCCTCTGCTATCCGTTTACATTCCTTTCCTGACGTTCCGCCAAAATCGGTTCCATATTGGAAATTGCCCAACCGATTAACCCCTCTAAATAAGGAATTAAACTCACACCTCGTTTAGTCAAACAATACTCTACACGCGGAGGCACCTCAGGATATACTTTCCGGTCAACCAAACCGTCTGCTTCAAGCATTCTGAGAGAAACAGTCAGCATACGTTGCGAAATATCACCTATGCTTTTCTGAATATCATTAAAACGCATCGTACCGTTAGCATTCAAAGTAACCAAAATCAACATTCCCCATTTACTACTCAACCGGCAAAGAATATCCCGGATCGGGCAATCGCCCGTATGATGAAAATTTTCTAATTTTAACATTTTACCATCAAATTGTTTTTCAACATTAGTTACCAGAATGTAAGTAACTTAACTACAAGTGCGTTCTTGTTTACAATACAAACAAAACCTACTTTCGCACCACAAAAATAATAAACTTACTAAAAATAACTATTGTATCATTTTAAAATTACAAACATGTCAAAACAAGTAGCAATTTTAGCAGTAAATCCGGTCAACGGCTCAGGACTTTTCCAGTATCTGGAAACTTTTTTTGAAAAAAACATTTCCTATCGGGTATTTGCGGTTTCAGACAGCACAACCATTAAAACGAACTCCGGAATTATCCTGCAAACAGAAGATGTTATAGCTAACCTGAAAGGTCACTGCGACCGATTCGACGCATTAGTCTTTTCCTGTGGCGACGCAATTCCGGTATTCCAGCATAATGCCGATAAACCCTACAATACAGATTTACTGAACGTGATACGCGAATTTGCTGCTCACAAAAAAATGCTAATCGGCCATTGTGCTGCAAGTCTAATATTTGAAATGGCAGGCGTGACTGACGGCAAAAAATTAGCCGTACATCCTCTGGCAAAACCAGCAATCCTAAAAGGTATCGCTACCGACGAAACCAGTACCATAGACGGAAATTTCTTTACTGCGTCATGCGAACACACCCTTCCGTTTTTACTACCCAAAGTTGTAGAAGCATTACAATAAACATTTCATGAAAACTGGTTCAAAACATAGAGGTGATCTCAGAAGAAAACCCATGACTTTTGAACCAGTTTCATAAAAAACAATTGATTATTCAGCATCTCCTGTTCAAAATCTTCGTTTTTACTACAACTATTCCAAACAATTCCCCTATTTTTATCCCCATAAAAATGTGATATGCTAAAAACAATTTTTATCGGCTACCTGATTCTTATGTCACTGTTTACTCTCTTTCTTTTTGGCATAGACAAACAAAAAGCCAGACATCACAAGCGGAGAATACCGGAACTCAGACTCATATTTTATGCTTTGGCAGGAGGAAGTATAGGAGCTTTATTAGGAATATACTTATTCCGGCATAAAACACTCCACCTCAAATTTACACTCGGTATTCCAATTATTTTATGTTTACAAACAGCTTTTATTCTCTGCTATTTTCACGGCTTGTTTTAAAATCCGACTCTGCTTCCCTGAACATTCTCCATGACAAAATTCCGGTATTTATTTTCTGCCAATTGCAAATACATTTCTCTTTGTTCAAGTTTTAAGACATCAAAAAAAGAGGTTGTTATGGCAATCCCCGTTTTTTTTCCGGTTTTGCTCCAATTTCCAACAATCCGGCCATTATAAAGAATGACCGGATGAAAAGTCCCCCACTTGTTAAAAGCTTTGGCATGATGTTCCGCCGCAATTACAGGAGTCCGTTCCTTATAACTTATCAAATATTCATCAAAAGGAGGCAAAAAATGCAAAATATCTGTTGTTTTTGCTTCACGGCAAGAATCAAATATCAAAAATTCCACTCCTCCGTAACACTCAGAGAGTAATTGGTTGCTGATCAGATTAACAGCGCATCGGGCTTCAGTGACCGTCAGACCTGACCACCAGATAAAATCCTTTAATGTAGCCGGAGAATGACTTTGGAAATACCGGATAGCCAGCCGGGCCAATGCTTCCTCCCGATGTAATACAGGAACAGAAGCCACATGTTCTTCAAGCAAAGTATAGGTAGGCTTACCGGCTTTATCAGCACCACTGCAAACAATCCCCTCCATTTCTGCCCGGAGTATATAACGTTTAACCCGGGCATCTGCAACAAGAATACCAGCCCGCCCCAATTCAATTTCAATTTCTTCACGGGTAAGACAACGTTTCCCGGACAATATCTTACCTATTAAATCGTTACATTTTGTATATTCAGCCTCCGAAATATCAAATCCACCGGCTTTTACCCATGAATCAATTGCCTTTTTCACACGCGCAACCGTCAACTGCTGCATCCAACGCAAATCTTTTCCCGCTACATAATGCCAGGTAGGGCGCATAATATGCGTTCTCACAATCTCACCTTTCGCCAGAGCATCATCAATTTTCTGCACAGTACCTGACCTTAAACGTATTCCAATAGCCCATTTGGACATAGTATACTCCTGTGCCTGAATAGCCCCCATCCAGGCTACCAAATCGGCCGGATTTTCAAATTCAGGTTCTGCCAACTGATGACAAGCAACCCGCACATCTGTTAATGTATTCATTTTCAATTAAAAAGAAAGGACCACTATTTTAACTGGTAAACCATTTCTTTTATCTCTTGTGCCCATTCCATAGGCCTCCTGCTCCGGTCAAAAGTCTGCCAGGAAACAGGCTTTCCTATATAAAGCGTAAAAGCTTTATTCCGTTGTTTAAACGTTTCATCCGGCAAATAAAACATTTCCAAATTAGCTTTCAAACCTATCTTTTTCCTGAAATTAGCCAGATTATAAAAAAAATTGGAATTTTTACCATCAATATATACAGGAACAATATCCCTCTTATGCTGAATAGCTTTGGATATAAAACTTTTTTGCCATTCCAGGTCTTTTATCTCCCCGTTTTGTTTACGACTCACCATTCCGGCAGGAAACATAACCATTTGACAATCAGATGCATAAGCCTTCTCTATTGCAGCAACAGCATCTTTAGCCTGAACTCCGTGCTTATTTACCGGAAGAAAAATAGTATTCAGATTTTTCAGATTCAACAACAAATCATTTACAGGAAACTTCAGTTCCGGATACCTGGTCCCCAAAAACGAAATCAAAATAATACCGTCAGGCCCTCCGAGAGGATGATTGGAAACAAATATATAACGCCCGTCTGCCGCAGGAAGATTCTCCTCTCCGACCACCCGGTAAGAAACATTCAGGTATTCCAGTATGGCATCCGAAAATGCTAACCCTTGCCGGTCGCCATACCTGCCTATAAAATCATTTATATCATTCTGGTGAATTATCTTTTTTAAATACGAATATACAAATCCGGGTATCCATTTAGCCAGTCCGGGATTCTTACTCTTAAAAAGTTGTTCTATGTATACCGGCTTTACACATTCATTGTTTGTCATAACCTTTGCTTTAACCGGACAAAGATAAAAAGGATTTTCCAAATATTCCCGGCAAAAAAACAAACGGGCAGAAACTTTCAGAAAGTCTTTCCGTTATAAAGAGTATGTAACAGAAAAAAACTAAATGCAACTAATCAGTTAAATTAAACAATGAAAAGTATGAAACGTACATTATTTTTGACAGGTCTGGCATTACTGACATTGCCGTTTTTCATGGCCGGTTGTAATTCAATGAAAAAATTACAAAAGGACGTGATCGAAACAGCCGTCACCGGATATATCAATCCGCAGCAACTGGAAGCAGTAAATGGAGTGGTGAATTTTGACTATACCATCAACTTTGCCCCAAAACAATTTGACAAAAAAATAATTCTGAAAATCACTCCAAAAATACAATACGGCAGCCAAATGGTAAAACTGGAACCTATGTTTTTACAGGGAGAGAAAGTGAAAGACGCAAACTATCCGGTTGTTGACTATGACAAAGGCAGCAGCTTCACCCAGAAAATGTCTTTCAATTTCAAACCCGGCATGGAAAACAGCGTACTCTGGGCAGACATTGAAGCAATGCGCGGAAATAAATCCTTTATGCTAAGCCCTGTTGTTCTGAATAAAAACGGCATCAAAGTTTGGCAACAACCAGCTTTTTCTTTAAATGGTATAGATTATGTTCCGGCAATGACAGAAACTTTTATCGGTGATGTCCCTGCAACAGCAGTCGGCGTAGTCAGTGGTTATGTCATGTTCCCGCTGGGAAAATCAACCATTACTCAGGCCGAACAAAATTCCGCAGTAATGTCACAGGCTGTGAAAGCCATGGAAAAAGTACTGGCAAACAAAAATGCCAAAATCACTAATATGTTCATCTATATATCCAATTCACCGGAAGGTGCAGAACGGCTGAATAAAAATCTGGCAAATAACCGCTTCCGTTCAGCTAAAAACTTTTTCGAAAAAGATCTGAAACTTGCAGATACGCCCATGTCACGTAATCCCAAGTTTGTTGTACAACAAACGGTTAGTGAAAACTGGAACGGATTGTATATGTTGCTTAAAAATTCAAACATTCAGAACAAAGAACAAATCATCAATGAATTGAAAAACGCTCCCAATGCCACTGCACGCAATAAAGTCATTGATTCCTATATCAACAAAATCCCCGAATTAAAAGAAGTTATTCTTCCTATACTTCGCCGGGCAGACTTTTTCGTATTCTATTCCGTACCTACTACCGTACAAGAAAATGTACAACTTACCTATTTCTTACCGCAACTCACGGAAAAAACGCCGGCTGTTACAGCTCAATCAAACTGGCAACTGCTGAATGACTTGGCTGTGATGGCAATCAATAATAAAGAATACGGAAAAGCCCGGAAATTACTCGAATCCGCAACTATTCTGAAACAAGACGCTGCAATAAACAATAATCTGGGAATCGTACATGCACAGATGGGACACAAACAGGAAGCTTCACAATATTTCGATAAAGCAAAACTCCGCAAAGAAGCCCGCTATAACCTGGGATTAATCCTGATGCAAAACAGAGAGTATGCAAAAGCCATTCCTTTCCTGAAAAATCACCCCAATATTAATCTGGCTTATGCCCAACTGATGAACAATGACAACAGGGCTGCATTAGATACTTTCCATAAAATCAAAATGAACAATGCAATGGATTATTATCTGATGGCCGTTGCAGCAGCAAGGACAAAAGACACGAAAGAGATGGCTCTGTCCCTGACCAAAGCAATTCAAATGCAACCTAATCTGAAAAACTGGGCAGCTACTGACATTTCATTTTATCCATATAAGGGCGATCCGGTTTATATGCAAATTATAAAATAAAATTTGTATCGTTCTGCTCATTTGTCAAAACCGGAATTTTGACAAATGAGCATTTTTTTTGCAATAAATGAACTTCACAGGTCAGAAGAATTGAAATTGCTGATAAGCAGATACTATCAGCCTATCATTTCGTTACTTACCCCAAAACAAAATAAAAATTAATCTATAGACATCATGATCAAAGGAACAGAAACGGAAAAAAACTTACTAAAAGCATTCGCCGGAGAATCACAGGCAAAAAACCGTTATACTTTTTTCTCCCAAATAGCCAAAAAAGAAGGTTACGAACAAATTGCAGGTATTTTTTATGAAACAGCTTTGCAGGAAGAAATGCATGCCAAACGTTTTTTCCAATATCTCGAAGGAGGAATGCTGGAAATCACTGCGGCCTACCCTGCGGGAGAATTGTCGGATACCCTGAACAATCTGACAGAAGCTGCGGACGGAGAGCACGACGAAGCGTTCAATTTATACCCCACATTCGGTAAAATTGCCGAAGAAGAAGGATTTAAAAAAGTGGCAGCAACATTCAAATATATAACGGAAGTAGAAAAGATGCATGAACTACGTTACCTGAAATTATTGAAAAACATACAGGAAAATTTAGTGTTCGCCCGTCCTGAAGAAGTACGCTGGTATTGCAGAAAATGCGGATATGTTCATGTAGGAAAAACCCCACCGGAAATCTGTCCGTCCTGTCTGCATCCCAAAGGGTACTTTGAATTATTCCCGGATAATTATTAAACAACATAATATTCAGTAAATTCTCTGGCTCATGTATAGCAAAAAAGCACCCGATTTTCTAAAAGACGAACATTTAAGTGTCGGAACCAAAAAATACCTCAAAATTTTAAATTCCGGAGACAAACCGGTCGAATCTCTGGCTATCCCGGAAGCCAGAAATGTATTGGTAAGCGCACAGGCCAGCATACAAACTGACTTGAATGGCATTGAGGAATCAGAAAAGGTCATAACGGCAGATGACCATATGATTCGATTGAACATTTTACGTCCGGAAGGACATCCGGAAAAACTCCCTGTTTTTATATTTATACACGGCGGAGGATGGGTTCTGGGAGATTATCCTACGCATAAAAGGCTAGTCCGTGACCTTGTTGTAGAATCTGGATGTGCCTGTGTATTCGTCAACTATACACCCTCCCCCGAAACAAAATTTCCCCAGGCAATCCACGAAATTTATGCTGCAACAAAATGGGTAGCCGCTCACGGAGACGAAATCAATGTTGATGGCAATCGCCTCGGAATTGCAGGCAATAGCGTAGGAGGCAATATGGCACTGGTCACCAGTATGCTGGCTAAAGAACAAAAAGGACCGGAAATCAAAGTCCAGATTCTGATGTGGCCCGTTACGGACGCAAATTTTGATTGGGAATCTTATACTCTCTACGGGGAACAACGTTTTCTCACCACTCCTTTAATGAAATGGATGTTTGAACAATACCTCTCTGATAAAGATGACCGTCTCAATCCGCATCTTTCCCCTGTTCAGGCATCCACAGAGGAATTACAGGAACTTCCCCCGACTTTAATCGAGGTTGCAGAAAATGACATCCTCCGGGACGAGGGCGAAGCATTGGGCCGACGCCTCGATGAAGCCGGAGTTGACGTTACCACCATTCGTTTCAACGGTGTAATCCATGACTGGGGAATGCTGAACGGTTTTGCAACCTTGCCCCCTACCCGCTCCCTCATCCTGTTCTCTGCCGCCATGCTCCGAAAATATCTGAGATAACGGATGTCTCAAAAACAAACTTTTGCCGGATGAGCTGTGCTTTCGGAAAATACTAACTCCGGAAAAACTGTCATCCGGCAAAATCATATCAGAATCTGAAATCCCGTTCTCCTTTTACAATTTTATCCAGATTTTCAAGAGCAATCCGACGAACTTTCGCATTAGGCACCCGAAGCATCTCGGCAGCTATCATACGCTCTCCTTTTACCCGGGTTTCCGGCGAAGCATAATCCTCCAAATATTCTTTCAAAGTCATCAATGCATTGGGTTGACAACAATTGGCAATCTGTCCGGATTTTACCAACGACATAAAACGGTCGCCTGTTCGTCCTTCCCGGTAACAAGCCGTACAAAAACTGGGAATATATCCTAAATCCAATAACCATCCCACTACTTCATCCAGGGTGCGCCGGTCCGAAACATCAAACTGCGATGTCGTCTCATCGTATTCTTCTTGTCTGACATATCCGCCAACACTGGTATGCGAGCCGCCACTGAGCTGCGAAATCCCGATATCCAGCACCTTTTCTCTCGATATTTGTGATTCCCGGGTTGAAACAATCATACCGGTATAAGGCACTGCTATACGGATAACCGCCACAATCTTCCGGAAAATATCATCAGGAACCGTATTCGCAAAATCATCCGTATTAATATCATCGGCATTACACAACCGGGGCACACTAATCGTATGCGGTCCTACCCCGAAAACAGCTTCCAAATGCTCCGCATGCATCAGCAAACCAACAAAATCATAGCGATAGGTATTCAAACCATACAACACTCCTATCCCTACATCATCAATACCTCCCTCCATCGCACGGTCCATAGCCTCTGTATGATAAGCATAATTACTCTTAGGTCCCGTCGGATGTAAAATCTCATAATTTTTCTTATGATAAGTCTCCTGAAAAAGGATATAAGTACCTATTCCGGCATTTTTCAGCCTCCGGTAATTCTCTACTGTGGTTGCCGCAATATTCACATTCACCCGGCGGATAGCCCCATTCCGGTGTTTAATGGAATAAATCGTTTCTATACTTTCCAGTATATATTCTATGGGATTTACCAATGGATGTTCCCCAGCCTCCAAAGCCAAACGCTTATGTCCCATATCCTGCAATGCAATCACCTCACGCCGGATCTCTTCCTGAGTCAGCTTACGACGCGCAATAACCTTGTTTTTTGCATGATAAGGACAATATACACAACCATTTACACAATAATTGGATAAATAAAGCGGCGCAAACATAACAATCCGGTTACCATAAAATTTTTGCTTAATTTCTTTAGCAACCTTAAACATCCGTCCTATCAAATCAGGCTCTTCGCATTCCAGGAGCAAAGCCGCTTCCCGGTGATTCAATCCTTTGCAATCCCTGGCCCGTTCTATCAGACTCCCGATTAAATCACGGTTAGTTTTATTGTCACGGGCATATTCCAGTGTAGCCAGAATTTCAGCATCATCAATAAACTCCTCTGCTATTCCAGATTTTACATTATACATAACTATCTATCCCTCATTGTACAAAAAACAAAAGAACCAGAATAACACACCATCCGCTTATTCTTTCCGGCACATGATATTCAGAATTGTCTTATCAGTTTGCTCCATCCCCGCAGTACCGATTAATCCTACATTCCGAATGGTTTTTTCAATATCATCTTCAATAATCCCGTCATTGTGAGTTGTAATCCCCTGCATAGACAACAAAGAAGCCTGAACCGCAGCCGATACCCCGGAATATACCTTCAATGCACATCCTTGCTTAGCCCCGTCACACATCATCCCGGTCAAATTGGAACACATGGTTTTTATGGTATTCACCACCTGCTCGTAAGTGCCTCCCATCAGATAAGTAATAGCAGACGCAGAACCCGTCCCCGCTATCAATATACCACACAATGCCGACAAATGTCCCATATAATAGTGAATATGAGCAGCTATCAGATTACTCAAAGCCAAAGCACGAATCAATTGTTCGCGGGAACAATTGAACTGTTCAGCAGCTACAACAACCGGCAAATAAACCGTAATACCCTGGTTCCCGCTACCTGAATTTGTCATAACAGGTTTTTCACAACCATCCATACGGGCATCCGAAGCCGCCGTCGCACATATTAAGGCATTATTCAGAAAATCATTTTTCAACAATCCCTTATCGATATTTTCCTTTAAAGTCTTCCCTATTTGCAATCCGTATTTACTTTTCAGTCCTTCATCCGAAATAGCTTTATTCATCTCAGCCCCTTCCAGCACAAACTCAATCTCAGAAACAGGAATATGATGTATAAATTCCCATATTCGGGCCACACTCAATTCAGCACGTTCATTCTTTTCAACAGCAAGGGAGGTATAATCTTTATGATATACCGTTTTTCCATTTTTTTCAACAAATACAATATTGGTATGCCCATGTACGATAATCGTTTTCACTACGTCTCCCCCCTTACGGCATATCGCTTCTGCATACAATTTATCCGGAGCATCCTCTTTCAGGTGTATTTCCACTGCCCGTTTCTCCAACAGCCCTTTCGCAACGGACAAATTATCGCAAACGGACACTTCCTTTAATACTTCCAGTCCATACTCTGTTTTGCCACAAACGGCCCCCAGCGCAGCAGCAATAGGCAACCCCGTCATTCCGGTACCGGGAATCCCCACTCCCATACCATTTTTATAAATATTCCCACTGACAAAAACTTCAATATGTTCCGGAACTCCACCCAATTCTTCCTTGCAACGTGCGCATGCCAGAGCACAAGCAACCGGTTCTGTACAACCCAATGCCGGAATCGTTTCCAGTTTCAATATCTCTATAATTTGTTTATCCGTAGCCTGACACATATAATTTAATTTTTGATTAATGGAACAAATTTATTTTTTTTTGTAACACCAACTTTCAACACTCCCACTATTAACGCTTTTTTAACGACTGCATCCCCGGATATTCTCCTATTACCCACCCATCCCTGCATTTTTAACCTTTTATACCTTCCCTTTTTAACTTTTTATCTCATGCATTTCACCATTTCCTATTATTTTCCCTATCTTCGCAAAAATTTTAGATGTCTATGTTCAAACTGATTGTACTGATATTCATGTTTCCGGTCCATCTCTATGCCAACCATACGGACTCTGTAATGATAGTTGTCCACGACGACATTATAAAAGAACTCCATCGTAAAACAGGCACAGGAGAAGTACATGTACATGGCGACCATACTATCCATAATCTTCTGAAATGGCATACCTACCTGAATGAACAAAAGAAAACTTTTTCAGGCTTCCGCATTCAGATTCATTCAGTAAATTCATACGGCTGCAACATCGACGAATTAAAAGAAATCAGAAATAAATTCGAGGAAACTTTCCAAACGATTCCCGCCTACCTGAAATATTTTGACCCTGATTTTAAAATCCGGACAGGCAATTATCATTCACGGTTGGAAAGTATTCCGGATTTATACAAAATCCGCAAACTATATCCCTCCAGTTACCCGGTTAAAACTGAAATTTACCTGGAAGAACTGAAACGCATCCCTATGCAGGACATAATACAAGAAGAAAAAGAAGAAGAAATGCAAAGCACGGAGTTCTGAATTCGCATACCCTCCTCTTGCCTACAAAATATCATTAGTCACGAAAACTTTGAAGTAACAGCCGGAGTTCTTGCTGTGTACGGGAATAAAGCTGGCGGGTGGCATCACTATCCGCATCAAATGGACGGTGCTGCAATATTTTATTCAGTTTTTCTATTTTCTTCATCCGGAACTGAGTTTCTGAAGTGATATAATTCTCCCTGAATTTTTCCCAGATATACTCAACACCCTGCTCAGAAAGATGCAGCATATCTCCCCCATAAAACCGATAATCCCGGAGTTCATCCATTACAATTTCATAAGAGGGGAAATAAACAACCTGCGGATACATTTTCTTCAACCCGTCTATGGCTAACAACAATACTGCCTTACTCAACTGATTTCCGTGTGCACCATCTTTCCAATGCCGGACCGGACTCACCGTAAACACAATCTTCATATCCGGTTTTAAATGCCATAAACGCTGCAATAAATCAGTATAAATGTTTACAATATCCTCCACTTCCATACGAAACCGCTCAAAATCAGAAGCAGGAAATTTATGGCAATTGGATACAATCTGACCGGTACTCCGAAAACGGTATACCCAGGACGTACCCCATGTAATAATCAACACATCCGTTTTCTTCAAGTGGGTACAGGCATTCTCTATACGGCTGTTGATACGCTGTAAACAATCTTCAGGCTGCAATGCAGAAAAACTGCCGTGATGATACAAGCTGACCCATTTCCCGTCATTCTGCAATAAATCCGATTCATTAAAACGCTTATTCGTCAGCAATATATCCAAAATCTCCGCCACAGAAAAAGGATTATAAATAATTCCACAAGGATTTATATCCGTCTGAAACTTAAAATATTCCAATTTGGCTCCGATATTCTCTACAAAACAGGAACCCAGCAACATCAATTTTGTAGTATAATCAATCTGAAAAGAAGGTTTATCTATTTTTACGATTGTCTGTAATTGCATTATTTCAATTTTTCTCAAAAATAAGAAGAATGCCGGAAACAAACAAAATCTGCAAATCTCTAAACATTTTGCTATCTTTGCATTCAGAAAATGTGCATCATGAGCTTTATCACCATTCTATTTATTGCTATCGGATTATCCATGGACAGCCTGGCAGTCAGTATCAGTGGCGGCATTTGCATGAAATCATTCTGTATGCGGAAATCATTGAAAATGGCCATGATAATGGGCTGTTTTCAGGGAGGCATGACCTGGCTGGGTTGGTCTCTTGGTAATCATTTCAGTTCCTACATTATAGATTTCGACCACTGGATTGCTTTTGTTTTGCTAGGATATTTGGGAGGAAAAATGATTTTTGAATCTTTTCAGGAAGAAGAAAAAAGTCCGCTTACTTTCTCCAACAAAACACTACTCACCTTGGGGATTGCTACCAGTATAGACGCCCTTGCGGTAGGAGTCAGTATGGCTTTTCTGAAACTCAATATCTGGTTTCCCGCCAGCATCATTGCTTTTACCACTTTTTTCCTCTCCCTCACCGGAATCCTCTGCGGTTTTCGTTTCGGACAAATAAAAGGACTCAAGGCAGAACTGCTCGGAGGCCTGATTCTGATAACAATCGGCATTAAGATATTGGCAGAACACACACTTATGAACTAATCCTTCCGGACCATACATATCCATTGAAAATACTATTTTTACAGGCAATTAAATAAACAACATGGCAAAAAAATTCTATATCGAAACCTACGGATGCCAAATGAATGTGGCAGATAGCGAAGTGGTAGCAGCCATTTTGACCTCCAAAGGCTTTATACATACACAAGATAAAAATGAGGCAGATGTAATCCTGGTTAATACTTGCTCTGTCCGTGAAAATGCAGAACAACGGGTACGGGGAAGAATCCAGGGATTCACAGAAATCCGGAAACACAATCCGCATTTACTGGTGGGCATTATGGGATGCATGGCAGAACGACTGGGAGAAAAACTTTTTGAGGAAGAAAAGAATGTAAATATTGTTGTCGGCCCGGATGCCTATATGGACCTTCCATTGTTAATTGACAAGGCCGAAAAAGGAGAAAAAGCCATCAACATCGAATTGTCTGTCACAGAAACTTACGAAGATATTTGTCCCTCCCGGATTAATGAGACCGCAATTTCCGGTTTTGTATCTATCATGAGAGGATGTAATAATTTTTGCACTTACTGTATTGTTCCTTATACCCGGGGACGGGAACGAAGCCGCAGTCCTCACAGCATTATCAGCGAAGTCCTTGACCTCCAACGCCGGGGATACAAAGAAGTCACATTATTAGGACAAAACGTTAATTCCTATCTCTACAAAGACGAACAAACCACCGTAAATTTCCCCGGCCTGCTGGAAGCGGTAGCCCGCACAGTACCTGGCATGCGGATTCGTTTTGCAACTTCCCATCCAAAAGACATGAGCGACGAAACACTGGAAACTATTGCCCGTTGGCCGAATATCTGCCGCGCTATCCATTTACCGGTACAATCAGGAAGCAATTCTGTCTTAAAAAACATGAACCGGAAATACACCCGGGAATGGTATCTGGACCGAATTGCCGCAATCCGCCGGATTATTCCCGATTGCGGCATATCCACGGACGTCTTTGTAGGTTTCCATAATGAAAGCGAAGAAGACTATCAACAAACACTGCAATTAATGCAGGAAGTAGGATTTGATCTCGCCTATATGTTCAAATACTCAGAACGTCCGGGCACAAAAGCTTCTAAAAGTCTTCCGGACAATGTAGACGAAGACACCAAAGGCCGCCGGCTACAAGAACTCATAGACCTGCAAACCCGCTGGTCTCTGGAAAGTAACCGCAGAGATATTGGCAAAATATTTGAAGTTTTGGTAGAAGGAGTTTCCAGAAAAAGCCCGGATGAAATGTTCGGACGCAGTAGCCAGAATAAAGTGATTGTTTTCCCGGCTCAAAAAATTCCGGTCGGTTCATTAGTCCGCATCAAAGTTACAGACTGCACATCTGCCACATTAAAAGGAGAAATTATTTAAATGTGAATCCGATATGTATCGTAAATTGCAAAACGAAGAATTAAACCGGCTTAATACCGAAGAATTCAAACAAGCCGATAAAATTCCGGTTGTCATCATTCTGGACAACATCCGCAGTCAAAATAATGTAGGTTCCGTATTCCGGACTTCAGATGCCTTCCGGATTGAGAAAATATACCTCTGTGGTATTACATCCACACCGGAAAACCGCGAAGTACATAAAACCGCCCTCGGTGCCGAAGATGCCGTAAGCTGGGAGTACGACAAAGACACACTGTCGGTTATTAAACAACTGAAAAATGAAGGCTACCGGATTTTTTCAATTGAACAAGCAGAAAATACCACTTCTTTGGAAAACTTCAGCATCAGTTTGAATCAAAAATACGCGCTTATTTTTGGAAATGAAGTAAAAGGAGTACAACAAGAAGTCATCAACGCATCCGACGGTTGCATTGAAATACCTCAATTCGGAACCAAACACTCATTAAATATCTCCGTAACCGTCGGTATTGTACTATGGCAACTCACGGTTCCCCTGCTGGATAAAATTCAAACTAAAAAAGAATCTGTTCCCAGAGAATAAATTCTGGTTATGTTGGGCCGAAACAAAAAAGACAGACAATAAAAACGGAACAGATAACGAAAAACCATGAAAGTGATATGTAAAAGAACAATCAAAAAAGCCATTAAAACCATTTTACAATACACTGCAGCCATCGTTATCGCTTTATTGATAGCCCTTGCACTCCGGCTGTTTGTGGTGGATTTTTACTCCATTCCCAGCGACTCCATGTCACCTGCCATCGAACCGGGAGATTTCATCATGGTGAATAAATTGAGCTTCGGGGCAAGGATGTATGAAAATTTTGACTTCTTAAAAGACGGTTCACACCCTCCGATATGGCGCGTAAAAGGCTATGCTCCCATTCGCCACGGCGATGTTCTGGTTTTTAATTTTCCGTATAGCAAAGGATGGAATAAAATCAACATGCACTTATCCCGTTTTTATGTAAAACGCTGCATCGGTATTCCTGGGGATACACTACAAATCCGGGAGGCTTATTACGAAATCAATGGCAAAAGAGGATTCGGGAATCTGGAAGAACAACAGAGAATCGCCGATTATGAAGGAGAATTTCCACAGGGCATTTACCATACAATCCCCTTTGACCCACGGCTCAATTGGACGATTGTGAACATGGGGCCTCTCTATATTCCCCGGCAAGGAGATAAAATCTTGCTGGACACTCTGGCTTGCCGGCTGTATAAAAAAATGATTGAATACGAAAGTGGTCTCAATATCCGGGAATCCGAAGGGAAAGTTTATTGTCAGGATAGCCTGATAGAACAATATACTTTCCGGAAAAACTGGTATTTCATGGGAGGCGACCGGATGTGGAATTCACAGGATTCCCGTTACATCGGACTGATTCCGGAAGAATTTATTGTAGGAAAAGTAGCTATGGTCCTGACCTCCAAAAATCCGGATACTAAAAAATTCCAATGGCGTCGTTTTTTTACACGCATCAAATAAAATTGAGCTCAGTACCTTTTTTATCCCGACCCCAAAGACACAATCCGGGAAATGGTATTTCCTATAAACAAGTTCCCCAAAGGACATCTATTCCAATATCCTTTGGGGAACTTTTCTCTGCTCAAAGCACTATTTCCCTAACCTTTTTTCCAATTCCGACCAAAGAACCTCATCTTGCAAATTCCGTCCTATAATTTTATTATCCCCATCCAGTACCCATATATTCGGCACAGACGTAACAACATACAAATCTGCGGCTTTCCCTTGATTCTTTCTGTCAATCAATTGAATCCAGGGAAATCGTTCCCGTTCTAAAGCCTCCGCCCATTTCTTCTCATTCGAATCCACAGAAAAACCTACAATCTCCAAGCCCTTATCATGAAATTTCTCGTAAAGCTTTAATAATTTCGAATCTTCTTTCTGACAATTCCCATTCCAGGAAGCCCAGAAATACAACAACTTCACCTTACCCTTGATATCATACAAAGACACCGATTCTCCGTCAGACTTGTATGCAAAAAAATCAGGTGCGGTCTCCCCGGTTTTCAATTTCTCAGCTTGCGTCAACATTGACTTAATATATCTGCCATAAGTCGTATTCCATGCATTCGGTCCCAACATGCGGCTCTCCTCTCTCAACAAATCAATATCCTGCCTGCTTCTGGTAAATAACAAATAAGCAGCGATATAAGAATCTTTATACACATTCAACAGAGAATCTTCACCACGACGCGCCTGAATTTTCAATTGTCCGTAACGACGGGCGGCACGCTCCACATCTTCCGGTGTACCCTCTTGTTGTGCCCTATAGACATCCTTGGCAACCGCATCCATCTTAACTCTAAAAGCCAACGAAAGGCTATAAAATTTAGCCGCAATATCTTGAACGCCTCCTCCTGTAACCTGACAAGCAAGAACATTATTTGTCCGATTATAATAAACTTCAAACTTATTTTCACTGTTTTCAAGGAAAAAAGGCAAAGCACCCATCTTGCTGCCTTCAGGAATTAAAGCCGCCTCCACAATGGAATCAACGGAACCTGTTAGCCGAAAATGACCATCCACAATAGGAGCCTTCGCAAAAGTATCTTTGGCATTCTGAGTAATAAGCAACATTGTCCCCTCTTTGGGCTCATCAACGTAACCTTCAATCACAAATCCTGGCTTCTGCTGAAAAGCCATTATAGAAATGGCTGCTCCAATAATCAAACACGTAATAATCTGTTTCAATTTCATATTTATTCTTTTACAATTATAGTAAATACTGCATCTTTGAATTTTTTATAACCTTCATTTTCAAAATCAAGAGAAATAAGGTAACGCCCCGGAGCAACCTGGTGTTCTAACGGTATCATAAACGTCCCGTCATTCCGGACAGACAACCATTTCAACATACTATCTTTATCACCATCAAAAGTGATTACATTCCGGATGCTAAAAAAAATCTGTTTCGTACCTTCCACGCCTTCAATCTGATAACTCATCCAAGGCTGTCCCGTTTTTACACGCTGTGCGTCAATCCCTGTGGAGTCCAAATGAATACGTACAACCAAAGAATCCGGACTATATGCCGCATTTTCTACATCCAGATAACCTACCGTAATATCCTGACATCCCCAATAGACAAGTAATAACAGAACTATTCCCAATAATTTTCTCATACTATCTAATTTTTACAATTCATTCATATTGCTTACTGCCATTCCGCCATTTCATAATTCCAGCGATAGTACTCCGTAAGAGCATGGATAACCCCATTGTCAGGCTGAATATCCGGAGTTGCAACAGGCCAATATTTCTTATCCGTCAAAGAATAACTATACATATATTCGGGTCCCATATCCGGTATGCCCCCATATTCCGTTTTCTCCCGATAAATCAATACTTTCCCGCCATCCAACGTCTCAAACACACTCCCCCCAATCTCTTCAGGTAATTCCCCGTCAGTAAAATCAACCTCCGGATTCCGGTATCCCATCGCTTGTTTTATATGTTTTCCACGAATCACATGATGCAAAACCACGTTTTTGCAAAATGCCGGACTAAGTTGGGGCACACTATCCAAATCATTGCGTAACAAATAAAGATAAACCGTATGTGTTTTAAAGGCCATAAAAGTAATTTCCGGACAATCCGCATCCATTCCCTCAAACAAATCGACAAGCCCGGCACGCTCAATCATCTCAACCGTCATACCAAAATTATAATGGTCGCCCCGAAGAAAATCCATAACCGAACCCTCGTAATAAGGAGAGGAAATGCCCGTATCTATAACATCCTGTTTCGTACAGGCAAAACAACAGACACACCACATACATATTACAATATATCTCAATATCATTTTCATACACATTTATAATTCTACATCTTTTTCAACCAAAACGTATTCTGTCTCATCAAGGTATTCCTCTCGAAAGCCGCCCCACCGACAGCATTCCAAAACGCACCGTCAATAAAATCCTGATCATCCAAGGTGACAAAATTTCCCCTCAAATCAAGTTTTCGATAATTATTACGCATAATATCAAAATAGCGTTCACCCTCCAAAAGCAATTCTTTCTCCCTCTCTTTAAATATAGCACGCTGCAAATCCCCGCCATACTCCGTATTCTTGTAATCGGCAGCTCCCGCACGCCGGCGAACCGTATTCAAATCATCAATCGCACCCCTTTTATTACCCAAACGGCACCTGCATTCTGCCCGTAATAAAACCACATCCGCCAATCGCCACCAAATCATATTTTGGTCAAACGTTATAAACTTGCCCTTATCACTCCCCGATGTTGCCAAAACACATTTTCTCCATTTATACAAAAATGCATCCCTATACAAAGGAGAACCATCCGCTCCAACCACTTGTACATTCATGGAATCCGGCTTATAAAAATATGCATTACGTCGCTGGTCCTTACCTGCATACATGGCCTGTACATCCCGGTAAGTAATCGCATCGTAACCTCGGCTTTCACCAGGACCGACCATCGGTTTTACCGGATAGGTCGTATAAATCGTGGCATATACGTTAAAAGGATCACCACCCACCTCATTCCAAAAATTCCGGAAAACACTCACGAAAATCGCTTCCTTTCCACCGTCAACCAACACCTGTGTACAAACCTCTTCCGGGGTCGACGCCAACTCATACTCTTCCGACCAAATAACCTCGGTACAAGCCGTCTCTGCCCTTTGCCACAATTCATCTTCGTCGTAATTATTCCCATCCTGCGAAGCCAAATATTTACAACCCGCCTTCCATGCGCAAAGATGTGCCAACAACGTATTGGCAGCCCCCCTGACAGGAGTCGACTTATACGATATCCCTGCTCCGTCACTTCTCGTCGCCTGCGACAACTCCGGTAACAAATCCGCTGCCATCTGCGCCATATATATCGCCGAATCCGCCACCGTCGTCCAGGCAGACTTGGCTATTGGCTCAAGCTTTACCTGGGTGCCGATATAAGGACAATCCCCCCACCTGCGAATCAATTCGTAATAGCAAAATGCTTTGAAAAAATAAACCTGCCCCTTGTAAAAATTCCTTCTCTCCTCAGACATTTTCACCTCATCAATATAAGGCAAAACAATATTGGCCGAAGCAATAATCTGATAAATATTGCTCCAATCACACAAGGCATAAGTATACGGTTGCTCAAGAGTCTGTTCATTATTACCCCAGATATTTGAAGCAAAACGTCCGGCACGAGCAGGTTTTATCCGCTGTTTATCCTGCGAATAATCCCGGATTTTCTTCTCTATTGTCCCCAAACCGACTTCAATCTCCCGTTCCGTTTGCATCGCGTTCGAAAAAGTGACCGAATTTTCCGGATTCATATCCAAAATATCATTACAGGCCAAACAACCGAACAAAATACCCAAACCTACAATATATCCTAATTTTCTCATCCTATCTAAAATTTAAGCGTAACACCTATGGTAAACTTTCTGGCCAAAGGATAAGAGCCTTGTATTCCTGTGCCCGTAAGAACCCCGTCTATCCCCGTGGTAATATCAACAGTCTCAGGGTCCATGCCGACATAATTTGTCCACGTCAGCAAATTTTCCCCACTGACAAAAAATCTCAACTGCTCAATAAACCAACGTCTCGTCCATTCCGAGGGAAGAGTATAACCGACAGTTAATGTTTTCAATTTCAACCAATTTACTTTTGCAACATTTCTATCCAACAAATAATCATACACATGATTATCAACATATCCCGGCTGTAATCTGGCATAATCGGCTTTATCTCCAGGCTTTTCCCAAAAAGTAGTTTCTTTCAAATCAAAAATTAAAGCATTAAATTCATTGGACGCAAGGGATTGTACGGCAAACGGATATAGAATATATCTGCCCAATTGATAACTTAATAACATATTAACATCAAATCCCTTCCACTTAAACTCATTAACAATACCTCCGGAAATTGTAGGCAAAGCACTTCCGATATACACATAATCATTACTATTTATATGGCCGTCACCATTTGCATCCACAATCTTATAATCTCCCGGTTGCATATATCCCGGACCCACATTCATAGGCCCGTTAGAGCCATCCGTTTTCCAACTGATAGGAACTTCCGCCTGCTCATTAATAAAACCGTTTGTTTTTAACACATGTATCTGGTTTAGAGGCTTACCGATAATCTTGTTATCCAAATCATGGCCGTCGTATGATTTCTCAAAACGATTCCAATTCTTCGCTCCGTTAACTGACATGCGCCACAAAAGGTCTGGACGGTCAAAAAACTTGTACTCCACCATCAACTCAATACCTTCATTCGAAATCGCGGCCGTATTTCTCCATTGATTCTGAAAACCATTATAATTCCCGGGCAAAGGCACAGGCATCAACAAATCTTCAGTATATCGGTAATAATAATCTAACGTGGCTCCAAGGCGATAATTCAAAAAATTCAAATCAAGTCCGAAATCATACTGAGATGTTTTCTCCCACGAAAGGTCCTGATTATACAACCCGTCATTCCACACCGGAGTAATAACCGGATTACCGAGGTAAGAAGAATTATCCACCGCCATGATTCCCAATGCCAGATAATTCTGATAAAAATGCATACCGGACATACCCCAACTCGCCCGGATTTTACCGAAATCAAACCAATTTCTCAATGATTCCATGAAACCCTCTTCCGTAAAAGTCCAACCTGCTGCAATAGCCGGAAATGTCCCCCATTTGTTGTTTTTTCCGAAAGTTGACGAACCGTCCCTGCGTATCGAAGCCGATAAAAAATACTTCCGCAGATAATTATACTCCAAACGGGCAAACCAGGATAGCAACGTTTTCTCTTCCATATCCGAAATATAATTCTTCAACGCCACAGTTTGCTGAAAATCACCGCTTCCCAAAACGGTCAGACCGGGCAGGCCACCAGGTGCATACTGAATCTTATCGCTCGGAGAATTCTGAGCATATCCCCCGTTGTATTCTATCTGGTCATATTGATAAGAAAAACCTCCTATGGCAGAAATAGAATGACTCTCCCCTATCGTCTTACGGTAAGATATCAAGTTCTCATTCAACACCATAAGATTAATCCCCGTTTCACCCAAACTCTTCGACCAGCCGTCCACATTCAACGAAGCGGGCTGAAAATAATTTCTTCTTTCAATCGAATAATCCGTGGCAAGCGAAGTTGAAATATTCAATCCCTCAATCAAATCCAAACCAAGCTTAAAATTAGAACGCAAACGTACAGAACGATTCCGTTCGTGAATTCCTTGATATTGATTAATAATCTCATCCCAAACGACAGAGCCTTCTCCGGGCAAAAAAGTACTTAACTTATAAGGGTCTCCCGGCACTGTTTCCACGTTCTGCACAGATGACAATTGTCCGGACCTGACTCCCCGCATACGCCCCGCAAGAGAAGCATTAAAACGTAAATCTATATTGAAACGCTCCACGGGAGTAACATTCATCTGCGAATTCAAATCAATACGATTATATCCGGTACCTTTCAAAATACCTTTTTCATCATAATATCCCAGGCCGATGCCATAAGTCATCCGCTCCTGTCCTCCGTAAGCCTGAATATTGGCATTCGTTATTTTCCCCGTGCGATAATACATCGGGAAAAAATTAGTCGCATGAGCAAAAAAAGCATTTAAACTATCTTGAAAAATCTCCCCTTTTTTAGGGATTGTATACTTATGCGGAGCCCAGAAACCGTCCAAGGTAGCCCCTCCTCCCACTTCATATACTTCTTTCCAGGAAGTCGGATACTTATACCGCCCCGTCTCAGGATCCTGATAAGCAACCATTGACTTTTTCATCTGTTCCAACCGGAAAGTACGCTCGGCTCTTCCGATAGTTACCGTCGGCAATTGGGGCAAAATACTCCAGGTCTGGGATGCATTGACTGAAAAAGTAGCTTTCTGATTTTTGTTTCCTTTTTTCGTAGTCACAATGATAACCCCGTTAGCCGCACGAGAACCGTAAATGGCAGCCGAAGAGGCATCCTTTAAAATTTGAATGGACTCTATCATATCCGGATTTAAATCCGACAGTAAATTCGTACCCGTAACCGGAGAGGTAAAAGAATTCAACGGAACACCGTCAACAACCCACAACGGATTGGAAAAACGCCGCCCCTGTTCTACATCCAATGAGTTATACCCCCGGATGGTGATAGCAGTACCTCCGCTTCCCGGAGCCCCTGACATATTGGTAACATCCATTCCGGCAACCCTCCCCTGCAAAAGATTCGCAATATTGGCAGTTGGAATCCCTTCCAACTCCTCGGCTTTAACAACGGACACCGCACCGGTCGCTTCACGACGGGTGGTTGTTCCGTATCCCACAACAACGACCTCATCTATACTTTTAATATCTTCTTCAAGCACTACGACCATTCGAGGCACTCCCGCTTTATAAACAACTTTTTTCTCTTTGAACCCTACAAATGAAAAAATCAAAATCCCGCTTTCCTCCGGTAACCGTAACTTAAATTCACCTTTATTATCGGTTGCAGTACCCCACATTGTTCCATCCACACGAACGGTAACACCCGGAATAGGAACATTCTTATTATCTACAACCACACCTTGAATCAAAGACTCCTTAACCTGTTGCGACCCTATATAAATTATTTCAGAAAGTGTCGTGGCACGCAATATTCCCAAACCGGGGAACATCAAAAAGAAAAGAAAAAACATGCCGCAACTTCCCACTTTCGAAAAAGAATTATAATTTTTACTCATACACCATTTTATATTCTTGTGTCGAAAAAGAAAAATCGAAAGTGTGTTAAAAGTCTGTTCCCTTCTTAACACACTTTCATAAAATTCCCAATATTAATATTTATATGACCAAACACAACGGGTTATTATACTTGGGAAAGTACTATTTCGGGATTCAGTACTAGTTTTATTAAACTCTCCATTAAAAGTATAGGGGGTATACTGCCAAATAAAAACATTATTAACTCCATCCTGACTACCTTCCGAACAAGTCCAATATTTCGCATATATTTTGTTGGTATTATCATCATACTGCATCTGTCCCAAGGCTTCCAAGACTTTGTTAAATACACTTAAGTTTTTATTCAATATAACATTAAGACGATTAGGAAACATTCCTGAAACATCAGCTTCCGGGATATACCATCCCTCCATACCAGTTTTCTCATCCATTTCAGCACAATAAGCAAACACAGGATATTTTTCTTTCCAATTTTCCTGTTGCCTGATTTTGTTATACACACTTTCAGCCGATTCTACATATGAAGCTATATTTTTAGTCTCAGTGCTCCATACCAATCCTTCCTTTTCTTCCAAAGCCCAAACATCAACCTGATTATTTTCGTTTCTAATCACTATCCCCACTTCTTTTCCCTTGTAGCTTAATATACTCCCCATTTTCAGCTCTTCTCCGGTTTGTAACACCTTTACTTCAACAGGCTTTGCCATTGCTTCGGTAGAAACCGACACAACAGCATTCCGCTCAGCCCTACCAAAATTCACCGGAGCGGAGATAATAATACGGTCATTAGCAACTTCAACTTTACACCAGTCTGCATCAGACACTGCCTTCAATTCTCCACCGTCAAGCTCAGCAGTCACAGTTATAATGTCTCTGTATCCGAGAGAATTCAACTGTATTTCCTGAGTTGACAACTCGATTTTGACAGAACCATCCGCTTGTTTTACCTTTACGGATTCTTTGGCTTTATTCGATTCCGTACCTGCGATAACCGTAAAGACCGTTTCGCGGGCCGGCTCAGAATTTAAATCAAGCGTAACACTTAACGAAGTATTGTCTTCAGCAAGTGTAATATGACACCATGAAGCCGTTTCCGCCGTATCTATTTTCACGTCTGCCTGATTTGTTTCAATCGTTACCGTCTTGGTTTCTTTTTGCTTGGCTGCGAACTCCAATTCCCCGGAATATTTCCCTTCACACAACAACTCCAAATTAGCTGCAACTGCGGCAGATTGACGAACTTCAACAATTTGATCCACAGCACGCTCTGCCTTTACCGTTACTTTAGTTGTCCGTAACTCCACCTCGTTGTGCCCCTCTACCGTAAGTTTCAGTTTTTCTCCGGCCTGCTCAATCTTGCACCACTCCGCATCAGAAGAAGCCGTCCAGGCTTCGGCCGTCGTAACCACGGCAAGCTCCCGGCTCCCTCCTTGAGCACCGAATTCCACTTTGGACGGACTCACCGTAAGAGACACTTCTGAAGATTCTTTGTCACTCTCACTACAAGAATATAACATTGTCCAAACGCTTAATACAAGCATTAACATCAGATTTTTTTTCATAACATTCAGATTTTAGTTAAAAGATTATTCGTTAATTTTGCATTAAATAACCGACCCCGGCATCAGCCGACCAAAGCCAGCATTTATTATCCTCTTTTCTCAATACTAATCCTTCCTGTTCCCTGCCAGACACACCAGTCACCCCTTTAGCTTTCACAATCATCATCACCTTCGCACCTACCACCGGTATTTCTGACAATTCACAGTGAACATATTTATCCTGACTGTCCGTTTGAATTCTCCACACTTTCTGATCGGCAGTAAAAGCCATTTGATGATTAACCTCGTCAAACATCAACAAAGGGACATCGCCATCATAAACGCCACTTACCGTCTGTTGCAAAAACTTTTCACGCTTCGCATGGTCTGTTGCCTGTGTTTCCATATCGTCATCTTTACAACCAAACAAACAGCACGATAACAATAACAGATATATAATTTTATTTAACATCTTTCTTCGCTTTAGGTTGAACATTAATTTTACGAACCAGAATTTCAGTCACACTGTCATTCGTTGTTACCTCCGCTCTCAGAACATGCGTTCCCGCAGGCAATATCAAATCCCGGGTTGGAACAAAAGTTTTCCCATCCAACTTCCACACAACCCGCCGCACATCCTTCTGTATATTCGTCACAACCGGCCAATACCTATCTCCTTCACACCAATCCGTCCGGATACCAGCCAAAGAAGCAACTTCTTCCTGAATCTTCTCCGTAGTAAAACTCCTGCTCACCAACACCCCGGTCTCCACATCCCCCGATTGAGCCACAAGCTCCACATCGTACGCCATTCCCGGTATCAACTGATTGATAATACAAAACGTCGTATCTGATTCAAGAACACGGAAATTATTATCTTTCTGCTGTTTATACCTAACTTTCCAATTCAATATCTCTTTATTATCCTCCCAAACCAACCGCACTTCCCTTTGTCCAATCATAAAATCTTTCAATTGAACAAAATCCTGCACAACAGTCACGCTACACGTTATCTTGCTTTTCCCATCTGCTGCTGTTGCCGTAACCGTAGCCACACCCTCGGTCAATCCGATAACTTCCCCTTTCTCCGTTACTTTAACAATCTGCTCATCAGAACTGCTCCATACCACCGCATTATTGGTAACATTCTCCGGAAGAACTTTTGCACTTAACCTCACCGTATCCAAAATTCCCACAGTCACCTCTTTCTGGTCCAATTCTACCCCTGTCGACCAAACCGATTCCAACAACCAGGCAGACAAAATCATACATTTCTCCTGCGTTTCCCACGATGTCCCATTAATACTCAACATGCCTCCCTGAGGAGAACGGGACAAAGTAATCGGAATCTCTATCTCATTAGTTTCACCTGTGGCACGCACACCCACTTTTAAAGTTTTACCTGCCGGAATCACAACAGCAGCATCCTCCAGATAAATTCGGTTTAACCGTCCGTAAACAAAATGCTCCAACGACTTTGTCAACACACAAGCATCATCAAACCAAACCTTAAGTTCCAGACCGGCAGCTTTCGATACATCCAAATCCACCCACTTCAAACTGCAATTCTCATATTCCTTTAACTCCTCCGCCGTCCAGTGATGCACGACATAAAACGGGCCTGCTCCCGAAGCATTACGTATGGACCCGATAATCACCTCATCTTTATTCTGAGATAACTTCATCGCACGTTCCTCAGCAGGAGTTTGGAGTTCTATATCTAAACGACTATCGGTCAATATCATGTCCTTCACCGTGCTAAAAGGAGCAAAACCCTCCTTTTCCGCTTCAACCACATATTTTCCCGCGGGTAAATTCTTAATCGTATAATTCCCACGGGAATCTGTAATCGTCTCGAAATTTCCGCCCTGGGCACTTCTTGCATATTCAACAAAAGGAACGGTGCTCTTCACAACCTCTTCTACTGCTTTCAACACAATGCGAACCCCCGACAGAAGTTCTCCTTTCATATCCGTAACCACACCTGTCAACCCCACTGATTCCGCTAAATAAAAGTCAAATGAAATTTCATTCCCGCGTTGACTGATATTAGACAAGCCTTTCCCTAACTCAATGCCAGACCAAGGTTTCGGCTGAGCCTCCGTCTTACTCAACGAACCAGGATAAAACATCCCCGGACTGCTAAGAGATGCCTCAACAACACCATTTGCCGGAATAATCCTCATGCATGGATGCGCTTTAATACAATTAATTGTATTCTGAAACCAACGTTCTTTCGCCTTGACGCCATTCACCCAATTATCCGAACGGTCAACCTGATATATCAATAATCCCGCTCCTTGAATAAATGCATCCCACCCGTTTTTGTCACGATATTCCAATATGAAAATCTCCCCATCTGTATCCGTTGTATAAAAATAAGCCTTATTCTCACTAATCGGGACAAGATTGTAACTACCAGCCCTGGTCAACTCCTCAGGCTCCAGCCATCCTGCCATCATACGCTCCACGGCAGTAAGACACGGAGGGGTACATCCGCCATTATTATAATTTCCCGATGACATCAAAGAAAGTTCGTACAAACCCGGCCCCTCTCCATTTTCATCATAATCCGTATCATAAGCATCCATCAAACCGACAACATGCCCGAATTCATGACAGAACGTCCCAATACCCGCCATCCGATTTCCTGAATTCCCCTGAAGTTCTGAGGTACATGCATAATCGGCCAATATCATCCCGTCCACTGTATGGTGATACAAGACGATGGAAGCACGATGAGGCCAAATCGACTCATCCGGTCCTAATTCCGCTTCATTATAACCGGCATAATAGATAAAAACATTATCTAAAATCCCGTCTCCATCGGTATCAAATTGTTTTAACGAAACCCCGTTATCCACAACTTTTTGGCAAGCATCCTTGACAAAGTCCTCCATGCGCACATCATTACCATATGCATCGTTCTTTCCGTAATACGCCATCGGCTTGCCTAAATTGTAAGGCCCAACAACTACAAATTCGGGGTCAAACTGCCCGTATGAGTTATCCCGATAATAATCCCGCACACTCCCTGTGCCTCCATTGGCACTATATTCTTTCTGATTGAGTAAATCATTAAAAGCTTGTTGAGGAGAAGATGTTTGAAATTTAACATCCTCAAATTCAACCAACACCACCAAAGCTTTTGGGCTTCCCTTGGCAACAAAAACCTTCTGAATATCCTTTCGTTCCCGTTCCGCATTTTGCATCTTCGCACGCGCCCTGAAACTTGCAGGAATTCCCTTTGAACGTTTCCTCAAAAAAGTAGTCTCCAGGGCATCACGCCTTCCATAGTCATTAACCCGTACATCACTAAGCACCCTCGCTCCAGTAGAAGAAAAATCAACGTAATAATAAAAACCATCTTCTTTTTGAGCAATCACATAACCATCAAGCGTGGTCAGGTAATGAAATCGTTCATCCCCGTACATACGAATGGATAAAGTCGTACCATCCGGCAATACCTTATGACACACCCCTCTCTTGGCCGGTATGCCCATCGTCACTCCACTCCATCCGAAGAATAAAAGCAACAAAAAGATTTTTATACACCTAATCCTGTCTTTCATAGTTATTATTTTTTAAACTTAATTCTCCGGCAAAACAGTGTCTTTATACACAAACTGATAATCATATACAATAGCACGACCGTCACTTCCGGCACCGACAGAAGTTCTGGTCAGCGAGGACAAACGCCCTTCTTCATCCGTCTTGTAAGAAAAATTATTCAGAACAACAGAAGAATCCAAATACTTCACCATCTTCAAATACACATACGGACTCAAAAAAACGTCCTGGAACAAAATTCCCACCTTAAAAGGAACAAACAGAGAATAAGGCAATTGCTTCAAATAAGTCGGAATCTTCATCGTTTGAAAATCTGTCGCCCGAATACGATCTTTCTCCTGTGTCGTCGCAAATGCAGTCCCCCAAACCTCTGACATAACCTCACCAATTCCGGCTATATCCTCATACGCTATCTGAGTAACAACAACAGCTCCAGCCACAAATCCATTTAACTTCTCTTTATCATACAAACACTGACCGATATGATAAGTCATTGCCGAACCCCACGCCTCGGTTACGTTTTGCAATATCCCCGCCGTATCATAATTAAAAACATAACTGATATAATCCGGATTTTCCAGGTCATAACCACTTTGAGAAATACTCCGAATCACTTCTTTTCCTTTGATTTCATCATACACAATCTGGAATTTATAATGGTTCAAAACATCAATCAAACTTATGCGATTTTGCTCATCATACTCCAAAAGAACCTCATACGACATCCGGCCTCCACAAAGAATCTTGACTGGTTTCTCCATTTCACGAACTTTAAAAATCTTTATGGTTTTCGTCGTTCGCCTTCCATCCATATCTTCCAGTAAAATCTGCACGGAATACTCTTTCTGACGGCGTAATGGCAAACGATAATTCAACTGATATTCGGTCACATCATCCTCCACTGCCGGAAGCTCTAACCTTTCACCATCAACCGTAAGACGCACCTGGCGAATCGGAATCATTCCCGTCATCAAAGTCGCCCGTATAGAAAAAGCATCTACATCCGTCGCAATTATTTCCCCTCCTTCTAAAATAATCTCCGGAGCGGAAAACCTCTTTACCCGCACCATAAAAGCCTTATTATACGTTCGATATTTTAAATCATAAACTTTAACAATATAAGCCAGTGAAGAATCGCGCACAACATCACTGATATCTACCTGATAATTGAACTCCAACTCCTTCATCCCCCTATACTCTTCCAACACTTTCAGCACCTCATAACTACGCCCCTCCAAAATTTCAATCCGGTCAATACCATTCGGTACATCAATAAAACACTCCAGACTCACAAAATCCGCCGTGTCGCGTCTCACCTCATAAATCCGCGTATCCGTCGAGTCAAACTTTGGGTCGGGAAACTCCGGAGTCTCCTGACAAGCTATTAACAAAAAACTCAACCAGAAAAATAAATAGGTACTCTTCATCCTAATCATGGCTTACAACAAATTATTGGTTAAATCATCGATATCCTCCTGCGTTCTTGTAGATATAAATTTCCTGAAATTAGGATCCGGGGAAATGGCCATTACATCTATTCCCAACTTTATCAGCGTCTGAGCAATATACCACATCTTAATGGAACATTGAGGTGACAACTGGTAAACGAAAGGAGCATTCTCCGTTTCTACACGGGCACCATCTATTGTTTCCGGATTTATCAAATGGTCTATACAAATACAAACATCTCTTCTTGCATCGGGAATAGAAGATTCGGCAAGCATACCATTCATGTTATCCGTCGGTGCCACACTCGTTGCAATCATGTGATAAGTTTCAACCCACTCACTTCGGGCAACAGCATGCGATTTCTCTTCTCCGGCCTCTTCCTGAAGCTGATATATGCGTTTGCCATAATACGGCTTACTGAACTCGTAAAAAGCATCAGGAACCATACTATACAAATCATACTTATCAAAAGCATAAACAATCATCACGTATAAAATAGCTTTTGTCACTTGCTCAAACTTCTCCGGCGAAATATTCAGCATTCCAGATTCCAGATTAACTACTATCGCATTGTCATTACTCTGGCAAAAAGTAGAACCAACCCCCGTCTTACTCGGCCTGTTTACCGTCTGCATAATCAGGCCACTCACATCGCTACCTACAATCAACTTATTTGTTATCAATATTTTATTGGGGAAATATTTCTTTTTAAAATCAGAATGATACACTTCACCCTGAAACTCCAGCTCATCTTTGAAATATCGAAAAACTGCCGTATCAAGCACCGTTATCGCCGAATCGCATTCTGATTTTCGCTCCATTTTCCCAATCTCCATTTTCTTCCAGAAACTATTGGCCCAACTCTCATAAAAATTAAACTTTATATCCAGATTTTCATCAAAATCCGTCATCAAGGCCACACCATAATCCCCGTAATACTTCTTGACAACGGGATTTGACCAATCCAGCAAGTCCTGCACCCGGTCTGTATCCAACCCCGAAGGCGACAACTCATCCTCGTCTTCACAAGCTATACAACAAAACAATAACATGCTAATAGCTAAAATAATACTCGTCCTATTCATCGTAGTAATTTTCAATTAAAAACAAAAAGATTATTCAGGCAATTTCTCCATACGGTCATTATTAATAATCAACGGATTATTCTCACGTTCCGCAAGAGGAATAGACAAAACGTAATTGGGATCATTCTTCAGTAAACGGTAACTTTCCTGTCCCTCCCTTATCTCATTGTCATTAACATAGGTAAATACGTGTTTAATCTCTGGCCTGTATTCCTCACCCATCCTTCTCAAATCATTCCAACGGAAATAACTTTCAAAACAGAATTCCCTCCTTCTTTCATCGAATATAAATTGCAGAAGCTCATCCTGATTAAAAGGAATCGTCACATCTCCAGGACGCCGGTACCGATAATCAACCACCCGCTTCACTGCCAAACGAGCACCATTAACATCCCCTAACCGGACACAAGCCTCCGCCTTGTTAAGCCATGCCTCGGCAACCCGCATATTGAACCCGCCAAGAGAAGTGAAATCAGATTCAAACTTTCTCGGATAATAATACCTTTGCCGGGAATCACCCCGCATAACAAAAAAGCACCGAAAACGAATATCATTATCCTGCTCATAACAAGAAAGTAGGTTCTCACTGACAACGAAACCGGTATTCTCCATATTTTCAATACTTAAAGCTTTCCGGTCATACATAAAAGAATAAATAATCTCACTATTGGACGGCTCTACAAACTTCATGGAATCCAACATCTTAGTCATTCCCACTTTCGTCGTAACCGAATCAGCATAATCTGCTGCAGCCTGCCATTCATGACGAAACAATTTCACCCGCGACATCAACAAGTTACATGCATTCACCGACGGATGCCACAAGGACTTCTCTAACCCGGACTTCTCCAACTCGGACTTCCCTAAAGCCAAATCACGCTCAATCAAATTGTAACAATCCTCCAGACTATTCCGGGTATAAAACCGTTCCACCCCATGATCCAAACGGATAGCAACGCCCAATTGCCCCTTAACCTTTTCCGGCTCATAAGGCAAGGCATACAAATTCACCAAATCAAAATATGCCAAAGCCCGTAAAAAATAAGCCTCTCCCCTCACAAAAGCCAATTCCCTCTCATTATCATTGATATCTTCACAACTAATCAACACGTCATTCAAAATAGCAATCGAACGATATAAATTTCCCCAAGCCACATTCGTCCCAATCTGAGCACCGTAATCGTCAAGTTCTATCTCTTTCTTCCAGGTATAAACAGTTTTATAATTCCTTTTTCTGCTCGTCGGAGTGCGCATATTCTCGGAAATATCATCCGTCATATGGCTTGCCCCATAAAAATAAGGATGAGTCAACGTACATTCATTCAAAACAAGAGAAGCAAGATGTTCGGCCTTATTCGGTCGAATCTGGTCTTGTGACGCCTCATCCAAAAAACCGTTACATCCGGCCAATATAATTGTCAAAAGAAAAAGATACAGGTTGATTGTTTTCATAATTTCAACATAAATACATTAAAAACTAAAACCAAGGCTAAAATTATAAGAAGGTAACACCGGCATTCCCACAGACCTTACCTGCTCCGGGTCTTTCCCTTTCAACTTCTTATCAAAAGTCAGGTATCCGAGATTCTGAACCTGAAAACCAAAACGCATATTAGAAACACCCAATCGTTTCAAATGACGGTCAGGCAAATCATAATTCAGTGTCAAAAGCTGCCACCGGATATAATCTCCCTTAGCCGTTCGCACATTACTCAAGTCATAAGCCCACCAATAAGACCTTCCCCAAGGAAGAACATAAGGGGACACTTCTTCTTCCCAGGTATGTGACGGAGTCAGAAGTTCATTAGACAAAGCCGGAATATTTGTGTGTGCCTCATCCCCAGGCTGACGCCATCTCCTGTTAAACTCGCCCGACATATTCTGCTCCGGCAACGGCATCGTTTGATTTCCACCATACATTTCCAACAAACGGACCTTCTGACCAATCTTATAGGTGAAACTTGCAGATAATCTCAAATTTTTATATTTAAATTCTGTCCCGAACCCTCCGTAAAATAAAGGCAACCGACTCCCCTCATACACCAAAGCCTTTTGCAATTGAGCGTATATCGTCCGCGTATCCCAATAACCATCCCGGTTCGTAAGATTCTTATCTCCAACCATTCCTTCAAACGTCGGCAAACCTTTGGAATCCAATCCCCCGAAACGATAAGAATAAAAACCGTCTATCGGGAAACCCTTCATATGAATCGTACCATCCAAAAAACTCTCTACTGTAGTGAAAGTTACATCCTCGTTAATACCATCCAGAATTTTCTCCTTCACACGAGTAATATTAAAATTCATATTCCATTGAAAATTCTTCGTTTTAATATTTTGAGTCATAATATTAAACTCGAAAGTATGGTCTTCCTTCGAACCTCCGTTATACAACTGAGAAGGAGCTCCGTTAACCAAAGAAACAGGACGACTTATCAACAAATCAATGCTCTTCGAATACCCGTAATCCAAAGCCCCGCTAATACGACCGCCCAGCCAAGAGTGATTCAACCCGACATTAAACGTTTTGGTACGTTCCCATTTCAAATTAGCATTCGGAAAGGAGGCAAGTTCGGACACATACTCAGGAGCAACATCAGTATTACTTTGCCCGTAATTCAAAATCGTCAGATAAGGCGAAGCCGAAGGCGGATTTCCCCGGAAACCATAAGACAAACGGATAGCCAACTCATCCATAAACGCCATCGACATATTCCGGATAAAAGGTTCACTATGCAAATTCCAACGCAAGGAAGTTGACCATGCCGGTCTGAATTTATAACGCTCATATTGGCCGAACTGGTTAGAACCGTCACTTCGAATATTAAAATTCAAAATATACCTGTTCTCAAACGAATAATTAAAAATAGCGAACATCGACATCACGTTCTTCACGCGATCCGTAATTTTGGGATAAACATTAGTTCCACCAATCCCTTCCGCTGTCAACCAGCGAAGCATATAAGGATAATCCAATTTATCAATATCCGGCATAAAAAAAGTCGGAATCTTTATAAACGATCTCCCCTGCTCATGATTATAACCGGGAGCCATCCAACCTTCCGTTCCTTTGTAAATAGTAGATGAAGCTTCCTGACCGATATTCAAATTAAAAAAATGCCGCTCTCCCAAAGACTTATTATAATTAATCTGAGTTGAAATGGAGGTTGCATCCGAAAGTACCATACCACTGGAATACAATCCCCCGAAAGGCACAACCGTCCCTTTTTGACTCTTTTCGTTAGCATCATCACCTATAGAACGCCACATTGACATATAATATGTGTCCCCGCCAATCCACTCCTCGGAAGAATTCGTAGTGTTCCGAAAAGAAAATTGACTCCGAATCTTCAATCCCCGGATAATTTCCCAGTCAACAGAAGCCCGTACATTAAAATCCCTGTTATACACCGTGCGCCCCGAATTAGCAAGCTCATTCAGGATATTGTACTTTACATAACGATAATCACCCGTCATATTCTGAATGGATATCCGGTCAATATAATATAAATCACCATTTTCATCGCGTGCAGGTACGGCACGGCTCATATTATATGCCTCATTAAAAGCCGAATACGCCGAATGATTGTATTTTGCTTTTTGAGAACTCCCGCTCAAACCAATAGAAATCAACACATTTTTTCTCAAATTAAAATCCCCGTTAATACGACCACTGACACGATACAACCCAACATTGAGCTCCGTTCCACGTTGATTATCATAACTCAAACCCGCATAAACCCGCATCTTTTCATTACCCCCGGACAAATTAACCGAATGCGCATGCGTAAAAGCTACCCGGTAAAGCTCTCCGAACCAATCCTCATTCAGCGTTTCCAATCTTGCAACCTCCTTTTGAAATTGTGCATAATCAATCTCACGGAAATAATATTTTTTCAACACCCCTTCATACCCCACAAACTGATGAATTTGAGAAGGATAATACAAATTCCTTTTGGCAATTTCTCTCGAAACATCTATACGCTCTCTGGAATTCATCAAATTAAGATCCGAATAACGCGGACGATTCACCACACTGACAGAACCGCTATAATTGAGAGCCAAAGAACCGCTCTTCCCACGTTTTGTGGTCACGACGATAACCCCGTTCGCCGCCCTGGTACCATAAATAGCCGTGGCAGAAGCATCTTTCAAAATATCAATCTGGGCTATATCCTGAGGATTTAAACCTGTGATGGCATTACCAATCAAATTCACATTATCCAAACTGTTGATTTCTGCCGGAGTCAAAGGAACAGGATCTTCATAAATAACACCGTCAATAACCCACAATGGCTCACGGGTACCCGTGAAAGTAGCTCCGGCACGCACCCTCATCTTCGTAGCCGCTCCAGGCTGTGCGCTTATATTCATAATCATCAACCCGGGAGCCTTCCCCTCCAACATCTGGTCAATCGTCAACGCTCCCATCCGATCCAGTTCCTCTGCTTTTACTGTAGAAATAGCACTCGTCAGATTACGCTTGTCTATCACTTGATAACCAGTAACAACTACCTCGTCAATGTTCTGAATTTCCTCCTCCAAAAAAACCTCCAACGACTTTTCTCCTTTATAAGGAACTTCTTTCACTTTCATACCCACAAAAGAAAAAACCAGCACAACCCGATCTGAAGAAGGAACTTGTAAAGTAAACGTACCTTTAACGTCCGTTGCCACACCGACTGAAGTTCCCTTAACCGTAACCGATACCCCCGGCAAAGTACCTCCATCCTTATCTTTCACAACTCCTTGAATGAGAGTCTTGGGTAATGAATCCTTAACAATCACCTCGCCTTCATCCTTAATCACCACCACTTCATCTAAAAGAGTATAAGTAAGTCCTGTTCCTGACAATAAACAACTTAACACATTCTTCAAGGTCTCGTTTTTGGCATCTACAGAAACTCTCTCTATAGACTTAATTTTATCAATACTGTAAAAAAAACGAATCCCTGTTTGCTCGCGCAATTCCAAAATCACTTTTTCCAAAGACACATTTTGCATCTGCAAAGAAACTCTATATTCGTATGAAACAGCTGCTTTACAAATGGTTACATTCAAAAGAACTATAAATAAAAAAGTTAATCCGGCAGCCAGAAATGTTTTTTTTAAAATACAAATGGGAACATCACGCCCGTTAATTCTATTTTTTTTCATAAATTTGAAAGTTTAATTATTCCAAGTAATTATTCACAAGCGAAACAGGGAGTACCCGGGCCAAGGGCTCCCTTTTCATATATCGTAATTTCACGATTCTTAACAACAAACCGGACGTCTCCACCCACCTCTATGTAACGCAAAAAATTCCGGACATCATCATATTTTTTCAAATCTCCCGAAAAACGCAAAAGTTTACACGCTTCATTTGCGAAAAATACGGTTACATCATAATTACGCTCCACCGTTTTCATCAACTCCTCTAATGTCATATTATTGAATATGTACAATCCTTCTTTCCAGCTTACATACTCTTTCAGATTTACCTGCTGAATAATCCAATCCTCTGCAGAAGCACCAGCTATAAGTTGATAACCGGGACATAAAACAGTATTGCATTCAGGCTCCTGAGCACTTTTAAACTGAACGGAACCGTTGACTAATGTTGTTATCACACACTCCTCGCCTTCATAACTTCGCACATTAAATTCCGTCCCCAATACCTTCACGGTTCCATGTGAAGTACGTACTAAAAAAGGTTTTTCATGATTTTTGGACACCTCGAAATAAGCCTCGCCTTCAAGTAAAAATACTTCCCGTTCTTTTCCGCAAAATTGAACCGGATATCGTAATTTTGAATCGGCATTAATCCAAACTTTAGTACTATCCGACAAAATCAATACATACTCTCCCCCTTTAGGTACACAAAGTTCATGATAAATCACTTCATGCACATCCGACAAATCAGAAGCCTTGTACACAACTTGTTTTTGATTCCGAACGATTTCCGTTTGATCACTCAAGGTTATTTTCCCCTCTTCAACCCCCAAATACACCTGTTTTCCATCGTTCAACTCAATAGATGCTTTAAAAGCAATAGGATGTATTAATTGAATTTCTTGACCCTTTTCCCCGGAATGAATGGTATGCCAATAATAAATTCCTCCTACTAAAAACGGCAACACCAAAACAGCAGCAACATACCTCATCCGTTTTCTCCAGATTTGAAGCCGTTGCTCACGCACATATACCTTAAACTCATTATATGCTTTTTGAGAAGAAAAACGGGCAGGTTCTTTCAACCAGGCAATCACTTGTTTGCGGTCGGCTAATTCTTTCCCATTATTTAACAAAGCAGGCTCATTGAGCAACATCTGAAACTCTTCTTTCTTTTCTTCATCATTTTCGTTAAAAAAGTTCCGGATAATTTCCTCTACAACTTCAAATACTGTAAATCTGTTACGCTCCATATAACTTGTTTGTATATAGAATCCAAAAAAGAAAAAAAGTATAACAGAAAAAAACAAAAATTATAAGAAAAAATAGAGGGCAATAATCCAATGCTCTCCCAACTGCTCTTTTATAAATTTATACGCTCTGTATTTTTGTTGTTTTACAGTATGAATAGTAACCCCTAATTTTTGGGCAATCTCCTCCCCACTCATATTTTCCATACTCATCAATATGATTTTCCGTCTCTCCGCCGGTAATTGGTCTATTAAAAGAAGCAGTTTGCGCAACACCTCTTCTCTGACAACACTTGAAAAATCATCCTCGGTCATCTCCTGCTCAATATCATACCACCTTTTTAATCTCTCCTGCTCCGTATTCTGTGACCGCAAATATTTTAATGAATTATTAGTCCCCGCCCGATACAAATAACTGATTAAGGCTCTTTCATTCTCAAAAACAAGCTTTGAATCCCAAATCTTTAAAAATATTTCTTGTACGATATCCGTAGCAATCTCTTCATCCAACAAGATACGATATACGTGATTACACAAAGATACATAATAGGTTTTGTAAAACTCTTCCCACGCTCTCTTGGTTTTACAATTTATCCCCTCAATTAACTTCTTATTATCCTCCATACAAAAAATAGTGTTTCAAAAAAGTACGCACATACCTTCTTTTTCATTTTTGCAAAGTTATTCTCATTTTTAATAAAATAAACTTGATTTTGAAAAATATGACACCTATTCCTAATATTATGCCTAATAAAAAAAAGTTTAGCAGATTCTGAAATATTTGTATATAAGTTTATTGCTAAATTCATGCTAAAAATTATACCTAAAATAAATCATTGAGCAGGCGTTTTAGAGGACTCTGTTTGGGCCAAAGCATCAGTACAAAAACAAATTGTTCTATTCTGATGTTTCAGATATGGTTATATTTAACCATAACACTCCTAGCTGCACAATAGTTATTTCAACTAATGTTAAAATCAGTTTTATTTTCTGTCGCAAACATAAAAAGATATATATCTTTGCCCCTAAAGAAAATCTTCTATTTTTACCATCCGTGCTAAAAACAAAACAATATGAAAATCATAGGGGGAATTTCCATATTTTTATTAACGGCTATTATGCTACTCCAAGTTTCCTGGCTAAACAGTATGAGAAACACCAAATTGCATGAATTCCAAGAAAAGAGTTCTTCTCTATTACAAAGGTCCATCAACGACTTTTTAGACGCTGAATTTATGTATCCGCAACATACATTTAGTTGCAGCATGTTAGACAATCACATATTTCACTGGAAAGATACCAGCGTTCATATTTCTTCTCCAACTGAATTTCATTTTATGCTTCAACAAGTATTATACGACCATTTATATAAGAATCAATTATTAAATCTTCAACGTTTGGACTCTATTTACAAACAACAACTGTCCCGTCAAGGAATCACCGATACTCCGGTATTATATCTAAAAAATGAAATTGATGAAACAATTCTTCAAACCCATGCTCAGTCAACACACCGGACTGTCCGCACCAACCCTGTAAAAGTCGGCTATGAATATAAACATACAATCGTTGCCCTTTTCCATAAACCTCCTTTTTTCCACGATACATTTTGGCATTTGATTTTAGAATTCATTTTTTTAGGCAGTTTCACCGGATGTCTGCTGTGGCAATTGCAAATGACCAAGAATAAATTGCAAACGGCAAAAATACAATCCATGGGAATCGCACATTTAGAGCACGAACTGCGCAAACCGTTAGCAACACTCATCAACATAACTCATGACTGGATCATCCAAGAAAAACCAAGTGATAAAAAAATTCTGGAACTGATACATGCCCGTTTACTGAAAATATCCGATGTGACGGAAATGATGCTTTTCGCCTTAAAGCAAGATGAGCTGAAAATAGAAAGAACACCTATTGACATCCGGCAAGAACTAGAAACAACCGTCAGTATGTTCCGTTTATTGAAAAAGCATGCCCGGATAGATTATCAAATCAGAGAAGACATCAACCAACCGCTTCTGGACAATGTCTATTTCAGTTGTGTTGTAGCTAATCTTATAGATAATGGCATAAAATACAACAAAAACCCCAAACCGGAAGTCCGGATATATTTCGAAAAAGAAGCCGGAAACTGGATATTACGGGTCGAAGACAATGGCATTGGCATTCCCTCTAAAGCATTCAACCGGATATTCCGGCAATTCTACCGCATTGAAGACAAGCGCACATATAGTAAAACCGGTTTCGGTCTGGGGCTGGCTTTTATCAAAAAAGTAACAGACGCATACAAAGGAAGCATCACTATTAAGAGCATTCAGGAACAAGGAACGGTATTCACTATCAAATTTCCCTGTATATGAGACCATTGAGAATATTATGTGCTGAAGATGACGAGCTGGCAAGAATAGAAATTAAGCAGGAAATAGAAAAAGAGGGCTGGGAAGTCATTGAAGCTAATGATGGCAGAACAGCATGGAAAAAATTTCAGCAAACCCATCCTGACCTCGTTATTCTGGACGTAGATATGCCGGAACTTACAGGTCTGGAAGTCGCTCAATTGATTCTAAGCATTGATCTGCATACTCCTATCGTAATGTATAGTTCTTTAACAAAAGAACAAGATTTACAGACAGGACTTGACCATGGTGCTAAATGCTACATCATTAAAGACTATAGTCCGGCAACACTGATCCGGCAGATAAAACAAATCAACGAAACAGAAGTTTGCAGAATCCAGCATTTGACTCAGGATATCACTTTTGACCCGTTTAATTTTGAACTAAACAAACAAGGAGAATGTATCGTCTTAACCCCCATACACGGAAAAGTTTTACAAGCATTGTGCCGGAATGTAAACCGGTTAACGCAAAGGGACACCCTTCTCGAAATAGGCTGGGGAAATACGCAGGTGAACCTGGATGCACAATTGACCAAAGTGATTTCCCGGCTGAAACAACTATTTAATGACGTAGAAAACATAACCATCCAGACAGAATCCAAAAGAGGCTATTGGCTGAAAATAAAATAAGACCATTGATTGACAGGCAAGGGTAGAAAAAAGAAGATTTTTTCCGGTACTTTTTAGAAACAATCCTATATTTTTGAAACGGCAACAAAAGCCAAAAAGGAGAAAAGGGGCGGAGACGGCAAAATTTTCCCAAGTCAGCCAATCTTTGCCCCTAAACTCCCCTTACTAAGAAAGGGAGCGCAATGTAAACATTTTTTTCATATAGTTCTGATGCAAAGCGGAAGATTATAATGACTTTAGTTTAATTTTTTTCTCTCCCCGGCATATGGTCCCATCCTCCAGAATGCCCTCCATAATCACTGTATAAGGCCCAAAACTATCGGAAGTGGTAAAAGTACAACGAGCTTTCCCTTCTTTATCCGTGCAGACCCCGGGATTCCAGTAAATAGTCGGTCTTTTGTCCGGAGTGTCTTGCAATGCCAACCGAATAGAATCTACATCATACCGGGGTGTATAAAATTCAGCTTTCTTCTGATAGCCCAATAAAGAAAAATTAACCATATTAGGACGCGGTATTTCCCGCCGCACAAAATTAGGATTAGTGGTAATGGCTATCACTCCGTTTTCACCAGCATTACCCCAAAAATTAACAGACATTGGCGGACGAATATAATTAATGCTAAGTAAATCTTCCGGTTTCATCAGCAGAACATCTTCAAAATCCGTCTCGAAATCATTAACTACCAGCAACAAGGTTCTTCCGAAACGCTGCACAGAATCCCCATAGGCCTCTATTCCAGGCAATTCCTGCAATACTCTCCTCATGTCCCAGTCATGCATAGAAGCCAATTTTGCCGAATCAAGAGCATAATCTGACACATGGTCATAAAAAGAATACACTTTACGCACAGGCTTACGCTTTACGATTGCTTCATCTAAAATATATACCTTGACTCCGTTTTCATAATAATAATCTTTGGTAAAACGCTTATAAAAGTCATCCTCCCTTGCCATTTCGTTAGGGTCAAACGGAATCCTGACAGAAGGGGACATAAAATGATCCTGGTCTACCTGTACCTCTACACTACGCCGCCCACGTTTACTTTTTCCCTGCAACATAAATCTTGTACTATCCGGAAAAGCGATTCCGTCTATCATAAAGCGTCCGTTAGTATCCGCATGAACAATCTGAACCAGTCCCGTATTTGACAAAAGAATCAGATTAGCTTCAGAAGCATCCTTACCCCAGAAATTTTTTACCTTACCGGAAATGGCCTGTCCGCGCTCCATGTAATAATTCAATGTATCGTAACGTTCCTGCAAGACATCCGGCATTTTAAAACGACTCCATCCCTGGGTCAGCATCAATAAATCCAATAGACGCATAGTCGTTACCCTATGGTTCTTAAAATAAAAGGCAGGGTCCTCTATATAGCCTTTTAAATCAGAACTCAGTAAAAAATAAGATAAAATATGTCCTTGTAAGGAATCCTGTTCCACTTGTGCGTCATCCGTCACAGCTATAGAGAAGGAACCCCGTTTACTATGCAGACTATCAGCCATTACTTGCACTTCCAACTCTACCTGTTCCCGAATAAAATAATCCGGTTTCGTCGTTGTAACCACAATTTCAGGACGTTCTTTTTTATATATCAGACATACCCGTTCACTATATACATTATTTTTATCGTCTATTAATAAAAAATGCAATATGCCTTCAGGCAAATCCTCCACCCGCAACCGTCCTTTAACCCCGGCTTGAACAGGATAGCACATGACAGGCACTCCTTTGGCGTGTACCAAAACATAAAGATTCTCTATTTCAGGAAAATTGTCAGTAGCCATAACTACATATCCAACCATATCAGCATTTATCACTAACTTCAGTCCGATTCCACTCGCAACGGCATCCGGCAAATCAAATCGTTTTTGTTTACCGCCTTCCATCGAAAACAAACCATAATAATGCCGCCCAGGTTCTGCCGTCAGATTAAAAGCACCCATCCCTTTATGAACTGTCTGAACATAAGCAACTTGTTCATTCTTATCGTTCATAATCATACCGCTCACTTCACGCGATAATCCGTCTGGACCAATTACCTTCATAGCCACTGTTTGCTGACAACCCTCAAGTAAATTTCCGCCTTCAGGCAGAAAGGATACGATAAAATCTTTTCCGGGGTCAGGCAGATAAATGGTTTGCTCATATTTAAAAGGCTCCTCATCCTTAAAACGTACCAAAACTTTCTCGCCAAAATTAAGAGAATCCAGATTTATCCGGAAACTCCCCCGGTCATCAGTACGAACAATCTTTGTTTTTCCTCCCAAAACATAATCAACCCATACTTTGTCATACGATTCATTCCGACTATTATGGAAGCGAATGTCAGCAACATAAGCCTCATCAGTCTTTTCCCAGGTAATCGCAACCTGCACCTTAGATGATTGCGGATTGATAACCCTGATTTTTTTTCGGAAAATAAAATCATCCCCGGTATTCTGCATCCAGTAAGAATATGCCCGCAAAAAATAATCCCCTTGAGCTAATTTATCAGACAAAGGCACAAACCCCGAAAAAACAGAATCCCGGAAAGGAATCTTTAACCGGCAATACAAACTATCCTGCCTATCGCGTAACTCAACGTAAACAAAACGACTCAATTCAGAAGGAATATGAGTATAAGCATCAGTCAGAAATGCTCTGAACCATATTTTATCACCCGCCTCATAATGATCCCGGTCAGTTTGCAGGTAAACTTTCTCCTGAGGATATTGCCGTACTAATTTTAATAACTGAAGAATAACTTTTTGAGAAAAAGAATTCTCTTTTGACAAACCCAATGCCCATATACCCAACAACAGGAGTATAAATAATATGCTCTTCTTCATCTTTTACAAAAAATAAATTCGGACTCCCTATAGGTACAAAATATTTAAAAGGCAACCACATAGGGAATTAGCAAAGTTAATCTTTCTGACTACATTCACAAATTTTAAATAACAAAACCCGCAATGAAAGACAAATTCCTGCCTTTCTCCCTTTTATAAATATGAATACAGCAGTCATTCACCAAAGAAACAGAATTTTCTTTTTTAATCCCATAAACGAAAATTTATTACCTTTGTAAATTCAAGTGCTAAATCTAAAATGTGAAAGCTGATTTGCCCAATCATATGAATGACTATCAGGGTATACGTAAACTTTTAAAAAGTTATACTTATCCTGCAATGATTAATATGGTAGTATTAGCACTCTATAATATTGTCGACCGGATATTTATTGGCCAGGGTGCAGGCTCATTGGCAATCTGCGGATTAGCTTTGACGTTACCCTATGTTTCTCTTTTAGGAACAGTTGGTACACTAACCGGAGTGGGAGTAGCAATACGTATCCCAACAGCAATTTCTCTGGGCAATCTCCGGCTTGCCTGTAAAATATTAGGCAATGCTGTTATTCTGAATCTGATTCTTTCTGGCATTCTTATTATCCTCTCATTTTCTTACCTGGACAACATTTTATCCGCATTTGGCGGAAGTGAACAGACCATTCCTTATGCCCGTAATTATCTAAATATACTAATACCGGGAAGCCTGCTCACTAACCTGAATTTTACATTTTCCAATGCCATAAGGACTTCAGGTTTTTCCCGGAAATCCATGACAATTACCCTGACAGGAGTCATTGGGAATATCATTTTGGACCCCATATTCATATTTGGTTTTAATATGGGAATCGAAGGAGCAGCCATTGCCACTGTTCTATCTATGTCTGTTAGTTCTATCCTGATAGCCATTCATTTTTTTACTAGATCAACACCTTTGAAATTAAGTCTCACCTGTTTCAAACCCCAGCTACTGATATTACTCAGTATCATTGGAATAGGAATGGCTGCTTTTATTATGAACATCACCACCGGTATGGTAAATATTATCATGAACCGTTATCTCGTAAACTACGGAGGAGATCACGCTATCGGCGCATACGGTATTATCAGTTGCTATTCCATCCTGATAGCAATGCTTCTTATGGGGACCTGCCAAGGGATGCAACCTCTGCTAAATTACAATTATGCGACCGGACATACCCACTTCGTAAAATATACCTTAAAAACAGCCATACAGATAGGAAGTTATTTAGCCTGTACCGGTTTTCTTGCAGGAGAAATCGGAGCTCCCTGGTTAGTAAAAGCTTTTACAAACGATGCCGAACTATTGAAAATCAGCACACAAGGATTACGTCTTACTTTCATTGCTATGCCACTGACAGGTTTACAAGTAATCGTTACCAGTTATTTTCAGTCCATCCGCCAAGCTCCCAAAGCCATCACAATGAATATTTCACGGCAATTTATATTTTTAATACCAGCTTTAGGACTTTTTTCCCATCAATGGGGACTTACAGGTATCTGGCTTGCTATTCCGTTTGCCGATCTGATGGCCACCCTTATTGCTATCTTCTTTCTCTACAGAAACCGCCTTGTTTCCTCTTTGTGATTATCTTAATAATTCATATACATTCATCTCTTCTCCAACTACCCAAACCAAATCGCCAGCCTGGAAAACGGTAGCTGCATCCGGATTTCGCAAAGACGCTGTTCCACGCTCGATACCCACTACCACACACTTATATCTCTCCCGAATTCCGGATTCCCGGATACTTTTTCCGTTAAATGGTGATTCAGTATCCAAAACAAATTGTTTCAGGCAAACTTCACTTTGGGTAAGGTCAGAATCCGAAGGAGACAACGTCATTTCCTGCAACTTATCTCCAAACCGTTCCAACTGTTCATCACTTCCAATGACCTGTACCCGGTCCTGCGGATAAAGACGTTCCTTTCCGCCGGGAATATTTATACAGCTTTGGCCTCTGAAAATGGCCACCACCATCACCCCAAAGCGACTTCCCAACGCCAAGTCTGCCAAAGTATATCCCACCCACAAAGATTCTCCGGGAATAACAAAATCTGCCATATGTAAATCACGTGACAACAAATGTCCGGCAAAACGAGGAGGAACCCGGATTCCAGCTTGCCGGGCATACACTTCCCGGACCCTGAAATTTCGTAAAAAATGACGCTCAATTTGTATAGACTGTTTCTTCAGATACCGGGAATAAAACACCACTGCTACTACAATACAGGCAATGCCTAACAATAATGCTACCGAAGCCTTAAACAAAGTCATCACCACCACCATCACATACACAATAGCCAGTACAAAACGGAATAAAACCAAAGATACCAAATATGCCCTGCTAAAATAACCATCCTCCCACAAAATCCGGAACTCAGCAGAATGGTTTTTCTTGGCTACAATAGCCCTCAAAAAAGGAGAAATCAATAACAAAATAATGACTGTACACAATAAAGACCCCCAAAAACCAGTTATGTACAACTGGATTAATGGCACCAATGTGTGAAACGACAAAATCAGAATAGCTATGACAATAACAGAATAAATAACAATAACACGAATCAAAGAAGTCAGCAATCTTTTCCAGTTACTCTCATGGTTTACAACTCGTGTACCGGAAGTATAATGCTCAACAAAACGCTTCCATTTACGGGGTAAATGTTTTTCAACATAAGGATAAACAGGACCTGCGGCCCGAATCATATAAGGAGTCAGAAAAGTGGTAATCACAGCAACCGCAACCACTATCGGATACAAAAAATTGCTGGTCACTTTCATGGTCGTACCCAAACCAGCTATAATAAAAGCAAATTCCCCCACCTGAGTCAGACAAAATCCCGACTGTAAAGCAGTTTTCAATGGCTGACCCGCCAAAATCACCCCCAAAGTACCGAAAGTGGCCTGTCCGATTAATACTGTCAGCGTAATAAAAATCACAGGCCATATATATTCTGCAATTACTCCGGGATCAACCATCATTCCAACCGAAACGAAAAAAATCGCAGCAAAAAGATCTTTCACCGGCTTGACCAGACGCTCTATTTTCTCTGCTTCAATAGTCTCTGCCAGAATTGAGCCCATTACAAATGCCCCCAAAGCAGACGAAAAACCAACATAAGTAGCAAAAACAACCATAGAGAGACAAAGTCCGAGGGATACAATCAATAATGTTTCATCACCCATTAATAAACGGGTGCGCCGGAAAAAAGTGGGAATAATATAAATTCCTGTCAAAAACCACAACAAGAGAAAAAACAAAAGCTTCCCAATACTGTATACCATCTCCACCCCTTCAAAATTTTTACTCACAGCCATCGTAGACAACATAACCATCAGCACTATAGCCACCAAATCCTCTATAACCAATATGCCAAATACTAATCCCGTAAAACGTTGGGTCCTTAAACCAAGATCTTCAAACGCTTTGTAAATAATGGAAGTGGACGACATTGCCAACATCCCCCCCAGAAAAATACTGTCCATTTGTTTCCATCCCATCAAAATGCCGGTAATATACCCCAACACTACCATACCCGAAATTATAGTCATAGCTGCAATTACGGCTGCTCCGCCAACTTTCATCAGTTTTTTAAAACTAAACTCCAGACCTAAAGCAAAAAGCAAAAATACAACACCGATATCTGCCCAAATCTGAACATTTCCGGTATCCATCACAGAAGGCGTCAAAGTAATATGGGAACCGGCAATAATACCAGCCACAATATACCCTAACACCAACGGTTGTTTCAATCGTTTAAAAATAAGTGTTGTCAAACCGGCAGCTCCCAATATCAATGCCAGGTCTGTTATTAAAGTTGGTAAATGAGACATATACACCTCTGAATTTGCCGCAAAGGTAAAGAATAATGTACAAAAAACAGCTTTCCCCGCCAAACCTTTTCTTGTTTAGTGCACATATGGCATTATATGGACAAATCTGCCGGGAAAATAAAAATCATTTTATAACCTTCCCATTAATAAATTCCAGAAATTTATCCCGGTAAGAATCGGATACCGGAATATAAGTCTTCCCGAAAACAATCCGGTTACGTTCAACAACGGCAACTTTATCTAAATTAACAATAAAAGAACGGTGAACCCGAATAAAGGAAGCAGAAGGCAAGGTTTCTTCCAAAGATTTCATACTAATCAAAGATACAACAGGACACGAAGCATCCTCCAGAAATATTTTCACATAGTCCTTTAACCCTTCTATAAAACAAATTTTTTGAAACTCTATTTTTAACAGTTTATAATCGGATTTTACAAATATACTATCTTCTTCTCCCCTAACGCTGGTTTTGCCAAAAGATTTCATTTCAAACCACTGCAAAGCTTTATTTGCAGCTTTAAGAAACTCCGGATAACTGACAGGTTTCAACAAATAATCCAAAGCATTTACCTTAAAACCATCCAAAGCATACTGCTCAAAAGCAGTTATAAAAATAATTCTGACATCCTGCCCTATCATTCCGGATAACTCCAGACCAGTCAGTTCAGGCATCTGAATATCCAGAAAAATCAAATCTACCCGCTCTTCCTCAAGCTTTTGAAATACATCCACAGCACTATTACAACGTCCTCTTAAATTCAGAAAAGAAGTACGTTTCACATAAGCTTCCAATAAATCCAAAGCCAATGGTTCATCGTCAACAATCAGACAATTCAGCTCCATAAATATTTAACTTATATATAAATACTTTGCTCTCAATCACAACACAAGCTCTGCAACATATGTTTTTCCTTCCAACTGAGTATTCAAACGATATTTTCCCGGATAGAGTAAGTCCAGCCGTTTCCTCAAATTTTCCAACCCAATCCCGGAACCACTCCGGTCATTGTCTTTTTTAGGATAGTTGCTATTTTCTATCCGGCAATGCATTTTCCCGCTATCCTCCACTTTAAAATAAATATGGACAAAAGATTTCTCCGTCAGACTAATACCATGTTTAAAAGCATTTTCAATCAAAGTAATAAAAAGCAAAGGAGCTACCAATACACCCTTGCCGTCGTCAGGCAACTCCACACGTAAATCCACTTTATCGGACAAACGCAATCCCATCAACTCTATATAACTTTTCATAAAAATAAGTTCCTGCTCCAAAGAGACAAACTGCTGTTTATCTTCGTACAAAACATGTCTTAGCAACCGACTCAAATCATGTACAGCATATTGTGCCCGCTCAGGAGCAATGGCTATCAGAGAATAAATATTATTAAGGGTGTTAAACAAAAAATGAGGATTGAGTTGATTCTTCAGATTTTGCAACTCTGCTTCTGCCCGCGCCTTTTCCAACTCCTTTTTCTCATCCTCAAGTACATACCAATTTTCCGTCATACGGATTGCAACACTTAAAGCTGCTGTCAAAGCCATCGTCATGCAATCTCTTAAAATGAATACAATTTTCGGAGGACCTCCTATATGAAACTTATTTCCCTGTATATTAACGACATAATAGCCGTGCCACCAATCCAATAACAAACTCAATACTACAAAAAGTACCAGATTTACCAATAAAAACTGAACCAATCCACGACGAAAAAGCAACCGGTCAATCAGAAAAAAATAATTACAATAAAAAACAATCATAAAAGCAACCGGCACAAATACATACCCCAGATATCTTAACCAGCTTATCGGCTCAACCTCTTTCCAGGTGAAAAAAAGTGGGAAACCAAATACAATCCCCCACCCTATAACCTGTATGACATATTTCAAAACTTTATTTTTCCTCATATCACAAAGATAACAATTTCTGAGAGAAATGCTCTATGATTAATATCCTCAGAATGATTTTACCGCCTTTCCGCTCCTATTCATACCGGATTGCTTCTATCGGATCCATTTCAGAAGCTTTCCGGGCCGGATACCAGCCAAAAAATATCCCCGTTAAAGTACAAACCACAAAAGAAAGAATAACAGAATACCATTCTACATACACCGGCCAGCCTGCAAATAATTTCACCATCCAAGCTGCTCCGATACCAATAATAACCCCAATCAATCCGCCTGTTACACTGATAAGAATAGCCTCTATCAGAAATTGTGCCAGAATATCCCTTCCTTTTGCACCAATAGACATACGCAGTCCAATTTCACGGGTCCGCTCAGTCACAGAAACATACATAATGTTCATAATTCCTATTCCCCCTACTAACAAAGAAATTCCGGCAATACACGCCAATAGCACCGTCATCATATCTGAAGTGGAATTCATCATAGTACTCAGCTCTTGTTGCGAACGGATATTAAAATCATCGTCATCTGTCACCCGCAACTTATGATTACGCCGTAAAATACCGGAAATTTCCTCTTCTGCATTTTCCGTCTGCTCTTCACTGAGGGCAGAACAAAAAATACTTTGTAAATGAGTGATAGCCAGTACACGCTTTTGAATCGTGGTATAAGGTGCCAGAATAAGGTCATCCTGATCCATTCCCATTGTATTATATCCCTTGGAGGACAAAATCCCTACAATCCGGAACGGTATTTTCCCAAAACGTATAATCTTTCCTACCGGATTCTCTCCATTGGTAAACAGGTTATCTACAATAGTCTTTCCAACTACACATACTTTAGCAGAACTGATGATATCCTGCTCCCCGAACATATCCCCCTCCGCAACAGAATATTTCCGGATTTCCAGATAATCAGGACTTATCCCATAAATAGAAGTCGGATAATTATTGGCACCAAAAATCACCTGCCCGCTACTGCTTACGGAAGGAGAACACGCAGAAACATAACGGGTTTCATTCACAATTGCTTCATAATCTTCTAATTTCAGACTCTGCATGGCAGCAGGGTCCTGGCGAACCCCGCCACGCATATCCGCACCCGGATGTATCATAATCATATTTGACCCCATCTCAGCAATCTGAGACCGGATACTTCGTTTAGACCCCTGACCGATAGCCAGCATTGTTATAACAGATGCCACACCGATGATAATTCCTAACATAGTCAGAAATCCTCTCATTTTATTATTCCCCAAAGCCCTTACAGCTATCCTGAATAAATTTGTAAAATTCATATTCGTAAAGTTACTGAACCAAAGAAAATTTTTCCTGCTATTCCTCCTGAAACTGTACTTTCATCCTTATTCCTCTTTCTCTGGCAATGAAGCCAAAGTGGCTTTAGCCGAAGCAACCCGGTTGTTGGGTGTGTCCTGAACCACCTGCCCATCTTTCAACACAATTGTACGGCTACTGTAAGCAGACAATTCCGGATTATGAGTCACAAACACAATAGTGCGTCCACGGGCATGCAATTCCTGAAAAAGAACCAAAATCTCAAAAGAAGTCCGGGTATCCAGATTCCCTGTCGCTTCATCTGCCAGTATTAAAACCGGATCATTCACCAGAGCTCTGGCTATAGCAACCCTTTGCTGCTGTCCTCCGGACATTTGATTGGATTTATGATAAAGCCGGTCATGAAGCCCTACAGAGTTCAGGGCTTCTATTGCCTTTTTTTCTCTTGCACGCGCCGATATTGCCGGATTGTACATCAATGGCAATTCTACATTTTCAATAGAAGTAGTCTTAGGCAACAGATTATAAGACTGAAAAACAAAACCGATTTTATGATTACGCAATGCAGCCCGTTCGTTCTTCCCCATCTGCCGTACAGAATAGCCGTCCAGCCAATACTCTCCGGAAGTAGGAGTATCCAGACACCCCAAAAGATTCAATAATGTAGATTTTCCCGACCCACTCGTCCCCATAATAGTTACAAACTCCCCGGCCTGAATAGTGAACGACACTCCCCGCAAAGCATGCACCGTCTCACTTCCTACCCTGAAATCCCGTTTAATATCTTTTAATTCTATAATAGCATTCATTTCATTCAAATTACTAATTATCCGCTCCGGTCTCACAAGAATCGACAAATCATTTTCTCCTATTACCTCCCGGTGGTTTAGGCATAAACGGACTAGACTCCGCCTCTCCGGACCGGGGAGGACCAGCTGTCTTTTTCCCCATCTGCATTCTCGTCACAACCTCCTCTCCTTCTTTTAAACCACTTTTTACTTCAACCCAGGAAATTAATGCGGTACCTATTTCTATCTCCTTTTCTTTCAGAATGTTTCCTTCTTTCACCCACACCGTCTTTTGCAAAGCACTATTTTCTACTGTTGCAGGTTTTAATATCATACCCGCCGCTTCCACTACACCTCGCTCCGGAACAAACTTCAATGCTTTGGGAGATATCGTCAATACATTATTTTTCTCCAGTGTATAAATCGACACCGTTGCAGTCAGACCCGGTTTTAATTTCAAGTCCGGATTAGGTGCACTGATGACAACTTCATAGGTTACTACGTTAGACTCCACTGTAGCTTCCAACCGTACCTGAGTTACAATCCCCTCAAAAACATCATTAGGATAAGCATCTACAGAAAACGTCACCCGCTGCCCCTCTTCAACCTGCCCTATATCCGCTTCATCAACGTCAGCAATAACCTGCATTTCCGTCAAATCCCGGGCTATTGTAAACAATGTAGGAGTCTCAAAACCTGCAGCAACAGTCTGACCTTCTTCTACTTCCCGACTAATAACAACTCCGTCAATAGGACTGGAAATTACTGCATATCCCAGATTCCGTCTTACTTTTATAATGTCTGCTTTACATTTATCATAAGTACTTTTCGCTTTCTCATAATTATAAACCGCAGTCTCATAATCACTATCACTGATTAATTTTTTTTCAAACAACAATTTATTCCGGACATAATTTTTTTGCTGATAATCGTATTCCGCCTTGGCATTTGCCAATTGGGCTTCCTGCGACTCCAGTTCAGCCTGCAAAGTCACCTTGTCCATCTCAGCGATTAGCTGTCCTTTCTTTACAACACTATTATAGTCCACATAAATTTTATCAATAATACCCGACACCTGAGTACCGACATCCACCTTGGTAACAGGTTCCACAGTTCCCGTTGCTGAAACCATATCTGACATTGAATTGCGGGCAACTTTATCCACTTCCCAATCAACCTTTGTTGTGGAATTGCAACCATAGAAACCCAAAGCCCAAAAGCCCAGAACGACAATAAGCCCACCCATTGTAATAAACTTTCTGTTTTTCATTATATCAACATTTTAATTTCCGATTACTCTACCGTCATTTCCTTTCCCTGATAAAAATTCAGCAATTGTATATTCAAAATGGCCATATATTTTGCCTGAATAGATTCCAGACGGGCAGACTGTAAATTATTTTTCTCCGTCAACATTTCCAAAGTATTTTTCATTCCTAAAAAGAATTGTTCCTGGGTAAGACGAAAAGATAATTCAACAGCTTTCAGATTTTCCTGCGCCGCACGATAACGTTCCTGAGCTGATATTGCTTCCTGATACACATTTTCTACAGATTTCAACAAACTTTTTTGTACACTCTCGTAATTCAACTCTGCATTTTCTATATTTAACCTTGCCAAATTTACAGCTGTTTTGGTTGAACGATTACTGAAAATAGGTATACTTAATGTCAACCCTACATTTTCACCCCAATTATGCTTCACCTGACTACTCCAACTATTACCGGAAACATGACTTGTTCCCAACCCGGCGGACAACCGAAGACTCGGCAAATAACCTGCCCAGGCTTTTTCCTTTTCCACTCCGGCTATTTTTACATTCAATTGATTGTATTTCACCTCAGGACGGACACTCAAAGAAGTCAGAAAAACAGCCTCTTTTGCAGGCAACATCACCAATACATCCTCTTCAGATAATGCAGGTATAACCAACTGCATCGAATCATTCAGACCAAGCTCCAACAATTGTTTCAACTCTAAATGCGCATTTGCAAAAGAACTCTGAGCCACCACCAACTGATATTTATCTGAGGTATATTGCGATTCCAACTGTGCAAAATCTACTGGTGATAATAAACCGGCATCCATTAATTCTTTTCCACGAATACACTGACTTTCAGATACTTCTACAATATTTTCATTAATCTTTACCGTTTCATTGACGTATAACAACTGCAAAAAAGCTTGGGTAATAGCCAATTCTATATTATCTTCCGACTCCTCAATCGCCAATTCCTGCACTTGACTCTGTAAATCCATCTGCTGCAAATTCTTTTTCAGCTTTCCCCCCTGAAACAAAGTAACCGAAGAATTCAAATCATAACTCCCAGTATAACTATGCTTATCCCCACTTCCCGGATTCGGACGATTCATATAATTATGCGTTGAAGAAAAAGACAGCGAAGGAAGACGTTGCGCTCTGACCTCCTTTGTATTTTCAATGCTCTCCTCCAAAGCAACACGGCTTTTCCTGATTTGAATATTCTGTTGACGGGCATAATCTATACAAGATTTCAGACTCCATTCCTGAGGTTTTTCCTGTGATACAGCCGGCAAAGACAACAAAATCACTCCGACCACAATCCATTTCATTCCATATTTTATCATATCTGGTCCATTTTAATTCATTTTTCCTTCTTCCTTACAGTTCTTTATGTTACAAATGTATTCCCTGTCTCACTCTCTCACAATTTAATTATATGTATTCCCGCTTTTTAACGACCAATAGCCCTTATTTAACGACCAATAAGCTTTGTAATTTTCTCTGATATAATTATAAATGGCATCTTTTTTGCTGAATTTTGCCCAAACATCCGATTACAAAAATTTACTTTATGAAACTGACAAAATGTCTTTATTTCATCCTTTGCACAGGACTATCACTATATACCCAGGCACAAATAACTGAAGAAAACACCGAAGAAGTGACTTTCGGAAACATGGATCACTGGATGGTACGTGTTGTTGACGAATCTTTTGTAATTGGAGGAAATACCAAATACCTGTATGAAATCACTTCCGGAGATACCCTCAGGAACAACACTCCTTATAAACCAACCATTTCACCCTGGGCCACATCAACCGTTATGGCCAAGGTTAGTGGCATTTATAAAGCCAGCGTAACCGTATTCCCGGAAAAAAGAGATACAGGCTATTGCGCACGACTTGAAACACGAATGGAACATGTAAAAGTATTGGGATTGATTAACATCTCCGTATTAGCAACCGGCACGATTTTTCTTGGCGAAATTATAGAACCGGTACGGGATACCAAAAATCCTCAAAGTAAACTCAACAACAATATTCCTTTTACCAAACAACCTCGGGCACTGCAATTTGATTATAAAGTATATCCGGGAGGACAACAAATCAAAGCCACCGGTTTCAGCCGCATTCAGAATATCCCGGAACAAAACAATGCAGAAGCATGTTTGCTACTACAATATCGTTGGGAAGATGAAAAAGGAAATATCTTTGCCAAAAGAGTCGGCACTGCATACGAACGATATGACAAAGAAATCAAAGAATGGCAAAATAATCACCGCATAACCGTCCACTACGGAGACATCACAGGAAAAGATTACTTTAAACCTTATATGGGACTTATAAAAGGAGAAAATATACCACACAGCCTGAACAGTAAAGGCGAAATGGTTCCTATTCAGGAAATCGGATGGGCAGAACCTGGCACTACTCCCACACACATCATCCTGCGTTTTTCTTCCGGACACGGAGGAGCTTATATCGGAACACCAGACGCTAAATTCTGGGTTGACAATGTAAAGCTTATCTATTAATACACAGAAAATAGAAGAGATAATCCTTCAAAACACTACAAAGCAAGATCTTTCCGTAAATCATTGACCATCATCTCAGCAAAATGTTTGGATGCACCCGAAGGCCCTAAACGGTAAATAATTTCATCATAATTACGTAACATTTTTTCACGCTCACGTTCACTGTACAGAATTCTGGACAACTCATTCAAAACATTCCGTTCCGTCAAATGTTGCATCATCAACTCTCTAACAACCTCCCCTCCAAAAATCAGATTGACTAAAGAAATATATTTTACTTTTACAAAAGTCTTAAACAGATAATAACTCAAACGTCCCCCTTCTCCGTTATAGCATACAACCTGAGGTATTCTTAACAAAGCAGTTTCCAAAGTTGCCGTACCAGAAGTAACCAATGCTGCTCTAGCCTGACTCAACAAACGATAGGTATCTCCATATATAATCCGAACCGGTACATCTTTCACATAAGGAGCATAATCCGTGTCGGTCATGGAAGGTGCTCCTGCAATAACAAACTGATAATCTGGGAAATGACCGACCATTTTTAACATTGTCGGTAACACGTATCTCAATTCTTGCCTCCGGCTACCAGCCAATAAAGCAACAATAGGTTTATCCGGCAATTTCTTAGCAGTTATAAATTCTGTAAAAGTTTCCATAGAGTGAGAACGACCCGCAATCGCATCAACCAAAGGATTTCCCCCATATTGCACAACATAATTATATCTCTCATAAAACGCTGTTTCAAAAGGAAAAATGGTATACATCCGGTCTACATAACGCTTAATCTTCCGCACACGTCCCGTATTCCAAGCCCATAATTTCGGTGAAATATAATAAAATACCCGTATACCATAGTTCTTTGCAAAACGCGCAATACGCATATTAAACCCTGCATAATCCACCAAAATAACAACATCCGGCTTCCAGGCCAAAATATCTTCACAACAAAACCGTATATTGGCTTTAATTTTATGCAAATTTTTTAACACGGTTACAAATCCCATAATCGCCGTATCCTTATAATGGCGAACTATTTCAACTCCGGCATCACGCATCAGATCACCTCCCCATCCCCGCACCACAGCCTCGTCATCCTCTCTTTTTATCTCCTTGATTAAGTTGGAAGCATGTAAATCCCCGGATGCCTCTCCTGCAATAATGTAATAACGCATAAAAAGTAAAAATTAACACAAAAGGTAAAGCTATAACCTTCCAATAAAACTATATGTACAAAGATAGCAAATTACAAGCCAAATCACTATTTTTGTATCCAATTATACAAAATTTAATCAAACCTTCCGGTTATAATCATACACTAATATCGTAGCACACATATGGATATTGCAGGAAAAAAAGTAGCATACATTACTTTGGGCTGTAAACTCAATTTTTCTGAAACATCAACCATCAAACACAGTCTGGAAAACGCAGGAACACAAACGGTTGACGAAAAACAAGGAGCCGATATTTTTATTATAAATACCTGTAGCGTAACGGATATGGCAGAAAAAAAAGGACGCCAGCTAATCCGTAAAATCATTCACCACAATCCGGATGCTTATATTGTTGTCGTTGGCTGTTATGCACAACTAAGGGCCAAAGAAATCAAGTCTATTGAAGGAGTCGATTTAGTACTTGGTGCCAGCGAGAAATTTAATGTAGAACATTATTTAAAACATTTGGAAACAACAGCACTATCAGAACCTCATTCATGCGATATTTTCAAACTATCCCAGTTTGATCTTGCTTACTCATTTGGCGACCGGACACGTTGTTTCTTAAAAATACAAGACGGATGTGACTATTTCTGTACCTATTGCACCATTCCTTATGCCAGAGGCCGCAGCCGAAGTGCCGATACGGCACAAATACTGAAAGCAATCCGGGAAGTGGCGGCAAAAGGAATAAAAGAAGTAATCCTGACCGGAGTCAATACTGGTGATTTCGGCAAAGGCCAGACTACAGATTTCCTAACCCTAATCAGACAACTTGACCAAATGGACGAAATAAAAAGATACCGTATTTCTTCCATAGAACCAAATCTGCTTACAAATGAAATTATTGAATTTGTTGCCGGTTCCCGGCACTTCATGCCTCATTTTCATATTCCGCTGCAATCGGGAAGCAATGAGATGCTCAAACTAATGCACCGTCGATATACCCGGGAAGCCTTTGCAACAAAAATAAATACCATAAAATCACTTATCCCGGATGCCTTTATCGGAGTTGACACAATCGTCGGCATGAGAGGCGAAACAGAAGACTATTTCAAAGAAGCCCGTGATTTCATCGAAAATCTCAACATCTCACAACTACATGTATTTCCCTATTCAGAACGCCAAGGAACCAAAGCATTAGAAATTCCTTTTATTGTTCCCCAAGAAGAAAAACATCACAGAGTAACAGAATTACTTAATATTTCCAACAAAAAATTACACAAATTCTATCAACAATGTGAAGGCCAAACCCGCCCCGTTCTTTTCGAAGAAACCAAAACAGGCCGACACATTTGCGGTTTTACAGACAATTACATCAAAATACAATTACCATACGACCAAACGCTGGCAAACCAGATTATCCCAGTTCCTCTGAAAACAGAAATATTAGCCATAGAAGAATAGCATTTTTAATATAAAACTCAATCCGCCATAATAATTGTGCCTTATTAACAATATTTAATTAGGCCATAGAAACAGATTAAACTATCTTTGTATAGAATCAATTTCATAGTTTGTTTCTGTTTAGGGTTAGTGATCAAGTCGCCGTTTTACTTCGGCGACTTATTTTTTTATTTCATACAATATTGCTATTTTTGACATTCATTATAAACCCTATAACTACTCATGCAAGTATTAATTACCGGTAGTGCCGGTTTCATTGGTTTTTATCTGACAAAAGCCCTTTGTACCCAAGGAATCAAAGTTTATGGTATAGATTCTCTGAATCATTACTACAACGTCAACCTAAAACATGCCCGTCTGAAAGAATGTGGCATTCAGCCTTCCGGATACGGACAAGAATGCACATCTGCACTTTTCCCCGGTTACCGGTTCTGCCAGACAGATTTATGCGACAAAAACATGCTGGAAAGTATTTTTAAACAAAATCATTTCGATTGTATCATCAATCTGGCAGCTCAGGCAGGAGTACGTTACAGCCTTACCCATCCGGAAACATATGTGGAAAGTAACGTAGCTGGATTTCTTACTCTATTGGAACTCTGTCGAAAACACAACTGTAAAAAACTGATATATGCTTCTTCCTCTTCTGTATATGGAAACAGTCGGGAAGTTCCTTTTAAAGAAAGTGCCAGAGTCGACCAACCAGTCAGCATTTATGCGGCAACCAAAAAATCAAACGAGTTGATGGCATATACCTACTCTTGGCTTTATCAGATTCAAACCATAGGTCTGCGTTTTTTCACAGTTTATGGCCCCTGGGGACGACCAGACATGGCACCGATACTATTTGCCAGTTCCATTTGTCAAAATACTCCGATAAAAGTATTTAACAACGGAAAACTATCCCGTGATTTCACCTACATCGACGACATAATAGAAGGTATAGTTAAAATCATAAACAAACCAGGACTGGTTCGCGAAGACACTCCGGGAGTCCCTGCTGTAATTTATAATATTGGCCACGGCTCCCCCATTCAACTCATGGAATTTATCAACCTGTTGGAAGAAAATATTGGCCAAAAAGCCCGGAAAGAATTCGTTGGTATGCAACCCGGCGATGTATATCAAACTTGGGCAGATACAACAAAACTCAAAGAAGATTACAATTATACTCCCACCACTTCTCTGGAAAATGGAATCAAAAAATTCGCCGAATGGTTTAAATCCTTCACCCCCTGCCTATGAACAAAAATATTTTTAAATCACCCATCAGACATTTTATAAAAACCAAAATCAACGGAGGAGCCATTCTCCTCTTTGTTGCCTTGGCTGCCATGATTATTGCCAACTCTCCCCTCCGCGATATGTATAATGCCTTTTTTGCAAAAGAAGTTGTACTACGCTTCGGAGATATAAACCTATTCCAGATAGAAGGTTCCAACATGACCATCATGTCATTAATAAATGATGCATTAATGGCCATTTTTTTCTTCTCAGTCGGACTTGAAATCAAACGGGAACTATTAGTAGGTGAACTCTCCAGTCTCCGGAAAGCCCTTCTTCCAGTCATTGCAGCATTAGGAGGAATGATCATTCCTATCATCATATTCAGTATAATATGCCCGGAAGGACCGGGAACAAAAGGGGCAGCCATCCCCATGGCAACAGATATCGCTTTTTCCCTCGGTGTATTATCCCTATTGGGCAAAAGAGTTCCTCTCAGTCTGAAAATTTTCCTTACAGCCTTTGCTGTCGTAGATGACATCGGAGGAATCATTGTTATCGGAGCATTTTACAGCAATAATCTGATTTTAGAATATCTCTTATGGGCCGCATTATTTATTTTTATCCTATGGTTTGGTGGCAAGCTGGGTATTCACAGCAAACTCTACTACATATTTTTTGGCATCATTGTATGGTACCTCTTTCTTCATTCAGGTATTCACCCAACAATTGCAGGAGTGATAGTCGCTTTCACCGTACCGGCCCGGCCAAAACTAAACATTTACAAATACGTTGGAGAAATCCGGAACAGTCTTCAAAAACTTCCTGAAACTGCGGACCTGGCTGCCAACAAATACATGCTCAGCAACTCAGAATTATCTATTCTACGACATGTTGAATCAGTCTCCGACAAAGTAATCAGCCCTCTGCAATCCATGGACGACAACTTACACCCGCTAGTCAACTACGTGGTAATGCCCCTATTCGCTTTTGCCAACGCCAGCATTTCCTTCGAACACATCAGCCTGACAGATTTGAAAGGAGTAACCCTTACTATTTTTATTTCTTTAATTTTCGGTAAACTAATCGGAATATTTTCCTTCACCTGGTTATCCGTAAAAAGTGGTTTCCTGAAAATGCCCGACCACATGAACAACAAAAGCTTGCTGGGAATCTCCATGCTTGGTGGTATAGGATTTACAGTATCCCTTTTTATTGCCAATCTGTCATATGCCAGTCTTCCTGAATTAGGTCCTGTTCTACTTAACCAGGCAAAATTAGGAATCATCAGTGGTTCTGTTTTCGCAGGTATCATGGGATACTTGATACTCAACCACTTCTATCCCAAAGAATCAAACCAGTTAAAACACAAAAATAACAAATAGTCATTTGAACAAATAAACCACTAACAACACTGATTTTTTTATTAAAAAACACCTATTTTTTTGTTTTTCTCAAAAACACCTCTATCTTTGCAATCATAATTGGAGAGATGGCAGAGTGGTCGAATGCGGCGGTCTTGAAAACCGTTGAAGGGCAACTTTCCGGGGGTTCGAATCCCTCTCTCTCCGCTGAACTAACCGGACAAAACCGGACAATGAACAGCTAAGTCCCACAAATTCAACGATTTGTGGGACTTTTTTATCCCCTTATGTCTGCCCTACCGGACATCATTTAGCCCTTAAAAGACAAAGTTAGTAACCTAACTCGTACCCCCGACAACTGAAAGTCCAAAAGGGGTACACTTAGTCCGAAATTGGCGAACTTCTGTCGCTATTTGGCGAGCCTGTATAAACTTCACTTTGAGTTAATTACCGTAGTTTTGTAACCTAAAAAAGTGAGTTTATGAAGAGTACATTTTCCGTTCTTTTCTTTGTGAAAAAGGACAAGCAAAAAATCAATGGCAGTTACCCTATTTTTGTCCGCATCACGATTGATGGTGTGGCAAGCCGTTTTAATTCCAAACTGGACGTTCAACCCAAACTTTGGGACGGTAAGGCTGGTAAAGCCGTCGGACGTTCTGCGGAAGCTACCCGTATCAACCGATTGCTGGATGATATAAACGCATCCCTTAATACCATCTATCACGAACTGCAAAGGCGTGACAATTATGTTACCGCCGAAAAGGTGAAGAATGAATTTTTAGGGCATAGCGAAAACCACGATACCATCCTTAACCTTTTCCAAAAGCACAATGACGATGTGAAACAGTTGGTCGGCATATCCAAAACGATTGCCACTTATCGCAAATATGAAGTGACCCGCCGCCATCTTGCCGAGTTCATCCAAAGCAAATATAATCTGTCGGATATTTCTATAAAGGAAATAACCCCGATGTTCATTACCGACTTCGAGTTATATTTGCGTACAACCTGCAAATGTGGCTTTAATACGACCGCCAAGTTCATGCAGTTCTTCAAACGCATTATCCTGATAGCCCGCAATAACGGCATCTTGATAGGTGACCCGTTTGCCAACTATAAAATACGTTTGGAAAAAGTGGATAGGGGATATTTAACAGAGGATGAAATAAAAATCATCCTCAAAAAGAAAATGGTTTCCGAACGGTTGGAACAGGTGCGTGATGTTTTTATCCTTTCCTGTTTCAGTGGTTTGGCTTATGTGGATGTTGCAAACTTAAAGGAAGATAATATCCGTAAGTCCTTTGACGGTAATTTATGGATAATTACGAAACGCCAAAAAACAAATACAGATGTGAATGTTCCTTTGCTGGATATTCCTAAAATGATATTGGAAAAGTACAAAGGTAAATTACCGAACGGAAAGGTACTTCCTATTATCAGCAATCAAAAACTTAATGCCTATTTGAAAGAAATAGCAGATGTGTGTGGTATTAAAAAGAACTTGACATTTCAGTAGAAAAAATATGACGAATCGATAATGTATTGTCTTTGTGCTACCTAAATCAAAAATGGGCTACAAATTCCAAGACTATTTTATTCTGTTCTGAAATGGAAGGGATTATCCCTTTGTTATAAAAGTATTGCTCATAGTTGAGCCGGATATCGGCCTGCAATGATTTCTTTCCTAAACTCAATGTCACACCTCCGGTCAGTCTGTGTCTTTCGGGATCGTCTATTTGAAAATTGCCGGATTCGTCTTTCGTGCCTTTGCTATGGTCTGACATATAGTCATATCTTCCGAGAAATGATATTGCGGTAAGCCCTTTTTTCAACGGAAGCCGATACGCGGCAAATGCGTCAACCGCATTTACCGGTGTGAAAGAACCGTCGGCATAATGTTTACGGAGATATTCCGTCTCGATGTGCCATCTCTGATTTTGCCAGTAGGCTCCTGCGTCGTACATCATCACATTCGCATCCCCGGCATTTGCTTTTTGGCAACTGAGCGTTATATTGAATTGCCCGGCAATCATTGTCTGCGCTTTGAACGAGAAATTATAGTTGTCGGTCCAGAAATTTTTTTGGTTTGTCAGTCCCGAGCCGTTGAATATGCCGCCTTCAAGTGTAACGGGCATACGGTCATTGAATGTCCATGAAGCGGAAGCTCCGACATCGCGTACATTACCGACCTGTTTGGCGATGAAAGAGCGGTTGGCGAAATACTGGAGGTGGGGTGAGCGATGGGCGTCGATGGTGAACGGCACCCTCATCTGACCGAATGTGAATTTTAATGCATCCTTCGGTTGCAGACGTACGTATGCGTCAAGCATCTTTATAGTTCCCTCATCCGAAAGGTCTATCTCGGTCTTGTATTTTACAATGGGAATTGCCTTGCCTTCCACGCTCAGACGCGCATTGCGTATCTCGAATCGTCCCTTGTCGATCTGAGGTTCATACTCATATTTGGCACGGATCGTCCCGTGTGTCTCCGGGATGAATGGATTTTTATCCTGAGCCGCGGCAGACAATGCAAATACGGACAATGCCGTCATAATTAAAATCCGTCTCATGCTGTCATTCGTTTATTGTTGAATTCAATGTTTTTGATTGCCTGTGAAAAGGAGCTGACAAAAGAATGAAGATAATACAGGAGCATAAGATAGGAATATGCCGGGGCTTCCTCATCAAAATCTTCATGGGTCATTCCTTTGGAATGTACGGCGATACTGTGTTCGATAAAATCCTTCTCCATGCCGGCATCTTTATTGATTTTTACGGTATCGCCATCACTACGGAGTATGTTGTCCGTAAACTGAGACAGCCGGACAATACCACCTCGGATTGTCTCCATCTCGCATTTATAAGAAATAGGGATATGGTTATCAGGAGCGGTTATGATATGGCGGGATGTCTCAGCGATTTTTTCTGTCGCTTCAAGCATATATTCGTAATATACCTCCGACTTGTCGATTGCATAGTCTGTGTCTGCCGAACAATCTCTGACTTTTTTACCGATTATGTCAAGGGTTTCCATCCCGATTCTATGGTTCTTGCAAACCGCGATACTGTCATTGCTCGACAGACACTCCAATGCTTTGTCGATAATCGGGCTGCATGATTGCATTATCATAATCAGGCAAGACCTGTCAACAGAGCTATCCGGAACAAGTTGAAGCCGCTCCCTGATTCTGCATCTGCGGATATGTCTTTGCAATAGAACAATGCCCGCCAGAGCCATAATCAAGATAACTATTACGTACATGACTTATGGAATTTCTTTGATGCAAAGTAACTGCATCCATATTTCATGGTTATATCGGAAATATTATATAAATATTAAATTTATAACCTTTGAAACAATCTGTTTTACCTTAGACTTCATGCGGTCGGCATCGTGATTTTGGCAGGGCGGGTGCGGAACTCCGAGTCGCGCAGTTTGGCAAACGCACGCAGATATTTCCTTATGGACGACACCATTTCCTGTGTTTCCTGAAGCATATTGACATAGACATACAGAACGGTCATCGTTGAGGTGTCTCCGTCGCGGAGCTGGTCGTGCGCCCGATGGTAGGTGTCTGACACCGTATCTTTAATCTCGTCGCAGTGTTGGCGAAGGGTACTTATCGTTTCGGTGTCGCCCTTTCTCATAAGTTCAAGAGTGTCATTGAATAGGGTGCTGATTTGCGTCCGTATCATTTCGTATTCGGTGGTATAGCGGGGTGGCAACGGGAGAAAATTGTTGTCGATATGCTCCTTGCAGACCTCGTTGATACGCCGCAGGTTATACAGTATGCCCATACAACAGTTGTTGCTCAGATAAAACCATGTGCTTTTTTCGATTGCCATCTCACGGGTCAGGTGGCGGAGGCACAAAGTTTCCTTACGGCGGGCGTTTTTTAACGTAGTCTTCTGACGGGCAAGACTTGATTCCGTCTTGCTGAGAATTCCTGAGTTTTCGGTTATAAAGGCCGATGTTATATCCCGGTATTTTTCCTCGGCATAAGTCATGAATTTCTCTTGTTGTTCGGTTATATACATCATAAGCAACGGCCATGTCCGGATTTTATCCTGAGTGGATATGATGGTCTGAAACAAGGCGTCGCCATTGTCTTCCTCGGCTTTCTTTCTAAACCTGCGGTTGCTGTTGATGATTATGAATACGGTCAGGGCCGCCAACAGAAGTATTACCCACTGTCCGCCATAGTGCATTGCAGCAACTATCAACCCGGCACCGATAAACGCGGCTCCCGCTGTAAGGAACCAGCCGCCGATTACGGAAATCACGCCGGTGATGCGGAACACCGCACTTTCACGCCCCCATGCTCTGTCGGCGAGAGAAGTACCCATGGCGACCATAAATGTGACGAAGGTAGTTGAGAGCGGCAGTTTCAGCGAGGTGCCGAGAGCGATAAGTGCGCCGGCAAGCACCAGATTCACAGAGCCGCGTATGAGGTCGAATGCCGCACCCTGATCCATAATTGTCTCATCGACATTGAAACGGCGGTTAAACCAACACCTCACTTTCACAGGTGTCACTCGCCGTACCCAGGAAAGGAAAGATAATGTCCATCTTACCAACCGACGGGCAATGCGCGATGAGCCGAACATCTCATCGCCCCCCTGCTGGCTTCCGAGGCCTATTTCAGTCTTGGTGACATTCCGGGCTTTTTTTGACGTTGCAAGCGACACCACCATTATGACGCCGGCACCAATGAGGAAATATATCGGTGTATTTGCCGGGCCGTTGAGAGAATCCATAAGGAAACTTTTGGCATCTCCTCCGCCGTTGGCAATAAAGTCCTGATATGAAGCCAGACCGCTCAATGGGACGCCGATGAAGTTTACAAGGTCGTTTCCGGCGAATGCCACGGCCAATGAGAATGTACCCATCAGCACAATCACTTTCAGCACGTTGACCTTGCAGATATGAAGCAACTGCATCAGCAGGGTAAAGAACGCGAAACAGGACAGTATGATTATCGCCGTATTGTTTTTTATCCAGACCTTCAACTCAGGTGTCATAAACGACAGATCCTTTGCCCCCTTGATTAAAAGAAAGTAAACAATCGCGGTGGCGCAGATACCTCCGAATATCCCTATCTTCCATTTCAGATTGCTCCGGTAGTTGAAGGAGAATATCATGCGGGATAAAAACTGCACCACCGTTCCGAAGAAAAAGGCAATCGCCACCGACAGGAATATACCGAGAATCACCGACAAGGCTTTCTCCGTGTTAAGCAGGCTATCAAAACCGAGGCCGATGCCTCCCGCCATTTTGATCAGTGCCACGACGAATGTCGCGCCCAAAAGCTCGAACACCATTGATACGGTTGTCGAAGTCGGCATACCCAGCGAGTTGAAAATGTCAAGAAGGATGATGTCGGTGACCATTACCGCCATGAAGATGCAGATAAGGTCATAGAACGAAAAATGCTCGGGACGGAAAATTCCGTGCCGGGCAATCTCCATCATTCCGTTGCTCATTGCCGCACCGATAAACACACCAATGGAAGCGACAATCAGAACTCTTTTGAAAGATGCCGCCTTAGACCCGATTGCCGAGTTGAGGAAGTTGACAGCATCATTACTCACGCCTACCGACAAATCAAACACCGCCAGCAGGAATAGAAAAATTACTACGCAAAGAAACAGTATTTCCATTGTTTTCTTAATTACTTATTCTGCCGCAAAGTAACTAAGGAAACATTTCATGATTATTTCAAAATCCTTAACCTTTTATTAAAGCTGACTGGCAACCGGCTATTTTCGTTTGCAGTCAAACCCTATGATTGTCATTTCCTTGAAAATGTCATTTTGAACAATAATCCGCCCGAATTCTGATTTTCGGCGGTAATTTCACCTCCATGCAGAACTACGGCATTTTTCACAATCGACAATCCGAGGCCTGTACCTCCCGCCGCACGTGACCGCCCCTTGTCGATACGATAGAACCTTTCAAACAATCTTGGCAGATGTTCGGACAGCACACCGCATCCGTTGTCAGACAATGCGATCACCACCTTTTCACTACCCATGCCGATTAATTCTATTTTTATCTTTGTACCGCCACTGTAAACAATGGCGTTGTCGATAAGGTTGTTGAAAACCGCCTCAAGCAAAGACGGGTTTCCGTCCATGACGATATTACGGGAAATATAATTCTCGATTGTCATACCTTTTGTCGCGGCAATTATCTGTCGGTCTTCAACCACATCGTTTATGATATCAGTGAGATTTACCTGTTCCTTTATGATGGAGGCGCTGCCGTCATCCATGCGGGTCAGGAGCGAAACGTCCGTCAGAAGTCGCTGAAGCCTCTCGGTATTTGTAAGGCAACGTTGCAGAAACAACATTTGTTTTTCCTCACTTAGATCCCTATGTGTTATCATCGTCTCCACGCTGACCCGTATCGACGCGACGGGAGTTTTCAACTCGTGATTTATGTTATTTGTGAGCTGTTTTTTGATACGCTCTTTTTCAAGTTGTTCATGAAGGGCGGCACGATGTTCGCTGTCCCTGTCGGCAACAGCCTGTTGCAGTCGGGCGTAAAGACGGACTATGTGGTTTGAAATCTCGCCAAGCTCGTCATGGGGGAACGGTTCGGTATCGGAAATCTGCGCCCCGTTTTCCACGTTCTCCGCAAATCTGTTCAGCCTGATTATGTGGAGACCGACCCTTCGGGTTGCGAAATAGCCCAAAATGCACATAACCAATGTGATAATTCCCATTATCCACAAAAAACCGTAATCAGCCTGCAACAAACCGCTGAACGATACGGAATACGGTACTGCGGTACGGACAATATTGCCTTCATCGCTTTTTTTCGCTGAGTAAAAATAATAGTTGCCCGTACTCTCGCTATGCCGTCTTACAGCATAGCCGGATCCATTCAGCACAGCATTCCGGATTTCCTGACGGTCAAGATGATTGGTTCTCGGCAGGGAATCAAGAGTGTTGTCGTATATTATATGTCCCTTGTCGGATATTACGCTTACACGAATATTGTCAAACGGCTTGAACTCATCAAGTTTTATATCCGGGACGTCGTATCCCTCGCTCAGTTCGTTAAGAATATAGGTGTTGATAAGCTGTAGCTGTTTGTCAATTTCCTCCGCTTTGAATTCTTTTTCCCTGTGATATTGGAAAACGACAAAGCAACCGACCATCAGCAGGGAATATCCGAGAAGCCATACGAACAGCCGCTGCGGATAGGAGAGTTTATTCAATGAATACATAACCGTATCCTGAACGGGTTACAATATTCTTGCCGTATATGCCGACTTTTTGACGGATACGGGTTATGTTTACGTCAACAACCCTATCAAGCACCACAACTTCGTCTGGCCATATCTCATTCAGAAAGTCAGCTCGGGTGAAAACCTGCCCACGGTTGGACATCAGTTTCAGCAGAATCTCAAACTCCTTTTTGGGCATTTTCACATCTGTCCCGTCAACCATACAAGTCCTGTTTTTGGCAGACAAGACAAGACCTTTATATGAAACAAGGTCTGAGTGAGATTTTGAAGATGCGACGGGAGCCGCTGTCCGGCGAAGTACAGTCCGAACACGCGCAAGAACGGCTTTCAGTGAATAAGGCTTCATTATGTAGTCATCGGCTCCGAGGTCAAGCCCGGCAATCATGTCCTCTTCCGTGTCTTTGGCTGTGCAGAATATGATAGGAACCGAGGCTGTCGCCGGATTCGATTTCATAATGCGAGCCAGTTGGATCCCGGATATTTCCCCCATCATGATGTCAAGGAGTATCAGGTCATAACCGGCAAGATTGTGCGCAAGTGCTTCCTCCGCGCTGTATGCCAGATCCACCTGATAGCCTTCCGCCTCAAGATTGAATCCGAGACCGTCACACAGAGCCTCCTCATCATCGACCACAAGTATTTTCTTTTTTGCTTCCATACCGCAAAATTACTAATAATCGGGTAAATACAGCCCTATGGATCAAAAATTTAATAAAAGTTTAATAGCCCGATTTATTTCATAAAATCTAAATAAATCTGATAAACCCATGAAATAATAGTTGCCGAATATTGCATCGTGAATCAAAAACAATAAACAACAATCACAATGAAAAAAGTAATGTCAACATTTTTGGTCGTGCTTGCTTCAAGTCTGACCATGTTTGCAGCAGACAGTCTTAAAATCGGACTATTAAAAGGTCGCGTACTCGACAATAAGAAGAATCCTTTACCGGGTACAGTGGTTATCATCGACAGCAACAAACAGTCGACAGTCACTGACATCGACGGCTTTTTCTCGTTTGCCGATCTGTCATCGGGAAATCATAATCTGAAAGTCACCTACATCGGTTTTCTTCCCGTAAGCAAAACGATAGTGGTTTCGGAAGAATCGACTATCGACGACATTGTAATGTCGGTTACATCACAGGAGTTGAACGAAGTGGTGGTGACGGGCGTTTTCTCCGGGCAACATAGAGCGATAAATGCCCAGAAAAACAACATCAACATAACTAACGTGGTATCTGCCGACCAGATCGGCAAGTTCCCCGACTCGAATATCGGGGACGCGCTGAAGCGTATAAGCGGCATAAATGTGCAGTATGACCAGGGAGAGGCTCGTTTCGGTCAAGTACGCGGCACTCCGGCGGAGTTCAGTTCGGTAACGATCAACGGTTCGAGACTGCCGTCGGCAGAGGGCGACATACGCAACGTGCAGCTCGACCTGATTCCATCCGATATGATTCATTCAATAGAAGTCAGCAAGACACTTATGCCGGATCAGGACGGTGATGCCATCGGCGGCTCCATCAACCTTGTCACGAAAAATTCACCGCACAGATTCACTGTCGGAGCAGTTGCGGGAACTGGCTACAACTGGATAAGCCGCAAGGCGCAGATGAATTTCGGTCTTACTCTCGGAAACCGTTTTTTCGACGACCGTTTCGGAGTGATGCTTGCAGCCTCCTATAATCATGCTCCCGCCGGGTCTTACAACACGGAATTTATTTGGGAGAAAGATGACAACGGCAATATCTATGTCAATGACTATCAGATAAGGCAGTATTATGTCACCCGCGAGCGTCAGAGCTACTCTTTGTCGATCGACTGGAAATTCAATGACTTCAACAAGATTTGGTTCAAAGGTATTTTCAACAACCGCAACGACTGGGAAAACCGTTACAGGACCACCCTCAAAGACATTACTCCCGAAGGGAAGGCAGATGTGCGAGTCCAGACAAAAGGCGGTTCGGGAGATGAGCGTAATGCCCGTCTCGAACGTCAGAGGACAATGGACTTCACACTGGGGGGTGAAAACAAAATAAGGGTGCTTGATTTGGACTGGAAATTAGGATATGCTCGTGCCACCGAAGAACGCCCGAACGAACGATACATCGACTATCGCCTGAAATCACAGCGGTTCAGTTTCGATTTGAGCAATCCGGAAGAGCCATATGCCACTCCCGATGAGGGATATTCCATGACGCTGAATGATGATTTCTCGCTCAAAGAGCTTACCCAGCAGCAGGAAGATATAGTAGAACAGGACTTCAAGGCGGCTTTGAATTTCAAAGCATCACTCAGCGAGCACTCAAAGATTAAATTCGGGTTCAAGTTCGTAAACAAGACAAAAGACAAGGATATTGATTATTACGAATACACTCCGCTTGACAAGAAGGCTTTTAACGCTGTTTCGTTTGCTCATACGACAGACCAAAGCACTGACCGTTTTATGCATTCGTCTAAGTATCAGACCGGAACATTTGTCGACAAGGAGTATCTCGGCTCTCTCAATCTGGATGATTCAAATCTATTTGAACGCGAGCAGATAGCAGAAGAGCTTGCAGGCAATTTCCATGCAAGAGAGAATGTTACTTCGGGTTATGTGCGCATAGACTCCAGACTTTCCGACAACCTTAACTTTATGGGCGGTCTGCGCATTGAGAACACATCCCTGCGCTACATAGGCAGAAATTACGATGATGAATCGAACCGTGTTTCAAAGACCGAGCCTGAGACTTCAAATTATATAAATTACCTTCCCTCATTACTCTTGAAATGGGATATAAACAAAGATTTCATGCTGAGAGCCGGCTACAATCAGTCCATATCCCGACCAAAATATTCCGCTCTCGTTCCGGGTATGAATATCAAACGCGGCGACAATGAAATAAAGATTGGGAATCCCGGTCTTGAGGCAACCACTTCGCACAATATTGACCTCAACGCTGAATATTACTGGAAGTCAATCGGATTGGTATCCGCAGGAATTTTCTATAAAAGAATAGAGGGCTTTATCGTGGATGAAGTGGCATACAACAAAGAATATCAGGGCACTGTATGGACTAAGTTCACACAGCCTAAAAACGGTGGCAATGCCAATCTTTTCGGTGTCGAGGCCGTATGGCAGCGCGATTTCAGTTTCATCACACCCGCGATGAAATGTATCGGACTGTATGCGACATACACCTACACCCGTTCCCGCATTACCGATTTCAATTTCGAGGGTCGTGAAAACGAAAAAGGTCTCAGCCTGCCCGGTTCTCCCGAACATACCGCCAATCTGTCGCTCTATTTCGATAAATGGGGCTTCTCGGCGAGAACTTCTCTTAATTACGCCTCGGCATTTATCGACGAGATGGGTGCAAGTTCATTCTATGACCGTTACTATGATGCCGTGAAATATTTAGACCTGAACGTCAGCTATACATTCGGTCGCAAAATGAAAATAACCGTATATACCGACTGCAATAACCTTCTGAACCAGCCGCTCCGCTATTATCAAGGCAGCAAGGACTACACGATGCAGCAAGAGTATTACGGCGTGAAACTCAACGGTGGAGTAAAAGTAACATTCTAAGATTATAAGGACAATGATTCGTAAATTATTTATCGCGGCTTTGGCTCTCATCTCAGCTACGGGAGCCATAGCCCAAAGTGAAATCGCCAAAGGCGATGTAAATCTGATGGTAGTGTCCGATCTCGGACGCAACGGGTACTATGACCAGAAGCCCGTTGCCGCAACAATGGGCAGAATTGCAGAAGAAACAGGTCCCGATGCTATTCTTGCTCTTGGCGACACACATCACTACGGAGGTGTGGAAAGCGTGACCGACCCGTTGTGGATAACCAACTATGAGCTTATCTATGACCATCCGGAGCTTATGGTCAACTGGTATCCTGTGTGTGGCAATCATGAATATCGCGGCAACACACAGGCGGTTATCGACTATTCGGATATATCCCGCCGTTGGAAAATGCCGGCAAGGTATTATTTCAAAGTGTTTGAAGACGGCGGAACATCTGTAGGAGTTGTATTCATTGACACCACCCCCTTAATCGACAAGTATCGCAAAAAAAGCGATACATACCCCGACGCGGCAAATCAGGATGCGGAAGCCCAGTTGCAATGGCTTGAAAAAACGCTGGGAGAGGCATCGGAAGACTGGATTGTGGTGGTCGGTCATCACCCCATATACGCCTATACCGACAAGTCGGAATCAGAACGTGCGGATATGCAGAAGAAAGTGGATACAATCCTGCGGAAGCACAATGTAGATATGTATATATGCGGTCATATCCATAATTACCAGCACATCCGACGTCCGGATTCAAAAATCGACTATGTGGTCAACACATCCGGCTCTCTCACAAGGACTCCGAAAGAAATAGACGGCACTGTGTTCTGCAACGATTCTCCCGGATTTTCAGTCCTGACTGCCGACAAAAATAATCTCAGACTGAATCTGCTTGATAAGGAAGGCAAAATCATCCATGTGGTAAACCGCACAAAATAGCACTTGACTTATGTGATATTCTGACAAATAACTGCAAAAGTTCAGATGAGGCTGTCTAACAACCGAAGTTAGGCAGTCTTGTTGTAATCATTATAATCGTCAGGAATTAAAAAGGTCATCCATCGCCACCTCGCTGTGGACGATGCTCTTGTGCTTGCCATTGGCGACACCATAAGTCGTTATAAATGTATGCACCAAAGATTTTTTGTTGGCGGTCAGGTATCTGAACAGTCCCATTCTTTCACGGAGTTTTTTCTCGTAGTCTTGGGATATATGGTAAACACCTTCTGAGAATTTCATTTCACATAAATGAATTATACGGTCTGCCCGTTCAATAATCATGTCTATTTGCGCCCCCGGTATCTGTTCTTTCTCATCAGGCTTGCAATGCCATGTGGAAACAGATGTTCCAACCCCGGCAATTCCCAGTGCCTTCTTTATCTGATTATGATGCCGCAGACAGACCAGTTCAAAGCTTATTCCCATCCACGACGTGACACTTTGTGAATCAAAATTGTTGCTCCACCATTGTTCATCCTTGGTATTATTCGGTTCAATGAATTTATAATAAAACAGAGTATAGAAGTCCGTAAGGCGGAATATCGCCTGCCGCTTCTTGTTACCGTATTGCGACCATCTTTCTATAAAATCACAACGCTCCAGATTTTTAATCACGCGGGTCAGTTTACCACCCTCCAAATTGATGGCTTTTGCGATTTCTTGAAATGTCAATCCCGACTTATGCGCACTCAACGCCTTGACCACACCGATATAATAATCCGCATTTGCAAACAAAGCGTTATATAACTCATCAAATTCTATCCTTAATTTGCCATCATTTTTGAAACAAAGGATGTCGATATTTTGTATCAGGCTTTTCTCCGGTGACAAAATACTATAATAATAAGGTACCCCGCCCAATAGCATATAAGATTGCAATATCTGATACCTGTCCCAAAACATTTCCCGACTTTCCAGATATTTCTCCGTTTCAAGCAACGTAAACGGTGCAAGATGAAGCTGGCATGTGACACGGGCATGGAGACCTCCCTTGTTGCCGACCAGCTTGTCCCTCATCCAAGAAGTAGCGGATCCTGTTGCAATCATTACCACGTTTTCACAGCTCATTGCCCATCCGTTCCAAAAATTCTCTAAAGCTACCACAAAATTTGAACGACCTGAATCCATCCAGGGCATCTCATCTATAAACACGACTTTCTTCTTGCCGTCAGGCAGACTCTCCAGATAATCCTGTAATGCGTCAAAAGCGTCAAACCAATCTGAAAAGTGATAGCTTGAAACACCGGAATGTCCTTTGAGGACTTTGGCAAATCTTCTTAACTGGTTCTTGGTCGTCAACCCACGTACCCCGACAAACCAAAAGTCAAAGTGCTTTTCAAAATATTGCTCTATGAGGAATGTCTTACCTATACGACGGCGGCCATACACGATGACAAGTTCCGAACGGTCTGATTCCAGACAACGTTTGAGTTCGTCACATTCATATTCGCGGCCAATGAGTTTTTCTGTCATGCTTCTTTATTTTTTGGCAAAGTTAGCGGTTATTTTCGAATAGGACAATTATTTTGCCCATTCAAAGGACTTTATCTTGGTTTTTACAATGGATAAAGTCGGATGTGTGGTTGCGAAAAAGCAAAAGTGACTATCCCTAAAAATAGTTTACAGATTTGAGGGCGATTAACTAATCTGATTTACACCGTTGCAAACGGTTCTCTGTTTCGTTTTACACGTTTTATATCGGTTGACTGATTTGTTTTACAGCTTTGGCGTCTGTGAACTGTTTTTCTTTACACCTCCGGTAATAATCGGTCGGGGTGTCGTGTATCGTCCTCCATTGGCAAATTTACCAATTCCTAACCATATTGCAATATGGCTTGTCGTTTCTTCTTTGCCATTGGAAAACGAAGAAGATGACTGCCCCAAAATTATCCCGGAGCTATATGTATCGTTTCAAATATTCCTACTTGCAAAAAAAAGCCCAGTATTAAAATACCGGACTCTTTCTTCTTTGAAATAATAATACAAGCTAACTTTAAAAGCAACTTCTGTGGTTTATTTTTCCATCTTATTGCTTTGACCTGATTTGGAAGATTTTGCTTGTACGCTCTTGCCTTCATTACTTTTACTGGTAGTGCGTTTTTTAGAAGTTTCGCTGCTTCTGGAAGCAGTACTTCTGGTCTTCGTTTTTTTACTTTCTTCTTTCATGATTAATTTTTTTATTGTTTAATAGAAAAATATAGTCCGGCATCAGAAACTCTGATTAACGGATATTTCCTTGATGTATATTATCCCTGTTATCGAAAGGATTTCCTTTCCCTGCTTGTTTTTTATAATCTTCCACTCTATTATTAGTGGTATGAGCAGCAGAAGTGTAAGCATCAGTCCCTTGACTCAGTTTTTCATGAGCATCCTTAATTTTTTCTTCCGCCTTATCCATTTTTTTCTCCGCTTTTTCCATTTTCCTCAAACCATCATTCTCATAGCCTTTAGCAAATTTTTCTTGAGCCTTATCTATCTTTTTTTCGGCTTTGTCCATCTTTTTCTCTGCTTGCTCATACTTCTCTTCCGCCTTTTCAGTATTGCTCTTACCCATTAAATCATCTACTTTGTCTTTGGCTTTATCGGACCATTCGCTCATTTTATTTTTTGCTTTATCAGCCCACTCACCTATCTTATTCTCAGTACGTTCTGTATATTCATTAACTTTTTCTCCGGCATTACGGACTCCGTCATTTATTTTATTTCGCAAATTTTCACCCCGTTTTTCAACAGACCCCATACCGGATTCACTTTCCCGAATTTTACCGTATTGCGTTTCATCTGATTGGTAATTATGCTCCCCAGCCTGAACAGTATCAGAATGTTCCCGGTTCAATTGTTGGCCTTTATAGTTTTCATTACCTACGGATGAACCTGAATGAGAAAATTGACTAAATTTGTTTTGGTAATCTTCATTGTTTTGAATGTTTTTACTTGTTTGCATGGTCTAAATCTTTAATTATTAATATTTAAAATAGTCGGTAATCGAATACACCTTCTATTAAAATTATTTACTATATAAACGCTGTAGATATTTTCATGTTAGTTAAAAACAGTACAAAAAATATTAATAATACACTGACATGCAATAATTTATGTATCTTTTGAATAATATACATACACGTTAAAACTTTTCAACTTCTTCTTCATCGGTAGAATGGACTATTACGCTAAATCAACAAAATACTCTCTTCTTATAAAAAACATAATGCTCATAAATACTCCAAAGCATACATTTTAAACTTATAACACACTGAAAATAAAACATATATACATATCCCGAAACAGAACCAGAATTTAAATAAAAAAACTAATAAAAAATTGGATAATTTCATTTCAAATCTTATCTTTGCATTCGATTTTGACGGGGCGTAGCGCAGTCCGGTAGCGCATCTGCTTTGGGAGCAGAGGGTCGCAGGTTCGAATCCTGTCACCCCGACTAGTAAAGAACCAGCTATAAAAATAGCTGGCTTTTTCTTTTTTGAGATTCAGATACTTTGTTTAAACCGGAATTAAACAAGTATCCAAAACATCTAAAAACAGAAATCAGTCACCTTTACAAGTGACTGATTCAAAAGAGCGATAAACGGGGCTCGAACCCGCGACCTTCGGCTTGGGAAGCCAACGCTCTACCAACTGAGCTATTATCGCATCATTTCTAACTAAAACCGACGCAAATGTAGAAAAGAAATTGTAATGAAACAATAAACGAGAATAAAAAAAGTTTAACTTTTGAAGTTAAGTATCTCACTACCCCCATAATACTAAGAGTTAGCTTATAAAGAATAACCCTATCAACAGTTGTTCTCTTTTCCTAACCATTCCACAAATAAATAATACGTTTCGTTTATTTCTTCCGGCGCAATTCAAAATTTTTCCCAAGGTACACCCGTCTCACTTCAGGGTCGGCTGCCAAATGTTCTGCAGTTCCAGCTTGTAGAATCCGTCCATCATAAAGCAAATAAGCCCGGTCTGTAATAGACAGAGTTTCTTGTACATTATGGTCGGTTATTAAGATTCCGATATTTTTATCCTTTAGTTTTTGTACTATATTCTGAATATCTTCCACCGCAATAGGGTCAACACCGGCAAAAGGTTCATCCAACAAAATAAATTTAGGACGGATAGAAAGCGCACGAGCTATTTCTGTACGGCGACGTTCACCACCAGACAACTGAATTCCCAAGCTTTTCCGGATGTGTTGTAATCCGAATTCATCTAACATTTCTTCTAACCGGAACTTCTGTTCTTCTTTACTCATTTTCGTCATCTCCAAGACGGTTCGAATATTATCTTCTACACTAAGTCTACGAAAAACTGAAGCTTCCTGTGCCAGATATCCAACCCCCTCCTGTGCGCGACGGTATACTGGTTCTTTCGTTATTTCCAAATCATCCAAAAATATCCGACCGCCATTCGGAGTAATTAACCCCACAATCATGTAAAAAGAAGTAGTCTTACCAGCCCCATTCGGCCCCAATAAACCGACTATCTCACCTTGCTCTACCTGCACGGAAACATCTTTTACAACTGTCCTGCTTTTATATTTTTTAACTAAATGTTCTGCTTTTAATATCATGCTTTTCGCTTTTAACAGACAAAGATAATATAATGTGTTAATGTAACAATGTGCAAATATGCTAATTTACAACAGTCACTTTTTCCGGAAAAACCTTTACATTAAAAATTCAGATAAACCGAAATATTCAGGGCAAAATTCTGGATATTTTGTCCCGGACGCTTTTCACGATGAGTTAAACGCCAAATAGCATCCACTCTCAACAATCTGAAAATATTTTCTATCCCAATCCCTGTTTCAAAATAAGGTTTTGACACCGGCCCCATACCTTCCGGAAAAAGAAGTATAGCCTCACTATCCAGTTTACTCCCATCATTTTTATCTGACAACGTCCCAACCAAACCTTTGAAAACAAATACCTCTCGCCACTTTAACTTCTTCATTAACGGAATTTTACCCAAAAAGAATCCTTTAAAATGATGTTCGTAAAAACAAGCCAACCACACATCCGAAGCAAACTCATAATAGTTCATACATGAAAATGCACAAGGAGCATAAAAATAAGTCCCATTCCCCTCATGAAGTTTCAATAAAGGATAAGGTATTTTACCAAATATCTTACCGCCAGTCAATACTATTTTTGAAATTCCTACCGGAGCTACAGGTAAATCATAATTCACTGAAGCTACCACCCGATAGAACTCATAATCATTTCTAAAAATGCCTTTTATCCCCATTGCCAGATCCACGCCGATAACCGGATAATCCGAACCCAAAGAATATTTTTCAAAAGGCTTACGAATCATAATTTCGTTTTTAGACCAACGAGTATTCAAACGCAATATTGTAGATTGTATTGACGGCATAATTTGTCCATCCGGCTTTACAAAAGGAACAAAATCACATGAAAAAATATCTCTGACCTGTATTCCAAATGTATTACGAATTCCTTGTCTCCATTCCTGTTCGAAATTCACATCCAGTTGGTTTACCATACTTAATCGGTCATTATCCCCCCGGGAAAAAATTGAACTCAAAATATTTCCTTCAGTAAATGCATCAATACCTGCCCCCAACTGAACAACATCATGTTTAAATGAAACAGTCAGCATAGAAACAGGCAACTCTCTGAATGAATAATCAAATCCTCCTCCTCCTTTCAAACGTTCATCTTTCACTCCATATGCCCCATAACCAAACAAACGGACTTTTTTACTGAAATCAGTTGTTGTTCTGAGTCCTAACTGTAACCGCCCTCCTTCTTGTTTATTAAAGCTCAACAATTTATAATAAGGCCCCAGTTCTAAATATTTAGTATCATAGTACCCACCCAATACCATAGTTACTATATTATAAACATTTTGGTATAAAGACACATTTTTTATGGAGTCTACCATCCCATAAATTTGCTTTTCCTTTTCACTCAAGGCATATGGACGAATCGTATCCCAGAAGTTTTCATCGTTTTTCAGAACATTCTGACTGATCATAACATCATTGTCCATCTTTAATACCTCTTTTGGAATAACAGGCCTTAGATTTACAGCAGAATAATCCACCTGACGATGCCCTAAAAAAGATACAACCTTCGAAGAATCAGACATCACAACTGAAAAATCAGCAAAAATTTTATCTTGTTTAGGAAACCAGGTAGAATCATTAAGCATCTGACTTTCATTGCTCATAACTAGATGACGAATCCAATTGACATTCAACCCTTTCAACATCTTAACATGAGCAGATTGCAATGCCCAGGTCATAGAATCAATGTTTACCTCCCCATCCAATACTGGAGTGGAAAAGGATTTTGGATGAAAACGAATTTTATAAGTCTTACGTCCGTCAATATTCATACTATCCACCAGAAAATATTTATAGTATAATAAACCATGCTCTGACAATGGACTGGCAAAACGCACCTCAAAAATATCGATATAATTATCATACAAATTTACATTCACATGCAAATGACCTGTAAACTGGGCTAAAGTATAATCTTCCTCGATACCTGATATTCGGCTAGCTCTCACAATTTCCCGAGACAAAGACGGGGATTTCCGATAATAAAAATCAGCAGAAGCTTCTGAAATCATCACTGGCAAATAAGCTTTACCCGTAATAACAGAAGTATCCATATGATTAAATATAAAACCAAAATTCTGTTGTAATTTTTTACTTTTAAAACCAGGTTTAATGTTAGTCAAATCAAGTTCCATTTTGGTATAAGTCTTACAAAAATACTCTGCAAAACGGGACGGATTATTCCTAAATTTATTTTTATTGACATTCTTAAGAATAGCATGAGCAGGATTTTCACCGGGAATAACTTTTACCTCCTCCAAATCAAATGTCAGAGGTTCCAATTGAAAATTAACTGTATTAAAAGCTCCCTGATTAATTTTTATGGTCTGAATACCATAACCCACAAAAGAAGCCTGTAATTCAGCTACATTCTGACGAGTTTCAAGAACATATTCTCCATCAAAATCTGTAGTAACACCGACTGTTGTTCCTTTAAAAACAACATTTACTAAAGGCAATACTTCCCCTGTTTTTGCATCAGTCACTTTCCCTTTCACTTTTGTACTTTGAGCATAAAGGTAGTTACCTGTAAGAACCAACAATAAAATAATAATGATTCTTTGCATTTGCATTACCGACTCAAACGACCCCCTCTCTTAATATATCATGAATATGTACCATTCCTTTATAGGTATTATCATCACTAACAACCACTAATTGTGTAATACAATTCTGTTCCATTTTTTGAAAAGCAGTGTAAGCCAATTCTTCTTCAGCTATAGTTTTCGGAGATAAAGACATAATATCTCCAGCTTTTAAAGGATCTACATCTTTATATTTCTCCAGCATACGCCTTACATCTCCGTCAGTAATAATGCCCAACAAACGACATTGCGAATCTGTTACTGCCACTGCTCCCAAACGTCCTCCCGACATTTCTACAATTACTTTCCGGATTCCATCTTCTTGCGATACCATGGGCATATTCTCATGGTCATACACATCAGAAACACGGGTATACAACCGTTTTCCCAAAGAGCCTCCTGGATGAAACCGGGCAAAATCACAACTGGAAAAGCTCCGAAGCTGAATAAGACAAATAGCCAAAGCATCCCCCATGACCAACTGAGCAGTCGTGGAATTCGTTGGTGCCAAATTATTAGGACAAGCCTCACGCTCTACCTGAGCTTTCAAAACATAAGCAGCATTCTGAGCCAAAAAAGAATCCGTATTTGACACCATGGCAACAATTTGTTCATTACCAATATTACGAATCAAAGGAATAAGTACTTTTATTTCCGGAGTATTCCCACTTTTAGATATACAAATAACAACATCATCATGACAAATCATACCCAAATCCCCATGTATAGCATCTGCAGCATGCATGAAAACTGAAGGTGTTCCCGTAGAATTTAAGGTTGCCACTATTTTTTGAGCAATAATGGCACTTTTTCCAATGCCAGTCACAATCACCCTTCCCGTACTTTTGTATATCAGATTGACAACCTTTTCAAAATCATCATCTATAAAATCAGCCAACCCCTGTATTGCTTTAGCCTCATCAGTAATTACTTGTCTGGCAATCCTCTTTATATCAATCATTTGATTTATTTATTTAAAACATTTTCAATAGTTTATGAAATTAAAAAACAATATTCATGCCAAAAAATTCAGAAAATACATTGTCACAAAAATTTTTTACTATAACTTTACTAAGGGCAAAAGTATTAATTTTTACCATTTATTTGCCCGGGCAGTAACAACATTTATTATGCCATTTTGTTTGTTCATTCGAATTAAGTTATAAATTTGCAACTCCTTGAAAAAAAGGTGTGCGAAAATATTAATAATACAATGGGATTGCAGATTGATTTACACGCAAAATTGAAAGAGTATTTTGGTTTCGATCATTTTAAAGGAAATCAAGAAGCCATTATCAGAAATGTATTGGCAGGAAATAATACTTTTGTATTAATGCCTACTGGTGGCGGAAAATCTTTATGTTACCAATTACCCGCATTGCTATTAAATGGCACAGCAATTATTATTTCACCCCTGATCGCCTTAATGAAAAATCAGGTAGACGCAATGCGTTCATTTTCAGAAGCCGAAGGTATCGCTCACTTTCTCAACTCCTCATTAACTAAAAACGAGATTCTGAATGTGAAAGAAGATATCCTCAGCGGCAAAACAAAAATGCTCTATGTAGCTCCGGAATCTTTAACAAAAGACAGTAACGTAGAATTTTTGAAAAAAATAAAAATTTCTTTTTTCGCTGTTGATGAAGCTCATTGTATTTCTGAATGGGGACATGATTTCCGGACAGAATACCGGAAAATAAGACCCATTGTTGAAGAAATCGGGAAAGCACCGATTATTGCACTAACAGCTACAGCAACCCCTAAAGTACAAAATGATATCCAGAAAAATCTGGATATGATGGACGCACAAATCTTCAAATCTTCTTTTAACCGTACCAATTTATATTATGAAGTACGGCCTAAACAAGGAGATGTAACCAAAGATATTATCAAGTTCATCAAAAATCACGAAGGTAAATCCGGAATTATTTACTGCCTGAGCCGTAAAAAAGTTGAAGAACTTGCTGAAGTTCTTTGTATTAACGGTATAAAGGCTGCCCCTTATCATGCAGGAATGGATGCATCTACTCGAAGTGCCAATCAAGATAAGTTCTTGATGGAAGAGGTAGACGTAATCGTTGCTACTATTGCTTTTGGTATGGGTATTGATAAACCAGATGTACGTTTTGTTATTCACTATGATATTCCGAAAAGCCTGGAAGGATACTACCAAGAGACAGGACGTGCGGGACGTGACGGAGGAGAAGGAATTTGCCTGACTTATTATAGTTTCAAAGATATCCAAAAATTGGAAAAATTTATGCAAGGGAAACCTATTGCAGAACAAGAAATCGGTAAACAACTGTTGATGGAAACTGTTGCTTATGCAGAAACTTCTCTTTGCCGCCGCAAGGTCCTGTTGCACTATTTTGGTGAATCTTACGAGGAAGATACTTGCAGTTGTTGTGACAATTGCTTGTATCCAAAGAAAGAGTTTGAAGGAGCAGATTACATGATTGATGCTTTGCAGTTAGTCAATGATGTAAAAGAAAAATTCAAAATCGAACATCTGGTAAATATCCTGATAGGTGAAGCAGATTCCGCTATTAAATCATACAAACACGATAAACTGGAATTATTTGGAGCCGGATCAGAAAAAAGCCGCCAGTTCTGGACCATGGTTTACCGTCGCGCATTGGTCAGTTGTTTCATTGAAAAAGACATTGAGCAATACGGAGTTATAAAATTAACAAATGAAGGTCAGAAATTTTTGGACGAACCTAAAAGTTTTATGCTGATGGAAGATCACAATTTTGAAGGAAACGAAGAAGAAGAAAAAATACAGGAAAAAGGAGGAGTATCTGCACTTGATAGCACTTTATTTGCTATATTAAAGGACCTGCGTAAAAAAATAGCCAAAACTAATAATTTGCCACCTTATGTCATCTTCCAGGACCCTTCTTTGGAAGATATGTGTACGAATTACCCAGTTACAGTGGAAGAATTGGCCAATATACAAGGTGTAGGTGCCGGTAAAGCCCAAAAATATGGCAAAGAATTCGTAGAAGTCATCAAACAATACGTTGAAGACAATGAGATAGAACGGGCCCAAGATATGGTAGTGAAAACTGTGGCCAATAAATCCAAATTCAAAGTATACATTATTCAGAACATCGACCGTCAAATCGATTTGGAAGACATCGCTTCCGCTTTAGGGCTATCCTATGACGAACTTATTAAAGAAATGGAAGCTATTGTTTTTTCCGGTACAAAACTTATGATTGATTACTATATCAACAAAATTTTAGACGACGACCAACAGCAAGAAATTATGGATTATTTCATGGAAGCTTCCTCAGACAATATCTCCGAAGCATTTGATGAATTTGAAGGAGATTACGCAGAAGAAGACCTTCGGTTAATGCGCCTGAAATTACATTCTAAACACGGAAATTAAATAGGTTTATTCAATTAATAAGCATTTCTACCTATTCAATAACAAAAGTTTTTCACATTTTTGATAAGTAAATTAAAGTCTCAACAAACAAATCAAGAGATTTAACTTCGCCAAACACAAATAAAGAGGAGTTTATTCTCAATTTTGTCCTCCTTGATTGGTGAAACATATAATATTTTGTATAGCAAACCTACCGTTTGCCAACTTGCTTCCCAAGCTCCTTACAAATATTAAATTTACAAAAAATGAAAGAAGTAAATCCCAAAGAAACAACCCGGGCATATGCATTTGAAATGTGGATGAAAGCTCCCCTGCCCATGGTGACATTTTTCAAGACACTTGACGTGTCGCATCTTGTGCGTTTAAACCATAAGAAAAAATTAAAATTCAATATGCTGATGTGCTGGTGCATCGGACGAGCTGCAAGCCAAATAAAAGAATTTTACCTACTCCCCGTAGGAAAAAAATTAATTCAATACGATACTATCGCCGTCAATACAATAGTAGCCAACAAAGCAGGAGAAGTAAGCTCATGTGATATTCCTTTTTCAAAAGACTTGGCGACATTTAACAAGGACTATCTACGACTCACCCGTTGGGTTTCTGAAAATTGCAGAAATCACGATCTGCCCCAAAGCATGGTTATCGGTACCTCTGCCCTTGCTCAATATGACATAGATGGAGCAGTGGGAATGTTTAGCGGCATTTTCAACAATCCGTTCATAATTTGGAGTAAATACAGGAAAAGCCTGTTTAAAACAACTCTGACTATATCATTCCAATTCCACCACACACAAATGGATGGCATGCATGCTGCAAAATTCCTTGACCTGTTGCAAAAAGAGATAAAATTCTGATACATTGTACCAATATCTGATACGTAAATACCCTAACTTACTCATCAATGATTTAAACAATCTATTTGCCGATGCAAATCACCGAAAACTTTACTTTATCTCCGTATTTATATATACGTGCATTAAAGTAAAGCTAACAGAGGGAGAAAAAGAGGCGGCTTCGCCAAAGCCGAACAGACCTACTGACTTTCTCTTTTGGCTGCAAAAGAATCATAGAAACCGGACCAAAAAGCAAAGCAATATTCGCCCTTGCCAATCCATAAAAACCGACCCAAAAATCCGTGAATTCATCTCTAATTTTGCAGCCCCAATCGGTGAAATTATCACCGATATGCCTTATCTTTGCGAAGCGAAGGTTTCGGGGCGAAAGAGAGCGATTTTCTCCATTTTCCCTCTGTTTTGAGACAGGCAACGAAGAAAAGTGTTAAATCTTCGATTTTTGACGAAAAAACAAGTAAATTTTCGAGCAGTCTATCTTTTAATCTGTAAACTATTGATAATCAATTGGCATAATATGCTGCATCGAAAAACGTTCGGTATATATTGTTTGCTATTCATTTCTCCGAGACAGAAAATTTTGAATTGTCAACCCTTTGGTTGATCATAAAGATATAAAATATTCCACATCTTATGGCATTTTATACAAAAAAAAGAAATGCGGGTATTGGATATGCAGGGTATTGATTCTATTGCTTTATTCAGTTAAAAGTCAATTTACTTTAAGATAATGTGAACAATCCTGTGCTTTTCGAATACAGGACTTTAGGTGCTTACCTCCGGTAAACTTGTATATAGATGCCATAATTATATATAAATCAAATATTTAATTACAATAATTTACTGTAAGGATGTATATAGTTACCTTCCTTAAAACTATAATTCCGGATAAATAACATGAACCCCGAAAGTTTTTGTCTAACTTTCGGGGTTTTGTTATATCTAAAAAACACAGTTATCATAGAAGCATCACATCCTACTTCTAATGATTGTGAATTAATAAGGCTGCAAAATTACAATCCCTATGTATTCCCTGCAGAAATATTAATTCAGCACAATTTCATCAACAAATAAAAATCCTAAATTTCCTTTACCGCCATGCCATTCCGGGATCTGACGCTCAGAGTTAGCAATCACCTTTACATAACGGGCTTTTACTGGCTCAAATGTCAGTTTATGGTTAAATACTCCGTTACGAGCCTCTTTCTTCATCGCAGGATAATTCTCAGCCGCAATCCGGATATAGTTATTACCATCTTCAGATATTTCAACAGCAAACCCACGGGCATCAAAAATCCAATCCCCTTTTTCCACGCAAACAGCAATCTCAGCACTTGAAATCTCTGTAGGTTGCTGCATATCCACCACCGCTTCCATATCATTTCCATAAAAAGCAATCCAACGACCGGTTTTATAATTGGAATTACCCTGTAAACCATCCACCAGCATAGGAGCACCTTTAAAAGTGTACTGCTTATGTGAAGGCTGTAATAAAGTAACAGATTTCAAAGTTGCTTTATTCAAATTGATCTTCTCTGTAAATACCCGGCTATTTCCTGCAGAACGTACAGCAAACGCTTTCAACGTACAATTCCCTTTTATTTTTAAAGGTGTTGTATATTTCGGAGAATGAACTGTCGGTTCTGTTCCATCCAAAGTATAATAAATATCTGCCTTTCCAAGGGTACTCAAAGTCACATCCAATGTTCCTTCTTTTGTATTAGGCATAAAATCACCACTAATATCAAACAAATGTCTGGCGTAATTATAATTGTAAATATCATAAATATCAAACATCTTGGAGATTCGCTTCAGAAAATCCTCATAATCTTTCCGGTCAGGCTGTACCCATTGCACCTCGGACAAAGCATCCATACGCGGTAATACCATATATTCCACATGACGGAAAGTCCGGATATATTCAGTCCACAAGTTTGCCTGAGTTCCGATAATATGTTTGGCTTCATCCGGAGTCAGACTTTCCGGAACCGGATCAAAACTATATACTTTCTCAAGAGGAACATAACCTCCGATAGCCATCGGCTCCTGTTCTCTGTCTTTAGCCTGATAATAATCAAAATACAGATAAGTAGTCGGCACCATGATAGCATCATGTTTCAATTTCACAGCTTTTATTCCTTCACCAACACCGCGCCATGCCATAACAGTAGCATTAGGCGCAACTCCTCCTTCCAGAATTTCATCCCAACCTATAATCTGACGTCCATGGGCATTCAGAAATTTTTCCACTTCAGAAATAAAATAGCTTTGCAATCTTTCTTCAGAAGAATGTTGCTTGTCAGCTTTCAGTTTTAATTCTCTTATTTTAGCTTGACACTTCGGACATTTTTGCCAACGTATTTTTGGACACTCATCTCCTCCCACATGAATATATTCAGAAGGAAATATTTCCAACAACTCACTCATAACATCTTTAACAAACTCCAACGTTTTGGGATTTCCTGCACACAACACTTCCTCAGAAACTCCCCACATAGGCCACACCTCATACGGTCCTCCGGTACATCCCATATCTGGAAAAGCCGACAATGCCCCCAGCATATGTCCCGGCATATCTATTTCCGGAATAACAGTAATATAACGATCCTTTGCATAAGCAACTATTTCCTTAGCTTCATCCTGGGTATAAAATCCTCCGTAAGGTTTTCCATCATACTTACCTGTATTGTGCCCAATCACTGTTTCTTTACGTACAGATCCGGTTTGTGTCAATTCCGGATACTTTTTAATTTCAATTCTCCATCCCTGATCATCAGTTATATGCCAATGAAAACGGTTAATATTGTGCAAAGCCAGCAAATCAATATAACGTTTAACTGAATCCAAAGAAAAAAAATGACGACTTACATCAAGCATCATTCCACGATACGGAAAACGGGGAAAATCACTGATAACCACCTGAGGCAAAACTATTTTCGCATTTTTTGCAACAGGCAGAGACTTGCGCAATGTTTGCACTCCATAAAAAACACCTGCTTCGGTTGGAGCAGTAATAGAAACCCCTTTATCCGACACTTTCAACTGATAAGCTTCCGGGTTTCCGGATTTCAGTCCAAGACCCAATACTATAGCTTTATCACCTTCAGTACCTGACTGCACTGTCAAATTCTTCCCCGTTGACTCCTTAATATATTGAGCCAAAAATTCAGCATTACGTTGCATATCTGCATTTCCTTCGGGATACAAAATCCGGACATTATTATCCAAGACAAAAGAAACGCCGTCAATAGCAGTAATCTCCTGAGGTAATGGCACAACACGGTAATCCGCAGTTTTCTGTTCCGAAGAACAGGCAACTGCAAGTCCCATCAGAATGAATATTCCGATATTACTAAATACTCTTTTCATAATCACACTTTTATTTTAAATTATAGAATTTTACGCAACCATTCTCATTCATAAATACTTCGCAAATGTTTTATCTTCACATCTAAGTCTTGCCCTTTTTTAATAAATGGAGAACTAATCACAATCTTACGGGCGACTCCAGGCAATAAATCAAAGAAATTATCACTAAAACGCGCACCATGAATAGGTATTTCAATAAAAACATCCTTAGCTAATCCTGAAGACTTCAAAGTCACCTCACACACACCATCCATGGTTTTTATTTTCGGAATGACAGAAACATCAGGCAAATCCAAATCCCTCGGTGCATTAAAAAAATGGGACTCTTCAAATAATTTTTCTCCTGTTTTATCCTTTAAAGTCAACAAAAGATAACATTGGCCGCATTGTGAAGGAACCACCCAATCTGCCAACTTTTGTTCCAGCACCAGAACAGAACTGTTAGCCGGAACTTTAACCTGGTGCTTTTCTTTTTTCAGTTGTCTCCCATGAAAATCAGTCAACTGCATTTCAAGCGTCAATGCATCCATATCTTCCAACTTGTCAGACATCAGCCAGACCTGAAATGTTTCTTCTTCCTGCACAACATCCACTAACAAAGGGGCAAAAGCCCGTTTTGCCTGATAATGAAGAGCTTTCCAATTCCCGTAATAATCCAGACCGGACCAAGATACTACCGGCCAGCTATCATTCAATTGCCAGTAAAGGGAACCCATACAATAAGGACGATTACGCCGATGTGCTTCAAATCCCCGGCGCATCCCCCATCCCTGCATCACCAAACCAACATATACAAAATCTTCAAATTTCTGAGGAACCACATAATCCCTTTTCATGTAAGTCAATATCAAATCATTTCCGATACTGCTTTTCTGATGAGCATTCATAACTTCCGATTTTACCTGATAATCTTCAGGAGCAGCGAAAGTGGCAATAGTCTTCATTTCCGGAAACGATTGAAAACCAAATTCACTCATAAAACGGGGAATTTCCTCATCCAGACTGCTAAAAGGTTTTCTGCCATACCATACCCCCCAGTTATGGCTATCAGCAACCTTCCAGCTTTCCGGCCTTCCCCAATTGGCAAAATAAGGAGAACCATGCATATAAAAACGATCATTATCCCATTTCTCCACCAGAGAAGGTAATAACTTCTGAAAAAGTAATTTGTATCCTTCATTCATACTTTTATACACTTCAGGGGTATATTTTTTACTCCATCCCCAATATTTTAACCCCTCCAAAATCTCATTGTTCCCACACCACATAGCCAGACAAGCATGATTACGCAAACGACGGATATTGTACTCAGCCTCAGCTTCCACTCGGGACAAAAAAACAGGATCATGCGGATAGGTTGTACAGGCAAACATAAAATCCTGCCAAATCAGAATGCCATTCTCATCAGCCAAATCATAAAAACGGTCATCTTCATAAACACCCCCTCCCCACACACGGAGCATGTTCATATTTGCCTCTTTAATATCCTTAAATAAAGTCCGGTAACGCTCAGTCGTTACAGCAGGCAACATTGCATCAGAAGGAATATAATTAGCCCCCTTTGCAAACATAGGAATACCATTTACTTCAAAATAAAATGATTCCCCCTCTATATCCTTTTCTTTTACCACACGCACAGTACGTAAACCAATCCGTTGATTTTTCCGGGCAACAACCTGTTTCTGGTCAAATACTGCCACTTCAAAATCATATAATACCGGTTTTCCCCATCCATTAGGCATCCAAAGCTCAGGAGCCGGAATCTCAACAGGAACAACCAAATGAGTTAACCCGGCATTTAATTGCACCTCTTCTTCTATCAACTTTTTTTCACCTCCAGGCAAAGCCCAGGAAACAGTAACTAAGACTTTCCGGAATTCCGGAGTCAGATTTTTTAATTCCAACTCAACAGCCAATTTTGCCAGTTCCTTAGAAACAGTCAATTGCCGGACATAATAATCTTCCACAGAAACCACATCCTGAAAATATAAAGATACAGGCCGCCATACACCGCTTGTCACCATCCGTATACCCCAATCCCATCCGTAACTATAAGGAGCTTTACGGGTAAATACACTCAATCGCTCTGCCCGGTGATCATTATCAGCCGGATAGTCAAATCCGTTGGAACGCCACTGCGGTAACGTTTGCCGGATAGGCGAACGAAAATAAATATGCAAATAGTTTTTTCCTTCCCGAAGCAATTGCTTTACAGAATGCTTATATCCGGTAAACATATTATCCGACCTAAAAAGCAGAGCCCCGTTAAGATAAACGTCTGCATAAGTATCAAGTCCTTCGAAAAAAAGAATTGCAGCATCCCGCTTCAATTGTTCTGCCGTCACAACAAACGTGGTCTTATATTCCCAATCTTCCTCCTCAACCCATTGAATTCTTTCCTCATTCTTTCCATAAAAAGGATTCGGTAACATCCCATGACGGAGCAAATCCTGATGAACGGTTCCGGGCACTTCCGCCGTCAACCACTCCTCTGTCCCAGCTTTGGAAAAATACCAATTCCCATTTAAAGACACAACCTCGACATCACGTTGCCCATAAATCACACCATTCCACAACAATAACCAACACAAAAATATTTTTTTCATTTTTTCAATACATAAGGTCTTATTATTTCCACCCACAGTTTATAGCCTTTCCCCAACAAATGAAGCCCGTCATTTGAATATTCCGTTCTCATTTTACCGGTAACCGGCTCAACAAAATGAGAATAAAGATCAATATAAGTTACGTTTTCCTGACTAGCTAAAACCAACAATTTTTTATTAATCTCCCCTATTATTTTCCAATGTTTGGTATGGCTGCCAAACAACTTATAATAATCGGTAACAGGTAATATGCTTTGCAAATATAACTTTGTTTTCGGAGAATCTTCCTTAATTTTTCGGGTTATCCTCGCAATTTGATTCACAATAGTATCAGCAGAAGTACCCCGGCTCACATCATTAATACCGATTAATAAAAATATTTTGGCAGGCTTTCCCTTTAAAATAGAATTTAAACGCTCATAAACACCCATACAGACATCTCCGCTAATCCCCCGGTTTTTCACATATTTATTACCCAGTAATTCACTCCATTCACCACCATTAGTTATGCTATTCCCCAAAAAAATAATGTCCTTCGAAGTAACAGGCAACTCTTCAAACAAAGTAGCCCGTTGATAATAAAAGGCAGAATATTTCTGTGCAAACACAACTTCCTGCCACAAACACACCACCACTCCCAATAAAATAATCCGTTTCATATCATTCAATTCATTATCTCATACTATTTTCCTCCCGTACACATTGAACAATTCACATGTCATTTCATTTTTTCCGGCGAATAAATCAATCCGTCCACTGCTTTTTCGCCATCCAGTGTAACAAAAACAACTGTAAACATCCACTTTACTAACCGAACTTCCGGTACAGAAAATTTGCCCACCGGAAGTTTCAATAATACTTTATTCCACCCCCGGTTCAAAGTTACGGACATCGGATCGCGCACAACGCAATTCTCATTCCCCAATGCAATTTCATTGCTTCTTTGACGATGGATAGCAGTCCATACAGGTGGCAGAATCTCACAATCATTCAGCCATATCCGGCTCCCCTTATAATCCCATTTCCCCGGCAACGGAGCTAAATCCATTTCCGAACGTCCATAGTTCTGAAACTCTACCCACATGCCAACTTCCTGTTTTTTAGGAGAATATACCCATGTATATGCATAAGCTGTATGCTCCTCTTCAGGATATTTATAAAAAGCAGGAACCAGCGTTCCCCATACATGCCGCAAATAAATACCGGCTCCTGTAACCGGACGGGTAAAATACACTTCCCCGCCATAATTGTAACTCTCTGCCAATTCATGTTCCGGTGGAAATTTCTTTTCCAAATCCCCCCCATTTGGAAAAGCATCGGTTATCCTCCATTTCACATTGGTCTGCCGGACATACGCGAAGGGGAAACCTTTAAAACTATGCTCTTTATGCCAAAGCATTCTTCGCTCAAAATCAACAAATGCCTTAAATTCAGGAGTATTCTCAGCCGGAAGAATCACTCCGTTGCCATCAAAATACTCTGTCCCCCCTCCGCACCAGGAACGTTCCGCCACAGCCAGCATATTCGGATAAAAATTATTTTGACGAATATTTTCCTCTTCATCTGCCACTAAACGATCGTTCCATACAGCCAGAATGACTCCGGCCAAATCCTCACTACCGACATCAGCATTATAAATACGACTGTTGTACAAAGCAACAATATCACCGAAAGTATCAAAGTGATTCAAATAATGAAACCGGGAGTCAATAGCCGGAATCCCTCGCTGAGCTTTTCCCCGGTAACTCCACAAATGAGTCATATCCACTTCACCCGGTTGATAGTGCCATCCGGGATTCCAGGAAATCACTTTCTTACCTTTCGCACGGATATAAGCAACCATTTCCGGAACGAAAGACTTATTGGTAAAAGAAACCTCATCCGTACCTATATGAATATAGGGAACATCAAAAGTTTCACACACTTCATCCATTAATAATTTCAAAATCTCCATACCCTCCGCACTTTGCATATCATGCCGGAAAGCACGGACAAAAGCAGCACTATGCCCAGGCATATCAAACTCAGGAATAAGAAGTACCTGGTGAGCTTTACAAAAAGCAACTAATTCTCTGGCCTCCTCCAATGTATAATATTTTCCCGGAAAACGTGTCATATTCACACTATCATTCAGCACTGGAAAGATTTTACTTTCCAAACGCCAGGCCTGATTCTCTGTCAAATGCCAATGAAAAACATTAATCTTAAAACAGGAAAGAATAGCTATCTCACGTTTCAACTCTTCCATCGAAATATAAGTCCGGCCAACATCCTGCATAAAACCACGAACCCGGAAAGAAGGCCAGTCCGTAATATCACACCCACGAATAACAGTCCGGCAACCTGTTTTTTCTGCCAACTGTCGCAACGTTTGCAAAGCCCAATATACCCCCCGTTCCGTTTCTGCCTCGACTGTTATTTTGTGCGAAGTTACTTTCAGACGGTACGCTTCATTCCGGTTTAAAGGAATTCCTTCCAATTCTGACACCAACTCAACAACAATAGCAATATCGGTCTGTTGCTTAACCTCACCTCCCAACTCTTTCCACAACTCTTTCCACTCCCGTGCCAATACAGGAGTCTGTATCCGGACTTCTCCGACAACAAACTCTGTTCCATTAAAAATACATCTTTGTGGTTGCGGCAAAAGTTGATTTTTGGGAGCCCCCTGAGAGCAAAATACCAACAAACAACAAAAACAAGCAATAATAATCTTTATCATAAAACACACCACATTAAACCTTTGCTCCTTAACGAACAATATCCCTTAACTTCACTGCCTGAAAGGTCATATGTGCCACACTACTCTCATATAAAATACCGACTGTTTCCTCATCAACCATAGTCAGACAGGAATACCCCCAGCCATCTTCAGCATCCAGCAATACCTGATGTTCCGGCAACCAAGTCAGACCTCCGTCAAGACTCGCTTTGATGGTGATATGATGACGCCCGTTGCAGGTATTCGGATTAGAAAAAAGAAGAATATCTTTTTCCAACACATTATCCTTAGCTTTTACACAAATCAGACTAGCCATACAAACCGGTTCCTGCAAAGCTTTTCTGGAAGAAGGATGTTCCGCCCAGACTTTTCCCAAATCCTTGGTTATGGACACAGCACGGCTACCTCCCCGGTTATCCCGCATATTCAGCATCAATATTCCCGGCTCTATTTCCGCTACCTGAGCCTCTGTTGTATTCGTCCGGGCATGATTATGCAATTTCCAGGTTTTGCCACCATCTTTACTATACATAATTCCGGCATTAGGAACACGGTCTGCCCCAATGTACTGCATTGCAAATACCAAAGTTCCGTCCTCCATAGTAATTCCCCGTCCAGGACCTTGCAACAAAAAAAACCATGAAGGATCTTTCAGTTGCTCTGTCACATTTATCGGTTCCGACCAAGTTTTTCCATCATCCTCACTTTTCACCATCATCAACTGAGCCGTATGCTTCATATCCATGCCTTGTCCCGAAGCACCCCATGCCCGTTGACCTCCTATCCCGTGCGTCCAAGCCGCAACAATCCAGATATGATTCGTCTTTGTATCTACCAATATAGCCGGATCACCTACTCCATTCTGTCCCATCGGCAAACCACCGGTTTCACCAAAAGTCATCGGAATGCGCATTTTCTCCCAAGTTTTTCCCCCGTCAACACTACGACTCAAACCGATATCGATCCGCTCCTGTAAATCACTACTGTTATTATACCGCACATCATATACACCTAACAATGTACCTTTATTGGAAGTCACTAAACCCGGTATGCGGAAAGAAGCAGAACCGTCATCTCCGGCATGGCGTACACCTACCCCCACTCGATGCTCAATACCTCTCGCAGATAAATACATCAATGGTACTCTTTCCCGATTCACCTTTATCTCCTCTATAGTAGCCGTAATCTTAGCAAAAAGAGAAGCCTTGGATTTCATCTGCAAACTAATCCAATAAAAATTCGGTCCCTCAAACAAAAGCTGGTCACTTTTTAGAACAACCTCCCGTTGAGGTTTATTCACAACAGACTTTAATATAGAATAGGAAGGGTTGGCTGACAATGTCTTCCCCGGAGAATGAGAAGAAATATAGGTCTCAACTCTGGTGATATTTCTTTCAGTAGGTTTAAGCCGTTTTGTTCCACTATAATACAATTTCACAGCCTGAATTTCCGATAAATTCACACCTTCACCAAATTTCAGCTTTATTTCATTCAACGTTTCTCCAGTTCTCCCGTCCACACGCAAATAAAATAACACATTATCTTTTCGTTCCAATAAAACAGGAATCTGCGTCTCCCGTATACGAACCGTATCCGACGCACAAACTGAAAAAATAAAACACCAAGAAAAAATAAATAACAATAAGACCGTTTTCTTCATAGCACCTTTCTATATTTACAAAACCTGGAGGTAAATATACAAAGTTTTTACTTCATAAATAGAAAATAAAAAGCTAATACTAAAATATTTTACAAACTATAATCTTACTGCAAAAATCTTTACTAAGATGTTTCCTTCATCCGAAGGAATCAAAAAATTCAAACTAACATATCCTGATAATTAGGATGCATACCCACATAAACTTGCGCAAAAGAACAAGTAGGCAACACCTTATAATGATTTTTCCGGGCAAATGCCAAAGCTTCTCTCATCAAAGCCGAACCCACCCCTAAACCTTCTATTGAATCAGGTACTTCCGTATGATAAATATTCATCAGTCCCCGGTCCAATATCTGATATTCAACCAAAGCCATATGCCCGTTTTCACTAGCTTCAAAGCGATGCTTTCCCTCATTATGTCTAACCTCATACTCCATAGCGTCGTATTTTATATGTGTATACGCAAACAACATGCTTTCTGTTACCTGGCAGTCCAAAAAATATTCTCCTTCCAGAAACCTACACATAAAATAGGAATAGTTTATCAAAGATGCTCAAACATGAACTGTAATTACGTTTTCAAAATAAAAGTTTTCATAAATCAAAACATCCGTTTTTCAAACAACATTCCTGCACAAAATATTAAAATTATTTCTTATTTTGCACACACATAATGATTAACAACAATGAAAAATCAAAAAGGCGGTAACAAAGCTCAGGTAAAATCCTGGTTACCTGTAATCGGACTGACTTTTTCAGCTTTCGTATTCAATACCTCAGAATTCGTCCCCATTGGTTTACTCAGCGATATTGCAACTGATTTTCAAATTAGCGAAGCACATGCAGGATTGCTGATTACTATTTACGCCTGGGTAGTTGCACTGGTTTCACTCCCCTTGATGATGCTTTTGTCAAAATTGAAATATTGCAAATTATTATTCATGGTCATCGGATTGTTCATTGCCAGCCATCTGTTATCAGCTATTGCAAATACTTATTTACTTCTGATGATTTCGCGTATAGGAGTTGCCTGTTCACATGCTATATTCTGGAGTATTGCCTCTCCCCTGGCAGTACAAGTAGCCCCTAACGGACAACGCTCCGTGGCATTGAGTCTGTTGATCACAGGCACCTCCATCGCTATGATTATCGGATTACCTATAGGACGAATTATCGGACTGCACGTGGGTTGGCGAGCAACATTCTTTTATATTGCTGTAGCAGCTTCTGTCGTCCTCTTACTACTTGTCTGGATATTTCCAAAAGTATCCGGACAAAATTCCATCTCTTTACGTGAATTACCCTCATTTTTAGAAAAACCGGCACTGATGGGCGTATTTATTCTCACTTTGCTCCTGATTACAGCCCATTACACCGCTTATAGTTACATTGAACCATTTTTGAGCCAGATTGCCGGACTAAGTGATAGCTGGATCACCTTGGTACTAATGCTGTTCGGATTAATAGGAATACTCGGCAGCGTACTATTTTCACGTTACTATGACCGGAATTCCAACCTCTTCATATGCTTCGCTATTGAAGGAATTACTGTCATCCTGCTTTTACTCAACGTTTCTGCTTTCAATGCCTACACGGTAATAACACTTTGTATATTCTGGGGATTGGCAATTACTTTATTTAACCTTGCCTTCCAGTCCCAAATCATCCGGATCGCACCACAGGCTACGGCAATAGCCATGTCTGTCTATTCAGGCATTTACAATGCAGGTATTGGCAGTGGTGCTTTGATTGGCGGAATTGTTTGCTCAGATTTATCCATTTCCGACATTGGTTACGCCGGAGGAACTATTGCCATCATCGCTTCAATCTATTTCCTGAAAAAATTACTCCCTTTACTCAAAGAGTAATAGAACAGACCTATTATTTTCCGGTAACCTAAAATTGTCTACTCTGATAAACACTTTCGACTACAACGCAGTTCCTTGAGCAGGAATAAAGAATTTAGTTACGTCAGCTCCCTCTAAAGTGAGCAAACTGAGCTTTCTGGCAATCCCTCCTGCATACCCGGTCAGACTTCCATTACAACTAACCACCCGGTGACAAGGAACAATGATACTCACAGGATTATGGCCCACCGCACCTCCCACAGCCTGAGCCGACATCTTTCGCCCTATCTTTCCTTCAATTTCTTTTGCAATATCCTTATAAGTAATCACTTCACCATATGGTATACCTCTCAATATTTCCCATACAGCTAATCGGAACGGCGTACCCTCCAAACGAAGTGCTGGCAAAAAATCAGGAATCCGGCCTGAAAAATAACACTCCAGCCATTCTTTCGTTTGTTCAAATATAGGCAATTTCTTCTCTTTGAATTCAATCGGCAATGTACTGGCAAAATACTTCTGCCCATCAAACCACAAGCCTGTCAAATAATTCTCACACGCTGCAATTGTTATCTTCCCCAAAGGCGATTGATACTTTGATATATATTGCATAACATTTAATACAAAAGATTGATCATATATAATCAATAAACAATTAATCCTGTCAATAAAAAAAGAGCCTCAATCACTTGAGACTCTTTCGGAATTCGGCGTCTACCTACTCTCCCACCAAAAGGCAGTACCATCGGCACTCTGGGGCTTAACTTCTCTGTTCGGAATGGTTAGAGGTGGATCCCCCACGTTATAAACACCTTTTAATATCTTGTATCACCCAACTATAGGATTACCTGTCATTGGATTGACATGAACCCGGAAACATCAGAAAAATATACATCCACAAACAAGTAAACTTTCGGGTTATTAGTATTGCTCGGCTATGCCGTCACCGACTGTACACCTGCAACCTATCCACGTTCTCATCTCGAACGACCCTGAAAGGATATCTCATCTTGAAGCTGGCTTCGCGCTTAGATGCTTTCAGCGCTTATCCAATCCATACATAGCTACTCAGCAGTGCATCTGGCGACACAACTGATTCACCAGAGGTATGTCCAACCCGGTCCTCTCGTACTAGAGT